>CACYHP010000001.1 GCA_902774295.1 uncultured Bacteroidia bacterium | reverse complement strand
ATCCTCAACAGAAAACGTAGGAAAGCCATGAATAGCTCTATCTTCAATCCACTTTTGTAATGTCATACTAAGTAATTTTGGTGCAAATATAATAAAAAAAACATTAGCTTCAAACTGTTTTTGCCTACGTATCAAGGGGTCTGTCCCCGTGATACATTTACCAGGCGTTTCCTTGGTCGCCGCAGCAACAGTCTTGTACATTTTTCCATCTGCAGCTAATACCTTTCCGATGTCAGAGGTGCTTTGTGCCCATGCGCTCTGCGTCACTATTGCGAGCATCAGCGTCATCGCCCAAAGTATAGTAAGTAGTCTAGTTTGTTTCATTGTAAGCTAGTTAAATTGTAATAGTAGTTAAAGAGAACCAAAAATACAATAAAAATCAATTGGTTACCAAAAAAAAATTTAACTGTCGACAATGGCAATCCACGGCTTGTCAATGCTCTAGAAGAAGTTGGAGTTAGCTTAGATGTCAATTTTACTTGCGGCTTTGCCTCGTTTTGTTACTCTGATCTGGGCCGGAATGCGCTCTTTGAGGCTGTCAACATGCGAGATGATTCCTACCTTTTTGCCGAATTTCTGCATGTTTCCAAGGGCATGGACAGCCATTTCAAGGCTCTCGCCGTCCAAGGTGCCGAATCCTTCATCAATAAACAACATGTCAATGCTGAGGTTTTCATCGTTCAACGATGCCAAACCCAATGCCAACGCTAAAGAAACAAGGAATGTCTCGCCACCGGATAGCGACGATGCTGTGCGCAGCTCCCCTCCCATCTCTTTGTCCATCACCATGATAGCCAACGAGTTGGAATAACACGTCAATTCATATCTCTGACTCAACTTATGCAAGAAGTAATTCGCTTGGTCAAGCAAGATGCGCATGGTGTAAGCCTGCGCGACATCGCGGAAATTGTCGGTGGCCGTTGTGCCGATGGCATTCGCGAGCTGCGTCCAAAGCGATAACTGTGTCGTTTTCGCCTGCAAATCATCTTTAGCAGCATTCGCAGAGGCATTATTCTGCGCATTTAGCGATAGCTTGGTGCGAATCTCAGAAATAGCTGTATTTAGCGTTTTCTTTTGATTTACCAGCATCTCAAGGTTCTCTTGGATGTTTGTCTTATTTATGTCTTTCAAACCCGCCTCAATCGATTTTTTTTCATCAGTCTTGGCTATCAAATTTGTCAAAACCTTTGTAAAACCTATCAAAATGGCATCTTTTGCAATGATATTTCCCGTCGCTACCTTGTCACCAAACTCTGTAATACGCTCAATTCCGTCAATTTTCTTGATTCCATTGGCGATTTCATCGATTTTAACAATATCTGAATCAACTTTTGAGAAGTCGTCATTGAGCCGTTTCCATTTATATGCCAATTTGCGAAGCATTGTTTTATATGCCTCATCAGCCTCATTTTTCTTCTTCAGCAGTTGTTTCAGCTCCTCTTGAATCGCTTTTGCCTCCTGAATCTTAATGTTGATCTCGTTCATTTTCGATTTCTCGATGGAAATCTTTGATTCACAGTCGCTTAAACCTTTATCCAGTCGTTCCATGTCATACACCGGCTTGCCATTGCATTCTGCTGTAAGGTTTTTAACGAGATTATCCAGCTGTTTTTGCTCGTTTGCAATGCTTTTATTAAGCAGGTTTATCTCGCCTTCAGCCTTGTTCTTCGCATCCTTTGCCTTTTCAAAAACGCTTCTTGCCTCGTTCCATGCCTTCTCAATTGAAGCAAACAAAGAGTCAACGATTTTCTCATCATGATACTGATGTGAGGTGCTGCCGCAAAGCGGACACGGTTTCCCCACTTCGAGTTTCGAACGCAGCGATTTCATGAAGTCGGCGACCATGTTTTTCTGGATTTGATACTCCGAATCTTTGGCTTCAAAAGCCGTTTTTGCCTTCTGAAAATTGCTTTCGCAAATATTAAAGTGTTTGTTTAGATTATCTAATTCAACTAATTTATTATCAATATTTTGTTTTGTATTCAGATAGTTGTTCAAAATCTGTTTTACACCCAAACATTTGGTCCTCCAGTCACCGAGTTTTGCGAGCTCATTATTGTGCTCGTTGTACTGCAGTCGCAGTCCTTCGACATCGGCTTTTTCGAGTCGTGCGTTACATTCATCATAGGCCGTGGCGGCTGCCTTCTGAGCGGATTCAGCATCGGTGAGTTTGGTAGAGAACTCCGAAAACTCTGATTCTTTTATATCGAAATTCTTATCATAAATGTCGGAGTTCTCCAGCAAGCTAACAATTAACGGCATTCTATCAGCCACCGCCTTCTTTCCGGAAAGCTCCTCGATTTGTTTCTTCAGCTCGTCGCGTTTCTTTTTCAGCACCTCCTTTTCTTCAAGAAGTCGCTCATAAGATGCCTGTAAATCAGCGAGTTGCAATTTCGAAGCGTCAATTTCTTTATTTAAAAGCTCAAGTTTCTCTAAATCCCTGATTTTTGCCTCTTCTTCTTTGATATCTTGCTCGTTTTTCGACAAAAGCTGTTCATTTTTTGCAAGCTCTTCATTCAAAGAAGATATGTCTTCATTAGATAAAATATTGTTTTTCAATGAGTTGTAAAGCTCTGTCGCTTTTTCAACATCAGTCTTAGCATCATTTTTCTTTCTACCAACGATTTCAGCGATCTTAGAGTAAACCTCAGTGCCGGTAAGCATCTCCAGAATCTCGGTCTGCTTGGCTTTTTCGGAAGTCAAAAACGTGTTAAACTGACCTTGGGCAAGCATCACTGAGCGCACAAACTGGTCGTAAGTGAGGCCGACAAGTTCTGCAATCTGTTGATTTACTGTGTCTATCTTGGTTTCAAGCACGATTCTCTCCTCGCCTTTCACCACTTCGAGTTTACGGCGGTTTGTCATGTCATACTTGCCGTTGCGTGTCTTGTGCATCTGCCAGGTTGCGATATATTTCTCGCTTCCGACGCTAAACCAGACCTCTGCTTTTCCGTCGTTGGTGCCTTTACGCAAAGCGTTTGTGGTGCTCTGCATGTTAGAAAGTCCGTTTTCGGTCTTTTCCTTGTTCCTTGTATTCTCGTAACGCGGCGATTTGTCGTAAAGTGCAAGCGTTATGGCGTCCAAAATAGTGCTTTTCCCGCTTCCTGTCTCTCCGGTAATGAGAAACAACGGCTCGTGTGCCAAAATGCCTTCAGTGAAGCTAATTTCGGCTTTTTCGATGGAATTTATATTCTCGATGATGATTTTTTCAATCTTCATAGCACTTTTTCAGCCTCCTCGCACACTTTTTTAAACATTTCCTTGAGTTCATCGGGCATCTCGCTGCCGTTTTTCTTTTGATAAACCGCACATCCGAGTTCAAACGGACTCTTGGATTTAAGTTCACGTAAGGTCTTAACCTCTTGATAATCAGCACCAACTTCTTTTTCAGGGAAATATGACTGAACTCCGCAGAACATTGCCCGGTGACCTTCGAATGCTTGAACCATTGCCACTGATTCGGCCTGTGTTAGCGGCTTTTCGGCCTGCACATGCACTCTGACATACGCTTTATCATCAAGAATTTCAATGAGTTGCATCATCACAGTCTCAAAAGGCAGTGCATCGTCGTAACCTTTAGGTTTTGATGGAAAATCGACGATTGGAATCAGTGTTTTCAAAGGGATGAGTGTCGTCTCCGTTTTTCCGTCTTCGATTTTCACAGAAACCACTGAATGCTGGTAGTTCTCGTTAAACGAAATCGGCAATGGCGAGCCTGCATAGCGCATGTTTTCGATTCCTTTTATTGCCTGCGGATAGTGAATATGTCCGAAAGCCCAATAATCTACGCCTTTTACATCTGTAAAATCTTGAATATCAAGAGTTTCGAGGCTACCTATGATATCCGCGCTATGTCCCCATATCTCTGCGCTTTTCAAAGCAAGATGACCTGTAGCCACGATGCTTTGGCTGTCGTTATATTCCGGACGTTGTTTCAGATGTTCAATAAGCTTGCCGTAGATGTTCGGATTGCCGTTAAGATACGGCACAGCAAGCACCCATCCGATGATTTCTCCATTTTTAGTTATCGGAATCTCAATTTTCGACGCATCGAAATTCAAGCCGGATTCATCGTCAACTATATGATAATCAAGCATTCCAATCACTGAGACGTTAAAAGCCTCCCACAAAGGACGCGGAGCCTCAAGGCGAGACGGCGAATCATGGTTGCCGCTTGTTATAACTATCTGTAAATCAGGGTCTAAGCGCGACAAATCGACGATAAAATTATAATAAAGACGCTGCGATACAATGGTCGGAGTGGCGGTGTGAAAGACATCGCCAGAGACCACCACCACATCAGGTTTATCGTTGATAATGATGGATTTAAGCTGCTCAAAAAAGAATTTATGCTCCTCCTCTCGGCTGTAGTTGTGAAAAATCTGACCGATATGCCAATCCGATGTATGCAGTACCTTCATTCCCTAAATTTTAGGGTGTAAAATTACAAAAAAGTTAGAAATTAGTAGTTAGAATTTAGAAGTTTTTTTTTTAATTTTGTCTCGTCATTTCGACTGAAGCGGAATGAAATGGAGCGGAATGGAGAAATCCTTAATTAACGGAAACAAACAATGATTTCGAATCAAGAGGATTTCTCGACTTCGCTCGAAATGACAATTAGTTATTATCACATGAAAAAGCACATTTTTATTATCGGAGCCTTATTCGCATTAGCTTTAACCGCCTGCGAGAAACAGATTTCAACAGCTGATTATCAGGTCATTCCATTGCCAAAAGAGATAAATTTAAGCGATGAAAAGCCATTTATTCTTGATAAAAACACGGTCATAACTTATTCCAATGCTGATGAAATTTTGTCAAAGGAAGCAGGTTTTCTTGCCGATTTTATCGAAGATATTTTAGGTTTTAAACCTGAAATAAGATGTTCTGATGAGGCGGTTAAAAACTCTATTATTTTGGAGTTAAATCATGATATTTTTGAAGATAATGAAGCTTATCAAATCATTGTTAATGATAATGTTATAAAGATTACTTCAAGTAACACTTCAGGTATTTTCTACGGCATACAAACGTTGAGAAAAAGCCTTCCTGTTGGCACTTCAGACACAAAAATCGAGATTCCGGCGGGTATTATCAGCGACTATCCGAGATTTGCATATCGTGGGATGCATCTCGACGTGAGCCGTCATTTCTTCCCTATTGATTCGGTGAAGTTGTATCTTGATGTGATGGCGTTGCATAATTTGAACAGGTTTCATTTTCATCTTACCGACGACCAGGGCTGGCGTGTGGAGATCAAGAAATATCCGAAGCTCACTGAAATCGGGGCTTGGCGTTCAGGGACCATCATCGGGAAGACCATGGCGTTCGACACCATCCGTCACGGAGGTTTTTACACCCAGGAGCAGCTGCGAGACCTTGTAAAATATGCCGAAGACCGTCATATCACCATCATTCCGGAGATTGATTTGCCGGGACACATGCTGGCGGCTCTCGCATCTTATCCTGAGCTGGGCTGCACGGGCGGTCCTTACGAGGTCTGGAAGCAATGGGGAGTGTCGGAAGATGTGATATGTGCGGGCAATGAGCAGGCTTTGCAGTTCCTTGAGGATGTGCTGCTTGAGGTGATGGACATCTTCCCGAGCGAGTACATCCACATCGGAGGCGACGAGGTGCCGCGCGACCGCTGGGTTGAATGCCCGAAATGCCAGGCAAAGATCAAAGAGCTTGGGATTAAAGGCGATGACAAGCATTCTGCCGAGGATTATCTGCAAAGCTATGTGATGTCGCGCATGGAGCAATTCGTTGAAAGTCACGGCCGTCACATCATCGGGTGGGACGAGATGCTTGATGGCGAGCTGGCTCCTAACGCCACTGTGATGAGCTGGCGAGGCAGCGACGGCGGCTACAAAGCGGCAAAGATGCACCATAACGTCATCATGACGCCCAATGATTACTTGTATTTCGATTATTATCAGTCACTTGACACCGAGAGTGAGCCCGAGGCTGGTGGCGGATACAATTCAGTGAAGAAGGTGTATTCGCTCGAGCCTGTCCCGGAAGGTCTGACAAAAGATGAGGAGCAATACATCTTGGGTCCGCAGGCTAACATCTGGACGGAGTACGCCAGCGAGTTTAACGTGGTGTTATTCAGACTGTTACCTCGGCTCGGTGCCCTCGCCGAGGTCCAGTGGTGCAGCCCTGAACAGAAGAGCTACGACGACTTCGTGAAACGCGAATACCGCATGACAAGGCTTTATAGGCTGTATCATTGGAGGTATGCGACGCATGTTTTCGATATCGACGTGAAAATAACGCCAAACGTGCAAGACGGCGTAATTGATGTCACGATGACCAAGCAAGTTGACGGAACGATTATGTATTCTGTTGACAATCAAGGTTTTAAAGAATATTCAAAGCCATTGAAGATTGGCAACAATTGTCATTTGGAGGGTTATGTGCAGTATCCTGACGGCGGCAAGGGCAAGGTGTTCAAGACCGATTTCGATTTTAGCAAGGCCTCGATGATGCCTGTGGTTTTGAAGGAGCAGCCGCACCGCAACTATGCTTACGACGGAGCCCAGATGCTGATTGACGGCCTGCGTGGAGGCTCCAACTACCGAAGTGGCCGTTGGCTCGGCTGGTACGGCAAGAACCTCGATGCGACCTTTGATTTACAGGAGGTTACGGAGGTCAGTTCGGTGAGATTCACTCTTCTCGTCAACATGAAGGACTGGATTTTCAATGCCAAGTCGGTGAAGGTGTTGGTTTCAGACGATGGCGAGGGCTTCACTGAGGTGGCCTCACGTGATTTCGATTTGTTGCCGGCCGATTACGGGAGCAGCTTCTACCCTGTTGACATCGTGTTTGAGCCAGTAAACACTCGTTATGTGGAGGTTATAGTCACACCGTATGACTGCCCTGAAGGACATTCAGGATACGGTTATCCTGCGTGGATTTTCGTGGATGAGGTTGGGGTGTATTGAGATAATCATTTGCAAGTTCCGCGAGGCTTGCGCGAGCCACATCGGTGAGACGCATCTCCGTTTCCTTTGATGTGGCAATTGGAAAAAGTAAAAATCAAAATTTTGTCAATTTTTGTGAATTATTGACGAAAATTTGTTTATCTTTGCAGCGCAAAATAATAATACAATGTCCAATAATCTACACATAGAAGAACTCCGAAAGAAATTTGGCCATCAAAGGGAAATCGTCTTTGAGGATATCGATGACTTTTACTGCAGCTTTACTCCTGATATTCCGATTGCCACTGTGAGATGGCGTATCCATGCCTTGCTAGAAAAAAGAGTTTTGTATAGTATTAGACGGGGCGTTTATCGTTTGGGGACAAAAGAGGCGTTTTCCTCAGTCATTCATCAGAAAACAAAGAAAATTGGTTGTATGATGCGTGACAAATTCCCGTTTGTCGATTATTGTCAATGGGATTTGGCTGCCGTGAACTCATTTGCCCAACACATGATAAACACTCAGATTTACTTTGTGGATGTTGAACGTGATGCCACCGAATCGGTCTATTATGCAATTCGCGACCTTTATCCTCGCTCCACCATGCTTTACCGTAATCTTGATGGCGATTTGTCCTATTACGATGGTTATGTCGTGGTGAGGAATCTCGTTTCTGGAGCACCTGTCCGAGAAGATGCCGATTGGGGGTTCCCAATGGCCACGCTTGAGAAGATGCTGGTTGACTGGGCATTAGATCGCATGTTCCCGTTCCAGAACACTGAGATACTTCGCATTTATGAGAATGCACTTGCTTCTTGTGCTGTAAGCACTAGCAAGATGCTTCGATATGCCGGACGACGTGGCCGCCATAAAGTTATTGAAGATTTACTTGACGAAATAGATTATTAAGCCATGATTACACCACAATCGTTTTCTTTGGAATGGATAAATGCTGTATCTCGGCAATATAAAGCCGATCGGATTCTTGTTGAGAAAACCATCCATGCGCTGTCTCTGTTGGAGGGTCTTGCCGAATCCTCTGTTTCATTTGTCTTTAAGGGAGGCACGGCAATGATGCTGATGATGCAGGTTTCGCATCGATTATCGATAGATATTGATATCACCGTTGCCCCACAAAATAGCGATCTGCAAGACGTTCTGCAAAACATAGCCAAAAACAAAGGCTTTATCAGATATGAAGAGCAACAGCGAACTCCGATATCAAACATTCCCAAAAAGCATTTTAAGTTTTTCTATAGCTCCACAGTAGAAAACAAAGAATCCCATATTCTTTTGGATGTGTTGTTTGAGACAACACCATACAGCAATCTTGTGGCAATTCCCATTGCGAATCGTTTTCTTAAGATGGAAGGACCTGATTGCCAAATATATGTGCCAGATGTCAACAACTTGCTTGCCGACAAGTTAACAGCCTTTGCTCCTAGAACCATAGGTATTCCCTATCGTAAGAACGGCGCTGAATGTGGCATGGAGATTATCAAGCAGTTGTATGACATCGGACATCTGTTCGACCGTGCGGATGACGTCACTTCCATAGCAAACACCTATTGTAGAATTGCCAGACAGGAATTGACCTATCGTGCTGGTAATTTCACTTTGGACGATGTTTTTCACGACACCATTGACAATGCGCTATCTATTTGTTTCCGTCGCGATTACAATGGCACCGAGTTCAGCATACTTCAGAAAGGCATTAAGGATGTAACCAGCCACATCTTTTCAGAATCATTTCATATTGAAAAAGCCATTTTATCAGCAGCAAAAATAGCCTATCTTGCTTCACTGATACAAAACCAATTTCAGTCGTTTGAAAAGTTCAATTCCAAGCATTTAACAGTAATCAAAGATTGGGTATTTCTACAATACGAATACACAAAACTTAACAAGCTGAAGAAAACCAATCCCGAAGCATTCTTTTATTTATACAAGGCGTTAAACAATTTGTAGCATCGCAAAACATTCGACGAAGAGTGTCTAAATCTGACGAAATCGGTCCTTATATCGATGGCAACAAAAAGGAATGGTGTAAAGAGTTTGCCGGTATTAACTTTTTCTGCCTTGTGGATTTGACAGCCGAGTGCAAGCCCCCATTAATATACCTTATAAAATACCATTGATTCGTTCCTGCTCTGCTCTAATGCAATTTAACGAAGCTTGCCGGATTAATTTATAATTTTCAGAGAATTGATATGGCATTTTGTTAAGAACAACCTGCAGTTTATCTTCCCAATTCATATCTTTATTATCGTTAAGAGCCTTTTTTAGATTATCTGATGCCAAGTTATCATTGTCTTCATTTATAATAAGCATATGTTTTGAGGTATCTATCTCTTTTTGATTGTGAATATTGATATATATTATTTGTAGGTCCGTTAACATCTGGCAATATTGCAAATAAGATGTTTTTCTGACATTATTGTATAATGTTAGGTTCTCATTTTGTTGAGCAGTAACTAATAATTCAACAGCAGAATCTGTTCGTATAAGATTATTCTGTATCCTTTTAATTTCATTTATAACAAAAAGTGCATCTCGATTAACCTTGCCTTCCTGGTATATCAAATTTATAATTGTTATAACATTCGTTGGCTCATACGACGCAAGATTATCTGTCATTGAATTGCGCAGCTCGTTGAGCCAATCCATACCCTGTCTATACTCTATTTCCTTTTTCTGCGAATTTATAATTTGCTCGTTCTCTGCATGATTGTCTTGTCGTTGAATATAAAGTATATAAAATGCTGCTGATGCAGAGATGATTGAGCCCAAATATGACCCCCAAAAACCGATCCAGACATTATCACTACTTGCCAATTTCATCATTAAGCTAACAAGAAATGGACATACCACTATAATTATTACTAACACAACAATTGTCGTTGAGTATTTTTTTGTTTTATTCTTCATATAGTCGTTTTTTCAGTTGCTGAGGATGGAAGATTTCTCCAATACGGTTAATGTATATTCATCTTTTGACCATCCAACTTGTATAAGTCTTTTTATTTCTCCAGCATATTGCAAATGTTTCAAATCAGTTAGAACATCGCTCGATGAGCATCCAATTTCTCTTGCCAATTCTGCAATGTTAATGTCCAAGTCTCTTTTACCGTCATTCAGTTTGACTTTTCTCCCAAGAATGCTTTTTAGTTTTTCTATAGTAATCATATGATATTGTTTTTATATTAGTTATCCGTTTTAATTAGATTATGTGTATTTTTGCAATCAGACATTACTAATTGCATAATTCTAACAGCTCATTTTCTTTAAGCTCAAACAGCGTTAAATATGGATTAACAACATAGTCTCTATATTTTAAAATTGCATCCCCCATTCGCAAACACCATTTGGCTTTCAATGTCGTAATAGCATTATCTTTTGATTCAAAATGAAAATCCAATGTGCCATCATCATTCAAAGAATCAACTGGCATACATATCTTTCCGTCTAACACACAGCTCCCCATATTTGGAGAATCGAACTTTTGTACTTTTACAGCTTTAGAATTGTGCATAATACTATGCCTTTTATCCACCAATTCTTTCAGTTGCTGCAAGGTAGGAACATCTTTCTTTATCGAATACTTTCCTTCTGAAACTATTTCAGGAGTAATCTCTATTTTTGGTGCAAATTTAATATCCAAAAACGCTTGTAGATGTTCTTCATACATTGGGACATGGAATTTTCTAAAACAATGTAATGCCAGCATAAGGTTAAGTGAATACTCCAATGTTGCAGATGCTAATGTGACAAATGCGAAATAGAGATAATTACAGGATTCTCCTTTTCCTTGTTTAATATCATCAAGCAGTGTTTCCAATCTACTATAATATTCATCTACATCGTTCACTAATGCATAACTTTCACCACCCATAAGATTATAGGACAACATCAGTTTGGTCACACCTTCATTATCTGCTTTAATTTTCATAACTATTATTCATATTCATCATTATTGATTATATTGTTTATTTAGCTATGAACAAAGCATCAATTATCATGCCAAACTCACGCAACTGCCAAAATGTCAGCGATTTACAACTATTAACAAACTACCCTTCTATTATTTTGATTTCTCCATCTGTCAATCCATACAATTCATACACTTTTTTGTCGATTTCTTCCTCCAATGTTGTTGTATCGGCATAGACATTTGCTTTTTTTGCATCCAATATCTTATCGACCAAATCTATAATTGGCCGTTGCATAGAAATATTATTCGGTATTGGAATAGAATCAAGTTCATAACCTCCAATTGTTGGGAGCTGATACTTCCTATGATACCAAAAATTCACCACTTTAGAATTTAGTAGCCCACATAAAAATTTCAAAGAGTATTTCTTATCGACTGAGTCATACCGAGATACATTTACAGTATCAAGAAAATAATTCTGTCCATCATCGTATGCCACAGAAAGCTGCATGCCTATTCGTTGCATTACAAGTTTTTCTGGAACTTCAAAGAATGACCTTGAGTGAGGAAGACACCCAACCTTCTCTTTCATTAAATCCGGACGATACCATATATATTCACCAGCCCAATCAAATGAGTATGGGCGAATATTCCGACCCCTGTAAACTTTTTTATAATCTTCATTATTGCAACTAAATCCAATGAAACGTTTATCGTTGCTTGTTTTAATCCCACGGGAAAACTTTATAATACTACCCAGCGTAATGCAATTCTTCTCAATTGATTTTAATAGCTCTTTGTCAAGTAAATTGGATTCTGTGTCAATTGACAAATCCATATTATTAAACACTTCTTGTGAATCTATGTTATAAAGTAGTCTAAAACTTTCTTGATATACTTCAATCGCATAATTGTGTTTGAATCGAGAGGACATGATTAGAATCATTGGTTTAACCGTTGCATCGAACGTGCCATAGTTCAAATTGACGATCTGTAAAACCGAGTGTTCTTTAAATATTATTTCACGTAGTTTTTTAAAACTATCTGTAGCCTTCCATGTGACTGGAACAATAAATGAAACAATTCCTGAAGAAGACAGTTTAAAAGCTCTTTCTATAAAGTATGCGTATAAGTCACATTTATTACGAGTTGAACGAAATGATTTTTGCAACAACTCTCTGTATTCATCTGGTTTAATATTGGCAATATTAACATACGGTGGATTCCCAATCACAATATCGAACCCACCTTTATCAAAAATATCCTTAAACCATATATGCCACAAGAAAAACTCTTGGTTGGCAGATGGATCGAGAGCTGATAAGTTTTTGAGGAATGCAGGGGTACCGCCCACGCTATTGACGATGAGTCGTTTCACTTCGTCGTTGATGGCTTGGCGCATAGTGGCTTTCTGCTTGTGGTCTGTGACGGAAAAATACTCATGCAACAACTTTTGAAGGTTCTTTCTGTTCAAGTCGCTGTCGAGACCAATCACCAGTTGCGTGGAGGTGGATGGACGGCCAACGCTCTTGCCCGCAATACGGCTGAGGTCGAAACCGCCATAACTCTCAATCAGGCTGTTGCCTTGCATGAACTTGTAGTCGAAGTTCGGCAGCGGCTCCGCCTTATCGCTGTCCACTACAATGCTGAGCCAGAAACGCAGACGAGCGATATCGATGGCACCACGCTCGATGTCCACGCCATAGATGTTGTTTTCAATAATCTCTTTTTTTAATTGAAGACGGGATAACCCGGTTCCAAGGGCTTCGCGGCATCGCCATAATTCGTTGAGCAAGCCCATCGGAAACGCTCCACTGCCAATGGCAGGGTCGCAGATTTTCACCTCACGCAAGGCACTTTCAAGGTCATCGCGGCAAGTTTCCAACTCGGGCTGCATCTCATGTGTTTCCACGAAAGTGCGGATAACTTTATCAGATAAATCGGGCAGTTTGGAGACGAGATGTGCAATCAGAGATTCCTTGCACATGTAACGCACAATCTCTTTGGGCGTGTAGAAAGCGCCTTTGGCCTTGTTGTCCTCCAAAAGGCTCTCGAAGATTTTGCCCAACATCTCTGGGTCAACGCCAATCTCGGCATCGTCAGGGTCGTTCTCGTCAACAGTGAAGTTGTAGGATGCCAAGAAATTGAAAAGATTGTCAAACAGCGAAGCCGGCAACTTGATATTCATCTTGTCAATCTCATCACGCTCAAACAAACCGCCGTTCAGATATGGCATACTCTCCCACTCTTTCAGCAAGTTCTTGTCCCAATGCTCGCTGGCAAACAATTTCTCACGTTGTCCTTTTTCGGTGTTGAAAATCCCGAAGAACAACGGCTCCAGCACTTGGTCGAGAAAATCATCCTTATGTGGGCTGAAGAAGAACAAATCGCGCAAGAATGTAGGATTGCCGTTGAGCCATTCTTTCTTTTGCAGGAAGTGCAGAAACACTATACGACCCATCATCTTTTTGACATAATCGTGATAGATAGCGCCAGTTTTCCCTTGTCGTGCCAACGCTGCCACAATGATGTCATAATGGTCATGATACGCTTTAAAGAATTCGTCGCTGAGGGCTTCTACAGAGAAAGCATCGTGGATATTTTCAAGTTTTATGCGTTTTCCTGCCAATTCCGAAAGACGATTGACAGGTGTAACGTACATTCCCCCATCGCCCATGATATAAGAGAATCGTTTTGCAGCAGTCACACCGCCTTTCAAATCGCACATATACGACAGACGCCAGTGCTCTTTGTCGGCAAAAACGGTAATTGCAGCATCAACTCCAAAGTCCGTGTATTTCTTCATCATTTTACGAAATCCCACACGTTTATGACGGACATCACCTTTCGTCACATTTGTGTAGTACAAACCAATTTCTTTACCGTCGGCATCACGAAGATAACCCAAGCCATAAATTCGGTCACCATCGTTGGTTTCCTCAAGAAATTCGGGTTCGCGCATCAATTCTTGCGCATGTAACAGGTTTTGTAATATCACTTTGCGGTATTCGCTATAATTGAACTTTTGTCTGAAAAGATCTCTCAAAGTCTCTTTCATATCGTTAATGTTTTAAGCGATGAATGTTTCTGAAATAATAATATCCGGCACTGAATTGCCTCCTGAGTTATTTGTTGACTCCTCAACATCAGGACAATAGATTTCCGCCAAGTCAATTATCTGCTGCTCCAAATCCTCTTTGCTGAATGGATTTGCGCTACGTTGTTGTTTCGCCAAATCGCCCAATTGACGAGGGAGTGAATTATACACACCTTGCTCCACCAAAGACTGCAGTCTGCGGCATAAACCACGTCCATGCTCATCGCTCATTGTTGCCGCAGCCTCTGTTCGCAAGAATTT
This sequence comes from uncultured Bacteroidia bacterium, assembly GCA_902774295.1. Taxonomy (GTDB): domain Bacteria; phylum Bacteroidota; class Bacteroidia; order Bacteroidales; family F082; genus Limimorpha. Next base: position 1,363,787 of record CACYHP010000001.1, on the reverse strand, counting down.
CAAAGCTCCAAGCACTACTTTATCGTGTGAATTGATACGCATAGAAACCGTTGTATCCTGCTCTTGAAGCATGTGGTTATACAACTCAATGGCACGGTTTACCTGAATGAAATGCCGCTTCTCCATATCACTGATAGGAAATCCGGGCTCATCAGGAGCGGCTTTAAGTTTCTTTACGGCTTCCATAAATGACAAACGATTAGGTGCGTCGTCACTTCCAACCAGCACGTAATCCACCCTTTCTTTTGATGCGAGAAACACCAATGTGGAACCATCGTTATTGTTTTCGCAATATGAGACCGACCTTAAACAACGGCTTTTCGGCGGCAGATTCTTTATGCGTTCATATAGTTCAGGATTATCCTTGTGCAATTCGCTAACCTCATGGATAAGAGCAAGTTTGTCGTCATTTTCATCATGCACATTTTTATTGAACAATTCAAACTCTTTGACAATTTCTTCGTGAGAATAAATCTGCGAATCCTCACCAAGTGCCGAATGGAATCCCTGGAGTTTGATAAGAGCGTTGCTGTAAAGTTGAATCTGCTTATCGCCCTCTTGTGACGGGTAGAACATGTAATTGTATATGAGATCAGATGTTGAGCCGATTCGGTTAACACGTCCATTACGCTGCATCAGACGGCTGGCATTCCACGGTGAGTCATAGTTGACGATGACATTGGCACGATGGAGGTTTACGCCTTCTGCCAGCACATCGCTTGTTACAATAATATTAAACTCGTCCAATTGTTTTTCACTATAGTTTGCGTCGAAGTTGGCGGCTATTCGTTTACGCTCCTGGTCTCGGTTTTTAGCGGTAATGCGCAATACATCTGTACGCCCAAGACGCTCGGTCATAGTACGATAGAGACAATTTACAGTATCTACGCTTTCGCTGAAGATGACAAGTTTATGATTCTTGTTTTCCCGCGGATTGAACAACTCGCCTTGCAACATATTGACAAACAGTTCCAATTTGGGATCGTAATCGACCGCATCCCATTCGTCACATAGTGCTTTAAGCTGAGTTTCATCCTCCCGAAGCATATCAAGAAGTATTGGCTGGAAATCAGCAGAATGATAGACAAAGTCTTTGCGCTCAACACCTTTACTTTCAATGTATTGAATAATATCGTCCAAATCCATCTCTTTCTCCACCTGAAGCTGTTTCACATTGTATTCCGGGGCAATAAGCACCTTGTCGGCGACAAACATGTCAATCATGCCTGTGGTAATGTTAAGGAACGTATGGAGGGACTTCTTAAATGCCTCGAAACTACTTTCCAAACGTTTCACCATGTGGGTGCGGAAAATACCGGTAAGCAGCAATGCCACATGTTTACCTTGTTTGCCTTTATATGGCACTCCTGGTCTGAAAAACTCAACGGCACGATAGCGTGCATAATGCACACCTGTTCCTTTAGGATTATCTTCAGATGGTGTATCTGTTAATATCTGCATGGTACGTCCAAAAAGATGGGCAAGATAGTCATCCATCTTGTATTGTCGGTCGCGAATTGATGCAAACTTCGGAAATTTGATTCCCTGCTCCTCAATATCAATGCGATATGGATCATAGTTGAGAATGTTGTTACGAGTACGGCGAACCATAATGGGTTCAAGTACACGATGTCTCACCTCCTCCATTATCTTATCAACAGCTTTCACAAAGACATCGTGTGGCAAAGTGTCACGATCGCGCATCAATTGCTTGTATCTGCTTATCCAATCGGAGAAAGAGCCGGTGATGTCGCCCAGACCTTCAATGGTGCAGTTGCGTGCATCTTGAAACAGCAGCAACTGATTGCGGATATCCATAGGAGTATTGTTGTAAGGAGTAGCAGAAAGAAGCAAAACTTTCTTTCTCAATCCTTCCACGCGGCCTCGATTGGCACGGGGGGCTTTACAGATGCGCTGCAGATATTGGTATCCGGTATTGCCATCGTTGCGGAAGTTGTGCGCCTCATCAACGATAATCATGTCGTACTCATTCGGCAAACGGTAATTGTCACGCCCATCAACCACCTTATCCAAACTGCCACTGGTTACAAACCAAGCATATTTGCTTATTTCAAACTTTTTGAACGTTCTTTCCCATTCATGACGCATGGCTGGCGGCATTATGACGAGGATGCGGGTGTAGCGGCCATTTTCCATGATAAACCTTTTAGCTATCATGGTGGCTACAGGAGTCTTTCCGAGACCAACCACGTCGGCTATGAAACATCCATTATGCCTAATCATGGTCTGATAGCCTTGGATGACAGCGTCACGCTGATAGCTGAGGTCACGAAAACCATAGCGTGTCGGGTCAAGCTCGAAGTTGTCCTCGACCATATTGCCAAAGGTGTCGATAAGCACCTTCATATAAAGTTCGTATGGAGTAGGCGGTTTCTCGTTGTCAAGATGAGTTGAGCGACGAGCCTTTTGCATGTCCTCAATACTCACAGGAACGCTTTCTTCCCATAAATGCCAAAATTCATCTTCACAGTAGCGAACATCATCATAATCTTTCATGGCCACGTTGAGCTCATAACGATGGTTGTTTACAGTTCCAAGACCTTGGTCAGTAAGATTGCTGCTACCCATTATGACCCATCCATCACTATGTTCAGAGAAATTGGATGGCAAACATAGGTAGAACTTCGCATGCAGATTTCGTGTTGCATGAATGCGCAGTTGTAACTTGCCGCTTGCGATATCATCAAACATCTGCATAATTCCGTGTTCGGTATCTGCATCATAGTGCGATTTGCGGATGTCGTCGATAAGATGCCGACGATATTGTTCCACCACTTCAGCCGTGTGGCTGTCGGCAGTAAAAAGCAGATTTGCATTATGGTGACTTAGGATGGAGTCGATATTTATTCCTACAAGAATTCGTATCTCGCTGACATTTTCCAGTTCCTTGCGGAGTTTGAAGTATCCGCTGGAACGAAAATAGCCAACCACGGCATGGAAAATGTCGAAGTTGGCCATTGCTGAGGCGATGCCGTGGAACTTGTCCATCAACGTCGACTCAATATTATTGAAGAACTTGGTACTCATGATGGCTCGGCGTTTAGGGCGCTTCGCCTTTCTCAAGCATCACAAAAAAAAATCCGTGAAACTTTCTGTCTGAACCGAGGCTCTGGACTGCCTATACTCCCAAAACAAGAAAGCCCACGGATAGTCCGTGAGCATCTCTGCTTTCTTGATGGGAGTTTCGAAATTGTCCAGATTTCGGTCCACTTGAAAAGCAAAAACGCTTTTTATTTTATATGTTTACTAATGCTCTTTTATCTCTCTTATTTTATCGTCTTATTTCACTACTTGAACGATGCAAATATACAAAAAAGAAATGAATTGTAAAAATTTTTTAACATTTTGTTTAGCTTATGAGCTTAGAAGTTTAGGAGGAATGCATTGAATGCGGCCGTTTTTGTAAAGAAATTTTTAGATTTCTTGCAGCAAAATGAAACTTATGTTAAAAAGTGTAAAAGCAGCAAAAGCAACGATTTTTTGCTATATTTTTGCAGTGAGGAATTCAACATTATTTTGGAACCTTTTAATTATTAAAAATTATGGAAACAAACAACAACAATTTGCCAGAATACATCAATGGCATCCCTACAGCGAAAAATCGCAGCAAAGAAAGAAGAAGTCTAATAGCAAAGTATTATTCCAATCTTTGGAAACAACTACAACGAGAAGGTCGTAATAATAGAATTTATAATGAATATCTTGGCGTTGATGTTTTTATTATACAAAATGAAAGTGATAAAAAGACTATTAATGCTGCATCAAGGAACTGGCAGTCCACTTATGCCGTTAAACACTTATATGATGTAGTGAAATGTGCGGCTTGTGATGATAATACAGTGGTGTTTTTTGCGCCCAAAAATGGAACGCAATCAGACAATCATTATAAAAATATTGCGGTTTTGTATTATGATTTTGTTAATACAGAGATTTCTTATCTGACTTTTAAAGTAAAACTGACAATAGGTATTCGTTCTAACAACAAACACGTTCAGTATTGTGTCAATAAAATCGAAGTAAAAGAAAAAAAGCCGACCGTACCAAGCAACTCTAATTAAAGGTCACGTACGGAACCGACTTTCACGCTGCAAAGATACAACATTTTTTCAAACGTGCAGCCATATTTTTGAAAAAATATTAAAAAGACCCTACTAGCACCCCGCTCACCATCCAATGGCTGAAACTGCCGCCCTCGTCCTCTCCTTGTGGGATTGCTACAGTTATCGTGTGATGACCCGGCTTCAAGTCACTTAAGTCGAAATAAACCGGATTGGTCGCGGTCCCCGGACACCAGCCCGAACGCGACAGGTCGGATGATGACACTCCATTCCAGAAATTGCCCGAGACAGGGTTCAACTCACGGTAAGTGGCACAGTCACAACGCCATGGAGTGTATCTGAACACTTTCTCACCGTCAATGATGATGGTGTTCTCCTTCGGGTTGAACTCGTCGCCTCCACCCCAGCCGCCATGACCAGTGGTGATGTATCTAAGCCTCAGATTCTCAACGCCTTCAGGGATGTCAAACTCTACTGTAAGACTGTCGGTCTGGAACAAACGGCCGTAGTTCTGACCCGACATCTCCATCACGTTGCAGGTGTTGAAGAGTGGCAGACTCCATCGGCTGTTTTTCAACACATCGCCGTCGTAATCCTGCGGATATGCCACCAAATCCAACGAAACCTTATGTCCTCCTCCATCATAATTTCCGATAAAAGCGCCTATCAAAACATCACCCTGAAGGCGGTCGGAAAGCTCCGAAACCTCCATCTTGTAATATGCCTCGTCAGCCCATTCCAGACCGTCGAGCTGTACCCTGTCGTTGAAATGGTTCACGCCAAACGGAGTGAAGAAACGCATCAGCTCGACAACAGGCATGTAGTCGTCTTCAAGGCGTATACCTTGATATTTATTTCCATTTTTATCTAATTGATAAGGAATGACTTCAATGCTGTCGATTAAAGCATTGCACAGCGAAAGCTTCCTGTCCATCGGGATGACGAAGACTGAGCCTGAGCGGTCGTAAGCGTCGCCGTTGGAGCGCTGGTGAAGCTCTGCAAAAATCTGGTAATGCTCAGGCAAAACAGGCAGATTCACACGTTTCAGAATAATCGTCCCCCAAGAGAAATGAATCACCGTATCGAATGGAATATCGCCATGAAACTTATCCATTTTCACGAAATGAATCTGATCGTCCTCAAAAATCTTGGTGCGGATAATCAGCTTCTCCTTTTTGATTTGATTCAACTCCTTCCCCGTCTTCCTAATTCCCAAATCCTCCGGAATTATTCCCTTCTTATCTTTCTTATCCTTCTTATCTTTTTTCACCGACTTCAAATCCATAATGCGGTTGCCGTTTATCGCCTGACGCACCATAACACCTTTCAGATAGCCGCGCGATGTCACAGGAGATGCATCATAGCCAAGGCTTTCCGTCATCCAGACCTCTATCGTGTTTGAGTTTATCGACGTCTTATATTTTTTACAATTGTAGCCTTTAACCTTCTCCGAGCCGACTTCTTCGAACTCTATATCATTGGTTTTCAACGAATAAGCGTAAAAATACGATTCACCATTCCGATAATTCATTTGGAAATAAGCCGAATCAACGTCATAATCCACGAAAGTGTAATCGGTAGACAATCCTTGAATCAATTCGCCTTCAAACTCTTGAATATCATTTATTTTCAGTTGATTTTTATAACGTAAGACTTCACGGAAGGTGGTGTCACCGCTATCTGAGCCAAGCATATATGACTGATAAACAAGACGTTGCTGAGCCAATGCCGTCATCGCGGCGAAGATGAGAACTGATATTAATAATGTGCGCTTCATAAGAAAAATTTTTGCAAAGTTAAAACTTATTTGTAAATTTGCAAAACATTAATGGGAATTTAAATTTTAATTATATGAAAAAATTATTGCTTCCTATCGCATTGATACTGTTGATGTTGCAGGCATGCGATGACGCTTCGAAGCCTCAGGCTCCGGTGCGCGAAAAAATCAAACTTACATCCGACATCCAGACTCCTGAGGTGCTTTGGGGCATGGGCAGAATCGGTGAATTTACTGTATCTGCTGACGGTCAGACTGTGGTTTACAACGTTACCGATTATGATGTGTCAAAAAACAAAGGGTTCTCAAGAATCTACGTCATGGATGCCGACGGAAAGAACGTGAAATGCCTCACAAATGGCGGTTACAGCGAATATAGCCCGTCATTTACACCTTCAGGACGCATCGCCTTCATGACGGCAGTTTCGGGCGATATGCAGCTTTGGGAGATGGATACCAAAGGTAAGAGCCGCAAGCAAATCACAGATATTCCTGATGGTATCACCGGTTTCAAATACAGCCCGGATGGCTCAATGATAGTTTATTCGGCTGAAGTTAAGATGAAAGAGACCGTCGCTGACATCTATCCTGACCTTCAGCTTTCGTCAGGAAGAATCAACAACGATTTGATGTACCGTCATTGGGACCAGTGGGTTGACACCTACAGTCATCTGTTTGTCGCTAAACTTGAAGGAAAGACCGTTACCAAAGGCATTGATATCCTTAACGGTGAACCTTGGGAGTCGCCAGTGAGACCTTGGGGTGGCATGGAACAGGTCGCGTGGAGCGAAGACAACACCACGGTTCTCTACTGCTGCCGCAAAAAAGAGGGTAAAGACTACGCAACATCAACAAATACTGATGTTTACAGATATAATGTAGCTTTAGGTCAGACCGCAAACCTCACAGAAGGCATGATGGGTTACGACCTCAATATCAGTGTAGCTCCTACAGGCAACATGATGGCGTGGGAAAGCATGGAACGCGACGGCTATGAGGCTGACAAACAGCGTCTTTATGTCATGAACCTGCTGACTGGTGAGAAGACTGACTACAGCATCAATTTTGACCAGAACTCGACAAATCTGACATGGTCAAATGATGCTTCAAAGATTTATTTCATCAGCGATATTCATGCTACAGACCAGGTTTACGAGTTGAGTCTTAACAACGGAAGCATCCGCAAAGTCACGACAGGAAAGCATAACTTCGTTTCGTTGGCTGTTGCAGGTGACAAGCTCATCGCTGGTCAGCAATCGATGAGCCATCCGACAGAGCTTTACAGCATCGAGTTGCCAAGTGGTAATTTCAAACAGATTTCACATGTTAATGATAACATTTTCAAACAGTTGACTACTGCTGAAGTCGAAGAAAGATGGATTCCGACAACCGATGGCAAGATGATGCTTACATGGGTCATCTACCCTCCGCATTTCGATAAAAACAAGAAATATCCTACCCTTCTTTATTGCGAAGGCGGTCCGCAAAGCACAGTGAGCCAGTTCTGGTCATATCGTTGGAACTTCCAGCAGATGGCTGCAAACGGCTACATCGTCGTTGCTCCAAACAGACGCGGTTTGCCAGGCTTCGGTCAGGAATGGAACGAGGAAATCAGCGGTGACTACGGCGGACAGTGCATGAGAGACTACCTCTCAGCCATCGACGCCCTTGCCAAGGAGCCGTTTGTCGACGAGAACAGACTCGGTGCTGTCGGCGCCAGTTTCGGCGGCTTCTCAGTGTTCTGGCTTGCAGGTCATCATGAGGGACGTTTCAAGGCTCTCATCGCCCACGACGGCATGTTTAACCTTGAATCACAATATCTCGAGACCGAAGAGATGTGGTTTGTGAACTGGGATCTCGGCGGACCATACTGGGATAAAGACAATCCAGTGGTGCAGTGGTCATATTCAAATTCTCCACACTTGTTTGTCGACAAATGGACAGCACCTATCATGGTCATCCATGGCGGTTTGGATTACAGAATCTCTTACACCCAAGGCATGCAGGCATACAATGCGGCAGTTTTGCGCGGCATTCCTGCAGAGTTCCTCTACTTCCCGGATGAGAATCACTGGGTGTTGCAGCCGCAGAACGGAATCTTATGGCAACGGAGATTTAAAAACTGGCTAGATACCTACCTGAAGTAACAAAAAAAGAAGAACCGATCAATTGACCGGTTCTTTTTTTATATCGTGCCCATGAGAAGACTCGAACTTCCAAGAGCGTCCGCTCACTACACCCTGAATGTAGCGTGTTTACCAATTTCACCACATGGGCTTAGAGTGAAACTTTTGGTGCCCAGGACAAGAGTCGAACTTGCACGACGCAATCGTCACTACCCCCTCAAAGTAGCGTGTCTACCAATTTCACCACCTGGGCAAGGGTTTCTGCTTTCCTCATCTGAAAAGCGTTGCAAAATTACACGTTTTTTTAATACGTTTTACAAAATTTTTAAAAAAAAATTTTCAAATTGATAATCAATAGATTATGTTGAAATGACGTAGATTTTTGGGACACCTTTATTAATATAATAAGGTTTCGTGTTGGTTTTTTTTATACTTTTGCAACCAAAATAATAAGATTTCTCCACTACGCCTGACGGCTTCGGTCGAAATGACAGAAACAATAAACACGTCATTTCGAGCGAAACGAAGTGAAGTCGAGAAATCCTTATGTAAACGAAACAAATGATGAGAATAGACATTATCACAATATTTCCCGAAATGTTCGAGGGGCCGTTCACTGAGTCCATTGTCAAGCGAGCCATCAACAAGGGCTTGGTGGAGATCCGACTTCACAACTTGCGTGATTACAGCAACGACAAGCATAAGCGTGTTGACGACTACCCTTTCTCTGCAGGTGCCGGCATGGTGATGATGATTGAGCCCGTTGACAACTGTATCACGCATCTCAAATCGGAAAGAAACTACGATGAGGTCATTTACATGAGCCCTGATGGTGAGCTTTTGACACAGCCGGTCGTAAATCAATTGTCATTAAACGAGAATCTGATTATGCTTTGCGGACATTATAAAGGTATTGACGAACGAATCCGTGAGCATTTAATCACGAAGGAGATTTCGATTGGTGATTACGTCTTGTCGGGCGGTGAGCTCGCCGCAGCGGTCTTAACCGACAGTCTCGTGCGACTCATTCCAGGCGCTTTGAGCGATGAAACTTCGGCACTTTCCGACTCGTTTCAGGACGGAATGGTGTCGCCGCCGGTGTATACAAGGCCCCGTGAATACAAAGGATGGGCGGTTCCGGAGGTACTTTTGTCGGGTAACGACCAAGTTATAAACGATTGGAAATACCAGCAAGCACTGGAAAGAACGAAGATTCGCCGACCGGAGATGTACGAAAAAATAAAAAAATTAAAATAAATGTTGTAGGTATTCAAAAGTTTTGTATTTTTGCAAGCCGTTTTAGAAGATAAAATAAGATAAAAAATACAATAGAAATGAAAAACGCGTTAATTCAATTCGTTGAAGATCAAGTACAAGTAAAAGAGTTCCCACAGTTCAAGTCAGGTGACACCATCACCGTTACTTATAAGATTGTTGAGGGAAACAAGGAACGTTTGCAGAAATTCCAGGGTGTTGTGTTACAGCGCGCAGGTCAGGGCAAGAGTGCAACTTTCACAGTCAGAAAGATTTCTAACAACATCGGTGTTGAAAGAATCTTCCCTATCGCAGACCCAATGATTGAGAGCATCGAGCTCAACAAGGAAGGCGCTGTCCGCAGAGCAAGAATCTACTATCTCAGAGGTCTCCGCGGTAAGAAAGCCCGTATCAAAGAAGTTCTTAGAAAGAAAGAAAACTAATTGGTACTTGAAAATCAAAGAAAAAGAGCGACGCTGCAGCATCGCTCTTTTTTTTATGTCGTAGAGACGACATAATATGACGTCTTTACATGGCCGTACGTTGTCGGACAACCTCGAACGTCACAATTCCAGTGGCAACGCTGACGTTGAGGGAATCGATGTCGCCTGGCATCGGGATGACGAGATGGTCGTCGACACGTTTGAGGTATGCCTCGCTGATGCCGTCTTCCTCCGAACCCATCATTATTGCAATAGGCCCTGTAAGGTCGGCCTGCCAGATGGTCTGTTTGCCTTTCTCGGAAAACGCTATCACTTTCAAACCGCTCGCCTTCAGGAAGTCGATAGTGTCTTTGATATTTTCAACACGACACACATTAATTAATGATAAGGCGCCGGCTGAAGTCTTCATGGCGTCGCCGTTGATCAAAGCGCTTCCGCGAGACGGTATTACTATGGCATCGACGCCGGCAGCGTAGCATGTGCGCGCGATGGCTCCAAAATTACGTACATCAGTGACACGGTCAAGGATTACAACGAATGGCATCCGTCCCTCATCATAAACCATAGGTACTACATTTTCGATGGTCTGATATGAAATCGGGCACACAAAAGCTATTATTCCCTGATGGTTTTTGCGTGTGAGGCGGTTCAGCTTCTCAATCGGGACAAACTGCACAGGGACCTCATGCTCGCGTGCATATTTCACGATATCCGAAATCTGTGGCGAACGCAATCCTGACTGCACGAAAACCTTCTCCAGCTCCTTCCCTGCCTTGATGACCTCCTCGACGGGATGAACGCCGAAGACCATGTTGGAATCCTCTTTTCTATTATTGTTATTATTCATAATTAAATATTATTATCGTCATATCGAGCGAAATGAAATGGAGTCGAGAAATCCTCCATCCCCATAAGCTATCGTTCGTGGAAGATTTCTCCATTCCGCTTCGCTACAGTCGAAATGACGAAGACAAAATTATAAAATTTTTGATTATCATTTAAAAAATTTGTAAATTTGCAGTGTTTAATAATGACAAACTCGATTTATTATGAAAATTTTCAATAAAACAGCTTTACTTATTGCATTGATTATCATGTCATTAGGATTAAACCTCAATGCACAGACAAAATCACCTGAGCCAAAATCAGGTTTCCCATTAACCAAGAAAATAATCCACAACCATCTGATTTATCCTCAGAATGCCCTTGACCAGAAAAAAAGCGGCAAAATCACAGTTTATTATGACGTGGATGCCGAAGGAAACGCCACAAATTACAGGGTTGAGAACGCTTTTGACGAGGAATGTGCCAAGGAGGCAATCAGATTGGTGAAGATGATAGAATGGAATCCGGCATTAAACGTTGGAAAACCGGTAGCTTGCAACGATTATTACACGGTAGAATTCTCTGCCAAAAGTTATAAGAAAGCCGAAGAAAAGAATCCACGACTGATGCTGCCTGAGCAGAAATATCCTGCGCAAAAGAGCAATAATGTCTATGATTTAAAGGATCTGCACAATGCCCCGCAGCCTTATTTCGAAGATCCGGGTGTGACAATGGCGGCATATCTTCGCACCAACCTCAGATTTCCTGATCAGGCTAAACAGTTCGAGATTCAAGGCACAGTGAAACTCAGTTTTATCGTTGAAACAGACGGCAGAGTGTCGAATATCATCGTTGAGAACAGTGTTGGCGGCGGTTGTGACAATGAAGCCATAAGATTGCTGCAGGATTTGTTGTGGACTCCTGGCGTGAAGAACGACAGTCTGGTAAGGACGAGAACTACACAGGACATCACATTCCAGATAGGATCGAGAAACTATCATGACGGAAATAGTTATTAATCAACTCCCGTCATTTCGACTGAACCTCGACCGAAGTGGAGAGGGTAATGAAGAAATCTTCGATTCCCGATAACATAAAATGTTTACGAAAAAAGAGGATTTCTCGACAAGCTCGAAATGACAAGTAATAAGAAGTTCTAAACCAATAAAATTATTAAATATGAAAAAACTTTTACTTCCTTTGATCGCGTTGCTGCTTTCGGTGAATGTGGCATTTGCGCAGGACGGTGGTATTGAATCACCTTGGACACACGGTGGTAACATCGGTTTTAACATGGCTCAGAGCCATTTCGACAACTGGTCAGCTGGCGGACAGGACAACATCAACCTCCTGGGTTTGCTCAAGTATGACATCAACTACAAAAAAGGTAACCACAAATGGGACAACAGTCTTGATTTGCAGTTGGGTTACAGCTATTTTAACATCGACAAGAAGCCTATAAAGACTGATGACCGTATCTTCCTGAGTTCGTTGTACGGCTACAACCTCAAGAACGACAAATGGTTCCTTACAGTCGACATGACATTCCAGACACAGTTTGCAAACGGTTACAACTACGGCGTTGACAGCACCAACCGCATTTCCGGTTTCATGGCTCCTGGTTACATCACATTAGGTCTTGGTGTTCAGTGGGTTCCGAGCGAGCACTTCAAAGTGAACGTATCACCTCTCACAGGCCGTATGACAATTGTGAACGATCAAAAGCTTGCTGACCAAGGCGCTTTTGGTGTTAAGAAAGCCGAATATGAAGATGTTACTGAGATTATCGGCACCGACACTATCACATACACAAGAATGACAAAGCACGGTGAGACCGTCCGTTGGGAGCTTGGTGCTCAGCTCATCGCAGAATTCAACTATGAGATTTTCGAAAACGTGACATTCACCTCAAAGCTCATCGCTTTCTACGATTATCTTCACAAATCAACAGATTTGAACGCTCTTGGCGAGAAATACACCTGCCCTATTGACTTCGATTGGGACAACCAGTTGGTCATGAAAGTCAACGACTGGTTGAGCTGCAACATCTCAGCACGTTTAGTCTATGATGAGGACGTAGCTCCATTGAGCTCATATCCAGGCACCACCTTCCGTCAGTTCAAGGAAGTCATGAGCCTCGGTATTTCTTACAAGATTCCGTAATCAATGAAAAGAATAGGATTATTGTCGGACACTCACGGATGGCTTAATCCTAAGGTCTTTGAGTTTTTCAAAGACTGTGACGAGATATGGCATGTCGGCGACATCGGTGGAACCGATGTCGCCGACTCTTTGTTGGCATTCAAGCCTTTGCGGGCTGTCTATGGAAACATCGACGACCATAAGATACGACTGATGTTCAACTGGATCAACATCTTCACCATTGAAAACGTGAAGGTGATGATGACACACATCGGCGGCTATCCCGGACATTATGAGCCTGGAATCAAAGAACTGATAATCAAAGAGAAACCTAACATTTTCATCAGCGGTCATTCACATATATTGAAGGTAATGAACGACAAGGAACTCAATCTCCTTCACATCAACCCCGGAGCTGCCGGAAACAGCGGCTTTCACAAGATTATAACAATGCTGAGATTCCAAATTGATGGAAGTGACATTAAAAATATGGAACTTTACGAAAAAAGAAGATAATATTTATTAAGATTTGATAAAATAGTAGAGACGTCATAATATGGCGTCTCTACTTGATAAAATAATAGAGACGTCATAATATGGCGTCTCTACTATTAACGGTTTCGGTCGATATGACGAATTTTAACGAAGTCTGTCGATAGATTTCAGCAATGCAATATCCTTTTTAATTCCTCTGATGGCGAGAATCTCTAAAACGAGGTTTACCAGCGGGAGTGCCATTCCGAAGAAATAAGCGACATCGAATTCATAAGTATCACCTTCGACTGCTGCGATAACTTCCTTAATATCATTATCATAATATAGAAATACTATACCAATAAAAATGATGTTCAAAAGCATATTGAGATGGCACAGTTTCACCTGAAGCTCACGTTTTTTATATTTGAAAATAGTAAAAATCGGCACTATTGTCATCAATATTGTCAAAACGATGAGTGGCCAAGTGTATGATTTTGATAAAGTTAAGGTATCTATTGGATTTTGAATACCGAAAATAGTGAATTTCATCACATTACCGCCTGCCTCGAACGATGCCAATGGCATAAAAAACAATACAGCACTAAGAATTGCTGTCAAAAGCATAAAAATTGTCTGTCTTCTCTGAATCATTGTATTTAAATTTTTTGCAAAATTAATAAAAATAATTGTTGTATGAAAAAAAATCGTATATTTGCAACGTCAAATGGACGAAAGACCATTCACATTCAGATAAAATTTCTTAAAGTTTCATAAAATCAATTAATTTTTTATGTACGATATTTTTGAATTAAACGACAAATCCATGGCGGAGCTTAAGGAGATTGCGTTGAAGCTTGGCGTGGAAAATGTCAACGCACCCAAGGAAAACCTTGTGTACAACATCATCGAGAAGCAGTCAGCTCCACAGGATGCCGCGTCTGTAGCCGAGAAGCCTAAAGGCCGACCGGGCAGAAAGAAGAAGGTTGCGACCTCGAATCCCGAACCAGAGCCAGAACCAGAGAAACCTATCGAGAATGAAACAGTCACACCAACAAATACTGAAGAAAACACAGCAACAGACGCTCCGAAACGCGGCAGACGTCCGAGAATCGGCAAACGTACAGATGTGATCAAGACCACATTTGAAAATAACGGCGAAGAGAGCGACAAAGCACGTCACGTGTCGTATCCGAAGCCGAAGCCTGTCGTGGTAGATGTCGCCAACGAGATTCTCAATGAGAACAACGAGGAAGAACCAGAGATTCCTGAAGTTGAACCTGTTGAGCATGTTGAGCCGATGTTTGAGGAAAAACAAGAGGTTTATGAGGTGAAACCACAGCAGCAACAGCAGCCGATGCCGCAGAGACATGAAGAGATGATTTCAGAGTTTGACGGCGTGGTGCAAGCTGAAGGCGTGCTCGAAATTATGCCTGACGGCTATGGATTCCTGCGTTCGGCAGATTACAACTACCTCAACTCCCCTGACGACATCTACGTCTCACAGTCGCAGATCAAGTTGTTTGGCTTGAAGACAGGTGACACCATCCTCGGAATGATTCGTCCGCCAAAGAACGGCGAGAAATACTTCCCATTGGTGAAAGTCGACAAGATCAACGGCCGTAACCCTGAAGAAGTGCGCGACCGTATCCCGTTCGACTTCCTCACACCTTTGTTCCCAGATGAGAAATTCAAACTCACAGGACATCAGGGAGGCACAGTATCCACAAGAATTATGGACCTCTTCGCCCCTATCGGCAAAGGTCAGCGTGGTTTGATTGTGGCTCAGCCTAAGACCGGTAAGACAGTGTTGCTTAAGGAAGTGGCAAACGCCATCGCGGCTAACCACCCTGAAGTATACCTTATTATATTATTGATTGACGAACGTCCTGAAGAGGTCACCGATATGGCACGCAGCGTGAAAGCTGAAGTCATCTCTTCAACATTCGACGAGCCAGCCGACAAACACGTGAAGATTGCAAATATCGTGCTTGAAAAGGCCAAACGCTTGACAGAATGCGGTCACGATGTGGTGATTCTGCTTGACTCTATCACTCGTCTGGCACGTGCTTACAACACTGTGTCACCTGCATCAGGTAAGGTGCTCTCGGGCGGTGTTGAAGCCAATGCATTACAGAAGCCGAAACGTTTCTTCGGTGCGGCTCGTAACATTGAAGGTGGCGGCTCACTGACTATTTTGGCTACAGCTCTTATCGATACAGGTTCTAAGATGGATGAGGTCATCTTTGAGGAATTCAAAGGTACCGGTAACATGGAGCTCCAGCTCGACCGTCGTCTGTCGAACAAACGCATCTACCCTGCTATCGACATCGTGGCATCAGGTACTCGTCGTGATGACCTTCTGGTTGATGAGAGGACATTGGCACGCGTGTGGGCATTGCGCAACCACTTCGCCGACATGACTCCTGTCGAGGCGATGGAGTTCTTGAAAGACAGAATATCAAAGACAATCTCCAACGAAGAGTTTTTGGCAACAATAGACAAATAAGATGAGAAGAATTGCTTTCCTGTTGATAATCATCGCATTCATTTCCTGCTCAAGAAATGATAAGAATGATTTTGGAAAGCATTTCTTAGATAAGACATTAAGAATCAATCTTGTACATTCCGGTGACGCCTGCGATGAATCGTTTAAACTTGAACAGATTTATGACGACGGTTTATGGTACGGACGCACTAAGAATCTCGTAAATCCTTATCGTTTGGGCACCTATTTATATGAGGTAAGGGACGTTGAGACAGATGAGCTGCTTTATTCTGACGGCATCAGCACACTTTTCGGTGAATGGCGTCTGACAGAAGAAGCTAAGGACACCAAAAGGTCTTTTAATGAGTCGATACGTATTCCCTATCCGAACAAGGACGCAAAAATCACAATGTACAGGATTGATTCTCTTGATGTTACAGAACCAGTTTGGGAATATATCCTAAACAAAGAATCAAAATCACTGATTGAGCCTGCTAAAAACCATAACAACAGAAGTTTAAGGCTGCTTGACAGCGGCAATCCTAAGGAAAAAGTCGATATCATCATTTTAGGTGACGGTTACACCATTGATGACATCAAGCTTTTCGGTTCCGATGTGGTGAAGTTTTACAACAGTTTCATCAACACAGAGCCATTTAAAAGCAGGAAAAACGACTTCAATATTCATGCTGTCCAGGTGCTACCTATAAAAGAGAAAAACACTCTTAAGGTCAACAATGGCACTTTAGGTCATGACAAATACGCATTGGCCAGCGATGAATGGGCTTTCCGTGAATATGCCACGCAAGCGCCTTACGATTATGCTGTCATCCTGATCAATTCTGATGAAAGTTATGGCGGCAGCTTGTATAACCTTTATATCACGGCAACAGTCCGCGCACAATCAGAGGATTACATCATTAAGCATGAAATGGGTCATCATATCGCTGGCATTGCCGACAAGTTTTATTCGCATGAAACGCCGAATGACTCGATATGCTACTCATCATATTCTGATGATTTGATTGAGATGATAAATAAAGTTCTGGATCTTCATACGAAATAATATGCTGAGAGAAACGATAAAAAAGACCAGGATGTATTCGGGCATTAAGCAGTCAACAATGGCCAAGTCGTTGCTTATGTCAGAATCGAAATACAACAGGAAGGAGAATGGTTTGTCAGAGATTAAGTTGCAAGAAGCGATAAAGATGGCGAAACTCCTGGATCTCAACGAGAAGATTATTGAAGAATTTTGGCTGGCAGACAAGATTTACGAGCTGATGAAGCTTGACAAAGAACAGTTTTATGAAGCGGTTAAGATTGTCGAACTGAACTTCGACAATTACGAACATTGTGTTGATGTCCCAAGCAAAAACTGCAGTTTCAGCAGCCTCGAAGAGCGTTTACAACACAGAAAAAAGAAGTAATAAGTTTTGATATGACTTTGTTTTTATTTTTAAAGCTTTGCGGATGCCTCGCCTTGCTCATGTACGGAATGAAGGCGACGAGTGACGCTTTGCAAAAGATGGCCGGTCCACAGCTGCGTCACGCGCTTGGAACCATGACCACGAACCGTTTTACTGGAATGCTTTCTGGTATTTTTGTCACTGCAGTAGTTCAGTCATCAACGGCGACGACATTGATGACAGTTTCATTTGTCAATGCCGGACTTATCACCTTGGGGCAGTCTATCTCGGTGATTATGGGTGCTCACATCGGCACCACGATAACGGCATGGATTATGTCGCTGGGATTTGTACTGAACATGGCGTTCTTTGTATATCCAGCGTTTTTGCTTGGTATCTTGCTTATTTACTTGAAAAAACGCCGTATCATCGGTGATTTGCTCTTCGGCTTCGCATTCCTGTTTTTAGGTCTGGGAACGCTTAAGGAAACCGGATTGGCTTTTATCAACGATCCTAACGCTAATGCAGCTATCAGCGAATTCATACAACGTTTCAGTGAACCGACATTTTGGAATGGATTTTTATTCCTAATCTTGGGAACAGCTTTGACCCTCTGCCTTCAGTCAAGTGCAGCGACCATGGCTTTCACCATGATATTATGCTTCACAAACATTCTTAACATTCAGCAAGGTATTTTGATGGTGCTTGGCGAGAACATAGGAACGACAATCACTGCAAATATCGCAGCCATTGGTGCTAACACGCAGGCAAAACGAGCCGCTTTCGCACACTTAAGCATCAATTTGATTGGTGTTACCTGGGCTTTGATATTCTTCCATCCTATTGTAGATTTCGTCAATCCACTTGTCGGTTTTGACAGCAGTATAATTGCCTTGGCGACCTTCCACACTGGTTTTAATGTTGCTAACACTTTGTTGCTTATCGGATTCGTGCCATACATTGAGCGTTTCGTATGCAACATTATCAAGCCAAATATCTCGGAGGAAGAAGAAGAGTCGAGATTGAAGTTTATCTCTGGCGGCCTCTTGTCAACGGCAGAACTTTCGATTTTGCAGGCTCAGAAAGAAATCAGCTTGTTTGCGGCACGCACCAACAGGATGTTTGGTTTTATCCCGACTTTGCTTTTTGAGACAAAAACTGACGAGGATTTTAGCAAATTATATGCTCGGATTGAGAAGTATGAAGGCATTTCCGACAATATGGAAATCGAAATTGCCAATTATCTGAATAAGGTCACTGAGGGTCATCTTAGTCCTGACAGTAAGACCAAGATCCGTTATATGCTTCGTGAAGTCGGTGAGCTCGAGAGTATCGGCGACAGCTGCTTCAATATGGCTCGTACAATCAACCAGAAGCACAACAAAAATGAGCACTTTACCGAAGAACAAAAGGTTCACATCCACCACATGTTTGAACTTAGCGAAAGAGCTTTGGAGCAAATGCAGAGAATCCTTGACGACGACAAAGGTCTCGTTGACCCTAACGAGTCGTTAAATATTGAGAATGAGATAAATAACTACCGTACACAGCTTAAGGAAGCCAATGTCAGCGATATCAACGAGCATCACTACAACTACCAGGCCGGCGTACAGTATATGGATATCATCTGTGAGTGCGAGAAGTTAGGCGACTATGCAATCAATGTCGTTGAGGCTCACGCACATAAGAAACTTACAGTGTAAAATAAGTTACCAATTCCTCAAGGAAAGACTTGTCCGTTTCATCGAAATTGGCAAGTCTTTCGCTGTCTATATCAAGAACTGCGACGACGTCATTTCCTTTGAAAATCGGCACTACAATTTCAGACTTGGTAAGACTGCTGCATGCGATGTGACCTGGAAACTCGTCGACATCAGGAACGACAACTGTCTCCGCCTTTTGCCAAGCTGTTCCGCAGACGCCTTTGCCTTTACGGATACGTGTGCATGCCAACGGGCCTTGGAATGGACCGAGCACAAGTTCATCGTTTATCACACGATAGAAACCCACCCACCAGAAGTTAAAAGTGTCTTTCAGGCATGCTGAAACATTAGCCATATTGGCAATAATATCGTTTTCACCTTCCACCAACGCTTTGAGTTGCGGGAGAAGATTTTCATAAAGTTCCTTCTTGGAATCGCCTTTGATTATTAAGTTTTCTGACATTTTATATTAAGTATATTGTTATTGACAAAGCAAAAATTATCGCCTCGAGCGGCGCCATCCCTATCAGTTTGTTAAATTCCATACCTTTAGCTTTCGCGAATTTGCAACTTACAAAAACCGAATATATCAGAAATGGAATAAAATACCAAAATATTATATTATTTTTAAAAACAAGATAAATTAGTATTATTGCAATTATCGGATTCAGATAGAAAAGATATCTCATCAAGGTCTTGCCAAATAATGTGACAGTGGTTTTCTTGCCGTTTTTGGCATCATTCTCAGCATCACGATAGTTATTAACTATCAATAAGTTGTCAACTACAATGCCTATAGCGAGGCCTGAGATGATGATTTGCCAGTTGACAAATCCTGTCTGGATAAAAAACGTGAGAACCACAGGTGCGATGCCGTAAAACAGCAGCACAGCCACATCGCCCAAGGCATGACGTGAAAGCGGGAACGGTCCTCCGGAATACGCTATTGCACACAACATGATGACGATTCCGAACGGTAGCAGTATCCAGCCGCCATAATATAACAGGGTGCAGCCAACAATAAACGTCAAGATTGCCCAGACGATGATTCCGCGCCGCATCTGTTGTTGCGAGATGAGTCCGGAAGAAATCATATATTGCGGTCCTAGTCGCTCATTGTCAGCGCCTTTCAAACCATCGGCATAGTCGTTGACAAAGTTTGAGAGAACTTGCGCCATCACAGCGAAAACAAGACAGATTACTGCCGGCAACCACTTGATTGTAATATATTTAGAGGCAATAGCAATCGACATAATAACTGGCGCCATCGACACCAACAAAGTCTTCGGTCGGGCCGCCTGAATCCAATATTTAAACTTCACTTCACTCATTTTAAATCTTGTTTGCTTGATAAATACGGCATAATCCACAAGATAATGCCTTATGTTTAACATCTTGATAACCAATCGTTTTCAACATATCCATAAACTCCTTAGGCATCGGAAACTTCTCTACAGTCTGCTGAAGATATCGATATGCGCCGGCATTTCCTGACACACGTTTTCCGATGAAAGGCAGTATATTTTTAAAATAGAGATTATAGCACCAACGCACGATAACATTCTGGGGTTCAGACAGTTCCAGCACCATCAGAGTGCCATTGGTCTTTAATACACGCATTATTTCACCCAAGCCTTTCATCCTGTCAGAGAAATTTCTCACTCCAAAAGCGACAAATACAGCATCAAATGTATTGTCTTGGAAATCAATGTTTTCGGCTGGCGATTTTAAAAAACTGATTCTATCTGACAGTCCCTGCTGTTCAACCTTCTCCTCTCCTATTTTCAGCATACCGTCAGAAATATCTATACCTGAAATCTCAGCATTTACAATGCTTTTCGCAATTTGAATTGTTGAATCGGCGGTGCCACAAGCCACATCCAGAATCTTAGGATTTGAAACATTGGCCAATGACTTTTTCAGTCGTTTCACAGCCTTACGCCTCCATGACTTGTCGACATTCAGCGAGAGGATATGGTTCAACTTGTCGTAAGTCGGCGCTATATCGTCGAACATCGAAGCGATGTGGTTAGAATCAGTAGCCATACTTGTCTTTCCATTTAGCTTTCAACGAACGGCGGAGCTCAAGTTCGCGAGGGTTATCTTGAGGCGAATAAAGACGTGTGCCAGATATTTCTTCAGGCAAAAACTCCTGCTCCACAAAGTTGCCCGGATAGCTGTGTGCATATTTGTATCCATCGTGATAACCGAGGTCTTTCATCAGCTTTGTCGGGGCATTGCGAAGATGTAACGGCACGCTGAGGTTGCCGGTTTTCTTGACAAGTGCCTGTGCCGAGTCTATTGCCACAACAGCAGCATTGCTCTTTGCCGAGGATGCGAGATATGTGGCTGTTTGTGAAAGAATTATCCTGCTTTCAGGCCAACCGATCTTGTTCACTGCGTCGAAGCATGCGTTTGCGAGCAGCAGTGCGTTGGGATTGGCATTCCCGATGTCTTCGGAAGCCAAAATCAGCATACGGCGTGCGATGAAAAGCGGGTCTTCGCCAGCTTCAATCATACGAGCCAGATAATATACCGCAGCATTAGGGTCACTGCCTCTAATCGACTTGATGAAGGCTGAGATGATGTCGTAATGCATCTCGCCGAGACGGTCGTATTTCAGCAGGTTGCTTTGGATATATTTCGTCGTAACCTCGTTATTCACGACGAGTTTCTTGGCTTTAGGCGATGCATCGTCGAGCATGCCGACCACCAGATCAATGGCGTTGAGCAGCTTCCTGGCATCTCCCCCGCTGATTTGCATCAAAGCCTCGTCTTCCTCGACGATAATATTTTTCTTATAATCTTCTTTCAGCACCTCCACTGCATTGACAATCAGCTTTTTAAGGTCGTCTTTCTCAAGTTCTTTCAAGATATAAACCTGGCATCTCGAAAGCAAAGGAGAGATAACCTCGAAACTCGGGTTTTCTGTGGTTGCGCCTATCAACGTCACCAAGCCTTTTTCCACTGCGCCGAGCAGCGAATCTTGCTGTGCCTTAGAAAACCTATGGATTTCATCGATAAACAGTATCGGCGGTTCCGGAGCCATGCGCGCTCGGTCATAGACCTCGCGCACATCTTTCACGCCGCTGCTCACCGCACTAAGCACGAAAAACTGGCGTTTCACCTGTTTCGAGATGATAAATGCGAGTGTCGTTTTGCCCACTCCCGGAGGTCCCCAGAAAATCATCGATGGGATGTGACCGCTCTCAATGGCGCGGCGCAGCACGGCATTCGGACCAATAAGGTGCTCCTGCCCTATGTAGCCGTCCAACGAGGTAGGACGCAGACGTTCCGCTAAAGGTATGGTGCTTCTCATCTTATGAACTTATCTCCAGTGTCCTCAATAACCCTTTTCTTCCATGAATCAGGATAACCAGGCTGTTTAGGTTTTGCAGGATATCCATGTCCGTTGCGTTTAAATTCGCCGTTCTCCTCTTGTTTGACGTTGCTATCCAAATATTTCACCAACAGATAGTTGTCAAGTTGTTTCCATCTGTATACCGTATTAGCGGCAGATTTGACAGCGAAGTCAGTTAAAAATGCGATTGATTCCATCTCGCCACCGTTATTTATCATATCAACAGCTTGACTGTCAATCTCTTTAACCTGTTCTTGATAGCTTGTCTCAAGCTCATTCTGCACCTTCTGGATGTCGCCGATAACTCTATTGTAGAACAGATATTTGAAATGAGCGAGTCGGTTGAAGACCCAGAAAGCGGCGTTGTCAGAATATGTCAGCATGTCGCCATTGCCCACGCGGAATTCAATCGGCACCTCTGAAATCGAGCAGTAAAATGGTGTATAAACCGTTGATCCAGTGTCATCTACGCCAAACCAGATAATGCCGCCCACTTGATCAGGAAGCCAGTTTCTCGATTGAGCGATAAATGAAAAACCTGTTTGCACCGTCTCTGTGCTGCGTTCGTTGAAATATTTCACACCGTTATACTCCCAATACAATGGATTGCAGCGATATGGCGATCCAAAAGGACCTGCGCCAGCATCAAGAGTTTTGTCCAATTCAGTACCTTGATAATGATTACGCATAAACGACATCATATCTGTCAATGAGATATTGCGATTAGGCTTGACATACAAAGGCATACGGCCATGTGTGAGGTCTTTGCCTGTCACATAATCCCAATACTGGTCCATATCGTCGCAAACCTCGTTGAACATTGCCCAAACGCGCAAGTCGCAGATGCGGGCTGCCGAGAAATCGACAGGAGCGTATGCCGCGCTGAAGTCGAAATCTTTGTCTTTACCGTCGAAATAACCTTTCTTACGTGCAAATTTGATGATGTCGTGTTTGTAAATCACCTCGACATCGCTTTTATAAAGCTTCTTCCAGTCTTTATCGGTGATTGATATCTTTCCATCTCTCAGTGGGAAGGTCTGAATTCTCGCAGCATTAGCGTGACCGGAGATGTATCCGTCAGGGATGCGGATTGCCACCCAGACAGCACCTTTCTCCTCGCCTTTTCCAATGATTTCCATGTACCAAACCTCATCCTTATCGGAAATGGAGAACGTCTCTCCGTCGCTGCCATAGCCATATTCTTCAACTAGATCGGCGATAACCTTGATAGCTTCGCGAGCTGACTTGCTGCGTTCAAGAGCCATAAACATCAGGCTGCCGTAATCGATGAGGCCGTTAAGATCGATGAGTTCCTCGCGGCCACCGAAGGTTGTCTCACCCATTGCCACTTGATGCTCATTGATGTAGCCTACCACCTGATATGTGTGTGCCGGCTGAGGGACATAGCCTCTTATAGCGTTAGTTCCACGATCGTAGATAGTACGCATGTCACCTTCTGCCCAGTCAGCAGCCGGAGTGTAATACAGCTCACCATAACGGATATGCGAATCAGCAGCGTATGTTATGAAATTCGAGCCGTCAACCGAAGCGCCTTTTGTCACCAAGAAGTTTGTGCATGCAAAGGATCTCATTCCCATTATCAGGAATAAAACCATAAATAATGATTTTAATATCTTCATAATTATCAATTAAAAAAATGCATTAATAATATCTTTAATCACGTAAAAACCAATGACTAAAGTGTAAACTATCTTCATTAATGTGCCGGCGAGGAAGCCGATAAACGAGCCGAAAGCCGAGCGCCAAGCCTTGTTGTCGGGTGTGCCGCCCATCTTTTCGCCGATATAAGCTCCAACAAATGGTCCGCCAAGAATTCCAATCAAACCGAAAGGTCCGAGGACGATTCCGAGCATTGGCAATACCAAAATACCAACTATCAAACCAATAGTGCTTCCGCGTGTTCCGGCCTTGGTGCCCCCGAATTTCTTAGTACCCCAAACCGGGACAACATAGTCGAGAACGGTAATCGCCGCACATATCAAACCTGTCATAAAGAGAAATTGTGGAGAATAGCTGATTCTGTCGGTCCAATGTATAAGCAGTAATGCCAGATAACTCACTGGAGTGCCAGGAATTCCCGGGACAATATCACCGATTAAACCTATAATTATCACCACAATGGCTGAAATTATCAAAACATAATCCATATCAAAAAATTTTGCACAAAGTTAATATTTTTTTCAGAAAAAAAGTATATCTTTGCAAAAAATAAGTCAACAAAAACTAAATAAAATGAAGAGAAACCTTTTATTAATAGGATTATTCCTATTCGGTTATCATTGCTTTTCCTGGGATTTATCAGGTATTGCAGGTGCTCGCAGCAATGCGATGGGCAATTGTTCAGTGTCGTTAAACGACTTCTGGAGCATTCAGAACAATCCAGCTGGAATGGCCGATTATCGGTTTTTCAGCGTCGGATTATCTTACGAAAACCGGTTTTTCTTGAAGGAGCTTAGTTTTTACAACACCGCTCTCGTCATGCCAATGAAAATCGGTACATTGGGGCTGTCATACAGTCGATTCGGGTTTGAAAATTTCAATGAAAACAAACTCGGACTGGCATACGCACGCTCTTTCGGGCCACATCTTAAAATGGGCTTAAAGCTTGATTATCTGATGTTTAAGTTTTCCGACGATTACGTCAAACGACGAACGGCGACGTTTGAATTCGGCATACAATCTGATATTACTAAAGATTTATGCATCGGAGTTTATATCTTCAACCCCATCAATGTAAAACTAAAAACCATAAATAATGAACGAATTCCAATAGTTTTCAGATTCGGGTTGTCGTATCAGGTGACAAAAGATTTCCTGGCTACTTCGGAAGTGGAATACAACTCCGATAAGAGCCTCGACTATCGTTTCGGGTTGGAATACAACACCTTGCAGGATTTTTACATCCGTGTTGGCGTGCACACCAATCCCGCGACGGCAAGTGTAGGTGTCGGATATACGTTAAACCGCTTGGTTATTGATGTTTCGGCGACAATGAACCAATACACCGGTGTTTCATTTCAAAGCAGTCTGATTTTTAAAATTAAAGAACCAAAGCTATGAAACGATTTCTGACACCTATTATAATATTATTGCCATGCTTGGTTTTTGCGCAAAACACCATCACTGACGACCTCATTATCGACCAAATCGAACGCATGGTTGACGACTCTGATAAAGACGTCGATTATACGGAACTTATCGAGGATTATTGGACCATTTGCGAGAATAAAATAAATATCAATAATCCGGATGAATTAAATCAACTCATTGAGTTACATTTAGTTAACATTTTCATTATTGATAATATAAATTCGTATAGAAAAGATTTTGGCGACATCGTCAACTTCGATGAGCTGAAATTTGTCGAAGGCATTGACGAGATGACTTTCAACATTCTGAAACCCTTGATATGTTTTGAAAGGCCTAAAGAAAAAGAGAAACTACGATTAAAAAATGTGGTAAAATACGGCAAACATCAGGCGCAATTCCAGACCGA
This sequence comes from uncultured Bacteroidia bacterium, assembly GCA_902774295.1. GTDB lineage: Bacteria > Bacteroidota > Bacteroidia > Bacteroidales > F082 > Limimorpha. The sequence continues at coordinate 1,338,189 of CACYHP010000001.1, read as the reverse complement.
GCGATGTTTTAACAAAAAGGCCGGATATCAAGATGTTAGCGATTCGATTTTGTATAAAAATCCGAGCAAGAAATATCTTGGAAATCCGCAAAAGCTGTATCTCAGGTATAATTTCATCTACCGTGACAAGATTGAGGCCGGTTTCGCGCTTGAAAAAGATCCTGGCGAATACCTCTTCACTCCGAAAATCAATGATTCAATCAAGAGAATGATTGGTTCAAAGGCATATAAGACAATAGATTACGCTTCTTTTCATTTTCTTGTGAGAGATATTAAGTTCGTTAAAATACTGGCGCTTGGCGACTATCAACTTGCTATCGGGCAGGGTCTTACGATGAGTTCTGGAATGGCATTTGCGGCAAGCGGAGGCTCACTTTTGAGGAAAAGCAAGAAGATTCGGGCATCGAAGTCGGCAAATGAAAGCGGCTACCTGCGTGGGGCTGCAACAACATTGGGTTACAAGAGATTTGAGCTCACGATGTTTTATTCAAACAAGAAAGTCGATGCAAATTTAAGCGTCAGCGACAGCACAGATGACGAGCAGCATGTGACAGCGCTGCAACAGACAGGATTGCATCGGACATACGGTGAACTTATTGACCGCCATGTGATTACGCAGCAGCTATATGGTGGAAATATCAGTTATAGAGGCTCAAATTATCAAATCGGATATACGATTCACAAAACTGTTTTAAGCAGTGCTTTGATTCCTGAGCCGAGGCTGTACAACACCTTTTATTTTAAAGGCAAAACACTTGTAAATCAAGGAGTTGACTTTTATTATGTACTGAAGAAATGGGCGTTTTACGGTGAGGCGGCAATGAGCGACAACAGAGCACCTGCGGTTTTGTTCGGAACATCGGTGCAGCCCGCGGGATACATTGAGTTTGATGTGTTTTACAGATATTACGACAAGAAATATCAGAATTTGTATAGCAATGCCTTCGCATCAGGCAGCAACACACGCAATGAGAAAGGTCTTTACCTCTCGACGTCAATCACTTTCGCGCCAAAATGGAAGCTTATCGCCACCGCTGATTTCCCAGAGTCAGAATGGTTTAAAAACTCCGCATACGCACCAAGTCGCGGTCAGGAATACAACCTGCAAATAAGCCATGACATCAACAGTAATTCATTGTTTTTCATTGAGTTGAAATACCGAGACAAGGAGAAAAACGGCCCGAGTGAGAACACCTACATGCGTTATTTGATTCATGAACGCAAGATGTCGCTGCGGTTTCACATCACCTACCCTGTCGGCAACGATTTCATATTGAAAAACCGAGTTGAATATAATGTCAGCAATGTGCAGAACACCGGCGTGACAAAATCATATCTGATATATCAAGATGTATTGTACAATCCCGAAAATCAACCGTTTAGCTTTGCTTTCAGATATGCTTTGTTTGACAGTCCGAGTGGCGCCGTTTATGCTTACGAAAATGATGTCCTGAATTCATTCTCAATCGGCAGTTTTTATCATAAAGGTATGAGAATCTATCTTTTAGGGAAAGTGAAACTCCGATGTAGGCTTGCTATAAACGCCAAGATCGGCTGCACGATTTACAGTGACGTGAATGAGATTGGCAGTGGTTTGGAAAAGATTGAAGGAAACGTAAAAACTGATGGAAAGCTGCAGCTGGTTTGGAAATTGTAGAGAATAATTAGATTTGTTAGGAGATTTCTCCACTACGCCTATCGGCTTCGGTCGAAATGACTTGGTTTAATATAGCTTCTGCCTTTTGATAAGATAAGTTGTCAACACTTGGTCATACAGTTTGTTGATGTCAGCTTCAACGTAGTCGATTTGGTATTGGTAACAATGGCGCAAAAGCTCGTCTTTGCGCGACTTCATGATTTGCTCGTATTTCTCCTTAACCTCTGTCGGGTTGAGTTTCACGACATCACCTGATTCGAGGTCGACAAAACGATATGGACGGTTCTCAAACTCGAGTTTCTGCTCGAGCAGACCGTCGTGGACATGGAACAGCACCACCTCATGTTTGTTGTAGCGCAGATGCTCAAGCGCTGCAAACAAATCGTCATGCGACTCAAGGCTGTCGATCATGTCGCTAAAAATGATGACCAGAGAGCGTTTGTGCGTCATCTCGGCTATCTTATGCAGACAGGCTGTCGCATTGGTTGTTTGTTTTTGACTCTTATCGTAAGGCAGCAAAAGCTTCTCCATCTCGTTGTAAATCATATTGATATGCACTGGAGAAAGCTTCGCGTCAGTGTGAATCGTGATGTCATCGTCAAACAAATCCAAGCCCACAGCATCACGCTGGCGGCGCATCAGCTCCATCAAAGAGGCGGCACTGTAAACTGAAAACCACAGCTTGTTAGGATTCTGATAGTCAATTTTTTGTTTTACAGGGAAATACATGCTCGAACTTGTGTCAATCACAAGCTGGCAACGGAGGTTGGTCTCCTCCTCATAACGTTTCACAAACAGTTTTTCGGTTCGTCCATAAAGCTTCCAGTCGATATTACGGATCGGCTCGCCGGTGTTATACAAGCGATGTTCCGCAAACTCGACTGAAAACCCATGAAACGGACTCTTGTGAAGTCCTGTGATGAAACCCTCGACAATCTGCCGGGCGTGGAACTCAAGACTTCCAAGAGGCGCGATATTTGATTTTTCTAATGACATGTTCATCTTTCGTCATTTCGACTGAAGCGTAATGAAATGGAGCGAAATGGAGAAATCCTCTTTATCAACAAGCATCGGAATAAAAAAGATTTCTCGACTTCACTTCGTTACGCTCGAAATGACGACTAAAGCTTATAGCCTTAAATAAACTTCTTCAGTTTGTCCTCGAACACTGCTTTTGGGGCGCCACCGACGTGTTTCTCAGCCACTTCGCCGTTCTTGAAGAACAACACTGTAGGCACGTTTCTGATGCCATATTTTGCTGAGATACCTGGGCATTCGTCGACGTCGACTTTTGCCACTTTTGCCTTTCCGGCATATTCGTCAGAGATCTGATCCATATAAGGAGCAATCATGCGGCAAGGACCGCACCATGTTGCGCCAAAGTCAACCATTACTGGGAGTTCCGACTTCAAGACTTCTTCCTCGAAGTTCTGTTCTGTGATATGTACTGCCATAATTTTAAATGTTTAAATTTTTAATCAATTTTTTGCAAAGATAATTATTTTAATAAATCGTAAGTTACAAAATCGCTATAATTGTTCATTTTTTTGAAAACTGCCTCCGCGTTGATCTTGCCTTTCTCAGGATGAGTCGAGCATGTCATGTTGTGCTCTTTGTCGACCAAAAGCATCGAGAACGGTTGATTTCCAGGATTTTCTTTGATGATATCAATGATATCTTTAACATTTTCGCTATTTAGTTTATTGATATCCAATACAAATTTAGCTTCACGCTTTGATTTCTCGAAAATCTCTTCAAGAAGCTTGACTTCCAGAACTTTCAACTCGTTCGGACGTTTCTTGTCATCCGGCAAATCCCTGTTGTAGTACGGCTCCTGGACAATTCCTGTAATATATAAAGGTGTTCCTAGGACAAACAGATGATGATATTTCAAATATGTCTCGCCAAACAACGCAAAGTCATAGCTACTCGTCTGATCCTCAATGACATACTTACCAAAAGGCTTGCCGGCTTTTGAAGTCATCTCGGCCGAATTGGTAACTATTCCAGCGATATGAATCGTCGTACCTTTCTTTGTCTCAATCACATTCTGCAGGTTTTCGAGCTTGGTGTCGACGAAATACCTGATTGTATATTCGTATGCGTCAAGCGGATGCGAGCTGAGGTAGAATCCGATGGCTTCTTTTTCCTCGTCAAGCATCTTGATGTTCGACCAGCGCTCGCAATCAGGGATGTCGAGTTTGAACAAATCGTCACCGCCTGCAGCCTCGAGCTCACCGAAGAGGTCGATTTGTGCATTGTTTTTGCGTTCGTTGCTGGCATTCACCTGCTTTATCGACTTCTCGATGAAGTTCATCTTCTCGCCTGGAGCGATGTAGAAATATGCGGCACGGTGCAACTCGGTGAAGTCGCTGAAAGCGCCTGCTCTTGCAAGCTGTTCCAGCACCTTTCTGTTAAGGCTCTTCGCCCCCACCCTGGCCATGAAATCGGCAAAACTGGTAAAACGGCCATTGGCCTCGCGTTCAGCTTTTATTGCATCGGCCACCTCACCAATGCCTTTGATACCGCCAAAGCCATAGTAGATATTACCGTTTTCATCAACAGTGAACTTATATTCCGACTTATTGACATTCGGTGGCAACACATTGATTTTCATCCTCTTACATTCGTCAAGCATGAAGATAACCTCCTCGGCGTCGCGGATGCTCGAATTCAAAACAGCAGCCATAAACTCCGCAGGATAATGCGCCTTCAGATATGCGGTCTGATAAGCCACCCACGAATAACATGTGGCGTGCGATTTATTGAACGCGTACGAAGCGAACTTCTCCCAGTCGTTCCAAATCTTTTCAAGAATCTTCGCGTCGTGGCCGAGCTCCTGACCTTGTTTCATGAACTTGTCTTTGAGCTCCATCATCTTGGCTATCTGCTTCTTACCCATTGCTTTACGCAGGGTATCCGACTCGCCACGAGTGAAGTTGGCAAGCTGTCGTGACAGAAGCATCACCTGCTCCTGATAGACGGTGACGCCGTAGGTATCCTTGAGATATTTCTCCATCTCCGGGAAGTCGTATTCTATCGGCTCCCTGCCCTGCTTACGCGCGATGAACTTCGGGATGTAATCCATCGGGCCCGGACGATAGAGGGCGTTCATAGCGATAAGGTCTTCAAACACCGTCGGTTGCAGCTCTTTCAGATATTTCTGCATGCCCGCAGATTCAAACTGGAACGTTCCGATGGTATTGCCCGAGCTGAACAATGCAAAAGTATCCTTATCGTCAATCGGGATATGGTCTATATCGAGGTCGATGCCGTGAGTTTTCTTGATATTAGCGAGGGCGTCTTTGATCTGCGTCAAGGTCTTCAAGCCAAGGAAGTCCATCTTGATGAGACCGACATTCTCGACGACGTGTCCATCGTATTGAGTGACAAGCACATCCTCGCCTGTATCTTTATCTTTGATGGTACAAACCGGCGCAAACTTCGTCAAATCGTCAGCACCGATGATGACGCCGCAGGCATGGATTCCAACCTGACGGTTTGTATCCTCAAGCTCGCTCGCATACGTCAGCATCGACGACACGTTCTCATCTTCGCCGTTAAGCATATTCTTCAGCTCAGGAACGTATTTATAGCAGTTCTTGAGGTTCACCTTCGGCGACTTACCCTTCTCATCCTTAATATTATCAGGGAAACTGCGGTCAGGGATGAAACTCTTTATCGTTGCAACTTCCGAAAGCGGAATCTTCTGCACGCGGCTCACATCCTGAATGGCCGATTTCGCAGCCATAGTGCCGTAGGTGATGATATGCGCCACCTTTTCCTTGCCATATTTCTGCGTGATCCAGTCGAGGACCTTGCCACGTCCGTCATCATCGAAGTCGACGTCGATATCAGGCAGTGAGATACGGTCAGGGTTAAGGAAACGCTCAAACAGCAAGTCGTATTTCAGCGGGTCCACATCAGTGATTTTCAAGCAGTAAGCCACCACAGAGCCGGCAGCTGAGCCACGACCCGGACCGACAGAAACGCCCAGTTCCTCACGAGCACCACGGATATAATCAGCAACGATGAGGAAGTAACCAGGAAATCCCATCGATTTCATGGTGTGCAGCTCGAAGATGATACGTTCTTTCTGCTCGTCGGTGAGGTTTTCACCGTAGCGCATCTTAGCGCCTTCCCAAGCCAGTTTCGCAAGGTAGTCGGCTTCAAGTTTGATGCGGTACAGCTTCTTGTAGCCGCCCATTTTCTTGATCTTCTTCTCTGCCGCCTCCTGACTCATCACCACCTCGCCGTGTTCGTTGCGCGTAAACTCGTTGAACAGGTCTTCTTCGGTGAATTTTTTCTTGTATTCCTCAACAGTTCCGAACTCTTTCGGGATGTCGAACTCCGGCATTATCGGGTCGGAGTTGATTGAATACGACTCCACCTTGTCGGCGATTTCCATAGTGTTTGCAAGGGCTTCAGGCACATCGGAGAAGATCTTATACATCTCCTCAGGCGTCTTGAGCCATTCCTGCTTGGTGTAATGCATTCGCGTCGGGTCGTCGAGGTCTTTGCCTGTGCTTAAGCAGATGAGGCGGTCGTGAGCCTCGCCGTGTTCCTCCTCCACGAAATGTGCGTCGTTGGTGCAGATGACCTTGGTATTGGTCTTCTTAGCCAACTCCAAAATCACCTTATTGACCTCCACCTGACGTGCATAGACTTCAGTGTCGCCGCCGGGCTTGTCGGTCTTATGTCGTTGAATTTCAAGATAATAATCGTCGCCAAACAGCGATTTAAACCACATTATCGTCTCTTCCGCGCCTTTGATGTCGCCGTTCATGATCTTTTGCGGCACTTCGCCACCGAGACAAGCCGAACTCGCGATTATTCCCTCGTGATATTTCTCCAAAAGCGAGTGGTCGATACGCGGGTTGTAGTAGAAACCGTCAGTATATGCTATTGAAGCCAGCTTACAAAGGTTTTTGTAGCCGGTTTTGTTCTTCGCCAATAAGATAAGGTGCCAGCCACGATCGGTACGGCCGTCGCGCTTTGCGATGTTCACTGGAGCGCAGTAAGCCTCGGTACCGAAAATAGGCTTGAAAAACTGCCCATTCAACTTCTCAATCTCCTGATTGGCAGCGGCTTTCTCCTCTTCTGTCGCGTCCTCCTTCTTTAAAATAGCCTCCTGCTCCTTTATCTTATCTTTAATTTTTCCGTTAACCTTATCGGAATAATCAGCCAACTCTTTGATGCCGAACATGTTGCCATGATCGGTAAGAGCCATGGCATACATCTTATATTTGAGACATTTATCAACCAGATCCGGAATCTTCGACATTCCGTCTAGGATTGAAAAATGCGAGTGCACATGAAGATGCGTAAACTTGATTTCATCAGGTTTTTCAGCCGTTTCAGCAATCTTATCCTCTTTATCCTCCTTATCCTTCTCCTCATAGTTCGGCTTTATCTCAATCCCCGCCGCTTTCATCACGTCAGGATTCGCCTCACGGAACTTTTTGAAGAACTCCTCACCTTCCGGAATATCAGCATTATCAAGCACTCCGAGACGGACGCATTCAAGGAATACGCGTGCTGTAGCCTCCACATCTGCGCAGGCGTTATGAGCAGAGCTAAAATCTTCGCCAAACAGAAGTTTGTGAAAATCAATAAGTTTAGGCAGTTTGAAACGTCCGTGACTACCTCCTGGGAACTTACAATATTCGGCGGTCTTTTCGGTACAAGTATCGACAACCCTCCAATTCGGCAGCGGGTTCTCGCCACGGTCGCGTAAAAACTCGCATCCGACTATGCTCAGATCGAAGTTAATGTTATGACCGACGAGGTATTTCGCCTTCTTGGCTGCTTCGAGGAACATGTTCAGCACGTCGGTAAGCGGCTCGCCGTGTTCGAGGGCATATTCGGTAGAGATGCCGTGCACCATCTTGGCGTTGATAGGAATCTCGAAGCCATCGGGGCGCACTATATGATTCTGAGCTTCGACGAAATTACCGAGCTCGTCATGCAGCTGCCATGCAATCTGGACCATTCGTGGCCAGTTGTCGAAGTTGGTCAGCGGGGCGTTTTTCAGCAGTGGCAAGCCTGTCGTTTCGGTGTCAAAAATCAGAAACATATTTTTAGTCTTTAGCCATTAGCTATTAGCTATTAGCCATTAGCTGTCGGCGATTATTATTTAATTTATCATTGAAAATCAATGATATTTTTGCGATGAAATCAACTTTCAAAGATAAGGAAAATTTTGGAAAAATGTCATTAATTTTTAAAATTTTTAAATGGTTTGAGAATCAAAGATTTATATAAATATTTTCATGAAAATGTTGTTGATGTTGAAAATTTTTGTACTTTTGCACCCGCAAACCTCGGGTAGGTTTGAGTTAACTAATTATAAATCAATTAAAAAAGTAATTTTATGCCAGCAAAAATCAGATTACAGAGACATGGTAAAAAGGGTCAGCCTTTCTATCACATTGTAATTGCAGACGGTCGCGCACCTCGTGATGGTAGATTTATTGAAAAAATCGGAACTTACAATCCTGTAGCAGTTCCAGCTGAGATCAATCTTAATTTTGACAAAGCTCTTGATTGGTTAAACAAGGGTGCTCAGCCAACCGACACAGTCCGTTCAATCCTTTCGAAGAAGGGTGTCATGCTCAAGAAGCACCTCATGATTGGTGTTCAGAAGGGCGCTATGACAGAGGAGCAGGCTGAGGTCAAGTTCCAGACATGGATGAAAGAAAAAGAAGCCAAGTTAGCTAGCGAAATCAAGGCAAAAGCCGACAAGAAGAAAGCTGACCAGAAGGCTAGAATCGAAGCTGAGAGCAAGGTTAACGCCGCTCGCGCTGAGGAGATTGCCAAGAAGAAGGCAGAGCTCGCAGCACAGGCAGCAGCCGCAGCAGCAGCTGAAAACGCAGAGGAAGCCCCTGCAGAAGAGGCACCGGCAGCTGAGGAAGCACCAGCTGAGACCGAAGCTTAATAGTTTCGAAAGATTCAAAAACAACAAAAAGCACTGGGAAACCGGTGCTTTTTTAGTTTAGAGCAACTCTCTTGCTATCCAAGCGCAAGCTTCTGCATCTGCCAGCGCATTGTGATGATTTTCAAGACGATAGCCACAGGCTTCCGCAACTGTATGAAGCTGATGGTTCGGAAGCAATTTGCCGAAATGTTTTCTTGATGCCCTGCAAGTGCAAAAGAACTGATAATCAGGGTAATCCATTTGATAACAACGGAAAACAGCCTTCAGGCATCCCTCGTCAAACGGACTGTTGTGAGCCACGAGCGGCAAACCTTCAATGAGCGGCTCAATCTGTTCCCAGACGTATGGAAACACCAGCGCATCCTCGGTATCACGCTGAGTCAAACCATGCACTCGGGTGTTCCAATAATTATAGTAATTCGGCTCCGGCTGAATCAACGAATAAAAACTGTCAGTAAATATGCCATCACGAACTACAACAATTCCCACGCTGCAAACACTTGTCGGCTCGCAGTTGGCGGTTTCGAAATCTATAGCGGCGAAGTCTTTCATTTTCTCTTAATTTTGTATTTATCCCACAAACGTTTGACAATTCCAGCCATTTCAATTCGAAGCCATTGAGGTTCAAGTACTTCAACAGAATCGCCATTCCATAGAATTTCTTGAATAAAATCGGATGTCGGACGAATTTTTAAAGTGAATATGCTACCGAATATATTACGTTCCACCTCTTTTTGTGACGAATGCAACGGCAATGCCCTCATATAATTAGCCTGACCTGCATCTACTTTCAGTACCACTGTTTCTACAGGAACATCCTTACTGTTGATTATACCAAAGAAACCGTCAAAATAATTCTCTGGACTAAAGTCATCTGGATATGTGAAATTTTCAGACGTAACTGACATTTGTCTAATTCTGTCGAGAGAATAAATCCTGATTTTATCGTCAAAAAGCCGCCGTGCCGCCATATACCATCGCTGACGGAACAATTTCACACAATACGGGGCAACTTTTAAAGTCTTTTCGTCGTCTTCCCAATAGCTTTTATAAGTAATTTCGAGAACTTCGCTTTTCTTCATCGCTTCAAGGATTCGAGCCAGATACTCCTTCCCTGACGGCACATTCTCGAGCATGATGCGACTACTTAGACTTTTGTTTTCAAGTAGCAAATTGCCAACCGACACTGATTCGAGCAACCAATTTCGAAATCCACCATTTTTGATGTCGTCAGCGTTTTCAATATAATAATGATATCCGCCTTTGCGTTCGCAATTGATATTAATTCCAAACAACTCCTCCGCTTGGTTTTTCCACGTATTAAAAGTCTTACGAGGAATCTCTAAGCCCTCGCTCATATCCTCCTCTAGCCAAAGTTTGTTTATTTCCTCAAGGGAAATATACTTCGCCTTGTAAATCGTCTCAACGAGCCAAACGTATTTATTTAAGAGGTTTTTTGACATATTATTCCAATAAACTTTTAATTTTATCCCATCTGTTTTCAGAATTGTGCCCCAATGGATTATTAAAAGCCTTGTGTTGAATTTTAAGATTCGTCGCCGATGCCTTTGTGTTTTCCCCTTTAAGCCATAAAATTTCCATTCCAACAACAGGCTTGCTTTTTAGATGGCGATTAAAACCATGAACATACCAGTCGTTTCCTGCTTTTATCAGTGTCTTCGCTTCTTCAGCCGATAAAACATAGAATTCTGTATTATAATTATCATCAACTTTAACAAACACCCAAGGGCATATTATTTTTTCGTCAAGATCAGGAATAATACCATCAAGTTCAGATGTAAAGCCAACTAAAATATTCTTTGTAGTTCCACATTTGACTTGAAGCATCGTACTTTTACCAGTTTTGGAATTCATGACAATCAAATCAGCATTTTTATAATTTTGAATAGAACTATTAATGTTAATAACATCATAGCCCAGTTTAATCAATTCAAGTGTTACGGCTGTTTCACCGAATAATCCGATATTTATATTTTCTTTTGCCATAATAGATTTTTTTGCAAATATAATAATTTTTAAAACAGTTAATCATTCTCTCCAATTATATTCCGCTCCGATAATCTCCAATGCCGAATACTTCCATTCTTCCTTATCGAAGTTTGGAGTGAATTTTGCCATTAGGAGTTTACGTTGGCGATCTTCATAGGTGTCACGCCAGCCGTTAAACTGCATAGTGCGCATATTTACTTCCATAAAATCACTGGCATCAAGCTGATAGAAAACCGTCCCCATACGAGTCATTTTATAATTCCGACGGGCGCAATCTTCTAAAGGCAAATAATGATTGTCAAGGATAAAGCAATAGCAGCCAGCATTACATTCATGTGCCCATGCTCCAACCGCATAATATTGCACATATTCAGCAGATTCTTCCAACTTAATCACATCACCAGTGAAAATTCGTTCACCATTGTAGTCAACAAATTTGGTTTCAACACCGGCAAAAATAACTCTATGAGCATAACCGCACCTATCAAATCTATCTTTAAAAACAGCTTCAACCACATCTTGATTATGATCGTCTTTCCATTGTTCATCATCATCCCAAACATAGAAATCATCACCAAAGAAAAAGAAATTGCCAAAGTAGGTATAACCAAACTTATTTGTTTCCAAAACATAGCGAACTTTAATATCTGGAAGATCATCATAAATTCCGAATCCGATTTCATTAAGATATTCTTGACAAAGTGATTTAAGGACTTTATCATTGATTACCATTGGGTTTTTATTATTTGCAGCCATATAATTTTTTTGTTAACACTGCAAAAATAAAACAAACATGCGTCATTTTGAAGCACATGTTTGTAATTTCAACAAAATAATGATTTATTCTCAGTTCTTCTGGTTTATCAGATTCACAACCACCTTAACCATCACATCCTTTTCCTCTGGTTTGCTCTCTGCAATCATTAGAGTTAATGCTACAAGAGTGTTGTCGGCAAGGCGTTTGGATCCATCTTCACGATATAGAATGCCATTGTTGTTGAGGAACCAAAGAAATGCGACCGACCATCTGAACAAGTTGACGCAATTCGGCAATTTGTTTGCTATGTATTCGCTGATTGACAGCATAACCTTTCAATAAATAATCTTTTATGACATTTCTTGCCCAAATACGGAAAGCTGTGCCTCGTTTGCTTTTAACTCTGTATCCTACAGAAATAATAACATCGAGGCTATAAACCTTGGTCGGACGATATTTATATTGAGTATTATGCAAAATTTGCATATTACTTTTTTCTTCCAACTCCCCTTCTTTAAAAGCATTATTAATGTGACGCGCAACAACCGACTGATCTTTATTAAACAATTCAGCCATTTGGGCTTGTGTAAGCCATACAGTTTCATTTTCCAAGCGAACATCTATCTGTGTTTGCCCGTCTTCTGTCTGATAAATAACAATCTTATCTTCTTTCATAAATTGTGAATTTTTAGTGTTAATTTTATGGTGCAAAGATAAATTATTTTCAGATATGTGAGCGGGATTTAATAAAAAAAACATCCACAGCTGTATAACCATGGATGTTTTTGCTGTTAGAGGATTTCTCCACTACGCTTCGCTTCGGTCGAAATGACGTTAGTTTTTAAACACTAATCCATTCCCGTCGTAATCAACAGTAATCGGCTTGTCTTTGTTGACCTTGTCGGCGATGATCATGCGCGACAATTCATTCAGCATCTCACGCTGCATCATACGTTTCACCGGTCGTGCACCGTATTGAGGGTCGTAGCTGATCTTTGCCATGTATTTCATCGCGGCGTCGGTCATGGTGATGTCGATGCCGTTTGGCTTTAACATCTCTTTGACCTTGTTGAACTGCATTGCGACGACGCTAACGATCTGTTCCTCAGTGAGTTGCTTGAACACGATGATGTCATCGATACGGTTCAAAAACTCCGGACGGAAATGGTTGCGAAGCTCGCTTTCTGGCACGTTCGACGTCATGATGATGATGGTGTTTTTAAAGTCGACCAGACGGCCTTTGTTGTCGGTCAGACGACCATCGTCGAGCACCTGCAACAGGATGTTGAACACGTCAGGATGAGCCTTTTCGATCTCGTCGAGAAGCACCACCGAATATGGCTTACGACGCACTGCCTCTGTGAGTTGGCCACTCTCTTCATAGCCTACATATCCTGGAGGCGCACCAATCAAACGCGACACGGTATGACGCTCCTGATATTCCGACATGTCGATACGCACCATGTTGTTCTCATTATCGAACAGAAACTCCGCCAACGCCTTTGCCAGCTCGGTCTTACCGACACCTGTAGTACCCAAGAATATGAACGAGCCAATAGGTCGTTTCGAGTCCTGCAAGCCTGCCCTGCTCCTTCTGATAGCATCGGAGACAGCGGCGATAGCGTCGTCTTGTCCAACGACACGTTTATGCAGCTCTGACTCGAGGTTCAGCAGCTTCTCACGCTCGCTCTGCATCATCTTATGCACCGGGATGCCCGTCCAACGTGACACGATTTCAGCCACATCGTCGGCTTTCACCTCCTCATCGACGAGCGGGTGATCGCCTTGAACCTTAATGAGTTGCTCTTTAGCTTTGGCTATAGCAGCCTCTGACTCGGCAATCTTGCCATAACGCAGCTCTGCGACCTTGCCGTAGTTGCCTTCACGTTCAGCCACTGTCGCTTGGTATTTGTAGTCCTCGATGTTTTTCTTTTCTTTTTGAATCTTCTCCACAAAGCCTCGCTCGGTCTCCCAACGCATGCGGATATCCTGGCGTTGCTTATCCAATTCATTGATACTCTTGGTCAACTCCTCGACCTTCTTCTTGTCGTTCTCACGTTTGATAGCCTCGCGTTCGATCTCAAGCTGACGAATCTTACGTTGCACGTCTTCGAGTTCCTCTGGCACCGAGTTTATCTGCAGACGCAGACGTGAAGCCGCCTCATCGATCAAGTCGATAGCCTTATCAGGCAAGAACCTGTCGGAGATATAACGGATTGACAAATCCACAGCAGCTATTATAGCTTCATCGAGGATACGCACCTGATGGTGTGTCTCGTATTTCTCTTTCAGACCACGCAAAATCGATATTGCCGACTGCTCGTCAGGCTCGTCGATCATCACGATTTGGAAACGACGTTCTAGAGCCTTATCCTGCTCAAAATATTTCTGATATTCGTTGAGTGTGGTCGCACCGATGGCACGCAGTTCGCCACGCGCCAGAGCCGGCTTCAGGATGTTTGCCGCATCCATAGCGCCCTGACCGCCGCCGGCACCCACCAAGGTATGTATCTCATCGATGAAGAGTATCACTTCGCCTTCGCTCTCAACCACCTCTTTGATGACCGATTTCAGACGTTCCTCAAACTCGCCCTTGTACATTGCGCCAGCGATAAGTGCGCCCATATCAAGGGAATACACCTTCTTCGACTTCAGGTTCTCAGGCACGTCGCCGCTCACGATACGCTGAGCAAGACCTTCAGCTATTGCCGTCTTACCCACACCAGGCTCACCTATTAATATAGGGTTGTTTTTGGTGCGTCGCGACAAGATCTGAAGCACTCGACGTATCTCCTCATCACGGCCTATCACCGGGTCGAGTTTGCCTTTCTCGGCGAGCTCGTTGAGGTTTCGCGCAAAGCGGTCCAAAGCCCTCTCCTGTCCGTTCTGTTGATTGTTAAACTGGTTGTTATTCATTGTTTTTTCTCCTTTCTATTGTTTTGCTTTAAATACATCAAAAAGTAATCCAAAAGATCAAATCTGCCATTTTGACATGAATGCTGTCATTCCGACCGCAGCGGAGGAATCTCCGACAAATTGTGGAAATGACGATCACAGACAATATTTTTACAATTTCCACATTAATTAAAAGAAATTTATTATTTTTGCAAATTAATGATTATAAAATGAAAAGATTGGAGAAGTCATATAAAATCATCTTGTTAGCTATTGCTATACTATTCTCTTTCAACGAGATAAAGGCTCAATGCGAGATTCATCTTGAAGACGGAGTGACTATGCCGGTGTGCTGGAACGACGATATTTTGATGAGCGTTGATATGAACATCAACTATTCGTATGCATGGATTCACAAAGGCGACACTATCAGCGACGGACCGTCGGCATTGGCAACAATCACTGAGAACAACTCGGTTTATGACGTCTATGTTTGGAACACAGCTTCCGGCACGCCCGTGTGCAACAACAGCATAACAATAACAATGCGCCCGAAGTTTAACATCGCTTTCGAACAACTCTCGTTGACCTGCTCCGATAAGAGTGACGACAACGGAAAGACCGCAAAGGCAAAGGCAACCGCTTCAGGAGGCGGATATTCATCGTTCACATATCACTGGAATGCCCCGATTCAGCCTATCCAATATCTGGATGACCCTCAGATTGCTATGGGTTTGAGCGCCTACACCAACTACACGATGACGGTCACCAACGAGTACGGATGCTCGCAGACCGACACCGTGCGCCTCAGAGCTCATCTGAATCCGAATGTCGAGATTTTCTCCGACCCGGCTGACACCGTTTACCTTGACAAACCTTTCGTAACATGGTGGTTCACCAACAACAGCACCGATTATCACGGACAAGATTCTCTCATTGAAATTTCAAATTATTTCTGGGAGTTCGACGGATATGACATCACCTTCCCAAGCGAGCGACCGAAAGTCACGGTGACGACAGAAGGTCAATATAACGCTATGCTGACAGTGACCAACGATTACGGATGCGACACCACCTTCCACGGCAGCATTCAGGCTCTTCCGGTAAGGCTGAGAATCCCTAACATCTTCACCCCTAACGGCGACGGCGTCAACGATTATTTCGAGATCGGATACGGCGATGAAGGCAAGCCTATCAACAATTTGAACGAGTATTTCCTCAGCCATAAGCTTGTAGTGTTTAACAGATGGGGCCGGACAGTTTATGAATCGAAAGATTACAGAAACGACTGGGACGGCGGCAAGCTGCCTGACGGAACATATTTCTACGTTTTGGAATGCAAAGGAGAGACACAGAATTATAAGTATAAAGGAAGTGTGATGATTTGGAACTCGGGGCGTTAACGCCTCCGTCATTTCGACCGTAGCAAAGCGGAGTGGAGAAATCTTCTGTTTCAAATGTTATCTGAACAAAAGGATTTCTCGACAAGCTCGAAATGACAAAACAAAATGAAAAGAATAAAAAATGAAAAGAACAGTATTATCATTATTATTAACACTTTTGATGTGGTCTTGCGGTGAGAATGACAGCAAGATCAATACGGGTTTGGTGAATAATCCGGCATCGGCTACAGAGAGCAAGAACAACAAGGAGCCTAAGATTGAGTTCAAGGTTCTGGAGCACGATTTCGGCAAGATGATTCAGGGCGAGCAGGTGTCGTTTACCTATAAATTCAAGAACACCGGCAATGCTCCGCTGATTATCAGCGCTGTCGAGAAGACATGCGGCTGCACCGACATCAAATTCCCGAAAGAGCCTATAAAACCAGGCGATGAAGGCGGCATAAGCCTTACCTACGACAGCAAAGGCCACAAAGGATTTCAAAACAAAAGAGTCATCGTAAAGGCAAACACCAACCCTTCGGAGACGATATTGAAATTCAAGGCTCAGGTTCAAACAGTTGACAATTTTTAATTTTGAATGTTAAATCTTTAAAATAATTAATATGAACACATTAAGCATGTTTTTACTTCAGGCTGCACAGCCACAGCAAGGCGGCGGTTATTCAGGCCTCATCATGATTGTAGCGATTTTCGTGATTTTCTGGCTTTTCTTCATCCGTCCACAAAACAAGAAACAGAAAGAGGAACAGAAGTTCCGTGAAGCTCTCCAGAAGGGCGATGACATCGTCACAATCGGCGGCATCCACGGCAAAGTGATGGAAGTGAAAGAGACAACAGTGCTCGTTTCTATCGACAGCAACGTGAAAATCGAAATCGAGAAATCGGCTATCGTGGCTACACCGGCTGCAGCAAGAAAATAATAGTTTTAGCTGAGCTTTCAGAAGAATGGCAAAAGAAGAACATAGACAAAGAGTCAGCAGCATAAGCGGGATGTTAGTTTTCATGCTCGTCGCCGCTTTATTATGGCTTATCATCAAGCTGTCTGACACTTATACCGTGACTGTTCCTTTTGCCATTCATTATGTCGACATTCCCGCCTCGCAAATAGTTTCCGACAACGACCAGGAGGTGAGCGCGACTGTGACGACATCGGGATTCAAGTTGCTGAATTACTATTTCCGAAAGAAAGAACAACGTAAAATCGACATCTCTCTGAAAGAGGTGAAATACAAGATAACAGAGGACTATGTCTTCTCTTACAGCAGCAGAGCCATCATAGAACAAATTGCTGTTTTCCTGGCATCAAACAGCAACGACATCCAGCTGACCGACGACACACAATATTTCCGAATGAGCCGTCTGGCCTCAAAAAAGGTGAAGATAGTGCCTGAAACCAGTTTCCTGTTCGAGCGTCAGTACAATTATTACGGCGAGCCGACGTCAACACCTGATTCCATTATCATTTACGGCACAGTGGATGATGTGAACAGAACCAAATTCATCAAAACCGAAACCGTCACACGAAAGAATGTGAACCAAAACATTGTGGCAAAAGCCAAAATCGATTTGGACGAGAAGCTGAAAACCGACATCACAGAGGTGGAGGTATCAGTCAATGTTGA
The DNA here is from genome assembly GCA_902774295.1 of uncultured Bacteroidia bacterium. Taxonomy (GTDB): domain Bacteria; phylum Bacteroidota; class Bacteroidia; order Bacteroidales; family F082; genus Limimorpha. Next base: position 1,320,908 of record CACYHP010000001.1, on the reverse strand, counting down.
GAAATACACCGAATCGGAGGTGGTGATACCGATAACCATTCCAGGCAACGTGAAAATGCATCTGTATCCCGACAAGGTGAGCGTCAGATACATTGTCGCCATGAAAGACTACCCCATCATCAACAGCATGTCGTTTAAGGCCATTGTCGACACGACGGACATATTTTTTAATGACATGTTGCCTGTAGAATTGGTGCTGTCTCCAAACAACACACAGATTATCGGCATCAATCCGAGAGAAGTGGAATACATAATCGTGAAATAATGAAAAAGGTTGGAATCACCGGCAACATCGGCAGCGGAAAGAGCTACGTTTGCAAGATGTTCGAAAGACTCGGTATCCCGGTGTTCTATTCCGATGATGAAACCAAGAAGCTTTACCTTATTCCTTCTGTAAAAGAGCAGATTATCAAGAGATTCGGTGAAGAAGTGTATTTTGAAGACGGCACTTTAAACCGGAAGCTCCTCTCCTATCATCTTTTTAAGAATGAAGAGGCGATGAAGTTTATCGAATCGGTGCTCTATCCTGCTCTGAATCAACATTTTGACGAGTGGTGCGAACAGCAGACATCGCCATACGTGCTTTATGAGTCAGCGATTTTATTTGAGAAGAATTATGGCAAATATTTCGATAAGATAATATTTGTGTCGGCGCCAGAAGACATTCGTTTACAGCGAGTTATGGAGCGCGACGACTGCACCGAGGAGAATGTCCGCTCGAGAATGCGCCTGCAGATGAGCGAAGAAACCAAAATATCAAAAGCCGATTTCGTGATTTACAACGACGGCGACAAGGCTTTAGAGCCACAAGTTGAGACCATCGACAAGCAACTTTCCTAAAAAATTTGTTGCAATTCTGATTTTTGCAACAACAATACACCCAGAATAAAATCTTTTACACCCAGAATAAAATCCTCAATGGATTTTCGGTATATTTTTGCAGCCGAAATTTCATGTTATGACGATAAAAGAGTTTTTTAACGACAGCCCGTTGATAAGTTCAGGGTTCATCTTACTTTATGCGGCGGAGTTATTTGCCGTCGTTATTCTCATTTGGAAAATTCTCAAAGCAAACAAAAATAACTAATACAGATGATTCGACACAATACTTTAAGACACATTCTTACAGCACTGCTGTTATTTATGGCAGTCATTTACGGGCAAACGGCGTTTGCAACAACGAAGACCGTGACCTACACCATCACGGAAGTCAATACGGTATCGTCCTCTCAAGTAGTCACCATCACCCGTAGCGGTGACACGCCTTTCGAAGGCGGAAGCACGACCTACACCATGAGTGTCAGCAACAGTTCCCTCGGTAATGGCTCAGGCCACTACTCGGTCATGCTGGCCGACGGCTTCCAGCTCAGCTTGCATTGGAACGCAAACAATAACGTCATATTCCAAGGCAATTACATTAGACCTGCAGCTATAAATGGCGAAATCGCCTATACCGTCAGTTGCCAGAGCTACTATTACGTCACCAACCTCCAGATGACGGGATTTGAGGGCACATGGTACAACACCGACTACAACAGCCAGTGGAATTTCTACCAATCCCAAACGTCTGGCTATTCTTTGGGCTCGGTCACCATCACGTACACAGATACTCCAGATATCAGCATCTTCGAGTCCGACGGCGACAATGCATACAAAATCAAGAGTTATAGCGACTTGCGCCATCTGGCTAACTACGTGAACAACGGCAAGAACAGCTGCAGCGGCCTCACCTTCCGTCAGACGCAGAACATCACAGGCGACAACAACTATACGCCCATCGGCTATCATGTCGACAGTAATGACCGTGCCTACTTCGAGGGCACCTACGACGGCCAGGGTCACAGTGTCATCGGCATCATCGTCAACCGCACCGGCACCAATGACAGAGATGACTATTACATTGGTCTCTTCGGCTATATCTATCATGCCGTTGTCAAGGACGTCGTCATCACCAATTGCACTTTCACCGGCTATTATTATGTGGGCGGTGTTGTTGGCTACAATAAGCAAAGCACTGTACACAACTGTCTCGTGACAAGTTCTGTCACCATCAACGCAGGACACAATGGTGCCTTAGGACATGGTGGCATCGTAGGCGCGAACACGGGCAACTCTTCCATGATTATTGGCTGCTCCAGTGCTGCCGTCGTCAGCAGTAACGGCAAAACCGGCTGCACTCGCTTTGGCGGCATCACCGGCTATGTGAGTGCCAACACCACTGTACAAAGCTGTCTATACACAGGCACCACCGTCAGCGGCAGCAGCAACATCGGCGCTATCATCGGTTACAACGATGGTGGCTATAAGCATTTTTACAACAACTACTACACCAGTGGCAGCCAGGGAGGCATCAACGGCAACGATGAAGACGGTGTCCGCCGTGCTCGCATTGTAACCTTAGGTGCACACGTCGCCATAGCCGACAACGAGACGGTCTACGCTGTCAGCGGTCTCACTGCCATCGGCATGAATAGTGTCCCCACCGCCTTGCGCACCAGCACCGGCACCCTGTACAGTGCCGTGGGACAGACGATAAACTTCACTAACGACTATGGCACCTTGTCGGTAGGCTACTTGGTGGTTTACACAGCCACAAACGGCGGCACCTTCTTCGACAAGCAGCTTACCATGCCTGACGCCGATGTCAGCATCAGCGCCACCGTCAACGATGTCTGGGGTGTCACCGCATCACCTGCCGCCGACGGCTCGCAGGACTATCCTTACACCATCACCGACACCGACGGCCTCATGCTGCTTGCCAAGTGCGTGAACGGCTCCGATGGCTACACCGCCGACAACGGCTTCAGCGGCAAGTTCTTCAAGTTGGGCAACGACATAGCCTACACCTATACCTCAGATTGGGACAACACCTCGAGCGATGAAATCAACTACATAGCCGTCGGCGATAAGAACCATTCCTTCAATGGCACCCTCGATGGCGATAGCAACACCATCAGCGGCATTCGTTACAGAGAAGCCTTCCCCAACGACTACAGAGGCCTCTTCGGCAACGTGGGAAACGGTGGCACCATCAAGAACCTCACCCTTGCCGACAGCCGTATCTCCGGCATGGATTATACAGGCGGCATTGCTGGCATAACCAATGCCGGAGCCATCATCGACAATTGCGCCGTCGCTGACAATGTCGACATCCATTACTGTCATACAAATACAAACTATCACGGGGGCATCGTTGGCGAAAACTGTGGCACCATCAAGGACTGCACCAGCAGGGCAACCCTCTCGACAGATAATAATCTGACTGTCAATTATTGTGGCGGCATCGCAGGCTTCAACTACTCAGGCGGCACCATACGCGACTGCATCGTCTGGGGAACTACCATGCCACAATTGACATATAGCGGTGCCATCGTCGGCAATAACAGCGGCAACCTCACCGACAACTACTACCGCTGCTGCACCGTGGGAAGCCAGACTTCCGATATAGGCTGCAACGGCAGCGACTGCAACGGCGCCCGCGGCGTCTACACTGTCACCACACCAAACGACGTGACAGCTAGCGGTAACAAAACAATAGAAATTGGCGGTGAAGATTACTTTATCGCCGGCATCACCATTGTCACCCTCACCAACGAGCCGCTAGCGACAGGCTACAAATACCATTATGCATACAGCTTCCCAGGATCATCCGACAACGATATTAATGGCAACACCTTCTTGATGCCTTCAGGTGACACAGAGGTGGCATCGATATTATGCCGCACTATTGAAGTGACGGGCTACGAAAACGGCAACGATAAATGGGTATTCATCGCCTCGCCTTCAGCCAACCCTCAGCCAATTGTAGATGTTGAAGGTCTCTTAGGAGACATAATCAGTTACTCCCCAATAATATACGACTACGACCTCTACCGCTTGAATCCATACAGCATGATGTGGGAAAACTATCAGCTACATAAAAACGACTTTATCAGTTTAATAAACGGCAAAGGCTACCTTTACGCCACCAAGGAAACAAAGACCATCGCCTTCCAGGAACCGTTTGTCAGTGGGAGCTTAAAAGACGTGCCACTTGAACAAGGCTGGAATCTCGTTGGCAACCCGTTTATAGCGGATGCATACGTCAACAGGGCTTTCTACAGGATGAACGCTGAAGGCACAGGCATCGAGCCAGTGGTTGCCAATTTCGATGAATATGTGCCTACAAAAATTCCTGCTTGCACCGGCATCATAGTTTATGCTGAGACGTCTGATGAGATAGTCAATTTCATCAAAGACGTTCCATTTACCGCGACAAACGACCAGGGTCATCTCACCATCGCGTTAACCCAGGCCAACTCACGCGACAATTCAACGCTCGACAAGGCTATAGTGAATTTCAACGAAGGCGGCCAGCTCGGCAAGTTCTACTTCGGCGAACAAAACGCCAACATTTACATTCCGCGCAATCATGATGAGTATGCCATTATACATTCAGATCGTCGCAGTGATGTCGATGTGCATTTCAAGGCAAAAGAATTTGGCTATTACACAATCAGCTTTGCAAGTGAAAACACCGATATCAATGGTATTCAACTCATCGATTTATTCACTAACGACATCATCGATTTGAGTGAGAATTCTTCATATACCTTCACAGGATCGCCTGCCGACAGAGCTGCGAGATTCAAACTTGTATTCAACAACGTTTCCGAAGAAAACGGCATCTTTGCATATCAGAACGGAGACGACATCATAGTTGACGGAGAAGGTGAGCTGCAGGTGTTCGATGTTATGGGACGTATGATTGCAAACCAGCGCATTAACGGCGTTGAGACAATTGCAAAACCTGAGCTTACAGGAGTTTATATTTTAAAAATGAATGAGAAAACACAGAAAATAGTTGTTAAATAATATATTAAAGGATAATAAAAATGAAAAAAATATTATTAGCGATAGCATTGATTATAACAATTGGTTCAACAGCCAACGCGCAGACTGATGCATTCTTTAACTGGAACTTGGCTAATGATGATATTTACAGAAGCGATATTAATGAATATATTGTTTTACCAAATGTACATGGTGATTATTTAGACAATTCGGCAGTACCTCTCGGTAGCGGGTTGCTCATACTTACAGCCATGGGCGCCGGTTACGCTGTCGCTAATCGCAAAAAAGGCAAGAGCCTTTAATAGGCTTCTATGTTGCTGATACAAAGAGGTCCGCGGCTTTCTTCAAAATAAATGACAAGCTTGTCGACTTCTACAGGTGCAAAGCGCACTATACGTTTATATCCAACGGTCGTTAGGGTTTCATCAGGGTTAATCCTGAACCAACGACCGTTTTTTTCGCCTTCAAGATAAAACGATTTCACACGCTGGCCAAGTTGCACATACTCCTGAATCATGACGCGGCTCATTATGACAGGCTTATCCATTGAGAATGAGATTGTTCCGTAAGGATAGTCATCATCGGTGGCCCAATAGGTGTCAGGATTGTTATCGTTGACCTTTGAAGCTGAGAAATGTCGGCCGCGTTCATTGTCGGCTTTCACTTTGGCGTTTGCTAACAGATTGTAATTCAATTCATTAGAAATCTTTTTGCAAAATTCCAAAGCATTAGCAGAGTCGATGGGATGAATCTTGCCATCGAGGGCGACAGGGAAATTCAGCAAAAGGTTGGCGTTGCGACCGACGCTTTGATAATATATGTCGCACAGTTCGTCGACAGACTTCACTTTTGAATCCTCATTATGATGATAGAACCAGCCGGGACGAATCGACACATCGACTTCTGCCGGCAGCCATTCGGTGCCGTTTTCATCGCCATAAGTGTTGATTTCCCAATCAGTTTGACTCGTTATCTGGGGTGCATTGCACCAGTTAGTGGTTCCAGCGAAGCCCTTCTCGTTTCCCACCCAGCGGACCGTTCCGTAAGGACCTCCGAATATCATCGCATTGGGATTGCGAGCCAGCACCGTATCCTTGGCACGTTGATAATCATAATAGTTGTCGGGGTCGATGGAGCGTGTCTCGTTTGCACCGCCATAATAGCCGTCGCCACCGTTGGCACCGTCGAACCAGAACTCAAACAATGGACCATAATTGCTTGTCAGTTCCTGAATCTGTTGATGATAGGTTTCAACATACTCCGGATAAGCATAGCGAGCGTTGTTTCTATCCCAAGGCGAGCAGTAGATTCCGAATTTCAAACCATATTTGCGGCAAGCGTCGGAAAGCTCTTTAACCAGGTCCCCTGCCCCATTTTTATAAGGTGATTTAGAGATATTGTAATCTGTTGATTTTGTCGGCCAAAGGCAAAAACCGTCATGATGTTTGGCGGTGAGGATGACACCTTTCATGCCTGCATTTTTAAGCGTCGCAGCCCATTGGTGGCAGTCGAGGTCAGTTGGATTGAAAGTCGATGCAGGAGTGTCACCATAGCCCCATTCCATATCGTTAAAGGTGTTGAGACCGAAATGGATAAAGGCGTAAGTCTCCATTTTTTGCCATTCGAGCTGCTCGGCCGTCGGCACTGGATAAAGAGGTTCTGGCGCTTTCGTACATGAAAACAAGGCCAGTGTTATTGTTATTAAAATAATATTTTTCATGATACAAAATTACAAACTTTTTTATATCTTTGCATGGTTAAAATATAAAATATATCTTGAAAAAGACTTTTATCCTAATAATTGCAGTGCTTTTGACGATTCCGGCATTGTCGCAACTCGAGGTGAAGCCGGGTTCGTTCAAGGAGGTTGTCGGCTTTGTGAACATCAACGAGGACCCTGATTATCAATATGATGACAACGACAAGCCATTCGCGGTTTTAAAGATAAAAACGGAAAACATCAACGAGCAGCAGCGAGCCAGACTGCTTTTTCAAGGTGACGCGCAGACGTATATCATAGTTGAGAATATGGTCGGTGAAGTGTGGCTGTATATCAGCTATTACGCCTCATATCTGAAGATTTCGCATCCTGATTTCAGTTCTACTGAGTTTTATTTCCCAATTACCATGAAAGGCAAAAAAGGATATGAGCTGACATTGACAAACAAATACGGTCAGGGCAACGCGAAAGATAAGCTGGGACTGACGGTCCGCGTTGCCAACAACTACGAAGAGTTGTATTATTACAATCAATATGTAGGCCTTTATCCGCTTAGCGAAGCCACTGCTATCGAATATCAAACCACGACTGATTTCGGCGAGTCGGTTGAGGTGTTTCAAGAGGCTGTAAAAGACGGCGACGCAGCGGCTCAAAACAACCTCGGAGCTTGTTATTATACAGGCAAAGGCGTCGAGCAAGACTATGAGAAAGCCGTCCAGTGGTTCAGAACATCGGCGGAACAAGGCAATTCCACAGGACAGATCAACCTTTCATATTGCTATTATTACGGTCAAGGTGTGCAAAAAGACTCCCTAGAAAGTCTTAGATGGTGCCAGTTGGCATTGGATCAAGGCTTGGCTGGGGCTCAAAACTTTTACGGAGCTCTTTTCTGCAAAGGCAATGAAAAACTGGAATGGTACCAGAGAGCCGCCGAGCAAAACAATGATGTCGCGATGTATAATTTAGCCAAGTCGTACAAAGGAACGGAAAAATGCGACGAGGCTCTCTTTTGGTTAACAAAAGCAGCCAACAATGGATTTATGCCAGCGAAAAACACATTAGGCACTTGGTATTATTATGGACAATGTGTCAAAGAGGACAAAGAAGAGGCCGTAAAATTATACCGCTATGCCGCTGAAAGAGGATTTGCCGAATCACAACATCATCTGGGCTATTGTTATGCAAAAGGATTGGGAGTGGAAAAAGACGAAAAAGAGGCATTTAAATGGGAGAAAATGGCTGCGGATCAGGGCAATATGATTGCGTGTAACAATATTGGCCATTTTTATGAATATGGGATTGGCGTAGACAAAGACAATAAAAAAGCACTTACTTGGTACTTAAAGGCCTCTGAGATGGGCTATTCTGATGCTGATGCAAATATCGGAGATCTATATTATGGCTTTAATTATGGCATAGATCACAGTTATGAAGAAGCCGTTAAATGGTATGAAAAAGCTGCCAACCAAAATAATGCAAGAGGGTTACACATGTTGGGATATTGCTACGAGAATGGCTATGGAGTTACATCCGACTACAAAAAAGCTTATGAATTGTATACGGAGGCAGCGAAACAAGATCATGCACCATCTTACAACAACTTAGGATTGTTTTATGAGAAAGGCAAAGTTGTAAAGAAAGACAAGAAAAAGGCTTTTGAGTATTATATGAGAGCAGCTGAATTGGGCAGTGATTACGGTATAGCTAATGTTGGCAAATGCTACGACCATGGTATTGGAGTCAAGAGAAACAAGCAAGAGGCCATAAAATGGTATCAAAAAGCGGCTGAACAAGGCAACTTTTATGCGAAAAACAGACTTAAAGAACTTAAATAATAATGAAATAAATCTAAAATCTACAAAATATGAGAAAATTTTACTTGACATTTATTGCATTGTTCATCAGCGCGATGGCTTTCGCACAAGTCATTGTGGATGAAGGATTTGAGACAGGAAATACTGTTGACCAGACACCTGTCGGATGGATTTGCAACGACAACGGCTGGAAAGCAGGCATCACCATTCCCGACGACAATGTAGCCCGCGGACGTAAGCCACACACCGGCGACTGGTACATGTATGCCTCATATAACTCAGATGTCTGGATTTACAGGGAAATCAACGTGACAGCAGGCAACTACTACCGCGTCTCGTTCTGGTATTCAACATGGCATGTCGACCATTTCAACCTTGAAATCAAGGCTGGTGCGAGCGCAACCCCATCAGCGATGACAGTCACGGTAATACCTGATTTTATTATCGATAACGAACAGTTTGAGCAGGCATCGGGCGTGTTTCAGGCTCCAAGCTCAGGAACCTTTTATGTTGGATTCCACAGCACAGCCACCAACTCACCTTGGTATCTGTCAATCGACGACGTCATCATTGAGCAGACAGCGCAATATTATTTCGATGTGGAACAGCTCACAGCCGATACCACAGCCTATTTCGGCGAGTCGGTTTATCTGCGTTTCTTGCTCAGCAACACCGGCGAGCAGAACGACACATATCAGTTTGCCAACACATGCTCAATGCCGATGGAGTTCTATCAAAACGGCACACAGGTCAGCCAGGTCAGTTTGAACTACAACACCTCTGTCGAGCTGGTCGCAAAAGCCACTCTGCCGATGAACCTCAGCAACAACCAGGAGGTACACGCCACATTCGACGTGACATCATCACATTCAGCACCTACACAGTCGGCAGACTACAAAATCACTGCTTTGGAGCCTGTCAGCACATTCCCAATTATGGAAGGTTTCGACGGCAGTGTTTTCCCACCTGCGGGATGGCAGAACTTCACCACAGACGGCAACTACATCTATGAACGCGTCACTTCCAACGACTGGCCGGCATGCACCCCACACAACGAAAGCACAGCCATGGCACGTTTTTACTGCTACACCAATCCGGAAGGCAAATCAGCATTATTGGTCACCCCTAAGATGCAGCTCAGCGCAACGGATAACACCATACGTTACTGGATTTTCCGTAATTTCAACAACAACATCAACAGACCTGACAGAATCAACGTGTACTACTCCCCGACCACCGATATAGCCGATGGTACCTTGCTCGGCACAGTGCACCGCAACACCATGATGGAGCCTGTGGTTGGCGAAGTTAGCGACTGGTACGAATACAGCTACAGTTTCGACAGCCCTGAAGGCTACGGTTTCGTCATATTCGAAGCCGTGAGCGGTTACGGATGGAACCTCTGCATCGACGACATCTATATCAACTCGACATCACAAGACAACGACCCGCCTGTTGTGGTGTCACTCAAAGGCACTCAGACATGGGCAGACACCCCGATGGACATCACCTTGAGGGTTTACGACGAGTCGAATATGCCAAACCAGATGCTGGCTACATACACCATCGACGGTCAATCACACGATATCACACTGACAAAATCGGCAAAAGCCAACTACGACTTTACAGCCACATTGCCGGCACAGCCTAACCACACTACAGCAAGCATCGTGTTCCACATGGCAGACGAACTAGGTCACACAGCCGATTCAGACCCATACTACTTGCATTGGGACTGGCAGGCTCCTATCCTTCTCGAAGGCTTTGAGGATGAGCAGTTCCCGCCAGCAGGATGGAGTATCGAATCGCTCCAGATGAGCTGGTTCTCATGGTACAGATTCCGTGCAGAATATGCCACAAACTATTTCGGTGACGAATATTATGTTGTGCCTCCACAAGGCGAGCGCATGGCAGGCGTGGAATGGGATGAATCAGAAGAATGGGGCCCGCAGGACGAGAGCCTCATAACACCTTTAATGGCAATCAACCGCCCGACAGCACTCACCTTTGAGACATTCTGCCAATACGGAATTTCAGTATACCAGGATCATTATAAAGTCGATGTTTTGAACACTAACACAGGCTCATGGACAACACTCTGGGACGCCGTCGACCAACCTGAATGGGTCAACCAGTTCCAAGAACCTGTGCAACTCGACCTGTCGGCATATCAAGGACAGAATATCAGATTGAGATTCCGCGCACATAACAACGGCAGCGATATCTTGACATATTCATGGTTCATCGACAATGTGAAAGTTGTGGCGACAGACACCATCACTTCGGTTGGCGAGACAACAGGTATTGAGACCAGAATGTATCCTAACCCTGTCGATAATATATTGACAATCAGTGCGGATGATGACATTCAGCATATCAGCATTTACAACATTCTTTCCGTCAAGGTGATGGAGATGACCATCAATAACAAGGAAGCCGTTCTCGACCTTTCTGACCTTGAATCAGGGATGTATCTGGTTGAGGTTTTAGGCAAAAACGATAAGAGCGTAAAGACATTTATAAAACGATGATGGATATTAAAGCTATAAAAGACAAATTTAACTCATTGTTTGGCAACGAGTTAAGGATTTACACCTCACCAGGTCGTGTGAATCTCATCGGCGAGCACACCGATTATAACGGAGGCTTCGTGTTCCCGGGAGCCATTGATAAAGGCATTTATGCAGCTATAAATCCAAACGGACTCGGTAAAATCAGGGCCTACTCCATGGATTATAAGGCTATGGCGGAGTTTGGTATGCGCGAGGATGACGCTCCGAAAGAAGCATGGGCAAGATATATTTTCGGTGTCGTAAGAGAGATGCAGAAACGCGGTTTCCAGCCGAAAGGTTTCGACTGCGTGTTTGCCGGCGACGTCCCGCTTGGAGCTGGAATGTCGTCGTCAGCGGCACTGGAAAGCACCTTCGCCTTCGCGTTGAACGACATCTATGACTTAGGTATCGACAAGTTTGAACTGGCACGCATCGGGCAATCGACTGAGCACAACTACTGCGGCGTGAAATGCGGCATTATGGACCAGTTCGCCTCTATCTTTGGCAAGAAAGGCCATCTGATGCGCCTCAACTGCGCCACGATGGAGTTCGAGTATTTCCCTTTCGACCCGAAAGGATATAAGGTGGTTTTGCTCGACACCGTGGTGAAACACGAGCTGGCATTGTCGGCATACAACAAACGCAGAGAATCGTGCGAAAATGCTTGCGCTCACATCGCTACAAAGCATCCTGAGGTGAAATATCTCAGCGATGCCACGATGCAGATGCTCGACGAGGTTAAAAATGAGATATCGCAAGAGGATTACATGCGCGCCAAGTACGTCATCGGTGAGAAACAGCGTGTCCTCGATGTTTGCGACGCCCTCGAAAGAGGCGACTACGCCACCGTCGGCGACCGTATGTTCGGCACACATCACGGCATGAGCAAGGAATACGAGGTGAGCTGCGACGAGCTCGACATCCTCAACGACATCGCCAAGGAATGCGGCGTCACCGGCTCACGTGTGATGGGCGGCGGCTTCGGCGGATGCACAATAAACCTTGTGAAAGCGGAACTCTACGACAAGTTCATCGCCACAGCAAAAGAGAAATTCAATAAAAAGTTCGGGCATTATCCTAAAATTTATGATGTAATCATATCGGATGGAGCCCGTAGGATACAATGAATTCCGTAGGCGCAACGCATGTGTTGTGCGTACCGGATGATACGAAAATAATATTTAAAGCAATAAAAATGAAACCAACATTATTAGTTTTAGCAGCTGGAATGGGTTCACGATATGGAGCCCTGAAGCAGATGGACGGTGTAGGTCCAAACAATGAAGCGATTTTGGATTATTCTATCTATGACGCCAAGCGCGCAGGATTCGGAAAAGTCGTATTTGTGATTCGTAAAGACTTCGCAGAGGCTTTCGAGAAGGTGAACAGCAGCGAGAAGTTCGGCATCCCGGTAGAGTATGTCTATCAAGGTCTTGAGTGCCTCCCGAAAGGCTACACAGTGCCTGAAGGCCGTGTGAAACCTTGGGGAACAGGTCACGCTGTCCTTATGGCAGCCAACGTGATTCACGAACCGTTCGCAGTGATCAACGCCGACGATTTCTATGGCAAAGAGGCATACGAAGTTTTGGCTAAATACCTCCAGGAATGCGAAGGAAAAACCGGCGCATATTCAATGGTAGCCTACAAACTGAAAAACACCTTGTCGGACTTCGGCACAGTGTCACGCGGCGTGTGCACATCAAACAGATGCAACTACCTGCAGACCATCGTCGAGCGCACCTCTATCGCAAAGACAGCTGAAGGTGCAGCATATACCGACGAGACAGGCGAGCACTCTCTCCCACTCGACACCCTCGTATCAATGAACTTCTTCGGTTTCACACCTGATTTCTTGGGATACCTCGAAGCAGGCTTCAAAGAGTTCTTGGACGGTCCGGCCCAGACCAACATCAAAGCCGAGTTTTACATTCCTTTGATGGTCAACAACCTTATCAACGCCAAGAAAGCAAAACTCAAAGTGTTGTCAAGCGACGCCGTCTGGTTCGGTGTGACATACAAAGAGGATAAGCCGGATGTCGTGAAGAAGATTCAGAATCTCATTGATAAAGGCGTATATCCAAAGAATTTATGGTAGGGACAAGGCATGCCTTTTCCGTACAGGATATAATTGACATTTAAATAAAAGAAAATTATGGCAGAAAAAGTTGAAAACAAACAGAATTACACCATTCCGATTATCGTGATGTTCTTGCTTTTCGGAATGATTTCATTCGTGACCAATCTGGCGTCACCGATGGGTGATATCTTGAAACACCAGTTCCACATCCCGAACTGGCAAGGTACACTCGGTGTTTTCGCCAACTTCATCGCATACGCTGTGATGGGTATCCCTTCCGGTAATTTGCTTCAGAAGAGAGGTTACAAAACAACAGCTCTCATCGCAGTGACTGTCGGCTTTATTGGTGTCGGCATTCAGACGCTTTCAGGCGTTTTTGAGAGTTTCTTCGTCTATCTTATCGGTGCCTTCATCGCAGGTTTCAGCATGTGTTTGCTCAACACCGTGGTCAACCCGATGCTTAACAAGCTCGGTGGCGGCGGCAACAGAGGTAACCAGCTCATCCAGATTGGCGGCAGCTTCAATTCCTTGATGGGAACAGCTGTTATCGTCATCACAGGACTGCTCATCCCGAGCATCGTAGAGGCTAAGATCAGTGACGTGTTCCCGTTGATGTACACCGCTCTGGCAATCTTCGCCATCGCATTCATTGTCATCAAGAGAACCGACATCCCTGAAAATGAGCAGAAAGTCGTTGCTCAGAAAGCCGACGACGGCAAAGGTCCTATGGCGTTCCGTCATTTCGTTTTAGGTGCAATAGGCATCTTCATCTATGTCGGTGTCGAAGTCGGTATCCCGAACATCTTGCACAAATGGCTGCAGAACCCTCACATGAACATCTTCCCTGCCGATGTACAGGCCGACGACGTAGCCGCTTCAGTAGCTGCGACATATTGGTTCCTGATGCTTATCGGCCGTCTGATCGGCGGTATCATCGGCAATAAAGTGTCAGCAAAAACAATGCTTACCACTGTTTCATGTCTCGGCATCATCTTTACCTTGTTAGGAATGTTCGGACCTTCAACAATGGTTCATGTGCCTGCATTCGACGGCGCTGACGGATTCGGTTTCGAGAGAATACCTCTCAACGCAGCGTTCCTTATGTTGATCGGACTCTGCACCTCAGTGATGTGGGGCGGCATCTTCAACCTCGCAGTGGAAGGCCTGGGTAAATACACCGAGAAAGCTTCCGGTATCTTTATGACGTTGGTGTGCGGCGGCGGTATCCTGCCATTGCTCATGAACGCCATCGTCGACGCCAACGGCGGCACAGGCTATCTCCAGAGCTACTGGGTGATTGTCGTGGGATTGGCTTACCTGCTATTCTACGCCTTGTGGGGCTCGAAGAATGTGAACAAAGACATCCCGACAGAGTGAAGTTAAAGGATAACTGATAAAAGATAAGAGAGCGCAATGCGGCAGATATTACCGCTTTACGCTCTCTTTTAACTTTTAACTCTACTCTTTTATCTAGTCATCTATACCAACTAACTGATATTTTTTGTTGAAAATAAGCTCAAGAGTGTTGTTTAACTCAGCTTTCCATCGTCCGTCATCTGATTTCCATTCTACGATGAAAGCGTTTGGATATGATGCCTGAACCTGCTGCAAGACCTGTGCCGGGATAAGTGCATCAGGAACACGTTCATACTGGCAGTCAACCTTTTTAAGGTTACCGCTACCATCAAAACCAAGTTCCTTACCGTCGTTGAATTTCACTTCATATTCTGTGCCGAAAAGCTCAGTATCAACTGTGATAAACAGGATGTTCTCTTTTACAAAATTTTGAGTGATAATAGTTTGGGCATTTGCCGGAAGTTGTTCAAATGTAATCGGTCTTCCGTCTGCACAGGCGCTCAAGCAGAGTGTCAGTGCCATAAATAAAGTTAAAAAGAGTCTTCTCATAATTTATGAATTTAAATTTCTGCAAAAATAATAAAAAATATTAAAATGTCAAGCATTTTTTCATCTCAGGCTCCTTCTCCTCCGCCTTTTCAAACAATCGCCATTGCGCTTTGGTGCGAACGAGATTATGTTCGGGATACCTTATTTTATAATAGGTGTCGCCGTTTATATAATCAGCCAAAAACCTAACAGTCTGCATGTATGGGAACAGCAGCGCCGCATACGGAAGGTTCTCTTTTTCTATTGGAAGAAGGAAGTCTTTAGTGCCCTCGATATAACCCTTCGTGAATGCCTTGAAAATCTCCATATTGAAATCAATATTGTCGAGATTCGGGTCGTCTTCGGCTCCAGTGTTGGCCGCAGTCCTTAAAAAATCACCGAAATCCGAGAAAATAAAACTTGGCATAACAGTATCCAAATCGATGATACACAACACATTACCATCTTTATCAAACAGCATGTTATTGACCTTAGTGTCGCAATGGCAGATGCGTTTCGGCAGTTTACCTTCACGGAAAAGCCGCTCACCAACGGTCATTTTTTCTTCACGTTTGAAGATCTCATCAAGATAATACTGCACTTCTGCCACACGTCCGACTCTATCTTCAGCGACTGCATCACGAAGCTGTTTCAAGCGGAATTCGATGTTGTGAAAATTGGGAATAATCTCACCAAGAGGCTCATTGATATCTGCCAAAAGCGACTCAAACTCACCAAACGACTTGCCAGCGAGGTAAGAGTAATGTGGATTGACAGTCTGATAAGTTATAGAATCCGGCACATAATCCATTAACCGCCAATATTTTGAGCCATCTTTTTTTCCGTCATTTCGACCGACCGCAGGGAGTGGAGAAATCTCATCCAAATAGTAATATTTTTTTGATTCTGTAGGATAAAACTTCAACGTCTTTTTTCCTTTCTTTCTCAAATGATCCGTCACCTTATTAATATTATCCATCAGCATATCGACATCTTGAAAAATGGCATTGTTGATGCGCTGAAGGACGTATCTCGGCTTATCGGAGCCGTCAACAAAGACTTTGTAAGTGTCGTTAATCAGCCCCTCGCCCATCGGCTTCACGTCAGTCACCTCTGCTGACACGTCAAATTTCGCAACTATTTCGAGTAAATTTTCCATGATAAAAATTTTTGTAAAAATAGAAATAAATATAATTTGTATGAAAAAATTTTGTATTTTTACACTTCAAATTCATCATTATGAAAAGTAAAAAATTAACTACTACTATTAATGCGATGCTTTTGCTACTTTGCATTGTAATGATTGGTTGCAAAAGCGACAGCAAAAACGGGAAAAATTATCAGATAAAAGATAACGTCATCGTCTTCGACGAGCCACAACGTGTTAACGGTCAGACGAGTATGCTTCAGTTTGCCGCTGAGCCTATCGACACCGTTCGCATCGGCTTCATCGGTCTCGGAATGCGCGGTCCTGACGCAGTTTACCGCATGACATTCATTGATAATGTTAAGATTGTGGCTTTGTGCGACCTCCTTCCGGAAAATGTTGAGAAGGTTCAGAAAGAGATTTTAGAGCAAAAAGGGTTGCCGCTTGCCGCGGAATATGTTGGTGAGACAGCATATCAGCAGCTTTGCGAGCGCGACGATATCGACCTTGTGTACATCTGCACCAATTGGCAGACACACGTCCCGATGGCGGTCTATGCCATGCAACACGGCAAACACGTAGCTGTCGAAGTGCCGGCAGCCACATCCGTCGAGGATTGCTGGAAGCTCGTCGATGTCTCTGAGCAGACCCGCCGTCACTGCATGATGCTCGAAAACTGTACCTACGACTTCTTCGAGATGACAGCACTCAACATGGCGAAACAGGGCTTGTTCGGCGAGGTGATTCACGGCGAAGGCGCATACATCCATAACCTTGAGCCTTATTGGCATGAATATCAAGGCAACTGGCGCCTCGACTACAATCAGAAACACAGCGGCGACGTGTACGCCACACACGGTCTCGGACCAGTCTGCCAAGTCCTCGACATCCACCGTGGCGACAAGATGGATTATCTCGTCTCGATGAGCACTCCTTCATATAACGGCAAGAAAATAGCCAAAGAGATGATGGGCACCGACGAATTCGCAAACGGCGATATGACCACCACCATGATCGAGACTCACAACGGTAAGACCATATTGATTGAACACAACGTTTATACCTATAGACCTTACAACAGACTTTACCAGCTCACCGGTACTGAAGGTTTTGCGAACAAATATCCTATCGAGGGATTTACTCTCATGGATAAAAATCTTCCGGAAGGATTCCTTGCCGAAGGTCAGCATCTCAACGTGCACGGCTTCGTGCCAAAGGACGTCCGCGAAAAGATCATGAAGGAATACACCCATCCTATTGCTAAAGATATCGAGGCGTTGGCAAAGAAAGTCGGCGGCCACGGCGGCATGGACTTCATCATGGATTACCGCCTGATTTACTGCCTGCAGAACGGTCTGCCTCTCGATGAGGATGTCTACGACGCCGCTGAATGGTCATGCATCGGAGAGCTATCGGCAGCATCAATCGAAAATCACGGCATGCCGGTGAAGATGCCTGACTTCACAAGAGGTGACTGGAACAAGGTCAATGGATACAAACATGCAATGAAATAAAAGTTTTTAGTCGTTAGTCCTTAGTCGTTAGAAAAATCTAATAACTAAAGACTAACAACTAAAGACTAAAGACTAAAGACTAATAATATTCTAAACTAAAAATAAATTATCATGAAGAAAAAATTCGTATGTCCAATTTGCGGCTTCGTTTATGAAGGAGAAGAAGCTCCTGAAAGATGCCCACAGTGTAAACAGATTGTTGAATGGAAGGTCCTCGACGAGAGCGCTGCTCTTAACTTTGTGACCGAACACGTCGTCGGTATCGCCAAAGGCACAGGTGATGAGATGATTAAAGACCTTAACGCCCAGTTTATGGGAGAGGCAACCGAGGTCGGCATGTATCTTGCTATGAGCCGTCAGGCCGACCGTGAAGGATATCCTGAGATTGCAGAGGCTTTCAAACGTTATGCCTTTGAAGAGGCCGACCACTGCGCACGTTTCGCCGAACTGCTCGGCGAGGTGGTTTGGGACACCAAGACCAACCTCTACAAACGTATGGTGGCTGAATGCGGTGCCTGCGAAGAGAAGATGCGCATCGCCCGCGTGGCAAAAGAACGCAACCTCGACGCCATCCACGACACCGTCCACGAGATGGCAAAAGACGAAGCCCGCCACGGCAAAGGCTTTGAAGGACTTTACAACCGCTACTTTAAATAGTTAGAAGTTAGAAGTTGTTAGTTAAAAGTTAGAAGTTGTCAGTTAGCCGTTAGAAATTTAAAAATCACTAACTGCTAACTAACAACTTCTAACTAATAATTGTATCCGTTTCCCAGTTTCATTTTCTCGGTAGCGTAATGTCCGAGATAGACCAAACCAAGATTTCCGTCGATAGCTATCTTGTCGCCTTCCTTTAGTTTGTGACCGTTGAGCTCGGCACAATGTCTCTCGTCGTCGACCATCAGCTCGATGCAGCTCACCACGCAGACTTTTCCGAGACGTACCGCTGTGACTGCAGCATGCGAAGTGGCACCACCTCGTGCAGTAAGTAATCCGTCGGTGTCGAAAATCAAGCCGATGTCATCAGGAACTGTATCAGGACGAACAAGGATGACATTCTCACCAGGATAGTTTTTACGCAATATTTTGATATCCAGTTCGTTAAATGCGACGAGACCGTTCATGGCGCCGCCACCTATGCCCATGCCGCGTCCAATCTGATTCATCTCAGTAGGCGACTGCACGAAGGCGTTGACAGTATCTTCAAGCTTCAGGTCTTGGTCGCGGATCTGCAAGATATGGAAGTCTTCAGGCTTATCAGATTCAAAGGTAAACTCCATCTCTTGAGGTGCGTAACCGAGGTCTTCGGTCAATGTCTTCGCAATGGAATAAATCTTCTTATAAATCTCCGGAAGTGCTGTCTGCATTGACGGTCCATCGAGGTTTGCTGCCTTACGCTGCGTCTCGCCAATCGGCAACGGCTTCACGAGTCCGCCCACGATGTCCTCACCCTGGCTGCGCATGGTGAAGTCGCCATACAGATGCACGCCCGGACGCTCGCGGTGCGGGTTCTGCGTGAACACCACGCCAGTGCCCGACACCTCACTGATGTTTCCAAAGATCATCTGCTGAACAATGACTGCAGTACCCCAGTTCTCCGAAATCCAAAGATGACGACGATATGCCAGCGCACGCTCCGAATTCCATGAGTCAAGCACCATATTCACACAGCCGACAATCTGCTTAAACGGGTCCTGTTCGAGCACAACACCATGATTTTCAAGTATTTTCTTGTATGAATAAGCCATCTCTCGCATCTGCTCAGCCTTGAAATCGACTTTCTGCTTGACATTATATTTCGATTTGAAGCTGTTGATTTCCTCATCGAAAAAGTCACGGTGTATGCCTTTCGCCATGCCCCAGCTCTGCAGGAAACGACGGTATGAATCCCAGATAGCCCAAGCTTTTGCAGGATCTTCAGCGATTTTCTCGACAAGTTCGTCGTTAAGGCCTACGTTCAAAAACGTATCCATAGCACCAGGCATTGAGATAGCGGTACCTGAGCGCACCGAGACGAGCAACGGCAATTCCGGGTTGTTTAATTTCCTTCCGGAGATGCGTTCCAACTCTTCCATGAAATGTTTCAACATGCTGTGAATCTCATTTCTCAGTTCAGGAATGGCGTTGATAGTATCGTTACGACGGAACGCCTCAGTGGTGATTACAAAGCCAGGAGGCACCGGCATGCCCTTAAGATACAAGGTCTTCAGGTTGTTTGCCTTATTGCCGATAAACACCTGGTTGTCCATCTTCGGCGTCGGCGTCCAGAAAGGACTGATCAGCATCTCGGAGTTGTACGTCATAATATCACCTATAAGCTTCGGATCAAGCGTAGCCTCCATTGTTCTCAAAGAAGTCAGAATACGTCCGATGAAATTGTCGAGCGGCTGCATCAGGAACGCATCCGAAAGCATATCACGGTGGAATTCCTCTGATTTCTTACTTATCAGAGCAGCCGTTTCACGCTCGTTGAGTTTCCCTTCAGGGTCGAAAAGCTGCGGGATGACCACCTTCAGCGGATATTCGTAAGACTTCAGGAAGTATTTGATAATGATGCGTCTGACATCTTCAGCGATAAACTGGAAGATGTTGATATACTGGCCAAACGAGAAGCTTCGCGAGGTCAAACTGTAGCGCAGCATGTCGAGTTTCGAGTTAAAACTCTGGTTGGTGATGCCGTCGAGCGCCAGACCGTCGCGGAAATATCGTAAAATGATATAAATCTGATTAAGCGTCCTTTCGGAGATATATTCAAGGTTGATGCTCTGCACCACCTTCTCCATCTGCTGGGTCACGACACGTTCGAGCCTGAAAGTCAAGCCCATTGCCTCGAATTTGTTTTCACGATAAGTGCCGTACATCGACGGGATTCCGATGGCGATATGACGTTTATGATAGATATTCTCCCAACCTTCGCTCTGCTCCGGGTTGAAAATGATGCCCTTCAGCTTCTCCATGAAGGTGTAAATCATCGTTATCGACTTTTTAAAATCCTTAGATTTAAAAGCTTGTTCAAACTCGTCGATTTCCTTGTCGGAGATAAACGAATAATTGCGCAGATACGCAAAAATATTGACACTCTCGAAGCTGTATTTTTCTCTCAAATAAGCATACAGATCGCGGATGTCCATGAGACGCATGTGCTCGCGGTCATAAATCTCACCTTGAAGATCAATTCTGTCGGCAGCTTTTTTAATAAGGCTCTCGTAGTCGTCACGCGAAAGCATCAGGACGTCTTCCGGATTGAGGCTCGATATCTCGCACATCATTTGCACAAGGTTATGAATATGAACGAAATACTCGCTATTCATATCAATCGCCTCAAACACATTTTTCGGCAATACCGGCTTCAATTCATCCAAATTACCGTCGCTCCAGAACTTGAAGACATCGAAAGTCAGGTCAATTAAGGTGTTGTTGCTTTCAGTATGCACCTGTTTTCTCAAGAAATGCACGAGTTTATCCTGTCTCAGCCCAATCTCGTCCATATTGGTGGTGACGTTACGTATCTCGCCCTCCGCTCCTATCTCGTTGAAATACACTGGGAAGATGCGCGCGAGCTGTTTCACCTTTTTATAATACGGCGATATGTTAGAGTTCAGAATCTTCGTGATCTCACGCTGGAAAAGGTCGGTGTCGCTCAGGAAGATGCCGCCTAATTTCAGATTCACAATCAACGAAGAAAGCAGCTTCTCCAAAGGCGTTTTCGAGTATTCGATAAGCTCCAGCCAAACTCTTATATTCTTGATGTGGTCTTTATTTACTGACAGTTGCCAATCCTCGTTGACAAAAACGTTGCCCGGCGTGATGAAGCCAAATTCAATGAGACTCTTCTCGAAATGGTTAACGATTTCCTTCATCTCGGTGGTGTCCACGTCGATGATTTTCTTGCCCAAAGTGAGCTGGAAATCAAGCACCGCTGAGCTGTAGTTCTTTCGCAGTTCCTTGGCGAGACTAAAAATCGTGTCGATGAACGGAATCAACTCATTCTGCGGCATCTCATCGATGGCATCGCGCATCATACGGTCCATGTTCCAAATCAAGCGCTCACGCTGACTTTCCATACCAGGAAGATGCAGCAGGAAAAACACATAATGGAACCTCGTTATGAAATGGCTAAACAGCTCTTCCGACTCGGTAAAATGTTTCGCAACCTGTTCAAAATGAGGCATCTCCGCCAGCGCATCCCACGTCTTAGCAGCCTTCAAAGCATCATTTAACCCTTTGAAATACGGCTCTCCCACCTCCTTGATTATCGTGCTTTTCTCCTCATCAGAAAGTATATTTGCGTTGTCCGAGACCCATTTCTCGACCTCAGAAGTCGACTGCCAATAGCGGTAGTTTTCCTCAAGCATCAGGTGCAAAATATGGCAAGCCGAAGCGTTGAAATGCTCATCTTTCGCAACATTGTCAAGGTAACGCTCAGCATGTTTCGTCGCCAAAATATAGCAATCCTTATTGGTTTCGAATTTATCTTTCAAGATATTAAAAGCTAATTCGACCAATACAGCTAATGGCTGTTGGCTAATGGCTAATGCCTGTTGGCTAATGGCTATCTTATCAATAAATTCCATCAGCGTGACCACGATGTTAAGGCGCAGCTTTTGTGCCACTTCAGGTTTCAGCAGGCTCCGCATCATCTCGAGAGGTATCTTCAGCGTGTCGGCAGGCACCTCGTCGCGGGTGTAGAACCAGAAGTCATCCATCAGGATCTTGCGCAGCTCCTCAGTCACGAAGGTATGGTTCGACAGCGGATGATGGTACTCGGTGATGCACTCCGATGCCCTTTTGTTGATGCCGAAGTAGTCTTTGCTCAACGCGATAAATGCTTTATATTCTTCAGGAATAAAGATATCCTTATATCGTGTCTGTGCCAGATTCGCTTCTAAAGCCTGTGATTTGAATGTCTCGCTCATGATAAAACTATTTCTATATAAATCTTGTATATTCTTTATGTGACGATCTTTTACATAAATAAAAACAAATGACCAACAAATATTATATAACTATTCTATTCCATTTCGTTTTCTAAATTCTTTGGTGTCATGTATTACTGGTATTGCCATATTATTCAATGCTCGATCATAATGAAACACCCTTACAGGTACTTGTCCATTAACCAGTTTTTCAACAAGTAAACACTCTTTGCTACAACAAGAAGTTAAATATACAGCATTGATTGCTCCTTCTATTATTAAAAAATCATGGTCTTTACTTAACACCCTAAACTCATTTTCACCAGCCCAACCACTCTGTTTAGTAAAAAATAACTCATTTTGCAATTTTCTTATTAAGTATTGGATCCCTTTTTCCGTTTTAATTCGTGGACTGATAATATGATGCATTTTTAATATCTGTTTATATTTTACAATACCTTTTATAACACTATCATCAAAATGCAGCTTATCATAATCTAGTTCAATACACACCCCTTTTCGTTTATCTGCATACAATCCCCACATCATAGGAGACATACATCCTTTAAGATAAGAATCATAATCCATAGTAAAACTTATTTGTTTATAAGCCAACCTGGTATTGTTAAGCAGTATTGCAAGATCTGTTTGTTTCGAATCTATAATTGACGATGATACGAATGCTTCTTGTATATCATTGACATTAGTAATCGGAGAAAAAAGGAGATTTTTGTTTAGCCATATTTTTACAAAAGAATCAAAAGAAGTATAATGATATAATCTCTTATATCTGTCTTCTCCCATGAGTTTCTTCCCCGGAAAAACATTATTGTTTGCAAAGTAAGTTTTTTTCATATTCTATAATCATAATGCTTTATCAACTAATTGTTGATACATTTTAAATAGCTCTGCAACACACTGGCTTTCTGTAAATGTTGATTTTACAGGGAATCCATAAGCCTGCATCACGGCTCGGTCATTCTCTTGGTGTGCTTTACGAAGTTCAGAAGGCATTGTTACTTCATCATATAAATCAGCCAGCGATGAATCTGTATAAATAGCACGAGCATCAAGAATGGCTTGTGCCGTTCTCTCTATTTTAGATTTCTTCTCTTCTGTTATTATTGGCCAAGGAAAATTGTTATAAACAATATCGTTGGAATAACGATAGTCACTCTTGATTCGCCCACAAATAGCTCTCATCCAAGCCATATGGACATTAGATTCAAGAATTCCAAAATGGTAAAGCGAGGCGTTTGGAATCATCAAGTTTGCATTACTACATATAACGTCTGGCGACATAAATCCCATAGGGATGTATCGACGATTCTCTGAAGAGTGACTGGGTACAATTATATAATTCGTTGCAGGTTGTCGAATTTCCATAAATCTTGTTGGAAGATCTGCAAACTTTCGAGTAGCGACTTTGTTACTGGAAAGTCGGAAATCTCTAGTTTTAATCACACGCTCACGAACTAACGGTAACTGATTTATTTCTTTTGGCGAAGCTCCCACAAGCCACAAACAATAACGTGGCAAATCGTGAAGATATTCGCGTGCTCCAACAAAGCGATGAATGAATTTTATAGCATTGGGTTCTTTGTTGATAAAATCATCATATTCATCAGCTTCAATGATTAAATTACCATCATCTACAGGTATACTACCTTTTGTTATTTCAGGAACATCGCAGATCGGAGTTTTTCTACTCTCGATAAATACAGTAGGTGCTGATAGCAGATATTGATTTATGTTGTCAACTTCAGTTTGACGATTCCCTTCGAATATAGTAGATATCTGTTTGTTTTGGCTATTGTTAGAACTGAAACCAATTATAACACAATGTACATGAGCCTTTAGGCTAGCTTCACTATCCCAACGGAATGTGCGGTAAGCAAAATCAAAATGGATATCAAATATCTCAATCATTGGTTTCCATATTGCTGCCACTTGCTCGCCTTGTGTTATTGAGTTGGTCGAAACAAGTGCACATTTTGTATTCGTGTGATGAACAAGTTGAGATGCTTTGTAATACCATCCAGCTACATAATCAATATTGTTACCAAAACCTATCATCAATTCTTTTAAATCATCTTTCTGCTCCTTACTTTGTAGCGAATATCCTACAAATGGCGGATTACCCATGATGTAATCAAAGTTTACATGATACGTCTCTGGTTCTTCAGGTACGAGATTGGCTTCATATTTATTGGTATGAATCTTTAATGTTTCATAAACCGCCATTGCTTCACTTGCCATCGGCCCTGACTCCTCTTCCGTCTTCGGATATATGATAGTCCGTTTGGCATAAAGTGTTGGTGTTTTGTCAACCTTTTCCCATCTATCCCAAGGAAGTCGCAATGCGTTACCTTCTTTAATATTTGCATAGCTCTTCAAAGGCAAAAAGTCGATATCATGCTGAATAATCTTCTCCGTCTCTGCCAGCATTTGAGATTCTGAAATCCATAAAGCTGTTGTCGCTACAGTAACAGCAAAATCATTAATTTCAATACCATAAAACTGGTGGATACTAACCTTGATCGGGTTCAGAAACTCACCCATCATCATTTGATTGTGATATTTCTCACGTATGACTTCGTTTTCAAGACGACGCAAAGATAGATATGTTTCTGTCAAAAAGTTGCCACTACCACAAGCCGGATCAAGAAATGTCAAATGTGACAATTTATTTTGATATTCATCAAGTTTTTTCTGACGTTGTTTTTCAATTTTCTCCTCCAAAATCATATCAAGTTCTTTACGCAAGTCGTTCAAAAACAACGGGTCTATTACCTTATGAATGTTTTCAATTGAAGTGTAATGCATGCCCCCACTACGACGTGTCTCCGGATTCAATGTCGATTCAAAAACGGCTCCGAAAATTGTAGGTGAGATATCACTCCAATCGAAATCCAAGCTGGCATTTTGAAGAATTATCTGTTTCAGTTCTTCAGTAAACTGAGGTATCTCTATCTTCTCTGCAAATAAACCACCATTGGTATATGGAAACGACTTTAAATCTTCTTTTAAATACTTACTGCGCTTATCCAGTGGTTGGTTTAAGATTTCAAACAACTTTTCTAGAGCGTTACGTAAATCTTCAGCATCATAATGTGCAAGGTAATCATGGAATTGATCGTGATTAAAAATGCCTGCATCCTCTGCGTACAAACAGAAGACTATTCTAACACAAAGAATATTCAACCAACGTTGAGCCTCCGAAGAATTGTCATTATATTGTTTCAGCAAAGCGTCATAAATCTTGCCAACAATTTCCCCAGCCTTCAATGAAACCACCATTTCTTTGGTAACATGCTCGCTCTTTGAATCAACCAAAAAACGCAAACGGTAATACTCTTTACCCAAATCTTTCAAGAATATTTTTTCAGGCTCTCCATTAGGTTGTTCCATATCATAAATTAGGAACTCAGCAAAATTACATGTAACAATCCATCGTGGATGCTGCGATAAAGGCATGTTCGCCACGTATTTTTTTGCTTGTTGGAATGGTGTAAGCAGAGAACCGTCGCTTTGACGTCGGGCTGCACGCAAATTTTCCTTTATTGATTTTTGTTCAATTAAAACTCTGGTGGATGGAATATGACCATCAATAAAGTTTGTGTTATCAACTTTAACTTGTTCTTCAAAACGAATGAATTCGCTCGGATTATCCACCCCATACACTTGTGTTAACAATTCCATCCAAAAGGATTGTGAATCACCTTTTTCATAACCGCGACCTGCCCATCGGTTCGCGAATTGTTCTGCTGCTATAGCTTGTAATTTCTCGCTTTTCATATTTTTTAGTTTTTGTTAAACAATTTAATATCTTTGCAAAGATAATAATTATTTTTCAATCTGAAATAATATCTCTTCAAGAAATCCAGCGGCATCGGCCACGCAGTCGGAGCAGTCTCGCAACACTTTGCCCGTTTCAACGCCCTTAAGCATCTTGCATTGCGTAGCGCCGTTGCGAAGCTGAAACTTGTTCATTATCTGCTTCATCCCGCGGATTGCCTTAACCCTATCGTCAGACGCCAAACTCAGAACCATGCCGGCTCCAGTGATAGCGCCGCAAGTGCCTTCCATGTTTCCCATCCCGAGACCAAACGCGCTCCCGAGGTTATGAGCCATCTCCTCATCCAGTCCAGCCAAATCGCAATAAGTGCAAAGCACAGCCTGCGCGCAGTTATAACCGCAGCTTTTCTTCTCAACCGCTTTAGAAATTCTTGATTCCATAATTCTATTTTTTGCAAAGATAAGAATTCTTCTCCAATTCCAAAAGAAATTTCTTTCTATTCAAACCACCGCCATATCCTGTCAAGTTTCCGTCGGTGCCGATGACGCGGTGACATGGAGCTATAATTGATATTGCATTGACAGCGTTGGCGTTAGCAACAGCCCGCACTGCCTTTGGCATACCTATTCGTCGAGCCAGCTCACCATAGGAAACAGTTTTCCCATAAGGAATGTTTCGCAATTCATTCCAAACTTTTTTCTGAAAATCGGTTCCGATAAAAAGCAAAGGGATATCAAACTCTCGACGTTGATTTAAAAAATATTCATTAAGCTGTTGATGCGCCGTCTCGATAACATTTGAAGAGCCCTCAACAAATTCGGCTTTTAGAATTCTTTGCAAACGCATATCGGTTGATGTACGGCGCCTACCATCCGGCCAGTCACAAAGGCACAACTTCCCATCAAACGAACCGAGAATCATCTCCCCGCAAGGGAAATGATAATGCATGACCTTTATAAAGATGTTGTCTTTGTTCATGACAATTTCAAATAATTTGCAAATTTAAAGAAAACTTTGTATTTTTGCAATCGTAACATTAAAAACTTTGGTACCATGAAAATTTTAATGATTGTTCTATTTTTCCTTTTAAATGCAACAAACACAACGCCAAGCGGACATCTTGACAAAGACCGCTGTGTTTGGGTCTATGACGAAGAAAATAACCCACAGGAAATCAAGCTTTACGGCAGAGTCAAGATTGTTGATTTTGGCGAGACTTTCAAAGTGGCAAGGGTTCCAATAGGTGAAGACCTTAAGGTTAAAACGACTCAGTTTCCACAACAATGCGGCGAATGGCAATTCGTTGAAATGGATGAGGATTTCTGCGTTAAATTTGTCGAAGTCGGTGAAGATTTTACTGTGAGATTCGTGGATGTTATTGAATAAAGCATTAACAATTAAATTGATAATTCATCATGAAAATTCGTAATCTCTTATTAATAGCTGTTTTAACGTTATTATTCGATGGAAACTGCTTCGCGCAAATCCAAACCATCGAATGGCAAGGCATGCAAAGACAATATCTGGTAAAGACTCCGGAAAACTATGAATCATTGCCGGTGTTGTTTTTCCTGCACGGCTTAGGCGACAACATCACGCACGTCAACAGCGAGCATAATTTCCAACAGGTTGCCAATAGATACAACTGGATGGTGGTCATCCCGCAGGCTATCAACGAAGGCGGTGGCAGCATGTGGAACGCAGCGCTCATGAACAGCACCATCGACGACTCCGGCTTCCTGATGGCCCTCCTCGACAGTCTGGCAGTGCAATATCCAATAAATCAAGACAGCGTGTTCTTCACAGGCTTCTCGATGGGCGGCTTCATGTCACATCGCATGGCTATCGAGCACGGCGACCGCATCAACGCCGCAGCACCTGTCAGCGGACTGATAACCTTCGCCATGGCTAACCAGACTCCAGTAGCGCCGGTGAGAATGCTGCATATCCACGGCACCAACGACGTCGTTGTGGGATACGACGGCTATTCCCAGTATTTCGGCTCTAATCTCGGACTCGGCGTCGACGATATCCTCAACTACTGGAAAAACGCCAACGGCTGCACCGACGAGCCAGTAATCGACACCCTGCCCGACACGCATAACGACGGTCTGAGGTTCGTGGAATACGTTTATTCAGGCACAAAAGAACTGCGTTTTTTGAAAGTCATCGGTGGCACACACAGCTGGTATCGCAATGCCAATCAACACGATATCGACTATATAACCTATATCCACGACTTCTTCACCGGCAAACTTTCATACGATAAAGTAAACAATACAACAACAGGAAGTCTTAACGTTTATCCGAACCCGACAAATGGTCAAATTAAGATTGAGTTGGACTACCCTACCACCATCGAAGTTATTGATATTAAAGGAAATACAATCCTTCACAAACAATTTGACGCCGGCATCGCAAATTTGGACTTGCAAGGCATTGACAATGGAGTCTATTTTGTGAAAGGAAACGGCTTTACAGAAAAAATTGTCTTGGAATAATTTCTATCTTTTTCCATCATGGACGCAACAGAATACCGCAATCAGGCTTTCGAGCTGTATGATACAGACAGGCAAACAGCTGTGAAATACTTCACCTTGGCTGCCAACCATAAAGACATCCCTTCGGCAGTAGCGCTGGCGACATATTATTATGAAGAAAAAGACGATGATAAGAAAGCCAAAGAATGGCTCGAAAAAGCTTTTGAATGGTATGAAAAATCCGGCGAGCCAGAGATATACACCAACTACATCGCCAGAGGATATTTTTTAAGAGGTATCATAAACGAATACGATGCGCCTTATCTTGCGACAATCGACTTCGCATCGGCTTTTAACATGGGCGACATTGAATCCCTCTCCCATCTCGGAGAGCTGGCATACCAAGGCTATGAATCAAGCACTGGCGAACCGGATGTCAATCAGGCTTTGGAATACTGGAAACATGGCATGGAACAAGGCGATGAAGAATGTGCACGGCTCTATGAGGAGCACAGAATGGAACTTATACCTGAAGATGCCATTGAAAAAGACTTTGAAGAAGGGAAATACACCGGGACATTAAATGATGACGGGCTTCCTCATGGCAACGGCCACATGGAATACAAACTCAACGGCTATTGGGGTGACTATTACGGAGAATGGCGCGACGGCAAACGCTGCGGAAAAGGCAAATACTCAGAGTGCAGTAAAGGCGGCGGAGCACGCCACTCCTATGAATATGTCGGCGAATGGCTCGATAACAAAGAACATGGCCAAGGAAAGTCAACAAAAGTCGACGAGACTGGCATACACTTAAGTTCCATCACAGAAAAATATACAGGCGAGTTCCGCGAAGGCAATAGAAACGGCCACGGCGTGCTTCTCAAGAGCAGTTACGACGGCGAGTACAGCGGCGCGCCAAACCGTTTTGAAGGCGAGTTCAAAAACGGCGGACTGTGCGGACAAGGCACATGCCAATACGCCACTGGCGATTTCTACGAAGGAGAGTTTATCGGCAACAGAAAACACGGTCACGGCATCTATACCTACGCCGACGGACTCGTGATAGAAGGCAACTGGGACTACGACAATCTGGATTACGACAATTTCCGATGCAAGCCGGAGCCCAAAACTCCTGTCTGCGTCATCACCACATACGACCAGGGCTTCGACTACAGCCAGGGTGCCTCGTTCCTTGTGATGACAAAAGTCGGCGACATCAAAAACGGCGACGCCATACTCCTAAAACAAGGCTACCGTTTCAACCCAGATGAGACACTGATAAAAATCCTGGAAATCACCGACGACAGCCTGACATACGAAATCGACAAGCTGTATTTCGACGACAATAAGAGCCATGTCGACACCATCCGTCGCGGCGAGAAGAAATCTTACAAAAGCGAAAGAGACTCCTACGCCACTATATACGACGAGAGGTACGACTACACTATTGTACACGAATTCACAATAGTGTGCAGATAACATTCAAAAATATTTTCAAAACGCTTCTACATTTGAGAGAAATTTTATAACTTTGTGCCATAAATTTTAAATTTTGAATTATTGAATTTTAAATACAGGTTAATATGGAAAAGATTAAAGTAGGCATCAACGGTTTCGGTCGTATCGGCCGTAACGTTTTCCGCATCTGCTGCGAGCGTCCGAACCTCGAAGTGGTGGGCATCAACGATTTGACAAGTACAAAGGTGTTGGCACATCTTCTGAAATATGACTCAACACAGGGCAAATTCCCTGGCACAGTGGACTACGATGAGACAGCATTGATAGTCAATGGCGTACGCGTCCCTGTCACAGCTGAACGCGCTCCTATCAACATCAAATGGAGCAAGACTCCTGACGTGGTTGTAGAGTCAACAGGTATCTTCCGTTCAAAAGAAAGCGCAAAAGGCGGCTACGGCGACCACCTCAAGAACGGCGCCAAGAAAGTCATCCTTTCAGCCCCTTCAAAAGATAAAATCGACGCCACAATCGTCGTCGGCGTCAATAACAACGAGCTTACGGATGAAATCGAATGCGTCAGCAACGCATCATGCACCACAAACTGCCTCGCACCAGTGGCAAAGGTGTTGAACGACCGTTTCGGCATTGAGCAAGGTTATATCACAACCATCCACAGCTACACCAACGACCAGGTGATTTTGGACGGTCCACACAGCGACCTTCGCCGTGCTCGTTCAGCCGCCATGTCACAGATCCCGACAACGACAGGTGCTGCAAAGGCAGTGGGTATCGTTATTCCTGAACTCAACGGCAAACTCGACGGCATCGCAGTGCGCGTCCCTACCCCAACAGGCTCATTGGTCGACCTCGTGTGCACTCTCAAGACAGAAGCCACAAAAGAACAGATCAACGCCGCAATGAAAGAAGCCGCTGAAGGCCCGATGAAAGGCGTCCTCGAATACACAGAAGACGAAATCGTCAGCGTTGACATCATCCACAACCCGCACTCATCAATCTTCGATGCACAAAGCACCATGGTGATGGGCAAGATGGTGAAAATCATGTCGTGGTACGATAACGAATGGGGCTATTCAAACAGAATGGTCGACCTCATCGAGATGATGAAGTACTAAACCAAATAAAAAAGCCGCTCAATCGAGCGGCTTTTCTTTTACTTTATCTTGCTGATAAGATCCGGCAGCATTCTCACGCACGCCATCTCTCTCCATTTCTTCTTGGCTTCCATGCCCGGCATACCGAAATATGTAACTCCAGGCTCTGTATCCTTATCAATTGCCGTATATGCCAGAATCGTTGTGCCTTCAGCGATGACAAGGTCTTTATTGACTGCCGACATCGACCAGATAGAGACGTTGTCTTTCACTCTTGAGACGCCGCCGATAGCGCAGTGTGCTCCGAGGAAGCAGTTCTTTCCGACTTTTGCGTCATGACCAACCTGGACGTGGTTATCCATCTTGGTGCCTCTGCCGATGACTGTATCGCTGGTGACTCCGATGTCGATGGCGCACAAAGCTCCGATCTCGACGTCGTCCTCAATCACCACTCTACCGCATGACTCGAACTTAACCTGACGGTCTTTGCCGCGATGCTGGAAATAGCAAGCATCAGCTGCGAGGACTGAACCGCTGTTGATGATGACGTTGTCGCCAATAACTGTCCAGTTGTTGATGGTCACGTTAGCGTGAATGATGCAGTTTTTACCAATTTTCACGTGGTCTGCCACGAATGCTCCCGGCTCAATGATAGTACCCTCACCGATTTCGGCTTTAGGGCTTACCATGCATGAGGCCGGCTCGAAACGACGGTACGACAAGATAATCTTGTTGAACGCGTCAAACGGGCAGTCGTGGACGATGAGTGTCTTACCCTCTGGGCATTCCACATCAGCAGTGTTGATGATGATGGTGGTAGCTGCAGAGTTAAGCACTCTCTGATAGTATTTCGGATGATCGACAAATGTGATGTCACCCGCTTCCACCTCATGAAGCTCGTTGAGCCCTGTGATGACGCGGTTGGCATCGCCGATAATCTTGGTGGCACCAATAAAATCAGCTAAACACTTGGCGGTCGTTGCTGGTTCAATTCTCATTATTCTCTTACCCTTTCTGTGTATTCACCTGTACGGGTGTCAACTCTAATCTTGTCGCCTGTGTTGATGAACAATGGCACTCTAACTGTTGCGCCGGTCTCAACTGTAGCGTCTTTCATTGCGTTTGTAGCTGTGTTGCCCTTCTCGCCTGGCTCTGTGTAAGTAACCTCGAGGACAGTCTTCACTGGCAATTCAGCAAACAAAACTGTATCTGTTGATGTGTCGAATACAACATCGCAAACATCGCTTTCTTTTAAGAAATCAACACCTGTAATAAGATCTTTCATAAGAGGGATCTGCTCGTAGTCTTCCTGATTCATGAAAATGTAATCTTCACCTTCTTTGTAAAGATACTGATACTGACGATGTTCAACGCGAACGTCTTCAAGTTTTTCACCGATATCGAAACGGCGCTCCAATGTACGGCCGTCAACTACGCTCTTCAGTTTGATACGCATGATAGTGTTACCTTTGCCTGGTTTCACATGCTGGAAATCAACGCAAAAATAAAGTTTACCATCCATTCTGATGCAGCTTCCGATCTTAATGTCTTGTGAGTTAATCATATTACGTATATTTTATAGTTACTAAAAAAACAAAAATCGCCGCAAAGATACAAAAAATTTTTTAAATTATTACAATATCATGTAAAATTTCCTTTTCCGCCTTGGAATTAAGCTTCTTCAACAACATCGATTTTGCATAAAGTATCTCGTTTTTCAGAGAATCGGCATCGAATTTTACGTATAAAACGCCGTTTTTTATGCTTTTTTTCAAGGTGTGCGCAGCAATGAAATCACCGACAACATCATTCCACGAGTCGAGGATTCGCTGCTCGTCCAAGGCGCTGTCCCTGTGATTATCATGATAAAACGCCTTTATCATGTCGCCCAATGTAGTCAAATTCGGATCACTCATCGCACTTCACCTTTCCTTTTTCAACTTCAAAAATCTTGTGATTTCCTTCGATGTTATCCAAAAGATATTGAACTCTTTGCCGTTGAGTATCAGTGATAAACACCTGTCCGAAATGGTCGTTGCCGACGAGCTTCACCAATTGCGCCACACGATTGTCATCAAGCTTGTCGAAGATGTCGTCAAGCAGCAAAATCGGTTTGAAACCAATCTTTTTATAATTGAAATCGAACTGCGCCAGCTTCACCGCCACCACAAACGACTTCTGTTGTCCTTGCGAACCGAATCTCTTAACCGGGTGATTATCAATCATAAAGCCCAAATCATCCTTGTGAATTCCGACGTTGGTATATGACGAATATCTGTCCTTTTCCTGATTTTCCTGAAGCAGCTGCTCCATCGACTTCTCATGCAACGCGCTCTCGTAAACGATATCCACCTTCTCCGACGTGCCCGACACAATGTCGTAATACTCTTGGAAAATCGGCATGAAATCTTTCAAAAACGCCTTTCTTTTCTCGTAAATAGGCGTCGCATACTTGACGAGCTGTTCATCCCAAAGAGTCAACAGATTCGCATCGAAATAACGGTTTTCCCAAAACTGTTTCAGCTGTGTGTTACGCTGGGCCAAGACCTTGTTATACTGCAGCAAATCGCCAAGATAAACTGAATCAAACTGCGAAATCACGCCATCGATGAACTTTCTGCGCAACTCGCTGCCGTCGTTAATCAAATCGCGGTCGTAAGGCGATATCATCACCAACGGAATCTTCCCGATATGGTCGGCAAGACGCTCATATTCTTTTTTATTGCATTTAAACGATTTCTTTGAGCTTCCTTTCTGAACACAAGAAATGGTCTCGGTCTCATCGTTGTCGGTAACAAAATCACCATGAATGGCAAAGAAATCCTCGCCATGACGGATGTTTTGCTTGTCGGTTGTCGTGAAATAGCTTTTGCAGAATGCGAGGTAGTAAATGGCATCGAGGATGTTGGTCTTGCCCGCCCCGTTGAGTCCCACGAAGCAGTTGAGTTTCTCCGAAAACTGCAAGTCGGCGGACTCGCAATTTTTGAAATTTGTCAACTTTAACTCCTTGAGAAACATTTATTTAGACTTTTTTACAAACTTATCCAAGTTGGTTGATATTGTTATATAATTCGGTGAGCCGTAGATGTGCATTTCAGACCTTGAGTAGTTGATGCTGAAATGCCAGATGTTGACGCCAACGCCATACGAGAAGCCGCACATACCTTTCTTTGTCGGTGTCTGCAGGTTCTGCCTCATCCCATAGTTATAGGCAGCTCTGAGCACAAGGTTCTTTCCGATGTAAATCTCACCGCCAAACACTATGTGCCTCATCAGGTTATCAGCAAATTTGGCTCCTTTCGACTTGCTTTTTTTTGTACCCGAGATGGGATCATAATTGCCTTCCAAATCAAGCGGGTCATCATAGCTCAGATCCCATTTCTGTATGTTTTCGTAGACAATGCTGAAGAGGAACGGCACATGCTCCAGTCTCTTTGAAACAGCAGCATCCAAATGGAACGGCAGCTTGTTTCTGTCGCCTGCGAAGTTGCTGTATAACTCATAGCCGATGTTTCGGGCAGTGGCCGAGAACATCCAACCGTTGTCGGTTCTGTAGCTTCCTGCCACATCGGCCGCCAGGGCAAATGTTTTATAGCGTTCAAACTGCACTCCCGCAAACTTGACGTTAGCACCAATGCTCCAATGTGGCGTGAGCTGACGTCCCCACCCTATCATGATGTTGTAATCCGACGGGGTGAACGTGCTTCCGTCGACATTCCCTTGTTCATCGGCATATTTCATGCTGCCATAGCTGTGAAACTGCACCGTGGCGGCAAATGAGCCGAGTTTCTCAAAAGTGCGGCCGTATTGAGCCATGCCATAGTTGATGTCGGCATAATAATTCACATACGAAAGCACGATATCGTTGTGCATATCGCTGTTAATCAACGACGGATTGTAGATTCCAAGCTGAATATCGGAGTCGTAAATCGACAAATCGGTGTTACCCAGAGCTGCCACCCTCGCAGAGCTTGTCATATCGAGGAAACTATATGCGCCTTTTGTTGTTTGTCCCTGAAGCTCAACGACAAACATCATCAGCACAATAATCGGTAACAGCTTTTTTATTCTCATTTAATTCTTTGGTCGCCTGACGGCTCAAAATCATTCAAAATCTTATATAAAATCTTTCAAAATTTTCTTCCAAAAACTCTTTTACTTTTAACTTTAAACTTTCAAACTACTCTAAACACTACACTCTAAACTCTAAACTACTTTTCCAGCAATCCCAGACCTTTTTTCTCAATAGCACCGCTGTCGGTAAGTTTTTTCGCCAGCTTGTCGAGGATTCCGTTGACAAAGATCTTACTCTTAGGAGTGCTGAAATACTTTGAGATTTCAATATATTCGTTCATTGTCACCTTCACCGGGATGAATGGGAAGCACACAAACTCTGTGAGAGCCATCTTCAAAATGATCATATCCATCAGGCAGATACGCTCTTTCTCCCAGTTGTTGGTGTTGTCGGCGATGAGTTTTCCGAATTCCTCGTTGTGTTTCAACGTCTCGCGGAACAAATCCTGGATGAATTTCTCGTCGGCGTTAGCTTCAACGTTTTCAGTCTTGTAAATCTCAGGCAACTTAGAGTTGGCATCAAAATTCTTCATCTTGTTGAAAAACTCGATGAGCATTGAGCTAACCAGATGATAATCATCGCAGAAATAAATGCTCTTGTCTTCGTAGAAATCCTGAAGCACGTCGAGGTCGGCGAAATATTCCGAAACCATAGAGACGATAAACTTGCGGTCGTTGGCAAAGTTATCGGTCTTGTCGGCCATATATTTCTTGTATTCCGGCGTGTCTTTCATCATGTTGTAGTATTTCTTCACCACATCCTGATGGTCGTCAGCCCAGTTGATCTTCAACGCCGCCTCGTGTTTCTTAAAATCGATGTTGTCTTCAATCACATTTAACAGACGGTTGTTGACATACTTCATATTCGGATGAAGATCCTCGTAAGTCGGAATGTATTTATGCTTGTTTTCTGTGATTTTGTTTTCCGCAAAGCGTTTGGTCTCAACGAGAAACGACAGCTGCCAGATGAAAAGCTCGTACAGTTTGTCGATGCTCTCAAGCAAATTCTTAATTCCATTGTTGACGTTAGTTTCGCCCGACTCAATATAAGCGTAGAGCGCCTGTAACACCTTGATTCTCAAAAACCTTCTGTTTAACATAACGATTGTTTAATAAAAAATTTCAGTTTGCAAAAATACAAAAATTATCGTTTCAGCAGTACTCTGAACAAGATATTAAAATCTTTCAATATTGTATAGTCGCGGGCGTACATCACATTCAGCCTGTTGCGAGCCTCGTCGTCGAGCTCGCCGGTGACAATTGACGCCGGATTGTAAATGCCTTTCTTAATCTCCGGAAGTCGTTGACCATCAGTGACATTCGTCGGGCAATAACCCACCCATGAATAACCTCCGAAAAGAACTCTGAAGCAGTCGCCCAAGAACTTCAACGGTTTTTTGATAAACCAAGCCGCGAAAATCCAGAAGATAATGCCAAACAATGAGACTGAGAAGTCCAAAAGACGTTTCTTTCTGCGGTTTGGCACCGTGTTAATCGTACGGATATCAACGGTATACAGGTCGCCGCGAGTGTTGATGGAGTTGCTTCCAATGATCGAAAGCGTATCGACCGGTGCAATCTTGTAATCGAGGTCGTTGGCGTGCCACTCCACCATCTTGTCGATAATTTCCTGATGGGTAATGTCTTTCGAGCAGAAAATAATCTCCGTGATTTTGTAAATGCCAATAATATCAGGCACCTGCTCAAGGTTACCGAGATAATTCTCAGGAACATCTTTATCGTTGTTAGGAGTCACCAGACCGATGAAATCCGGCTTAATGGAAGTGCTCTTCAACAGCTGTTCAACACGCTTCGTCTCGTCGGAATTTCCGATAACAATGAAACGTTTTTTAGCGTTTCTACCATATTGGAAATCAGAGAGTTTGAGTATATATCCCAATGTCCTGCTTAAAGTCATCTGAAGTGCCATCCAAACCGTTCCGAGAAGTATCAAAGCACGTGAGAAACGCAGTCCGGAAGGCAGTAAAGCGTAAAGAATCAATATCAGCAAGCTGCCCACCATGATTCCGCCCACAGCCGGATAAATACGGTATGGCTTGTCGTAACCGCTCGTGAAATAAGCTGTCGTAAGCCATATCAGCATGTAGATCGGCAAGATTATGGTGAACAGAGGCGTTATCGGATATGAGCCGACACCGTCGTAAATCATGTAATGTCCCCATAAATAGCTGATGGTGGCGAGACCAGAATAGCCTAAAACCACATCTATCAGCGGCATATAAATCTTACCCAGGAACTGACTCATCAATGCCAGGAATGCCCTGAAATATATGGCAAAATTGATGACTAACGAGAACAGGCGGGCACGTTTCTGGCCGAAGTGCTTCTTAGCGAAGATCTCCATCGCCTTATAGAACACCAGCACGTAGTTGACGCTGGTTTTCTTGGTACTCTCGCCTTTATAATGAATGATACGTGTTTCTGGGAAATAATAGTTCTTGTATCCCGCCAATGTGATTCTGTATGAGAGGTCGATATCCTCGCCGTACATAAAGAACGTCTCGTCGAGAAGCCCGCATTTGTCAAGGGTTTCGCGGCGCATAAGCATATAGGCTCCCGCCAGGATATCTACAGCGTTCACCTCGTCTTCAGGAAGGTATCCGAGATGATATTTTGAGAAACGTTTCGAGTGCGGGAACAGCTTGGAGAGTCCGAAAATCTTATAAAAAGCCGTCATCGGGGTTGGAAGTCCGCGCTTCGACTCCGGCAGGAACTGGCCTTTGCCGTCGACCATTTTCACGCCGAGGCCGCCCGCATCGGGATGCGAATCCATGAAGGCGATGCATTTGCTGAAGGTGTCGTCTTCCACCACAGTGTCGGGGTTCAGAAGCAGCACATACTCCCCTGTTGAGATCCTTATCGCCTGATTGTTGGCTTTTGCGAAGCCCACATTGTCTTTGTTGGCGATGACCTTCACCTCGGGGAACTTTGCCGCAAGCATCTTCAGCGAGCCGTCGACAGAGTTGTTGTCGACCACAAACACCTCACCCTCAATACCTTGCATGGCACGGCGCACCGAATAGAGGCATTGCTCGAGGAAATGCTCAACGTTGTAATTCACTATGACGACTGAGAGCTTCATTACTTTGTTTGAACGGCAAAAATACACAAAATATTATTGCGACGATTTTTTATTTCATAAAATAATTTCTTTATCTTTGCGCTTTGATTTAAAGATTTATGATAAGGAATATCTTCGGCACTTTCGGCACC
This sequence comes from uncultured Bacteroidia bacterium, assembly GCA_902774295.1. Lineage (GTDB taxonomy): Bacteria > Bacteroidota > Bacteroidia > Bacteroidales > F082 > Limimorpha. The sequence goes on along the minus strand of CACYHP010000001.1, from coordinate 1,282,294 downwards.
CGTCTGTTGAACACCATCTGCAACTTCGTCACGCTGTGGTTCGCCACGCACTATCTCGGAGCTGAGGCATGGGGCATCGGCGGCATTGTGCTTATCGACGTTTCGCTGCTTCTCATCGGCGTCGAGCTTCTCGCCGGCAGCGGGCTCATCTATTTCACCCCGAGGAAGTCATATCGCACCTTGTTCAAAATATCATATATCTGGACTACGATGGTGGTGGCGTTATATGCCCTCATCATGTATCTATGCACACTGCTTCCTGAAGGTTTCAGCCTCCGTTTCGCAAAGTTTTTCGGCGAAAACGCGGAGTTCATACCACAGGGATATCACGGCATGGTGCTGCTGATGGTTTTCATCTACAGCCTGCACAACTTCAACCTTGCCACCCTTCTCGGCAAAGAACGCATCGCCACAAACAACATATTGTTTATCATACAGTTCATGACGCAGATGCTCTCGATGCTTGTGTATATCTTCGTGTTCGACATCCACAATGCCGACGCATTCGTATATTCGCTACTTACTGGTTATATCGTCGGTTATGTCAGCGGCTTGACGCAAATTTGGCCTTACCTCAAGGAAAGCAAAGGAGAGTCGGTTTTCAACACTGCCAAAGAGATGTTCAAGTTCGGAAGCATCATCCAGCTCACCAACATGGTCTCGACGCTCAACAAACGTCTCAGCTTCCTGATTATCAAGGGCTTTTGGGGCGATGCGCAGGTAGGTGTTTACAGCGCCGCCTCTCAGGTGGCCGAGTCACCTAAAGTGATTGGGCAGAGCATCGCGATGGTGCAGTTTTCGAAGATAAGCAACTTAAATGACAACGACTTGGCTGGCAAGATAACGGTTCAGCTGTTGAAGACTGCCACTGTCATTACCGCGATAAGCATTTTAATCATCTGCATCATCCCGACCAGCGTGTATTCCTGGATATTCACCCGCGATTTCGCCGACATGCGCGCTGTTATGATAGCGCTTGCTCCAGGCATTGTATTTCTTTCGGCTCACACCGTTTTCTGTCATTTCTTCTCCGGCGTCAACATGCCAAAATACAATCTTTATGCGGCTTTGGTGGGGTTTGCGGTCACCATGCCGGCCTTATACCTATTGATACCTCCGTTCGGTATGGTCGGTGCCGGTGTCTCAGTATCAATAACCAACTTTGCGATAATAGTCTACCAATGGATTATCTTCAAGAAAACCAACAAGGTTTCTGCAAAGGAACTGTTGGTAACTAAAGAAGACATAAAATCTTTGATTGCAGCGCTAAAATCGACCGTTTTCAACAGATAGTTTGTAGAGGGTGTATATATTTCAATGGGTCGTAGATGTGTTCGTGACCGGTGATAGTAGTATGATATGTGAAAAGTTGGGATGGCATAAATTATTTACTCAAACGTTACTGTCACACTGTTTGACGAGAATTCCCCTGAATAAAGTTTGTATTGACCGACTTTTTTAGGAAGAGGAAGAAATTTGTCGGGTTCACCAAATCTCCACTCTGTTAAAACTTGACTTTTAAATTCGTTGCCATTCAATATAAATGTATATGTTCCTTTAACCAAGTCGAAACATGTTAAATTAAATACATCTTCTTTCGTCTCACCAGCTTTTAAGAACATGAATTGGTGTGTCGTTTTGGTTTTAATGGCACGTTTTGTGATGTCTTTCGCTTTAAAAGGTGTTAAATAATCATTCCTTTCATCTTTGTTTCCATAAATTGTATCGCTAAGATAGTCGTTAATATATTGGAAATCTCCATTGATGAAATCCGGACATCCTCCCGATTTATCATACCACGATTCCTCATCGACAATAAACCAATTAGCATAGTTGGAATACGGCAAACCAATCGCTACTACATAATGATCGTTTTTGTGTTGTCTGTTTTTTATCATTCTGTTTATTTCGTAGATGTAATCTCTGTGCATTTTCTCGTACTCTACAAAACCGACGACAAGCATTTCCGGATCAAATTCCATACTGACGCTTCTTTCCCACAAAAAATCGGGAATACCTTTTCTATAATAAGAAAACTTTCTGAAATAAAGGTTTTCATAGGAATTATTAGTATAAGAAACCACTAATTCAGGATATTTAATGATAGAATCTGTGTTCAGGATATACGGTCCTTCGCTCCATCTTATTGAAAGATTTATGGAGATGTCCTGGGAATGGAGTGTTATGGTGCTCATAAACGTTAATAATAACACCACATAAAAAAACAATGTATTACTCTTCATAGTATTTTTATTAAGGATGAATAATGTTAATTAACCAATAAAAATTTGAGTATTTTAATCTATCAATATAATTCATTATGTTATTATCATTACTTCGCCATTCAAATTTATAATGCCTTTTCCCCATATCTTGATCCCATTGATAAGCGTGAAATTCCTTTACATCATTCATCCAGATAGTGTTTAATAATGAATAGTCTTCTCCCATTAATTCCATGTTTTGTGAAACATGCACAAATTCATGTCCCATAATATAAAACATACTTTCAGGGCTGTCAAAAACATAATTTTCATTGAAATAAACACGAGAATAACCTGTTATTAAATCGTTTCCCTGTTGTGCTATAGTAACACCCTCATCTTTTTTCCCAAAAACATAACCGTGTATTGACAACTTTAATACATATTCCATTGGCATTTCTGGGAAAAACACTTCCTGAAACTCTTTTAAAAAAGCGTCAGTACGCAATTTTTCTGGAATAGGTTTACCAGGTTCATATTCAATACCATGTGTTTTGCATAGTTTTTTAAAAGCCTCTAAAAAAGTCTTTCCTCCTCCCGGGCTTCCATGGTTGCCGCTGCTGTTGCCTTGAGGTTCGTTGCCGTTTTCTCCGCTCGGGTCGACATATTTCAATAGGTCCTGCATGTAGTTGTCCGGTGAGAGGAACGAAGACATCATAGGATTATAATTTATTTTGCAAAGATAATAATTTTTTTGCCATTTTGTAATACTATTAAATATTTTTTTGGAGGGAATTCCAATAGCAAAAGTATCCAAACAAAGCGAAATCCAAACTAAATCCCATTTCTTGCACAGATTTACACAGATTTTTTGAGATTCCTCACCCCTCCGGGGTTCGGAATGACAAATGGCAGCGGCATTAATAAGGTTTTATTATTTCTTCTTCGGCTGATATGCAGTAATCACCACTGCACTTAAAATCAGCACGATTCCGATGGCAAGGCGAATGCCGAATGGCTCGTTAAAGACAAATATTCCGATTAAAACCGCTGTCAATGGCTCCAAGGCTCCGAGAATCGCAGTAGGAGTCGCTCCCACATATTTCGAGGCGTAGACCATCAAAACAAGCGACAATGTGGCAGGAACAACCGCCAGCCAAACAGAATAAAACCAGCTAACGGCATTGTGAGGAAGTCGCAAAGGCTGTCCGGTAAGCCATGCAAACACCGCCATCCCGATGGCACAATATAGCACCACGTAGAAGTTTATCTTAAACGACGACATCTCAAGCGGGCAGCGGTTTACAACAATAATGTAAATTGCATAAGTCAGGGCTGAAACAAGTACTAATATCACGCCGAGAGTGTCCAAGGCGCCGCCTGCATCACTCCAATAAAGCAGCAAAACGCCAACCAATGACAAAACTATCGCTATTATCGTCTTAAAACCTGCTTTCTCCTTGAAAAACAAGCCCATAATAACCGCAGTCATGATAGGATAAGTGAACAGAAGCGTCGAAGCCACACCCGCCGCGATGTATTTGAAGCTGAAATAAAGCGTCATCGAAGAAGCCGTGAAAAGCAGTCCGAGAGCCGTCAAAGTGCCAAACTCCCTCTTCGTCACCTTTCGGTTTTCCTTCTTGATAATCAATATGATAGAGATGATAATCCACGCCATGCTGAAACGGCTGAAAAGCACTGAGTTGGTGTTCATGCCCTGTTCGTAAAGTTTCAGCGCTCCCAGCGGATTGGTGCCGTAAAACACCGCCGCAAGGATGCCGCAGATCGTGCCGAAAATCTTTTTATTTGAAGTTATCTTTTCCATTTTCTGCTCAAAAAATCGTGCAAAATTACAAAATTTTTAGTCGTTAGTCTTTAGTCTTTAGACTTTAGTTAAAAAAAATGACTAAAAACTAAAGACTAATGTCTAAAGACTCAAAAAAAATGCTATTTTTGCAAATTAGAAATTTTTGAGAACATGGCGGAAGAAATTATTGACGATAACGTATTGGAAGACAACGAGTTAGATTTTACCACGAACGTAAATCCGGTTGATTACACCGACGAGGCGATTCAGCATCTCTCGTGGAACGAGCACATCCGTAAACGTCTTGGCATGTACATCGGCAAGGCGGGCGACGGCTCGGCACATGACGACGGCATATACATCCTGCTGAAGGAAATCGTCGACAACAGCATCGACGAGTTTAACATGGGCGCCGGAAAAGTCATCGAGATAGACATCAACGATGGCAAGGTGCACGTGCGCGACTACGGACGAGGCATTCCTCTCGCCTCTCTCAAAGACTGTATGGGTCAGATGAACACCGGCGGAAAATATAACACCGGCGCTTTCAAGAAAGCCGTGGGTCTCAACGGCGTGGGCGCAAAAGCCACCAACGCAGCATCTTCTTACTTCCGCGCACAGGCATTCCGCGACGGCATGACAAAGGTCGTCGAGTTCTCAAAAGGCGAACTGCTGTCTGAATCGGAAATCATCCCTACCGACCAGAAAAACGGTACCGACATCACCTTCGTGCCGGACGCCGAGCTGTTCGGGAACTACCATTTCCTTATGGAATACGTCGACGAGATGATATGGAACTACGCATTCCTCAACAGCGGCCTAGCGTTGATCCTCAATGGTCAGAAATACCAGGCAAAGAACGGACTCCTCGACCTGCTGACACGTAAGATAGGCAAGCTCGACACCTGCGCCTACCCTATCATTCACATCAAGGAAGGTGACTTCGAATGCGCATTCACACATTCCAACGTGACGAACAACGAAGAGTATTTCTCGTTCGCCAACGGCCAGTACAACCCTCTCGGAGGCACACATCTCAACGTGTTCCGCGAGGCTATCGCCAAGACCATCAGAGAATTCTATAACAAAGAATACGAGACATCCGACATCCGCAGCTCGTTTATCGCAGCATTGTCGATAAAGGTCGACAACCCTGAGTTTGAAGGCCAAACGAAGACCAAGTTCTCGTCGAACTACATGGACAAAGACAGCGAGACGACTATCAGGGCTTACATCACCGATATCATCAAACGTCATTTCGATAAGTTCCTACACATGAACAGCGATGTGGCTGAAAACCTGATGCGCAAAATCATCCAGAACGAGAAGGAGCGCAAAGGCATGGCGAACATCAAGAAACTCGCCCGCGAGAGCGCCAAGAAGGTCAGCCTCAACAACCGCAAGTTGCGCGACTGCCGCATACACTACAATACAAACCAGGAGAAACGTCTCGAGTCAACGCTGTTCATCACCGAGGGCGACTCGGCATCTGGCAGCATCACCAAGAGCCGCGACGCTCAGACACAGGCAGTGTTCAGCCTCCGCGGAAAACCGCTCAACTGCTACGGCCTGACAAAGAAAATCGTTTACGAAAACGAGGAGTTCAACCTTTTGCAGGCTGCTTTAAATATCGACGAAAGCATTGAGAATCTGAGATATAACAACATCGTCATCGCCACCGATGCCGATGTCGACGGCATGCACATCCGCCTGCTGATGCTCACCTTCTTCCTGCAGTTCTACCCCGACGTGGTGCGCGGCGGACACCTGTATATATTACAGACACCGTTGTTCCGTGTAAGAAACAAGAAAGAGACGAGATATTGCTACACCGACGATGAACGTGTCGACGCCATCAAGTCGCTCGGCGCTCATCCCGAGATAACACGTTTCAAAGGTCTCGGTGAGATCTCGCCCGACGAGTTCAGCTATTTCATCGGACCTAATATGCGTCTCGAGCCTATCATCCTGCGCCACGACATGACGATTCCTGAGCTTCTGAAGTATTACATGGGCAAGAACACCGACCAACGTCAGAAGTTCATCATCGACAACCTGAGGGTTGAAGATGACTCGAATATTGATAAATTAGACTGATTTTCAGGTCTAAAACCCTATTTCCTTGATATCACCGACATTGTGCTCTTTGAACAATGTCCTCATCGACTCACTTATCGTGTCGCGTTGCTGTCTTTCTTTTTTTGTCAGCAACGAATCGGGCTCATCCAACGGGAGCATTCGGTAGTTATGCTTGAAACCGTTGTCGTGAGGACGGCTCACCCAATATGGGATGTAAGCGCAGTCGGAGAGCATCGTCAATGAATCGTTTTTGACAAAATCGAGGCGCACCATATAACCCCCGTATGTGTTCGGCTTCGACTGGTTGCTGATGACATTGCCCAATGAATATGCCACAAAATTCTTTCCGTCGTTGAGTAACTCCATCGGCTGTGCCACGTGCGGATGACCTCCTATGACATGGTCAACACCATTGTCAATCAGCCAGTCAGCCATCCGACGCTGTTCTTTCGAAGGCAAGGACTGATATTCGATACCCCAATGTGGTATTGCAATAATCACATCAGGATTCACTTCTTTAGCTGTAATCAAATCCACTGCTATTATTGCGGTATCCATCATATTCACAATATTCGGTTCCTCGACAACAAGGCCGTTGGTGCCGTATGTGAAATTAAGTATCGCCACACGTATCCCGTTTTGTTCCAAAATATAAGGATAATTATCCTCACGCTCAAACTCATCAACGTATGTGCCGATATGCGGAACGCCAACCGAGTCCATCATCATTATCGTACGTTCAAGACCATGCTTTCCGCTGTCAAGACAATGGTTATTAGCAGTAAGGATTATGTCGATTCCGGCATCCACAATGGCTTGCAGATATTCATCAGGAGCCCTGAACTGCGGATACCCGGCATACGGCTTGCCGCCGAGTGTCACCTCGAGATTGCCAATCGCCACGTCGGCATCCTCAATAACAGGTTTCACACGCGCGAAACACTCGTCGTAGTTATATGAGCTGTCGGGCTGCAATGCCGCTGTAATCTGCGGTCCGTGCTGCATGAAATCGCCAGCTATCAAGATACTCAGATGATATTCACGAGGCTCAGTGACGACCTCTGTAGCAGCCTCCGTGACATCTTCAGCTACAGCCTCCGGAACGGCTTCCGCAACGTAATCGTTCTTTTGCAGATTTGAATAATTACTCCGGTTGCATGAATAAACCACAACCAGCAACAATGCAATTATTAAAACTATTCTTTTCATCTGCTGACTCTTTAAACTATTAAACTGTTAAACTACTCTAAACTCTAAACTATGAGTAATATCCCTTGCGATCATCGTCTCCATGCCTCTTTCCGCCGCTGCCTTATCTCCTGCCCTACCATGCATGAAAACACCAATGATTGCTGCCTCTTCCGGAGTATAACGTTGAGCCAAGAGCGACAATATGATGCCTGTCAGGACATCGCCGCTGCCAGCCGTCGCCATGCCGGGGTTTCCTGTAGAATTGAAGAAACAGCTTCCATTCGGGAAGGTAATCGACGTGTTGGCTCCTTTCAAAACAATGATGATATTGTATTGTTTCGACATCTCACGCTGAAGCTCAAGGCGCTGCTGCGAGTTGTCGGTCTTGCCAAACAAACGCTCAAACTCCTTCGGATGCGGTGTGATGATAGTCCTTTCTGGTAAAAATGACAGCCATGTCTTGTTTTCGGAAATGATATTCAAGGCATCGGCATCAAGAACCATCGGCACTTTCGCTTCCTGGATAAGACGCTTTAAAGCGTTGGCAGTCTCTTTGGATTTTCCCAGTCCGGGGCCAACTCCTACAGCGTTATACGGCTGCAAATCAGGCACTTGCGAGAAGCAATTATCAGACTTATCAGGACTTATCATCGCCTCTGGCATATAAATCTGCAATGGCAGCATAGCGGATTTTGGCAGATGTGTAGTCAGCAAACCGACGCCTGAACGAAGACATGCTTCAGAAGCCAACAAAGCAGCACCTGTTTTTCCTGTTGAGCCGGAAATAAGCAGGGCGTGGCCGTAGGTGCCTTTGTGCGAATGTTTCCCGCGTTTATGAAGCAACGGCTTGATGACATCCAAAGTGGTGTAGAAATTCGCTGTCTCCACATTTTCAATGTAATCCGGATGAATCTTGATATCCAAAACCTCCCATTTCCCAACAAAAGGCTCGTTTTCGGGATACAGGAACGCCATCTTCGGAAACTGCATCGAGACAGTATAATCAGCGCGAACAATAGGATTTGTTGGTATGCCGATAGAGTCGCCGTACAATCCTGAAGCTATGTCTATTGCAATCCTAATCGCTTGATTATCATTGATATGATTTACCATCTCAGCTGCCAATCCCTCCAAAGGACGACTCAAGCCCGAGCCGAACAGCGCATCGATTATGATGTCGTTATCGTCGATTTTTGGAAAATCCTCTTTCGAGAAAATGCCATACATCGGGACTTCCGGAATCTCTTTCAATCGCTCGTAGTTCACCTCGCAGTCGTGGCTGAAATTATCACTCACATGAACAATATAAACCTGCGCAAAAATATCATTTGTCGCCAGCAGCCGCGCCAAGACAAGCCCGTCGCCGCCGTTGTTGCCCATCCCGCAGAATATCTTTATTGACACCTCTTTCGACTTCAAGTTACGCATCAGCCAGAAATAGATCTGGGTAGCAGCACGCTCCATCAAATCGACAGAGCTAATCGGCTCATTCTCAATGGTATAAGCGTCAGCTGCACGAGCGGTTTGAATTGTTGGAATTTTCATGTTATTTAATTTTTTGCAAAGATAATATTTTTGTAATTTTGCAGCATGAAAAAAATTAAGCAGCCACAGTTTATTGAGGACGTCGAAATCATCGACGCCGGTTCGGAAGGCATGAGCATTGCCAAGCCGGAAGAGAAAGTAGTGTTTATCCCATTCGGAGCACCAGGCGATATCGTTGATCTCCAAGTGTTTAAGAAGAAATCCAATTGCTTCGACGGCAAGATTCTCAACATAAAAAAGGAATCCGACAAGCGAGTGAAGCCGGTCTGCCAACACTTCGGCCTATGTGGCGGCTGCAAATGGCAACACCTTGACTATCAATGGCAACTGTATTACAAACAGAAGCAGATTAAAGATAATTTCGACCGCATCGGGAAGATCGAATACCCTGAGATTATGCCGATTTTAGGCTGCGAGAAACAGTTTTACTATCGTAACAAGCTCGAATACAGCTTCTCGAACCGCAAATGGCTCACCGACGGCGCTCCTGCAGGCACCTATACAGAGGAAGACTGCAAAGGCTTTGGCTACCATCTGCCAGGCTTGTTCGACCGCGTCATCGACATCGAGAAATGCTATCTGCAAGCCGACCCGTCGAACGATATCCGCTTGTTTATCAAGGATCTCACCATGAAACACAAGCTCTCATATCATAACGTGAGAGCTCACCAAGGCACCATGCGCAACGTCATCATTCGTTGCAACGGCAAAGGCGAATTCATGGTCATCATCGTGATAAACGAGGAGAACGACATCGTCAGAAACGAGCTCATCCCTGCCCTCTCGGCACAGTTCCCTCAAATAATCTCACTGATGCTCGTCATCAACAGCAAATTCAACGACACGATTTCAGATTTGCCGTTCGAATGCCTCAAAGGCGAGTCTTATCTGGTTGAAACGATGAAGTCACCACGTCCTGGATTCGACGACCTGAAGTTCCGTGTTGGTCCGGTCTCGTTCTTCCAGACCAACGTGTATCAGGCGGAAAGGCTTTACAAGGCTGCATTCGACCTCGCCAACGTTCATGGCGACGAACTGATGTACGACCTCTACACCGGAACAGGCACTATCGCCTTGTATTTCTCACGTTTCGTGAAGCAGGTAGTCGGCATCGAATACGTTGAAGAAGCTATCGTCGACGCTAAGATCAACGAGCAGTTCAATAACATCACAAATACCAGTTTCTTCGCCGGCGACATGGCGAAGGTGCTCACTGACGAGTTCATTGCCGAGCATGGCAAACCTGATTTCATCGTCACCGACCCGCCTCGTGCAGGAATGGCCGACAAAGTCATCGAACAACTCAAGAAGATTCAGGCTAAGAAGATTGTCTACGTCAGCTGTAATCCAGCCACGCAAGCCCGTGATTTACAATTACTTGATGATTTGTATGCTGTGAAAGCCGTGCAGCCTGTGGATATGTTCCCGCACACTCAGCATGTAGAAAACGTGGTGCTTTTAGAGTTGAGATAGATATTTGATAACCTCTTCAATATCAAAGTTCTCACCTTTTACAATAAAATTCGCCTGTTCATACATCGGCAGACGCGAATTGTAATGGTTTTCAATGTATTTACGCAACTCCTCTTCAGATTTTCCATATACCAAAGGACGTTTGCGTTTCGCGTTCATGATTCTGTGGAAAGCAGTCTGCGGACTAACTTTTACAAAGACCGTTGTCCCATTTTCGTTCATCCACTGCATATTATCAAAAAAACAAGGCGTTCCGCCACCCGTGGAAACTACCACATGATGCATCTCGCCTGTCTTTTTCAGAATCTCCGATTCAAACTTCCGGAAATAATCCTCGCCGTATTTCTCAAAGAAATCCTGTACGCAGATATGATACCTCTCTTCGAACAAATCATCGGTGTCGTACGGCTCATAGCCTAATCGTGCCGCTAATTTCCGCGAAATCGACGACTTCCCGGAACACATATAACCGATGATATAAATCCTGTCTGGTAACATATTCTCAAGCCGTCATTTCGACTGAAGCGAAGCGGAATGGAGAAATCTCATCCATTATTTGTTGGAGATTTCTCAACTCCCCACGGTCGCTCGAAATGACGTTGTTGTTAACGTTTGCGTTGAGCCTGTTGCTGCTGTTTCTGCATCTCCTCCAGTCTCTTCTGGAATCTCGACTTCTTCACTGGTCTCTGTTTAGCGAGCTCAATTTTCTTACGAAGCTTGTCTTCATCAGTGAACACTCTGAACAAGTACATCTGGATGAAGGTGATGATATTCACCAGCATATAATAGTAGCTCAAACCAGCTGAATAGCTATTGAACAATCCGAGGAACATGATTGGCATGATGTACATCATGACCTTCATTCCCTTCATGCCCTGCTGGTTAGTGGCCGCCATCTGCTTATTATTGATATAGGTGTAAAGAATTGTCGTAACGGTCATCAATAATGTGAACAAACTTACGTGGTCGCCGTAGAACGGGATGTTGAAGCCAAGGTCGAGGATGCTGTCGTATGTCGAGAGGTCATCTGCCCAAAGGAACGGCTGCTGACGAAGCTCGATACTCGACGGGAAGAAACGGAACACAGCCCACAAAATAGGCAGCTGCAGTAACATCGGCAAGCAGCCTGATGTCGGGCTGGCACCGGCTTTCTTGTAGAGATCCATCACCGCCTGCTGTTTCTTCATGTTGTCCTTCTCATCAGGATATTTAGCGTTGATTTCGTCGATTTCAGGCTTCAAAACACGCATCTTAGCTGTTGACTGATACGATTTATATGCAAACGGCATCAGAGCCAGCTTGATGATGATGGTCAGGACCAAAATCACGATACCGTAGTTCCAGCCATAGCTGCCAAGCCAATCGAACACATTGACAACGATATATCTGTTGATCCAGCCCACAAGCTTACCGCCAAGAGGAATCTGCTTGTCGAGGTCAAGATCATACTTATCCATGATTTTCAAGCTGTTAGGACCAAAATAAAACTGCATTGCCAAAGTATTATTCTCCTGGAATGCGTCAAACGGCACATCAACAGCTGCATACATTGTCTTGAGATAACGTGGATTTGTGCTTCTGACATCGGTCTTCAAACCAACGATTGCCGAGTTGAAATAATCCTTTGCAATCAACGAATAGCTGAAGAAACGCTGTTTGAACGACAGCCATTTGAGGTTGGAACGAAGGTCTTTCTCGCCATCTTTCTCACCGCCACGGTCGCCGCTAAGTGATTCAACGTCATCGCTTAAGAACTTGTAATATACATTGGAGCCATTGTAACGGTCAACAGCTTTTTCCTGCTTCAGAAGGTCGACATACCAGTCAATTGTGATGAAATTGGTGTTCGATGCGATGATGTTCTTCATATTAACGGTCTTCACATCGAAATCAACCATATATTCATCTTTTGTGATGGTATATATAAATTCAATATATTGGTTAGGGTTCAACACATCTGTCAAATCATCGGAGTAAGCTCTAAAGCTTAAGACTACCGGTTTCTCGCCCACCACGATTTTTCCGTCTCCATCGTATGGATAATTATTCAAATATGGAGTAAAGAACAAATCAATAGTATTGATATTTCTATTTGATGCGAAGAACGAAAGATTGAACTTCGATGTGTTTTCGTCGAAGCCGATCAGAGGCAGTGAATCCCATGTTTTATAGTCTTTCAGCTCAACTGTCTTGACATATGCGCCCTTTGTCGTCAAAGTCATCTTAAGGACATCATTTTCAATAGTATAAAGCTGTTCCTCGCCCTTTGCTGTTGTGGTGAAAACGCCATATTTATCACGCATCACAGCGTCTGACGCGTCGTTGGTCTCAGCTTGTGTCGACAGCTGCTGTTCCGCTGCCTTTTGCGCCTCCATGAAACGTATCGAATCCGCGATATAACGTGCTCTATTTGCTTGATATATAGAGTCCTGAATCTCTCTCTGTCTTGCGATTTCCTCTTTAGATGGTGTAACCCAAATTGACCATCCCACCAAAATTCCTATAATAAGGACAATGCCAATAATTGAATTTTTATTCATAAAAAAAATTTTTTCAAACAATGAGGCGCAAAATTACAAAAATTTAGTCTTCATTGAACACATGCAGCAAACTTTTTTTCGAACGTGCTCTCAGTTTTTTCAAAGCTTTGTCTTTCACCTGACGCACTCGTTCACGTGTCATATCAAGCATATAACCGATTTCCTCCAATGTGTATGCATGACTTGACTCCAGTCCGAAATAATAAGTTATGACCAAACGCTCTTTCTCGGTAAGCACTGATAATGAACGTTTTATCTCGGCTGACTCAGTCTCAGAGACTATATGTTTGTCGGCATCGTTGTTGTCTTCCGGGATTACGGTATCGATGAATGTCAAATCGTCGTCTCCAGTGACTGGCGCGTCCATTGAGACCTCTTTGGCACTGATCTTCATTATCGATTCAATCTTTTCTTCCGGCATCTCAAGCTCGTCGGCAATTTCCTTTATCGTCGGCTTGCGCTGGTAAAGCTGCTCAAGATATGACGCCGTCTTCTTCACACGGCTCAAGAATCCCACCTGATTCAGCGGCAGTCGCACCATACGTGACTGCTCGGCGACGGCCTGAAGAATGGCCTGACGAATCCACCACACCGCATACGAGATGAATTTGAAGCCTTTCGTCTCATCGAAACGTTGCGCCGCCTTGATGAGTCCCACATTACCTTCGTTAATCAAGTCAGCGAGGCTAAGACCTTGATTTTGATATTGTTTTGCAACGGAAACCACGAATCTGAGGTTGGCTCTCACCAGCTTGTCGAGGGCAATCTGATCGCCCAGCTTTATCTTCTGTGCGAGTTCAACTTCCTCATCAGGGCTTATCATAGGCTCCTTCGCTATGTCAGCGAGGTATTTGTCGAGCGAGCCCTGCTCACGGTTTGTTATTGATTTAGAAATCTTTAATTGTCTCATATCTTTATTGTTTTATTGAGGATAACTCGTCAGAGTCACCTTAATTATCTTTTCTTTATCACCACGTTTAATTTTCACATCCACCACATCACCCGGACGGTATTGTCCCAATGCGCCCATCAGCTGAGCACGGGTGTCGACTGTCAATCCGTTGACACTCAATATGATATCATCTTTCTTTATACCTGCCTTCTGAGCTGCGCCACCTTGGAAAACATCGGCAACGTAAACTCCAGAAAGGTAATCAAGACCTTTGTAATCGCCAAACTCCTCAGTAATTTCAATCATTGAAATGCCGAGATAAGCGCGTTGAAGCGAGCCATAAATCAGGAAGTCCTCAACGACTTTTTTGGCGATATTAGAAGGGATAGCGAACGAATAGCCTTGATAACCGCCTGTGCGTGAAGCTATTGCCGCATTGATGCCGATCAAATCGCCGTTGATATTGACCAAAGCTCCGCCACTGTTACCTGGATTCACGGCAGCATCAGTCTGAATGAACGACTCAATGGTGCCTTCACCTAAAATATTGATATTCCTTGCCTTAGCGCTCACAATACCGGCAGTAACTGTTGACGTCAGGTTAAATGGGTTACCGACTGCAAGCACCCACTCGCCAACTCTTACCTTGTCGGAATCGCCGAAAGTGAGGAATTCAAGATTCTCGGCATCGACCTTAATCAAAGCGATATCAGTAGTCGGATCCGTGCCGATAATCGTCGCCTCTCTTTTGTGCTTGTCGTTGAATGTCACCACAACTTTCCTCGCATTTTCCACAACGTGATTGTTGGTTACGATATATCCGTCAGGAGAAATCACGACACCGGAGCCGAAGCCAATCGACACATTGTCAGGTACCTGAATACGTCTGCCATAAATCTGCTCAAGCAGTGGTCCAAAAAAGTCATAGTAACTGTTTCCACGCGTCACAATCTCTGCTTGAATATGAACCACCGTATTAACAGTTTTTTCAGCTGCATCAGAAAAATTAACACCATCAGCCCTACTAACCAGAGCCACACACACCATTCCAATTAAAAAAATCAACTTCTTCATTTTACTAAGTTTTAAAGTTTCTTAGCTTATTAACGCTAAATTTTTAATATTCTTGTGCCTTCTTCAAAAATATTTACTATTTTTACAACAAATTTCTTGCCAAACTTTTTCTTTTGGTGAAATATTTTTAAACAATGATGCAAAGCTCTGATTATCATAAAATTAAGTTCAGTAAATATCATGGCGCGGGTAACGATTTTGTCATGATAAATGCCATAAATTCACCTGTCAATTTGTCGGACGACGAGGTTAAAGAAATTTGTGACCGCAGAACAGGTGTCGGCGCAGACGGTTTAATTATTGTTTTACCTTCTGAAAAGTATGATTTCAAGATGAAATACTACAACTGCGACGGTCACGAGAGCACTTTCTGTGGAAATGGCGGCAGATGTATCTCGGCTTTCGCCGTAGAAGAAGGCTTGGTGCCACAACACATTGAATATGAAGCGATTGACGGCATTCATAAAGCTTTGGTCACAAAGAATTCCGACAACGAATACATGGTCTCCATCACCATGCGCGACATCGAAAGCTATGATTTGAATGACGAACGTCTCCTTATCAATACCGGCTCGCCGCATTACGTGACTCGCGTCAAAAATTTAAAGAATTATGACGTCAGGAAACATGGGGCTGAAATCAGAAATGACAAGAAAATTTCCAACGACGGCGTGAATGTCGATTTTATGGAAGTCATTGACAATCAGTATCATATCAGGACTTTCGAGCGTGGCGTTGAAGACGAGACATTAGCCTGCGGCACTGGCGTCACAGCTTCGGCAATAGCCGCGGCATTGTGGTACGGAGGCGATAATATCAACATTAAAACGACTCTCGCGACACTAAATGTGAAGTTTGAAAAAGCTGGAAATTCAATCAAAAACATAGTATTATCAGGTCCGGCGACACATGTCTTCGACGGATTTTATATCTTTGCAAAATGATGTTTATTAAAAACGATATTGTCTCATTGAGAATCGCGGAACCCAACGATGCCGAATTGATTTATCGCTGGGAAAACGACATGCGTGTATGGCGCGACAGCGAGACACGAGTCCCCTTCTCGATGCGTCAAATCGAGCAGTTTCTGCTGAATAACAACGACCTGATGAGCGAGAAACAGCTCCGTTTGATGATTGAAGACACGAAAAACGGCGCTCAAGTCGGATGTATCGACATTTATGATTACGACGAGTTCAATTTGAGAGCGGGCTTCGGAGTATTAATTGACGAGAAATATCGTGGCAAAGGTTATGCCAAAAACGCAATAGGATTATTGTCGGAGTATTGTTTTAACACATTGTTACTCAATCAGATATATGCTTTGGTATTGGCAACCAACGTTGAAAGCATGTTCCTGTTCGAATCCTTAGGATTTGAAAGATGCGGAGTGAAAAAACAATGGTACAAATCATCGGAAGGATTCATCGATCAGGTTGAATATCAATTGATTAACACAAAATGAGAAGGCGCAGGAAGTCATATGGTCTACTAATGATTATCATTGTGGTAATCGGCATTGTTGCTGTGTTCTTCGCAAGAAACTATCTTTACATTTCCAAACCGATAATCAAAACAGCCGACGGGAAAGATGTGTCGCTATATATTCCCACAAACGCTGATTATCAATATGTTAAAAACGAATTAATATCATTGAACGTCTTAAAAAGCAAGAACGCTTTCGACTGGTTGGCGAAGAGATCCAATTATGATGAAAACGTACATCCAGGCAGATACATATTAACTGACGGCATGACTAACCAACAGTTAATCAACATGTTACGCATGGGATATCAGACACCTGTGAAGGTGGTTTTCAATAACATGCGCACTGTTGAGCAACTTGCCGGACGCATCAGCGATCAGATTGAAGCTGATTCCATTTCAATCATAAATGAGATTAATAACAATCCTGACGTCGACGCAACGACCTTTATACCAAACACTTACGAGTTTTATTGGAACACCGACGCCGATGATTTCGTGGATAAGATGATTGTCGAGCACAAGCGTTTTTGGAATGAAACCAGAATGCAGAAAGCCAAAGACATCCGACTCACGCCGAGACAAGTCAGCATTTTGGCTTCCATCGTGGACAAGGAAACGACCAAGACCTCAGAGATGCCAAGAATTGCCGGTGTTTACCTTAACCGTATAAACAAACGCTGGCCACTGCAAGCTGACCCGACGCTCGTTTTTGCCTTGGGCGACTACAATATCAGAAGAGTTCTTGATGTTCATAAAAACATCGATTCGCCTTATAACACCTACAAATTCGCCGGGCTGCCTCCAGGACCTATCTGCATCCCGTCGATAGCGGCAATTGATGCGGTTTTGAACGCCGAGAAACACAATTATTATTATTTCTGCGCGAAAGACGACCTTTCGGGATACCATGTTTTTGCAAAGAATATCACCGAACATAACCGCAACGCCGAGAAATACAGAAAAGCATTGAACAAAAACAAGATATATAAATGAAAGCATTCAAAGCATACGACATCAGAGGCGTTTGGGGTACCGACCTAAACGAAGAAATAGCCTACAGAATCGGGTATTTCCTGCCTGATGTGTTGCCTGCCAAGACATATCTGGTGGGAAGAGACATGCGTCTCTCGTCTGACACAGCATTCGCTCAGCTTACCAAAGGTCTGAACGACCGTGGCGTCAACGTCGACAGCGTCGGACTGTCCACTACCCCATTGATTTACTGGACAACAGCAAAATTCGGTTACGACGCTTCAGTGATGATTACGGCATCACACAACCCGTCGAACCATAATGGATTCAAAATCAGCGCAAAAGATGCTAAACCGGTCGGATATGACACAGGTTTGAACAAACTCGAGGCTTTGGTCGAGTCAGATGCGAAGCCCGTTGTCGCCGCACAGAGAGGCATCACAAAAGATATCGATGTTTATGCTCAATATATCGACTATCAGAAGCAATTCCTCGGTGACATCAGTAGGTTGAAGGTCGCGGTAGACTGCAGCAATGGCGCTTCGAACATTTTCATCAAGAAGCTGCTTGGCGACACACCTTATTATATTAATGACACTCTCGACGGACGTTTCCCTGGTCACGAGCCAAACCCGCTCGAGGCTGAGAACCAAGAGCAGATCAAGGAGCTGGTGCTGAAGCAGAAATGCGACATCGGTCTGTTGTTCGATGGCGATGCCGACCGTATCACATTCATCGACGAGAAAGGCCAGTTCATCTCCCCTGACCTGATTATCGCTTTTTTAGGCAATTATTTCCTTGGCGAGAAAAAGCAGAAAGGCATCGTGCTTCAAGACATCAGGTCGTCGCGAGCCATCCAGGAATATCTTGGGAAGCTGTACAATGCCAAAGTCGAGACATGGCGTGTCGGACGCGCCTACGCCGCCCTCAAGCTCCGCGAGCTCGACGGATGTTTCGGCGGTGAGCTAGCCGGTCACTACTATTTCCGCGATTTCTACTATTCCGATTCAGGCATCATGGCTGCATTGCTGGTGCTTCGTCTGCTGGCGAGATTCAAGGCGGAAGGCAAATCAATGTCGATGATTATCAAGGAGATATCCGGCTACCACAACTCTGGCGAGATCAACTTCACCATCGAGAAGAAACAAGAAGCCATGGATGCGGTGCGAGATTATTTTATGAATCTCGAAAAACCTGAGCGTTTCCTCGACTTCGACGGCTATCGTCTTGATTATCCGGACTGGTGGCTGAACATCAGACCTTCGAACACCGAGCCGTATCTGAGGTTCTTATGCGAAGCAAAAGATGAGAAAAAGCTGAATGAGATAGTTGGCATAGTTTCCGAAATAATCCGAAAGAACCAGTAGGGACAATGCATGCATCGTCCTTACAGGATTAAGTAGATAATATGAAAAAAGCATTATTAGCGATATTATTGATTTTCAGTGTGTTATCAGCGTCATCGCAAGACACGTTGAGAGACCCGGCGAAGGTTAAAAGGAATGTAAAAATCGTCGTTGGCACTGAGTTGGCATTGTATGCCGTCTCAATGACGGGTCTGTATTTCGCTTGGTATGCCGACTATCCGCAATCGAATTTCCATTTCTACAACGACAATGGAGAATGGATGCAGATGGACAAAATAGGACACGGCGTGACGTCATATCTCGTAGGCTCGTTCGGCTATGAGATGCTTCGCGACGCAGGTCTTGACGAAAAGCGCTCTATATGGTTAGGCGGTACTCTGGGACTCGCTTTCCTAACGACAGTTGAGGTTTTCGACGGCTTTTCATCAGAATGGGGTTTCTCTTGGGGTGACATGGCCGCCAACACCTTAGGAGCAGGTCTGTTTATCGGACAGCAGTTTCTGTGGCATGAGCAACGCATCACTCTGAAATATTCGTTCCACACAACCGAATTCGCCGACTATCGTCCCGACGTACTCGGTTCGAACTTTCTGCAGCAGACAATAAAAGACTACAATGGCCAGACATATTGGGCTTCATTTAACTTCAAGTCGTTGTTTCTCAATAAAGAAAGCAAGTTTCCAACTTGGCTCAACTTTGCCTTCGGATATGGCGCGACCGGCATGACAGGAGGCTATGAGAATGCCTTGGAACATAATGGAAAACCTATTCCATATTACGACAGAAAGCGACAGTTCTATTTCTCGCTTGACGTTGATTTCACGAAGATTCCGACAAACAATAAAGTTTTAAAATACACGTTTAAAGTATTGAACATTTTCAAACTGCCGTTCCCGACCTTGGAATATAACACTGGCAATCAATGGGTGTGGCATTGGATTTACTTTTAGGTAATTGAGAATTGAGAATTGATAATTGACAATTGATAATTGATAAAAAATGAGAAGAGTTTTACTTTTTGCAAGTTTTGCAGTTTTGTTGTTGATGATTAGTTGCGGACCGAATCCGGAGAAATCAAGGATGTATCTTGACAAAGGCATTGATTATCTTTACACTTCGGAGATTGACGAGGCGATAGAGCTTTTCGACAAGGCCATCAAATACGATGAAAGCAACTACGAGGCATATTATTATCGCGGATGTGCCTACAGCAACAATTTCAACAACGAGAAGGCTTTCAAAGACTGGAACAAAGCCATTGAATTGAAGCCGGATTATGCTGATCCTTATTTCAATATCGGATTGATTTACAGAAGACAAAACGACTATTCCATGGCTTGCTATTATTTCAAACTGGCCGAAAAATATGGCCGTCAGAACATGGAAGACTACGTGAAATTCTGTGATTATTACGAATAGTCTATGGCGGAATATTCTTCGATATTGTTGGAAAAAGCCGTCGATGAGCTTTCAAAACTGCCAGGCATTGGCAGGAAAACGGCTTTGCGACTTGCTTTGCATCTTCTTGGCGAAGAGAAAATGGTCACTGACTCGCTTTCTCAGTCGTTGCTGAATATGCGAAACAATATTGTTTTATGCAAAAAATGCTATAACATCAGCGACAGTGAGCATTGTTCCATCTGCTCTAATCCCAAGAGAGACAATGAGTTGCTTTGTGTTGTAGCCGACATGCGCGATGTGATGGCCATCGAACGTACAGGCTCGTTCAATGGTGTTTATCACGTCCTTGGCGGTGTCATCGACCCGATAAACGGCATCTCGCCCAACGATTTGAGAATCAAAGAATTGGTTGACAGAAGCATAAACGAAAACTTAAGGGAAATAATTCTGGCGTTGCCTGCCACTATCGAGGGTGACACTACCAACTATTACATTTTCAAGATGTTACAGCATTTTCAAGGACAAATTACAGCAATAGCAAAAGGCATCGCCGTAGGCGATGCCTTAGAGTTTGCCGATGAAGTGACATTGGGACGCTCAATAGCGAACCGCATGCCGTTTAATCGATAGAATCTTCAAATAGATTTAATTGATTCTCACAGAGATACAATTCCTCTGGTACTCCGTATTCATAGTGTGATATGAATCGCTCAATGTTTTTCTTGATCAACTTGATCGGCGTGGTACGACGCGCCTTGCAGTAGTTTTTGAGCGATTTGTACTGTCCCTGCGACAACTTGAACGTTATCGCATGATACTTGTAGCTTCTGTGATGGTGTTTTTTCATATTACATCATTTTTTTCGCTTCATCCAACATCATCTGGGCTAATCTGTCAGCCTCAGCTTCAGATTTACCTTCAGAATAGACGCGGATGATAGGCTCTGTATTCGATTTGCGGAGATGCACCCATCCGTCGGCGAAGTCAATCTTCACGCCGTCGATGGTTGTCACCTGCTCGTTCTTGAATTTGTCGGCAAGCTTCGCGAGGATGCCATCGACATCAGTCTGTGGCGTGAGCTGAATCTTGTTCTTCGACATATAATAAAGAGGGAATTTCTTCTTCAATTCCGACACGGTGCAGTGATTCTCCACGAGATATGTCAGGAACAAGCCGACACCGACGAGAGCGTCACGGCCATAGTGAATCTCAGGATAGATGACGCCGCCGTTGCCTTCGCCGCCGATGACAGCATTCACTTCTTTCATCTTCGCCACCACGTTGACTTCACCAACAGCCGCTGCTGAATATTTGCCGCCTGCCGCATTGGTCACGTCACGTAAAGCACGTGTAGATGAGAGGTTCGACACTGTGTTGCCTTTCTTGTGTTCCAAGATATATGATGCCACGGTCACGAGGGTGTATTCCTCTCCGTACATCTCCCCTTTTTCGTTGATGAATGCGAGACGGTCGACATCTGGGTCAACGACGATGCCGAGGTCAGCGCCGCATTCTTTGACTTTAGCGCAAGTGTCAACGAGGTTGACTGCCAACGGCTCTGGGTTGTGGGCAAATTTGCCTGTCACCTCGCAGTTGAGTTCGATGATATTTTTAACTCCTAACTTTCTGAGTAACATCGGGATAGCCATGCCACCAGTTGAATTGACACCGTCGACAACGACCTTCAGGTTAGCTTTCTCGATGAGTTCTTTCTTCACGAGAGGCAGCTTGCAAACCATGTCGGCATGACGTTCAATCCAGCCTTCAGCTAAGGTATATGTACCTATTTCATCAATTGGAGAAAACTCATATTCGTCTTTAGCAGCCTTCTCAAGCAGCCATTTTCCATCAGCTGCATCGATGAATTCACCTTTATTATCAAGGAGTTTGAGAGCATTCCACTCTTTCGGGTTGTGTGATGCAGTAAGAATCACGCCGCCGTCGGCTTTCAGCTCTGTGACAGCGACCTCTGTTGTCGGCGTGGTGCTCAATCCGATGTCGATGACATCAGCGCCCATAGCCTGCAAGTTACCGCAAACCAATTGGTTAACCATTGTACCTGAAAGACGGCCGTCACGACCTACCACAATACGAGGGCGTTTCACGCCACCACGTCTGATCAAACAAATAAAAGCTGAAGTCAGCTTAACGATATCAATCGGAGTTAATCCGTCGTCCGGTCTGCCACCAATAGTGCCGCGAAATCCGGAAATTGATTTAATTAAAGGCATAATTCAAAAATTTTCTGCAAAGATATGATATTTATTTTGACTTTGCAAATTATAATTATGACTTTTTTAATGCCCTTCTCGAATTACTCTCAGTACCTTGGTGGTAAGTCGTAATTCTGCGAATGGCAGTAAAAATATTAAACATTCATCATTTTTTTGTATCTTTGCAAAAAAATTTGAGGATGTTCGACGACGACAATTTTTTGGATGACGACATGGACGTGAAAGAGCTGGTTAACCGCTTTGAGGAGACGGTTAAACAGCATCAGTCATGCTATTTCGACGCCGATGAGTTGAACGTCATATTGGAGCATTATCTGCAGCAAAACAACATCAAGAGGGCAAACCAAGCCGCTGACATGGCGGTCAAATACCATCCCAACAACCCGCTAATCAGCATTATAAGGGCGAAACAGCTTTTGGCTAACTCTCATGCCAAAGAAGCTTTATCCACTTTAAAAAATGCCGACTTGGATCATGACGACGCTGATTATCTGCTCACTTTGGCAGCCTGCCATTCAGATTTGGGCGAGCATCAGAAAGCCATCAACGCCTATATGAAAGCCGCCAAAGAGTTTGATTTCAAGGATTGTGAGGATATTTACAATTTTATTGCCGTCGAATACGAGAACCTCGGTGATATGGAGAATGCGCTCAAGTTTTTCAAATTAGGCATTGATAAAGCCGAAGATATTGAAAATCAATATTTTGAGATAAGAAACTGCTATTCCATACTTCATAAAATGGAGGAAGGACTAGAATTTTTCCGTAAGGAAATCGACAAAAATCCTTACAGCATCCCTGCTTGGATGGCACTCGGCAACTGTTATGTGCGCATGGGACAGCTCGAAAACGCCATCGAGCAGTTTGAATATGCCGTGGCAATAGACCCTCATTATAAAAAAGGTTATATCGACATCGCGACAGCATTTAATGAGCTCGACAGATTCAAAGAAACAATAGAAATCGTTGAAGAAGCCAAGAGATACAACGCTGAGACTGCGCTGCTGCTCTGTCTGTATGGTGAGGCTTTCGCAAAAACAGGCAACAACGAGGAAGCACTGAAGATCTATCATAAAGCGATGAAGATGGACGACAAGTTGCCGGAAGCTTACGCAGGCATCGGCTTTGTGCTCAGCGACGAGAACAACCCCGCATCAGCTATCAAATTCCTCAGACACGCTCATACTTTGTCGCCTTACAACACCGATTATATGTACGTAATCGTCGAGGAATACAATAAACTCGAGCAATATGACAACGCTTTGAAGTTCGTCAACGAGATTCTGGATCTGAATCCTTACGACGAGAATGTGTATATCTCGATGATGGAGTGTTACGTTTTGAAAGACGACCCTGAAAAAGCCATGGAGGCATTGGAACGCGGGCTTCTGATACTCCCAAACAATGCGGCACTGCTCTACCGCAAGGCATTTATATATTTTGCACAAGACATGACAGAATCAGGATTGCTGACGCTGGAGATGGCACTCGACAAAGACTATGACGGACATATCGAGTTCCTGAATTTCGATGCAGAGAACCTCACGAGCAACCCTAACATTATGGATTTGATTGAAGAATACAGAAAAAAGAAAGCATGAAAAACTATATCTACATTTTCCTCATCTCAATGGTGCCGCTCATCGAGCTTCGTGGAGCAATACCTGTAGCTTACGCATTCCACACAGCCGACCCGAACTTCAGTCTGCTTTGGAGTTACGTCATCATTGCAATAGGCAACATCTTGCCTGTTCCATTCATCTATTTATTTGCACGCAAGGTGCTTGAATGGGGCAAGGACAAACGTTTTATAGGCAGGTTTTTCACATGGTGCCTCGAAAAAGGCGAAAAAGGCGGTCAGAAGCTGCAAGCCAAAGCCGGACGCGGACTCTACTGGGCACTGGTGCTTTTCGTAGGCATACCGTTACCTGGCACAGGCGCTTGGACAGGCACTCTGGCAGCAAGTTTCTTGGACATGGGCTTTAAGAAAAGCGTGATAGCCGTCATCGGAGGCGTCATACTGGCAAGCGTCATCGTCGGACTTGTGTGCACATTGGGATTTGGAGCAATTTTTGGAATAAACTAACATTATGCAATATTACGGACTCATCGGACATCCCTTAAGTCATTCATTTTCAAAGGCTTATTTTGAAGATAAATTCAGAAATGAGGCTTTGGACTGTTTTTTTGTGAATTTTGATATCGAAAGACTTGAAAGCATCAAAGATATCATCATACAATATCCTGATTTACAAGGATTTACGACAACACACCCTTATAAAAAGGCGATTTTCCAATACCTTAGCTTCATCAACCGTAACGCTAAGGAAATCGGTGCAGTGAATGTCGTGAAAATCGATGCGGACAAGAAATTGCATGGTTACAACACCGATTATATTGGCTTTCAGGGACTTTTAGAAGAAGCGATTGAAGGCAAACATATAAACAAAGCATACATCTGCGGTACAGGCGGCGCATCGGAAGCCGTGAAATTCGTCCTGAAGAATAAAGGCATCAGTTTTGAGATTTTATCAAGAAAAGATGACTCGTATCAAAGACTCAACAACGCCGGATTTCATGATAATGAATTGATTATCAATGCGACTCCTGTAGGAATGTACCCTAATTCAGATGGCCTGCTGGAACTGCCATACGCGACAGCCAATTCAAGCAATGTCTTTATCGATTTGATCTACAATCCGGAAGAGACGATGTTTATGAAAGAAGCTAAGAAATATGGAGCTAGTGCGTATAATGGGTTGAAGATGCTGAAGTTGCAAGCGGAAGCGGCATGGCGGATATGGAGTTTATAGTTTATTGTTTATAGTTTATTGTTTATTGAAGTTGATAGTTTTAAGTTTAAGGTTGAAAGTGTATAGTTAAGTGGATTTTGTTAGTAAAATAGTAAAAGAGTTTTCAGTGACGCCGAGAGTGGCGGAAAATGTGATAAAGTTGCTCGGCGAGGGCGCTACTGTGCCTTTCATCGCACGTTATCGCAAAGAGATGACCAACACGATGAATGAAGAGACCGTGGCTGACATCAAGAAACGCCTTGAACAACTTGACGAGCTCGAGAAACGCAAGGAGTTCGTGCTGAAATCTATCGCAGAGCAGGAAAAACTGACACCCGAGCTGGAGAAAAATATCAATAACGCCGAGACATTGCAGGATGTCGAGGATTTATATCTTCCATACAAGCCGAAACGCCGCACCAAGGCTGAGATCGCACGCCAGAAAGGACTGGAACCGCTTGCGAAACTCATCATGGCGCAGAACAGCAACGACGTGAACGGGATGGCTAAACGCTTCATCAACAAGGAGAAAGACGTCAACAACGAGGACGAGGCGTTGCAAGGAGCTCGCGACATCATGGCGGAATGGATCTCCGAGAACATCAACGGACGCAATAAGATTCGTAAGATTTATCATAGAGACGGCATCATTTCATCGACTTTGGTGAAAAGCAAGGAAGCTGAAGCACAGACATACAAGCAGTATTTCGACTTCAAGGAGCCTATCGCCAAGGCGCCGTCACACCGCATATTGGCACTGTTCCGTGCTGAAGAGGAAGGACTTCTGAAAGTGAAACTCAGCATCGAGGCAAATGACGCGCTCAACGTCCTTGACGGCATATTTTTAAGAAACGACAACGCCTCTACCGACTTGGTTCAGGACGCCATCGACGACGCATGGAAACGCCTGTTGGAACCGTCGCTTGAGACCGAGATGCGGGCGTTATACAAAGAAAAAGCTGATGAGGTGGCAGTCAAGGTATTCGCTGAGAACCTCAGACAGCTGCTTTTGGCGGCTCCATTGGGTAAGAAACGTGTCTTAGCCCTTGACCCGGGCTTCCGCACCGGATGCAAAGTCGTCATATTGAATGAGTTAGGTGCTTTGATACACAACGAGACCATCTACCCTCACCCACCGCAAAATGAACACGGCAAGGCAGCGGCGAAGATCGCTCATCTCGTGCAGGCATATAAAATCGACGTCATCGCCATCGGCAATGGCACCGCGGGAAGAGAGACCGAGGACTTCATCAAGAGCATCAGGTTTGACCGCGACATCACGGCGGTGATGGTCAACGAGAGCGGAGCTTCGATATATTCGGCGAGCAAGGTGGCGAGAGACGAATTCCCTGATTACGACATCACTGTGCGCGGTGCCGTGAGCATCGGACGACGCCTCATGGACCCGTTGGCAGAACTCGTCAAGATCGACCCGAAATCCATTGGCGTGGGACAATATCAGCATGACGTCAATCAGAAGATGCTCGGTGATGAGCTGAATACCGTGGTGGAGAGCTGTGTGAATGCCGTAGGCGTTGAGCTGAACTCCGCAAGCGAGCAACTGCTTTCATACGTGAGCGGCGTGGGACCTCAGTTAGCGAGCTCCATTGTGAAATACAGAAACGAGAACGGAGGCTTCACCAGCCGCAAACAGCTTCTGGAAGTGCCTCGTCTCGGCAACAAAGCCTTTGAACAGTGCGCGGGATTCCTCAGGATTCACGGTGCCAAGCAGCCTCTCGACGCCAGCGCGGTGCACCCTGAGAGCTATCATATCGTTGAGAAGATGGCAAAGAAACTCGGCGTCAAAGTTGAAGAGCTCATTGGCAATGAAGAGCTTATCGCTAAGATAAATCCAAAGGAATTTATCGAAAAAGACTTCGGAATCGAGACGATAAACGACATTATCGACGAGCTCAAGAAACCGGGACGCGACCCGAGACAGACATTCGAGGTGTTTGAATTCGACAAGAACATCCGCACCATCAACGACCTGAGACAAGGCATGCAACTCGTCGGAATCGTCACAAATATCACCGCTTTCGGCTGTTTCGTGGATATCGGAGTACATCAGGATGGACTCGTGCACATCAGCCAGATGTCTAACAGCTACATCACGGACCCGAACCAGGTAGTGAAGCTCAACCAGAAGGTGAAAGTCACCGTGACAGATGTCGACATCCCAAGAAAACGCATAAGTTTGAGTATGAAA
Source organism: uncultured Bacteroidia bacterium (assembly GCA_902774295.1). Classification (GTDB taxonomy): domain Bacteria; phylum Bacteroidota; class Bacteroidia; order Bacteroidales; family F082; genus Limimorpha. The sequence continues at coordinate 1,255,026 of CACYHP010000001.1, read as the reverse complement.
TAAAATATTCTAATGACTATCACGTTATAGAATCATGAAAAAGTACTTTTTAATCGGATTATTCATCATTTTCGCAGCCTTAACAAACACTGCAAAAGCCCAGATATTCTTGGGTGAAGCCTTCGTTGGCCTCAACATCTGCCAAGTCGACGGCGACCAAGTCATGGGATACTTCAAGGAAGGCATCAACGCTGGCGTGGGTGTCATCGCCCCTGTTTGGAAAAAGAACAAATTCAGCCTTGAGCTGTCGCTGGAAGTCCTTTATAATCAGAAAGGTGCAAAACAAGGCCGCAAGTATTTCGACCATAAAATAGACCCTGTCACAGGCATTGAGATCACTGGTGAATACGATTTGTCATTGAGTTACGGCGAGGTGCCGTTTATGGTTTATTTTACTGATAAAAATGTCGTATCTGCCGGTGTCGGTGTCTCATACGCCCGTCTGATGGGACTTAAGGAATATGAACATGGAGTAAGGACTTCTGTCACTGCAACAAGCGGCGAATTCGACCAAAACGAGTTCAACATCCTCGCTGATGTTAAGATTCGCGTTTATAAGAGATGGAAAGCCGGATTCAGATATTCTTATTCGTTAAACCCGATAAGAACCCGCGAATACCACGATATAACAGGTGCATCGCTGGGCACTTTCAAGCAGTATAACAACCTTTTCACCTTCCGTGTGACTTATGTCTTCAACGAAAAAGAAGAGAATCTGCAGCGCGAGGAATATTATTATACCGGCGACAATCCTAAGTTCCACAACAAGAAAGTCGAGCGCGAGCTCAAGAAACAAAAACGCAAACAAGAACGGGAAGCAAAGAAAAACAACAAATAAAAAAAGTTGGGGGTTTGAAGTTCACTTCAACCCCCGACTTTTATCTACTATCTTTTAACTCTCAACTCTTAACTATTCAATGGTCGTCACCACTTTTCTCAGTTCCTTCATCGTCTCATCGTGACCTTTCTTGTCAACATAACCGAGACCAGGAACCAGAAGTTCGATGTTATGACCTGCATTCAAGAACTCCATCAAAGTGTTTTTGACGCAATACTCTGTTGCGATACCGCTGATGACCAGGTCCTTACCGACACATTCCGAAAGCATTCTACCGTCAGGACCAACTGACTCGAAGCCTGAATACTGTTCTTCGTCAACCTTAGCGCCTTTGCGGAAGATGTTTCTTTCCGGGTCAGGACGGTTTGCCGGGTTGATGACGTCGGTGTAGAAAGCCTCATGGATAGCGCCACCACGTGTACCTTGCACGCAGTGAACAGGCCAGATGCCGCCGTAATCAGCAAATGAACTGTGGTTTGCCGGATGGTAGTCTGTGATGTAAATGACTTTCTCTTCAGGATGTGCGTTGATGTATTTAACGACCTCATGCACAGCGTTTTCAGCGTTTCCGCAAGCCAAGGTGCCATCGATGAAGTCATAAAGCATGTCAACGACGAGATGCTCTGGAGCGTCATGATTTTCCTCAACAAAGCTGTAATTCTTGCCGTAATCGAGATGCTGTTTCAAGAAGTCACAAGGATAGTTGACTTGATAATCAACAACTTTACCGCCTTTAACCACAGGAACGATTTCAGGATTGATGAATCCGCCGTAAGGCTTCAGTCCGAGTGCATTGTAACGCTCTTTCACTTCTTTGTGAAGTTCAGGATCGATGTTCACAGCATAAGTCTCAACGAGACGTTTGCCTTCTTCATAGTCGCCTTCAGACTTAACGCGTTGAATTTCAGCGAGCAAGTCGCCAAACAAGCCACGAAGTTTCTCATAGTCGTTGATGACGAAATATGTCTTGCCATCGCGTACTTTCTTTTCGATGACGTTGTCTTTCAAGCCTTTCTCATAGCACCACCAGCTGATGAGAGCGCGGTCCTGCATGTGAGCTTCGGTGATAGTCTTACCGAGTTCGATACGAGCGAGCTGGCTCATGAGACCATTACGGATGAAGTCGGCATATTGTGCTTTGTAGCATTCCATATTTGGAAGGATGCCGAGTTCGACCATCTTAGGATCGGCGCAGTAATAAAGACCGAACAAATCAGCGCGGGCTTCCTCGAGAGCTGAGCTGTATTCTTTCAAAGCGCCAGGCTGTGTTGTAGGAAGCAGCTGTCCTGAGCCATGACCGAGGCATTCGTGCAAGTCGGTATGCAGAACGTCAGCCATGCTGCTGTATTTCTTGCAAAGGTCGATTTCTTCCTGTGAGTATGCAAACTCAGCCAACACACTCTTTGGTGACTCGTTGGCAGCCTTGTCGTAAGCATCCATCAAGTTGGTGATAGTCACCGACTTAGAACCATGTTCTTTGCGGATCCAGTCTGCATTCGGCAGGTTGATTCCGATTGGAGGTGCCGGGAAGCAGTCGCCAGCCAATGTGGTGACAATGATGCCCTTAGCGCTCACACCTTTGCATTCTTTCTTCTTGAAACGCGGGTCGACAGGTGAGTTGTCCTCAAACCACTGTGCATTTGAGCTGATGATTTCAGAACGTTTTGTCTCTTCCATATCTTTGAAATCAACAATAGCTTCCCAAGTTGCTTTCATGCCCATCGGGTCGTTGTAGTCCTCGATGAAGCCGTTCACGAAGTCGATATTTGAAATTGAATCCTCAACCCAAGCGATGTTGTATTCATCCCATTTCTTAAGGCAACCTGTTGTGTAATAATCGATTAACAGATTGGTATAGTTACGCTGGCTGTCATTTTCAGCGACTTCATTAGCTTTCTTGAGCCAATAGATAATCTGTTCGATTGCCTTTCCATAAAGACCGTCAACTTTGTAGACATCTTCATGAAGCTGTCCGTTCTCCTTGACGAGTTTTGAATTCAGACCGTAAGAAATAGGCTGTGCGTCGTTTGGTTTACGCTGTGCATCGTAAAATGCCTCGACTTCACCTTTATTAATATTGCCTTTGTAGAAATTGACGCATGAGTTTTGGATGATGTCCTCTTCCCCACTGCGGCGCATTTTGTACAAATCTTTGTCAAAAATAACAGGTGTGATGAAAGTAATGAACTCATCGACCGTCTCGCCTTCTGCCAATGGAAGCTGTTTTGCATCAGATTTCTTCACAAGCTGGGCGAAATATTCCTGAGAGATCTCCGGGAACATCTTGTCTTCCGCATAATGATGATGGATGCCGTTGCTGAAGAACACGCGTTTTGCGTAGACCACAAAGTTCTGATAATCAGCGCATTTCTTATCGCCATTGTAAGAATTGAGGATAGCCTCGAGAGTCTTACGGACGGTGAGGTTGTACTTGAAATTCTGGTCAGCGAGGATATCGCGACCGCATTTTGCAGCTTCACCCAGATAATAAATGTACTCTTTCTGTTGCAGCGTCAGCTCGTCCCAACCCGGAATCTGATAACGCATAACTTTCAAGTCGGCGAATTCGTCAACAAGATACTTGAATTCACCATTTTGAGCTTCCTTATTGTTTGATGTACAAGCAGTTAGAAGCCCTGCAATACCTAAAATCATGATAATTCTCTTCATTATTTTTATTTTAATTAATAATTCCTAAAATATGGGTGCAAAATTATCGTTTTTTTTATTACCTTTGCAGAAATTAACAAATTAAAAATTTTTAGACATGGAATACACACAACAATCTGGCTATCAACAGAATAAGCCATCAAACAACAAAAAATACGCTCCAATAATCGTGGTTATCGTGGCAATTTTGCTGCTTATCATTTTCTGGAGCCGAATCACTGTGACAATACCTGCTGGTCACGGCGGAGTGCTTTACCGTTTGTTTGGCGGCGGTATTGACACGTCAAAGACTTACGAGGAAGGTTTCCATTTCATCGCACCTTGGAACAGCATGACGCTCTATGAGACACGTCAGCAGGTGGCCGACGAGGAAATGAGTGCTCTTTCTTCTAACGGATTGGAAATCAAGATAGAATTCTCAACATGGTATCAGCCAAAATGGGAAGAATTAGGGCAATTACATGCCACAATCGGCACGCAATATCTTACAAGAGCCGTCTATCCTGCCATGCGTTCTGCAGCAAGAAGCGTGCTCGGAAGATACACTCCTGAGCAGATCTACTCAACAAAACGCGACGCCATCCAGGAAGAAATCTTCATCGAGACGAAAAACCTGCTCGAAGGCAAGCATATCCAGCTCAACCAGGTGCTCATCCGTTCAGTCACCCTGCCTCCAACCATCAAGTCGGCTATCGAGAGCAAGCTGAAACAGGAACAGGAAGCTCTGGAATATGAATTCAAGCTCGAGAAAGCATCGCAAGAGGCTGAGCGTCAACGTGTTGAGGCTGAAGGTAAAGCAAGAGCCAACAACATAGTCAGCGCCAGTATCAACGATAAGATTTTGCGCGAAAAAGGCATTGAGGCGACACTGAAACTTGCTGAATCACCGAATTCGAAGATCGTCATCGTGGGCAACAGCAAAGACGGCATGCCGCTGATTTTAGGAGACATCAAATAATGGCAAATAAAGTCAAACAGGTAAGAATAAGCATCAAAAATAAGCGGGCGTCGTTTGAGTATTTCCTCATCGACCGCTATACCGCTGGCATTGTCCTGACAGGTACTGAGATAAAGAGCATCCGCGAAGGCAAAGCCAGCATAGTGGAGTCGTATTGCTCATTTATCGGCGACGAGTTATGGGCTATCGGAATGCATATCGCAGAATACGCCTTCGGAACGTACAACAACCACGTGCCAAAACGCGACCGCAAGCTGCTTCTCACCATGAAGGAGCTGCGCAAGCTCAAGGCAAAAAGCTCGGAGAAAGGCTTTACAATCATCCCTATCGAATTGTTTATCAATGAGAAAGGATTGGCGAAGCTCGAGATAGCGCTGGCTAAAGGAAAGCATTTCTACGATAAACGCGACAGCTTGAAAGAAAAGGATTCGAAAAAAGAAATTAGGGAGTTTTAATGGTTATTGGTTATAGGTTATTGGTTATTGAATTATGAAGAGAGTGTTGATAGTTATAATGGTTTTGATTTCGTTGCCGATTTTTGGTAATGCTCAGAAAATCAATTGGATGACGTTTCAGGAGGCTGTCGAGTTAAACAAAACTGCACCCAAGAAAATCTTCATTGACGTCTACACCGACTGGTGCGGCTGGTGCAAACGCATGGATCAGACGACCTTCATCAACAAAGAAGTGGTCGATTACATGAATGATAACTATTATGCCGTGAAACTCGACGCGGAGATGAGCGACACCATCGTTTTCGGAGGTTACACCTACATCAATGAGGGTGGCATGAACGGAAGAAAAGGCACTCATCAACTTGCGGCAGCGTTGTTGCAAGGCAGACTTTCGTATCCGTCATACGTCTTCATGAACGAGAAAAACCAGCTCCTGACCGTGGCTCCAGGCTACATGGAAGCGAAAGATTTTCTCCCTGTTTTGCAATATATCGGCACCGATGCATACTTAAATCAAACCTTCAACGATTACATTAAGTAAAGATGCGCAAATATTTAACAATCATATTGTTATCAATAATAGTTTTTACGGTATCATGCCGTAAAAAACAGGTCTTTTCTGACAGTCCTTCGAAGAACATTCGGCTCTCGACAGACACCATCGCCTTCGACACGGTCTTCACTGCGATTGGCTCCTCAACACAGATTCTGATGGTCTACAACGACAATTCCGAGAGCCTTAAAATCAGTTCGATAAGACTTGAGAGAGGCAGCTCATCGCCATATAGCATCAACGTTGACGGACAGGCCGGCACGACATTCAGCGATAAGGAGATTTATGCCAAAGACAGCCTCTACGTGTTCATCAAGGTCACGATCAACCCAAATGACGAGGACAACCCTTATTTTGTCCAGGATCGCCTTATTTTCAATACAAACGGCAACGAAAGCGTGGTAAACCTCACCGCTTACGGTCAAAATGCGCATTATATCATCGGCAGAAAAGGCATTTTCCCAGATCAGAACGGGCATTACAGCAATTACTACGTCGCTATCACCGACTCGGTAAACACCGACGTCCATTGGACAGCAGAAAAACCTTATGTCATTTATAATGTGGCACTTATCGATTCAGACGGCACCCTCACGATAGAGCCAGGAACACATGTTTATTTCCATGGCGGCTCAGGATTATGGGCTTGGAGCGAAGGTCAGCTGATTGTAGACGGCACCGCTGAGAACCCCGTGGTGTTTCAAGGCGACAGACTTGAGTCGTATTACGACAACCAACCTGGGCAATGGGACAGAATTTGGCTCATGGAGGCACGCGAAGGTCACGGACACAGAATCAGTCACGCCATCATAAGAAATGGCTTTATAGGGCTCCAAATACAGCGAATGTTCAAAAATAACATGGAGCCAATATACATCTCCAACACCGTCATCGAGAATCATACAGGAATGGGACTTTATTCCAACTGCTATACCATAAACATGTCGAATTCGCTTATAAATAACTGCGGAAACTACTGTGTGGCACTCACTGGAGGCGGCGATTATCTGTTCCAGCACAACACCATTGCCAACTATTGGACAAACTCTGTAAGAAAAGCTGAAGCGTTGTTTTTCAATAACTTATACACCGACCCAACCGATGGCAACACCTACGCCATCCCGTTTGAATGCAACATGATCAACAGCATCGTTTACGGCAACAGAAGCAACGAGTTCAACACCGACTTCTACCCTGTCAGCGACACGTTGTATAAGTTCAAAAGCAGCCTGATCTGCACAGATAGACCGCAATTATCGCAGTTGTACGAGTCATGCGTCTTCAATAAAGACCCGAAATTCAAGAATACAGCGGCATTCGATTTCCACCTCGACACATTGTCAAGTGCAATAGGAATTGCCAATCCATGCTATTCGATTGGCGATCTGAGATTCGATTTGGACGGCGTCGACAGAGGCGACAGACCTGATGCCGGAGCTTATCAATACGTTGCAACTCCTGAACGATAACGCTTCAGGAAACGCGTCTACTTAGGGTTTTCACGAATAATATTGTAAATCTTTCGTGTCTCGTTGCCAACTCCATCAGTGACAACGATTTCCATTTTGTTATTGCCTAGCTTCAGATACTCATCAACTTCATAGAACAAGAGGTCGTTTTTAGGGTCAAAGGCACCTACGACCCACTTGTCGTTAAGGTAAATATCATACTTATTTATCCCCGACTCTTTATCATAAATATTGATTTTCAATCGTTTACATTTGATAACTTTGGTATTGTTCTCAAAATTCTTTGGACAGATTTGAGGAGCCGTTTCATCTAAAGCAAGCGCATAAGTACCAAACTTCTTGACATTTGCAGAAATCATTCCTTCAACCATCTTTCCTCCGACAGCTTCAAAATTCCCATCTTCAGAAACACTAACCATGTACAACTTGTCGGATTTGGCATATTGCTCAGCCGGACGAATCCTGATTGTTATATTCTTTTGAACCGGAATATCTTCAGTACCAAGCACATACGCATAATCTGAAGCTATATTTTCAACTGTATCAAGTTGACGTGCCAACACATATTCGTATTTGTAAAACGCTTTTTTCGGAATCTTGGCGGTAAAGCCATCGAGATTGACCTCCACCTCAGACGTTCCATCAACGCGATAATAGGCTCTACCATATTGATTATCAGAGTATTCATTCAATGGTTTGTCGCCAACCAAGGTAAATTTCGCAGTAGAAGTATTGCCATAATAGTCTTTAACAACATATTTCATTTCGACCTCTTGGCCTTCCTGCAATGTTACGCTTCCACTTGTTTCTCCATACAAATCAAGGATATTGTACTCATCGATTTCAGTTCTGACATAACGGATTTTGTCATTATAGAACTTTTTATAATCAATCAGACTGTTGATATAACGTGTTTCATCGTACGAATATTTGTCAAATAAAATACTGAATATCAATCTGTTATCAGCAAAAAGCTCTATTGAATACACGCCATTTTTATTGTATTGGTCATCCGTTTGGTCGTAAGTTGAAATTCCAAAGAAAACCGTTCCGTTGACTTTTATCTTATCATCAATATTAAACTTTCCAGACTTGCTGTCAATGTTGAAATAAGCCGCTTTATCAGAACCATTTACAGAAGATAACTCTTTGGGATACAATGCAATACCATTTATAACAGGTTTGACGCCGTCTTTGATTTTAATTCCGAAAAACAACGGATTTATAGGACATTGGTTGGCGTCGCGAATCTCAAAGTGAAGATGTGGTCCGCCGGAACCACCGGAATTACCGCTTAAACCCAAGAAATCGCCTTTTGACACACGTATCTCATCTTTTTCAGGGAAAACATTCTGTGCAAACGACTTGCTTGCCATCTGCTTTTTCTTGACATATAACCCTATCAGGAAGTTAAACTTGTCGAGATGAGCGTAAACTGAAGTATATCCGTCATCATGAGTGACATAAATGACATTGCCGTAACCCCAAGGAGACACGCCGATTCGACTGACATAGCCGTCAGCCACCGCATACACCTTCTCGCCTATCCTACCTCCAGTCTTGATATCCAAACCGGCATGAAAAGCGTTATTTCGCAGCTCGCCAAATGTAGCCGATAGGTTTATTGGGATCAGCATCGGATTAGGATATACAGGATAATCTGTTTTTTCCTGCGCACATAAAATATTGGAAATCAATAGAAAACAAATCAAAAATCTACTTCTCATTTTCAACAAATTTATTTTACAAAGATATAGTTTTTTGATATTAATTTATTACCTTTGCAAAAAATAATTTTATGTGGTCAAATAGGGAAATCCCGCTTTGGAAAGTTTTCGTCATCCGCCTCGGCGTGATGTTGCTTCTTCTTGCCATAAGCCGCTGGCTGCTGTTTATTTTCAACGTCGGCAATTTCCCAAATCTAAGTGTTGGCGAACAGTTCAGATTGTTTTTTATCGGGATGCGTTTCGATGTCTGGACACTCATAATCGCGAACCTTCCTTTCTTGATTTTTTATGGAATTCCATTTAGATTTAAGTATAACAAAGTCTATTGTAAAATTGTTGATATTCTTTTTGTTATAACGAATACTTTAAGTATCACTTTAAATCTTATAGACGTCATTTATTATCGCTATATTGACAAGCGAATGACCTCCGAACTGTTCGGCTTTATGCAGCATACCGATGACAATCAGGGTGGTTTGGTGAAGCAGTTTGCGGTGGATTTCTGGTTCATGATCGTTATTTTCGCAGTCTTTTTATTTGCGATAATCATACTCACAAGAAAAACGAGGGTAAAGCCCGCTGTGATTATAAACAAAACGTATTGGTACATAACACGTTCGCTTGCTTTTTTAGTTCTTGTCGCTGCTTCCATCATTGGTCTTAGAGGAGGATTGCAAAACAAGCCTATCAGCATCATCACTGCGGCAAATTACACAAAAACACAGAACATTCCGTTGGTTTTAAACACCCCGTTCACCATCGGACGTGGCAACTCGGGAGATGTGTTGAAAAAAATCGACTTTTACGACGACGAGGAACTCGAGCAGCTCTACTCTCCTATTCGTAACGATTTGACAATCAATCGATTCATTGATAAAAACATTCAAGGTTATAATGTTTTCATAATCATTTTGGAGAGTCACGGACAGGAGATGGTTAAGTTTTACAACCAGAATCGCGAAGAAACGCTGACTCCATTCCTCGACTCTCTACTTGCCAACAGCTTGAGTTTCAATGGCATGGCAAACGGAAGACAGTCTATTGAGGCCGTCACGTCCATACTTTCCGGACTGCCGTCATTGATGTCGAAAGACTATGTAGAATCGCGATATGCGATGAACCGACTTGATGGAATAGGCAGTATTTTAAAGAAACACGGCTATTCGACAGCGTTTTTCCACGGCGGAAACAACGGCTCGATGAACTTCGATGCCTCTGCCCTGTCAGCGGGCTTCGACAAATACTATGGCCGCAATGAATATGGCAACGACGACGATTACGACGGCACATGGGGCATCTCAGATATGCCGTTCCTGCAATTCACCGCACATAAGGTTGATGAGATGAAAAAGCCTTTCGCTGCTGGTGTTTTCACACTTTCGTCACATCATCCGTTCAAGCTGCCTAAAGGTTATGAGCTCCCGGATGGCGTTTATAAAACAGACTTTGAGAAAACGATGCGTTATACCGACGATTCCATGCGGCATTTCTTCGAAACCATGAGTGAATACAGCTGGTTCGACAGCACCATCTTCGTTATCGTCGGCGACCATGTGAACCCTGAGCATCGTTTCGACAACTATCTCAACGGCTACGGGCAATACCAAATTGTGACGGCATTTTATGCACCAAACGGCATTAAGCCATTGAAAACCAATATCATGGCGCAACAAACCGATATCGGAATCAGCATATTGGCGGCACTTGGCTACAACGACACCATTTTCAGCTTCGGCAGAAACGTGTTCGACAGCCTGCAAGAGCCTTGTTTTGCAAGCTATCTCAACAATATCTATCAGTATTCTGACGGCAAACACATGCTTCAGTCCGACGGTCAAAACATCACTTCGGTATTTGACATCGAAGAAGACCCTTGTCTGACGAAAAACCTTTATAATGCCAGCAAAGCTGAAGACTGGGATGAACTCAACAACAAGTTTAGGATGCGCCTCCAGCAGTATAATAACAGAATGATTAACAACAAGTTATACATACAATGAAAGAGAAGATTTTGTTTATTGTCAACCCGATTTCAGGTCATCACGACAAGTCGAAGTTCCCTTCGATTGTTGATGAATTGATTGACAAGGACAAATACGACTACACCATCACGCTTACGGAATATGGCGGTCATGCTGCCGAGCTCACGAAGCGAGCCATTGAAAATCAATATGATATCATTGTTGCTGTGGGTGGTGACGGCACCATCAACGAGGTGGCGACCAACATGATTGGAGCGAAACAGACATTTGCCATCGTGCCTTACGGCTCAGGAAACGGGCTGGCACGACATCTGCATCTGCCTTTAAAACCTAAAAAAGTCATCACCGAGGTCATCAATAAGGGCGTGAAAGCCAAAATTGACACAGCGACCATGAACGGAGTGCCGTATGTTAGCATCGCCGGAGTGGGCTTTGACGCCATCATAGCCGAGTTTTTCGCAAAAGACCCCAACAGAGGCTTCAAAACATATTTTAAACTCGTTACAGAGAAGTATTTTAAGTTTAAACCGGAAAAATATCATCTAATACTCAACGACAACGAAGAAATCGACTGTGAGCCGCTTTTCATCTCATTTGCCAACAGCAATCAGTTCGGTTTTAACGCCGCGGTCTCCCCTCACGCCTCGCTCAACGACGGTCTCCTGGACGTATGTATTTTCAAAAAGCCGAACATCATACAGGTGCCATATATAGCGGAACGTCTGCTGACACAACACATCGACAAGACACATGTGGTAGAGATTCACAAAGCGAGCAAGATTAATGTGATCAGGGAAAAAGAAGACATCGCAAACATCGACGGAGAAGCCGTGATGATGCCTGAAAATCTCGAGATAATTGTCAACCCGTTATCACTAAACATCTTATTACCTTGCGAAAACAATAATTAAAGTAAATTTTAGATTTTAAATATTATAATTATGATTACCAAGTATTTAGAAATTTTAACAAAACTGTTTCTCGGACTGCGTTTCAACGAAGAAACGGCTTACGACTTGGCGCAGGGTGTCGGCATTATCTCTCTGTTTGTGGTGTCATTCATGCTGTTTTTCATCGTCAAATTTATTTTGAGAAGATACGTAGCAAATCTCATCAGGAAGACAAAATTCAAATACGACGATTATTTTCTTGGTAAGAAATTGGAGAGACGACTCGCCTTTCTGGTACCGATTTACATGATTAAATCGCTGCTTTACGGCGTTGCCCCCGATTTAGATGCCTTAAACGCATTTATCTTTGTAATTGTAAGAGTCTGTGAAATCACGACATTCACGGGTATTTTATTATCTATATTGAGCTCATTGTCCGATATTTACAACTCGTTCGATGTGTCAAAAAACAAGCCGATGAAAGGTTTCATACAGGTCATCAAGATTTTTGCAGTGATGATTTGTGTGCTTTTGGTCATTGGAGTGTTGATTAACAAAGACTTAAGCAATATCTTTATCGGACTGGGCACTCTCTCGGCTGTGTTGATGCTCGTTTTCAAAGACCCTATCTTGGGTTTTGTAGGCGGTATCTCATTGACTGCCAACGATATGGTGCGCATCGGCGACTGGATTGTAAAGGGTGATGCCGACGGTAATGTCATTGATATCGGTTTGACTACAGTGAAAGTCAAGAATTGGGACAACACTATTTCCACCATCCCAACCTACTCGCTCATCTCCGACCCGTTCATCAACTGGCGTGGAATGACGGAGTCAGGAGGCAGAAGGATTTCACGCTCAATAATCATTGATATCGACACCATCAAATTCTGCACACCTGAAATGCTTGAAAAATACAAGAAATTCCAGTTGGTTTCGCAATACATTACCGACAAGGAGGCAGAAATCACTGAGTATAACAAGCAGAACAACATCGACACATCCAACCTCGTCAACGGACGTCGTCAGACCAATCTCGGTGTTTTCAGGGCATATCTGCAGGCATACATCAAGCAGAATCCAAATCTGAACCACGAGCTCACGATGCTTGTGCGTCAGAAAGACCCTACAGAATTCGGCGTGCCGCTTCAGATTTACTGCTTCAGTGCAAAAACCGACTGGATTTCATACGAAGCGATACAAAACGACATCTTCGACCACATTTATGCGGTCATTAAGCAATTCGACCTTAAGGTCTACCAGAGACCTTCATCATATTCGTTAAGCTTGATGAACGACAAATAGTTCGGCTATATCCTTAACAGGAACCGGCGATTTGCGGGCGAAAGTCTTGAGACACAGCGGACAAGCTGTCACAATCTCATCAGGATTATTGAACATCAGATCAGCGACGGAATTACTTGTAATTTCGTCGCGTTCTTTTTGCGTAAGATTGAAGCTTCCCAAGCTACCGCCACAGCAGATGCTGAGTTCCTTCTCGGATTTTGCTTTGAGCAGATTACCGACGTTTTCGATGGCTTCACGAGGCTCGTCGTACACTCCGTAAGCGCGGCCGAGCTCACATGGATCGTGATACACATAGTTGACATCGGTCTTGTTAACCTTCAGCTTGCCATTCTTGACAAGTTCGTTGATATACTGCGTATGATGTTGAATCTCAATACCTTCGAGATGATATTCATCTTTAAACACTTTGTAGCAAATCGGGCATGAAAGCACGAGTTTCGTAGCTCCTGATTTCTTAATCAGCTCGGTGTTTTTGGCAATCATAGCCTGAGCTTCAGCGACCTTTCCGCTGAGCAGCATCGGGCGACCGCAGCAGATACCACCGTCTTTGTCGAGAAATTCATACTCCTCACCTGCCGTCTCCATGATTTGCTTCATGGCACGCATGATTTTAGGCGTGAGCTGGGTCATACAGCCAGCGAAATAAAGGGTTTTAGGAGATTTTTTCACCAGAGGTGAAAGCTCTCGCTTTGCTCGGGTCTCCGCTCCCTGCGGTCGGTCGAAATGACGGACAGAATCGGTCGAAATGACGTCTAAATATGAATGATCGCTATGGATTTCATAAGGCACGGCTGCTCTCTGGCTGAATTTAATGTCGCATGACTCAATGCTGACCGGGCAAATCATGACACATTTGCCGCACATCAGACAGGTCTCGGCGATGCGCTTAGCCTCCTCAGAATCTTTATTTCTGAGCTTTTTCATGAAATATGCCGAGGTATTGCCGCTCATCTTATCATTGACACTCATAGGACAAGCATCGATGCAGAGACCGCATGAAGGGCATGAATAGAGCTGTGCCAGAGCATAACCCTTGCGAGGCTCACGGGCATTCAAACCAGCGTGACGCATCAGGATGAAGAGAGCCTCCGTCGGGATATGCATGTATCTCGTAAACGGCAGCATAAACATAAATATCAGCAAATCAATGGAATAGAGCCACCAGAATGCCATGATATTTGTCTTTTCCGCAATCAGTCGGAACGGGAAAATAGTCCACAATACGAAACGAATCATACTATCGGCGAAACCGAATTTCGTGATACGCTTCACTCCCACTATCTTCGAGTGGATCTTCTTCACCACAGCGATAAGGATACCGCTGATAATCATCAGGAGGAAGAAATCCATCAGGAAGGCGAAGACCGGTGTTTCTTCAGCGAAATATTTGAAGAAAATAGGGTAATAGAAGTTGGTGAAAGTACGCGCAAAGCCTTCAACCTCAACACCTTCGAGAGGTTTCAAGGTAAAGAGCATGATATGTCCTATCACGATTATCATGAACCAGCCGAAAGCGATAGCTGAGTGCATGTAACCCAAGACAGGGTTGCGTTTCCATATCTTCACATGGAATAGACAGTCGCCAAAGAGGTCGCGGATGTTAGCCCAGGCTGTCTTAGGTGTCACCAGCGAGAGCAGAAACTTTTTCCTGTCGTCTTTCGGCAGCTGCAAAATAACTCTAAAAAGCCCCACAACGCAGTATGTCAGCACGAAAGCCATGCCGAGCACAAACGGGAGCACAAAAGGATGGAATATATGTGAGTTCATCGTGTAATGTCTAACAAAATCTTACGAATATTGATGCCGCGAGGGCAAACGAGGGTGCATTTGCCGCAGAGCATACATCTTTGAATCATTTTCTTTGCCTCTTCTTCTTTGCCTCTCTGAAGCATCAGAAGGATACGGCGGAAACTCATCTCGGTGAAGTTCCCGGCAGTGCAAGTCGCTGTGCATGAGCCACATGCGATGCAAGTGTTGATGTCAGGATTGGTCTCCTTCAGACGGTTGAACGTCGTCAGGTCGATGCTATCCATCTTGACATGCGAGCTTGGTGATAAACAAAAACCGAAATCCATAACTACTTGTTGTTTATGTAGTTAAACACTTGAGTTGCCACTGAGCGTGCTTCGCCTATGGTGTCAGGCAGTGACTTCGGGGCGGTGCAGGCGCCAGCAACGAAAACGCCGTTCTGAGCGGTGCCGTTCATGCCGAGATACATATCCTTGTTCTGCATGAAACCATCGCTGTTGTTGGCAATGCCGAGTTTCTGTTGTATAGCGTCGATGCTCTTGTTCTTCTCCATGCTGCACATCAATACTAGCACGTCAAGAGTCATCTTCAATGGCTTGCCAAACAAGGTGTCTTCAGCCTTGATGACAAGCTTGCCGTCCATGTCTTCTGAGACCTCGCAAACACGACCGCGCACGCATTTCACGTCGAAATCTTTCTGTGTTTTAAGATAAAGGTCTTCATAACCCGGGCCAAACATTCGCAAATCCATGTAGAAGGTGTAGACCTCAGCATCCGGGAACACTTCTTTTATCTCGCATGCCTGTTTCAAAGCCGTGGTGCAGCAAACCTTTGAGCAATAAGTGTTGCAAACCTTCACGTCGCGGGCGCCGACACAGTGTACAAAACCTATCTTTTTAGGGTTGTTGATGCGCTCGTCTTTGCCTGTCCTGAAGAATTTCTCCAGTTCGACGCTGGTCATCACATTATTGTAAATGCCGTAGCCGTATTCCTGTTTACGCTCAGCCTTGAAAACATCAAAACCTGTAGCAAGAATCACAGCCTTAGCGTCAATCTTTTCATTATTGCTTAAAACGGCATGAAAACCATTGTTATCTTTCTGAATATCAGTAACTTCCGTGTTAAGATAAGTCTTGACGTCCTTCACCTGACCGAGCATCTGATCCACCACGTCTTTTGCAGGATGAAATGCCGGGAACAGTCTGTCCCACTGTGCGATATGTCCGCCAAGATTCTCGCTTTTTTCAACAATAATTGGTGTCAGCCCCATCTTTTGCAACTGTGCGGCTGCTTCCATTCCGGCGGCTCCACCGCCAATAATCAATATATTTTCTTTCATAACGTTGATTTTCAAACTGATTTAATACATGATGGGCACATAGGCTGACCGAGGTCTTTGCCGTTCACACCCTGATATTTTTTCTTCGGATCGTATGGTATTCCCATCTTTTCGAGCAACGGCTCGATTGCCACCTGATGCATCTGCAAGCCGAGGTCCCATGGGTCGTAACCCATCACAAGGCCTGCCACCTCCTCGTATGTCAACGCAGGGATACCGTAGCCGTTCTTGCCGTAGGTCTTGCCTGTCTGCTCAGCGATGACATATTGCCATCTGTCAAGGAAATAAGGGCATCCCGGACAGTTGGTGATGATAAGATCCGGTTCATATGGCTCCATCGACTCGAATTTCTTATGTGTATTCGACTCCGAATAGCCTCTGTTAGCCTGCACAAAATACTGACGGAAACCGAATCCGCAGCATTGACGGCGCTCCGGATAGTCGACGACTTCACCGCCCCATGCCTCTATCATTCCGACGAGGACGTGCGGATACTCAGCGCCTCCGAATCCTTTCGACGGGAACATCTTCGAATAGTGGCATCCGATATGCTCGACCACCTTCAAAGGCTTGCCGGTCTTGACGTTCACGAGCGGGAACTTCATCTGTTTGGCAATATCGAAACGGAATTTATAGATGATATCGCTGGCGTGAGCGAGATATTTCGGCTTTGCAAACTCTTTTTTGCATGAATCCCAGAGATATTGGCGAATCTTTGCCTCAAGCTCAGGATATTCGTGCCATGTCTCGAGTGTCTCGGTGTAGCATCCGAACGAGGTGATGCATGAGCAGACATAGTTTTCATAGCCGCTCTCCTTCATCAAAGCAAACTGACGTGCGATGATAGTCATTGCTGTCTCCTGAGGGATGGTGTCGCTGTGATAGGCAATGCCGCCGCAGGTTGTATGATATGGGTTCTCGTAAAAGTCTTTGCCGAGCTTATTCCTCGTGATATCCAAGAAAGTCACCTCCGAACCAGGCCAGAATGCCTGACGGATGCAGCTTCTCACATAAAAATAATGGTCATCGGGAATATCTTTCTGATAATCAGCCCAGATCTTCTGTTTTCCTTCAACAATCATTGTATATTCTAAAATTTAATATTCAAAAATAAAATTCCTTATAAGACTAGTGGTTTAGGTGTTTTTCCCAGTCGTTTTTGGTATAAACCTCCATGAAGTATTCCTCGTCGGTGAGGTTTTCCTTCACAGCCTCCTGATGTGCGTCGTTCAGCACCTGTTCCATCAGCTCTGTGGCACCTGTCACGTCGAAGATATTCTTCAGCTGGTCGAGACTCTCCTTCGGGATCTTACGCAGTCCGCCAGGACCGTCGCCATCGAGGTTAGAGCCCATACGTGCATGAAGGTCATCGAGATTATCGTTGATCCACTTGCCGACAGGACCGAATTCCTTATGTGTCTCATAGTCGAAAGTACGCGGATAGACACAATAGCCGTAGTTTAAGATATTGCTGCACAAGTCTTTAACCACCACATACTGTTGTCTTCCCTTCTCAGATTGCATGTAAAGTCCGCTTCTCATCGAAAGTTTTCGCAAAGCCATAATCACCAATCCCGGTGCATTAGCTCTTGGACAACGTGTCACACACGACATACACTCGCCGCAGTACCAAATAGTGTCGCTCTTCAACAAATCCTCAAGATCCTGCTCATTCTTGCGTGCCACTATGTTCACAATGTTCTTCGGATTGTATTTGTAAAACTCGGCAGCTGGACAAACCGCCGTGCACACGCCGCAGTTCATACACGCCTTCATTCCCTCTTTTATCCTGTAATCCTTATATAATTCCTCTACAAGATGTCCTTTGAATCTGTATTCCATAAAAGTAAATTAGTAGATAGTATATTGTTTTACTAACAGTTTGCAAAAATAAAAATTTTTGAGATACAAAAGAAAAATAGTAAAAATTTTTACCATTTTTTTGAAATTATTTTTCGATCATATTTCAGAAAAAATTATTTTTGCAAATTGAATAATTATTTTTGGATTAAAAAAAATATTAACATGTGTGGAATTGTAGCATATATAGGCAAAAGAGACGCCTATCCGATTTTGATTAACGGTTTGAAACGCCTCGAGTATCGTGGTTATGACAGCGCCGGTGTGGCGATGCTTAACGCGCAAGACGAACTCAATGTTTATAAGACAAAAGGCAAAGTATCTGATTTAGTGTCGTTTGCATCTGGTAAAGATACAAGCGGGCATATTGGAATCGCGCATACACGTTGGGCGACCCACGGCGAGCCGAATGACATCAATGCTCATCCACACTTATCGCGTTCAGGCAATTTAACTTTGATTCACAATGGTATCATTGAGAATTATCTGACAATTAAGAAAGAATTAGGTAAACGTGGCTATAAATTCAAATCGAGCACTGATACTGAGGTTTTGGTGAATCTCATTGAAGATGTGCAGATCACTCAGAAAGTCGATTTGTTTGAGGCCACTCGTATCGCTTTGAACCACGTCAACGGTGCATACGCCATCGCTTTGATAGAGAAAGGTCATCCTGACACCATAATTGCAGCGCGTAAAGGCAGTCCTATGGTTATAGGTATTGGCGAAAGTGAGTTCTTCATCGCTTCTGACGCCACCCCTATCGTCGGAATGACATCACAGGTGGTTTATATTGAAAACGAAGAGGTCGTTAAGGTGAAGCTTGGCGAAGATCTGAAACTCAAGACCATCGACGACGTCGAGATGACACCTTATATACAAGAGCTCCAGCTGAACCTCGAGTCTATCGAGAAAGGCGGTTTCGAGCACTTCATGCTGAAGGAGATCTACGAGCAGCCGACCACGGTGCGCGATACTATGCGCGGACGTCTGCACGCCGATCTCGGAAAGATCACATTAGGCGGCATCTTCGATTATGAAAAGAAGATATTACATGCCAGAAATATCATCATCGTGGCTTGCGGCACCTCATGGCACGCTGCCATCGTGGGAAGCTACCTCATCGAGCTGTACGCCGGCATCCGCGTGAAAGTGGAATACGCATCAGAGTTCCGTTATCGTAACCCTGTCATCTTCCCGGATGATGTCGTCATCGCCATTTCACAATCAGGTGAGACAGCCGACACCCTTGCAGCCATTGAGATTGCGAAAGAAAAAGGCGCAACCGTTCTTGGCATCTGCAACGTCATCGGCTCATCCATCTCACGTGTCACCGACGCCGGCATCTACACACACGCAGGTCCGGAAATCGGCGTAGCATCGACAAAGGCATTCACAGCACAAGTCGCTGTTTTAACAATGCTGGCAATACATCTTGCAGAACTCAACGGTCATCTGCCGAAGTCAAGAATCATGGAGCTCATCCACGAGCTTGATCTGATTCCTGAAAAGATTCAGACCACATTGGAGAGAAGCGCCCTCGTGAAAGACATAGCCGAAGAGATGAAAGACTGCCACAACGCAATTTATCTCGGACGTTTGCAAAACTTCCCAGTCGCCCTCGAAGGCGCTCTGAAGCTCAAAGAGATTTCATATATCCATGCTGAAGGTTATCCTGCCGCTGAGATGAAGCACGGCCCTATCGCATTGATAGACAAGGATATGCCTGTCATCTTCATCGCAACAAACAAATCGACTTACGAAAAGGTCGTTTCAAACGTTCAGGAGGTAAAGGCTCGTCATGGAAAGATTATCAGCGTGGTGACAGAAGGCGACGTTTTGGTGAAAGAGATGTCGGATTACGTCATCGAAATCCCTGATACAGAATGCACTTATGCGCCATTGCTGGCTACCATCCCGCTGCAGCTCCTCGCCTATTACATCGCTGTGAAGCGCGGCTGCAACGTCGACCAGCCTCGTAACCTGGCAAAATCAGTAACTGTTGAATAATGAATGAAAAAGTGTCTCCTGATAATATCAATATTACTTGCCTCCGTAGTGGCTCTGTCGCAACAGACCGTTGTGAAAGGCACGATTGTTGATATAGAGTCAGGAGAGACTTTACCATACGCAAACATTTCCTATACTGTTGATGGTCAGACATTTGGAACCATCAGCGACGTCAATGGCGTTTATCGTCTCGAATCAGATAAGATTTTCGATTATCTGACCTTTGAATATGCCGGATACAAACCTTATATGGTGAAAATCAAGCGTTTCACCACGCAAACCATCAACGTGAAGATGGAATCGGTGTCGATAACATTACCAAAGGCGGAAATCAAGGCACAGAGAAAAATCAAGGAGAAATACAGGCGGAAAAACAATTCTGCGGTAGATCTTATCAGAAAGGTACAGAAAAACGCGGAACGTAATAGTCTCTCGGGATTCGACTATTACCAATACGACGAATACAGCAAGCTGGAACTAGGACCGTCAAATCTCAGCAACAACCTGGAAGACAGATGGTTCATGAGAAACATGAAGTTTGTATGCGAAAACATACGCCAATCCGAGCTGACAGGCAGAAATTATCTCTCATTGTATTTTGTTGAGACATTATCCAAGACATATTACCGCAAGGAGCCGCATTGTCTCACGACGGAAGTCACTGATTCTAAAGATGTTTTAATCAGCAAATTCTTTGATTTCACCTCAATGGAGCCGGTGATTGACAACTGGATCGGGTTTGTCGATGTGTATGATCGCAACATCAACCTTTTCAACAACGCATACACCTCGCCAATGTCGCCGATAGCAATCACTTTCTATCATTTTTATATCGTCGACACGGTTCAATATGACAATGAGCAATGTATCGTTTTGTCGTTCACTCCAGCCAACCAGATGGATATGGGTCTCTGCGGAAGCCTTTGGATAACGAACGATACTTCGTATATGGTCAAGAAGGTGCAGCTGCAGCTTCCACGTCATTCGGGCACCAACTTTGTCGAAGCCATGATGTTTGAGCAGGAATATGAGAAGGTCGGTTCTGTGATGATACCAACGCATTATAACCTTGTCGCCGACATTTATTATCTAGGAGTCGCACTTCACGGCAAACGTTCGGGTGTTTTCTCAAACATCCAGATAAATCAGCCGTTGCCAAACAGTTTTTATGCAAACAAACCGGCGAAAACACGAAGCAAGACTTTCTACGACCATCGTGAAGACGAGGATTATTGGGATACAAAACGTACGGACAGCCTTTCATATCACGAAAAACGCATAGCCGAAGACACCGAGAAACTCAAGCAAGTATTAGGTTTCAGGCTCGCAACAGGAACCGCCTTTGCCATTGGCTACAACTACATTGACTGTGGTCCAATAGACATTGGTCCTGTATTTAACATGCTGAGTTATAACGACTTGGAAGGATGGCGCCTGAGGTTTGGAGCCAAAACGAACACCAGATTCCACGAGCATATTTTCCTTGAAGGCTTTCTGGCTTATGGTACGAGAGACCAGAAATTCAAATATCGTGGGCAGTTGATGTATTCGTTCAACAAAAAAGTCAACAACCAGTGGGAGTTTCCGATGAATCTGCTGACTCTTTCGTACGAACATAACACCAATGTGCCGCGCATGGGCTCTTTCGGCTACAGTTATAACGACGATATAGACCGTCTCGGAAGGTCGATCAGCCGTCAGGCCAACTACAAGATGATTTTCATCGACAAGGCTAAAATGATGTACGATTTCGAGACGGAAAACCAGATTGGGATGAAGTTGTTTGCCGAATATGAAGAGCAACGCCCGCTTGGTGATCTCGTTTATGAAACCAACGGCGGCAAGATTTATAACCCGTTCGTTACCAACTGCATTGGCTTAGAGTTGCGTTTCGCGTACAATGAGAAAGTATTTCAGTACAATCAATACCGCAAGCCTCTTTCAAGCTCTGTAGCGCCAGTTTTCACTATTGGTTACGCTTATGGAGGCAAATATCTCGGTTCGGATTATGAATACCATAAAATCCAGTCGATGTTCAGCAAACGTTGGTTTTTGAGCGTCCTCGGCGTCGCTGATCTGAACATCACCGGCGGCATCGTTGTAGGAGAGACACCTTACCCGCTCATGTTCGTCCATCGTGCCAACCAAGGCATGTATTACGACGACAGAGGTTTCAACCTCATGAACTATTATGAGTTTGTCAGTCAGTATTACATTCAAGGGATGTTTGAATACAACATGAACGGTTTCATTCTCAACAGGATTCCTTTGATCGGAAACTTCAAGCTGCGTGAAGTATTTTCGCTCAAAGCAGTCTGGGGAGGCATTTCCGCTGAATGTAATCCTATGAACGGCAACGAGAATCTCTTCAAGTTTCCGACAACTCCAGACGGCAAAGTTGAGACATATTCTTTGGAAAAAGAGCCTTATATCGAAGGTGGCATCGGCATAGCTAACATATTCAGTATCTTAAGGATAGACTATGTACGCCGTTTCAATTACCTCGATCATCCCGAGGTCGACAAATGGGGAATTTTCTTCTCTGTGAAGATAAAATTTTAAATCAGGATATCGTCAATCTTGACTTTAGGCACGTAATGCACGCCGTCAACGCGGTAATATGCGCGGCTTTCATCAACGGAAATAGTCTCAAGTCTGATGTTTTCGGCGCCCTTCCCCACTGCCAAAATCGCCAGCGGCTCATGTTTCAGCCCGAAGTGTTCAACCAGATTCACTTTGTTGAAAGCACATATCATCACACAGTTCAGCCCCATCTCTGTAGCTTTCAGTGACATGCTTTGCAAAGATATTCCAAGGTCGATATCGATGATTTTTGTTTCAGGCGCCGAGGTGCATACAATGACAAACGCCTCAGGCTCAGTGCCTTCATACGGCAGATGCAACTCCGGGAGCATACCTCCAAGCTTTATGTTTTTCAACACAAAATCAGCATCCTCGCCTTTTGTCACAAGCTTAAAACGCAGCACCTGCTGGTTCTTTCCAGAGGCGATTTTCGTGTTAACGTTCACTATGCGTTTCAGCATGTCGTTTGTCACTACAAAGTCTTTCTTATATCCGCGATAGCTGCGGTTTTTCTCAAACAAAGTGTCCAAAGAGACGTGCTTAACAGTTTTTTTAGCGCCTGAAGCGAACTCTTCCATACGTTTCTCTAAATATCCGTCTGCCATTTTTTAATAGTTTAATAGCTTAATAGTTTGAGGTGCAAAGATACAAAATAGTTTTATATAATGATATTTTTATGCCATTCTCGAAATCCTCTCAGTACCCTGTGGTAAGTCGCATTTCTGCGAATGGCATTAAAAATATCAAAAAACTGGTGGCTAATGGCTAATAGCTAATGGCTTTTTTGTATTTTTGCATCCAAATTAATCTTAATGATTTTTAAAAAGTACATATTTCTTTTAATAATAATCATATCTGCAGTCACTGCTAACGCTCAGGTTTTCAGTGTTAAAGGCACTGTTATGGATAGCGTTACAAAACAAAAATTGGCTTTTGTAAACATTATTATTAACGACGACGGTACTTTGGGAACGACGACAGATATCGACGGAAACTTCAGCATTTCAAGCAAAAAAGAAATCAAGAGTCTCACTTTTTCTTATGTCGGATATCAGAAAAAACATGTTCTGGCTGAAGATCTAAGCAAGAAGGTATTGCTGTCCCCTATCAGTTATCAGCTACAGGAGGTCGTTTTTAAAGCCGGCGAGAATCCTGCTCATCGAATCGTCGACAGTGTGGTGAAGAACCGCAAGCGCAACAATCCCGAAATGCTTGATTATTACTCATATACGATCTATGATCGCATGGTTTTCACAGTCGACACCACTGAGGTCGCCGACTCCATATTCATGGATTTCGGCAAGCTCTGGCGCGAAAACGACCTCATGGTGATGGAGACCGTGTCCGAGATTTTTCATAAAAAATCACACAAAAACAAGCGTGAAATCAAGGCGAATAAAGTGTCGGGATTAAAGAACCCGCAGTATTTCTATGTGCTCGACGGCATGCAGAGTTTTCATTTTTACGACGAATTCATAACAGTTTATGAGAAAAACTACGTCAACCCGATAACACCAGGCAGCAAGTCGAGGTATTTCTTCGGTCTCGAATCGGTGATGCCGACCGCTGAAGGCGACTCCTTATATATAATATCGTTCAAGCCACGCCGCGGCACCACTTTCGATGCCCTCAAAGGCGTGATGACCGTCACCTCCGACGGCTGGGCTGTCGTTAATGTGAAAGCTGAAGCCGCTGACAAAACCAACACCCTTGACGTTAAGATTCAGCAACTTTACTCAAAAATCAACGACTCAGTATGGTTCCCTGTGCAGCTCAACACCGACATCATATTCGTGAGGATGCTTGCCCAAGATCATGCCATCATGATTGGCACCGGCACGCCTGAAAACAACAACACCTCACTCAATGGCATCGGAAAAAGCTATATTTCCAACATAAACATCACTGAACCCATTGACAATAAGAAGTTTGGGTCCACCGACATCGATTTAGCCGAAGACTCGGGTATGAAGGATGAGAATTATTGGAAGTATTACCGCAACGACAGCATAAACGAAAGAATATTAAACACTTACAAGGTAATAGACACCATAGTCGAAGACATGGTAGAAGAAATCGGCATCGACTTTGACCAGATCTTGAACACCACCAACACCATCTTGAAAGACGGTGCCATCCCATGGGAAAAAGTCAACATCGGGCTGTCGGACATCTTGAAATACAATATCGGCAACAAATTATACCTCGGATTAGGCGTGAAAACAAACGAGAAACTTTCGAAACATATAAGATTTGGAGGATATATCGGCTATTGGTTCGGTCCGAAACACGGTAACACAGGTGCTGACATTGACCTCAAATTCAACCTTAAACAAGACTTCGGACTGAGACTAAGTATCGACCACAAATACGATGCCGTAGGCAATTACGGCTTCATCAACCAAAACAGCATGCTCAACGAGAGCAATTTCAAGTATTTCTACATAAAATGGACCACCCTAAACACCACGGCGTCAGCTGAGCTATCATCACGTTTTGCCAATGTCTGCAAAGGTTTTGTAAAATTCAGCCTCAGCGACAAGGAGATGTACGACTGGTATGTCTACAACCCTGGTGACACCACTTACAACAGCCGTTTCCGCGTCACGACATTAGATTTTAAGGTCAGGATTGCACCTGGCGAGCGTTACATGCTCACTAACAAGGGCTTGGCGACCGTAACGCCCGGCAGACCAGTGATCTGGCTCTCATACCAGAAAGGCTTGAAAGGCGTGCTCGACTGTCCGTTCAACTTCGACAAAATCCAGGCACAGTTAACATATTCATTTGTAACACGTTACATTGGAAAAACAACAATAACATTGCAGGCTGGATACGTCTTCGGCGACACGCCGATATTCGAGAATTTCAATATTTACGCCAACAACAACGGTTTTGCGCTCTACTCAACGGAAAGCTTTGCCACGATGCATATCAACGAATTCATATGCGACAAGTTTGCGTTGCTTTTCTTCACACATAACTTCGGTAAGTTTCTCAAAACCAAATACTTCAGCCCTGAATTCATCTTCGTCACCAATGTCGGTTGGGGTGACATCGGCAATATGCAGCAACATGGCGGCATGGAGCTCAAAAGCATGAAAGACGGCTTTTACGAGAGCGGCATGGTATTTGATAACTTATTGAAAATCAGCACTTCAAAATGGGGTGTCGGCATTTTTTACCGCTACGGTGCCAACTCGTTCGACAACGTCGGAGACAATTTCTCGTTCAAACTCAAAATCGGATTGACTTTATAATGATTTGTAATACTCAATCAGTCCATCCATAGGGTTTTTGAGGATTTTCGAGCATTTTATATTATGATTTGCAAGATGTTGCAACAATATATCTTGAAAAATGAAAGCGATGGAGCCCACAAAGCCCACGTAATTTCGGGCGGATCCGATAGGCGTAGTGGAGCCATCAAATGAGCAGCTATTCTGTTTGTCGGAGATTTCTCCGCTCCCTACGGTCGGTCGAAATGACGAGTTTAAAAATTGTTCAAAACAATCTCCAACTATTATTTTAATATACTGATTATCAACATTTTCCGCTGCAAATTTTGTAAACTCAGCAAGAAATCTCGACGGCTGCTCGCCCTGATAAACACGTTTCAGAAAAGTTTCTCTATCCAGATGATATTTCTCATCAAATTTTTTTCTCAAATCCTCAGGCATGAGACCTAAGAAATAATCGTGCACTATGCGTTTTCCGATGTGGCATCCACTCCCCTCGTCGCCTATCATAAACCCAAGAGAGGCAACAGTTTCCGTGATTTTTTCGCCGTCATAAACACACGCATTCGAGCCGGTCCCCAAGATGCAAGCGATGCCAGGATTGTTTCCAAATAAAGCATGACATGCGCCCAAAGTATCAGGAAATACTTCTATATCATTGATTTTGAATACCATAGCGAACAGCATCGACACCTTAATCTTATTAGCTTCGCTACCACATCCCGAACCATAAAAGAAAACCCTGCTAACTTCTTCATTATCAACGACATCCTTCGCTTCGCTAATAATGCTTTTTATTGTCTCGCCATCGGTAAAATTCGGATTGAAACCATTGGTAATGAATCGTTTAACGACGTTTCCGTCATTCAAAACGACCCATTCGGCCTTAGTTGAACCGCAATCACAAATCAGTGTCATCGTTGTATTTTTTGCAAAAATACAAAAGTTTGATAGTTTAGTAGTTTAAAAGTTCATTAAATTAAAAAAAAGTTGATACTAATAAATATTATTCATATTTTTGCACTCCAAAAAATATTGCAACCATGGGAAGAAGTATGAGAAAATGGCGTGTTGAGGACTCTGCAGAGCTCTACAACATTAACAACTGGGGCATTAACTATTTCTCTATCAATGAGAAAGGTAACGTGGTGGTTACTCCGCGTGAAGGATGTGCTTCTGTTGACCTTCGTGAACTTGTCGACGAACTTCAGTTGCGTGACGTGTCGGCTCCAATGCTGATTCGTTTTCCTGATATCATCGACACTCGTATCGAGAAAATCGATTCCTGCTTCAAAGAAGCTGCTAAAGAGTACGATTACAAAGGAAAGAACTTCATAGTTTTCCCTATCAAAGTCAACCAGATGCGTCCTGTGGTCGAAGAGATCGTGAGCCACGGAAAGAAGTTCAACATCGGTTTGGAGGCAGGTTCAAAGCCTGAGCTTCATGCTATTATCGCTTCAAATACCGACAGCGAATCCCTTATCATCTGCAACGGCTACAAAGACGAGAGTTTCATCGAGTTAGCTCTGCTCGCACAGAAGATGGGTCGTACCATCATCATCGTGGTGGAGAAGATGAACGAGTTGAGACTCATCGCTAAGTTGTCGAAACAGCTGAAGGTGACGCCAAAGATTGGTATCCGCATTAAGTTGGCGAGCTCAGGAGCTGGCAAATGGGAAGACTCAGGTGGCGACGCCTCGAAGTTCGGTCTCTCATCGTCAGAACTGCTCGAAGCTCTTGAATTTCTTGAGAAAAACAACATGATGGAGTGCCTCAAGCTGGTGCATTATCACATCGGCAGCCAGGTGACGAAAATCAGAAGCATAAAGATAGCCTTGAAGGAAGCGGCACAGTTCTACGTACAGCTTCATAAGATGGGCTTCAACGTTGAGTTTGTTGACGTTGGCGGCGGTCTCGGAGTCGATTACGACGGCACACACTCAGCCAACAGCGCCAGCTCGGTCAACTATACCATTCAGGAATACGTCAACGACGCGATATTCTCCATCGTCGACGCCTGCGACAAAAACGGATTACAGCATCCTAACGTCATCAACGAATCGGGACGCGCACTGACAGCACACCACTCAGTTTTGATCATGGAGGTGCTTGAGACAGCGTCACTTCCGACATGGGACGATGAAAATGAAAAAGTCGAAGACACCGACCACGAGCTCATCCACGACCTCTACGAGACTTGGGAAAACCTCACAAGCAAGCAGTCGTCGATGCTTGAGACCTGGCACGATGCGCAGGAGATCCGTGAAGAGGCCCTCGACCTCTTCAATATGGGACTTCTCGACCTCAAGACACGTGCCAAGATTGAACGTATCTTCTGGTCTGTCGCATTGGAAATCAACCAGTTGGCATCACATCAGAAACGTGTACCTGATGAGTTGCTCGCACTGCCTAAGTTATTGGCCGACAAGTACTTCTGCAACTTCTCAATGTTCCAGTCATTGCCTGATGCATGGGCTATCGACCAGGTGTTCCCTACCATGCCTATCCATCGTTTGAACGAATATCCTGACCGCGAAGCCACATTGCAAGACATCACTTGCGATTCCGACGGCAAGATGACCACTTATGTGACGGGACACAGTCTTTCGCACAATCTTCCGGTGCATACCCTCACTAAGAACGAGCCATATTATATAGGTGTATTCCTCGTGGGCGCTTACCAGGAGATTTTGGGCGATATGCACAACCTCTTCGGCGACACCAACGCAGTGCACGTCTCCGTCGACGAGAAAGGCTATTACATCGACCAACTCATTGACGGTGAGACAGTAGCTGAGGTTTTGGAATATGTACAGTACAGTCCTAAGAAACTCGTCAGAACTGTGGAGTCATGGGTTACAAGCTGTGTGAAAGCAGGAAAGATCACTGTTGAAGAAGGGAAAGAGTTCCTTTCGAATTACCGATCCGGACTTTACGGATACACATATCTGGAATAAAAGAAAAACGACGCCGAATGGCGTCGTTTTTCTTTTTATTGTGTCGGGGTAGCAGGATTCGAACCTGCGACCCCCTGCTCCCAAAGCAGGTGCGCTAGCCGGACTGCGCTATGCCCCGATTCCACATTTTGTCGGGGTAGCAGGATTCGAACCTGCGACCCCCTGCTCCCAAAGCAGGTGCGCTAGCCGGACTGCGCTATGCCCCGATGATGCGGAGAAGGGGGGATTCGAACCCCCGGTAGCCTTAGGGGCTACGACAGTTTAGCAAACTGTTGGTTTCAGCCACTCACCCACCTCTCCGTGTTCTGTGGTTTTGCGGGTGCAAAGATACAACATTTTTATACATCACCAAACATTTTTTGAAAAAATTTTTATTTCCTTTTTTTACTATTGATAATCATAATTTTATTACATTTGCAAAAATTAATTTTACCATGAAAACGAGTAGATTTTTATCAGTTTTGCTTATTGCAACTGCTTTATTTTCAAGCTCTTGTTGCTCAAACAACGAAAAACAGGCTCCTAAAAAAGCCAAAAATGTCATAGTCCTCATCGGTGACGGCATGGGCCCGGCTCAGGTTTATTCACTCATACTCACAAGTCCGGAAAAGACCGCTTTCCATCGTTTCCCATATTCAGGATTCTCTGTCACGAAGTCGGCTTCAAATGAGATAACCGACTCAGCAGCAGGCGGTTCGGCTATCGCTAACGGCAACAAGACCAACAACGGCGTCATCGGAATGGATCCCGACAGCATCGCAGTGCCATCAATGCTCGAGACTTTCGCCAGTCAAGGTAAAAAGACCGGCGTCGTCGTAACTTGCGCTGTTACACACGCCACTCCAGCAGCTTTCATCGCACATAACGTCAGCAGAAAGAACAACGAGGAGATAGCTCTTGAGATCTCTGAGAAAGAATGTCCCGACGTGATTATCGGCGGCGGCAAGAAATACTTCACCGAACGCAAAGACGGCGTCGACCTTATCAGCAAAATGTGGGAAAAAGGTTGGAACATCTATGACTCGCTTCCTCAGATTGAGGATAACAACGCCAGAACCATGGTGTTGGCAGATCGCAAACACCTCACCGAAGCTCCAAAACGCGGTGATTTCTTGCCAAATGCAACAGCTAAAGCCATCGAGATGCTTGACAACGAAAACGGATTCTTCCTCATGATTGAAGGTTCGCAAATCGACTTCGCTTGCCATGATAACGACTCAGCCACCCTCGTCGAAGAGATGCGTGACTTCGATAAAACACTTAACGTGGTGCTCGATTTCGCTGAAAAGGACGGCAACACCTTGGTTGTTGTCACAGCTGACCACGAGACAGGCGGTCTCACCATCATCGACCCTGAAGGCAATTACACCCGCACCGACTTCCACTTCAGCACAGGAAGCCACTCGGCTGTTTTTGTCCCGGTATTCTCTTACGGACCCGGCGCCGAAAGATTCTCAGGTGTGATGGATAATACTGAAATCATTAGTAGAATAATGGAAAATGTAAAATAATATAAAAATTTTCATAATATTAAAAAATATTATATATCTTTGCAGTTGATATTTAACCAGTTAAGATTTTTTAATATTTGAATTTATGAAGATTTTTATTGCAAAGTTATCTCCAAAGACAACTGTTGACGATGTAAAACGTCTTTTTGAACGTTTCGGCACAGTATCATCGTGCAAGGTCATCATGGACCACGAAACGAAACGCTCAAAATGCTACGGATTTGTCGAGATGCCGATTGACAGTGAGGCGTATGTGGCTGTCGTGGAGACTAACGAAATGGAGTTTATGGGCAACGTTATTAACGTCAAAAAGTCGAAACCACAGCCCGCAGGCGGCAAGAAATAAATATAAATCATTGATTTACAGTTATTTATAAAATACAAAGAAATTTTTGTATTTTTGGTTACACTTTATAAAAATTTTGTAATTTTGCAGTCGCGAAAAGCAATGGTCTGGTAGCTCAGCTGGATAGAGCAACAGCCTTCTAAGCTGTGGGTCTTGGGTTCGAATCCCAACCGGATCACAATATGTTTCTACAAGTACATCCAGAAAACCCTAATCCTCGACACATTAAGATGATTCTTGAATGTCTCGAGGATGATGGTGTTATAATATTCCCTACCGACACTATTTACGGCATCGGCTGCAGCGTAAAAAGCAACAAAGCCTTCGAACGCATAGCGCAGATCAAAGGAATCAGAAAGGAAAAAGCCGTTTTCTCATTTATCTTCAATGACTTAAGTCAGCTGTCGGAGTTCACGAAGCCGATCAGCAACGATGTCTTCAAGATGATGAGACGCAATCTTCCGGGAGCTTTCACTTTCATTCTGGAGGCCAACAACAACATCCCGAAGATTTTCCAGAGCAAGCGCAAAACCATCGGTATCCGTATCCCCGACCAGCCTATCATCACCAATATAGTGAAGGAACTCGGCTGCCCGATCATGACGACTTCCATTCTTGATGAAGACGAGATTTCAGGATTTTTGACCGATCCGGAGGAGATAAACGAGCGTTATAAAGACCGTGTTGACATCATCATTGATGGCGGCGTGGGCGACAATCAGGAGAGTACGATTGTGGATTGCACTGAAAATGAGATACTTATAACCCGTCAGGGCAAAGGAATTCTGGATTGAAATTTTTTGAAAATTTTTGTTGCAGGTATTTAAAAATGTGCTATTTTTGCACTCGCAATTGAACGCAATAGTTCGATCGACTTGGTAGCTCAGCAGGTAGAGCATCACACTTTTAATGTGGGGGTCCTGGGTTCGAGCCCCAGCCAGGTCACAAAAAAAGCTCTGAGAATTCTCAGAGCTTTTTTGTTTTTAGAACACATCTTGTTGATACAGCTTCTCAGGTGTCGTCTCGCTCTTCTTGAACGGGCGGAGTCTGAAAGTGTATTCGTAGACATCATTCTTGATCAGATATTTATCGAGTGCGCCCGGGCCGCATGTTGCTGTGCCCAGCGGAGCCTGCTTGTAATCGATGTTCACTGTCCAATACATCGCCGGCACTATCTGGTTGATTCTCTCAGCCTTGGTGATGTCTGCATCGGAATAGTTGTAAATGCTGAAGTTGAGGTGTTCTTTGCCGCTCACAAAGAGTCCGTTACCCATTGCGTTGGTGATAGCGACCCATCTCACCTCATCACGGTTGCCGCTCTCCTGCGGCTCTTCGTGCATCTCAAAGAACATACCGGCACTACGGTCGTACACTCCTACCCTTCCGGATGAATTTCTGTCGGGATAATTTTCCGTGTCTTTGCCGAAATATCTCACTTTATTGAAATCGTACGGCATCACCAGCTGAGTGCCAACTTTCGGGAATGTCACCACCTTGTCGGTAGGCATGACTTTCATGGTCACTACGACATCTCCGAAGCCGTTAACCTCATATTTCTGGTTGGTTCTCAGCACCAACTCACCTTTGTTATTCATAAACTCAAGACTTACAGTAACCACTGCGCGGCCTGCGTCGATACGAAGGAAGTCAAACGTTTTCTTGCCAACAGTGAGGCTGTCCAATCCTGCGGCTTTCCACAGACGTTTGCCGTTCCAGTCGACATCGTCGTTAAGCGTAGGTGCGCGCCAGAAATTAGGACGCATAGGACCTTCAAGCAACTCCATTCCTTGATAAACAAACGATGTAGGGACTCCTTCTTTCTTGTCAATTCTGAAACTAAAGTTCTTGTTGCTTAAAATTATAGCGTCGTTGCCATTTTTTATTTCAAGTTTTGGAACGTTGGTAACCAGCGCCGGCTCTTTCTTTCTTATGTTCAATGGGATCTGCTCGTAAGCCACCTCATAGCCTGCAGAGATAAGATCGTTGGTTTTCTTTGTCTTGAACGAGAAGTTGATGAAAAACTCCTGGTTAGGGTTAACTCCGATGATATCTTCGGCTTTGTAAGGATCAGGGATGCCGATGTTGACAATCTGCGACTCACCCGGCTTGCAGCTCAGATCGACCTTGCCGCTGGTATAAACCCTATCATTTGAGAATATCACATAATCACAGGTAAATTCACTTAAGTCGGTGAAGATGAATTTGTTATCAATTTTAAACACGCCATGATCGACATCCACTGCAGAGACGGCTATGTTCTGATAGCATTTCTTCACTTCATCCATGTGGTGATGAGGTTTGCGGTCGCTTGTTACCAATCCGTTGACGCAGAAGCTGTCGTCGTCGCCGCAGTCAGCGATTTTACCGAGGTCGCCACCTGCAGCATACCATTCGGTCTTCATCTTCTCGTCGTATTTGATGATAGTCTGATCGACGAAGTCCCAGATGCATCCGCCTTGAATCTGAGGATATTTCTCAAAGACATCCATATAATCCTGCAATCCGCCGCAGCTGTTGCCCATAGCGTGGCAGTATTCCACCATAATAAACGGACGATTTTTCTTGTCGAGATGCTCTTCAGCAAACTTCGTTAGATAATCGACGCTGGCATACATCAGTCCGATATAGTCGGTGTTGTCGTCATAGATGGCGCGTTCGCAGATTACCGGACGGGTGTCGCGTTTCTTCATCCATTCATAGCAATATTTTGTGCAGACGCCGTTGCCGCATTCGTTGCCAACCGACCAGACGATAACCGAAGGATGGTTCTTGTCGCGCTCGACCATATTTTTACACCTATATAAAAATGCTTCTTTCCATTCTTCTTTCTTAGCGAGACTATTCTCCTCATAACCCTGCGGATGTGACTCGTTGTTAGCCTCATCGATGACGTAGATGCCATATTTGTCGCAAAGTTCATACCAATAAATGTCATCAGGATAATGGCTTGTGCGGACGGTGTTGATATTGTTCTGTATCATTATCTGAACATCCTGTTCCATGGTCTTGCGGTCGACGTATTGTCCAGTGGTTCCGCTATGTTCGTGACGGTTCACGCCTTTCACCATGATAGGTTTTCCGTTCACCTTCAGCAGCCCGTCTTTGATCTCCACCGTTCTGAATCCGATGTTTGAGCTGACGGTTTCGATGACATTGCCTTTAGTATCTTTAATGCTGATATTCATGGCATAAAGATTAGGGCTTTCGGCAGACCAGTGCAAAACATTAGGGATAACAGTCTTTTCAAAGTTCAGGGTGTAAACCTTCTTTTCTTTAAAAGGCTTAAGGTCTTTCTTTTTAACATTTTTTACAAATGTTTTCTTTAAACTATTGCCATTTTCATCCAAGCCTGAAATCTCCACTTCAACATCAAATTTGCTTGGGATTTTCTTAGGATCGAAGTTGATGTCGACCGACAAGGCGAAGGTGCCGTTGTCATATTTTGTGTCGAGTCCGGCTTTTACAAAGAAATCGTAGATATTGAGCTTAGGTTTTGAATACAAGACCACATCGCGCGTGATACCGCTCATACGCCAATAATCCTGAGCTTCGAGGTAAGAACCGTCGCAGAAACGGTAAACCTCCATTGCCAGCATGTTAGGCACACCGCAGACGACATAAGGAGTGATGTCGAACTCCGCCGGAGTCTTTGAATCTTCCGAATAGCCGACAAAATTGCCGTTTACCCACAGATACATGGCCGATTTCACCGCGCCAATATTGATATAGATATTGCGTCCGTCCCATTCGGCCGGTACTTTAAACTCGGTGATATAACGACCCACAGGATTATATTCCGTCGGAGCATAAGGCGGATTTGACTTGAACTCATTGGCGACGTTCACATACACAGGCTCGCCATAACCATTCATCTCCCAGTTGCCCGGCACAGGTATCAATGCCCAGGAACGCGAGTCGAAATCGGTGTTGTAGAAACCCTCGATCTTATCGACTGGCGTTTTTGTATAATTGAATCTCCATTCGCTGTTCAAGCTGCGCGAAAACTCTTCGGTCGGAGTCGGGATGACGTTGGTACGAGGAGGCATTTTGTTGACCTGAAAAACCGACAAGTCGTTCCACCAGTCTTTAATCTCAACATCCTGAGCTTTCGCGACAAGCGATAACAATATGACACTCAATAATATAGAAAAACACTTTTTCATAAGATGATTTTTTAATTTTTGTAAAAATGATTATGCGAAATTAAACATAATTTTGAGAATCGCGACATATTTTTGTCAAATTAATTTAATTTTTTATGATTGAAGTTTCAAATAAAATTGTTATCTTTGCGAGTTAATCATTATAATTATGAAAAGGTTTTTGGCTATATTTTTGTTGATATCGGTAATTGCTTTAGTGTTTTCATCATGTGAGCGTCAGTGCATTTGCAAGAATTTGGAAGACGGCACTGAAGGCATAATGGGCGGTGCATATTCGAGGAAAGACTGCAGCGATATGGAGGATTATTACAACGAACTGTATCAGAAAGAGCTTTACGAATGTACATATAAATAATTGATTATGAAAGAGAAACTGTTTTTCTTCAGCATAAAGCATCCGCTTCTGTACATATTGTCGCTGGCAGTGGTTTTGAAAATACTGGCAGCATTGTTCACTGACGGATGGCTTAACGACATCGATTTCAATTATTACAGTATACCCACATCGTGGCTGGCTAATCCTTGGATTGTGTATATTTCACGACTGGCTCTGGGAGCTTTCTCGTTGTTAATCATTACGACAGCATATAGAATCACAAAGATCATAGCCGACAAGACGACGGCGTTGGAAATTGCGACTTTCGGAGCGTTGTATTGGGCTGTTCCTGACTTGACAGTGCATCCAAACGCATCAATAGTCGCACTTCCATTCCTGCTTTACAGTACAGTACTTATTCTGAGACAGCAATATATATTAGACAATCTAGAGACAGAAAAGTTTCACCGCACGAGTTTCATAATTGCAGGCTTCTGTCTCGGACTAGGATTTGCAGTTTATTATCACAGCCTCATATATTATATAGGTATCTTGATCACTCTTTTCATTTTGAAAAATTGGAAAGGCGCCTTGATGACGCTGATTGGCTATGTTTTGGCTGTGGGCATCACTCAAACGATTATCGATTTAGTGATATACCACAAGCCATTTGTGGCAATGACGAGATTTTTCGGCGATTTCGGCAATTGTTTCAATTATGTATTCGGCTTGGAGTTCAATATAAAAATAGTAGGATTATTCTTGCTAGTTGCATTAGTTCCACCGATGTCGGTGATGCTGATTTTCGGCTTTTTCAGAGTGTTTCGCAAGTATATTTTACTGGTTTTGCCGACCTTGATAACACTGGTCTACTCAATCTTCATTTTAGATGATTGGAGTGTTTTACTGCTGACTGTGCCGACATACGTTATCGCAGGTTATGTGGGATGGAAAGAATTCCACAAAAACTCAGCATTTTGGACTAAAAACAAATGGTTGTTATTGACCTGCTACATGATTTTTGCAGTATTGAACATTGCCTTGATGATTTTTACTTTCGTTGTATAATATTATGACTAAAGACGAAGCGAGAAAACGGATCGCCGAACTGAGCGAAGTTATTGATAATCATAACTATAAGTATTATGTCTTGGCGCAGCCGAGCATCAGCGACTACGATTTCGACATGCTGATGAACGAGCTCATTGCGTTGGAGAAGGAGTTTCCTGAATTTGCGCTTCCCACCTCTCCCACTCAGCGTGTCGGCGGCGATATCACCAAGGAGTTTCCGCTTGTAAAGCACAGATATCCCATGCTCTCGCTAGCAAATTCGTATAACCGCGACGAGATTATCGAGTTCATAAAACGTATTGAGAAAGCCATCGAAGAGCTCGTGGAATTTGTATGCGAGCTGAAGTTCGACGGTGTTTCGATAAGCCTCACATACGAAAAAGGTGTGTTGGTGCGCGCTGTCACACGTGGCGACGGAACACAAGGCGATGAAGTGACCGCCAACATCAAGACGATACATTCTGTACCTTTGAAACTGCACGGCGATTATCCGGATTTTTTGGAGATGCGAGGTGAAATCATCATGCCTCACGACAGTTTCAATAAGATCAACGCAGAACGCGATGAGTTGGGACTGCCTCTGTTTGCGAACCCGCGTAACGCCACCGCAGGCACCATAAAACTCCAAGATTCGAAAGAAGCCGCGAGCCGTCGTCTCGACAACTACTGTTACTACATGATGATGGACAACTTGCCGTATCAGACTCATTATCAGAGCCTTATGGCAGCAAAAGAATGGGGGTTCAATATCTCGAAACACATGAAAGTGTGCAAAAACATCGACGAGATTGAGGATTTCATCAACTATTGGGACGAGAAACGAAAGAATCTGCCGTTCGACATCGACGGAATAGTTATAAAAGTCAACAGTTTCGCACAACGTGAAATGCTCGGGATGACAGCAAAATCACCACGTTGGGCTATTGCATATAAGTTTAAGGCGGAGCAGGTACGCACCAAGCTCCTGAGCATTGATTTTCAAGTGGGACGACATGGGACGATAACGCCTGTCGCGAACCTTGAGCCAGTGCTTCTTGCAGGAACCACAGTGAAACGCGCCACCTTGAACAATGCCGACTTCATCCGTCAGCTTGATTTGCATTACGACGACGTCGTGAAAGTTGAGAAAGGCGGCGAGATAATCCCGAAGATTGTAGGAATCGACCTCGAGAAACGCAAAAACGACAGCAAACCTGTTGAATTCATAAAAAAATGCCCAGAATGTGGTGCCATTTTGACACAAAAAGAAGGCGAATCGGCATGGTACTGTCCCAACAGCATCGAGTGTCCGCCGCAGATCAAAGGCCGCATCGAGCATTTCATCAGCCGAAAGGCAATGAACATCGAGAGCCTCGGCGAAGGCAAGGTCGAGGTGATTTTCGACAACCACCTGATTAATAACTACGCCGACCTTTATGACCTCACCTACGACCAGCTTTACGGTCTTGAAAAAACAGAGACTTTCGTCGATGAAACGAGTCTGTTCCCGGAAACGGTGACGAGAAAAGTGTCATTTAAGGAAAAGACCGTCAACAACATACTCAACTCGCTCATCAAATCACGAGAGGTGCCGTTTGCAAGGGTGCTTTATGCATTGGGAATCAGAGAGGTAGGCGAAACGACAGCTAAGGTTATCGCAAACAAGATGGGCAGCATCGACAACATCATCAACGCATCGTTGGAGGAGCTGCAAGAGATCAATACCGTTGGCGAGACCATCGCGCAAAGCATAAGAAACTTCTTCGACGACGAGCGCAACATCGAGATTATCAACCGTTTAAAGGCCTTCGGACTGCAGTTCTCGCAGGAGAAGAAAGTCGCTACTGAAAACCAGGTGCTTGCTGGAAAGACCATTGTGGTTAGCGGTGTTTTTACAAATTTCTCGCGCGACGGCATCAAACAGAAGATCGAGGATCTTGGAGGAAAGAACTCTAGCTCCATCTCGTCGAAAACCGATTTCGTGGTCGCCGGAGAAAAGATGGGACCGGAGAAGCTTAAGAAGGCTGAAGCGTTGGGGATAAAGATTATTGATGAAACAGAGTTTTTGAATATGATTAAATAGCTTATTAGCTTAATAGGTTAATAGGTTATTGGTTATTGGTTATTGATTATTGAAATTTGAGAGGTTAAAGTGTAGAGTTTGAAGTTTAAAGTGTATATTTTGAAGATAATTTTGAATAAATAGATTATGTTAAGAAAATTACGAGTTACTTTGGCAATTATTTGCTTCACGTTGATAACGTTGCTGTTTTTGGACTTTTCAGGAGCGCTTCACGCGTATTTCGGTTGGATGGCAAAGCTGCAGTTTATTCCGGCTTTGCTGGCATCGAGCTCAATCATTGTCCTTGCAATCATCATTGTGACGCTGACTTTCGGCAGGGTTTACTGCTCCATCATCTGCCCTCTCGGCGTATTTCAGGATGGAGTTTCACGAATAGCTGAGAAGCGTAAAAAGAACCGTTACAAATTCAAACAAAGTCGCAAATGGCTGAGATACGGCATATTGCTGGTGTTTGCGGTGCTACTCTTCGTCGGGCTTAATTCGATAGCGATATTGATTGCTCCGTACAGCATCTACGGCCGCATCGCATCCAATCTTTTTGCGCCGGTTTATCAGTTGATTAACAACGGATTAGCCTACTTGGCAGAAAATTGGGACAGCTATGCATTCTATCACGTTGATGTTTATATCAAGAGCTTGCCGATATTCATTGTATCAGCAGCTTACTTCATGATAATCATCATATTATCACTGACTTCAGGACACTGGTACTGCAACACAATTTGCCCAGTAGGAACCATCCTCGGTTTCTTCGCAAAATACTCCATCTTCAAGCCTGTTATCAACAGCGAGAAATGCAACAACTGCGGGCTTTGCGAGAAAAACTGCCGTTGTTCGGCCATAGATGCGAAAAACAAGAAAATCGACTACACGAAATGCGTGACATGCTTCAACTGCGTATATAAATGCCATCGCGATGCAATGAAATACAGACTGGCAGGAAACATCGACAATGTAGGCAAAGTTGAGAAGATAGCCGATGTTTCGAAAGAAGGAAAGACATCGCGCAAAACGTTTATTGCAGCTATAGCTACAGTTGCAGCAGCATCTGCATTGCAGGCACAGGAGAAGGTCGTCGACGGCGGCTTGGCCACCATCGAGAAAAAGAAGGCTCCGAAACGTGAAACACCATTGAAACCAGCAGGGTCGGTGAGTTTGGACAACTTCACATCGCGTTGCACAGGCTGTCAGCTATGCGTACAGAATTGTTCGAATGACGTGTTACGTGCATCATCGAAACTTGACACTTTCATGCAGCCTGAGATGTCGTACGAACGTGGCTACTGCCGTCCGGAATGTACAGCCTGTTCTGAGGTTTGTCCTGCTGGCGCCATCCGCAAGGTGACACGTGAGCAGAAGACAGCTATACAGATTGGCCATGCCGTTTGGATTGGCCAGAACTGCGTGCCGTTGAGAGACGGGGTGGCATGCGGCAACTGCGCAAAACATTGTCCTTCTGGTGCCATCACCATGATGCCGTACGACCCGGAAGACGCTGCATCACCGAAGATACCTGTTGTCAACGAGGCACGCTGTATAGGCTGCGGAGCCTGCGAACATGTGTGTCCAGCCCGCCCGTTCAGTGCGATTTATGTTGAGGGCAATTTAATTCATAAGGAGGTATAACATGGAAAACAATATATCAAGAAAAGACTTTCTGAAGGTTATAGGAGCTACTACGGCCTTGTCAGCCATTGCGTTTAGCGGCTGCAAATCGGAGAATTATGAAAAAGAAACGAAATATTCATTAGGCGATATACCGAAGGATAAGATGACCTACCGCATCAACCACAACACCGGCGACATAGTGTCGATTCTCGGATACGGCATGATGCGACTTCCTTTTAAAGACAACATCATAGACCAGGAGATGGTCAACAAGCTGGTGGACTACGCTATGGACCATGGTGTCAATTATTATGACACTTCGCCTGTGTATTGCCGCGGAAACTCTGAGGTTTCCACAGGAATAGCGTTGAGCCGTTATCCTCGCGAGAAGTATTATCTCGCCACCAAGCTGTCGAACTTCGCACCACAATTCTGGAGCCGTGAAGCGTCGATAAAGATGTACCGCGACTCATTCGAGAAGCTGCAGACCAACTATTTCGACTATTATCTTCTGCATTCCGTCGGCAACGGCAGCAAAGGACTGAGCGGCTGGGACACCTTCCAGAAACGTTACATCGAAAACGGCATGATCGACTTTGTGCAGGAAGAACGCAAAGCAGGACACATCCGTAACCTCGGATTCTCATTCCATGGCGATCAGCGAGTAATAGAATGGCTCTTGGACAATCACGATAAATACCACTGGGATTTCGTGCAGATCGAGATGAACTACATCGACTGGGAGCATGCGCATGATGTCGACGAGGACAATGTCAACGCCGATTATCTCTACAAACGCCTTACCGATCTGAACATCCCGGCAGTCATCATGGAGCCTCTTCTTGGCGGACGATTGGCTAATTTGCCTGATGTGCTTGCCAACACTTTGAAGCAGCGCACTCCGCAGAGCAGCGTCGCATCGTGGGCATTCCGTTTTGTGGGCACCTACCCTAACGTCCTCACGGTGTTAAGCGGCATGACGTATATGGAACATCTGCAGGACAATTTGAGGACTTATTGTCCGCTTCAGCCGTGTTCGGAAGAGGAACTCAGTTTATTGATGGATATAGCTAATCAATATTTGAAATATCCTATCATTCCTTGCACTTCGTGCCAATACTGCATGCCTTGTCCATACGGCATTGATATCCCGACGAACTTCAGTTTCTATAACAAATGCGTCAATGAGGGCAGCATCGTTGATAACCCGCAGTCGCAAGATTTCAGGAAAGCGCGCCGTCGTTTCCTCATCGAATACAACCGCACTTTGGAGGCTGACCGTCAGGTTGAACACTGCATCGGGTGTAACCAATGTGTGTCGCATTGTCCGCAACATATCAACATTCCTGAACAATTAACACGAATTAACGATATCGTAGAGAAATTGAGAGTCTTATGAAAAGGAAACCGTCAATATTGATAATATTAGCTGTTATTGTCGTAAGTTTGGCTGTGATTTATTTTTGTGTTCCTGTTGAAGGTCCGATGCCGTTATGGCTATCCATTCTTCCACCTCTTATCGCCATCGTGATGGCACTTTTACTAAAAGAGGTGATATCGGCCTTGTTTTTCGGTGTGCTCTCTGGCACATTCATTATGGCTTTGTATAGCGGACAGGAGCCAGGCACGGCATTAGGCAGCGGTCTGTTGAGGGTTATGGACACCTACGTCGTCGGCTCGATATTCGATTTAGACCACGCTATGATTATCGTTTTCACACTTACGATCGGCGGAATGGTCAAGATTATCTCAGCTAACGGAGGCATGCAAGGAATTGTGAATTGGCTTTTAAGGCGAGCCAATGGGCCGCGTTCCGGACAGCTCATGACATTCGTCATGGACCTCTGCATCTTCTTTGACGATTATTCAAACACTTTGATGGTTGGCAACACCATGCGGCCTGTCGCTGACAAGCTCAAGGTCTCGCGCGAGAAGCTCGCATTTATCGTTGACTCCACTGCAGCGCCTGTGGTCGCCATAGCTTTCGTCACCACATGGATCGGTGCAGAGCTCAGCTATATTCAGGAAGGCATCGACGTGATTGGGTTAGAAGCATCAGCATATTCGGTGTTCGTCAACTCGTTGAAATACAGCTTCTACCCTCTTCTCACGCTTTGTTTCGTGCTGATGATAATACACAGCGGCCGCGACTACGGTCCAATGCTCAAAGCGGAAAGAGAAGCTCGTACGAAGGTGGTGTCAGATTCTAACAGTCAGGACAATTCCAACAAGCAGGCACACGGCATCGACGCATTACTTCCATTATTAGCATTGATTTTCGGAACAATTATAGGGCTTTTCATCACCGGTTACGATTCTGCCATTTGGCAGGATACAAATCATGGCTTCTTTACGAAACTGTCAGAGACCATTGGTGAAGCCAACTCATATCTCGCGTTAATATGGTCGTCGATAGTCTCATTGATAATTTCCGTTATCATGACATTGTATAGAGGCACGCTAACGTTCGGGAAAATAATGGATGAGATGGTTGACGGTTTCAAGGTGATGTTCAACGCTGTTTTGATTCTCACGATGGCGTGGTCTATCGCTCTGGTCACCAAACACATGCACACAGCGGAGTTCGTCTCCGCGATTTTGCTTAAGCTGTCGCTGTCGCCATATATCATCCCAGCGTTGACGTTTATTTTGGCAGCTTTGATAGGCTTCTCGACAGGTACTTCATGGGGCACTATGGCAATACTTTATCCTCTGATTATACCAGCTTCATGGATGCTATGTCAGAATCATGGATTGAGTGTTGACGCAACAATGCCGTTGTTTTACAGTGTAGTAGCCTCAGTAATGGCTGGCTCAGTGATGGGCGACCACTGCTCACCTATCTCCGATACCACCATCATGAGCTCGATGGCATCGGGATGCAACCACCTGCAACACGTGAAGACACAGATGCCTTATGCGCTCACGGTGGGTGCAGTGGCGTTGTTTATAGGAGTTTTGCCTACATCATTAGGATTGCCATCATGGTTAGCATTCCTGATGGCACTTGCAATACTTGGAATAATCGTGAGATTCGTTGGTAAGAAAGTCGAATAAGTTATTCTAACGACTAAATATTAGCGACTAACGATTTTAACGCTTTAACAAAATTTTCAATATCCTCTTCGGTGGTGTCGAACGAGCACATCCAGCGTACCACGTCGTTGTCGAGGTCCCAGTCGTAGAAGAAATACTGCTTCTGAAGCTCTGTCCACACCTTACGTGGCAGCTGCACGAAGACTCCGTTGACCTGAACAGGATACATCACTTTCACCTGAGGGATATCTTTCACTGCATTGTAAAGCATCTGAGCCATACGGTTGGAATGTTCGGCATTACGGCGCCAGAGGTCGTCTTTGAAATAAGCCTCAAACTGGACTGCCAGGAAACGCATCTTAGAGCAGAGCTGCAGCCCTTGTTTACGGCGATATTTATAGTCTTTAGCCAATTCAGGATTCAGGAAAACCACTGACTCACCTATCATCAGGCCGTTTTTGGTGCCGCCGAAAGATACCACATCGACGCCGGCATCGGTTGTCATAGCCTTAAAGGTACAATTCAAAGCGACAGCAGCGTTTGCGAGACGAGCGCCGTCCATGTGCAGATACATGTTATGCTTGTGCGCCAACTCAGCTAAAGCCTTGATTTCATTGATGGTATAGAGCGTCCCAAGCTCCGTCGACTGTGTTATCGTGATAGCCTTCGGCTGTGAATGATGTTCGAAACCGAAGCCATGCATAC
This sequence comes from uncultured Bacteroidia bacterium, assembly GCA_902774295.1. GTDB lineage: Bacteria > Bacteroidota > Bacteroidia > Bacteroidales > F082 > Limimorpha. The sequence continues at coordinate 1,211,621 of CACYHP010000001.1, read as the reverse complement.
GAGTCATCACCAGTTCGGGAGTGAGCTTGCCGTCAGGAGTGTCGACGGTGAGCAGACGACACCCAACGATACGCTGTGGAGCGCCGCATTCGTCAACGTTGACGTGAGCGGTCTCAGCGCAAATCACTGCCTCATGCGAACGCACCATAGCGTCGATAGCCATGGTGTTGGCACCGGTGCCGTTAAACACGAACGACACGACAGCCTGTTCGCCGAAATGCTTTTTAAACAACTGCTCGACGCGAGCACAATATTCATCGTCGCCGTATGCCAATGCATGTTCAACATTAGCGTAAGCTATAGCCTTTAAAACCTCAGGGCAGATGCCTGAATGGTTGTCACTTCCGAATCCTCTTTTCATATTTTATTCCTATTAAACAGCATGATAATGAACCGATTAACCCAAAATAGATTGAATCGACAGGCAAAGATACAAATTCTCCGGCAATTAGGCATGCCGTTCCAAAAATAATTGATAAAAACACCCATTTCGGTTTGAAACGGCCAGAATAAAACAGCGCCAACGTCAGCGGGACGAAGGTTGCGGTGGTACGCAGTCCCATCGAAAGGAAACCCAAATCGTTGATGTAACGTCCAGAGAATGAGGCGGCAACGACGACAGCTACCAGCTGAATCCCAACGATTGTGATTCGCGAGATCAGGAGTTTGTTATTTGGCTTGAAGACGTCTTTCACCAAGATCGTCGAAGCTCCGAGAGTGAGTCCCGAGCCACCGATGATGATAGTTATCAATAAGGTACCGAGCACTATGCCGCCTAAGAATTTCGGCAAATGGTTGGTGACGAACATCGGGAAAGCCTGAGCCGAGCTTGTCATCACGCCGAGACCCGACGGGATGTCCTTGCCGATGGCCATCAACGCGTTAAGCTCGTCGGCGGTGATATAATGGGCGCGCATATACATGCCCACCATCACGCAGGCGAAACCTATTGGTATCGAAATCAATGCTGAGATCATGGCACCTTTACGCGCCACGCTGTCGCTCCTTCCTGACCATATCGCCTGCGCATAGGTCTGGGTGGAAAGCACACCGAGAATCACCGAGAGGCAGGAGCCCACGTCTTTTGAGACGCCTCGAGCGAAGATATTCTGGTATTTATGATTCACGTCTTGAATGGTGTTCATGCCGTCAACCGATTGAACATCAGTATTGAGCAGTACATGATTTATCGCATCCATGAGGCCTGAATAGCCTTTTGAGAGGGCGAGCACCACCGCTCCTGCCGCCAACGCGGAGAGGCACAGGAGAATGATCTTCACCACGCCACCAATGCCCGCGCTCCAGAGTCCGCCGAAGACCACATACAACGTCATAATTATTGCGGAAAGGATTGCGCACGCCCAGAATGGGATATTGAACAGCGTCATCAGCAGTGCCGAAGCCGACAAAACCTGCGCGATGATGCTGATGAACATACCCAACGAGCACAGTACGGAGCCTGTCATCTCAGCTTTTCTGCCATATTCCTTACGGACTATCTCAAGCAATGTGGTGCTGCCGCTACGCCTCAGAGGAATCACATACCCTATTGCCAACACCACGCATCCGAGAGCCATCCCCAAGGTGAACCACCAAGCAGATATGCCGAAGCTGAAGGCCAGCTGTGCGGTACCGACAGTCGACTGCCCACCCACCAAGGTGCCGATGATTGTTCCGGTAACGACCCATGTGCCTGCTCTTCCTCCTCCCGTGTTGAAGTCGTTTTCGTTCTTCACGCGCCTAACCGACATAATTCCAACGACTTCGATAAGAAGTATTGATAAAACGAGGCCCAAAATATGGTAAAAAGAAATCGCCATTTTCAATATTAAAAACGGTGCAAAATTACAGTTTTTTCTCTCGCAGATTACGCAGATTGCACAGATTTTTTTATTATTCTTCCACATTTTCATTCCATAGATGACTCGCTAAAGCGAGCTGCAGATTTCGCAGAGTCCAACATCTGCGAAGCTGATTTATCAGCTCTCTGCTAAAATTTGTGGAAGAAAAATTGTAAGAAAAATCTGCTAAATCAGCGGTATCTGCGAGAAAAATTATATCTTTGCAAAAATTTAAATCATGAAAAAGCTATTATTAACCATTATTGCAGCAACTATGATTTTTAGCAGCAGCTGCAACAAGACAGAAAAATCAGATGTTACTATGAATACTACAATGGAAGACCTGCTGACGCGCCGCAGCGTGCGCAGCTACACCGACGAAGTGCCTCCGATGGAGGTCATCGAAGAAATCTGCAAGGCGGGAACATACGCCCCGACAGGAATGAACAAACAGGCACCTATCATCATCGCAGTGACTAACAAAGAGGTGCGCGACAAGCTGAGCAAACTCAACGCCGCCGTGTTCGGGCCGGACAACGACATGGACCCGTTCTACGGAGCTCCGGTGGTGCTGGTGGTTTTGGCCGACACCACAGCCGCATTCACTTGGAAAGAAGACGGCTCATTGGTGATGGGCAACCTCTTGAACGCCGCCCATGCCAAAGGTCTCGGCTCATGCTGGATCCACCGCGCCAAAGAGGTGTTCGAGACTACAGAAGGCAAAGCTATTTTGCGCGACCTCGGCATCGACGACACGAAATATGTCGGAATCGGAAATTGCATCCTTGGCTACGTGAAAGGCGACTATCCGACGGCAAGACCAAGGAAAGACAATTATGTTTATTGGATAAAGTAGAGACAGGTTAGTTTTTGTTTTTAAGACAGGATTAACAAGATTAACAGGTTTTTTTATGCAAAAATCCTGTTAATCTTGTAAAAAAAAATAATAATATGAAAAAATATATCACAATTGTCTTTGTCTTATTATGTTGCACAATAAATCTGTCAGCACAAAACATCTGGAAAGACATCAGTATTGAAGACAATGATTTTCTGGGCGTTGGCACTGACGGTTGCATATATGTATATTCGTCATACGGTATTGTATATCGGTCACAAGATGAAGGAGCCACATGGGAAAGCGTTCTCGACCAAAACAATGGCTATTTCTTCACATACAATTTTACAACCAACAAAGACAATCGGGTTTTTATATTCGAGAATGGTAGCCAAACAGTGTTATACTCCGATGACGATGGCGACATCTGGCAGCAGACCACGCCAATACCTATAAATACTATTTGGGTTTTAGGTTTGTATTCTCCATCCAATGATATTTTATTAGGTTGGACATATACTGAAATTTTCTGGACTACTGACAGTGGTGCCACTTGGGACTTTGCGACACTCAGTTTCATTAACGAGGAAACAGCTCATATAAATTGCGTGATTGTGAATGATGAAGGCGATATTTATGCCAGTGTTTATGATACTGATTATAACAACAGGGGCATCTACCATTCCACACTTTCAGATATGCAGAATTGGACGTTATCTGCTTTCATGAGTTGGGATATAACTTATATGACATTCGACCCCGAAGGCAATGTCGTCGCCAATTACAATGGAAATACAACAACCGACAATTTGCATGTGCCTGGTTATTATCTTATCAAAAACAGAGAAATAGCTGTTTCAGATAATGGAATCATATATAAACTGAAATATGAGCCAGACGGCCAGGTAAGACTCAATTATTCCATTGATCACAGCATGAGTTTCTTTGACATCGGTGAGACCATGCCCGTCACCCACATCCCATATCCCGGTTCCGATGATGCTAACCTTTTCAAAGGCAACGACAACCATCTATATTATTGTGGTGGCGGTGTTTTTTATAAAAGCATCAAAAACGCTGACCATATTCCTTGGATAAACGGAGTTTTGGCTCATGTCACTGCTCCTTATTTCACAAACAACGCCAATGACAGCCGAGTAGCAATAGTATCTGATGATGAAACCTATTACATCACCGTGGATGGATATTGGGCCAATCCCAATAGCGACTCACTCATTGTATGTTATGACACTATACCTGTCGGCACAAACATACACTTAACAGGAATGATTAACGAAAGGCTGGATGATAATGGTGACACATTCAAGGTCGTTGATATCCAATGCCTTGAAGGCTCTTATTATAATGCCACCACAACTTTCATTGAACCTTGGGGAGTGCCTGTCGCCTATCCCGGACCGGAAACAGTTGATGCAGCAATGATTCAATACAGACAGCCACCATACGAGTTGTATTATCTTTCGATAAACGGAGAATTGCAAACTGAATACCCAATTGTTTTTAACGGCGTGGAAATCAATGGCTTTTGCAGGTTTATCGGTCACGGAACCACTTGGTACGATTATTATGGCGAGCCTTTCAATGTTTTCGAGTTGCACGATGTAGTGCCATATTATCAGGGCGATTTCAATGATGATGGAATCCTCACTACCGAAAATCCTTTGAATTCTCTTGCGTTACAAAACGCCTCTGGTATTATTTACCTAACTCACAATAACAAGATGTTCCAAAATTACATTGACAACAACCTTTATGAAGAAGGAATAAATGTTCATGTCAAAGGATGGAATGCATATCGTTATGACGAATATGGCAATATGTTTCAGACAGTTGATTTTGTTTCGATGCAAACGGATGAGGAAAAAACACTTCAAGGATACGTAGGCAGTGCTGCCATGCCTCACACAGGATATATTCCAATTCCAGGTATGTCGCCGGCATTTGTATATCTTGACAAATCCTATTATATTGATAATCAGATAGAACAAACAATAAACGGTATTGAACACATCATTGTCGGAAACGACACCATACATGAAGGAGACCACATAGAAGCCACTTTTACATCCAGGGCATTGATCGACACTGATTTAAATCTCTATTATAGGATTATGATCAATGAGGCAAATATCATAATGAATTCTATATATGATACGGAAACAAAAGAATTTTCGGTTTTTCCAAATCCTGCCGATGATTATATCATGATTAGTGTTGACCAGCCGACAGATTTCACAATATCGGATATTTTCGGTAAAACAATCTTAAATGGAGTCATTACATCTGATAATCAACAGATTAACATAGAAAACTTGCCGGATGGAATGTATTTTGTAAATATCAATAATCAAATTGTAAAGATTATTAAAAATTGAGAATAAAATTACGGCGCTGCTTTAAGGGCATTAACGCCATTAATGGCATTAACGCCCTTAAAGCAGCGCCGCATTAATTACTTTTACACTATTAATGTGTCTTATCAGGCCATTCCGGCACTGCCGGTGCTTCAGGCCAATCCTTCATCTGTTCCAAAATCACTTCGATAGCTTTATCAAGCTGGGCATCAACGCCATTGAACTCGTCGTATGGGTTGTTGTCGATGACGATGTCAGGGTCAACACCGTGTCCCTCGATAATCCAATTGCCGTTCTGGTCGAATGGAGCGAACTCAGGACGGTTCAACGTGCCACCGTCAATGAACGGCAAGCTGCCACGGATGCCCACAACGCCACCCCATGAACGTGTGCCGATGGTGGTGCCGAGTTTATAATGTTTGAACTGCCATGGGAACAAGTCACCGTCGGATGCTGAGTATTTGTTAAACAACAACACCTTAGGTCCGTTGATCATCTGGTTAGGCTTGATTTCGGCTGCGTTGCCGTTACGTGTCACGGTCCACATGGATGCCTCACGGCGCAGACGCTCGATAATCATCGGAGAGACGTTGCCGCCGCCATTGCCACGGTCGTCGATGATGAGAGCCTTCTTGGTGAGCTGCGGATAGAAATATTTCACAAACTCATTCAAGCCCTCAGGGCCCATATCCGGGATGTGGATGTAACCCACCTGACCATTGGTCGCCTTGCTGACCTTCTCGATGTTGTTTTGCACCATATTGTAGTAATAAAGCGAGTTTTCGCTTGCAATCGGTGTCACCACCACGTCACGGGCGCCGCTTTCTGATGCTTTGCTGTTCAGACTCAACACCACAGCCTTGCCAGCCTTGTCAACCAAAGCCTCATATATATTGTTCATGTCTTTTGTGGAGACGCCGTCGACAGCCACAATGAAGTCGCCTTCATTAGCATTTACACCTATTTCAGTCAATGGTGAGATTGTCGCATCGTTCCAGCTCTCCCCTTTCAAAATCTTGTTGATCTTGTAATATCCGCTGCCGTCGCGCTCGAGTTCCGCGCCAAGCAGACCGAGTTTGAGACGTGGTGTCTCGACGCGGTCGCCGCCACCGGTGTAAGCATGACCGATGTTCAATTCGCCAATCATCTCGCCTATAAGGTAGTTGACATCGTTACGGTCGCCACAATACGGAATCAAAACGGCATATTTGTCATGAATTGCCGGCCAGTCGTTGCCATGCATGTTTGGCGCATAGAAGAAGTCACGCATCTGGCGCCATGCCTCGGTGTAAATCTGAGCCCATTCCTCATGCAGGTTGACCCATTTCTTCATGTTGGAGAGGTCTATTGGCTCGTCGATGCCTTTCACCTCACGTTTCGGAGCGTTGATCACCGCGATGTTCCAACGTTTTCTGACAACCATCTTCTTTCCGTCAGGAGTCAGATAATAATCATTGAAGTCACCGATTTTTGTAGCTTCTTTTTCCTCCAAATCGTAGTAATACAAGCCGCCGCCGCGGTTGCCCCAAGACATGTAATAAAGCCCGTTTTCAACCGCATTAAGGTCGTAATAATAGGCAGTATTCAAATCTGGCAACGGGATGACACGACTCATAATGCCTTCAAAATCAATCTTTATCGTCTTGTCGTCTTCTTTCTTGGAAACTTTTTTCTTGTCTTTGCCTTTGTCTGACTTGCCTGACTTCTCCTCTTTTGCATCGCCTTTGTCGACAGTCACTTCGTCATTTTTTGTAAGGAAAGGCGAAGGAGTGTCTTTCTGCAAGGTAATCATGTAGATGCGGCTCATCTCGCGATAGGCGTAGTTCCATTCCACGCTGCTGTATGTCGGGTTGAAATCACGTTCTGAAGTGAAATACAGATACTTTCCGTTCTTGTCGAATGTAGGATTCGATGAGTTGAACCAGGTGTCGGTGACAGGCTCAGCCTTCTGAGTATCAACGTTATAGATGAATATCCTGCTGAACTCCGACATATTATTGTCGGCATACGCAATCCATTTGCTGTCGGGTGACCATGTAAAATCTCTCATCTCGCCATCCTGGCTCTTTGCGACCTCAGTCACCTTCTTCGAGGCGACGTCAATCATCATGAGGCGGTTCATCTTGTCGTACCAGGTGATTTTCTTGCTGTCAGGCGACCATGAAGGCTGGTATTTGTAAGTCTCCGAAACCGATTTAGGATCAGTGAGTTGTATAGCCTCTTCTTTGCCGTCTTGTTTCTGAATGTAAAGCTCGTCGTTGCCGGTTCTATCAGAGATGTAAGCGATATATTCGCCGTCTGGTGACCATGCGACGTTACGGTCGTGAACGCCGTCAGACTTCGTCAAATTACGAGTAATTCCTGACTCTACAGGCAATGTCCAGACGTCACCGCGAGCACCTAAAACGATACGTTTGCCATCAGGAGAGACGTCGCCCGAGGTGATGAACTTCGATGCATCGATATATTTCGTTCTCGTTGAGATGCCATCGCCAATGATTTGCACCGGAATCGGATGAATCGAGTTGTCTTTCAGGCTCAGACGGAACAGTTCGCCGCCGTTTTCATAAACGATGTCGTTGTCACCGAGCGAAGGATATTTCACATCGTAATAAGTGTAGTTTGTTACCTTCGTAATCGCCTTTGTTTTCAGGTCATAGCAGAAGATATTCATCGTTCTGTCGCGGTCTGAGCAGAAATAAATCTTATCGCCTGCCCACATCGGGAAGATATCCTGAGCCACGTTGTTGGTGATGTTTGTCAACTCTTTTGTGTTGAAATCGAAGATCCAGACATCGTCGGCCATACCGCCGCGGTAGTATTTCCAGGTACGGAACTCACGCATCACGCGGTTGAACGCGATCTTGGTGCCGTCAGGAGAATAGGTTATCCAGCTGCCTTCCTCGAATGGGAGCTGTTCGCCGAGTCCGCCGTTGATGTTTGCCACAAAAAGATGTCCGATAAAATCGTCCCAAGTGATTCTGCGTGAGCGATAAACGATGTTTTCGTTGTCTTTCCAAGTCATCACGATGTTGTTTGGTCCCATACGGTCTGAGAGGTCATCGCGGTCGAGTGTCGCAGTGTATGTAACACGTTGAGGCTCACCGCCTTCGGCTGGCATCACATAAACCTCAGTGTTGCCGTCGTATTGACCAGTGAATGCAATGTTTTTCCCGTCAGGTGAGAATCTTGCGAAGATCTCGAACCCCTCAGGGTCGTTAGTCAATTGGCGAGCCACTCCGCCGTTGATGTCGACGGTGTAAAGGTCACCGGCATGGCTGAAGACCACCTGGTTTCCGTGAATTGCCGGAAAACGCAGCATCTTCGCCTCGTTCTGTGCCTGCAGCGACAATGTGCCGAATGCAAGCAACAAGCTGAAAATCAATAAGTTTTTTTTCATTTTTATTAAGTTTTAAAATAGTCTGTCCATCTTCACTTCAACAGCTTTCACCTCATCTCCTATATAAACGAGAAATGCCTTGATTTGCTGCATTGAATTCATTTGAATTATTGTACTCATGTAATCGCGCAGCTGATTGTAATACTCCTCATGCGCCTTACCCGTCTTATAATCAATAAGAATCGTGCCTTGAGGTGTCTCAGCATACCTGTCAGGTCTGATGATTCTGCCGTCGTAAGTGTGGATATCCATCTCGTTTTTCACGACCGCATCTTCAGCAAAAGCCGGCTTAAGCTCAGGAATTTCAGTCACTTTGCGGAACGTATCGAGCAACTTCGCCGCCTGTTCCTCGTCGATAGTGCCATCGTTGACATATGGTCGCAACGCCCTCTCGGCATCGTCGATGGTCTTGATTTTCGAGAGTATCTGATGCACCAGCGAGCCCCATTCCTCAGGCATAAATGAGCCTTTCTCAGCCCAAATCATGGTCGGATCAGGGGTAAATTGCAGCTTTTCAGACCAGTTCAACGTTTTCGATGCCTCCTCGCCTGCCTTCAGCTCCAAAATCTTGACATCGCTCTTTACCTCATCTTTCTCATTGATTTTCAATATAGTAGAATTGAAATCGCCATAATTATACGATGTCATCTCCTCGCCTTCCTGAACTTCAAACTCATCGTTTTTTACGAAATAATCGTCAAAGTCGGAATCGTCGTTTTCTGTCTTAACATGCTGAATATCAATATTATCTGCAAAGAAATCAGTGAAAAGATTGTATCCGTCGACCGGTCGTTTATCGTTGGTATAAACGAAAAGCATGTTTTTGGCACGCGTCATAGCGACGTACATGATGTCGAGGATGTCGAGCATCGTTTTCTCGTTCTCTTTTTCAACAAGAGGCTCGTACGTTGTGCCTGCAAGCTTTTCTTTCGACAATTTCAACAAGAATGCATCAAGATGCGGAATATCTTTAGTATCTTGATTATCAGCGCATTGCAGCCAAATTTCGCTTTGCGTAAAGCCTCTTGACGGAATCAAACTGGTATCAGCGTAAGGATACAAAACAACCTTGAATTCCAGACCTTTCGCCTTATGGATGGTCATAATCTGCACACAATCAAGGTCACCGGTGATCTGCACTGCCAACTTGTCTTTTTTCTTATCCCAAAACTCAAGAAAATCGCCGATTCCTGCGCTATGATGGCACTGCCAGTCGTAGACGGTATTCATGAAATATTGCAAAAACACGTCTTCCAACACGTTGAAATCGTATTTATTGCAAATCTGGATGCAAATGTCATACAAGCCACCCGATTGCTCATTTATTGAGACGCTCTTTCGGACGTCTCTACAACCTATCTTCGTTGAATAGAATTCCACCGCTTTTTGCGTCACCGGATTGCTCTCATCGAGCATCAATTTTAAGGTGTTTACAATCAGCTGAACCTTGTCGGATGTCTGCAACAAAACCGATTCCGCAGAGAGGACTTCGATGCCGTTTGCGACGAGGAAATTAGCTATATCAGTGCCGTCATTGTTCGAACGTACTAATATTGTAATATCTTTATAATCAATTCCTTGTCTATGCAAATCTATAATTTGCTTTAACATTGAAGACTTAACCTTTTCTTTGTATTCCGCCGCCTTCATCTCGCCGTGAAACACCTCTACCGAGACGAAACCGTCAGGCTTTTTCGGGTCATAAATCTGCTCCACATCGTTATAAACATCGTCGCTAATTTTGGTGCCGGCATACCTGAAAAACGTGTTGTTAAACTTGATTACATTCTTCGAGGAACGATAATTTGTACCAAGCGACATCTTCTGCGCGGAATTGACGAACTGCTGCTCGCAACGCAAGCCAAACTCACCGGCTGGACGTTTGTAAATCTTAGGTAATTGGATAATTTGCTCCACCTCGCCACTGCGGAAACGGTAAATCGACTGCTTCGCATCGCCCACAATCATGTTCATTTTGCCAAAAGAGAGGCTGTTTTCCATCAAAGGCAGGAAATTCTGCCATTGCAGCACCGAAGTGTCTTGAAACTCATCGATGAAATAATGCCTGTACTTCTCGCCTATCCTCTCGTAAATGAAAGGCACCGAGCAGTCGCCCAAAATGTCGGAAATACGCTTGTTAAACTCAGAAATATGCACCTGCGAGGTCTCAGCGATATATTGCCTGATAAGCTCGAAAATATGGCTTCTCAAGACATATAGATACAGATCTTTCTCTATTATCCCAAACACTAACTTTTTGGAATACAGCGACTTATATTTCGTAATAGCGTTGGCATAAACCTCGACAATAGAATCGTCGGAGACATGACTTTTAGCATCGTTCCAGCGTTTTTCGCCATTCAAAATCTTCTCTATTGTGGCTGTGGTGACGACACTTTTGCCTTCCAGCATCTTCCTTTTCACCGACGGCAATCCTGTCTTCGCCTTTCCATTGTAATCCAAATCAGTGATGCCAAGCCGGTTCTCTTCTGCTTCTATATCCTTGATAATCAGCGATAAAGACTCATCCATCTTCTCGTTTTCCGAATGGACGTATTGCTTTATCTCCTTATATTTCGTTTCATCTAAGCCGCTGAAGTTCTTATAGTTACCTTTGCGATAAGCATCTTCGGAAAGCAGTTTCTCAATATATTCGCCTATGAGCTTCTTCACGTTCCACGACGTCTCTTCCGAAAGGTTAAACTCAACGAATTCCGACAAGATCTTTGTTATGAAATCATCCTTGCCAATCTCGTCGGATAGGCGCTGAATTATCTCATCAATCAAATCATCATTGTCGAGAATGACGCTGTATTGTCCAGGCAGTTCCAACTCTCTTGCAAAGCTCCTCGAAAGCCTCTGAACGAAGCTGTCGATGGTGCAAACAGCCATATCGCTGTAGTTGTGCAAAATATTGACATACAGTTGTTTAGACCTATTTATTAAATCTATCACTTTAAGTCCTGTGGATGCCACAAGATAGTCGCGCATTTGAACGATATCGACCTTATTTGACTCCTCGATGATGCCCTGAAGGTAACGCAAAATCTTATCCTTCATCTCGTTGGCAGCCTTGTTGGTGAACGTCACCGCCAGTATCTCTTTGTAGGCATCGGCATGGTCGGAAAGACACAACGTCAGATATTCCCTCACGATGGTGAAGGTCTTTCCAGAGCCGGCAGAGGCTTTGTATATCTTGAAAGGCTTATCTTGGCGTTGGCTCATCGGTCTGCTTCTTCTTCTTATTCTTCTTGTGGATATTGAACACTTCCCTCAGACTGTCAAAGCTTTGCGAATACGAGATACCAACGCCCTGAGTGAAGTCGGAATAGTTTTCTATCGAATAATAATAGTAGTTGTTTTTGATATTTGTATGGTTATAAGCCTTGAGACTCAATCGTTTAGTGAGTCGGAAGGTCAAGTCGACATCACCCACGATGTTATTTGCATTGTTGACATCGCTCCTATTGCCTCGTATCACGCCGAAGTTGCCTTCAACGATAAGACGGTCGTCGAAGAGCTGGGTCGAAAGCGCCACCTCAAGCTCCTCATTGGTAAGTTTGTCGTTAGGCGTGTAGTTAATACCGATGTCGAAATCCTTCGAAATCTGTGATAGCCAGTTACTTAGCTGATTTGTAATCATGCTATAACCTGCGGTAGTGCCAAATCGAGAGATGTTGCTGCCGGCGGTGTAGGAGAACGAGCCAAGCACCATGAGCGAGAACACCTGCTGTGCCATCACCGCCTGGTTTGTGGTATCAATGACCGAATAAACGAGATTTCGCGTGTCTTCCAAGGCATTAGGAAGCTCTATGCCAAATGTTATCGTCGGGTTCATCAGCTTGTCGGAAAGCCTGATAATACAGTCGACATTGATGTTATTTGTCATGGCAGAAGAGTCAACGAGGGCTGTTCCGAGAGATGTCAGCGATGATTTGGTCCTGTAAACGCCCACGATGTCGATGTCAGCATCTGTCGGGTCGCCGTTCCAGCGAAGTGTGCCGCCTCTGCGCAAGGTAAACACACGTTTCACCATCTCCAGTCTGAAATTGAACGCTCCGCTTGTGATATAATAATCGCCACGCAGCGTAAAATCTTTGGAATCCAGACCGATATTGATGTCTCCAATGCCTCGCGCGTTAATGCTTCCCATGTTTTGTGGCAGGTAGATATTCACCAAAGCTTCAGGATTTACTGTCGCATCGAGATTCATGGTGAATTCATTCTCATTTTTCATGAATTTTCGCTCAAACCTCTCCTCGACCGTGTCAGCCACCTTGTCTTTTTGAACGAAAACGACGAAATTATTCTCCACGGAAGTGGATCCCGACAGCGGCACTTCGATCACGGTGCCTTTCTTGGTCACCGATTCAATATCCATCACAATATTGTTGGCAGGACCGCTAATCTTGACGGTGCCGTCAGTAATGGCAGTGCCATAAAATCCTTGTGCCTTCTCAGCCGGGATGTTAAATGCAAGAAAATCTTTGCATTGCAATGTCAAATCAAAACTGATGTCTTTCAGATGATCGTGGTTTATCCAGCCATACACTGTCGCTTGATTTCCCACAGTATCGTGAACGACAATATTATCAAAGAAAATCCTGTTCTTTTCAAGTGAGATATTATCGTTGAAAGTGTAGTAAGTGTTCAGATAATTAACATTACATGCGGCATCTCTAAACTTGACTTTTCCGATAAGGACCGGGTCATTGATAGTGCCTCTGATATTCATATTTCCGCTCGCGTAACCGCTCATCCTTGTGACGATACTGGTGAGGAATGGCGACACCGTTTCAAGCTTGAAATCGTCAAAAAACATGTCAAATTTCAGATTATCATGCTTCTTCATCGGATAATAAAAGCCCACAATACCGACAGATTCGTGATTTTCGTTGCCTAAATGGCTGTTATAGACCTCCATATTCATGAAAATCGACTCGCTTGGCTCATACCATTTTGCACTTGCCATAACGTCACCAACCTCCTGTTTGTTGATGTAAAAATGCCGCAAATCGATATCTGATGAAAATGAGAGGTCATCGTTTAAGCCTGAAATTCCTATATATCCGTTAAGCATACCGTCGAAATCGAGATTATTTCCTCTCGTGACGAAGTCAATAATCGATATGTCAACGTTCTTGAATTCAGCGAACAAAGTGTCGGTATCGTGCTTAGGATACACGCCATGAGCCGAAATCTTCTGACTCTTGGTATAAAGGTCAAAATTATTCAGATAAGTGTGATTTTTCTGGAAATCAAGGCTGCATTCAGGATTCAGATGCCACATGGTGTCATTCACCCTAATCAGGTTAGAATTGAACGCAAAAATACCGCCCGACTGCTCATGAGGCATGAAAACCGACCTGATATGCGCCTTGTTGTTATCTTCAGCGGCATCGTCGTCCCAAAACAGGTCGATGTCAATTCTATCGTCGCCGAATCTGCTCAAAAGCACAATATTTTCAAGGCTTATCCTATCAGGATTGGTGCTCGTGGAATCTCTAAAAATCAGGTCTTCAACTGACACTCGAGACACAAACTCATCGAATTTAGCTGTATTTCTGACTTCCAAGTTCTTGAAAATCATGCCATTATACTGAATCTCAGGCGCATCGATGGTCGAGCCGTGATAAGAATATCCGTCGGTGTATGAAGCGTTGATGGTAGCGCCGCTACGAACATATAACGAAGGCACAAACAGCTTTGTCAGCGTACGTGTATCCTTGAAATCCATAAGCAGCGAGAACTCCTGCTTGTTCTCGTCAGGCTCAACATCGCTAAACCACTCAGGCATATTCACATAGTGTTTTGCCGTGTTTTTCATGGCGTTGACAAAAGTCTTGGCATGCACAATACCAGTGCCGTAAAAATCGAAGAAATCGCAGTTTATCGTCACATCTTTGATGCCGCTCAGCTCGGTGACATTGGCATACAGGCTGTCCATCTTATACTCTTCCCCATTGAAATACCTCGTTTTTCTGATATCCAGACTGCCGGTAAGATTGTCGATGTCGTCACCGCTAAATTCAGCGTTGATATTTGACGACAAGATCATAATCGAGTCATTATCAAGGAGATTGAGGTTAACCAGATCGGCTTCGTTAATCTTTGCAATGACATTGTAACTCGGATGGATGCCATGGAAATCAATAATCGAGGAAAAATCAAGGTAGAGATAAGGATGCTTGATATCGGTCAGCGCTATAAAGCGTTTATTCTCAAAGTCACCGTGAATATTGATATCGTTAAACCTGTTGCCTTTCAGATCCAAAGTACTGAAGCACAAATCCGCCTCAAAATCAGTATTTTTCACATCAAGACCTTGACCGCCCATATCGAGGCTAAACGAGGTCTCGCCGAAATCATCGGAAGCCAATAAAGTATTGAGCTGCAACCCTTTAACATCGATATCAAACGAATAGGCCGATTCTTCGGTAGTGTTGAGATAAACAGCCGCATCGATATCACCAATCTCGGTAACGATGTTGAACTGCGTCTTGAAATTCTCGGCATATCCCTGATAACTTCCTGATAATGTGTACGTTCCGACAGGTTCCAACATCTCAGGAATCGGCACTGTCTGTGTCGCTATCGGGATGTAGAAGTTCTTGCTATCGTTGTATGACGAGACAAGCTTATCGATTGTGACATCCATGTAAGTGGCAAAGAAATCAGGCAGTCCCGAGAATGACACATCAGCTTCCATGTGCGATTCGTTGCCAAAGTCGGTAACAAAATCGCTGACTGTGAAATCTCTGACTGTTCCTTCGAAATATGCAGTAAAGTCAAATTTGTCTGGCATCTTGTCCAAAACCCACGCGAAATATCTCAAATCGCTGAGTTTCAAGGTAGAAGGTCTGATTTTGCTGATCATTCTAACAGAGTCGACGAATTCAAAATAGGCGCTCGACTTTTCGTATTCAAAGCGCAGGTCGAGGTCGGCGCGCGATTCGCCGGTCTCAAGAATCAGGTTGTTGACATTGAGGCTTTTCTCGCAGAACACCACATCGCCCATTGCATTGTTGAGCACCAGTCCGCATCTTTCCACTCCTTTGAGTGAATGGACGAGTCCGAGGACGGTGTCGTTTTTTATCTCAAGTTTGCTGAAAACACCGTAAATGCTGTCGATGTCGATATGGGCATAGTCCATGCTCAGCTTCTCCGGACGGTCTTTGTTCTGATTCCAGAACACTACATGTCCGTTGTCGAGTCTCATTTTCTCCACCCTCATGTGGAAATTCGAATCGTCGTCGTCATCATCTTTTCCGGCGCCCAGCCTTTCCATGATTTCCTTGATATTCAGCTTATCCTCCCCTTCATACTTCACGATGCGGCCGAGCACGTCTTTGAAATATATATCTTTGATAATGATTTCGTTAAACATCACCATCGGGCTAAATTTGGCATCCAGCTGCCCGATTCTGAACATAGGATATCCGTCGAGGTCGTTAAACACCACATCTTCAACGCGCACTCCTAAGTTGTCTGTGATATAGAACGTGCGTATTTTCACGTCAGTGTTGAGTTTTCTCGAGAGCTCGCCGGCGAGGGAACGCGCTATCATACTCTGCACGGTGATGTCACGGAAAGCCGCCACAAGGCTTGCCATGAAAGCAAAAATTATCACAATGATAATTAAAATGCCGTGTATAATATTCTTTTTTGTACCTTTGCGCATTCTTTTATTGCTATGAACGAATACATTTTAGCCATCGAATCATCGTGTGACGACACGTCAGCGGCAGTCCTCAGAGGCACGACAGTCTTATCAAATGTCATTGCTAATCAAGAGGTTCACCGTCAGTACGGTGGTGTCATACCTGAACTCGCCTCGCGCGCACACCAACAGAACATCATCCCTGTCGTTGACGCCGCAATTAAGCAAGCAAATATACAAAAAAATCAAATACGCGCAATAGCTTTTACACGTGGACCTGGATTATTAGGTTCATTGCTCGTAGGTACTTCATTTTCAAAGGCTTTCGCGCTCGCCATGGACATCCCGATGATAGAAATTAATCATACAAACGGTCATGTCTTGGCACTTTTTGCGCAAGAACCCGACAATCCTACGCCGGTTCCGCAGTTTCCATTCCTATGCCTCACAGTATCAGGAGGTCACACCCAAATCATGAAGGTGAATGACTATTTCGACCTCGAAATCTTAGGCAAGACCATCGACGACGCAGCTGGCGAGGCATTCGACAAGACGGCCAAAATCATGGGACTCGGCTATCCTGGAGGCCCTATAATCAACAAGTTAGCCAAAGAAGGCAACCCTGACGCATTCCAGTTCAGCAAGCCTCACATCCCCGGCTACGACTACAGCTTCAGCGGGTTGAAAACGAGTTTCTTGTATTTCTTGAGAGACAAACTCAAAGAAAACGAGAACTTCATCGAGGAAAACAAAGCCGATTTGTGCGCCTCGATTCAGAAAGACATCATCGACACTTTGATGAAGAAGCTCATCAAGGCGGCGAAAGACACAGGAATAAAACAGGTGGCGATAGCTGGCGGAGTGTCAGCAAACACTGGGCTTCAGGATGCTATGATCGCCGCTGGAAAGAAATATCATTGGGACGTGTTCATCCCTAAGTTCAAGTTCAGCACCGATAACGCCGCAATGATTGGCGTCGCCGGATATCTTAAATATCAAAGAGGAGAATTTGGAACGCAGGATATGACACCATATGCCCGTACCGCTGCGCAGTGATTTTTCGGGTCGCCTACGGCTCATAATCTTAACAAAATCTAATAAAAATCTAACAAAATGGATTAAGAAAAGATTTGGAAGAAGATTTTGAAGGATTTTGAAAGATTTTGAAAAAGATTTTGAAGGATTTTGAGCCGTAAGGCGACCAAATATATTAACTATGAATTGGGAACAACTACTTTCAGCAAAGCGTGAGGCTCGCGCACAGAGCGTCGCCGACATCAGGAACGAGTTTCAGAGAGATTACGACCGTATAATCTTCTCCAACATTTTCCATCGTTTGCAGAACAAGACACAGGTCTTTGCGCTGCCGGGTGCCAAGCTCGTGCATAACCGACTGACACACAGCCTCGAGGTGGCAAGCGTAGGCCGCTCGATAGCACGCAAAGTGTCGAAGTTCCTCATCGAAAAGTACGGTCCCGATTTCCATGATGTTATTTACGACATCGACACCATAGTGTCAACAGCATGTCTCGCCCACGACCTTGGCAACCCTCCTTTCGGGCACTCTGGCGAGGAGACGATGAGCAGCTATTTCAAGTTCGGCGAAGGCAAGTCCTTGCAGAGCCAAATCCCTGAAAACCAATGGTCTGACCTCATCTCGTTTGAAGGCAACGCCAACGCCTTCCGTCAGCTCACACATCAGTTTGCAGGCCGCCGCGAAGGAGGTCTCTCCCTGACCTACGCATCGTTAGCAACATTGATAAAATATCCTTACCCTTCGTTCGACAAAGGTGATAGGAAGAAATATAACGTTTTCAACAGTGAAATCGAGCAGTTCGAGAAGGTTATGGAAGGCTGTGGCATTTCGCGCATCGACAGCCAAAAGCCTATCTATGCCCGCCATCCATTGTCATACATGATGGAGGCCGCCGACGACATCTGCTACCTCATTCTGGACATGGAAGACGCACACAAACGCGGCATCATCCAGACCATCGACATCGACAAGCATTTCACAGCATTCTTCGACCCGGAAAAACCCGAAGAGGCCTGGTTCTTCGAGCGTCGCGAGCATATCTTCAAGACCGTCACCGACTCCAACGAACGCATGGCGTTTTTACGTGCCACCGTCATCAACAAACTCGTCGACTGCGTGTCGAAGGTGTTCATCGAGAACTATGACGAAATCATGGCTGGAACGTTCAAAAACAGCCTCATCTCGCATCTGCCAAAGCTCGAGCAAGACGCATTGGAAGGCTGCAGAAGTTTCTCAGTACCAAACATCTACAAACATCCATCTGTCGTAAAAATCGAAGTCACTGGTTACAACATCATCGGTAGCCTGATGAACGAGTTTATGGACGCGATTCTGCACCCTGACAGCGGCTATCACAAACGACTCATGTCGATCATCCCTGACCAGTTTAAGACAGAGAAAAACGACCTGTACTCGAAAATACAAGTCGTTTTGGACTACATCTCAAACATGACAGACCTTTACGCCGTTCAGCTGTATAAAGATCTCAGAGGAATTGAGTGATGCTGTTTCCTAAGGCTGTTTGTTTTCTTATTTTCCTGTCAAATCGTAATATCTGCGGCGTGCCGACACATACGTAATCTCGCGGTCGGTGATGGCGTTTTCTGCCTGCAGCAGCAATGCGTTTGCCTCAAGGACATCAGTTATGGTGTTCAGTCCGGCCTGATAGTTGAGCGAGGCGATACGATAGTTCTCCTGTGCCATCTCGAGTGCCGCATTGTCAGAATCGAGCAATGCCTGTGCTTCAATCATCTGATTATAAGCCTGTTTCTCCTGCAGCGACATCTTCTCGGTAAGGTCTTTCTGCATGATTTCATACTGTTCAATCTTCAGGTTATGCTGTTTGATCTTGTATGAAGTCTCCCACCATTGTGTTATCGGGATAGCCACTCTTGCGAAGAATATGGCGTTGCCTTTATAAAACTTCTGAATCATGTTGCCATAACTTATCGCTGCGCCGACGCCAATTTCCGGGAGGGCCTCTCCCCTTGCCATACGTTTATAAAACAGCTCTGCATCTATCTGAAGCTGAAGCAGTCTTATCTCCGGGCGCACAAACTCATCGTTCTCAACGAACAAATTCTTGCTGTCTGCGAGGTCATCCTGAAGTACCAATCCGCTTTCAGGATATTCGATGCCTATCTGTTGGCAAAGCAGCTGTGATGCCAGAGAGATGCCGTTGGTGAGCTGCAGCTGCATTGCTTTTAACTCATTACGTTTCATTGCCACACGCAGTTTGTCGTTCTTTGTGATGACGCCGGCTTTCAGAGCCACATCAACGGTATGGTCGAGCGAGTCTATCAGCGCGAGGGCGGACTCAAGTGTCTCTACCTTCGCCTGAAGTCCGAGCACGAGATAATACGTCGACTCAATGTTCTCGAGCACGTCGCGTTCAGTCACCTCGGCGTTGAGTTCAGCCGCCTCGACACCCAGTTTCGCAAGTCTATTGCCGTTAGCAAGACGACCTCCAGTATAAATAGGCTGTATGGCCGTAGCGCTGATGCTTTGGCCTTGATGCATGAAGCCGACCTCTGTCGGGATGCCCGCGCCCATCTCATTCAGCGTCTCTATTATAGCCTTCAAAATCTGGCCGAACTCGTCACTGCCAAACTGGTCGACACCGTATTGGATAAGCGGATTAACAGCGTAATATCCGATATAATTCGCCGAAACCTGCGGGAAATACTTGGTAAAGACCTGCTTCTTGACCTGCTGAGCCTGCTCAATCTGCAACTTGCTTGTCTTAAACTGTGCATTGTTGGCCTTGGCAAGCGCGAAACACGAGTCAAGGGTCAGAACGTCGGCGCTTTGAGCGTTCAAGCCGAACGTCAAAACCGCCAATATCACTATCAAAATATATCTTTTCATAACTTCAAATTCTAATTACTAAAGACTAAAGACTAACGACTAAGTTCCAGATTCCTCTTCTCATTGCGTTTGTCGCGTTTATCAAGATTTTTCAAGAATCTCAAATTGAATCTATTCCAAATCTTTTTATCGCGTTCACCGGCGTCAAAAGCGAGGCAGTATGCAACAGGAAGCACTGTCACCACCAACGGGAACGTGAATATTGTGCCGAAGCAGATAACCACGCCCATCGGCTCCCAGAGCAATGTCTTTGCCAGAATCATCGGGATGACGCCAAGAGCTGTCGTCGCTGATGTGAGGAAGATAGGTCTCATACGGCGCAGACCGGCTTCGTATGCCGCCTGATGCACCGGGATATGCTCCTTAACCCTCAACTCCGCCGCATAGTCATACATGATGATGGCATTGCGCACGATGATACCGATAAGGGAGATGACACCCAATATAGCCGTCACCGACAAATCGAGACCGAACAACCAGAGACCGAGCATCGAGCCGAATATACAAAGCACTGATACTGACAGCGACAGGAATGATATTCCGATCTTTGCGTAGTGGATAATCAGCACTATGAACATCACCACAACAGCCGCCAATATGGAGATTAGCAGTGAAGGCATAGTCTCCTTCGTCACCGCCATAGAGCCACCTTGTTCAATGATAACATCTTCCGGGATGTCAAGTGTTTCAATATATTTGTCAATTTTAGTAAATTCATTAAGCTGGCCGGCACCTGGTATGACGTCGGCAGCCACCGTAATACATCTCATACCATTACGATGAGGCATAATGTTATGCTTGTACACAGGGACCAGCTTCGCCACCTGGCGCAACGGCACCCATGAGCCCGGATGCGATGTGGGCACGAGGAGATCGCCAAGACTCTCATAATCGAGATCATGAGCGCCCTCGGTATAAACCGTGGTGTTAAGATTGTAGCTTCCCTCCCATAATGAGACGATGCTGCTACCCGACAAAGATCCCGCGAGGTATAGCGACAACACCGATTGTGTCACGCCGAGACGTGTTGCCTCATCGATATCAAGTTGGACGTCGATAACCTCTTCTGTCTCATCAAAATTGGAATGGACATAGAAGAGATTCGGGCTTCTCTTCATAAAAGCCTTGATGGAATCGTTGATAACGCTAAGTTTATCATAATCGTCGCCCATGATGTAATATTCGACAGGCGCGTTAACTATCTGATAATCCATCTGTTTGAAACGAATCTGCGCTATCGGGAAGTGATTCTCATATTTCTGAGGATATTCGTTCATCATCTCCTTTGTCGCGTTTTCCGATGTCGTTATCACAATGAACTGTGCATAGGCATTTGTCGGCAACGCTTCAGGAGCATAAGTCATGTGGAAACGAGGCGATGCCATTCCGAGGAATGCTGTCACCGATTTTACACGCTTGTCGGCTTTCAATATTTTTGTAAGTGAATCAGCTATAGCAGCAGTCTCTTCCAACGAGCTGCCATCGGCGAGGTGTATCTCCACCGCGAAGCTATCACGCTCAGCTTTAGGCAACATCTGGATATTGATTTTAGTAAGTAAAAACAATCCTATCACGACAGAGAGCAGCGCCACCACGACAGTTGACACTTTATGGCGGAAACAAATATCAAGAAGTTTCTTGTAGCTATTTTGTAACAAATCGAAAAACTTGGCCTGAATCTTCTCGAAGCGCGAGCGTTTGTTAGGATTTGACGGTCCAATAACCCTTGCCGACATAAACGGAATCACCCAGATGGCATATAAGAAACTGCATGCCAAGGTGATGAATATTGCCCATGGGAACAGTTTGATGAAATCGCCCATGTTGGTACCATTCATGAGTGCCAGCATCGGGAAGAACATACACGATATCGAGAGTGTCGCGATAAGCATTGATGTCATAAGCTGTTTGGTGGACACTGCTGCCGAATACCAGCGCGAGTGTCCTTCCTCGAGCATGTCGGTATAACCGTCGATAACCACGACGGAGTCGTCGACAATCATACCCAAAACCACGATGAGTGCCGCCAGAGTCACGGTGTTAAGCTCCATCCCAAGGAGATACATGATAGCCCATGCCGCGGCGATACACACCGGCACTGATGTCGACGACACCAAAGCGGTTCTCAGCGGGAAGAGCATGAGCATCACAATAATAACGATGATGATAGCTTCGATAAGGTCTTTCAAGAACGACATCACGGATTTGTTGACAACCACAGGCTGGTCGGTGATGCGGTGCACCTTGATGTCTGGTGGGGCTGTCGCCAAAAACGCGTCAATCTTCTTGTTAACCTCTTCGCCGAAAGCCACCACATTATAGCCCGGGCGCATCTCCATAGAGAATATCAGGCAGTGGTTGTTGTCAACGATACTATCGGAATACTGGATATATTGCGATGCTTCTTTATAGCGTCGCTCGAGACGTGCCACGTCGCGGAGTTTCACAGCCTGACCGGTGATCTGGTCGGAGTAAACGACAAGCTCTGAAAGTTCATAGAGGTCGTCGATAGGCACTTCGACATGTATCAATGCCTGTCCGTCGGCGTTTTTAATCGTTCCTGAAACGGTGCGGAGGCTATGTGCTGCAAGCTGTGCCGTCACCATACTCGGAGAGACTGCATATTGCGTCATACGTGCCGGCTCCATGTATACGGCAATCTCTTCTTTCTGTTCACCAACAATCTTGATGTTACCCATCGTCGGGATGGTACGTAGTTTTTCTGACAGTTTGTCGGCAAACTCACGTAATTCTCGTGATGAGCGTTGGTCGCTCTCGATGGCGAGCAGCAACGACGAGGCGTTTCCGAAGTCATCGATGACAGCGGTGCCGAGGACACCTTTCGGCAGGTCTGTCTGCTTGAACAGCTGCAGTCCCTGACGGATGCGCGACCATGTCATCTTGGCATCTTTCACATCGGCGACCAAGTTGACTATGATAACCAGCATCCCGTCTTTGGCAGTAGAGAATGTCTTGGTTTTATCCACGTCGCTGAAGGTGAACAGATACTGCTCAGTTGCTCCAGACACCCTCTGTTCTATCTCTTCGGCAGTGGCGCCGGGATATACCACAGCGACCACGCCGGTGCGTATGGTCACATCCGGGAACTCGTTCTTTTTCAAACGAGGAAGCGCAAAGAAGCCGAATATGACTATGACCATCATGAAGAAAAACACAAGGTTGCTGTTCCTCATCGCGGCTTCAACAATATTTCTTTTCTGAGCCATAATTTCTAATTTATTGAGTGAAGATTACTTAAAAGAAACCTTAGCTCCGTTGTACAATTTCTGATAACCCATTGTGACCACGGTATCGCCGTCTTCAAGGCCTTTGCCCACCAACACGCCGTTTTTCACGAAGTCGGTCACCTCTATGATGCGGCGGTAAGCCCTGCCGTTATGCACAGCCCACACCGCCAGTCCGTCGGATACGGTCTGCACACATGATGCCGGCACCACTAAGCCCAAAGCCGTCGTTGTTTTGAGACTGATCTTAACGACCATGCCAGGCAGCGCGTTTTTATCGTCGAGGTTAATCTTTGCCTTCACATTGTATGTATGGCCGAAAGGATTCGACACCACAGACTTGTCGGTAATCACGATCTCATGCTTAAGGTCATTCAAAGCGCGAATCTCGGCGATAGCCTTGTCACCGACATTTATCTGTCCTATCTCCTTTTCAGCTATAGAGAACTCAACGACAAGCTTATCCATATCGATAAGATGGCAGAAAGCCTCTGATGGTGCCAGACTCTCCCCCACCACGCGGTTTCCCATGCTAATGATACCGTCTTGTGGAGCGTAAATGGTACAATCTTCGAGATGTTTACGTGTCGAGATCTCTGTCTGGCGGGCTTTTTCCAGGTCGGTCTCCATCTGGACCCAGCGCACGTCGCTGATGCCGCCTTCCTCATGAACCTGTTTCAGACGATTATAACCGTCTTGTGCCTGATTCAGCGTTGCCAATGCCCCATCATGCAGGCTCTTGGCTGTTGTCTCGTCAACTTTAGCGATGATATCGCCCTTTTTCACTTTTTGTCCATTATTGACATAAATATCCGTGAGAGTGCCACCCAAAGGGAAAGATAGAGCCATCTTCACCTCACTTTTCAACGTTCCCACATAATGACGCAAACCATCGCCATCAGAGAAACCAACCACCGAAACTCCCACTGGAATCACAGGAGAATAGTTCTGATTCTTTTGTTTTTTTTCTCCACATCCTATTAAAACTATAGAAATAGGAATGATAAATAGTAAATGTTTAAACCGCATATATAAAAGTATTTTAATACACGCAAAAATAAAAAAAAGTCTACAAAAACTGTAGACTTTTTATTAACAAAATATCAACATTAATTATTTTGATACGCCGATATTATAAAGGATAAATGCATATATATCAGCTTGTTCCTCTATGACTTTCGCCATCGGTTTGCCTCCGCCGTGACCTGCCTTGCTGTCGATGCGGATAATCTTAGGTTCGTCGCCAGTCTGAGCATGTTGCAGCTCTGCCGCATATTTGAATGAGTGTGCAGGGACGACACGGTCGTCGTGGTCTGCAGTCGTCACCATGATGGCGGGATAATGAACGTCAGGACCGCTCTGGATGGTATGCAATGGTGAGTAAGCATACAACGCCTCGAACATCTCCTTGCTGTCCTCGCTGGTGCCGTAATCTGAAGCCCAGTTCCAGCCGATGGTGAACAGATGGTAACGCAACATGTCCATCACACCGACCTGAGGCACTGCCACTCGGAACAAGTCAGGACGCTGGTTGACGACGGCGCCGACCAACAAGCCGCCGTTTGAGCCGCCGTTGATGGCGAGATAATCTGGCGAAGTGTATTTGTTATCGATGAGATATTCTGCTGCAGCAATGAAGTCGTCGAACACGTTCTGTTTCTGCAACTTGGTGCCGGCAAGATGCCATTCCTCACCATATTCGTTGCCGCCACGGAGGTTTGCCATAGCATAAACGCCACCCATCTCAAGGAACGGGATACGCATGGTCGAGAAGCCAGGGTTCAAAGTGATGTTGAAGCCGCCGTAACCGTAAAGTAAGGTTGGGTTCTTGCCGTCTTTCTGCAAGTCTTTCTTGTATGTCAGGAACATAGGAACGCGTGTGCCGTCTTTGCTGGTGTAGAACACCTGCTCTGTCACATAATCCTCAGGATTGAAAGCGACATTCGGAGCGCGGAACACCTCTGAAGTGTTCGCCTCGATATCATATTTGTAAATAGTTGTCGGGAAGGTAAACGATGTGAAAGCATAGAAGATCTCAGGTTCATCGTAACGGCTCACTATGCCTGCAGAGCCGAATGTAGGGAACTGAATCTCATGTTTCATCGTGCCGTCGAGTTCATAGACGTATGCATGATTTGAAGCGTCTTTGTCGTAGGTGATAATCATCTTGCCTGCACCCATCTGTGCGCCTACCATCACGTTTTCATTTTCAGGAATCAACACCTCCCAGTTTTCAATAGAAGCCTTGTTGACATCTTTGACATCCGCCACACAAACCATGCCTTTCGGGGCGTCGTAGTTCGTCATGATGTACATCTTTCCGTCGATGATATCGATAGGGCTGTACTGATAATCCATGTCGAAAGCGATTTGCACGAACTTGCCTTTCTTATCGTTCATATCGCGAATCCACAAGGTATGTCCTGCACCCTGACCGCTTTCGTACAAGAACATGTAACGTTCATCTTCAGTCAGACCGACGCCGTGGAAATAACGAGGCTGCTTAGGATTCTCATAAAAGAGCTCGTCTTTCTCCTGAGGGTCACCGAGCTTATGATAATAAATCTTGTGATTTTCGTTAACATTTGAAAACTCCTTGCCTTCCACCGGTTTGTCGTAAGATGCATAGAAGAAGCCGTCCTTATACCAGCTGGCGCCAGTGAACTTAGCCCATTCGATATGGTCTGGAAGCAGTTCTTTCGTTGCCACGTCTTTTACATAAATCTCGACCCAGTCGGAACCGCTGCGCTGGATATAATAAGCGAGATATTTGCCGTCGTGCGACAAGCTCATTCCGCCAAGGGAAACTGTGCCGTCATCCGACAAAGCATTCGGGTCGAGAAGCACCTCAGGCTCGCCGCCGTCGGCATCCTGAATGTAATAAACACTCTGGTTCTGCAGACCGTCGTTTTTGCTGTAGATATATTTTCCAAAACGTTTCGACGGAACGCCATATTTCTCATAATCAGCGATTTGCGTGAGACGTTCCTTGAGAACACTTCTCACTTTGATATGACTGAGATAATCGTCTGTCAACGCACGCTCAGCCTCCACCCATGCCAAAGTAGCGGCAGAAGTGTCGTTTTCGAGCCAACGATAAGGGTCAGCGACCTCTGTTCCAAAATAATTGTCCACGACAGTCTCGTCGCGTTCAGCTTGAGGATACTCCTTAATCTTATAACGAGTATCGCATGCGGATAACATTACCATGCTTCCCATGATCAGTAAAGATGTTTTTAAGATTTTCATAGATTTAATTTTTTATCATGATACCATAACTGTATGCTATTAAACAGATTCTGCCATACCGAATACAACGCGGGGAATATCGCTGCCAACGGGTTGAGATAGGTGTTAGCCATCCATATTCCCATTGCCGAGTTCCTCTGTCCCAGCAGCTGTCCGCCCGCGATGATGTCGCCGTATTTATGTCCGATGTACTTGCCCAACGCAAACTGTACAACGCAGAAAGCTATTGAAAACACGCCGAGCCAAATTATTGCAGGCAGGTTTTCCTTCCCTTCCATAAACATGAAATCTATAGTCTGACCGAGAGTAATAGTCAAAGCAACAGACCACAAATAGAACGACACTCCTTTTATCTTACAGAGTAAATCATGCACCTTCGGCATGACCACCTGAGTCGTAAGTGCTACAAAGAACGGCAGTGCTATTATCGTCCCGATCTTACCGAGAATCATCCAGAACGACGTCCAAAACGGAATCTCCTGATGATTCCCGATAAACGAGAAATATATCGGTGCCACTATCGCCACCATCAGGTTTCCAATGATGGTGTAGCTCGTCACTGTCTCGCGGTTTGCGCCCAACATGCACGATATCACCACCACCGACGCCGCCACCGGACACAACACGCCAAGCATCACGCCTTGCGCCAACATCTCGCTGGCATTGAAGGTCATCAGCAGATAATACATCCCAATGCTGACGCCAATCTGGTAAAGCATAAGCCAGAGATACATCTTCGAGAAGCGCATCTTCTTGACGTCGACAGCCGCAAAGTTCAACAGCAAAATGCTGAAGATAAGATACGGCACCGCCACCTTCAAAACACCGCACCAGGAGTGGAACAGAAGTCCCAACACTATGGCAATCGGCAGAACGTACGGACGAATTTTATGCATTCGTTATCTCTTACCCTTCATGATTTCCACGAATGGGTTGTAATAGTTCTCACCTTTCTGTGTAACGCCTTCGAGACCTTTACCACCGTTCTTCGGACGTTTCACATCACCGAAGATACCTTTTTCAAGAGCGGTGAACAAGCCTTCCTTCACGATTTCCTCGAGCAATGCTATAGTGTTGTTTAACACTAACTTAGCACGCTCACGGCAGATACCGCCTTCTTTAAACTCCATCTCCTCGCCGATGCTGTGGAGGTTGTTGAAGATGTATTTAGCGTTCTCGATTGATAGGTAACGGTCGCTCATGAACGGAGTATGGATAGCTTCGGTAGGCATACCGAGCAGCTGGATTCCCTGATGTGTCCAGATACCAATGATGTTGAACAAAGCATCCTGGATGTGACCGCGGAAGATGTTACCTGTCATGAACTTGGTCGGAGGCATGTATTTCAAAGTAGCCTTCGGGAAGATCTCACGTGTCATCTGAGCCTGTGCGAGCTCGAGGAGGAAGCCGTTTTCAAGCATCGGGTCCATCTCGAAAGCGTGACCCAAGCCCATCTGCTCTTCCTTCAAACCTGCTGAGAATGCAAGCTGTTCGTTGATAAGGTCTGATGCCAACACAGTGTGAGCTGCCTCGACAGCGTCAGCGGTTGTCAGGTAGTTATCCTCACCGGTATTGATGATGACGCCGGCAAATCCGTTGATGATACGGCTCATGTACTGGTCGATAAGAGTACGCTGCATGTTGATATCGCGGAACAAGATACCGTAGAGAGCGTCGTTCAACATCACGTCGAGGCCTTCGAAAGCACCCATGACGGCGATTTCAGGCATACAGAGACCTGAGCAGTAGTTACACAGACGGATGTAACGTCCGAGCTCCTCGCCCACCTCGTCCAATGCCTTACGCATGATACGGAAGTTCTCCTGTGTAGCGAATGTACCGCCGAAACCTTCTGTTGTGGCGCCGTATGGCACGTAGTCAAGCAACGACTGACCGGTAGTACGGATCACAGCGATGACGTCAGCACCCTGACGTGCACCGGCCTGAGCCTGCACCACGTCCTCATAGATGTTACCTGTTGCCACAATAATATAAAGGTATGGCTTCGGGCCCTCGCCTATGGTGTTGAGGTAATGGTCACGTCTGTCATGGCGAGCGCGGATCTTACCAACGTTCTCGTCAATGACCGGCTGCAGTGTCTCAGCGATCTTCTTCTGGTCGCGGGTCACCACCTTGGTGATGTCGAGCTTGCCGGCTGCCACCTGCTCAGCGATCTGCTGTGGCTTCAAGCCAGTCTGAATCATAGCGTTAGCGATGAAGAACAGCACGCCTTCGCTCAGCACGCCCTTCTCCTTCAGTGTGTCGACCACCACGTTCGGCAGCGGCACCTGGTTCTCATCGACGCCGTCAATACCCATCAAACGGCTCAATGTACGCTCCACTGCGACGGTAGTATACTGTTCAACGAATTCCTGCACCTGGTCGGCGATCTTCTTTGCCAAACCTCTTGCATACTCAACTTTTGTAAAATCAAGTCCTAATTTGCTTGTCATAGTTTTATATTTTTAATTTATTCTTTTATTTTCAAAATTTCACGTGCTTTAGAAATCCATTCAGAATCAATTCCTAAGCTTTCAGCAATATTCAAAGCCTCATGCGGCACTTCGCCGTCTTTGACTTCAACAAGCTCGTAATTCATTGAGCCGTTTTCAAAACCTTTGACCTTCAAACGCCTTGAATCATTTGGCTCTATATCGTAATGCGTTGTCATGACGAGGCTCACGTTCTCAACCTCGAGAACCTTCACCAACGATGAAACCAACGCCGTTCCCTCTTTCGGGTTCGTGGTCCTTGCCGGCTCATCAATCAACGCTAAAATCTTTCCTTTTCCACGCGATGCCTTGATAACAGCATCGATATTTTTCATTTCTGCAGCAAATGACGACAATCCTTTTTCAATAGACTGCTCATCGCCAATGCAGAAATATATTTCATCTTTCAAATCAACTTTGGCTTTTGTCGCAGGAATGCCAAAACCGAACTGGAACAGATACTGACACAGTGTCAATGTCTTCAAAACCACTGTCTTACCTCCCATATTGGCTCCTGTTATCAATGTCGGCTTGTTCCAGAATGTGATGTCAACCGGCTGGAACGTGCGGTTACGCTGCTCCAACGCGTCTTTCACCTCGGGATTGAACAGCCCCTCGTATTCCGTCGCTCCATTATCTGAAATGGTCGGGAAACAGAGGTTATATTTTATCATCTGATAGGCCTTAGCGAGGTTTAAGTCAATGAATGCCAAGGCTTTCTGCGCTGCCTCAAGCTCGTCGGCAAACTTCGAGAGCTGCATCGACAGCTTGGCGCGCACTTCGTCTTCAATGGATGTCATCTCGCTGAACAGCGCCTCATCGAAGTCGTCCTTCGCCTTCATGATGCGCCTAAGCTCCATCAAGCGCGGTGAATACGAGTCATAGATATAAAAACTCGCAATCTTCATCCCGTCAGGGTCGAGGATGCTCACCACCTCTTCCAAATTCGGGATAAAAATGCTCTCGCCCAGCTGTAAGCTGTTCATCACCACCTGTACCTCACCAGCGAGCATCGCCAGATGCTTCACCTCGAAAAGCTCGATGTCGTCCAAGACATATTTGTTCCGAAGATGCGTGATTGTGCCCCCAATCTCCTTCAGATTGCAGAGCTTAAACTGCAGGTTGTTGATCTGGTTTTGGTTCTCCTGATTGTTTACAACATCATAAAACTGCTTGAGAATCTGATAGTTAGCATTGATAATCCTGACATTCGTCGGCATCTCGGTATCCAAAATCATACGCCTCGCGAAGCCCGAATGGGTGTCGAGGTTGTCAATCATATATTTCAGACCGCAGGGTTGCTCTATGAGTTGTTTCAGTCGCATTTTTTTAAATCATAAACCGGAAGGTTGATGGCTTCCGACATTGTTTTACATAGTCTGTCCGAGTCGAGCACCATGCCGTTGGGTGCCGTCGGGTTCACCGTCACTGCGATGAGCTTGCTTTTTTGCATCACACTGATCTTGCCGCCTCCTCTCACAAACGCCTTATATAATATAGGTGTAAGGAAAATCTTCGTAAAATCAGTCACCACTATCTCCGTCTCCTTGAAAATCTTCTTGGTGCGGATGTGTTCCATAAAGCCGTCTGTCAGCGCGCCGCTCATAAACAGCGTCTTGCAGTGCTCTATGCCATCGGTGCAGATTTTCGTCGATAACGAGGACGTCACTTTCAAGTCATGAAGCTCGTCGTTGTCGTCGACAGCCCAAACACCTGTGTGTATGTCGTTGAATCTCAATCTGTTTTCTTCAGATGTCAGATCCAGATTCACCATATCCACCACGAATGCTGTCTTCTGCACGAGGTTTGTGATGTTGGCCGAATACGCCGCTCCCGTTGCCAGAATCATCGACTCGCTCGTTGCCGGCGACGCCAGACTCATTCGCGAAAGCGCCCCATCGATGATTATCAGGTCGATGTTATATTTCTCCATCGAGGTCTTCCAACGTCTCAATCCGAGGTTCGACGAGGGTCCCGACAGCAGAATCTTGCCTTTGGTCAGCGCCCTGGCCGTAACAATCCTTCCTAATGAGGTGTTCTCATCGCTCACATCGACAAGCTCCGAGACCAGTCTTCTCTGAAGATAATGTTTCTCGCTTGTCCCGAAATATGTGCCTTCTTGTAATGTTATCTCAGGCTTCGCCGTTTTGGTTACCTGGTCGGTCGTCTCGCCGTCGATACCAATGGAACTTAGTGCTATACGCATTCTGTCGAGGGGCAAGCGGCCTAAAACATAGTTCAGACTCACCGTTTTGCCGGTGTTTTTCGCCAGCCCCACGATAGAACAGCTTCTGTATTTTATAAGTTCCTCAATGAAAGGCATAACTTATTGAGCGTCATTATCTTCTTCTTTATCTCTATTCCTATGTTTAAAGAACAAAAGATAAAAAACATAGCAAATTATTGATACAAGAACTGTTTCAACAAAACACAGGAATATGTTTGTCAGCCAAGTGAACATAAAGAAATTCGGCTGTGTTTTGTAGACAAATGACATAAGTACATTTATCATCCAAACAATAAGCATCAGAACCAGGATAAGTTTCCAGCTTGATACTTTATGATAATTATTCTCGCTCATACAGTTAGTTTTTATTTATTATGTTTTTGTCTTTCATGACGATAGAGATGAGCAGGTTCGATGTTCATCTTCTCGCCTTCGAGCAATGTGATGACGCCGTCAACAGGTTTGTTTCTGTCGACATCTTCCACTCTCTCAGCCTCGAGTCTCTTCTTAAGTGCCTGGCACTCAGGGCAGTTGCACTCGCTGTGGTATTCTGCCGGCTCGGTGTAGGTTGTGATGACGCCTTCGAAGTTACGCAGCACCACTCTGCCTGGAGACTGTGAGATCACGTACTGTGGCATGACCGGGGTCTTGCCGCCACCGCCTGGAGCATCGACGACGAATGTCGGGACGCAGAAGCCTGATGTGTGACCGCGTAAGCCTTCGATGATCTCGATACCCTTCGAAACCGGTGTTCTGAAGTGCTCCAGACCCATCGAGAGGTCGCACTGATAAATATAGTACGGACGCACGCGCATCTTCACGAGGTCGTGGACGAGCTGACGCATCACGAACACGCAGTCGTTGACGCCACGGAGCAACACGCTCTGGTTACCTAACGGGATACCGGCGTTTGCCAATCTCTCGCATGCTGCGAATGACTCTGGTGTCACCTCGTTCGGGTGGTTGAAGTGTGTGTTGATCCAGATTGGATGATACTTCTTCAGCATGTCGCAGAGCTCAGGAGTGATACGTTGTGGGCATACCACAGGAGTACGTGTTCCTAAACGCACTATCTCGACATGTTTGATCTGACGGAGACGACCGATGATGTATTCCAACTTCTTGTCGCTCACCATCAAGGCGTCGCCGCCTGACAGCAACACGTCGCGGACACATTCTGTCTTCTCGATGTATTCCAATGCTTTCTCTATTCTGTCGGCTGGTGACTCGTCATCCTTCTGACCTGCAAAACGACGGCGTGTGCAGTGACGGCAGTACATTGAGCACATATCGGTGATGAGGAACAACACTCTGTCTGGATAACGGTGTGTCAATCCTGGGACTGGTGAATCCTCGTCCTCATGCAACGGGTCGAGCAAGTCGGCACGTGCGATGTGTGTCTCGGCAGCCGTAGGGATAGCCTGGCGACGGACCGGATCAGCCGGGTCGTCAGGGTTGATGAGGCTCAGATAATATGGAGTGATAGCCATACGCAGAGTCGAAAGGGTCTTCTTCACGCCTTCTTCCTCAGCTTCGGTCAGCTTCACATATTTCTTCAAGTCCTCAAGGGTCTCGATGCGGTTCTTGACCTGCCATTTCCAATCGTTCCACTGTTCGTCAGTGACGTTCGGAAACATTATTTTTCTTCTTGATTCTCCCATATTCTTAGTCTTTAGTCGTTAGTCATTAGTCTTTAGAAATCAACCATATGGCTAAAGTCTAAAGACTAAAGACTAAAGTCTTAATTAAGCATAAAGTTCTTCAAAAATCTTACGGAGTTTCGGGCTCTCGCGGAGTTCCTGAAGTGTGAATTCAGCGTGACCTTTGGTGTAGCCGTTACCCATGATCATGTTGACGTCTGAGCCGATACCTTCAGCACCCAATGAAGCCTTTGTGAAGCTTGTTGCCATTGAGAAGAAGTAAACGATACCGTCGTCCTTTGTGCAGAGGACTGCTGTCATCTCCTGATCCGGAACGTTCACGCAGTTGATTGTCACGTCGGCCATCTTGCCGTTTGTGAGTTTCTCGACGAGTTCATAAACCTGAACTGGTGTCATACCTGCAGCGCTCTCGACAATGTCGCAGAAGCCGAGGTCTTTGATACGCTGTGTTGACTTAGGGCTGTTGGCGATGCCGATGACCTTACCTGTCACGCCGACGCGTTTCTTAGCCTCGTAAGCGCAGAGCATACCTGACTTACCACCGGCGCCGAGGATGACGACTGTCTGACCGTACTGGCAGAGTTTTGCTGTCTGTGCTGGAGCACCAGCGACGTCTAATGCTGACAATGCGAGTTTCTCTGGCATGTCTGTTGGGATCTTAGCGTAGATACCGCTTTCGAAGAGGATAGCCTTACCTTTGATGTCGACCTGGTCAACGTCTGGACGGATGGCGATGATCTCATCGATGCGGAGAGGTGTCAGTGACAATGAAACCAATGTAGCGATGCGGTCGCCTTCTTTGAGGTCGATCTTGCCTTTCAGGGCGTCACCGATCTTCTCGACTTTACCGAGGAGCATACCGCCTGAACCTGTACGACGGTTGCGGTGTTTACCCTGCAACTCAACGTTGAGGAACATTTCTTTCTTCACCTCTTCCATGATCTTTTCCTCTGATGCGCCAGCACCTGCCTGCTGTTTTGCATAGTTGTGGATGTCGGTGAATGATGCTGAGTCGATATTCAAAGTCTGGACGTCAATCAAAATCTCGTTGTCCCAGATTTCGTCCATGTTGTTGTCGAGTTTGTTAGCTGGTTGTGGAAGAACGCCTTTTGGTTCAATCACGCGGTGTGTACCGTATTTGTTACCGTGTTTCTGCATTTTATTTAATTTTTAAATGTTATTTAATTACTTTTAATTTGTTTTCTTTTTTTAATAATTCCCGTCATTTCGAGTGAAGCGAAGCGGAATCGAGAAATCTCATTTAATTGAGGGAGATTTCTCCACTCCCTTCGGTCGGTCGAAATGACGAAAAGAGATTATCTCTTCTTCAATCCCAGAATCTCTCTTGCTTCGTCTGATGTAGCGATTGGACGACCGAGTTCTTTTGCCAATCTCACCACTTTCTCGACGAGTTCGCCGTTTGACTTAGCGAGGACGCCTTTTGACAGATAGAGGTTGTCTTCGAATCCGACGCGTACGTTGCCGCCCATGGCGATAGCTGCTGCTGCCATTGGGAATGCGTTACGTCCGACGCCTGTCACTGTCCATGTCGAGCCTGCCGGGATGCCGTTCACGAGCCAGCAGAGGTTAGCCACTGTTGCAGGTGTGCAGCCAGGGACGCCGAGCACGAAGTTGAACTGCATCGGTGCGCCCGGGACTTCGCCCTTGCGTGCCATGGTGAGGATGGTGTCGAGATGACCCATCTCGAAGCATTCATATTCCGGCTTGATGCCGCGTTCGATCATGCGTTTGCCGAAAGCGCGCATCGTTGGCATGGTGTTGTCAAAGATCTCATCGCCGAAGTTGCATGTACCGCAGTCGAGTGTTGCCATCTCAGGACGTGGGTTGGTGTCGGTAGACTGAAGACGCTCGTCAGGTGTCATACCGACGGCACCGCCTGTCGATGGAATCAAAATCACGTTAGGGCAAACTTTGAGGATAGCCTCTTCGCACTCCTGGAAACGACCACGGTCCTGTGTAGGTGTGCCGTCGTCCCAGCGGACGTGAAGGTGTACGATGGCGGCACCGGCGTCGACTGCCGACTTAGCCTCGCGTACAATCTCCTCAACGGTATAAGGAACGTTAGGATTCTGTTCTTTTGTTACTTCTGCGCCGCAGATAGCAGCTGTGATTATCAGTTTATCCATAATTTTTTACTTTTTTCTTTGGCAATCTTTTGGTGTAACGCATGTGCCTGAAGCGCGGCAAACCAGGATAGGCTCATCGAGCTCGTCAGCAGCTGATGGAGAGATGTCTGGACGGGCGACAGCAACCTTGCGGGCCTCAAACAACATGTGGCGCGATGTGTTGCCTTCACGGTCGATCCAACCTTCAGCTTCGATAAAGTCGCCTGCATAGACAGGGGCTTTGAATTCAATCATGTCGTATGCGCAGAAGAGACCTTCGTCGCCGTCACGCATAATCAAAAGCTCAGTAGCCACATCACCGAAGAGGTGAACCATGTGAGCACCATCAACCAAATTGCCACCGTAGTGAGCATCCTTCGCACTCATGCGAAGTCTAATCTTTGTTCTATATTCTTTTTCCATTTTCAAAATTTTTAACTTAAAACTTTAAACTCTAAACTTTAAAACTACTCTAAACTCTACACTCTAAACTCTACACTACTTCTCAACGTAAATACCGTCAACATAAATTCCTGAAGCGTGTACGCATTCCGGCTTAATCTCTCCAACCTTCACGAGTTTTTCAGCCTCAACAACCACGTAGTCGGCTGCTGTAGCCATGAGTGGGTTGAAGTTGTTGGTTGTTCCGAGGAACACCATGTTACCGAACTCGTCAACGATGTTGGCGCGCAAGAAAGCGATGTCAGCCTTGAGAGGTTTCTCGAGGATGTAGTCTTTACCGTCGACTTTCACGATATCCTTGCCGTCCTGCATGATTGTGCCGAGACCTGTTGGGGTGAGTACTCCGCCGAGACCTGCGCCGTAGGCTCTGATACGCTCTGCCAATGTGCCCTGTGGTACGTATTCAACCTCGAGAGTGCCGGCGTTCTTCTGTGCCGCCGTCTCTTTGTTTGTACCGGTGTGTGACACGATAGCTTTCTTCACCTGATGGTTAGCGACGAGCTTACCGTGGGCGATGTTGTCGTAAGCGGTATCGTTAGCGATGATTGTTAAATCCTTCACGCCTTTCTCAACGATAGCGTCGATGATCTGCACTGCGCTTCCCACTCCGAGGAATCCGCCGAACATAATTGTCATGCCGTCGTGAACCTTCTCAACGGCCTGCTCTAATGTAATCTGCTTATTCATAGCCATTTATGTTTGATTTGTTTAATTTTAATTCAAATTACCTAATTACAAAAAATTTGCCTGCAAATTTACGGATTATTTTCGAATGGTGCAAGACATTATTAATAAATATTTTTTAAAAGATAATTCCTTATTTTCCAACTTTTTTTCCATATCTTTGCAGATTGGACTAAATAAATAAAAATCATGAAAATTAAAAACATCTTAATCATTTTTGCAATGAGTATTTTAGGTTTAACTTCCTGCAATTCAGACAGTTGCAAGGACAATCCTTTTTTCTCTGACTATGGGACATACCTCGAAGCGCCCGCGTTCGACAAGATTAAAAACGAGCATTACATGCCGGCTTTCATTGAAGGCATGAAGCAGAATAAGGCAGAAATCGAGGCTATTTGCAACAATTCCGAGACTCCAACTTTCGAGAACACTATCTGGGCTTACGACAAATCAGGCGAGCTGCTCGGCAAGGTCGGCGGAGTGTTTTTCAACATGATGGAATGCATGAGCGACGACGAGCTTTTGCAGATTGCCGAAGAGGTGATGCCTATGATGTCAGCACATGGTGATGATATCGCGATGAATCCTGTGCTTTTCGAGAAGATTAAATATGTTTACGACCACCGCGCCGAGATGAACCTAGACGACCAGCAAAACCGCGTGGTTGAGAAATATTACAACGACTTCATCCGCAGAGGAGCCAATCTGAACGAAGAAGACCAGGCGGAACTGCGCGAAATCAACGAAAGACTATCGATTTTAAGCCTTCAGTTCGGCAACAATCTTTTGAAAGAAAACAGCAACTTCAAACTCGTCATCGACAACGAGAAAGACCTTGCGGGACTGCCACAATCAAGCATCGACGCAGCTGCCGAACAGGCCAAGAAAGACGGCATGGAAGGCAAATGGGCTTTCACATTGAGCAAACCGAGCCTCATCCCGTTCCTGACTTATTCCGACAACTCAATGTTACGCGATGAGATTTACAACGCTTATTACAATCGTTGCGACAATAACAACGAATACGATAACAAAGCCATCATCAAGGAAATGCTGGCGTTGAGACTACAAAAAGCACAGCTTTTCGGTTTCGACAACTACGCCAACTATGTGCTTGATGTCAACATGGCAAAAGATGACAAAACGGTTGACAAATTCCTCGACGGTATCTTCAATTCAGCAAACAAACTGGCTAAGAAAGAGCTTCGTGAGATGCAAGAATTAGCCCCTGCTAAAATCCAACGCAGTGACTGGTGGTATTATGCCGAGCAGCTCCGCAAAGCTAAATATGATTTCGATGAAAATCAGATTCGTCCTTATCTCTCATTGGATAACGTCCGCAACGGTATGTTTATGGCTGCCAACAAGTTATACGGCGTCACTTTTGAAAAGAGAAACGACATCCCGATCTATTTTGAAGGCGTTGAGACTTACGAAGTGAAAGACTTCGACGGCTCGACATTGGGTCTTCTTTACCTCGACTTTTATCCGCGCGAGTCGAAGAGCAGCGGCGCATGGTGCACCTCGTTCCGCGAAGGCGGCTACGACATCAACGGAGTGTGGCATCCTGCTCTTATTCAATTGGTTATGAACTTCACGCCGGCATCAGGCGACGCCCCTGCCCTGCTCGACTGGGACGAGACAGAGACGATGTGGCATGAGTTCGGACACTCACTGCACTCCTTCTTCTCGAAAGGAAGATACAGCAGAACATGCGGCAACGTGCCTCACGACTATGTGGAGCTTCCTTCTCAGATCATGGAAAACTGGGCCGCAGAGCCTGAGGTCATTCGCATGTATGCCAAACATTACAAGACTGGCGAAGTGATGCCTGACAGCCTTATCGAAAAGATTGAAAACAGCGCTTTGTTCAACCAAGGTTTCAACACTACCGAGCTCATCGCGGCTTCGATTTTGGATATGAAATACCACGAGCTCACCGATATCAATGTCATCAATAATCTTGACGTTGATGAATTCGAGAGACAGCAGATGAACGCCATCGGCTTAATTCGCGAGATCCAGCCACGTTACCGCAGCACCAACTTCTCGCATGTGTTCAGCGGCGGCTACAGCGCAGGCTATTACGCCTACACCTGGGCCGAAGTGCTCGACAAAGACGCTTTCAACTTCTTCAAAGAATCAGGCGACCTGTTTAACCCTGAACTTGCAAAATCATTCAGAATCAACTGCTTGCAGGAATGCGGCAACGACGAAGGAATGGTACAGTACAAGAAGTTCCGCGGACAGGAACCGAGTATTGAGCCATATTTGAAAGCACGTGGTTTGAAATAATATAAATCATTGACAATCATGACAGTAGACCTCTTTGTATCTTGCACAATCGACCAGATTTATCCGGAAACGGCCATGAACGCCGTCAAGCTTCTAAAAGCAGCCGGTGTCGAGATAGAATATAATCCTGAGCAGACTTGTTGCGGCAAATTTGCATTTAACAGCGGCTACGTCGAGGAGTCGAAGACACTCGGCGAGAAGTTCTTACGCGACTTCCCGAACAACCGTCCCATCGTAGGCATCAGCGCGTCGTGCGTGGGATTCATCAAGACGAGATACAAAGAGCTCTTCTACAACACCAGCCTGCATCTGGAATATAAACGCCTCGTGGCAAACATCTACGAAATCACCGATTTCCTTGTAAATAAACTGCATAAGGATTATTTTGAGGCGGTCTTCCGTCACAAATGCGCATACCTCGATTCATGTTCAGCCTTGCGCGAACTTGGGCTGAAAAACGAGGCACGGCAGCTGCTTGCTAAGGTCAACGGACTCGAATTGGTTGACTTGAAACATCCAGAGATCTGCTGCGGCATGGGTAAAGGGCTTTTTGCTGTGCAGCATGAGACAATTTCGTCATCAATGGCTGACCAAAAGCTGAGAGATGCCATCGATTCAGGCGCTGAATACCTGATTACCAACGACATATCATGCCTGTTGCACCTCAATGCCTATGCGAAGAAACAGGGCTTGCCTATCGAGGTTATTCATATTGTTGATGTGCTGACATCAGGATGGGAATAGTTTATCTCCTCCCAGAAATTCGGGTACGATTTAGAAACAACTTCGGCGTTATTGATTTCAATGGCGCCGATTTTCATTGCGAGCGGTGCCAATGCCATGGCGATGCGGTGGTCGTTGTGGGAATCGAAAACTGGCGGACAGACGCGGTCTGTCCCTATCATGGACAACTCTGACATCATCGCCGCCACCCGATCCGATTCCTTGTGAACGAGATTGCGCAACCCGGTGAACCTGCCTTCTACCCCGAGCCCGGCACAGGTGGCGGCGATGGTCGGGTACAAATCAGGGTTGTCGATGAAATCAAATGACACTTGTTTCTTAATTATTGAATTATTTTTTTCAATAATAATATCATTACCATCTTGAACGGTTGTAACGCCGAAATCTTCAAACCATTTTGCGACAACAGCGTCACCTTGTTTTGAATCCAGCCTCAGATTACGCAATCTGGCGCGTCCGTTTTCACTGAAAGCGACGATTTCGTACCAATATGAGGCGCAGGTCCAATCAGATTCTATTGTATATTCAATATCTCTATAATCAGATGGTTTTATAAATATTTCGCGACCGTCACGATGCACATCAATGCCAAATTTCTGCATCACATCGATGGTCATGTCGATGTAAGGAACTGACGACATGTCGCCATCCAAACGTAAAGACGTGCCATGACGCGTCTCTACATAAGGCATTGCCAATAAAATCGACGATGCAAATTGCGAACTGCGCGAAATATCAACTGAAACAGACGTTTCAGGAAGCGTCTCTACAGGGGTTTTGCCATTGATTTTTAATGGTGGGAATCCCTCCTGCCCCATGTATTCGATGTCGGCGCCAATGTTGCGTAATGCATTCACCAGATCACCCACTGGACGCTGCATCATTCGGTCAGAGCCGGTCAGAATCCAGCTGCCTGGGCGAAACGATAATGCGGTGGCGAGAAAACGCAGGACAGTGCCGGCGTTGGAACAAGTGATTTTTTGAGGATAAGAAGGACAAGAGATAGTATCTAGTATATCCTTCAATAATGTAGTGTCATCGGAGGATGAAAGATTGGTGATGCGTGGTTTGAATCCGCCATAATAGCCGATCATCAGAACGCGGTTGGATTCGCTCTTGCTGCCGACAAGATTCACATCGACATCAAACGTCTTATTTAACCCAGTAATGCGCATCGTTCAGATAATCAACGAGATAGTTAACGGAATCAACGATATCTTCAGGCTTCACAACAACATCATAAACAGGCTTCCCAAAGTCTTCAATCAACACAAATCTGACATCTCCGCCCTCATTTTTCTTGTCATGACGCATAATTTCAACCAGATTTTCAATTGGAATATCATTTAAATCAAATCTATTGAAATTTTTAGCATATAAATCTTTATAATATAAAGTTATATCATGACTTAAATTGCAATATTTTTCAGAAAGATACAAAGCTGACAACATGCCAAGCGCCACCCCTTCTCCATGACGTATCTCTTTATGATGATCAATGAGATAAGTCTCAAGAGCATGACCGATAGTGTGACCGAAGTTCAAAATCTTGCGTCTACCCTGCTCCGTCGAGTCATGGCAAGTAATCTCATCTTTGACTTCGATAGCTTTTTTTATGAGGACAGAATCAACAGGATTAACAGTATTCTTCAGGAGTTTCGCTTCCAAAAAGATCTTGTCGACAATGAAGCCGTATTTTATAATCTCTGCCAAGCCTGACAGCAGTTCTCTTTTCGGCAATGTAGCAAGAAACTCAAACAATATCACCACCGCCAGCGGCTGTGAAAATACTCCGATTTGGTTTTTAAGTCCCTGAAAATCAATGCCGGTCTTGCCTCCGACGGCTGCATCAATCATTCCCAAAAGAGTC
The DNA here is from genome assembly GCA_902774295.1 of uncultured Bacteroidia bacterium. Taxonomy (GTDB): domain Bacteria; phylum Bacteroidota; class Bacteroidia; order Bacteroidales; family F082; genus Limimorpha. Next base: position 1,170,548 of record CACYHP010000001.1, on the reverse strand, counting down.
GTTGGAATATTTATGAAATCGATGCCGCGCTGATAACACGAAACGGCAAAACCGCCGATATCGGTCACCATGCCGCCCCCGATATTTATCAGAAGCGCCTTTCTATCGGCATGATTTTCAAGAAGTTTCGACCAAATATACTGAACGGTGTCAATATTTTTATTTTGCTCACCCGAAGGAATGACAATTTTTATAACGTTTTGAAAATCAATACCTTCTATAACATTCAGGCAATAATTTTCAGTATTCTCATCCAAAAGAATAAAAGTTTTGGTGTGAGAAGAAATGAGATTTCTTAGTTGTTCTATGTCCTTTTTATAGAGTATCACGGCCCTGATTATATGACTGTGCATTTTATTTTTCGAGCGTTATCGCTGTCTCCTAATGCAATTTCAACTTTTATGAAATGTTCCGGCATCAGCGGGTCGATGAGCTCCGGCCACTCCAACAGGCATAATCTGCCGCTGTAGAAATAATCCTCGTAGCCGATGTCGTAGACCTCCTCCAACTTCTTGATTCTATAGAAATCAAAGTGGAAAATCGAGCCTTCTATCGGCGTAGGATATTCATTTACAAGGGCAAATGTCGGACTGTTGACTTCATCTGTCACGCCAAGCTTATGGCACAGATTCTTGATCAGAGTGGTCTTCCCAGCCCCCATCGGACCGTAAAAAGCTATGATATCGGATTTGTCTCGCCAGGAAATCAGAAGCTCCGACACCTGCGTAAGCTCATCTACACTGTTGATTATGAACGATTTTTCTGTCATTTTGCCTTAAGATATGCCACAGGAATCATCATCTCGTTCATGGAGATACCGCCATGCTGGAAGGTGTTCCTATAATAGTTTACGTAATAATTATAATTATTCGGATAAGCAAAGAAATCATTGGAGCGCGCGAAGACATACGAGGTCGACACGTTGATCCGTGGCAGGAAAATCTTCTCCGGGTCTTTCACTTCAAACACCTCTTTCGCATTGTAATTCAACGATTTACCATACTTATATCTCAAATTTGTGTTCACAGCTTTGTCACCCAATATCTTCACCGGATTCTTCACCCAGACAGAGCCATGGTCGGTGGTCACGACAGCGTCACAGCCTTTATTTGCTATGAATTTCATCATGTCGAACAGCGACGAATGCTCAAACCACGACAACATCAGCGAGCGGTATGCCACCTCGTCGTCGGCGAGCTCACGGATGATCTCCATCTCTGTGCGGGCGTGCGAAAGCATGTCGACGAAGTTATACACTATGACGTTTAACTTATTCTGCATCAGGTTGTTCATCTGGTCGTAAAGCTTCTTGCCCGCCGCCAGATTCAGCACCTTGTTGTAAGAATATTTGATATTCTTGCCATAACGACGGAGCTGCTCGCCCAAAAGCTCGCCCTCAAACTGGTTTTTCGTGCCTTCATCCTCCTCGTCGACCCAGTATTTCGGGTAATGACGGCGGATCTCAAGCGGCATCAGACCTGCGAAGATGGAGTTACGAGCATATTGCGTTGTCGTAGGCAAAATGCTGTAATAAATATCATCGTCAGCGACGCGGAAATAGTTCTCCACGAGCGGTTGAATCGCCTTCCACTGGTCGTAGCGCAGGTTGTCTATCAGTATGAAAAACAACGGTTTATCGTTATTTTCAAGACGAGTGAACACCTTGTCTTTCATCACTGTATGCGACATCGTCGGCTTGTTGACAGCCTTGCCCGACACCCAGTCGCAGTAGTTTTTCTCCACATAGCGCGAAAACTGTGTGTTTGCCTCGTTTTTCTGCATGAAAAGCACCTCTTTGATGCCTTCGTCCGTAGATTTCTGAAGCTCTATTTCCCAGCGTGTCAAGTTTTTGTATAAACCAATCCACTCGTTGTAGTCGAGGTTGTTGTTCAGGTCCATTCCGATCTTGCGAAACTCCTGCTGATACATCGATGTAGACTTCTCGTCGACGAGTTTTTTATTTTCGAGATTACGCTTCAGCGAAAGCAAAATCTGGTTCGGGTTGACCGGTTTTATCAGGTAATCCGCGATATTGCTGCCTATGGCGTCCTCCATGATGCGTTCCTCCTCACTTTTGGTAATCATCACCACCGGAAGGTTCGGGAAATCCGCTTTGATCTTCTCAAGCGCCTCAACGCCAGAAATTCCCGGCATCTGCTCATCAAGAAAAACAATATCAAAATGCCCGTCGCGCACCATCTCCACAGCGTCACTGCCGTTGTTGGCGGTCTCGACGTCGTAACCTTTCTGTTCCAGAAACATTATATGCGGCCTGAGAAGTTCAATCTCATCGTCAGCCCAAAGAATTCTTGTATTTGCCATAATATTCGTTTTTTAATAGAACGTGAAAGGTCGCAGTTTGTTTTATATTTTTTAAAATAATTTCAACTGAATCGACATATTGAATGTTTTGCGGTGATACGGCGACATTCCGTGCTCAGCCACAGCGTTTTTATGTTCAATCGTCGGATAGCCTTTATTCTGTTTCCAATTATACGCAGGATATTGAGTATCAAGCTCTTCCATTATATGGTCACGAGTCGTCTTTGCCAAAATGGAAGCCGCTGCAATAGACTGATATTTAGCATCACCGCCAACAATGCACTGATGTTTCAGGTCATGATATTTGTTGAAACGATTGCCATCTATCAGCAGCAGTTCTGGACGGATTTTCAGCTGGTCGATAGCGCGATGCATCGCCAAAAACGAGGCGTTAAGGATATTAATCTCATCGATTTCCTCTGCCGAAACGATACCCACGCCATACGCCGCAGCATTCTCCAACACCTTGACTCTCAACTTCTCACGTTGTTTTTCAGTAAGTTTTTTAGAATCATCAAATTCAGGAAAATCCATGCCACGAGGAAGAATGACAGCTGCAGCCACCACCGGACCGGCGATACAGCCTCTACCGGCCTCGTCGCAGCCAGCCTCAATCAGATTTTCGGTAAAAAACGGCTTCAGATTCATAACTTTATCCCAAATAACGGCAAATACTGGTTCGCGATGACAGCAATCATTATCACAACCAAAGCAATATCAACGAGTTTGGTCTTTTTCACATAGCATAAAGCCATAGAAACTAGTATCGCCACCATCATGAAAAAGTAACCGTTGCTCATCACTGGATTTTTTGTAAAAAGCATAATGATACTTAAAATAAACAACACCATCGTAACCGTTTTCCTATGTCTTGTACTAACGAGATTATTAACATCACCTGACCAAATCTTAAGGATTGAAAGTACCGAAAGTAAAATCATAGCCAACAGAACCACTTTCTCCATCGTCGTGATTTCAAGTTTCGTAAGACCGATACTGGTGAACGCGTTGGCATAATCATTGATGAATTCCATCGAATTACCTGAGATATAGATGATTGTGGCCATTAGAATATAAGGGGTCGCCAGTCCAACAATTGGAATCAAATACAGCCTCATTTCTCTGATGCCATGCACTATCAAAGCAAATAAAACCCAGAATATCATCAAGATAGCAGGAATATAAAACATCGAGCCGACAGCGATAAAAATACCTGTATTCATCAAGTATCTCTCAGGTTTTTCAACATTATAGATAAGAAAAACGGTCTGCTGGGCCATCACCATCAACGGCAACGCTATCAAAAACGGATAATAATTGTTGTTTATAGGCACACAGCACATGCATAGCACCATCACAAAGGAGAAAAAGCTGCTGTTTCTTGTAACCAGGTTGTCGACAGTCATCATTGAATTGAAGACGAACACACACGAGCCGAACAACAACATAACAAAGATTGTCATTGCTATATTGGAGTTGCCCATAATACCCAACAAAAAATCATACATCGGAGTCGTCGGGTATTCATAGGCCTGGTCGTTCGACTGGGTTAGGAACGCAGGTACCCACAGCACTGCAATCAGCAGCACTATCACGACAGCTTGCGCTATGTAACTGTGTTTAAAGAATTTAAGCATGATAATTCATCAAATCCACGCCGATATCATGACGGTAGTTTTTGCCTTCAAACAAAATCATTTTTGCGTTATGATAAGCCTTCTCTCTCGCCTCTTCGATGTTTTTACCGTGAGCCGTCACCGCTATGACGCGACCGCCTGATGTAACTATGTCATCACCATCAAGTTTGGTGCCTGCATGAGCCACTATGCAGCAAGGGCAAACGTTTTCGAGACCGGTTATCTTCATGCCTTTCTTGTAAGCCTCAGGATATCCGCCTGAAACGAGCATCACCGTAACTGATGTCTCAGGGCTTGCCTGATAATGAGCTTCGTTGAGTCGGCCTTGTGCACATTTATCAAGCAATTCGGCGAAGTCAGAGTCGATGCGGGTCATCACGCCTTCAGTCTCAGGGTCGCCCATGCGGACGTTGTATTCTATGACGTAAGGATCGCCGCCGCAGTTCATCAAGCCCAGGAAAATGAAGCCTTTATAGTCGATTTTCTCTTTTTTCAGACCTGAAATAGTAGGTTTTATGATGCGATTCTCGACTTTCTCGACGAACTCAGGTGTAACGAAAGGCACTGGTGATACCGCGCCCATGCCGCCTGTGTTAAGACCTGTGTCACCATCGCCGATGCGCTTGTAATCCTTGGCTTCCGGCAGGATGACGTAGTTCTCGCCATCTGTCAAAACGAACATCGAGACCTCGATACCTTTGAGGAACTGCTCGATGACCACCTTTGCTGATGCTGAGCCGAACTTGCCGGAGAGCATCTCTTTCAATTCAGCTTTTGCTTCAGCTAAGTCATTGAGTATCAGAACGCCTTTACCTGCTGCAAGACCGTCGGCCTTAAGGACGTAAGGAGCCTCGAGCGTTTCGAGATATTTCAAGCCTTCATTGAGGTTGTCGGCTGTCACGGTAAAGCATTTCGCTGTCGGGATGCCGTTTTTCTCCATGAAATCCTTAGCGAAAGCCTTGGAGCCTTCAAGCTGTGCGCCTTTCTTATCAGGTCCGATGATTTTTATATCTTTCAAATCGTTGTCATTCTTGAAGAAATCGACAATGCCGTCGACCAACGGCTGTTCCGGACCGACAACAACGAGGTCGATTCTGTTTTTCAGCACGACATCTTTAACCGCTTGAAAATCAGCGATATTTATTGAGATATTGACACCTACTGATGCCGTCCCGGCGTTGCCCGGAGCGATATAAACCTTCGACACTCTGTCGCTTTGAGCGATTTTCCATGCGAGGGCATGCTCACGGCCGCCAGAGCCAAGCACCAAAACATTACGCTCAACAGCTGTGATATATTGAGCTTGAACATCCTTAAAATTCACAGCATCTTTTCTATTTTCACCTGGATACATTATGATCTTTTCCATATTTTTTAGTTTTTAATTGTTAGCATTGTTTGAGGGAGATTTCTCCACTTCGGTCGAAATGACGGATGAACCTGTCGAAATTACCTTATACCACTGCTCAGCTGCTTTGTCCCATGAAAAATCGTTTCGGCGGATGCGTCCTTTCTCTATCAGTGAGTTACGGATGTTTTCATCCATCACCAGTTCCAAGGCGCCTGCTATCGATTCGGTGTCGAACGGGTCGACGAGAAGTGCGGCATCGCCAGCCACTTCAGGCATTGAGGTGACGTTCGACGTGATGACTGGCACGTCGCATTTGTACGCCTCCACTATCGGGATGCCGAAGCCTTCAAAATACGAGACATACACCGATGCCAGCGCCGCCGCCGTCACACGATGCAGCTCTTCCATCTGCAGATGGCCCACAAACACCACGTCATCCTTATGTCCCATAGCCTCATAAGCCTTCTGGATAGGCTCCGTCCACCAGCGTTTCTCCCCCACTATCAGCAACTTAACGTCCGATCCGGTGCGTTCCTTAAACAAATCGAATGCCGGGAACAGCCTTGCCAGATTTTTGCGCGGATGCAGCGAGCCAACAAACATAAAGTATTGACAGCCAGAGGTATATTTATTTCTTATCTTAATTTTCTCTTCTTCAGAAAGCGGTTTAAAGCCTTCGTTTGCGCCGTTGTAAACGACATCAATTTTTTCAGGTTCAACTTTATAATTGTCAATGATATCCTTCTTTGAGAACTCCGAAACCGTTATGATTTTCTTGGCTTTATGAGCAAATTTCGGGAAGAACTTCTTATAATGCCATAGTGCCAGTTTGGGGAAGTCCTGTGGAAAATGTTCGAAGTTAATGTCATGAAACACAGCGATTTGCGGTGTCTTAGACCTTAAGCTAAGGTATGCATCCGTCGACAGATAGACATCCGGTTTTATTCTGCGCAGAGCGCGACACACTGAGATTTCGAAGTAGATGATATACAAAAACGGGTGTCTTGCCTGGGGAAAAAGCATGACAGGCTTGACATTTTCGGCAAAAATGAACCTCGGGTCGGGTTTGCGGTCGAAGAGGAAGTAAAACTCGTCGTCGGGATGTGCCTTGACGATACGGCTCAGCGTCTCGTAGGCGACCCAACCGATTCCTTCGAGTTTGTCTTTCAACAGCAATCGAGTATTTACAGCGATTTTCAAAGCAAATTCTTTTTTGCAAAGATACAAAAAAAATAAAAACCAGTAAAAAAATTGTACTTAGCTAACTACTTAACCAACGTTATCGTTGACAGTTCTCTGCCGACAGAGCGGATTCCGTCCTGAATTCGAAGCACCTGTTCCTCTGAGATATACTGTCCATGCTTGTATTGACGCATCAGCGATGAATTAATGTTGAGACGTTTTGCCAACTTGCTGACATTCAGATAAGGATGTGCATTGTAAAATGCTGAAATGTCGTATCTGTATTCAAATTCAACGTCTTTCAGTTCCACAGGAACCGGCTTACCGTCGTCGATATAAGTTTCAACCATTTCCTGATAGCCTTCAAGGAAATCTTCTTTGGCTTCGTCAACGGTTTCGCCACTTCCGATGATGACGTTTTCCAGTTCCGGAGCATGCACTCCGAACAGTCCGTCCTCACCTTTTTCGATTAATGCGATAACTTTTTTCATAGCGCTGCAAAGATATAACAAATTTGTTATATATGAAAGAAAAATAAAAGAAATTTAAATTATTACGTCCTGGCGGGCGATATCTATTGTTCCTTTTCCCTTGATGGAAAAGGAACCAAAAGATCAAGCGCCAGCCAACGCTCGGATCGCATTTTTATGGTTGAGAATCGTAAATGGATAAACTGATGCCTTTTGAATAGTAAGCATTATAAAGAGCTGCATTGATTGCTTCACAACTTTCTTCGTTGACATCATCTCCATAGAGTGTATCGATGACTTGATTATTTATTGAGTAAACGAAATATGGACGCTCGAAACTCCACGTTGCCTGAGTTAGGAGTATATCGGTGAAGATTCCGTCTTGAAGTTTTACAATTTGATTGTCGTAATGGCCATGGTGAACATAGCCGTCACTTATGAGGCCACTGCGCTCGATGTAGTATGGTGAAATGTTGCAATCACGACGTGTGACTTTGCCATTGTGTTGTGATAGGATGATTGTTCCTTCAGCATAACAATGACCCATTAAGCAAAACTCTGGAATACTATCATCATCGATATAGCACAAGTTGTGTTTGAAATAGGCAGAAGTGTCTATATTTTCGTTGATGTATTTTTCATAGCGGGACATATAATTTTCATTTGGATTATTACATGCAGCAAACATAATAGAAAGTAATATAATGACAACAAGTTTCATATTAATTATTTTAAGCGTGAAACAAAAGATTCGGATAATAACTTATCATGTTGTTTGGTACAGTCTGGACACTCTATGTTGTTGTAAATTTTCATAACTTAAATTTTTCTACTACAAAATTAGTGGCACAAAAAATGGAATGCAAGAGAAAAAATAAAAAGTTATCAACAAAAAATCATTTTCCAAGCAATATTTATGCAATCAATTCAGCATTATAGCGCTATGCTCTGATAGTCAATCTACTTTCGGAAGAACATCCATGCTATTTATACCTAATGATTTAGCTATATACTTATCGGAATATAAACCAGCAACAACTTGCATATATTTATCAGTCTTGTAAAGGATATGCTTTTCTGCGCCAATAAAACCAAGATGGCTATTTACAATATCAGGTCGTAATGCAACATTATAACCAAGTTTACCATTAACTTGTACAGAAGGATATATTATACCATAATCTGTTTCAAATACATTATGTGTAAAAAAAGCAGATATCAAATACTGGTAGTTACACCCATCTTTAACTCTTTTAGCAAACTGCCCTGCCACGAATTCCACCAATTTATCAAATTCTATAATAAAATCTTGTTCTGCCGGATATTTGGGTAATAGTCGAATATAGTTCTTTTGCATTTCATCGACAGTACTGCCAAAATTTGAATCAACGAACACATTTGGGTGACAAATGAGAGCCATATCTATATCTTGTTTTACAACCCAATGTGACACATATATTTCCTCTCTACCAATTTCCATACTATTACGATGTATTTTTGATGTTTCCAACATTGCAATGAATTCCCCATCTTCCACTTCTTTATCTCCAACAGCGCCATAGAAGACGGTTTTATGCGGGATTGATGCGCGTTGATAATCTTCTACTATTTCGGCAGGTTTACAGCCGAAAGAGTCTCTTTCTAAATTAGGAGCATTTTTCCTACAACGGGAGATAATTGTACCAGCTTTTAAGGGATGGTGTAACCAAGGAATAGGAAAGACAGCATTTACAACACGGCGAACATGCCTTTTGCATTCTTCTGTGTTTTCTAAAACAGTTGAATCCAATTATGAAATAATCTCTGAAATAATCTCTGCATGAGTCATAAGTCTATTACCATTCTATATTATCTACATCAAAATTATAGTCAAAAGAACCATCTTTTGTTATATAACCATAAGGCCTGCATTCAAACTTATAGATTGAATACTTGTTACCATTAAGAATAATACCTGAAGCGATGAGTTCTATATCTTTAATATAATTGGGTCTATTTAGTTCCTTGTCGAAGATCTGTTCATCGATTTTACTATCATTCTCTTTTGTTATTTCATACCATAAACCATTTTTATCTTCAAAATACTCTGGAAATCTATGAATTACATGCAATTTCTGTGTGCCATATTTGCTGTTGTGTCGAATAACCCCAAAACCTCCACCATATTTATATGTAGAAGGGAAGCATAATAAGTATTTTTCTATTTCTACTTCAGCCTCTATTGTTTTAACTTGATGTACTTTAACTCCCTCTGGTAAAGCATATTTTATTTCAATACTTTCATTGGGATTAACATCTTCTTGAGATTTTAATCTCATCGTTGCATTGAATAAATCTATAATCAACCCTAAATGCTTATACTCATAAACTTTAACAATCTTTGCATTTGAGGTAATAACTATAAAATCTCTATAATCTGATACAATTCCAACTTTGCATACTCCATTCTCAAATTTTCCAAGAGGTTCAATCTGTTTAGGTGTGGTGAACAATAAGTCACACTTGTTAATACCATATACTGATGATCCACAAAGAATCTCTCCGTCTTCATTCACTCGTGTGTTTTTATAAGAAAGGTATCTCAAGAAATTATAGTCTTTTAATTCATGTTCATATTCATCACATCGGGAGTATTCTTTCTCTTGAAGTTTATGTATATATTCTAATGGCGAAAAATCGTGTAATGTATTGGAAGATGTATCGTATGTTTTATTTGCATATAATGCCAGGCCTTCACCTAATTCTATATTGTATTTTATGGGATTCTCTTTGATGTATTTATTTACTTCCTCAACACCCTTGTTATATGCAGATATGATATAATCTCCATTCTCATCCAACACATAGGATATAATTGGTGTAGTAAGATATGTTGTGTCTCGGTCTTGTCCAGGATAAGTAATAGGGTCATACAACGCCATCATCGTGGCAAAATATCTTCCATCTATACTGCGATGTATACAACCTTTATAATCTAATGAAATTAACTTCAGTTGTTCATAGTTTTCATTTAATAAAACATACTCATATTTATAGCTATTGCTAGCACTTGACCAAGTTTTGTACCGACCTATCGCAAGCCCTTTTCTCCATTCGCTTACAATTTCATATTTATCTGCCATAATCTCTAATCAAATAAATAGTACATATAATTACAAAAACACACATCCTATAGGATGAACGGAAATTGCAAAGATATATATTGAGATAGTAAAAAGCAAATTAATTGCTGCAAAGTTTTCAACAATTTAAACTTCTGGGCTTCGCCTCCACGTCGCTTCGCGGCGGGCAGGCCCGGCCCGAATAGCGAGGGCCGATAATTCAGGCCTTGACTTTTTGGATACTTTTTTGTCAAGAAAAAAGTATCATTAAAAACCGCCCGTCAAGGCATAAAACCAAAAATTTTTCCTATCTTTGCAAAACAATTTTTCAGAAAATGGCTAAAGATTTAAAACCTCATATCGGGATCTTCGGGCGCATGAATAACGGCAAAAGCTCGATAATCAACAAGTTAACGGGACAAAAGATGGCTATCGTGTCGGAACAGGCAGGAACAACCACCGACCCCGTGAAGAAATCAATAGAAATTTTCGGCATCGGCCCGGTGATTCTGATCGACACCGCCGGCATCGACGATATGAGCGAACTCGGCAAACAACGCGTGGAGAAGACTTATCAGGTGCTCAAGGAGATTGATTGCGCGATTTTGGTGATTGTTGGAGAAGATTTCGGGGAGCCGGAAAAAGAAATTATTGGACAGTTTAAGAAGCACGAGGTGCCATTTATAATAGTACATAACAAGTCGGAGATCGCCGAGATCTCAGAGAACTTAAAGACTCAGATTGAAGCAGAATTTTCCACTAAAGTATTGGAATTCAGCGCCTTAAAAGACGATGCAAAAGTGCTTCAAGAGGCTCTGAAAAATGCCATCCCCGAAAGCGCCTACAAAAAAACATCGCTGCTCGGAGGCATAATAAAACCCGGACAAACCATCGTCCTGGTAACCCCAATCGACGACGAGGCCCCCGAAGGCCGAATGATACTGCCTCAGGTGATGGCAATACGCGACGTGCTTGACAACGACTGCATCTGCGTGGTGCTGAAAGAGACAGCTCTCAAACAATATTTCGACAACAACCCGAAGCCAGCACTGGTGGTCACCGACTCTCAAGTGTTTGCACTTGTGAACAAAATCGTGCCTCAAGACGTGCAACTCACAAGCTTCAGCATCATCCTGGCCCGACTGAGAGGCGACTTCGAGAATTATCTAAAAGGCACCCCTCACCTGTCGAACCTCAAAGACGGCGACAAAATCCTCATGCTCGAGTCATGCACCCACGAGATAAGCTGCGGCGACATCGGACGAGTGAAACTGCCGAATCTCATCAGGAAATTCACAGGAAAGAACATCGAATTCACTTATCTTTCAGGCCTCACCCCTATCGAAAACATCCGTCAATACGCAATGGCCATTCAATGCGGCGGCTGCATGGCTACACGCAAACAGCTCATCAACCGCACGAACATGGCAGTAGAAAACGGCATCCCGATCAGCAACTACGGCATGGCAATAGCCTACATGAACGGCATTTTCGAAAGAGTTACTTCTGTCTTTAGCCGTTAGCCTTTAGCTATTAGCTATTAGACTTTTTTATTAAAGATATTTTTTTAATTAGAAAAAAGAGTATATTTGCAAGACCAACCAACAATAGTTTGTAAATGACCTAAGGTCGAGATAAGTTATTGAGACTAAGGGCTTTATAAATAAAAAGTCAGAGCTGGAAGAGGTAAAAATCCGACGGCAAGGGAATTGAAACACGTCATTTCTCAGCTGAATTTTGTTGTTTTAAAAGGAAAAATAACAAATAAAAAGCTAAAAATATGCAATTTCATCCGGAAAAATGTCGCATCCCAGACGAGCCTAACCGCCCGTTTATCTCATCGGAAGAGATTTGGGACTACATCAACAACACCAAGAGCACTCCAGAGCGCGTGCACGAAATCATCGAGAAATCACTGGCAAAGAACCGCCTGACGATGGAAGAGACAGCTGTTTTGGTCAACACCACCGATCCTAAGCTTGTCGAAGAAATCAAAGAAGGCGCCCGCGAGTTGAAACGCCGCATCTACGGCAACCGCATAGTTCTGTTCGCCCCTCTCTACGTGGGTAACTATTGCGTAAATAACTGCAGTTACTGCGGTTTCCGTTCATCGAACAAAGAGCAGATCCGTACTACCCTCACCGACGAAGAACTCGTCCGCAACGTGGAGGCATTGGAGGATGACGGTCAGAAACGACTTATCTTGGTTTATGGCGAGTCACCGAAATACTCACCGGAGTATATCGCTCACACTGTGAAAGTGACCTACAACACCAAGAAAGGCAAAGGCTCAATCCGCCGCGTGAACATCAACGCAGCTCCATTGGATGTTGAAGGCTTCCGCACAGTGAAAGAGGCCGGCATCGGAACATATCAGATCTTCCAGGAGACTTATTGCCCTGAGATCTACAACGAATATCACCCGATTAACACCAAGAAAGGCGATTACAATTACCGTCTGACCGCCATGGACCGCGCTCAGCAGGCAGGCATCGACGACAACGGACTGGGTATCCTCTTCGGCTTGTACGACTGGCGTTACGAGGTCTTGGCTATGATTCGTCACACCAACCACCTCGAGGCTTGCTTCAACGTGGGACCTCACACCATCTCGTTCCCTCGTATCAAAGACGCATCGGGCTTGAGCATCGACAAGAAATACTTCGTCGACGACGACACATTTGAGAAGATCATCGCTATCTTCCGTCTGGCAGTGCCTTACACCGGCATGATCCTGACAGCACGTGAGGACGCCGACTTCCGCGCAAAAGCCATTGAATACGGCATCTCACAGATCGACGGCGGCACCAACCTGCAGATCGGCGACTACAAATATCACCACGAGGAAGAAGAGAAAAACAGCGACAAACAGGAAGACCAGAACCTGCACCGCGAGCAATTTAAGATTGGCGACGACCGCACCTTGGGCGAGATCATCGACAAGCTCCTCGACCACGACTTCATCCCGAGCTTCTGCACAGCATGCTATCGTTTGGGCAGAACCGGCGAGCATTTCATGGAATTCAGCGTGCCAGGCTTCATCAAACGCTACTGCACACCAAACGCCATCCTCACCTTATCCGAGTACCTGGTGGACTACGCTACACCTGAAGTCGCTGCAAAAGGCTGGAAGACCATAGAAAACAACTTCAAGAACGTCGACCCGCAGTTCCTCGATGAACTCAAAAAACGCATTGAGCGCATCAAACAAGGGGAAAGGGACCTGTATTTTTAGTCTTTAGTCTTTAGTCATTAGTCATTAGTCTTTAGTATTGACCATTGTTTTTACTAAAGACTAAAGACTAGCGACTAACGACTATGAAAAAGATTTTACTTCAATTTGGATTATATAATGAATGATGTTGGGGTGACTGTGATGAGCAGTCACCCTTTTTATTTACAAGCTCAGCTTCAAGCCGGCGAAGAATGTGCGAGGGAACGTAGGACCATAAACATATCCTGCGTCTCGCAAAGCACCCTGGTCGAAGTCATCCTGATAGCTGTCGAAGATGTTCTGCACTCCCCCGTTGATTTGCAGCGTGGTGCCTATACACAGAGGGATATCGTAGGTCAGCTTCACACCCATGTCGAAGAATGATGGCGTGATTTTCTCACAGTCTTTCTCGACATAACCTGCATAATGCTGCACCAGCATCGGTCCGGTGTAGACCGCTGACAACGAGGTCTTGAAACGCTCGGTGATCGGGAACATTCCTGTGATGTAGCCATAGTTATCCGGGGTGCGGAACATACGGCGTTGCGGTTCCACATCCGGGTCGTCGCTCCATTGTTCCGGTTCGTTATAGCGGCTCTGCTGCCAGGTGTATCCAAGCTGCAGTATAAATTCACCATAGTCGAGCTGCGTCTCGATATTCACGCCGCCCACATGAGCACCCGAGCCGTTGCAGCGTTCGAGAAGCATATTGCCTTGAGCGTCATAGCCGTTAGGACGAAGCACGAAGACGTCGTTCAACACGGTGTAGAATCCTTCAACCATAATGTCAAAACAGAACGGTCCGAAATAATGCTCCCATCCTACCGAGCCGCTGAAGCTGTGGCTGTATTCAGGCTTCAAATCAGGACTTAAGGTGATGAGCGACACCTCGCCTCCCACCGCCATGATATGCAGGTCCTCGTCAAACACCTGAGGCGCACGGAATCCCGAAGAATAGCTCAACCTTGTGGTGACCGAAGGCACTATAGCCCATCTCACATTGGCTCGCGGGCTGAAGACAGGATTATTCATCATGCTGTGCTTGTCGACACGGAGTCCAAGAAGGAAGCCGAAAATCTTGTTTTTCCATTCATTTTGCAAAAAAGCGCTTGCCACATTAGCCTGCTGGTCGACCTCACGATTGTAAGCCGGCTGCTCATCGACGAGATGATTCGTGGTCCATTCGACACCAGCCATCAGCGTCGAAGGCATGAAAATAACACGTTTAAAATTATACGATGCCTGCGTGCCCAACACCGAGCTGAAGTCAGTGGAGTTTCCGTATGCATTCAAATCGTATTGGGTGCCGTAATAAGTGTCGCGGTGGATATCCTGCAACGAGCCATACGCCGACAGATGGAAACGTGTGTCTTTACTAAGGAAATCGTAAGTCAAGCCGCCACCGTTGATATGATGTTCGGCCTGTTCCGCCACCTGACACTGATGTGGCGGGCGGTCGATGCTGTCGCCACCACGACGGAACTCGTAAATGCTGTGGTACTCTGCTGTAATCTTTGAATTTGCATTGAATTTATAGAACGCGCGTGTGCCTATATTCATTGCCTTCTGCTTGCCCAGTTCGGTAAATCCGTCACCATCACGGTCATAGCCCTGTCGGTTGTGCGATGTCCCGAAAATATAAGCTCCTGTCTTGAAATCGTTTGAGACCAGCGAGGCGTTGAATGAGCTGGTGTTATCCCACGATTTCCCTCCGATAAGCCTTGTGGTGTTTGCCACATCCAGACTGTTTTTTATCGGTTCGCGTGTGATGATGTTCACCACGCCGCCGACGGCATTGGCGCCGAATAAAGCCGACCCGCCGCCACGTATCACCTCGATGCGGTCAATCATAGATACGGGTATCTGCTCGAGACCGTAAACTCCCGCCAACGCACTGAACACCGGACGGCTGTCAATCAATATCTGCGAATATTTTCCTTCCAAACCGTTGATTCTCACCTGGTTAGCGCCACAGTTCTGACAAGTGTTCTCCACCCTCAGTCCCGGTTGGAAATTCAATCCTTCAGCAAGGTTGACGGCATTAACTCTATCTAAAGTCTTGGGGTTCAACACATTAACCACCACAGCCGCCTCCTTGCGGTTCACCTCCACGCGGCTCGCTGAAACCACAACATCCTTCATAACCTTGGCGTCGACTTCAATCACTATGTTAAGCTCATGACTCTGACCTTTGACAATCACCACCTCAATTGACGCTGTCTTGTAACCCACGCAGGATGCTTCAATAACCTGATTGCCTTCAGGCAAATTCGTTATGTAATAATGTCCGCTTTCATCAGTCGATGCGCCAAGTTTGGTCCCTTTCACCACCACATTGACGAACGGCATGTGCTCACCGGTGTTTTTATCAATAACGTGACCGAAAATGTTTGCGTCGGTATTTTGCGCCATCGCAGCAATGCCAACAATCAACAATACAAATAATAATTTAATTTTTAAAAATTTCATACAATAATAATTTCTTGATTAAACAATAATAAACCTTTGCAAAAGTACATCCGCCATTTCACACAAATCATCACTACTAATGGTGATTTTTCAACAACAAATACCTTTTAATGGTTAATTGAGATTTGCAAATGCCATTATTTACGCTTGTTTGCAAACGCCTTCGAGTCTCCCCAGGCGTTGTAGAGGACCTTATGCCCTATCGATTCCATCCTTAAATCCAGGCATGTCTGACATTGGTCGGGTTTGTCTTTGACGCAAGCTTTATCAGGATAAATGAGATAATTCTCGCGGAACTCATTAGGTGTGAGGTTTGGCATGATGACGTTGGCTCCCACCATGATTGCTTTCTCGCGACCGAGCGGGTCGACAGTCTGGTTGGCAGTGGCCGCCACCATATTGATTTCAGGCATCATCAAGCGCAGGATGGCAATCATCTTCAAAGTGAGATTCATGCGGTCTTTCGCCGATGGGATCTGGTCTTTATATTCATAAAGAGGCGTGTCAGGATGCGGGATGAAAGGTCCCATCCCGACCATCGCCACGTCTTTTTTCTTAAAGAAAAGCAGGTCGTCAGCGAGGTTATCGAGGGTTTGGAATGGCAAACCTACCATTACGCCGGTGCCTGTCTGATAGCCGAGGCGCAACAGCGAATCTATACATCCCATACGTTTATGGAAGTCGTGTTTTTTATCCTTCGGATGAATCTTATAATAAAGCTCTTCTGTCGAAGATTCGATTCGCAACAGATAACGGTGTGCGCCGGCTTCAAACCAGCGGCGGTAGGTCTCTTCTGTCTGTTCGCCCAACGACAGTGTGATTCCGAGGCTGCCGTTGTCTATCTTCTTTATTTCCTTGACGAGATATTCTATTTTATCGACAAATTCCTTATCGTCGCGTTCGCCGCTTTGGATGGCGACGGAGCCATAGCCCAAATCATGAGCCAGGCGGGCGCATTCGAGCACTTCGTCGTCGCTCAAGGTGTAACGCTCCACCTTGGTGTTCTTGCTTCTCACGCCGCAGTAGAGGCAATATTTAGCGCAACGGTTGCTATATTCAATCAGTCCGCGCAGATGGACATAGTTGTCGAGATATTTAAGTTTGGTTTTCAGTGCCTTGTCGAAAAGGCGGGACATCTCCTCGCCTTCTGCGGCAAGGAGAATTTTCAGCTCGTCGTGACTGAATTCGTTTTTTGATAATATTTCGTCAAATGTCGGCATCGAAAAATTTTGTGCAAAGATACTAATATTCCTTCACTAATCGCACCGACAAGCCATATTCGTGGTCAAAAATATTGGTCGATGTGCTCAACATTGAGTTATTAAAGCGCAGATACGGAGTGTCTTCAGGATCACTCGACCAGTAATAACCGTCGGAGCCGACAGATTTCTCCCAGTTGTTGAAACGATAGCCGGCAGCTGGCAGAAAAACAGCACCATTGGCCTCCAATTTGTCCGTCCAATCGGATTTTGATATGACGGTACCGTCTTTTATACCATAACAGGTGGTTTTCCAGTCATCAGGCAATAAAACAAGTCCAAATACACCGTTAACCGTAGCCTTTGCACAGCGAATGCCGGAATCAGTTCTACGTTTGGTCAGTAGATATTTCCACTCATCAGATGAAAGCACAAACCAGACACTGTCGACCACCGACTGCATCTCTTCAAAGGCAATCAAGTCACCTCTATCCCATTGATTATCAGCAAATTTACATTTATCAGAAGACTTAAGCCTTACATTACCTTTTGAGAAAACGACCTCTTTTCTCGGGCTTACTGAGAATATGCCTTCTTTTTTCTTAACAACTACCGGTTCCGAATTTTGATTTATAACTTCATCATTTTCATCGGTTTTACTTTCACTCACAAGCGCAAATTCCAATGCTATCTCCTCTCCTTTCTTAATATCAAGTCGTTGAGCAGCAGGTTCGTAGCCTTCCAAACTTACTGATATCTTATGATTGCCGACACTAACGCTTTCCGAAAGATAAGGTGTCATGCCGACGATTTTATTGTCGACAAGCACATATGCGCCTTTGGGCGTGGTTTTTACGGTAAGATATCCGACATCTGTTTTCGGCTTCTCAACTTCTTTCACGGGCGCGCCAACAGGTGCGGCAACGGGGGCGACATTACTGGCGTTTTCAAGCTTTTCCAAACGCTTCACCAGGTCTTCGTCTACGGCAGGCTTGTTGACGAGAGTCAGTTCATAGCCTTTTTTAGGCTCCAAATCGAATGGCAGCGTAAACTCTATCGAGCTGAAATCGGGATGTGAAATCTTCAGATAATCGGCATATTTTGCAGTTAGATACACCCACACCTCTCCTGTCTTGTATTCCAAGATGATGAAAGTGCCGCCGTTGCCTTCAAAGCGCAGCTCACGGCGTTGTTTGTCGCTGATATTCTCGGTTCGCACCTTTATCACGGCAAAAGGCAAGTCGTTGTCGTCGGTCTGATAGTTTTGATCGGGATTTATATTGACAAAGCCCGGAACCTCCTTGAAAGAGCCGGATTTCACTTCAAGCTGTGCGAAGGAGCAAACGGATAATATCAGTAATACTGCTAATAATACTATTCTTCTCATTGCAATCAGGATTAAGACTGCAAATATATAAAAAAAGTAGAGACGCCACGATGTGACGTCTCTACAATTTTTCAAATCGAATGACCGATTAGATGATACCCTGAGCTAACATAGCTTTTGCAACGCGCATGAAGCCGGCGATATTAGCGCCCTTCACGTAGTTGATAGTACCGTCAGCCTGTTTACCATACTCAACGCACATGTCATAAATGTCGTTCATGATCTTGTGGAGTTTCTGGTCAACTTCTGGAGCTGTCCAGTTGATGTGAGCTGCGTTCTGGCAGATCTCGAGACCTGATGTAGCAACACCACCTGCGTTGACAGCCTTACCTGGAGCGAATGGGATACCAGCTTTCTGGAATGCCTCGATTGCGCCTGGTTGGCAACCCATGTTAGAAACTTCAGCGACATATTTCACGCCGTTCTTGAGCAATTCCTTAGCATCTTCTTCTGCCATTTCATTCTGGAATGCGCATGGGCATGCGATATCGCATTTCACTGTCCAAGCTTTCTTACCAGCGGTGAATTTAGCTTTGCCTGGGAATTTGTCAGCCATATCCTGAACCTTGTTACGGTTTGAAGCACGCATATCGAGCATGTAGTCGATCATTTCGCTTGTGATACCGTCAGCGATTTCGCAAACGCCGTCTGGGCCAGAGATAGCGACGACCTTAGCGCCGAGTTCTGTAGCTTTGATAGCTGCACCCCATGCCACGTTACCGAAGCCTGAGAGAGCGACTTTCTTGCCCTGCATTGTCTCACCCTTCTGGTGAACCATGCGGTCGACATAGTACATAGCACCGAAACCTGTAGCTTCTGGACGGATCAATGAACCACCCCAGCCATAGCTCTTACCTGTAAGAGCGCCTGTGCTGTGCTCGCGAGCGAGTTTCTTGTAAGCACCATAGAGGTAACCGATTTCACGGCCGCCAACACCGACGTCACCAGCTGGTGAATCCTGGTCAGCACCGATGTTTCTCCAAAGCTCATACATGAAAGCCTGGCAGAAACGCATGATTTCAGCGTCTGATTTTCCTGTTGGGTCGAAATCAGCACCACCTTTACCACCACCGAGTGGGAGGTTTGTCAATGAGTTCTTGAAGATCTGCTCGAAGCCCAAGAACTTAAGCATTGAAACGTTAACTGCTGGGTGGAAGCGGAGACCGCCTTTGTATGCGCCGAGAGCAGCGTTGTACTGTACACGGTAACCTAAGTTAACCTGCACCTGACCTTTGTCGTCAACCCATGTCACACGGAATGTGAAGATACGATCTGGTTCAACTAAACGCTCAACGATCTTAGCTGCTTCAAATTCTGGATGTTTGTTGTAAACTTCTTCAATTGATTCGAGCACTTCGCGAACTGCCTGCAAATACTCTTTTTCGCCTGGATGTTTCTTTTCCAGGTTTTCCATGATAGTTTGTACTTTCATTACTTTTGTATTTAAAGTGTTAATACGTTTATGAATTATCTATGAATTTTCCTTTAAAATTTTCTGCAAAATTATAACTTATTTTGATATCAAACAATTAATTTCAAAAATATTTTTATCTCTTTGTCCCAACGTAATTTCCATTATCCCAAACCAATATTTCACTGATACTTCCATCCATGTTGAAGTGTATCTCCTCCCCGTCTTTCACGTTATTTTTGTAATGAATTTCGACATTTTGATACGCTCCGCCTTCCGAATAACCCTTCTGCACACCCGTACCCATATTGTAAATCGCATTGCTGCCGATAGTGCCGTCCTGATAATACATCAGCCAACTGCCATGCATCATGCCGTCAATATACTCACCCTCCATGAACTGCTTGCCATTGTCATACCATTGATAATACAAACCGTTCAAAACACCATTCTCATAGGTCGACAATTTAACCATAGTGCCAAAGACATTGTACTCCTGCACCACCCCATCGTATTGATTATCTTTGTAATACGATTTCTCCTCAAGATTTCCATTCTCATACCAACGAGTAGCCTCACCGTTCAACTTATCCATCGAATATGTGACCTCCATCTCCGGCTTCCCGTTACGATAATACCATCTGCATACGCCGTCAAGCTTGCCGTCTTTATACCTTAATTCAGACTTCAAAACTCCATCGTCCCAATATGAAACAACAGGCGCATCTTTTTCTTTACAGGAAAATAAAATATTGATTATCAATAATATATAAATAATCTTATTTCTCATAACCTGTATTCAACAAAACTTTATTGTAACCTTTAAACTGATAAACGTTCCAGAACATGTTTTCGTATCCGGATTCCTCAGATTTTCTTTGGAGATGGAACCTCGTCTGAAGCAACGGAATGTCATAATCATCCAGATAATTGATCATTTCATCGCCAAACAAATCCAATGCGTTGAGGAAATACCATCCGATATCAAAGCCCTGATAAGCATAGTCATTAGGCTCTGTTTCATATCTGTTTCTAAATTTACAGATAAAACTTTCGACTCTAATATTCTGATAATCAAGATATTTGTCATCAAAATAGATGGCGTGCATCTTCATCAGGTTATCGTTGAAAAGACCTGTAAACTTGCTCCATTCCGGCAGCATGATAACCGTAATCGGATAATGCTCAATGAGTTTCGTCACCTTGTTGACAATCTCATTTGCAAAAACCTTGTCGTTGCCATAAACGATAAAGAGGTTGTTTCGCATCGACGAAGCGTAATCCGTCACAGGATTGAGACTGTCGCGCTTGTAATTGATATTGACGACCATGTTGCGGAATGCCGTGCTGTCGTTGATAATACGTCTCAGCGAATCCACGTCGAGACTGATATTATCTGTCAAATAATCAGATTCTGCATACTCGACTTTAAGATATTTCCACCTCTTCTGATGAGCTTTAATGGTGTTGACAATATGCCTGTTGTCGACATACGAGCAACTGTCGATATTGCGTGAAGCTATCTCAGTGATTTTGTTGATAATAGCTGTATCGCTGTACCTATCCTGCCTGATTATGAATATGCTATTTGAATGATAATAGTTTTTAATAAGGCTGTCCAATGGCATCAATTGAGCTTCAATCGAAGGCTTAACTTTTATCACATTCGGATGATTCTCAATAACATCGGTACGCGGAGTCACTGGATTCACTATCGGGATATTGTAAAACTCAGCGAACTCGCTCACAATCTTGAACGGCTTAATGTAAAAAGGTCCGACAATCATGTCGGCATTGACCAGCCATGGGTCGGCAATGGCATCTGTAGCTTTCTGCGTGTCGTTGTCAACATCGTAAACCTTGAGGTCGAGTGTCATGTTACGCATGCTCACCACCGAGTCGGCAGCAATCAAGAAACCTTCGTAGAAATGAAGAAACGAGAAAGGTTTTGTCAGAAGCGTCTTGTTTGACGGCTCAGACTCAAAAAACTCTGTATCTACCTGTTCAAGATACAGCGGAACCATCAGAGCCACATGGCATGTGTCCTGTGCCTTAACCTCCGCAGAAGCCAAGAAACACAGGCACAATGCAATATTTAAAAGTCTTTTTATCATCATTTATCATTATGTGGGAGCGGCACAAAACCGTTGCCCATAACCTCAGCACTCTCAATCACGTTGACGAATGCGTTCGGGTCGATGCTGCGCAAGTTCAGCTTCAGCTTCACCAAGTCGGTACGGTTGAGGTTGGTGTAAATCATCTTACGCTCCTGACCTTTGAACAAGCCCTTTCCGACGAAGCATGTTCCACCTCTATCCAAATCATTGATAATAAAATCTCTGACTTCATCGATATGTTCAGTGATGATGAACGCTGTCTTGTAGCTCTTCACGCCGTCAACCACGAGGTCGATGATCTTGCTTTCCACCACAATCAGGAGGATTGAGTATATTGGCAGACGGATTTCGCCCAAAGCGAGTGACGTCAAAGTGATAATAGAGTCAACTATCATTACTAACGTTCCGAGGGAGATTTTAGTATATTTGTGCAGAATCATCGAGATGATATCGCTGCCGCCTGATGTGGCTCCCGACTTGAACACGAAGCCGATGGCGAGACCGTAGATACCGCCTGAGACGAGGGTGTTCAGGAAGTAGTCCGGCTTGAAGTACATATTTGTTCCGAGGATTTCGAGCATCGACTTGTCGACTGACTGACCTTCCACGACTTCGTGCATGAATTCGAAAATCACAGGTTTGTAGCCCCATGTCGACTCCAGGATGAAGGTGCATCCGAAGATAAGCAGTGTCGAGAGGATGGTCTTAAATCCGAATTTCGGACCGAGGATCCATGTTCCGATGATGAGCAACGGGATATCCATACAGATAGCGTACAATGACACTTTCCAAGGATACAACGCGTTGAGCACGTTGGAGAGACCGTAGGTGCCGCCTGGTGCGAGGTGATAAGGGTTAACGAACATCACGTCGCCAACAGCGAACAATGCGCTTCCGAAGATGAGGAAGGCGTAGGAGATTATTTCCTGTTTCCAGTTGATTTTTTTTGTCATAATAGTAATATTTATTCCCATTCAATTGTCGCTGGCGGTTTTGAAGAGATGTCGTAGCATACTCTGTTCACGCCTTTGACTTTATTTATAATATCATTTGAAACTTTAGCCATGAACTCATACGGCAGGTGCACCCAATCGGCGGTCATACCGTCGGTGGAGATGACGGCACGCAGAGCGATGGTGTATTCGTAGCTACGCTCATCCCCCATCACGCCGACGCTCTTCACTGGAAGAAGCATCGTTCCGGCTTGCCAGATGCTGTCGTAGAGGTTGTCGGCCATCTCGTTAGGATACGAGGCGCTCGGCAACTCGCATTTCCACTCTCTCAGGCCACGGATGAAGATATCGTCGGCATCGCGGAGGATGCGGAGTTTCTCTTCTGTGACCTCGCCGAGGATACGGATTCCGAGGCTCGGTCCAGGGAAAGGATGACGGCCAACGAGCTCGCGTTTGATGCCCAATGCACGGCCCACACGACGTACCTCGTCTTTGAACAATGTGCGCAACGGCTCCACAATCTTGAGGTTCATCTTCTCAGGGAGTCCGCCCACGTTGTGATGTGACTTAATCTTGCAGCTCGGTCCGTTGACGCTCACGCTCTCGATGACATCAGGATAGATGGTGCCTTGTGCGAGCCATTTCGCGCCTTCAATCTTCTTGGCTTCAGCCTCGAACACGTCGATAAATGTCGAGCCTATTGCCTTACGTTTTGCCTCAGGGTCCGTCACGCCTGCGAGTTTGCTTAGGAACAAGTTGCCGGCATGGACGCCTATCACGTTGAGACCGAGGTCTTTATATGAATCGAGAACGTCTTCAAACTCGTTTTTACGGAGAAGACCGTTGTCGACGAAGATACATGTGAGGTTTTTACCAATAGCTTTGTTAAGCAACACCGCAGCCACAGTGCTGTCGACGCCGCCAGAAAGTCCGAGGATAACCTTGTCGTTTCCGAGTTTGGCACGCATCGCTTCGACAGTTGTGTCGATGAATGAGTCAGGAGTCCAGTTGCCATGGCAGCCGCAGATGTTCATCGCGAAGTTCTCGAGCATCTTAGGACCTTCCTTGCTGTGGAACACCTCCGGATGGAACTGCACCGCCCAAGTGTCCTCGCCGTCGATCTTATATGCGGCGTTCTCCACGTCGTCGGTCTTGGCGATAATATGAGCATTCTTCGGCAGCTTGGCGATAGTGTCACCGTGCGACATCCACACCTGCGAGGTCTTCGAGACGCCACGGAAAAGGATATTGTTTTCCTCCACGACAGTCAGCATCGCGCGACCGTATTCCCTTGCCAATGAAGAGTTCACCTCACCTCCGAAATGATGCGCCATAAACTGTGCGCCATAGCAAATTCCGAGCAGCGGAAGCTTGCCTTTGATGTTCGACAAATCGGCGAAAGGAGCCTTCTCATCGCGTACCGACGAAGGGCTTCCACTCAATATCACGCCTTTTATATCCTCAGTAATAGCTGGGATTTTGTTGTATGGATGAATCTCGCAATAAACGTTTAACTCACGCAAACGACGACCGATGAGCTGAGTCACCTGCGAGCCGAAGTCTAAAATTAGAATTGTTTCCTGCATATTGGTAAAATTTCGGTGCAAAAATACAAAATTTATAGTGATATTTTACGTTATAATATAAAAAAATGTTATCTTTGCAACGTTAAAGCCATTAGCTATTAGCTACTAGCCATTAGCAACATCCGTCGACAACCAAAGCTAATGGCTAACGGCTAACGGCTAATGGCTAAAAAAGAGAAAAAATGGCAAAAAAAGCAAAGAAACCGATAAGCAAGCCTAAGAAAAAAGGCGGCTCAAAGAAGAAAAAATCATCTGGCACCATCACCAAGATCATTGTGGTGATTTTCGTTTTAATTTTAGCTTTCTTCTTGATTTTCAATGTATTCAGACCAACAAGGCAGGCTCAGAAAGTAGAGAAGCCTATCACACAAATTGTTGAAAAACAGGAAAAAGAAGAAGTGAAACCTGTCGAAAAGCCTAAAGCTCCAGAAAAAACAGCTGCTGAGGTCAAAAAAGACGAGAAAGCTGAAAAGAAAGCCGCTGAGACCAAGGCTGTCGAACAAAGCATCAAAGGCACCTGGCAGAGCACTACCGGAGGCGCATTTCTCACCATGGACGGCAAGGAATACCGCCTCGACTTTATGGGCGTAGACAGCGACCAGCCAATCATCGGAACATACAGCGTTGACGGCGATCTGATAACATTTATAAATAAAAAAGACCCTTGCAAAGATGTCAAAGGTCTTTATGAGGTTAAGTTCAACAAGAACGAGATTCGTTTCAAGTGCAAGTCCGACGACTGCACCAAGCGCCGTGCCACCCTCCCTACCGAATGGGAATGGCTCAACACCGAGGAATAACTACTCCTCGAACCATTGTTTCTTCTTGACAAACGTGGTGTAGACAAACATCACGACAGCAATGATCACGAGTCCGAGTCGTGAGGTTATGTAGTCGCCTGCAAGGTCGTAAACGATGAAGTCACGGACGACGAAGCATACCAATCCCAACAATATAAACAGGTATACTACATTCAACTTGTTAATGACCGAACGTCTGCGATCAGGATCATAGATCCTTTTTGCAACGGCTGGCATGCCGAAATAAAACGCGACATAGAGTGTGATCAATGTCAATTCGATGATTCTTTCAATATCCATAATTACATTCTTTTATTTTTCTTAAGTGCTTCAGTTATAATCCATTGCAGCTGTCCGTTGACAGAACGGAACTCATCCGCCGCCCACTTCTCGACAGCCTCCATCGTCTTGGCATCAAGACGCAGGACGAAATTCTTCGTATTTTCCTTTTCTTTAGACATTATCACCCAACCTTCCTGACATGATTTTATCTTCAGAAATAAACTGGTCGTAAACAAATATTATCAGCGTCACCAAGACCATAGTGATGATTCCCGAGAGACCCGCAACACCGTTGATGAGGTCGCTTCCACCGCTGATGAAAAGCATTGTTGCACCAGCCAAAGCGTTGATTGTTCCGTGGAAAATGGCGGCCGGATAAACCGACTTCGCCTTGAGCACGAGATAAAGCTCGATTGGAGTCATCACGAGGCACATTGCGACCATCATGAAGACACCTGTCGTGCGGTGAACGAAGTAGTTATGTCCCATGAGAATGATCGGGAAATGCCAGAATCCCCATACCACGCCGATGAAGAGGCATGCCACCCAGAAGTTTCTGCCTTTCAATGCGTTGACGAGATAATTACGCCAGCCGTACTCCTCCCCGAACGCCGCAATGGCATTGATGGTAATACCTGCAAAAAGTCCGGAAACCAAAGTGGTTATAATCATAGTTCTCGGATTTTGCATCGCCATGATTTTCGCCTGATCTTCTGGAGAAAGATTCTCCATTCCAGGAATTGCCGGCATGTGGAAACCAAGCGTGCAACCATCAAACAGCGAGTTGATAATGATGGTAACAGCGACAATCACCACAGGCAGCAGCCATGCGACAAACCACGAGCCTTTGATCTTGAATTTCAGAAGGCCTGTGCTGCCGAGTTTCTCTTTGTTAATTATCTGAATCACTATCGCGCAAATCAGCGGAAAAAACATGTAAATCGATGCGCAGAGCGAATACAGTTTCAGATTATCTGTTGTGTTATGGATTCCCATTCCGAACCACATGAAGGCGGCGAAAATCCAGCTTGCGAGGCAAACTATTATTGAGAAATTTATTGCTTTTTTCATAACTAAATCAACATTGGTATTATTGTAATAGGTAGCATTAGAATTAAGACAAAAACAACAACCACCACAATGCTTCTCTTTTGCGAAAGCTTAGGTATATCAACCAATTTCGACTCATCGACGAGTTTCACAGTTGATTTCATTTCATCATAAAGCTGCGTTGTTTGCTCAGCATTTTTACAATTTATATAATACACATCGCCAGTTGTCTTTATCTCAATAAACGGACCTTTATTGTGATTTTCAAGATACAGCACAGCACGTTTTAAGCCTTTCATTTTATAAAAGCCTTTCCAGGTCTTCAAACCGCCGTAGCCATTTATTCTCATCACAACGCTTATATGATATATCAAGTCTATCGATTTTATCGCATCGTTCGGAATAAATGCCGGATACATGAAATCATCGATGAGAATGCCGTCGTTGAAAAGCTGTATTTTCGATGCTTTACCTGCCAAAACCAGCAACACAGCGGTGGTGACGATTATCCAAACCCATGTAAACCACATCATAACCATGATAATTCATTATTGATACAAAGTGCCAGTGTTTACTACAGGTTGTGCGGCATCATCGGCGCAGAGCACGACCATCAGGTTGGAGACCATTGCGGCCTTCTTGTCGTCGTCGAGTTCGACCACTTCCTCGTCTTTGAGTTTGTCGAGAGCCATTTTCACCATCGAGACGGCGCCTTCCACAATCTTCTCACGTGCTGCGATGATAGCTGCAGCCTGCTGACGACGAAGCATAACTGCCGCAATCTCAGGAGAATATGCCAAGTAGTTGATACGAGCTTCAATGACCTCGAGACCCGACATTGCGAGACGGTCGTTGAGCTTGCCGAGAAGTATGTCGTTGATTTCCGAACCGCCGGCACGCAGTGTCAGATCCCCTTTCGTAATGTCGCCGTTCTCATCGTATGCGAACATGCCTGCAACCTCACGCAAAGCTGCGTCGCTCTGCACTCTCACGAAGCTCTCGAAGGCACGCATACGGCTTGTGACCTGAACGCCTGTGCCCGACACACTACCTGCAGCCGCCAGAGTCTGCGAGTCGATTTCAAACATTGCCTTGTATGTGTCTTTCAGCTTCCAAACCAAAATCTGACCAATCATAATCGGGTTGCCGGTCTTGTCGTTCACCTTAATCGGGTCGACGTTGAGGTTACGGGCGCGGAGAGAGACTTTCTTTGACGAATAGAACGGATTTGCCCAGTGGAAGCCGACTTTTGTCAAGGTGCCCTGGTATTTTCCGAAGAACACCATCACCATAGCCTCGTTAGGCTCAATTTTGATGAAGCCGATGCACAAGACGAAATCGACGATCATCATTATTATTCCGCCGAAAAGCAGCCACAGCGGCTCGCCTTCTGTCAATGTTGTAAATCCGTAGATTATCAAAGCAAAAACTGCGATGACCACAAACAGCATCAAGAATCCATTGACTCTCAATCCCTTAAATTCAAATTCCTTGTTTTCCATAGTTGTAATTTTAAGATGATTATTTAATTTTTCTAATATCATTTTGATATCATTTTCACATCGCAAAAATACAACATATTTTTTAATATGCAAGAAATTTTTAAAATATTTTTACAATTTAAAAATGTGCCGCTGCGCGCAATGGCCGAAGGCCACACATTGCGACCGCAGGAAGCACACATTGGAGCACAGCGACCATATTGCCCCAAAGGCATCACATTAAAAACGATGTTCTACGAGTTTTTGGAATGCAATCTTAAACCAAGCGGTATAATTTTGAGGATTCTTCTCAATATCCTTTTTGATATTCTCGATGGTCTCGTATTTATACGACTCCACTTCTTCCCTATTAATAATAGGTGTCGCGTCGGTGATTCCGATGAACACATGGTCGAACTCATGCTCGATGAGACCCTGCATCACGTCGGCCTTGTAGATGAAGCTGAACACCTCTTTGAGGTCGCACTCCATCCCCATCTCCTCCATCAGGCGGCGTTTTGTGGCATCTTGCAACGACTCGCCGTCACGCGGATGGCTGCAACAGGTGTTGGTCCACAATCCCGGGGTGTGGTACTTCGTGAGGGCGCGCTGTTGTAGCAGCATCTCCCCTTTGCTGTTGAAAATAAAAATCGAGAAGGCACGGTGCAACGTCGGGTTGACGTGAGCCGACTGTTTCTCCATCAAACCGATTTGATTGTCTTGATTATCAACGAGGACGACGTATTCAGGCATAAGCTACACGTTGAATCTGATATTGATGATATCACCGTCCTTCACCACGTAATTCTTTCCTTCGACGGCGAATTTTCCGGCTTCCTTGACAGCCTGCTCTGAGCCATAGTGCAGGAAATCGTCGCAGCTCATCACCTCGGCGCGGATGAAGCCACGCTGTAGGTCGCTGTGGATCACGCCGGCAGCCTCAGGAGCGGTGTCGCCCACGTGGATGGTCCAGGCACGAGTCTCATCAGGACCTGTTGTGAAGAACGACTGCAGCTTCAATGTGCTGTATGCGAGGCGCACGAGCTTGTTGACGCCTGGTTCAGTCAATCCTGCATCTTCCATAAACAGAGCGCGGTCAGCCTCGTCGAGTTCGGCGATCTCCGACTCGAGTTTTCCGGCAAGGATAATCATATCTTCGCCATGAAGAGCGGCTTTCACAGCCTCTGTGTATTTGTTTCCGGTAAGTGCCGAAGCGTCGTCGACGTTGCAGACGTACATTATCGGCTTGACCGTAAGCAGCTGAATATCTTGGATATACTTCTTATCTTCCTCAGGCACGTTGACGGTGCGGGCGTTCTGCATGTTCTCGAGACATTCTTTGTATATCGTGAGAACCTCGAAAGCGCGTTTGTTGTCTTTGTCGCCGTTTTTGAGCAGTTTCTCAACGCGTTGCAGTTTACGTGTCACGAGGTCGAGGTCGCGCACCTGAAGCTCGAGGTCAACGAGTTCCATATCGCGCACCGGGTCGATGCTGCCCTCACTGTGAGGGATATTCGGGTCATCGAAGCAGCGCAACACATGGATAAGAGCGTCGACGGTCTGCACCTCGGCGAGGAGTTTGTTACCGACACCCTGGCCACCCTTGCTCAAACCCGGAAGGTCGACGATTTCGACAGTGGCTGGCACGATACGCTTCGAATGTGAGATATTGTCGATGAGTTTGAGGCGTTCGTCGCGCACCTCGCACATACCTATATTCGATTTCGTAGCGAATCCAATTTCCGCCTTAGTGTTTGATATACAATTAAATATGGTTGTTTTTCCAGTGTTGGAAAGTCCGATAATTCCGCAGTTTAGTGCCATAAAAATAAATTTTTGGCAAAGATAGTATTTTTTCTCGCAGATTACACAGATAGCACAGATTTTTTCTATTCTTCCACAATTGATTTACTCGCTAAAGCGAGAGATTTCGCAGATGAGCCAGCGCCCCGAAGGGGCATAGTTTTAATCCATCGGCTGCTATTACGTTTCATCTCCTCAACAACATGTGCAACCGTCTCCGTTTTTGAAAACATCAACAACACGTGAACATGGTTTTCAACTCCACCGACGCGCAAAACATGGCACCCCGTAGTATTAACGAGTCCGCCGATATAATTGTGCACCCGTTCCCAATGCTCCTCCTCTATTCTCGGGCTCGTGTTTTTCACGTGGAATACTATGTGTAAATAAATTTTGGATAATGATTGTGACATAATTTTGATTTTTTTGTTATATATTGTTTCTTATTATTTGTGTTCCCATTACGCCCCAAGCGTTGCCCTGGGGCTAACGGCTGTTGCCCCTTCGGGGCGGCCATTCCATTCCAATTACCGTTTGTCCATTAGGGGCGTTGCCCCTGCCTTACGGCTTATGGCCTTTCAGGCCGAAAAATTGTCCCGGTTATCAAAAGGCTTCGTGTTTTGATTGTTAGTTCATTTGTCACAAAATATGTTTTAAATTTTGGCAAAGATATAAAAAAAATGAAAAGCGAAAGGTTTATAATGAAGATATGGTTACATTCAATGACGGAATATATGAATTGTAGTATCATTAACAACCTTATCAGCCAACTCTTCATGTCTTATCTCCATACTTTTATACGGCTGACCTTCCTTAAAATAATACTTCGTTGAAGTATAACAACATGCGCCACCGCTTGTAACCAGAACTAGTGTTTTGTTTTTCAAATCAAAATCATAATACATCCGACAGGTTTCCGTGGATAATCTATAAAACGGCACATTATTAATTTGAACAAAACCCTCAGGGAAATCCTTGTAAAATGTATAATTCTCACAATCCAGCCAACGCTCAGCAACGTCTCCTTTCCAAGGTTTGGGGCTATCACAAATTACGAGTTCATCATCTCCATCAAAATTATAATCTCCGAACCTGACAAAAGTACGCCAATCCAAATAAGATTGCATGGATTTGTTATAATATTGATTCAAAACGATTGTATCCGGACTATTATTAAGCGTTTCGTCATCAAACCAGCCATCCAAATCAACCAATTGTGTTAAAACTTTTGTTTTTCCGCCTTTTGTAAAATAAAAACTTGCTGTTCCCCAATAACCTTGTGATTTATCGCCCAGCCAATGGATTTTGACATCATAGCCATTGATAGGTTTGTTGTAAACGAACCATTTTTCAATACTTTGTGTAAAGCCAGTGAATGTCAGTATCGTAAATAATATGACGAACAAACATTTATTCATCTTCATCAGGCAACAATTCATCTATAGTGTCTCTAATTTCTTCTAGTTCTGCGTCATAATAACACGAAGGATCTACTGAATCCATATTTTTTATGATTCCAGTTATTACCTTAATAAGATTATTCATTGACGGAAATAGATTTGCCGTACTACTATTTACAAATCCATCAAACCAAACACCAGCCGTATCGTCAACTTCAGGGTCATTATCCTTGTGTTTGTCATACATATCATAATTCTCGATTAGCCAATAATGGAGAAAATCGAGACTTTTTTCCATCTCCTTTTTAGCTTGAAGAAAAGCATCTTGAAATAATCCTTGATTGAGAAGAGTATTTATTTCATGTGTCGATCTAGTCTCACCTTCATTATTTGTAACATTTTCAATGCTTTTTATAGATACGGTAGAGGTATTATGATCATTAATGTGAAATATAAAATAGCCACCGACTCTCTCAATCTTTTTATATACCAATGGTATTATTACTTTTCCTTCATCATCAATAATGCCCATCTCGCCGTTTTTATTGGCAACAATACATGTGTTATCTATAAAAGGCGTGTCGTCTGGAATTTCTTCGTATATATTTTCAAATTTTATCTGATTCCATTTATCGATAAAGTAAGTCTTCTCATTAATTTTTGCAATCGTTATTTTGGGGCCATAAAAATAAATTGGAGAGTCATATATTATTGGAATTTGTACGTCTCCTAGTTTGTTTATACATCCAAATTTTCCACCTTTATAAGCACAATAATGTGTATATGGAGCATAAACCGTAGATATAACTCCATCATCATAGTCCCAGAATGCCTCACCTCCAAGATTTACATATTGTAATCCACATTTATCAAATCCACTATATTCTGGAATGTTATATGTAATTAGTCTTTTCTCTTTTGTATCTTGATTTTCCAGCCATAATCCATCAAAGTCGGCATAAAAGCCAACATTCAACGAAGCTATTCTTTTATACTCTTGTTCTTTTTTATCGATATTATCACTATCAAATAGTGAGACCTTCAACAAATCTTCTTCATCATTAGTTTTCATTTCGTAATCCTGTGACAAAAGTATTGTTTCATTATCTTTGAATTCTATAAGGTATACTCCTTTTCGTAATTCCAATCGAAACATAATATTTGGTTGAGCATTACCTTTAAACTCTTGATCACAATATATTTGACACGATTTATCAACTATAATTTTAAGAATTGAGCCCATAAACTTTTATATTATTAACTTTGCAAAGGTAGTCTAAAGCAAAAATATAAACAAGTTATTTTTTGTTAAGTTTTCAACATTTTTCAACCCGTGACAAAACGTCACGCTTTCAATAAGTTTCAGTCGGTTACATAATGTAACCATCTCAGAACACTAATTTTCAGTTGGTAACGATTGTTACCAACTCGGCTAATCTTCTGTAAAACAAGGTGTTTGTGCTTACATTATCATGTTGCTGGCGTCAGCAAGATGATACAGAACAACTATTCAAATTGCAAGACCATTTTGCTGACGTCCGCAAAATGGTCTATCTCTGCAAACTGCTTATTTTAAAGGGATTCTGGCCACTCAATCTCCTTCAAATGTGAAAATTTCTGCTCCAAATAATACATCTTTATCGTCGGAACATAATCAATCAATTTCTTTATTCATTTTTCTCTCTTGATAGTTTTCTTTGGCAATTGCAATAGCTTTCTTGAATTTTTCAGCCAAGAGTTTTTTGTCGAGTAGCTGGGTGTAATATTGCGCAACTTTAATTGGGCTATTCTTGTCAAGCATCAGATACTCAACGTGTTCAGTATTGCCTTCGGAGCATAGAATCAATCCGATTGGCGATTCTTCCCACTCTTTTCGCTCATTTTTATTGAGATACCTTAAATATAAAAGCATCTGCCCTTCGTATTCAGGTTTAAACTTGCCCAATTTCAAATCGATGGCAACAAGTCGGCGAAGCTCGCGATGGAAAAACAACAAATCTAGTTTATAATCAATAGAATCAACCGTTATACGTTTTTGCCGAGCAACAAAAGTAAAATCTGAACCGAGAGTCCACGTCAATTGGATACGCACTGCGTATCCTATTTCTTCTTCCGAAAAAGTGTACGCAGCGCGTACACAATGTTGCAACTTGTAGTAACTCCAGCCATTCCCATATTTTTCTTGTAACTTAACAGAAAGATTCTTAAGGATTTGCTTACCATAATCAGCCCTCTGATTATAAAGCACATCATCCTTAATTCGTTTGCCGATATACCAATTGGTCATGCAAACTTCGGCATTCATATAGGTCGCGACACGGCGGCGAACGCCATCAATTATGCCACATACATCTTTGTAAAGAGCCTCTTCTTGAGACGCATTTTTTTGAATATTATTATCCATAATTTAATTAAGTTAAAAAGTTCCACAAACTTTTCAGTATCTTGCTTGCAAAGATAAACATTATTTTATGTTCTAACATCAAGATTATCAAAAAAATATTTTAAAAAAAGTTGACAAATAGTCAATTTTTTGTGTATCTTTGCAGTCCATTTTCGAGCCTTATTCCGGAATTGGTTTTTGTAATTGAAAATCAATGACTTGAAATGGAAAAATAAAGTTTAACAATCCTCGATTGCCCAATTCGGAAGAGCCGTCGGGTACAATTTTTAAAAAAAATAATGAGCGAATTAGAAAACACCGAAAAAATCCAGAAAGTGAAACCGGTTCCATCAGAAGACTTCGACTGGAGCAGCGACGCTAAGAAACACGACAGCTACAAAGCTGAAGACCGCGCACGCATGGAAGCCATGTACGAGAAGACAATGAGCCAGATCGGCGATCACGAAGTTATCGAAGGAACAGTTGTCGCAAAGACTTCACGCGAAGTCGTCGTCAACATCGGATTCAAATCAGATGGTGTTATTCCGATTTCAGAATTCCGTCACAACCCAGACCTTAAGGTGGGTGACAAAATCGAAGTCTACGTGGAGAACCAGGAAGGTATCAACGGCCAGCTCATCCTTTCACACAAGAAGGCTCGCCTTCTCAAGTCATGGGACCGCGTCAACGAGGCTTACGACAGCCAGGAGATCGTCCGCGGCTTCGTCAAGAGCCGTACAAAAGGCGGCTTGATCGTCGACGTGTTCGGCATCGAGGCATTCTTGCCAGGTTCACAGATCGATGTCAAACCTATCCGCGACTATGACGTATTCGTCAACAGCACAATGGAATTCAAGGTTGTTAAGATCAACCAGGAGTACAAGAATGTGGTCGTTTCACACAAAGCCCTCATCGAGGACGAAATCGAGCAGCAGAAGAGCGAAATCATCAGCAAGCTTGAAAAAGGTCAGGTTCTCGAAGGCGTTGTCAAGAACATCACCAACTACGGCGTGTTCATCGACCTCGGCGGTGTTGACGGTCTTATCCACATCACCGACCTTTCATGGGGCCGTATCAACGATCCTAAGGAAATCGTCCAACTCGACCAGCAGATCAAGGTCGTTATCCTCGACTTCGACGACAGCAAGAAACGCATCGCCCTCGGTCTCAAGCAGCTCACCCCACATCCATGGGATGCTCTCGACCCGAACCT
Source organism: uncultured Bacteroidia bacterium (assembly GCA_902774295.1). Lineage (GTDB taxonomy): Bacteria > Bacteroidota > Bacteroidia > Bacteroidales > F082 > Limimorpha. Next base: position 1,135,737 of record CACYHP010000001.1, on the reverse strand, counting down.
CAAAGTTGGTGACGTCGTTAAGGGTAAAGTCGTTGTCCTCGCCGACTACGGCGCGTTCATCGAGATCGCTCCAGGCGTTGAAGGTCTTATCCATGTTTCAGAAATGTCATGGTCACAGCACCTCCGCACAGCTCAGGACTTCCTGAAGATTGGCGACGAAGTGGAAGCCAAGGTCCTCACACTCGACCGCGAAGAGCGCAAGATGAGCCTAGGTATGAAACAGCTCGTCCCAGATCCATGGGAGAACATCCAGGAGCGTTATCCAAAGGGTTCAAAACACACCGCCACAGTGCGCAACTTCACTAACTTCGGCATCTTCGTCGAACTTGAAGAAGGCGTTGACGGTATGATTCACATCTCAGACCTCAGCTGGTCGAAGAAGATCAAACATCCGGCAGAGTTCACCAAGATCGGTGACAAGATCGATGTCGTGGTCCTCGACGTTGACCAGGAGATCCGCCGCTTGAGCCTCGGCCACAAGCAGCTTGAAGAGAACCCATGGGATGTCTTCGAAAGCATCTTCACAGTCGGTTCAATCCAGCAGGGAACAATCATCAGCACAAGCGACAAGGGCGTCATCGTCTCATTGCCATACGGTGTTGAAGGCTTCTGCCCGAACCGCCACCTGAAGAAAGAAGACGGCACAACCGCTAAGGTTGACGAGACTTTGGATTTCAAGGTCATCGAGTTCTCGAAGGAAAACAAGAAGATCATCCTCTCACACTCACGCATCTGGGAAGACAAGCAGAACGCTGCAACAGAAGCTGAAACAGCTGAGAAGGAGAAAGCCGCAAAGAACACCAAGCGCGCTGTGAAGCAGATCAACGACAACGTTGAGCGCACAACTCTCGGCGACCTCGATGTTCTCGCAACATTGAAAGAAAACCTCGAGAAAGAGGAAAAAGGCGGAAAGGCTGAATAGTTTTTAGTCTTTAGTCGTTAGACTTTAGACCTTAGAAAGGCTGTCTTGCGACAGCCTTTCTTTTTTTGTCAAAAACTAAAGACTAACGACTAAAGACTAGCGACTTTTATTTATATTTGCAAAAAATTTCATCATGGAAATCACCAACCTGCGTCACGCCCTCTCATGTAGACTTCCCCTTTTTAGGGAATGGGACAGTCGGCAAGAGCGCATCCCGGCTATCACGCACTTGGCCAGAAACGTAGCATCTGAAGGTATAGCATCTCGGATTGTCATATTTTTTTGCAAAGATAGGAAAAAACAAGTAATTTTGCAGAAATAAAAAAGCATTATGAACATCGAGGACTACCGTGATTATTGCATTTACACGGAATTCTTACGAAATTGTAAAAGAGGAATATACCAAGAAAAGACATTAGAACACTGAATGATTATGCTAAAAAACATCCTTATAATCGGCGCTGGCAGCTTCTTTGGAGGAGCTTTGCGTTACATTGTGTCGCTGCTCGTTAAATATACAGGCGGTTTCACTACATTTTCCACGTTTTCCAAAGAGAGCCTTCAGCTGATTCAATCCGGGAATTGATAGGAGAAATGTATGATTAACGGCAACACCAACAAAGGCTTCCTGCTCCTGCATCTGTCGGTTTTCATCGCTGGGTTTACAGGAGTTTTGGGTCGGCTCATCGAACTGGATTCCGCCGTCCTCGTGTGGCATCGTATGGCTTGGGCCGCGGCTTTGATGGCTCTTTTTCTTCTATTCCGAAAAGATCTTAAACGTTACAAATTCAACGACATATGCCAGATGGGAGGTGTGGGCGTGTTGCTCTGCCTTCATTGGGTGTTTTTCTACGCCAGCATCAAGGCATCCAACGTCTCGATTGGCGTGGTGTGTTTCTCGTTGGTCGGGTTCTTCACGGCATTATTCGACCCAATAATCAACAAACATAAATTCTCAATAAGTGAGTTCCTGTTCAGCATCCTTACGGTTTGTGGCGTTTATCTGATTTTCCACTTCGACACCCGATATCGCCTGGGCATTGTTTTTGGAATAGTATCTTCAGCTTTATACGCCCTGTTCGCCATCGCCAACCAGCACGTCGGAAAGCGTTATGAGGCCAAGAATATGCTCTTCTGGGAGATGGTGGGCGGTCTGGTCGTTTTAAGTGTGATTTTGCCGATTTACAACTATTTCATCCCTGTCGGAAAACTCATGCCTACTGGTTTGGATTATCCGTATATAGCGTTTATGGTTGTCGTTTGTACTATCGGCTTATGCCTTTTGCAAATCATTGTGTTACAGAAGATTGACGCTTTTACTGTGAATTTGACATACAACCTTGAGTCAGTTTACAGCATCATCATTGCAATGCTGATTTTCAATGAGTATCAGGATCTGAATTTCTCGTTCATTCTCGGCATCGCATTGATTATCATATCAGTGGCGCTTCAAACGTGGTCGAAGTTGAAGGTCTTGAAATAAATTTATTATCTTTGCAGTCGTAAATCATTAATATATGAACGCACAACATTATATCACCAGCCTCGGCCTTGAGCCGCATCCCGAAGGAGGCTACTTCCGCCAGCTTTTCGGCAACGACGAATCCGGCAAAAAGGACATCTCGACCATCTATTACATGCTGACCGCCAACGACATATCGGCGTTTCACCGGCTGCATGATGTGGTAGAGATTTGGTATTATCATGCCGGGGAGCCGCTCAACATCTATGTCATCGACACTGATGGGAAACTCCTCGTTCACAATCTCTCACCCGAAAGCGAGATGCAAGTAATAATCCAACCCGAGCAATGGTTTTCCGCCGAAATCCCGTCAAAACAAGGCTTCACGCTCGTCGGATGCGCCGTCGCCCCCGCTTTCTCTTTCGAGAACTTCGAATTGGCTGATAAGAAAGAGTTGTCAAAGCAATACCCCCAGCATTCCGAGCTGATTGAAAGAATGTGCAGATAAAAAAATAGAGCCGCACTGTCGTGCGGCTCTACTAATGGCTTATAGCTAACAGCTAATGGCTAACTAATGGCTTACTTCAGCGCCGATGCCTGATGATATTCACGGGCACCCAATTCCTTGTCGAACATAAACAGTCCGAGAGGATTGTCACCAATCATTTTCACTGCATCGAGGTTCTTACCAGCCTCTTCCTCCTCCTCCACCTGCTCGTCAATGAACCAAACCATGCGGTTCTGTGTGGCATAGTCCTTAGCCTCGATAGCGAGTTTGTTGATGTTGTGAATCATGGCTGTCACCTTCTGCTCGTGAGCGAGAGTGTCCTCAAAGGCCTCAACTGGTGATTTCCATTCCGTCTCAACCTTCGCAATAGGCTTCAAAACCACGCGTGCGCCACGGCTCTGCATGTATTTGTAAAGAATCATGGCGTGGTCCTGCTCCTCCTTGAACTGTACCTCAAACCAGTTGGCGATGCCGTCCAAACCTTTCGCGCGGAAGTTGGTTCCCATTGACAAATAAAGGTATGCCGACCAAAGTTCAGCATTAATTTGCGCATTGATAGCGTCTTCAATTTTTTTGTTCATATTATTAATATTAAAAGTTAAACATCATTTTTATATCGCAAAGATACACATAATTTTTGATTTTATCAATTTTCTTAAAAATATTTTCTTCCTATGAAAAAAAAATTTAACTTTGTAAGGATAAATTTTTCGTATTATGACAACACTCTCTTCTGCCGACAAACAGCAACTCGAAGCTTTGGGAATTTCATCGCAACAAGTTGAAAATCAGATAGTTCAGTTTAAAAACGGATTTGCTTTCAGCGACCTGATCGCGCCTGCAACAATAGGGAAAGGCATCGTCCGTTTCAATGAAAACGAGATAAAAGAGCTTGTCAGGCAGTTCGACGAGGACAAAAAATACTACGATGTCATCAAGTTTGTGCCTGCTTCGGGTGCGGCAAGCCGAATGTTCAAGAATCTCTACGCATTCGTCGAAGAGTATAAAAATAAGGAGATTCCGGCTGATTTCCTCAAAAAAGAGAAGATCAAACCCGATTCAGTCGAGAATTTTTTCATAGGAATCCATGATTTCGCTTTCTTCCATAACCTGAAATGCCAACTTCAAGCCAAAGGCAAAGACATCGAAAAGATGTTGGAAAACAACGAGTTAGTTGAGATTGTCGAGACTCTTCTCAACGCCGACGGCATGAACTACGGCAACCTCCCGAAGGCATTGCTGAAGTTCCACAAATATGGCGATTCGGCTCGTCTCGCAATGGAGGAACATCTCGTGGAAGCCGCTGAATACAGCAACAACGGCGAGGTGGCAAAGCTGCATTTCACAGTGTCGCAGGAGCATCTAGATATCTTCAAGAAGATCGTGAATTATGTCGTGCCAAAATACGAGAAACAGTTCGGCATAAAATACGAAATCAGTTTCTCGGTGCAGAAGCCGTCGACCGACACCATAGCTGTCGACATGAACAACGAGCCGTTCCGCGACAAAGACGGCAAGCTGGTGTTCCGTCCGGGCGGACACGGTGCTTTGATACAGAACCTCAACGACTTACACAAGGAAATCATATTCATCAAGAACATCGACAACGTGGTTCCCGACCGATTCAAGGCAACCACCTACGAATATAAAAAGGTGCTTGGCGGCTACCTCTTCCGCCTGCAGCAGCAACAGTTCGAATATCTCGAGCTGCTCGACGATGGCGACGTCACCAACGAGGAACTTGCCGAAATCACCGCTTTCGCGAAAAACCAGCTGATGATCGACATCCCTGATTTCTTCAGCACCTACAACGAAATCGAGAAAATCGACTTCCTCTATGACAAGCTCAACCGCCCGATGCGCGTATGCGGTATGGTGAAAAACGAGGGCGAGCCTGGCGGAGGTCCTTATTTCACCCGCAACAGCAGCGACGAGATCTCGCTTCAGATTGTCGAGTCGTCGCAGATAGACCACAAGAACGAGAAGCAGGAGGCGATGTTCCGCTCCTCCACCCACTTCAACCCCGTCGATCTGGTCTGCGCCACCCAGGATTTCAAGGGCAACTCGTTCAATTTGCCGGATTACGTCGATCCTGAGACAGGCTTCATCTCGTTGAAGTCGAAAGACGGCATAGACCTGAAAGCCATGGAGCTCCCCGGCCTCTGGAACGGTGCCATGGCCGACTGGATCACCATCTTCGTCGAAGTCCCGATTCTGACGTTCAACCCGGTGAAAACGGTAAATGACTTGCTAAGAGAGACACATCAAGGATAAACAAAAAAGCCCGCCTCACGGCGGGCTTTTTTTACCACTCATTCTTTGAAAACATTATTTTATTTTTTCAACAATAGCTTTGAAAGCTTCTGGGTTGTTCAAAGCCAGGTCGGCTAAAACCTTGCGGTTGAGGTCGATGTTGGCAGCATGAATCTTACCCATGAATGTACTGTATGTCATACCGTACTCGTGTGCGGCAGCGTTGATACGTACAATCCAAAGGCTTCTGAAATCACGTTTCTTGGCCTTTCTGTCACGATAGGCGTAGGTCAAACCCTTTTCCCAAGAGTTCTTGGCCACTGTCCAGACGTTCTTACGTGCGCTGAACTGTCCCTTCGTCTGTTTTAATACTTTTTTGCGTCTTGCTCTTGAAGCGACTGCATTTACTGATCTTGGCATAATTTTCTAATTTTTATCCGCTAGAGCGCCCCGCATCTGTCCGGGAACTTTCTTCCGCTCTAACAAGAGTTAAACAATTTTGTTGATTACATGAGAAGCATTTCTCTTACAGCTGCCATGTTGGCCTGCTCCACAATTGTCTGATGACCTAAAGCGCGTTTACGTTTGTTGGTCTTCTTTGTCAAAATGTGGCTGTGATAAGCGTGCTTTCTCTTGACTAAACCGGTGCCAGTGATTCTGAAACGTTTCTTGGCAGCGGATTTTGTTTTCATTTTAGGCATTTTAAAACTATTTTTAAAGTTATGAATGAGTGTCTTTCTTATTTCTTAGGAGCTATTATCATCAACATGCGCTTTCCTTCGAGCTTAGGCAATGACTCAACCTTGCCAACATCCTCCAACGCCTGAGCGAACTTGAGCAAAACCAGCTCTCCCTGCTCCTTGTAGGCGATGGAACGTCCGTGGAAGAACACATCGACTTTCACCTTAGCACCGTCCTCGAGGAACTTCTTGGCGTGGTTCAACTTAAACTCGAAGTCGCTGTCGCCAATCTGTGCACCGAGACGTAACTCCTTGATAACCACTTTGGTAGCCTTAGCTTTGATTTCTTTCTGTTTCTTCTTCTGGTCGAAGAGGAACTTCTTGTAATCCATGATCTTACAGACCGGTGGATTTGCGCTTGGTGAAATCTCCACTAAATCGAGACCTGCCTCGTCAGCCATTCTGATGGCCTCGCGAATCGGGTGTATCTCGTTGTCACCGGCCTCGCCGACGACTCTCACCATTGGTGCCGTGATCCTGTTGTTTATTCTGTGCGGATCATCGTTCTGCTTGCTTTTCGGAGGTCTGTTCTGGTTTCCTCCGTTGTTTACTGGAAGTGCTATGGTATGTATCTCCTATATTAATTAAACAATATGTTAATATTCAACTTTCTGTTCGTCAGCCACCTGATTTTCAACCATCTTGGCGAATTCAGCAACCGGCATCGAACCGAGGTCGCCTGTACCGCGCTTACGCACTGACACCAAGCCCTCGCCTTCTTCCTTCTCGCCCACGATGAGCATGTAAGGAATCTTCTTCAATTCGGCGTCACGGATCTTACGACCAATCTTCTCGCTTCTGTCGTCGAGCAACACTCTGACTTCAGAATTCTTCAATGTCTCATACACCTTCTCTGCGTATTCCTGATATTTCTCGCTGATAGGCAGGATGATAGCCTGGTCTGGAGCGAGCCACAACGGGAAGTCGCCGGCGCAGTGCTCGAGCAACACAGCCACAAAACGCTCCATCGAGCCGAATGGCGCTCTGTGAATCATCACAGGACGGTGTTTCTCGTTGTCTGAGCCGATATATGTGAGGTCGAAACGCTCTGGCAAGTTGTAGTCAACCTGGATGGTGCCAAGCTGCCAACGACGGCCGAGGGCGTCTTTCACCATGAAGTCCAACTTAGGACCGTAGAATGCAGCCTCACCTGTCTCTTCTCTTGCCGGAAGACCCTTCTCAGCGCAAGCTTCCTTGATAGCCTGTTCTGCTCTCTCCCAATTCTCGTCTGTACCGACGTATTTTGTGGTGTTGTTAGGGTCACGGAGTGAAATCTGTGCCTCGAAGTTTTCGAATTTCAATGCCTTGAAGATGATTTCGATGATGTTCATCACGCGGAGGAACTCATCTTTCACCTGGTCAGGACGGCAGAAGATGTGAGCGTCGTCTTGTGTGAACGAACGTACACGTGTCAAACCGTGCAACTCACCGCTCTGCTCGTAACGGTATACTGTTCCGAACTCTGCCAAACGCAGTGGGAGGTCCTTGTAAGAACGTGGCTGCCATTTGTAAATCATGCAGTGATGAGGGCAGTTCATAGGCTTCAGCAGATAAACCTCGCCTTCCTCAGGTGTGGTGATTGGCTGGAAGCTATCCTTGCCGTAATGATCCCAGTGACCTGATGTCACATAAAGATTCTTATTTCCGATATGAGGGGTGATAACCTGCTCATAACCATAGTGTTTCTGAATCTTTGTAAGATATTCCTGGAGGCGGTTACGCAGAGCTGTACCTCTTGGGAGCCACATCGGGAGACCTTTGCCAACCATGTCGGTGAACATGAAAAGCTCAAGTTCACGGCCGAGTTTGCGGTGATCACGTTTCTTAGCTTCCTCAAGAAGAACGAGGTATTCTTCGAGCTCTTTCTGCTTCGGGAATGTGATACCGTAGATACGTGTCAGCTGCTTGCGGTTCTCATCGCCACGCCAGTAAGCGCCAGCGATAGATGTCAGCTTCACAGCCTTGATGCATGAAGTATCTGGGATATGCGGTCCGCGGCACAAATCAGTGAAAGTTCCTGATTTATAGTATGTTATGGTACCGTCTTCAAGCTCGTTGATAAGCTCTACTTTGTACTCATCACCTTTCTCAGTGAAATATTTCAAAGCGTCAGCCTTGCACACGTCAACACGCTCAAATGCCTGTTTTTCCTTGGCGAGCTCGAGCATCTTTTTCTCAATCTTCACGAGGTCTTCCTCTGTCAATGTCATGTCACCGGTATCGATGTCATAATAGAAACCGCTCTCGATGGCAGGACCGATGCCGAACTTCACACCTTTGTACAGCTGCTCGATAGCCTCTGCCATGAGGTGTGCCGATGAGTGCCAAACTGTAGCTTTTCCTTCTGGATCGTTCCATGTAAACAATTGAATATTAGCGTCTTCGTTGATTGGACGAAGAGCATCCCACATCTTGTCGTTCACCTTTGCCGACAACACGTTGCGAGCCAAGCCTTCGCTAATGCTTTTAGCAATGTCCATTGGCGTTACGCCCGCTTCAAACTGTCTGACACCACCGTCAGGAAATGTAATATTTATCATATCAAAATTATTTTCGCAAAAAAGCGCTGCAAAATTACAAAATTTTTTAACACGAAATTCACTGATTATCAAAAATTTTTCAATCGATTTTAACCGTCTTCAAATTCAGCAAATTCACGGGGTTTCCGTCGAATCCACTCACCCGTTTGTTGACGAATCGCAACACCTCGTCGTAAAACAGTATCACAACGGGTGCCTCGGTCATCATCAATGAGTCCATTTCGTGATATATTTCGGCTCTGATTTTCAAGTCGTTAGTGGCAATCGCTTTCGCGTAAAGCTTGTCAAATTTCGGGTTAGAATAATGGGTGTAATTGGGGCCTTTCGGAGCAAGATTTTCCGTCGTAAAAAGCGAGAGATAATTCTCTGCGTCCGGATAATCGGCCACCCACGACGAGCGAAAGAACGGCAGGCTGCACTGGGCACGTTTCTCACGCAAAGCCGCCGGCATCATCTCCTCCACCTTGCACACCAACCCGACATCAGTCACCGACGACTGCACAAACTTCGCCAAATCGATGTATTCCTTTGTGGTATAAAGCTTTATCTCACTTCCTTGCAAGTGATATTTCTCGATAATCTCGAACGATTTCTGCTGATTGAAAGCATATCCTATTTGTCCCAAAGAATCATATCCAGGCAGTCCCGCAGGGATGATTCCGCCGTTTCCGGGCGTCCCAATGCCGTTTCTCAGATAACGTAGCATCTTCTCCCTATCAATGGAATAATTCACTGCCTGACGCAACGCCACAGCACGTTCTTTATCAGTCCTTTCTTCTTGATTATCAATGTAAAACGAAAGATATTCGGTATTCAGATATGGCTCGCGAATGAGATAAAACTTGTCCTCATATTTGCTTCTCAAAAAGCCGTCACGTGTCAGAAGCTCGTCTTTGTAACGTGCATCGACGCCCGACATGAAATCGGTTTTTCCTTTCACAAACTCCATGAAAGCGACCTGCTTGTCGATGAGGAAACTCACCGAAACAGCATCAAGATATGGCAAACGTTCACCGTTTTCAAACTCGAAATAATCAGGATTTTTGCGCATCACGAGGCGTACGCCTTCCTTCCAATATTGAAATTTGAACGGCCCTGTTCCCACCGGATGACGGCCGAAATTCTCTCCGTAAAACTCCACCGCTTCTTGAGGCACCACCGAGGCGTAAGTCATTGATAATATGCCGAGAAACGCCGGAAATGGCTCTTTCAACTCCACTTGAAAAACCGAGTCGTTCAGCGCCTTGAAAGCATATCTGTTGTCATCTTGTTTCACCTGAGCGAAAATCCATGAGCCTGGCGAGCTTAACTTTCTGTCAATCAATCTGTTGAATGAATATTCAAAGTCTTGAGCAAACACTCGCCTGCTCTTTCCGTTAAAACAGCTGTCGTTGTGGAAAAACACGTCGTCGCGAAGCAAGAAATTGTATGTTTTTCCGTCCTCGGATATGTCCCAACTCTTCGCCACCGCCGGCACCACGTTCATCTCATTGTCGAAAGCTACGAGACTGTTATACAATTGGTTACAAGCCCAGATATGAGGCTGGTCCTTGGCATAAATCGGGTCCAAAGTGAGGATTCCCGCCGCCTCGTTATACTTGAAAATCTTCAAGTCAGCGTCCGGGTCTTTCTTTCCGCACGAGGCGAGAAGAATAACGAATAATATGAATAATAACTTTTTCATTTTTTGCCGGAGATTTCTCCATTCCACTCCATTTCATTACGTTCCAGTCGAAATGACGTACTCACACCTTGTCTTATCGACTGGACGTACGCTCCCATCCGTCATTTCAACTGGAGCGCCCCTTTTTCCCGTCATTTCGACTGGAGCGAAGCGGAACGGAGAAATCTCCTGCAAAAGTAATTAAAAAAATCCTTATTTTTGCAAAAATTTTCAAGAAATGCGCATTAAAGCTATACATGTTGACCGCGGCATCCTCGTCATCACCAACTATGGCGACAACACCATCATCGTGCCATTGAACAACCGCGACAAGCTGCTAAGTTTCATGCGCTCCAACGCCACCAACGTGCCACTTTTCCCGATGGAAGTCATCGACAGTCTTGCCGATGCGGCGTCACACAAGGTGCAAATCAAGATGGAGGCAAAGAGAATCCTCACAGAGTGGCCTTATTTCGTTTTAGACGTAAACTTCAGGTATTCAAAAAGTTACGACATCTCTTTTGAGGAGCCGTTTTTCAAGATCTCCCACCCTTTCGACGACGGCACCGACTTCTTCCGCCTCGAATACGACGAGATTGACAGCGACTTCGAGCCTAATGGCAAATACCGTGGAGCCCACGCCCGCCGCTACCACCTCGACGAGATAATGGAAAGTCTGGAATATCTCGCAAAAGACACCCCGGACTTACAACTTGAAGCTGTCATCCAGACCACAGCTGGAGAAGTTTACACTTCCGACAAGATTTTATTCAGACAGGATTTACAGGATTAACAGGAATTATAGTGCCTGATATTACTACCTGGCAGATCGCACAGGTCGGACACACTGGCCGGCATCGCGACTGCTGGAGTAGGTAAAGTAATCCGAATAGATGACGAGGGCCTTTGCCTCATACGCGGTATTAGTTTTTAGAGAACTCGACCAATAGTAACCTTCTTCGCCAGCGTACATGAGGTCGCCATCAAGGTAGTAGCCGGCACAAGGCAAGAACAGACTAGTGCTATCATTTATGGCTGTAAACAAAACACCATTCACGCCGTTCTGGGTCGTCCTTGTTAAAGTTGTATTTTGGAGCAATTCGTCCCAATCCTCATAGGTAGGCATACGCCAACCGTCACCCCATATGACTGCTGCGGCGTCATCATCAGGTAGCAGAACAGTCAAAGTGTCGGTATAGCCTTCATAGCCGCAATGAGGGTCATAGCAGTATTTTGTGATGGTGTTATAGCTACCGTTGCAGTACTTGTATGTGCTCCATTTGTAATTGGTCTTAGGCTGGATCTCACCCCAGGCAAAATAGTTGCCGTAGGCCTCTGGGGTTTGTGCACCGATGTTGCAAGTAGCCCACAAAAGACCGCTCGGCAATCCGAGGTCGACGTATTCACGAGTGTCGGCACCGTCACCTCCACCGCCTGGTACATCATTCTTATCTTTTTTACATCCTACAGTGAAAACCATCGCTGTCATTAGCATTACAACAGCCATTACTTTAGTAGATCTTTTCATAGTTAAAATAGTATTAGTTAGACTGGGCAAAGATAAATATTTTTTCACAATGACAAACACTTTATTTGTTCGTCATCATATTTTATGCCTTAAACCCAGCCACTTTCTTATGTGAATCCACCAGGAACTTGTTGTAATCCAATGAATTAACCTCTTGCTCTTTCTCCAAGGCGAGGTCCAGGACCTCGAGCATGTTGTCGACGAAATGGAACTGCAGACCTTCGATGTATTCTTTCTTTATATCCATGAAGTCGCGTTCGTTGTCACGTGACAAAATGACATCTGTCACGTTGTTTCGTTTGGCAGCCAGCATCTTTTCCTGGATGCCGCCAACTGGCAACACTCTGCCACGAAGCGTAATTTCACCTGTCATCGCGAGCTTGTCCTTGACACGACGCTGCGTCAATGCAGACGTAAGCGCTGTCAGCATGGTGATGCCTGCTGATGGGCCGTCTTTAGGCGTAGCGCCTTCCGGGACATGGATGTGAACGTTCCATTCTTCAAACACTATCGGATTGATTTTCAATTCGTTAGCATGGGCTTTAATAAACTCGTATGCTATCGTCGCCGACTCCTTCATCACGTCGCCGAGGTTACCTGTCATGTTTAGCGCTCCCCTGCCCCTGCTCAAGCTGACTTCAATCGACAGAATCTCGCCGCCGACCGGTGTCCATGCCAATCCGATGGCGACGCCAGGCATGGTGTGTTTCACCTCTTCCTCATCGTGATGCATAGGCACGCCTAAGGCTTTCTTCAAATCGTCCTCTGTGACTTTCTTCTCGTATTCGCCGCCAACAACGATAGCCTTCGCCTTCTTACGAATCACGTCGGCGATTTTGCGTTCGAGGTTACGGACGCCTGCCTCACGAGTGTAGTCATCAATAATCTTATAAATGATAGACTCAGAGAACGTCACATCTTTCGACTTCAGACCGTGTTCCTTCAACTGCTTCGGGATAAGATGGCGTTTTGCAATCTCGTATTTCTCCTCACGCAGATAGCCGTTCAAATCGATGATTTCCATTCTGTCGCGCAATGCAGGATGTATGGTCTGGAGGTTATTCGCCGTGGCGATAAACATCACCTTCGAGAGGTCGTAATCCAGCTCGATAAAGTTATCGTTAAAGGTGTTATTCTGTTCAGGATCAAGGACTTCGAGCAATGCGGCCTGCGGGTCGCCGTTGATGTTGTTGCCACTCACCTTGTCGATTTCGTCGAGGATAAATACAGGGTTTGACGACTTCGCTTTCTTCAGATTCTGAATGATTCGGCCTGGCATTGCGCCGATGTATGTCTTACGGTGTCCACGAAGCTCTGACTCATCGCGAACGCCGCCCAACGACATGCGTATGTACTTGCGTCCCAATGCCTTAGCTATCGACTTACCAAGTGATGTCTTACCTACTCCAGGAGGTCCGACGAGGCACAAAATCGGGGCTTTCATGTCGTTTTTCAGCTTCAAAACTGCCAGATGCTCCACGATTCTGTCCTTGATTTTCTCAAGTCCGAAATGGTCTTTGTCGAGCACTTTCTGAGCGTGTTCAAGGTCGAAATTATCCTTTGTATATTCGTTCCACGGCAGCTCTACAAGATATTCCAGATAGTTATGCTGGATACCGTAGTCAGCCTGCTGTGGGTTCATGCGCTGCAGTTTCTGGAGCTCCTTATTAAACACATCCGCCACTTCCTTGCTCCATTTCTTCTTCGCTGCCTTCTGTGTCAGTTCCTTGATATCCTGTTCGTTCGGCGTACCGCCAAGTTCTTCCTGAATAGTTCTAAGTTGTTGATTCAGAAGATATTCGCGTTGCTGCTTATCGAGGTCGGTCTTCACCTTGCTCTGAATCTGCTGTTTCAGATCGACCATCTGCATCTCCTTGTTGAGGAACTTCAGCAACTCGTTGGCAAACTTCGTTATATCATTGATTTCCAGCAACTTCTGACGGTCTTCCATCTTCGCTACGAGGTTACTTGCGATGAAGTTGACCATAAACCAAGGGCTCTCGATGTTACGGATTGCGAATGTCGCCTCAAATGGCACTGCTCCCGACTTCTGCACGATCTGCATCGCCATATCCTTGATGCTCTGTATCAAAGCCTTGAACTGGCGGTCGCGTGGCACTGGCGAGCTATCGCCAAACGGAGTGATTCTGCCTCGCAGATAAGGTTCTGTGGCAGTTATCTCTTCCAGTCTGAAACGGCGTTTACCCTGAATGATGACGGTAGTGTTTCCATCTGGCATCTCCAGTGTCTTCATGACCTGCGCTATAGTACCTATTTCAAATAGGTCAGCTTGCTGCGGGTCTTCCACCTTGGCGTCGCGTTGCGTGATGACGCCTATATCCATACCTTTTTTATATGCGTCCTTCACGAGGCGTATGGTCTTGTTTCTGCCGACCGTGATCGGTATGACCACGCCCGGGAACAGCACGGCGTTACGCAGAGCCATGACAGGCAGCTCCTCTGGAAGTTGCGCGTCGATCATGCGTTTCTCGTCTTCCGGCGAAAACAGCGGGATGTATTCTGTATCAGCCTCAATGATGTCACTGAGAATTATATCGTGGTTGATTTGATTATCCATAAAAACGTTTTTTCAGACTCACTCTATCAAAAATCGTGCCAAAAAAAGCCCTTGTCATTTCTGGCAAGGGCAAAACTTCATTATGAAAAATTTAACAAACCTATTCTGGGATTATTTTTTCTTAGCTTCCTGGAATTTTTTGTACTTGTTGTTGAACTTATCGACGCGACCTGCTGTGTCGACGAGTTTCATCTTACCAGTGTAGAATGGGTGTGATGTGTTTGAAATCTCAAGTTTCACCAATGGATACTCATTACCGTCTTCCCAAACGATAGTTTCCTTTGTGTTGATGGTGGAACGTGACATAAAAGCGTGGTCGTTTGACATGTCTTTAAACACGACCAGTCTGTAGTTCTTTGGATGTATGTCTTTTTTCATTGCTGTATAATTTTCCTTTCAATTCGGACGGCAAAAATACAACATTTTTCAATACGCAAATCATTTTTTTGAAAAATTTTTTAAAAATTTATTTTCGTTGATTTTCAACACCTTATAAATATGAGTTGACATCTTATTATTTAAAATATGAGTTGATTTTCAGGAAAATTTGTCATGGTTTATGCCAAAAATTCATTTTTGTCGTGAAAAATTAAAATCGCAAAAATTTTTATTTTTTCTTGCTTATTACAAAATTATTGTTTATTTTTGCAGTGTCAAGTTACAATGAAGGAGGAACTCATGAGCAATACAATTATCGATCAGTACGAATTCGCGCTTATGCGATACGAGGAGCTTTTCCTTTTGGTTTGCGGGATGCCGACGGTTGACAGCCGTTTGGCCATTGAGATGGATGTTATGTCCAAGATTGTGACTGACTACGAGTCGTGTTATTTCCCGGCAGACAGATAAAGCCTTTCTAAAATATTGATTATCAGCGTTATATAACAACATAAAAAGATTTTTATCTTTTGTGTTTTATATAGTTTTATTTACTAACTTTGCAACGCTAAAAAAGCAAGAAAAATTAAGGAAATTTTAAATAATAACAACTTAAAATATAAACGTAATGAAACACAATTTCAATGCGGGACCATGCGTCCTTCCAAAAGAAGCCGTTGAATCAACTATCAACGCAATTCGCAATTTTGACAACACAGGTATCGGTTTGATGGAAATTTCACACCGTACTCCAGGTTGGGAGCGTATCATGGAAGAAACACGTCAGTTGTGGCGCGACATCCTCAATATTCCTGCAGAATATGAGGTCCTCTTCCTCGGTGGCGGCGCAAGCACACAGTTCTTCACAGTGCCAGCTAACTTGCTTAAGACAAAGGCAGCTTACCTCCAGACAGGTGTTTGGGCAAAGAAAGCAGCTAAAGAAGCTAAATTGTTCGGTAAAGTTGAGATTGTTGCCTCATCAGAAGACAAGAACTACACATACATTCCGAAAGGCTACACCATCCCTACAGATGCTGACTACTTCCACATCACAACAAACAACACAATCTACGGTACAGAGATCCGCACCGATATGGATTGCCCTGTGACACTCGTTGCTGATATGTCATCAGATATCATGAGCCGTCCAGTCGACGTGAAGAAATACGGTCTCATCTACGGTGGTGCTCAGAAGAACGTCGGTCCTGCTGGCGTGACATTCGTCATCGTCCGTAAAGACCTCCTCGGCAACATCGGCGACCGCGCTTACATGAACCCACTTCCAACAATGGTTGACTATAAGACACACGCTGCTGAAGAAGCCAAGAACGTCAGTATGTTCAACACACCTCCAGTACTTCCTATCTTCGTCATGCACGAGACATTGACATGGTTGAAGAACACCATCGGCGGTGTCGAGGCTATGAACAAACTCGCTGTCAAGAAGTCAAACCTCCTCTACGAAGAAATCGACCGCAACTCAATGTTCGTCGGAACAGCAGAGAAAGACTCACGTTCAATCATGAACCACTGCTGGGTGATGGCTCCAGGTCGTGAAGACCTCCAGGACGCTTTCATGGCATTCGCAAAAGAACGCGGCATGGTCGGTATCAAGGGTCACCGTTCAGTCGGCGGCTTCCGCGCTTCATTATACAACGCCTGCCCAATCGAGTCAGTTGAAGCTCTCGTACAGTGCATGCAAGACTTTGAAAAAGCTAATAAATAAGCCATTAGCTATTAGCTATTAGCCATTAGCCATTAGCAGTAAATAATTTAAAAGATTAAAAATGAAAGTATTAGTTGCAACAGAAAAGCCATTCTCAGCAGCAGCTGTCAATGGAATCCAGAAAATAGTTGAAGAAGCCGGTTACAGCTTCGCAAAACTCGAGAAATACACCGACGTGCAGCAGTTCTACGATGCAGTCGCTGACGCTGACGCTCTCATCGTGCGTTCAGACAAGGTGACTAAGGAAGTCATCGACCACGCCAAGAACCTCAAGATCGTGGTTCGCGCCGGCGCAGGTTTCGACAACCTCGACCTCGCAGCTTGCACAGCAAGAGGCATCGTGGCAATGAACACTCCAGGCCAGAACTCAAACGCAGTTGCTGAATTGGCAATCGGTATGATGATCTACATGGCCCGTAACACATTCAAACCTGGCACAGGTTGCGAATTGAAAGGCAAGAGAGTCGGTATCCAGGCTTACGGTAACGTCGGCCGCCTCGTGGCAGAAAAAGCTAAAGCTCTCGGTATGGAAGTCTGGGCATTCGACCCATTCGTACCAACAGAGAAGATGGAAGCTGAAGGCGTTCACGTCCCTGCAACACTCGAGGAACTCTACGCACACTGCGACTACATCTCATTGCACATCCCTGCAAACGACCAGACAAAGAACAGCATCAACTACGCTCTTCTTTCAAAGATGCCAAAGGGTGGCTGCTTGGTCAACACAGCTCGTAAAGAAGTCATCAACGAGGCTGACATGGAGAAGATGCTCGCTGAAAGAACAGATTTTAAGTATGTGACAGACATCGCTCCGGCAAACGCAGAGGCATTGGCACAGTTCGCTCCACGTTTCTTCGCAACACCTAAGAAACAGGGTGCTGAGACAGCTGAAGCTAACATGAACGCAGGTCTTGCAGCAGCTCGCCAGATCGTGGGCTTCTTCAAAGACGGTTGCACAAAATTCCAGGTTAACAAATAAAAACGAAACAATATGTCAGTTATAAGACCTTTCAAAGGATATCGTCCACCGGTTGATATCGTTGAGAAATTAGCTTCAAGACCATACGACGTTTTGAACACAGAAGAAGCACGCGAGGAATGCGCAGGCAACCCTTACAGCCTTCTCCACGTGACCAAAGCTGAAATCGACCTTCCAGCTGGCCACAAAGACAGCGACCTTGAGACTTACATCAAAGTTGTTGAGAACTTCAACATGTTCAAAGACTACGGATGGCTCGTCCAGGACAACGAAGAGAAGCTGTACATCTACGCACAGAGCATGAACCCGAAAGACGCCAACGCACACTGGCAGTATGGTATCGTGGCATGCGCCTGGAGCGAGGACTATATCAACAAAGTCATCAAGAAACATGAGTTGACACGTAAGGACAAGGAAGAGGACCGTATGAAACACGTCCGCATCACCAACGCCAACGTGGAACCAGTGTTCTTCGCATATCCAGCAGTGAACGAGATTGACGCTATCGTCAACAACATCGTTCGCCATGAGAAGCCAATCTACGACTTCATCGCTAAGGAAGACGGTTTCGGTCATCGTTTCTGGGTCATCGACGACAAGGCTACCATCGCCAAGTTAGTTGAACTCTTCGACAAGAAAGTCCCTGCAATGTACATCGCCGACGGTCACCACCGCAGCGCTGCAGCAGCATTGGTCGGACAGGAGAAGAAAGAGCACAACCCACACCACACAGGCAAAGAGGAATACAACTTCTTCATGACAGTTATCTTCCCTGACAACCAGCTGAACGTCATCGACTACAACCGCGTTGTTAAGGATCTGAACGGCTTGAGCAAAGACGAGTTCATCAAGGCTCTCGGCAAGACATACGATGTCACCAACATGGGAACAGAGATCTACAAGCCAGCTAAACTGCACGAGCACAGCATGTACCTCGACGGTCACTGGTACAAGATGAGCGCAAAACCTGGCACATACGATGACAACGACCCAATCGGCGTTCTCGATGTGACAATTTTGAGCAACAACGTGTTGGACAACATCCTCGGCATCAAGGATCTCCGCACCGACAAGCGCATCGACTTCGTCGGCGGTATCCGCGGTCTCGGCGAGTTGAAACGTCGTGTTGACAATGGTGAAATGAAAGTCGCTTTCGCAATGTATCCTGTTTCAATGAAACAGATCATCGACATTGCTGACACCGGCAACATCATGCCACCTAAGACCACATGGTTTGAGCCGAAACTCCGTTCAGGACTCGTAATCCACACATTAGAATAAGCTACTAGCCATTAGCTATTAGCCATTAGAAAAAAGAGCCTTTCGAGGCTCTTTTTTTTTCTTTCCACTCTAAACTTTTCACTACTCTACACTCTAAACTCTCAACTCTAAACTATTTTTTGTATTTTTGCAAAAAATTTCAACATTATGTCGGAGAAATCTTTTGATCCCAATGCGGCGGCGGCTTTAGGTTCGGGCATTTACGGACTGCCTTGCACGGCTGAGGAAGCTGAAATAATTATTATCCCAGTGGAATGGGAGCTGACAACGAGTTATAATCGCGGCACTGTAGACGGTCCGAGTGCGGTGTTCGATGGCTCGATGCAGGTCGACCTCTGCCATCACGACTACCCTGATTTGTGGCAACGCGGCATCTGGATGGATGAGTTTCCAAAGGAACTGAGGAAACTGCATGACAAGCTCGCTCCTGTCAGCGAAGAGATAATCGAAGGCATCGAAAACGGCGAAGTCGACGAGTTCCCGTGGAAATTCGAGGCGAAATACAAAGCCATTGAAGACGGTTTCGAGAAGATGTTCGCATGGCTGCGCGAGCGCATTGCATATTGGAAGAAACAAGGTAAGAAGGTGGGACTTCTGGGCGGCGACCACAGCACACCCCTTCCCTATCACCAATACCTTAATAATATAGGTGTCAATTACGGCGTTCTGCACGTCGACGCTCACAGCGACCTGCGCGAGCGCTTCGAAGGCTTTGAATATTCGCATGCTTCAATATTTTATAATGTTTTGAAGCTTGAAAAAGTCGACAAATTAGTGCAGGTGGCAATCCGCGACTACTGCCATTATGAGAAGCAGCTCGTTCAGGATTCAAAAGGCCGCGTGAAGGTGTTTTACGACCGCGACAACCGCCGCAGGATGTATGAAGGTGCCAACTGGAAGCAGATTTGCGATGAGATTATTAAAGAATTGCCCGAAAAGGTTTATATCTCAGTCGACATCGACGGTTTGGATCCGAAACTATGTCCAAACACAGGCACTCCAGTCCCAGGTGGCATGGAATACGAAGAATTGATGTATTTGCTCAATAGAATCAAGGAATCAGGAAAAGAGATCATAGGCTTCGATTTGTGCGAGGTCTCCCCTGGTGAAGATGACGAATGGGACGGCAATGTCGGAGCGAGAGTGCTTTATCACCTTTGCGGAATTAGTTAAGTTCACGCAGAAACAACGGAAATTGCAGAAATCATTGAATAACAAAAAAGCCCACAATGTGGGCTTTTTTTAATATAATAATTTCCGTTGTTTCTGCTGTTTCTGCGTGTAAAATTATTCCATGTTAGTGTACACTGCCTGGACGTCTTCGTCGTCTTCGACTTTATCAAGGAAGTTCATGATGCTTTCGATCTGTTCGTCGTTGAAAGCGACAGGGTTGTTGGCGAAACGCTGGAGGTTAGCTTTCACGATGTTGATCTTCATGCCTTCCAAAGCCTCGTGCATTGTGCCGTAAGCTGTCCAGTCGCTGTATGCGAATGTGCCGTCTTCTGTCTCTTCGATCTCTTCGAGACCAGCGTCGATGAGTTCGAGCTCGAGGTCGTCCTTGCTCATTCCGGCAGGGATTTCGATCTGGAACACAGCCTTGCGTGTGAACATATATTCAAGCTGACCTGTCTTGAGGAGCTCGCCACCGGCTTTGTTGAAATATGAACGGACGTTAGCAACTGTACGTGTTGTGTTATCGGTTGCGCATTCCACGACGCAGAGGACACCGTGAGGGCCCTTGCCTTCGTAGACGATTTCAACCATATCAGCCGTGTTCTTATCGGTAGCACGTTTGATAGCTGCATCGATGTTGTCCTTTGGCATGTTTTCCGCCTTGGCGTTCAAGATAGCCTGACGGAGTTTAGGATTCATATCTGGATCCGGACCGCCTTCTTTTGCTGCGATTGTGATAATTTTTCCAAGTTTCGGGAACACTCTTGACATGTGGCCCCATCTTTTCATCTTAGCCGCCTTGCGGTATTCAAATGCTCTTCCCATATTATTACAATTTTATTTTTCGGGCGCAAAATTAATAAAAAAAATGTTTGGTTTTTATTTTTTTGAAAAAATAGTTTAGAGTTTAAAGTGTAGAGTTTAGTGTAGTTTTAAAGTTCAGAGTGGAAAGTTGAAAGTTTATTATACACTTTAAAACTTTTAAACTTAAAACTATCAACTACTCTAAACTATCAACTCTAAACTCTACACTTTTAGATGCGACCGCAGGGAGCATCAAGTCTTCTGTTTCTTCTTTTTTGCTGCTGGAAACAGTACATTATTTAATATCAACCGATATCCTGGTGAGTTCGGGTGCATGTCGAGCTCTGTCGGCGGGTCGCCTACGAGATGCTGGTAATCCTCCGGGTCGTGTCCGCCGAGGAAGGTCCAGAAACCATTGCCGTAGTCACCGTGGATGTAACGGTCTTCCTCCAATGCGGCGTTGTCACCCAGAACGACAACCGTCGGTTTTACGTATTTCTTATTGAATGCCGTGGTCTGCCCCATGAACGCCTTTATGAGCTTTTCGTGGTCTTGCGTGAGCATAGTCGGGACAGGATCCCATTTTGCAGAAAAATCAAACAACAAAAAGAAATCGTTGCCTTCTCTCACTGACTTCGGACGAGTCAGGGTAACGTCGATGTTAGAGACCTCGTATTCCTGAGGGTTCGTAGAGACGGTGAAGTCGGTGAAAGCGAAACAGTTATCGTAGTTCAGACGTTGCGGGTCACCGGGACGGATAGCGTCGCCGTCGAACATCACATCGCAGATGTCGAGACCTTCGGCTGCAAGAGCGATGTCGAAGCTGTCGGGCGCTGAGCACATCGCGAAGAGGTATCCCCCACCCGCCACGAAGTCACGGATTTTTTTCGCCACAGCAAGTTTCAGCTGCGAGACCTTTGTAAAACCATGCCGGCGTGCCGTCTCTTCCTGTTTTTGCACGTCTTCTTTGTACCATGGATAGTTTCTGTATCTTGCCCAAAACTTGCCGTATTGTCCAGTAAAATCTTCATGATGCATGTGAAGCCAATCATAAGTTGGCAGAACGCCATCCAAGACCTCATCATCATAAATTATATCATAAGGAATCTCTGCGTATGTCAGCACCAAAGTCACGGCGTCATCCCATGGAAGTATGTTCTTAGGCGCATAGACAGCCAAACGAGGCACTTTCTGGAGCTTCATCTCGTCCATATTCACGCCAGGGTCAGCGATTTCGGCGAGTATGCCTTCTGCTTGAACGTCGGCGATGACCTGATAAGAGACGTTTCTGAGCTTGCATTCACGCTCAAACATGTCGTGATACGGCATCAGGTAGCTTCCGCCTTTATAATTGAGAAGCCAGCTTATCTCCACCTCACGTTGCAGCACCCAATATGCCACTCCGTATGCCTTCAAGTGATTGGTCTGCGTCTCGTCCATCGGAATCAGGATGTAGGCGGCGAAGATTTTGGGCATCGCCAACATCATGATAATCAACAGGATAATATATCTTTTAATATTTTTCATCTTTATTGAAATTTAATGCAAAGATAGCAAAAAGCCATTAGTCATTAGCCATTAGCCATTAGTTTTTTTGATTTTTTGTGTTATTGAATGATTAATTTTGTATTTTTGCGAATTGTTTGAATCTATAATTTATATACGTAATAATATGGAAAACACATTGAAAAAGACTGCATTGAACGCAATGCACTATGAAATGGGCGCCAAGATGGTTCCATTTGCAGGTTTCGACATGCCTGTTCAGTTTGAAGGCGTGAACGTTGAACACGAGACAGTCCGCAAGGGCGTTGGTGTTTTCGACGTCTCTCACATGGGCGAGTTCCGTGCAAAAGGTCCTAAGGCTTTCGCTTTGGTACAGCGCTGCACCTCAAACGACGTGGCAGCATTGGTTGACGGCAAGGTTCAGTACACCTGCCTCCCGAACGGCAAAGGCGGCATCGTCGACGATATGCTCGTTTACCGCGTGTCAGCTGACGAATATTTCATGGTTCCTAATGCAGCCAATATTGATAAAGACTGGGCTTGGATGTCAAAAGTCGCTGAAGAGATGGGCATGAAACTCGGCGTCGACTTCATCAACGAGAGCAACCAGTGGTCACAGCTCGCAGTGCAGGGTCCTCTCGCACTCAAGGCTATGCAGAAGCTCACCAAGGCATCTGTCGAAGATATGGAATACTACACCTTCAAAATCATTGAATTTGCTGGCGTAAAAGACATCATCTTCTCAACAACAGGTTACACCGGCGCTGGCGGATGCGAGATCTACATCCCTAACGCAGAAGCAGTGAACGTTTACAAGAAGGTTCTCGAAGCAGGTAAAGAGTTCGGTATCAAACCTATCGGCCTCGGCGCTCGCGACACTCTCCGTCTCGAGATGGGATTCTGCCTCTACGGCAACGATATCTGCGACACCACCTCACCTATCGAGGCTGGTCTCGGCTGGATCACCAAGTTCGTCGACGGCAACGACTTCATCGACCGCGCTTACAACGAGAAACAGAAAGCTGAAGGCGTCACACGCAAGCTCGTCGCTTTCGAAATCACAGGCAAAGGCATCGCACGTCACGAATATGAGATCTGCGACGCTGAAGGTAACCACATCGGCGAAGTGACTTCAGGTACAATGGCACCATCAGTGAAGAAAGCTATCGGTATGGGCTATGTGAAGAAAGACTTCTCAAAGGTCGGAAGCGAGATCTTCATCAAGGTGAGAGACAAACTCATCAGCGCAGTCGTTGTGAAACTCCCATTCTACAAAGGATAATCACTAAACAACCAATAAAAAAAGGCGATCGTTAAGGTCGCCTTTTTTATTTGATATTATTTATTTTTAAAAAATTCCAGCTACTGTACCGGCTCGTCTTTTGCTCTACCGTATTGTCCGATGGTGAAGACGATACCTATTCTGGCGTTAGCCTGACGGTATGTTGATGCCAGCTCGAGAGCCGGAGCGCCTATCTTAGCTACACAGAGGATGTTGTCGGTGACAGCATAGAAGTTGAAAGCACCGAAATGCACGCCTATACCAGCGCCCATTGCTGTTCCAGTGTATTTTGACATGGTACAGTTAAGTTCAAGGTTAAGGTGATTCCAGAAGCATCCGCTATAAGCCAGCGTCAATGCCGGATGTGCCTTGCCTTTCACGAGATACATCTGCGCGATGGCTGTGGCGCGAACCATCGGATTCAACTCATAATAACCCTGAAGCATAAGTCTTGTTTTAAGATATGTCTTATAGTCGGCACCTTTGTCAAGAAGACTGTTGCCCCACACCTCGTTGATGACATTGTCAACCATCGACTTGTAATCGATGCTGAGAGTGTTGAGGTCTGTAATGTCGTTGAACACAGCGTCATTAAGCATATAATTGCTCTTGTTGACTGTCTTAACTTTTGCATCGGTCCATTTGACATAGCCGAGGTCGTAAACGCCTGCAGCCACGCCAAAATGTTCGTTGATAACATATTCAGCACCAAAATCAATACCAAAGCCTAAATTCTCGCCGAATTTGAAGAAATCAGCAGCAGCCATAGAGTCAACCATCTTGGTGACATCGCCAATCTTTTCGACATTGCCTTCCAGCAAACTTGCCATCTTAATTCTAAGATCGACGTCTGCTGAGATTGCGAATGTGTTGGCATCGGTAAAGATTTTTGTGTTGTTGTTCTCGACCACTGCATTGGCGATACCGCTCAAAATTTTTGGACGGATACCCACGGTGAGATGGTCATTTATCTCATATTGAGCACTTACGCCGAACTCATGGAAGAGTGAAATATCTGCGCCAAGGTTGAAATTACATGGTTGTCCTATACCCAAGAAATGAGCGTTACCAAAGGCGAAGAAACCGACGAAATCTTTTGAGAAGCTGAACTCGCCGACCATTCTCACACGCCAGTCGATGTTAAAGAACAACTTATCAACTCTAAAGCCCACATTCAAAACATCCATTGAGAAATTCGTGTTGATAATGTTGTTTTCATCAAGGCTGTTGGCAAATTTCGTCAGGTCGATGACACTTTTATCTTTTCCGTAAAGGTTATTATATCTGACGCTTGAGTTAAACATTGCGACGTTGAAATTGGAAAACGCCACGCCGACCATGCCGTTATATTGAACTCTGATGCCAGGGTTGTAGAAGTTAGCGTAAGGCATCTGCGGAAGCAAGGTGAATCCTATTCCGTCGTTCTGGGCTTTTGAAACCAATGATGAGCAAACTAATGCTATAACAATCAAAAATTTATAAAATTTCTTCATATCTCAGCCCTCCTATTAATTAATGTCAATCTCAGATGATTTTGTCACTACTCGCATCCTCAGGAATATACCATCGGAATCCATCATCATCACCGGTTCAGGGCTGATAGCCTCTGTTGACGCGCCTAAACGAAGCACCAGCTGGTTAGAGCGCAACACATTTCTAAGCCTACGGTCGGTAATTATGACAGAAATAGTTGAAATCTCATCTGTCGGTGAATAATTCAATGAATTGGCATCAACAAACAACGAGTCGAGGACAGTGTTGTTTTTCATGAAGATAGCCTGCATGTCGACATCGATTTTAATCTTGCTGTTATAGTCGATGTAGAAATCGATCTGATCGATATAATCATCAACATTTGAGTCGTTGCTTGAGCCTGCCAAGTTGAGCGGCACGGTGTCGGTATAGCACAATTCGCTGAGTTTGAATGAGAAAGGCATCTCAACATCAGCTGCGATATCGACTGATGATGTATCGGAGATTGAGAACTGGTGGTCGTTGAGGTTCATCCTGATTGAGCCGTCGAAATCAAGGCGGTTGTAGCCTGCCAGAGCGTCGATTTCCTCTGCCAAACCCATGATTCTCGTGTTATGCCATGCGCCTTCTGTAGGATGCACTGTCAGTTCAACCATATCGGTTGCGAGAAGGTTTGTCACCAGACCTGTATTTGTGTTGACGAAGTCCAGTTTTGTGACATCAGCGACTGCGCCGAATCCGAAGGTGTTGTTATATGCCACTTTGATTGTAGGCACAGGAAGCACTGCGCTTCCGGTTATTCCTTGGATACCGAAGTCGATAGCTGTCTGGTCGTGGAAGATTGAATCGAGAGGTGTGTCGATGGTACCCAAGACTGTTTTAAATTTCACGCCAGT
This sequence comes from uncultured Bacteroidia bacterium, assembly GCA_902774295.1. Taxonomy (GTDB): domain Bacteria; phylum Bacteroidota; class Bacteroidia; order Bacteroidales; family F082; genus Limimorpha. The sequence goes on along the minus strand of CACYHP010000001.1, from coordinate 1,110,045 downwards.
GAGTCCGCCTGTAAGGGTGCAGGTGTACTCGCCGCCTTCATAAATACCGCTTTCGATATGCAGCGTGGTGCGTGCTCCGAACGCCACAGTGTCGGCTTCAGGAATTATTCTATAGCCAGCCAAATTGACGTTCTGAGGACCTTTATTATAATAGTCGATGACTATTGTCAGAGGATCACCTTCCGGATTAATCAGCTGGTTTGAGTATATCTCGAGTCTTTTCAGATGCTCGATTGCCGGGCTGAGCACAAAATCGAAGCTCAATGCACCTTCGCGAAGCAACACCTCTTCTATATTATAGCCATCGTAGTGGAACGGCACTGTCATGAATCTGTCGACATCGATCACTGTGTCGTGTGAGTTCAACGGATCAAACGGAGGCATCGCGAAGTTTGTTGTCGAGTTGAATGATACGTCAGCTATGTCGCTGAGAAGGTCACTCGCTTTAAGCACTCCTCTGATGGTATCGACGTAAAAAGCGAAGATCGAGTCGTTTCTTACGCGCAGCCAATTCTGTGTCGTGCTGTCCATGTCCTTGATAATTTCTCTCAAAGAGACGGTATCGCTGAAGATAGCGACCGCAAATTGAGTGTCAACCGCCACTCTTTTTATCTCATTTTTCTTACATGACGATGCAAAAATCACCATCAGCAAGAGCAATGTAGTGGCAACCACTGTTTTGAATTTTATCTTCATAATATTTAAGATATTGATTAACAATCGTTTAGATACAATTCGCATTTTACATAAAATCGATTCAAATATAAAAAATTTTTCAATTCCAATGAAAATAATAATTTTTAAAAAATTTTGAAAATTTATGTTTTTGGTAATTAAAAAAGTTGTAATTTTGCAGTCCGAAAAATTTAGAGAAAAAGAATAGATATGTATTTAACTGCAGAAAAGAAACAAGAGATTTTCACAAAGTACGGTAAAAACGCACAGGATACCGGCTCAGCAGAAGGACAAATTGCATTGTTCACATTCAGAATCAAGAATTTGACAGAACACATGAAGGGTGCTAAGAAAGATTTGGCAACAATGCGTTCACTCGTCTCTCTCGTAGGTAAGAGAAGAAAGCTCCTCGCCTACCTGAAGAAGAAAGATATCGAAAGATATCGTGCTATCATCAAAGAATTAGGTATCAGAAAATAATAGCATTGACTATCAATGCCCTTGCGAAAAAAGGCAACGTTGGATTGCCTTTTTTCGTATTGTTGTATACCTAAACGTAAGCGGTTTATTTAAATTAATTATTAAAAGTTTTTATTATGGGTCCAGAAGGTATCAAACAGACCATACAAACCGGTAAGGATATTATTACCATCGAGACAGGACGTCTGGCCAAGCAGGCCGACGGTGCAGCGGTAGTGACATGCGGTAAGACAGTGTTGCTCGCAACAGTGGTTGCAGCAAAGGAAGCAAAAGACGATGTCGATTTCCTGCCTCTTTCAGTCGATTATAAAGAGAAATACGCCGCCACAGGCAAGTTCCCTGGCGGTTTCTTCAAACGTGAAGGCAAGCCATCAGACTATGAGATTCTGATCTCACGTCTCGTTGACCGTGCCATCCGTCCATTGTTCCCAGACGATTTCCACGCTGAGATTCAGGTGCAGATCACACTCCTCTCAGGTGAGACCAACGTTCTTCCGGATGCATACGCAGCATTGGCGGCATCAGCAGCTATCGCAGTGTCAGACATCCCGTTCCACGGTCCTATCTCAGAAGTCCGCGTCGCAATGATTAACGGCGAATACGTCATCAACCCGCGCGCTGACGAACTCGAGAACGCCGACCTCGAACTCATGGTGGGTGCCACAATGAAAGACATCTGCATGGTGGAAGGCGAATCGAAAGAGATCTCAGAAGCACAGATGATCGGCGCTTTGAAAGCCGCTCACGAGGCCATCAAAGGTCAGGTGCAGGCACAGCTCGACCTCGCTTCAAGAGTCGAGAAGGCTAACCCGAAACGCGAATATTGCCACGAAGTCAACGACGAAGACCTTCGCGCTGACATGATGGCATGCTGCTACAAGCCATGCTACGACTTCGCACTCACAGGCAACGCCAACAAACACGAGCGCGAGGACGCATTCAACGCAATCCTTGAAAACTATCTCACAAAATACACCGAAGAGGAACTCGAAGAGAAGACCTCAATGGCAAAACGTTACTTCCACGACATCGAGCGTAAGGCAGTGCGCGACGCCATCTTGATCGAACGCAAACGTCTCGACGGACGTAAACTCGACCAGATCCGTCCTATCTGGACAGAAGTCGACGTGCTTCCTTCATGCCACGGCTCAGCCATCTTCACACGTGGTGAGACACAGGCATTGGTGACAGTGACATTGGGCACCAAGCTCGACGAGCAGACCATCGACGGGGCTGTCGTTGAAGGCACAAGCAACTTCATGCTGCACTACAACTTCCCGAGCTTCGCAACAGGCGAATGCAAGGCAAGCCGCGGTGTCAGCCGTCGTGAGATCGGTCACGGCAACCTCGCCGAGAGAGCTCTCAAGAACATGATTCCTAACGGTGAAGATAACCCTTACACCATCCGCGTGGTGTCTGACATCCTCGAGTCAAACGGCTCATCATCAATGGCTTCAGTATGTGGTGGAACATTAGCATTGATGGACGCCGGCGTGAAGATGAGAAAACCTGTCGCAGGTATCGCAATGGGTCTTATCACCGACAACGAGAAATACGCTGTCTTGTCAGATATCCTTGGCGATGAGGACCACCTCGGCGACATGGACTTCAAGGTGACAGGTACTGTCGACGGCATCACAGCATGCCAGATGGATATCAAGGTCGACGGTTTGTCATACGAAGTGTTGAGCGAGGCTCTCGAGCAGGCTAAGGCTGGCAGAATGCACATCCTCGGCGAGATGGCCAAGACCATCACCGAGCCACGTGCCGACTACAAAGAGTCAGTGCCACGTATCGAGAAGATCATCATTCCTAAGGACTTCATCGGCGCTGTCATCGGCCCTGGCGGAAAAGTCGTGCAAGAGATTCAGAAGAGCACCAACACCGTCATCGTCATTACTGAAGACGAGAAATGCGGCATGGTCGAGATTGCTTCTACCAACAAGGAAGACCTCGAGGCTGCTAAGGCACGCGTCCGCGCTATCGTTGCAGTTCCTGAGGTTGGCGAGGTTTACGACGGCACAGTGAAGTCAATAATGCCGTTCGGCGCTTTCGTCGAGATCCTTCCTGGCAAGGACGGTCTGCTCCACATCTCAGAGATCGACTATAAACGTCTCGAGACCATGGACGGCGTCTTGAAAGAAGGCGACAAGATTCAGGTGAAGTTGATCGACATCGACCAGAAGACCGGCAAGCTCCGTCTCTCAAGAAAGGCTTTATTACCGAAACCAGAAGGTTACGTTGAGAAGCCGGAGAGACCGCGTGGCGAGCGCAAAGGCGGCGACCATAAAGGTCCAAGACGCGAGAAGAAGTAATTTGTTAAAGGAGAAAAGAGAAAAGTTAAAAGATGCAAGTTAAAAGAGATGATGCGCTTCGCGCTCTTTTAACTTTTCTCTCCTAACATTTAACTAAAAAAAGATAATCCTAAAATAAAAAATATGAGGCAGTTAAAGATTACCAAACAAGTTACCAACAGGGAAACCGCTTCTTTGGATAAGTATCTCCAGGAGATTGGTAAAGTTGAATTGATAACGGCTGACGAGGAAGTCGAGCTTGCGCAGCGTATCCGTCAGGGCGACATGGCCGCTTTGGAGAAGCTCACGAAAGCCAACTTGAGATTCGTCGTCTCCGTGTCGAAACAGTACCAAAATCAGGGATTAAGCCTCCCCGACCTCATCAATGAGGGCAACCTCGGACTTATCAAGGCGGCACGCCGTTTTGACGAGACAAGAGGTTTCAAGTTCATCTCTTACGCTGTGTGGTGGATCCGCCAGTCCATCCTCCAGGCTCTTGCAGAGCAATCACGTATCGTCCGACTTCCATTGAACAAGATCGGCTCGATCAACAAAATCAACAAGACATACGCAAAGCTGGAGCAGGAATTTGAGCGCGAGCCTAATGCTGAAGAGATAGCTGAAGTCCTCGACTTGACCGAAGCCGAAGTCAAGGAGTCGATGAAGAACGCGGGCCGTCATGTGTCGATGGACGCTCCTCTCGTGCAGGACGAAGACAACAACATGTACGATGTCTTGAAGAGCGATGAGGTTGTGACACCTGAGACGCAGCTTCTTTACGAGTCATTACGCAAGGAGATTGACCGTGCCATTTCGACTTTGACACAGAGAGAGGCCGACGTTGTCCGTCTTTATTTCGGATTGAACGGCGGTCATCCTATGACTTTGGAGGAGATTGGTGAGAAGTTTGACCTCACACGCGAGCGTGTGCGTCAGATCAAGGAGAAGGCTATCCGTCGCTTGAAGCACACAAGCAGAAGCAAGATTCTCAAGAGTTATCTTGGTTGATCTTAGATTTATTGCAATTATCATGGATTTAACAGGGCTACGGTGAGTGGTCCTGTTATTTTTTGGGAGAGTGTAATTTTGCACCGTGTATTAATATTTTCAAAACTTTGCTTCAACGAACTTCTTCCCTATTTTATGAATCGCGTCCAAAATCTCATTCTCCCTCTCTTTTGAAGGCTTTTTAAACCCGTTGATGTAATTTCTTAACAATGTGGCGTTGATTCCTGCAATTTTTGCAAATTCAGTGATGTTTATCTCCTTATGGACGAGGAAAAATCGTTGAAAATCAGATGGTTCGGCATCTTCATATAAAAAGCTCTCGAAGCTGACATCAACGTCGAGATTTCGCCAATGAATGCCATCGAAACCGAAAGAATAGGCGTTTCTCTCCTCATCTGAGGCATCTATCAGTTTTTGATACCACAGTAGTGATTGCTTATAAACATTACCGTTTTCATCTTCTCCGACAAGATGTTCAGCGTCGAACCATATCTTTGTTATTTTCATCTTCGTATCCGAATTTTTCATTCCAGAACTTGACTATCAAATCTTTATTGACATCAACGACTTCTGTTATCTTTTTCAAATCTCTCGCTTTGATGCAGTGTTGTTCTTTCAAAACAAAATTCTGACCATCCCAATCAAATTTTGCAAAACCACCGTTTCCTTCAACGTGAACGTGAATCGGTTCGTGTTCTCTTGAATAAAAAAAGAACGAAAATCCATAAAATCTAAAAATTTCGGGCATAAATTTTAATTTTATAATTCCGCTGCAAAGATAGGAATTATTTTTGATACCCAAAAGATTTTTTGAAAAATTTTTCATAACAAGCCGCTCCCACAATTGGGCCGCGCCACAATGTTCGCACAAAATCATCCTGTTATTCCGAGCGGAGCAATGAATCTCCTTCAATTTAAGGATATCTTTCAATCAAAGGTTTTTAAAAAAACCATCAAAACACCATTAAAAAAACTTGCACCTTTAAAGAAAAGATTGTATTTTTGCAGTTACAAAAAAAAATGACAAAATGAACAAACTTATCGCTCCATCGTTGCTTTCAGCCGATTTCCTGCATCTGGCAAAGGATATCGACATGGTGAACCGCAGTCAGGCGGACTGGTTCCACTGCGACATCATGGACGGAGTGTTCGTGCCGAATATCTCTTACGGCATCCCGCTCGTGCAAGCCATTAAGAAAGAAGCACTTAAGCCTCTCGACGTGCATCTCATGATTGTCGAACCCGACCGCTATTTCGAGAAGTTCCGCGACGCGGGTGCCGACATCATCACCTTCCACTACGAGGCAAGTACCCACATACATCGTAGCGTGCAGATGCTGAAATCACTGGGCGTGAAAGCCGGCGTGGTGCTCAATCCGCACACCTCAGTGACACTGTTGGAAGACATCCTCGGTGACTTGGACCTCGTTTTATTAATGTCAGTGAATCCGGGATTCGGCGGACAGAAATTCATCGAACGCACTTACGCCAAGATTGAAAAACTGCGTCAGATGATTGAAAATCAAGGACTTAAAACCATGATTGAAGTCGATGGCGGAGTTAATGTCGAGAACGCACCGAAACTGTTCAATGCAGGAGCTGATATTTTGGTGGCAGGAAACGCGGTCTTCAAGTCGGAAGACCCAATTAAGACAATAGAATTATTAAAACATTAATATCATGAACGAAGTAGTATTAAAACTTAAACCGGAAGGCGTTTGGAAGGAATTCCAAGGCATCATGGGCGTGCCACGTCCGTCGAAGAGAGAAGAAAAAATGGTCGCTTACCTCGAAAAATGGGCAAAAGACCATAAAGTGGAATACAAGAAAGAACCTTGCGGCAACATCATCATGAGCGTGCCGGCAACAAAAGGCATGGAAAACCGCCAGACCATCATCCTGCAGGCTCACATGGACATGGTGTGCGAGAAGAACGGCGACAAGGTCCACGACTTCGACAAAGACCCTATCGAGGCTGTGTTGAAAGGCGAATGGCTGCACGCTAACGGCACCACCCTCGGTGCTGACGACGGCATCGGAGTGGCTGCTGCATTGGCAGTGATCACTGACAAAGACGTGAAACACGGTCCACTCGAGTGCATCTTCACAGTCGACGAAGAGACAGGTCTCACCGGCGCCGAAAAACTCGACCCTAAAGACTTCACAGGCCGTATCCTTCTCAACCTCGACTCAGAAGACGAAGGCGAGATCTTCATCGGATGCGCAGGCGGCATGGACACCATCGTCAAGATTTTCTACAAACTCGAAAACGCCCCAGAAGGCTATATCCCTTACGACGTAAAGGTCAGCGGACTCAAAGGCGGTCACTCAGGCGACGACATCAACAAGAACCTCGCCAACGCCAACAAGCTGTTAACCAGAATCTTATGGCAGGCAACCAACGACTACGACCTCCGCATCTATGACATCCAGGGCGGTAACCTGAGAAACGCCATCGCCCGCGAGGCGACAGCAGTGGTCTTCATCCCGAAAGACTGCGCAAAGAAATTCGAGGCAATGGTGAAGAAGTTCGAGAAGAGCTTCAAGAACGAATATCAAGTCACCGAGCCAGGCATCGCTGTGAAAGCCAAGAAATCGGAGACCACAGCCGACGTCGTCATCGACGAGATGACACAGTTCGACCTCCTGAACGGCCTCCTCACCTGCCCTCACGGCGTCATCGAGTGGTCACAGACCGTCCCGAACTTCGTGGAGACATCGACAAACCTCGCTTCTGTGAAGAAAAAAGAAGGTTATTTCTTCATCCAGACCTCACAGCGTAGCTCCATCGAGTCGGCTAAGGAATATGCAGCGGCAATGGTCGAGGCTTGCTTCAACCTCGCCAACGCAGAGGTGAAACACACCGACGGCTACCCTGGCTGGACACCGAACCCGAACTCGGCAATCTGCGCCATCGCTGAGAAAGTCTATAAGAAACGCTTCGGCAAAGACCCGAAAGTGAAAGCCATCCACGCCGGTCTCGAATGCGGCCTCATCGGCGACAAGATCGCTGGCATGGACATGATATCGTTCGGTCCGACATTGCGCGGCGTGCACTCACCTGACGAGAGAATCGAGATTAAGACAGTCCAGATGTTCTGGGATCTGTTGTGCGACATCCTGCTCGAGGCACCGAAAAAATAACTCGTCATTTCGACTGAAGCGAAGCGGAATGGAGAAATCTCCCGCAAAAAATTCATCTTAACAATTGTAGGAGATTTCTCGACTTCACTCCACTTCGTTACATTTCGCTCGAAATGACGGCAAAAGCATAAAAGTGACGTTTTTTCGTCACTTTTTCTTTTTTTTATACCATTTTAAGATATTTTACGTTAAATTTGTAGGTTATTTGACTTTTTAACTTTAAAATATGAGAAAATTTTTGATTACAGCGTTGATGGTTTTAGGACTGACATCCTTAAGCATGGCGCAGAATGTGGAGTTCAATATCGTGAAAACCGACGGCACAACTACCAGTCACGTAATGAACACAAATACGAAGATTTACTATTCCGACACCCAGCTTTTCTTTGATGACAATGGGACAACAGTTTCTTACAACTTGTCGGAACTTAGAAAAGCTTATTTTACAACACAGCAAAGCACTGAAGAAGTTGAGAATCAGCAATTGGCGATATATCCTAATCCTGCCAAAGATGTTTTAAATATCAAAAACCTTGCAGATAATCAAGAGGTTACGATTTATTCGATAAATGGAGCGGTTGTCATGAAGACCATCGCATCAGGCAATGCTGAAATCAATATCAGCGAGTTGCGTCCGGGGATGTACGTGGTGAGCGCAGGCAATCTGGTTTCCAAATTCATAAAAATGTAATGCCATGAAGAGAGTTTTGTTCGTTATATCATTGATATTCATTGGATTATCCGTCAAGGCACAGGATGGCGAATACCATGTGCGCATTCATGGCCAGGAAAACGAAGGCATAGTTTTAGACGCGCCGGTCAGCTCCATAGACAGCATGTATGTCAACGATAATGGTAAGCTTAAAGTGCGGACTACCAACAACTTATACTCGTTTGACTTCACCGAAGTCGACAGTTTGACGTTCCCGTTTATTCCGACAGGCTCGGGTGACATCGTATACATTAATTATAATGGAACGAGCGCGGAAGTCATCAACCCCTACCCTGTCACACATGTCATCGTGACAGTCAGCGAGGCAAAAGTCTCCATCACATCGCTGAGCTCATCGAACATTACTTATTGTCTGTCAGGCTCAGCAAATCCTGGACGTTTCGCCATTGAGAGCACAACAACGCCGACTATTCAGCTTAATGGTGTGAATCTCACCAACCCTACTGGCAAAGCCATGGACTTGACATGCGATGCAGGCATCATTCTGGAAATCGTTGATGGAACTGACAATTCGCTCAGCGACGGCAGCGATAGCGACAAGAAAGCCGCTCTCATGAGCAACAGCGACTTATTGGTACAAGGCAACGGCACTTTGAACGTCACCAGCTATGTCAAACATCCTATCAAGGTGAAAGGAATCTGCACTGTTAATTCAGGTAACTTTATGATTACCAGCGATGTAGACGACGTCAACGGTCTCTCAGCCGACAGCACTTTAGTCATCAATGGAGGCTCGTTCAACATCACTATGAACGGCGATATTTCAAAATGCATCAAATGCGATGACAACATGACAATCAACGGCGGCGAGTTCACTCTCGTGGCAGCAGGCAGCACAGTATTGGAAGTCGTTAATAATCAGAATGTTCCGTCATATTGCACCGCTATAAAATGCGATAACGACATTATTATCAATGGCGGCACGTTCAACATCACTTTGCCAACCAGCAACCATGGAGGAAAGTCAATCAGCGCTGATGGAAACATCACCATCACTGGCGGCGATTTCGACATCCTTACACAAGGAGCCGGCGCAGCTTACACCGTTTATGGCGACACCAAAGACTCTTACACCTCATCATGCCTAAAATGCGACGGCAATATGGAAATTCTGGGTGGTAACTTGCTTCTGAGAAGCACAGGAGCAGGCGGCAAGGGCATCAACTCAGGCGGCACGATGAAAATAGGTCAGGAAAACGCTAACAACGACGACCTCATCCTCAATGTCACCACCAGCGGCGAGCGCATCACCGTAGAAGCCGGCAGCGGCGGCGGATGGTGGCCTGGTGGCGAAGGCGAATACGCCAACCCTAAGGCTATCAAAGCTGACAGCAATCTAACAATCAACAGCGGAAACATCACTGTCAACTGCACACAGACGCAGAACGAAGGCGGCGAATGTATCGAGAGCAAAGCCATATTGACCATCAACGGCGGTAACATCGAGGCCTATTCGAAGAAAGACGACGCTGTCAACGCTTCGAGCCAGCTCATCCTCAACGGCGGAGTTTACTACGTTCACAGCGACGTCAACGACGGCACCGACTGTAACGGAACGATGCAGATCAACGGAGGATTCTTCATCTCCAACGGCTCACGTTCACCTGAAGAGGGCTTCGACTGCGACAACAACCAGTTTAAAATAACCGGAGGCACAGCCATCGGCACAGGCGGCGGCACCAGCAGCCCTACGACAAGCGTCTGCACTCAGCCGAGCATGAAAATCAACACACAACAGGGCTATGCCATCCAGATTCTCAAGTCAGACGGCACTGTTGTGTGCACCTACAAATGCCCGACATACACCAGCGGCGGTGGCGGAGGACCTGGCGGAGGCAACAGCATGGTGATGCTCTTCACCGACCCGCAGCTCCAGACAGGACAGACATACACAATAAAATACAACGGAACCATCAGCGGAGGCACCGAATGGAACGGATACTACACCGGAAACGTGACATACAGCGGAGGTCAAAGCACCACAGCAACGCTAAATTCAATGTACACAACAGTAAATGCCGGAGGCAACGGATGGTGATTTTAGTTAAAAGTTAAAAGAGAAAAGAGAGAGCAAATCGATAAAAACCGGTTCGCCCCCTCTTTTAACCTTTAACTATAATCTTTTAACCAATAACTTCTCCGTAGCAATCGAAATAATCGGCTTGAGTAATCTTCACATTGACGAAAGAGCCGATTTTTAATTTATTGTCTTTCATCGAAATAAGCACTTCATCATCGACTTCAGGTGAGTCGTATTGGGTGCGACCGACATAATAGCCGCCTTCAGTGCGGTCGATGAGCACTTTTTCTATCCTGCCAAGACGTTTTGAATTGATTTCCAATGAGATATCCTGCTGCACATCCATGAATTTATCAACGCGCGCCTTCTTGACATCTTCCGGGACATCGTCTTCGAGTTCATAAGCAGGCGTCCCTTCCTCTGCCGAGTAAGCAAACACGCCGGCGCGCTCGAATCGCATCTCCTTGATGAAATCGATAAGCTCATTGAACTGCTCCTCGGTCTCGCCAGGGAAACCGACGATAAACGTGCTTCTGAAAGCAATGTCAGGAACGTATGAACGCACTTTCTTGACAAACTCAACAGTCTGCTCATGGTCAACGCCACGGCGCATAGCCTTCAAAATAGGCGTGCTGACATGCTGCAAAGGCAAATCGATGTAATGACAGATCTTCGGGTTGTCGCGCATCAACTCAAGCAACTCGACCGGGAATCCCAGCGGATAGCCGTAATGTAAACGAATCCACTCGATGCCGTCGATTTCAGTCAGTTTCTGAACCAACTCAACGATATGCGACTTTCCGTCAATATCATAGCCGTAATATGTAAGGTCTTGAGCGATGAGTATCAGCTCTTTAACGCCTTTTTTAGCCAAGTTTTCAGCCTCTTTGACGAGGTTTTCCATCGGCACCGACTTATGGTCGCCACGAATCAACGGGATCGCACAGAAAGCGCAGTGGCGGTTGCAGCCTTCTGAAATCTTCAGATAGGCGTAATGCGACGGCGTTGAAAGCACTCGCTCGCAGCAATATTCAGCATGATAATCGGATTTCATGATATCTGCGGCAACATGCTGCACAGGCTCCACTCCAAAGAAAGCGTCAACCTCATGAATCTCCTTGCTGAGTTCTTTCTTGTAACGCTCAGAGAGACAGCCCATCACATATAACTTCTTGATTTTATTAGCTTTACGCAACTCGGCATACTCCAAAATGGTGTCAATAGACTCCTCTTTGGCGTCACCGATGAAGCCGCAGGTGTTGATAATCACCACGTCCGATTTCTCATCCGAGTCGTGGACGATTTTATATGTGTTGTTCAGCAAAGCCGCCAGATGCTCCGAGTCGACTTTGTTTTTCGAACAACCTAAAGTTACAATATTTAGTACTTGTTTCTTCATATGCATATATTTGTCATTTCGACTGAAGTGGAATGAAATGTAACGGAATGGAGAAATCCTTGTTAAACGAAATCATTCAATTGTTTTCGATAAAAAAGGATTTCTCGACTTCACTTCGTTACGCTCGAAATGACACCTTGGCTCCTTTACTTAAACAATGAATCCACGAATTCTTGTCTGTCGAAGATTTGAAGGTTCTCCATCTTCTCTCCCACTCCGATGTATTTTACCGGAATCTTGAACTGGTCGGAGATGCCGATGACCACGCCGCCTTTTGCGGTGCCGTCGAGCTTGGTGAGTGCCAATGCGTTGACTTCTGTTGCAGCGATAAACTGGCGAGCCTGTTCGATGGCATTCTGTCCTGTTGAAGCGTCCAAAACGAGCAACACCTCATGCGGTGCATTCGGAATGACCTTCTGGCACACTTTCTTAATCTTCGAGAGCTCGTTCATCAAGCCGACTTTATTGTGCAGACGGCCTGCGGTGTCGATCAAGACGACGTCAATGTCTTGTGCCACGGCTGATTTCACTGTGTCGAATGCCACTGATGCCGGGTCAGCGCCCATGCCTTGAGATACGATCGGCACGCCGACACGGTCAGCCCAAATCTTAAGCTGGTCGACAGCGGCTGCGCGGAATGTATCTGAAGCGCCAAGCATCACCTTCTTGCCTGCCATCTTGAAGTTGTATGCGAGCTTGCCAATTGTAGTGGTCTTGCCAACGCCGTTCACACCAACAACCATGATGACGTAAGGTTTCTTACCCTCTGGAAGGTCGAAGTTGCTGCCGTCGCCAGAGTTGTTCTCCTGCAACAATGCCGCGATTTCTTCCTTCAAAATCATATTCAACTCGCTGGTTCCCAGATACTTATCACGTGCAACACGTTTCTGGATGCGGTCAATAATCTTCAAAGTGGTATCGACGCCAACGTCTGATGTCACCAAAATCTCTTCAAGGTTATCCAAGACCTCGTCATCCACCGTCGACTTTCCGATAATAGCCTTCGAGATGCGGTCGAACACGCTGGTGCGGGTCTTCTCCAGACCTTTGTTCAGGTCTTCTTTAGCTTCCTTGTCTCTCTTAAAAAATGAAAATAATCCCATTTTCTGTTCGTTTATAATAATTTTGCAAAGATAATAATTTATTTGATTCAGAATCATTTAATTTCGTCATTTCGACTGAAGTGTAATGAAATGGAACGAAATGGAGAAATCCTTGTTAAACGAAATCATTCAATTGTTTTCGATAAAAAAGGATTTCTCGACTCCACTTCGTTCCGCTCGAAATGACTGTAAGCACAAAAAGCTCTCCCGCCGAAACGGAAAAGCTATTCTAAATCAATTCAAAAAACTATATTAGTTCTTTGCGATGAATTCCTGTGCCTGGTCAATCGGAACGATAGTCTCTTCAAAATAGTAAGCACCAGTCTTCTCTGATTTCTTCATTTTGATGACCTTTGTATATTCCTTACCAGCTGTGTGCAATGATGCAACTACCTTCTTTGCCATATCCTAAATCTTATTTAATTTCTTTGTGAAGAGTCATTTTCTTGAGGATTGGGTTGTATTTCATGAGTTCCAATCTCTCTGGGGTGTTCTTCTTGTTCTTCGTTGTAACGTAACGAGAAGTTCCCGGGATGCCTGTTGCCTTTTGCTCTGTGCACTCCAAAATCACTTGTACGCGTGCGTCTTTAACTTTCTTTGACATATCTTATTCCTTTCAAATTTTCGGACTGCAAAAATACATATTTTTTTAATACCTTACAATATTTTTAAGCCAAAAATTTAGAAAATTTTTAACAATATTATCTATTTGATTATCAATTGGTTAAATTATTCTTTGTTGATAATCTTATTGACAACCTCAAGAATTTCAGCCTCTTTCTTAATGGCAGCGGCCTCAATCTTTGCGCCATCAGCGACGATTTTGTCGGCAAATGCTCTGTCCTTAAGTCCAGCAGCGTTGATTTTCACGTTGAGATATGCGCCCATGACAGCACTTCTGCAGCATAAAGCACCCACTCCGGCGTCTGACACTGATGCAGGATTGCCTGTCTTTGCCATCGCCTCAACGATATCAAATGCCTCAAATGCAACGTTCATGGTCTTGAACGGCACCTTGGTAGCATATTGTGAGGCTAACTCAAGGGCTTCCATACGAGCGGCCTTGTCGGCGTCGGTCTTCTTAGGCATCTGCAATGCAGCCATGATTTTGTTGAATGCGTTGGTGTCTTCGTCAACTAAATCGAGCAACTGATCTTTCAAGACCTGACCCTTTTCAGCGACCTTTGAGAACTCTTCCCAGCGCTCATCCCAACCTGGCTTGTGTGATGACAGGTTTGCCACCATCGTTGCCAATGCTGCGCCGAGAGCGCCCATGTAAGCAGAGATTGAGCCGCCACCTGGAGCCGGGCTCTCGCTGGCTGTCTCGTTGGCAAAGCCTGTGCAGGTCATGTCGACGAGCTTCTTCTGTGTCATGTCTTCAATCAAGAACTCGATGACTTTCTCTTTCGGGTTGAACGGCTTCAAATCGTCGAGACCCATCGACTTGATGGCGATCTTCATGATTTCATCCTCGCTGACGCCCAGTGAACGCTGTTGTTTTGCAAGATAATACTTGCCAGCGTCGATGAGCACCTTCTTAGGAATCAAACCGACGATCTCGCAGCCTGTCACGCGCACTCCGCGAGCTGCAGCCTTAGCGCACACCTCGTCGAAGCAGACGTGAACCGGTGACACGTTGATGTTTGTGATGTTCATCGACACCTGGGCGATGCCGTATTCCTCGATGAACCATCCGATAGCCTTGGTGCTCTTCAGAGTGCCAGGAATCATGATGGTATTGCCGTTCTCGTCTTTCATCGGCTTGTCGGTGACCTTCGGTCCCACTCTCTTCGGACGGCCTTTCTCGCGGACGTCGAAAGCGATGGCGTTGGCGCGGCGTGTCGAGGTGGTGTTGAGGTTATAGTTTATAGCGATGAGGAAGTCGCGGGCTCCGACCTGTGTCGCGCCGGTCTGTGCCACATGCTCGTTCCACTCGTTAGGACCGAAATCAGGCTTCCATTCCTCGGTGCCGAGACGGCTCGACAGTGACTCGTATTCGCCTGTGCGGCAATAAGCCAGGTTCTTGCGTTTTGGCTGGAAAGCAGCCTCTTCGTAGCAGTAAATCGGGATGTTGAGTTCTTCGCCGAAGCGTTGTGCGAGGTTACGGGCATAAACCACCACCTCGTCCATCGTGATGTTTGAAATCGGGATGAGTGGGCAGACGTCTGTTGCACCCTGACGTGGGTGGTCACCGTGATGGTTGCGCATGTCGATGAGCTCGGCAGCTTTCTTCACCACGCGGAATGCGGCTTCGCACACGTTTTCCGGTTCGCCCACAAAGGTGATGACGGTACGGTTTGTCGTCGCACCTGGGTCAACGTCCAACAATTTCACGCCTTCGACCTTCTCGATCTCGGCTGTCACCTGGTTGATGATGTTCATATCGCGACCTTCGCTGATATTCGGAACACATTCGATTAATTGTTTCATATCTGTTTATTTTATTACTTTTCCTTTTAAAATCATTGTCTGAACCTTGTTCGCGCCATAATAATACGGCATAAACTCCAGCTGCGTCATCGGCTTGGTGATCATCACGTTAGCGATTTTGCCCTTGGTGATTGAGCCGAGTTCGTTTGCCACATCCATTGCGTAAGCGGTGTTCAATGTCGTTGCATTCAACGCCTCTTCCGGTGTCATGCGATATCTGATGCAGGCGCATGAAAGCACAAACTGCATGTTGCCCGACGGCGACGTACCTGGATTGAAGTCTGACGCCATAGCAACCGGCAATCCTGCGTTAATCATGTCACGAACCGGCGACAACGGCAGGTTCAAGAAGAACGCACAGCCAGGAAGCACCGTCGGCATGGTGTCGGAACCTTTCAATGCCTCAATCTCTTCTTTTCCCATCTGCTCGAGGTGGTCAACAGAGATAGCGCCGTATTTCACTCCTACCTGAACACCTCCGGAGACTGCCATCTCGTTGGCGTGAATCTTAGGACGCATGCCGTATTTGATGCCTGCCATCAGGATTCGCTCGGTGTCTTCGACGGTGAAGAAGCCTTTATCGCAGAAAACGTCGATGAAATCTGCCAAATCCTCAGCTGCCACAAGTGGAATCATCTCGTTGATGACGAGGTCGACATAGTCTTCCTGATGTCCGCGGTATTCCATCGGGATGCCGTGAGCGCCAAGGAAGTTCGACTTTATCGTCATCGGAGAGTTTTCCTTCATGCGACGGATAACACGTAAAAGCTTCAGCTCACTCTCAGTAGTTAGACCGTAGCCGCTTTTTATCTCGACGGCACCTGTTCCCATACACATGATCTCGTCGAGACGCTGCATCGCCGACTCATAGAGCTCTTCTTCGCTTGCAGCCGCTGTGGCTTTGGCAGAATTGAGGATTCCACCGCCTCTTTTTGCGATTTCTTCGTAGCTCAACCCACGAATCTTGTCGCAGAACTCCATCTCGCGCGAGTTGGCATAAACCAAGTGCGTATGCGAGTCGCAGAACGCCGGCAAGACAAGTCCGCTTTTGGCGTCGACGACTTTTCTCTCTTTTGCCAGATATTCCCGGTATTTCGGAGAGTTCATCTCGCCATAGTCGGCAATCTTGCTACCTTTTATTAATAGGTATGCGTTTTTGATGCGCTTAACATCCGACATCGCGGAGCCGGCTTTCCATAATGAGCCATCCTCCACGATGCCGCAAAGTTCTTTAATGTTGGTAATTAACATTATTTATTTTTGTAAATGCTTTGCCAATTCTTGTATTCACGTTTCTTCCAAGGTCCGTTGTGGTACACGTATGATGCAATCATCGGGATGACTGTTGTACCTTCGGCGTAGACCATCTGCTGGAGTTTCTCGCTAACCTTGCCCCATGAACCTGCCTCGAGCAATGTTGATGATGAGCAAGCGCCATCGCGGACGTCAGCAACGGTGATTTGGATAGCGTATTTGTGCATTGGCACCTCGTGACCGAGAATCTCAGCGCAGACAACTGTATCCTGTGCGAAGTTCTTAGGAGTACCGCCACCGACCATGAACAAGCCTGTCTGTGGAGCAGCCATCTTGATTTCTGTCAGCTCGAGGAAGTCGGCGACAGAGTCGATGCTCACGTATGGCTTGCCAGCGTGCTTGCGCTCCCACTGGTGCAGACCGATACCGAAACCTGCTGAAGAATCAGAGAATGCCGGGCAGAACATCGGGACGCCGCATTCGTAGCATGTCTGGATGAGGCTGTCTTTCTTCACGCCGTGACCTTCATGCAGCCATTTACCGAGATTCCACAAGAACTCACGTGATGAATATGGACGTGGCTCGAGGATGTTGGCGAGCTCGTATGTAGCGTGGTCACACACCTGAAGCTGTTCCTCGTCGATGTATGTATCGTAGATACGGTCGATGTAAAGCTCGCGGAGCTTGGTATCCGGCACCACGTTCTCTTTCTCACCGATATAATGTTTGAAACCGAGAGCCTCGAAGAGGTCCATGTCGATGACTGAAGCGCCTGTCGAAACGACGACGTCAATCATTTTGTTGCGGACCATGTCGACGTAAACCTGCATACAGCCTGCTGCTGAGGTTGAACCTGCCAATGTGAGGATGTTGGTGCATGATTTCTCTTTCACCATCATCATCAAAATGTCGGCGGCGCGAGCGGTGTCGCGTGATGTGAACGACATTTCACGCATTGCGTCGATGATTTCTGTTGAGTCGTACTTCTTGATGTCGATGTGCTTCACGACATTCTTCAATAAGTCTTTCTTTTCAAGTTTTCTTGCCATTTTATTTAGTTTTTTATGATGAATTTTCAGAAAATTTTAATCTGCAAATATACAAAATATTATTATCTTTGCGAAAAATTTATTCATCATGAAAAAATTATTAGTTATTTCACTTATCACAATCGCGTTTTTATCATCCTGCGGCAGTTCTGATAATAACAAAGAAGCCAAAAAACAGAATACAACCACTTCAGAATCAGTAGCTAAAGAAAAGACCTACGTAAAAGTGATGTCGTATAACGACTTTATAAAAAAGGTATGGGATTTTGAGGCAAACCCAAACGAATTCACTTTCAAAGGCGAAAGACCTTGCGTGATTGACTTTTACGCCACATGGTGCGGTCCGTGCAAGATGGTCGCCCCTATTTTGGAAAAATTAGCCCAAGAATATGACGGCAAAGTTGATTTTTATAAAGTTGATACCGACAAAGAGCAAAAACTCGCTTCGATACTGAAAATCCAATACTTACCAACGGTTTTCTTCGCAAAAAACGGGGCTCAGCCTGACAAATCGGTCGGCGCTAAAGATGAGGCATTTTTCCGTGAACAAATCAACAAGCTGTTAGGTGAATAACATCTTCCCGACATCGTATCTTCCTGACATTCAGTATGTTTCGTTGTTTTTAAAGAACGAGGCACCTAAGATTGAATTGTTTGAGACATATCAAAAGCAGTCATGCCGTACACGTTGCAACGTCATGACTGCCAATGGTTTACAGACTCTTACCGTGCCTATTGTGAAGACCAACGGCAACCATACTTTAACCAAGGACATCGCGATAAGCTATAAAGAGCCTTGGCAGCAGATTCACCAGCGCTGTCTGGAAGCAGCATATCGCAAAACGCCTTATTTCGAATACTATTTCCCCTATCTCGAGAAGGCTTTTTCAACGAAATTCGACACGCTCATCGAATTGAACGAGTTTTGTCTGAAATTCATCCTTAAAGTATTGAAAATCAGTAAAGAAATCGTTTACACCGAAGATTTTTCACCTATCTCAGATGCAAACGATTATCGTGTTTCTTTATCAAAATGGTCGCCAGAATCGACGAATTTTCCGAATTATTATCAAGTTTTTGCCGACCGCCAGCCGTTTGTATCCAATTTATCAGTTATTGACCTTATTTTCAACGAAGGACCGGAGGCGATAAACTATCTAAACAACATTAACATCAATCCGGATACGCTATCCTCACATGGTAGATGCTCATCAGTTTCTTTTTCAGCACTTTCTTTGTCACGGTGATGTCGTGGAAAGTGATGTTGGTGTTGTCGAACTGGTTGGCTTTCATCTGGCCGTCGATAATGTTGTCGACGAGCTTGTTTAGAGATTCCTCAGTTTTCTCGCTCATACTTCGTGAGGCGGCTTCAACGGCGTCGCACATCATCAGCACAGCTGTCTCCTTCGAGAATGGCAGCGGACCAGGGTATTTGAATTCTGATTCGTCAACGCCATCAGGGTTTTCGCGCAATTCCATCTGATAGAAATACTCGGTGCGACGTGTGCCATGGTGCGTCCTCACAAAGTCGATGATCTGCTCTGGAATATGGTATTTTCTGCATATTTCAATACCATCAATGACATGGCTGATGATAATCTGGGCACTCTCAGTATACGACACATCATCATGAGGATTATATTTACCATTCTGGTTTTCAATGAAATAGAACGGATTACGCGTCTTTCCGATATCGTGATACATTGCACCTGTACGGACAAGCAAAGGATTTCCACCTATATTATATATAACCTCCTCGCAGAGGTCGGCGACCTGCATAACATGCTGGAACGTGCCAGGTGCGTCAGATGCCAATTTCCGCAACAGCGGACTGTTGGTATTGCTCAACTCGAGCAACGAAAGATCGGTGACAAAACCGAAA
Organism: uncultured Bacteroidia bacterium; assembly: GCA_902774295.1. Classification (GTDB taxonomy): domain Bacteria; phylum Bacteroidota; class Bacteroidia; order Bacteroidales; family F082; genus Limimorpha. Next base: position 1,090,574 of record CACYHP010000001.1, on the reverse strand, counting down.
ATACGCTCGAACAAGAATGCCAGCGGAAGCGCTAACATTGTGAAGAAGGCATTACCAGCATATATTATGATGACAGCCCAGTCGAAAGAGTCGAAACCACCATCAAAAATAAGCATCATGCCAAGATATACAGTGACATAAGTGGCAAAAACAGCCAGCGAAGTGCCGAAATAACTGGCTCGACGCGTGCGTTTGGTCATGCTGAAGATTGCGACAAACGACACCAGCATCTGGACAAAGAAATACTGGAACGGGTTCAGCACCACCAAACTTATGATAATCAATGTCATAACCTGCACGATGATGGAGATTCTGGCATCAAAGAACGTCATAAGCAGTATTGACATTATGGCCACCGGCATTATGAAAATCATTGATGGCGCATATCTTATCAGGAGCAGCGACGGAACTATCATCAGCAACATCAGCAACAGAATCAGGTTGATATACCGCAGCTGCTCGAAGATATCAGGACGTAACATCCTGAGAGTCAGATACAAAGCCAAGAAAACTATGCTCACCAAAAGCAGCTGGCCATATAACATATAATTTCTGCTGAAGAAATTTTTAGCGGTGATATCGGCGTATTCGCGCTGTAACGAAGTGATAATCTGATACTTCTCATCCGTCACTATCTCCCCTTCCATAATGATGAGCTCATCTTTCTGAACCATTCCAAAAGTGAGCATGATATTGTCGACAGCCATCTTTTCCGCCTGTTTTGTCATGCTCTCCGAATAAATCACATTTTGACGCAAAGAGTTATGTAACAAATTGCTAATCAACTGCATAGTCTTGTAATCAGAGATATGTGTCAACTTGCCTTGAATGTAAGCCGAAGCTGTCGCCATGGTGTTCAAATCCTCGTATTTGCACTTGGTTTGCACCTTGTTTCTCACCACAACAACCATCTCATCACCTTTGAAATTGTTGGTGCGGTTGTTTTTCGCCACTATACCATTATTTTCGATATGATCGTAAATACCTAGTATAAGATTTCTATAATATTCCTTGTCACCAATTGTATCAACCCATTGATATTCAAAGTCTTTCAACAGCTTTTCACGACCATTTTCAGTACCAAGCGCATCAAAAACAAAAATCGGCTCAATGTTCTTCAAAGCCTCTTCTTTTTCCTTTCTCACCGTCTCCTCCGATTTGTAAATCGGGAAGTTGAAAGGGGCATAAAGGCTTTCGTGCGGCCAAGGGCGCATTTTCTGATATTCATATTTAAATTTGACGTTTCTCGGCATCAGCAAGACAACTATCACGACGGCAATAACGAAAGCCAAGACCTTCATTATGTCATAATACGAATGACGAATCTTTTCTACAATAGCCTTTATCTTATTCATAATCAATGATTTAAAAATAAAACAAGTTATTTTTCCAAAACAAATCAATTAACTTGTAAAAATACGGAAATTTCTTGTAACTTTGCAAAAAAAGTTTGATTTATGTTTGGAATCTGCACTTTATCAGCAATTAGCGTGCGAAAAGAGCCGCGTCATGAGAGCGAACTGGTGACTGAATTACTTTTCAACGACTTATATGAAGTTTTGGAGCAGGATGGCGACTGGCTTTATATTAAGATGGAATATGATGGCTACGAAGGCTGGATCCGAAGTCTGCAACACTTTGAAATTCAAGAAGATGCATATAAAGCATTGGCTTCCAGTGATTGTTATGTCGTCAACAATCCTATTGAGCTTTATGATTCCAAGATTTTGACTTTCGGAACGACTGTATATTCAAAAGACAAGTGTTGCATCGAAGCTAACAGCTTCATTAACAATGCATTAAAGCTTCTTGACGTGCCATATCGCTGGGGCGGAAAAACCGTTTTCGGCATCGACTGCTCAGCTTTCGTTCAGCTGTGCGCAAAAACTATCGGAATAAAGCTTCCGAGAGATGCATCTCAGCAGGTGGAATGCGGCGAAGACGTGTATTTCCTGACAGAAGCGCGACCTGGTGACATCGCGTTTTTTGAAAACGAAGAGCATCATATAGTTCACGTCGGCATTATTTTAGATGACGAGAAAATCATTCATGCATCAGGCAAAGTGAGGATTGATTCGCTTGACCAGACAGGCATTTTCAATAAGGAGTTAGGGAAGCACACACATTTTTTGAGTGCAATAAAGAGACTATTTTAATCGTCATTTCGAGCGGAATGCAATGGAGTCGAGAAATCTCGAACAATTATCACGTCATTTTTTGCTGGAGATTTCTCCACTCCACTACACTTCGTTACGCTCGGTCGAAATGACGTTGAAAAGCGCATCAACTTCATTATCAATAACTTCCATCGCCTCTTTATTCCCTTTCAGCACCTCATCAACCAATTGAGTTAAACGCTTATCAGTTTCTTCAGAAATCTCTGGGAATGGCAGCTCCATAAGGTTTCCTTTAAGGATTTTTATCTCGCCGAAGAGCGATTTATAAAGGAATTTGAAGGTTTCGCTGTTTAGAAATGCGAGCACGGTCTTTATCGACATTCCAGGGATGCGCGGAATGAGAATATTGGCACTGTTTAAAAACAGGCTTCCACTGCCATCGTAAGCGAAAACGAGGTTTTTCGAGATAAACTTATACACCAGTTTTTCATCTGTACGATAAATCTCGTCTTTTGCAACCTGTTGATAATCAGCACGTTTATATTTTACAAAATATCTTGGCTGTTTCAAAGTATAAGCCTCGATTTCCTTTCCTGTGTAAATCGGCTCCATTCCCCTGCCCTGCTTGAGCTTCAAGTGTTTTTTATTGTCGCCTGTGACTATGCCGAGTCCCCAAATTGATTCTTTCAATGTGTACTTTCCTTTAGAAAGTATTTTCTTCACTTTTTCAAGGTCCGAATTTGATAACAGATTGAAATTCAGGTTTTTAGTGAGATAAAAGGCATCTTTAGAAACGAGACTGTTTTTTACGTCATTTCGAGCGGATGAACTTTTTTTGCCGTCATTTCGAGCGAAGCGAAGCGTAGTCGAGAAATCTCTAACAACTATTACGTCATTATTTACTTGAGATTTCTCCACTCCCTGCGGTCGGTCGAAATGACGGGCACATTGTATGTCAAAGTATTTCGTCTGAACGCCTGAAAATGCGCCATCATACAATGTAATAGATTGAATATCAGTGATTTCGAGCAGGAATTGACGGAATTTCTTATGAGTCTTCACATTCATCACCGACTCAGGAAGCAAGAACCTGATTGTACCGCCATCCACAAGCTGATTGAAGGCTTTTTCAAAGAAAAACGAGAAGCTCTCCCTGGTGGAAATCGGATTGCCTTTTTCATCAAAAATTGCGGCGCCCCATGGAGGATTGCTGATAATATAAGATGCCTTAAGGGCTTTAGGGGCGTTAATGGCGTTAAGGTAATCGCAACAATAAATTTGAGGTTCAAACTCTTCCTCTGGGAACTTCAGCAAAAGGTTGATCTTTGCTATCATCACGGCGATGGGGTCGTTATCGCAAGCGAAGATTTGAGATGGTTTTGCACCTTCAAGAGCCAGGATGAATGCACCGCTGCCACAACAAGGGTCGAAGAATGTCTGACCATTATAAAAATCAAGGTGTTTCGTCATATTACGAGCCACATCATAAGGGGTGTAATATGAACCTTTGCGGTTTTTCTCGCCTTCGAGGAGGAAACACTGATACAGGAGGCCAAGGAGATCGAATTCATCTGAAGGGAGTGGCGGCAGCCTTAATGGCGTTAAGGGCATTAATGGCGTTAAAGCCCTTAAGGTGGCCGCCACATGCTCTTTTTCAAGGAGTTCGGCTTCTTTAAGAAGCCTCACTCCCACCGAATATATCACCTCCTCTACTGAATAATTCCGCTCCTTACAATAGCTCACAAACTGTTGAATATCAGCAACATTCTCTTTGTTTGAGAAATATTCAATCGGAACAATCGTTTTCGTTGACAGCCGTTTATTTGCACGTGACATCAGCCTACCGCTGCCGTTGGAATGCAGCCGTTTCCAGTTGCGGCTTGTAGCCTCGGAAATCACAGGTCGGATGATGTCGTTTTCTTTCACAAATATTTTTTTGCAAAAATATTAATTTTCGGTATAATTTCTCAAAAAAATTTCTAAATTTGCACTTCAATTCAGTGAAAATTACTAACCTTTAAATAATTAACTCATGAATAACGCATTATTTCAATTTGCACATCCTGCTAACGAGCCTGTGAAAGAATACAGACCGGGCAGCCCTGAGCGCGTCGCTTTGGAGAAAGAACTCGAGAAACAGTCGAAGGAAGTCGTGGAGATTCCTATCATCATCGGTGGTAAGGAAATCCGTACCGGCGACATGGGCGAAGTGGTCATGCCACACAACCACAAGCATGTGATTGCAAAATACCATAAAGTCGGTGAAAAAGAAGTCAACATGGCTATTGAAGCCGCTCTGAAGGCCAAGAAAGACTGGGAAAACACCCCATGGATCGAGAGAGCTTCCATCATGGCACGTATCGGTCAGCTTTTGGCAACAAAATACCGTGCACGCATCAACGCAGCATGTATGTTAGGTCAGTCAAAGAACTGCTTCCAGGCTGAAATCGACTCAGCTTGCGAGACCATCGACTTCTACCGTTTCAACAACTACTATGCAGGTAACCTCTATTCAGAGCAGCCATCGTCAACACCAGACCAGCTTAACCGCGTGGAATATCGTCCACTCGAAGGCTTCATCATGGCTGTGACACCGTTCAACTTCACCTCTATCGCTTCGAACTTGAACATGACACCTGCTTTGATGGGTAACACCACAATTTGGAAGCCATCAACAACAGCATTGCTTTCAAACTATCACATCATGCAGATCGCAATGGAAGCAGGTCTTCCGGCTGGCGTCGTGAACTTCCTGCCAGGCAAAGGCTCGTTGATCGGCGGTGTCGCTTTGAACAACCCGAACCTCGCCGGCATCCACTTCACCGGTTCGACAGCCACATTCCAGGGCCTCTGGAAGGGCGTAGGCGTCAATATAGCCAATTACAAGTCATATCCACGTCTCGTCGGTGAGACAGGTGGCAAAGACTTCATCTTCGCTCACAGCTCAGCAAATCCACGCGAGGTGGCATGCGCCATCGTCCGCGGCGCCTTCGAATATCAAGGCCAGAAGTGCTCGGCAGCATCACGCGCATATATCCCGGCATCGATGTGGAACGAGGTGAAACAGATTGTCGGCGACATGCTCAGCACAATCAAGATGGGCGACGTCACAGACTTCACCAACTACGTCAACGCTGTCATCGATGAGGCTTCATTCGACAACTGCAAGGGCTATATCGACAGAGCAAAAGCAAGCAAGGACGCAGAAATCGTGTTCGGTGGCAAGTGCGACAAGAGCGTCGGTTACTTCGTCGAGCCTACAGTCATCCTCGCCAAAGTGCCGAACTACGAGTCAATGGCTCAGGAGATCTTCGGACCTATCATCACCATCTACGTCTACGACGACAAGAAATATGAGGAAACACTGGAACTCTGCGACACTACATCACCTTACGCATTGACAGGAGCTATCTTCGTCAACGACCTCAAGGCACGTCAGCTCGCAGACCAGAAGCTCAAATATTCAGCAGGTAACTTCTACATCAACGACAAGCCTACTGGCGCCGTCGTGGGATGCCAGCCATTCGGCGGCTCACGCGCATCAGGTACCAACGACAAGGCCGGTGGTCTGTGGAACCTCATCCGCTGGACGAACCCACGCGCAATTAAGGAAACATTCGTGCCGGCAACGGAATACGGATATCCTTTCCTCGCGAAATAAGACCTTAGTCGTTAGACTTTAGACTTTAGTCGTTAGTTGTTAGTTTTTAGATTTCTAAAGACTAAAGACTAGCGACTAAAGACTTTTTATGACGCGGTAAATCAACTCCTCTCCCGGTCGCGCCAACCTCATTCTCTGACGTTGTTCTTCGGTCAAATCGTAATAGAGACGGTCAGCATCGACGGTAAAGCCGGCTTTTTCGAGCACTTGGGCATAGTCGCGACCGAACTGTCTGACATGGTCATATTGACCAAAACAGCGTTTGCGTTCTTCAGGATCAGTGATTGAAGGGTCTTCCCATGTGTCGACGTCAGGATTGATAGGAACCATCAAAATAGCCCAACCACCTGGTTTTAATATGCGTTTTATCTCTGAAAATGCCTTATTAACATCATTTACGTGCTCCAACACATGGTTACAGATAACCACGTCATATTGGTCATCTGGGAGGTCGATATTGGTGACATCAAGATGCAGGTCAGCAATCGGTGAGTCAAGGTCGGCGGTGGTGTAATCGAGGTTTTTCAAGGCTCTAAAACGTTTCAAAAACGGCTGTTCAGGAGCGAAATGCAACACCTTCAAAGGGGCTGAGAAAAAGTTAGAGCGTTGCTTTAAGTAAAGCCATATAAGTCGATGACGCTCAAGCGACAAACAATTAGGGCAAAGACGGTTATCCATAGCCTTTCCATAGCCGTATGGAAGGAATTTCCGGAAGTGTTTTCCGCACACCGGGCACTCCACTTTATTGCCTATATAAAACGGCCTGATAAAGAAACTGAACAGCCCGCTGAAACGTATCAGCGTCTGACGTGGGAATATCTTGGTAAACAAAGCTATTAACTTCTTCATAACAGTTTTTTTATCGCAGCAGTCATGTTAGACCACTGATATGTTTGTTTTTCATCTCTAACACCTTCAACGAAAGCGTCAAAACGGCCATTTTCAAAGAAATCGACAAGAGCATCGGCGATAGATGACGGTTTTGGCTCAACGACATAACCGACTTTACCGTCAGGAATAATCTCTCCGAGACCGCCTACATTTGTCACGAGCATCGGCTTCTCAAAATGATATGCGATCTGCGTTACGCCGCTCTGAGTAGCCGATTTATATGGCTGAACGACGATATCAGCAACATTAAAGTAATACTTTACATTATCATCGCTAATATACTGATTTTCAATTATTATAAAATCTTCTAAATTATGCTTTTTTATTTGTTCAAGATAGGGTTTTTCGTCGTCGTAGAACTCTCCTGCGACAATCAACTTGACATCGTTTTTTCGAAGCCTTTCATCGGCGAAAGCATCGATTAAAAGGTCCAGACCTTTGTATGCGCGAACGAGTCCGAAGAACAAACAATAACGATAATTCGGATCAAGATCGAGATGCTTTAACGCCTCATTTCTTTTCATAATTTCACCGTAATGGTCATACAAAGGATGCGGGACCATGCATTTCGGTTTGCCTTGTTTGTCAAGCGAGGCGACATCGTCAAGCACCGATTGTGAAAGCGCCACAAAGCCATCCATTGCCTTTACAAAATAAGGCGCAAACATCTTATCGAGAACTGATTTCTCGTGCGGTATCATATTGTGAATCAATCCGATACATCTCGCGTTGCATCTGCGCTTGATTACACGTGCGATTTTGCCGAAACAAGGAGCGAAAAACGACATCCAATAGGTGAAGATCACGATATCAGGGTTCTTTTTCCGTATCTCCTTCCCTGCCTTAATCCAGTTTAACGGACTGATACTGTTAATTTTACGCTCAATATAAAAGCCTGCAGGAGCCTTAGCATCGGAATACTGCGTCTTGCCAGGAAACAGGAATGACGGATACTGAAGTTTGAATGTAACCACCTCAATATCAATACCTTCCTTGACAAACTCAGTCGCAAGTCTGTCAGTGAAGGCCGCTATTCCTCCACGGTAAGGATACGATGTTCCGACGATGACGATTTTCATCTCTTATCTTTATTATCCTTCTTATCCTCTTTATCCTCATTCTTAGGTTCAACAACAGTTGCCTTGTAATTGATTTTAGCGAATGCCTTGATCAGTTTGTCAGGATCTGTTTTCTCGCTATCGTATTGAACAGTAACGAGTTTCGTCTTCAAATCAGGGTTGATAGCCTTGACACCCTTCTCAAAACGAAGGTTATCTTTTATGCGTTTTACGCAATTCTGGCATTCGATTTCAGGCTCTGTTGTAAAGACCACTTCCTTAATGCTCTGAGCCTGTGATACAACTGCTAAAAATAGCACAAATGCTAATAAAATAAGCTTTTTCATATTATTTTACTTTGTTAATTTCCATTTAATTCCGGCGTAAACCATTATTCCGTCCACTGGACCCCAAATCATTGTAGCGTCGAAGTTCTCACCCCATGGGTTGTCGTAGCCGATAATCGGGTTTTTCTGCTTGAAGTTGGTGAGATTCTCTCCTCCGATATAGATATTACCCCAACGGAACCACTTGAGTATCTGTGCGTTAAGTATCGGATATGCATCAAATGTACCGAATCCGTCAGGCAAACGGCCGTCACCGTTGATTTGCAATGTGAGGTCAAACTGCCATATTTCAAGCGGAGTTTTGTATGTTGCTGTCACCAAGCCTTTGTAACGGCTTGACAACGGTTTATCGCGTAATCTCCCGTTGATAGTGGTCTTCACGTCGTTATATCTGAATGCTCCAAGAAGCGAAAAACCTTCAAAAAACGGGTATGTGGCATCAATTTGGAACGTATGGGAATAAGATATTCCGTCAAGGTTATAGAAATGTACCTGATGGATGTCGCTATCAACGTCAGTTACGACCTGATTTATGAAGTTTGTATAATAATATTCCAAATTGATAATCAAGCACTTTTCAAAAATATCGATATCAAATGAAGCTGTAGCGCCATAGTTCCATGCCTCCTCCTGTTTCAAGTCGCCATCGATGATGATGTCGCGGCTGCTCGCCAGAAGCGTATGATTATCAAGCATCGGGCGCGGTGTACGATAGCCTTTTCCTGCCGAAAAACGCAGTTTTAAAAGATCGCTGACGCTCCATTTTATATGAGCACGAGGCGTGACAAACGCGCCATATAAATCGCTGTAATCGCCTCTTAAGCCTGCCATAAACACAAAACTGTCGTCATAATTGAACGTATACTGTGCGTATACACCTCCAATATTTTCATCAGGAGCCTTGACAAGGTTGGGCAACAAAATCCAGCGTTCATCAAAACAATCATGATTGAACGATAAACCCGTTGATATACTGTGACTTGGCGTAAACTCAGTCTCAAACATCAGCTGCGCGTAAGCGTTATTATTGTCCACATCGTAGGTGCGCAAACCATACAATGAATTCATTTTATGTATTGAGCCCGACAAAACCAGAGCGACATTGGTGTTGTGAACTTCGTCGAAAATGTATGCGTTTTTCACGAAGCCCTCGTAACGCTCACTCCCAATGTTTATCTTATATAACGGACTTTCCATCATATATGATCTTGAATGGGTATGTGCATTTTCAACCTGTCCTCCATTTCTGTCTTCTTTAAGAGCCTTGACAAGCGCTTGCATGACGTAATGGTCTTTTTTGTACGTCCAGCGGTTCAAAACATCAAACTGCTGCACCTTCGGCAGATCCATAAAACCGTCGCCGTTGCCGTCATGTTCCATCCACATATTCTCGTAATGCCCTAATAATCCAGTACTTAGCGCATCGTTAAAATGCAGATTACCTTCAATATTAGTCTCAAATTTCAGATGGCTGTCGAGAAAAAGATTCACGTCAAGTTCCTCGTCAAGCTGTGGTTTCAGATATTCAACATTAATCTGTCCGGTTATAGACTCATAGCCGTTTTTCACTGTGGCAGCACCTTTCGACACCTGAATTGAATGCATCCAAGTGCCGGGGATGTAACCGAGCGAGAATGGAGCCGCAGCACCACGGAAAGCAGGCACATTTTCCGTCAGCATCTGGACGTAACTGCCAGATAATCCAAGAAGTTTGATCTGTTTGGCACCTGTCGCCGCATCAGAATAGTTCACGTCGACAGAAGGATTTGTCGAGAAGCTCTCACCAAGGTTACAGCAAGCGGCGCGACACAATTCGGTGCTTGTGATAACCTCAATATTAGCCACATCTTTCGGTTTAAACCTTCCCGGACGCGATGCTTTCACAACAACGGCATCGACGACAGCGATCTCGCTCACCAGCGTAATCTCCACATAATCAGTATCTTTACACGAAATCGTATCGTTTTTAAAACCAACAAACGAGGTCACAATTGAACTGACATCAGGTCTTCTTTCCAATGTAAAAGAGCCCTTGGCATCAGTCGTTGTGCCATGATTAGTGCCTTGCCAAACGATATTGGCGCCAACCAAGACATTGCCGCTGTCATCCTTGACAACACCTCTTACTTGCGAATATGAAGTAATCGCCAGGAAACACAATATAATCGATGATAATAGTTTCTTCATATTTTTTGCCGCTACGCAGATTTAAGACGGATTTTCATCCGTTTCTACGCCTTTCTAATCAATTTATTTATTATCTCATTTATCTCTTTTGAAATCTTCGTATAATATATTATAATCAGTCCAACAACAATAATAATTCCGGTTCTGAGCACTGCCTCTGCCACTTTGACCACGATTCCATCACCCAACAACTCAAAAAACCATATCGAGGCATATCTTATTGACAACCAATTGATTACAAACAAAAGCCCTATCACCAATAACACTACAATCTCTTTCCATGAAAATGGAGAGATTTTGGTCTTCCACATAACAAGCGACAGCAAAAACAAATAATAAATCGAGAACGAGATTATCGAAGACCATGCCGCGCCTGTCATTCCCCATATTGGTATAAGCTTGTTATTCAATATGATAGCACTGACAGTTAGGATCGCGGTGAATATAAGTTGCAGGTAATACCAGCGCGAATAACTCAACACCGTGACTCCGATATTCAGCGAAGAATTGACTAATTTGGCTAATCCGAGAAGGAAGAAAACCCATTTTCCGTCGACGTATTGTTCGCCATTTGGAAGGAGCTCGAAAAAGAGGTCGATATTTACCCAAACGATAAAGAAAACCAATGCTCCAGCTATCAATTGATGCAGCGACACGCTTTTGCACATCATCGAAGCCCGCTGGGTATTCTCGTCTTTCATCGCCTGCGAGATTATCGGGCGCGAGATAGCCGACAGCGAGCGATAAGGCATCTCCACAAGATTCGCCATATATGCCGCGATGGTGTAAATACCAGTCACAGCAAGACCCATTTTTGCAGAGATAAAGAAGGTGTTCAGACTCGGGATAATGTTTCCGACCACTGCTGCGACGGTAAGAAAAATAGTGTAATACGTGAAATCCCTACGCAAACGAGGAGTGACATGTCCCGGCTCTATCCTGAAACTTATCTTTGACAGACTCAGCAAGTATATGATATTCAATAATGTAGCTACAATATATACCAAGCAAAGCCCTATCACCATGCCGTCCAAACTGATGACTCCTGTGATATACAAAATGTAATCCACCAAAGTGAAAAGCCTCACTCCCACCTCACGGACGAATTTCGGGATGACGATACGCATGAGCAGGTTGGCATTGGTCTCAAACACCGTCATGTACATCATGAAAAACGCCATCGGGATGACGAGGTACATATAATCGACAAACAGAGGTGATTCGTCAGAGAACTTATTGATTATAAAGCCTTTAAAGCAAAAAAACAATATCGTAAAAATGACAAATCCAATGGCCGGGACTATCAATGTCCAGCCGAAAAAGCCATGATCGCGACTCTCTTTGTCTTTGAAATAAGGATAGTAGCGCATCGCCGAGGTGTTGGTGCCAAGGGCAGCGAGACCCGAAAGCAGCAATGCGGCATCAGCCATAACACGAGTAAGGCCTATCTCCTCCTGTGTGAGATATTTTGTCATCACAAAGAAGGTGGTAATGAACCCTACCGCGACGCCGATATAGTTCATTATCGTGCCTTTAATGCTCTGTCGTACTACTATTCCCATCAGTTTTTCAGGATATTCTTGATGAAATTACGTGTCGGATAATTCTTGTCGTTCAACACATGATAAAGCTCGCACATCAATGGATAATCATTAGTATCAATTTGATTATCAATAAGTTTCTTATAGAAAACATCCACTGCGATACGACCTTCAAGCACCACATTATCTGACATGCAGTTGTTGAAGAAGCCCTTTCCGATGAGCAGTCCGAGCGTACGGTTGCGGCTCATGTCGTTGAGTGCTGTAAGCGAGAAATCGCCGAAGCCGCAATAATGGTACATGGTGCTGTTTTCGCCACCGAAAGTGATTATCAGGCGTCGCATCTCATTGAGAGCCTTGGTGATAACGATAGAACGGAGATTTGCCGAGTCGAAGTTGGCATCAACCATTCCGATAACGATAGCATAGATATTCTTCAAGATCGAGGCATACTCAACACCGGTGACGTCAGTGGTGAAATCGGTGCGAATCATGGTGTCGTCAAACACACTGACGATGATTTTGTAAAGTTCCTCATCTGTTGTTGCAGCAGTGAGACCTGTATCTTGCCTGTTGATGATTTCACGTGCAAACGAAGGTCCTTTCAAAGTCATGAAAGGATTGAAAATGAACGATTTAATGCTATCCGGGATAATCTGATCGCCGCATCCGAAGCCTTTTGCCAGGTTGACCAACAAAGCTGTCGGATTGATATAATCTTTGTTTTCCTGAAGATATCCTACCACCGCTGTTGACGGGATAGCGAGAAAAATCACGTTTGCCTCGAGAAGCACGCTTTTATCGCTCGTAGCTTTCAGATTCTCGCTGAGTTTGCATTTGGGGAAATACAAACTGTTGATGTGCATGGTATTGATCATCTCAACCACTTCATCCTCAATGGATAACAGATAAACCTCGTCTTTATTTTTCTGTGCAAGAACGTCGCCAATTGCCGTTGCTATGGCTCCGCTGCCGATAAATACAATTTTTCGCATTTTAAAAAATTTTTGCAAAATTAAGAATTTTTTTGACGTAGAAGCTGTTTTTCAGCAAGGAAAATCGACGCATCCAATTCAAAGCCAATCAAAACTATGATACAATTGACATAAATCCACATCATAAAGATGATGAGACCGCCTATTGAGCCGTAGAGTGCGTTATAATTGGAAAAATTGACGATATAATAATTAAATCCAATAGTTCCGATGATAAACATCAGAGTAAACATGATGGTGCCAGGTGTAAACAAACGGAACTTCCTGTCTTTACTAGGATTTCCAAAGAAATAAAGCACCGCGATGGCAACAAGCAAAGCGAACACAGTAAGCAGCCAGCGTCCAATGTCAATTAAAGTTATGACTAAGCCGTTATAGAAATTTATCCTATTGAAAAACCAGGGTAAAACGTCGTTTCCGATGATGATAAGCGCGATAGAAGTGATGAGCAGAATGCCAAGAATCAGAGTCGTAAGCAATCCGCCGCCATACATCCTCACCAATGACATTTTTCCGATATGGTTTACGCCCATGTCGAAGCCTCGGAAGAATGCGCGGATGGCGCCTGAGCTGAAGTAAAACGCCATAAAAATACCGATTGACATGAGGGTGTTATGCTGATGTGACATGATTTCCTCGATAGTGTCCACCACCCTGCCGGCGATGTTTTGCGGCACCATTTTATAAATCATATCGACAATCATAGCCTGGACACCTTCAAGCGGCAGATATGGGATAAAGGTAAACAGCACCATTACTGCAGGAAAAATAGCAAGAAAAACGTTGAAAGCCACTGCTGCCGCGCGGTCGGTAAGATAACCCTTCGAAAAACCGTTTATGAAATACACGAGAACATCATAAAACGGCTTGCCTCGGAAACCTGGCAAGGTTATCGACTTCAGCCAGCGTATCGTCTTGACTTCCAAATACTTGGCTTTTCTTTTATATTTTTCAATATCAATTCCCATAATTCAATTTTTACGATGCAAAATTATAAATTTTTTTGTATTTTTGCATAAAATTAATTCTTATGGGAGAACATGTTTCACATCCAGGCGTAGTTGTCGGGATAAACGATAAAGACATTGAAATTGAGATACTTAGCTCAAGTATGTGTGGCTCGTGCGGCATCAAGTCGGCATGCGGCATGTCGGAGATGCAGGAGAAACGCATCACCGTGCCGAAGCCTGAAGACAAAGAGTTTATAATAGGTCAGCCGGTCAGTATCACGATGAACACAAGCCAGGGCAACAAAGCGGCATTGTTCGCTTATTTCATCCCGGCGTTTTTGCTTGTCGCCATCATCGTGATTCTCAGCAACTTATCAGTAAAAGAATGGCTCGCCGCGCTCATCGGAATCGGGGTGATTGCTGTTTATTATATCGTTTTATCATTCTTCAAAGAAAAACTGAGAAACGAGTTCACTTACGAAATAAGGTAGGCTTGAGACGTTAGTCTTTAGTTATTAACGACTTACAACTTTTGCAAAATTTCCCTTGTTTAATTAATATAAAATCAGTAATTTTGCAACCGCTAAAAATATGTTTTGTTTTATGAGTAACATTTTACTATGGTCCCTTGTAATTCTGGGAATTTTAGGAGGAGTCGCGGCGGTGATTCTGTTCTTCGTCGCGAAGAAGTTCAAGGTTGAGGAGAACCCTCTCATCGACGAGGTTGAATCGGTGCTCGCGGGTGCCAACTGCGGTGGCTGCGGTTTCGCCGGTTGCCGTAACTTTGCCGAGGCTTGTGTGAAAGCCGCTGCCGAGAAACAGAGTCTCTCCGGCTTGAACTGCCCAAGCTCCGACATGTCTAAAGTAGCCGGATTGCTTGGACTTACCGCTACCGTTGCCGAGCCTATGATCGCTGTTGTACGTTGCAACGGTACTTGTGAGAACGCACCATCAAAGGTGCATTATGAAGGAGCCGACATCTGCGGCTTCGCCAACACCCTCTACGCTGGCGAGAACGGATGTCCTAACGGCTGCTTAGGATTGGGCGACTGCGTGAAGAAATGCCAGTTCAACGCTCTCCACATCAACAAAGAGACAGGTCTTCCTGAGGTCGACGAAGACAAATGCGTAGGCTGCGGTGCATGCGCCAAGGCTTGTCCGCGCGGCGTCATCGAGATCCGTGCCAAAGGCAAGAACAACCGTCGTGTCTATGTGGCGTGCAACAACGTGGAGAAAGGCGCCATCGCCATGAAGAACTGCAAGGTGAGCTGCATCGGCTGCCAGAAGTGCTTCAAGACTTGTCCTTTCGAGGCTATCGAGATGCGCGGCAACCTCGCCTACATCGACTTCACGAAGTGCAAGCAGTGCCGCAAATGCGTCGAGGCTTGCCCACGCGGAAGCATCCATGAGGTCAACTTCCCACCAAGAAAGCCGAAAGTCGAAGCCCCAGCAGAAGAAAAAACTATTGAACAACCAAACGAAAGTAAAGAATAACGTATGAATCCAATTAAGACATTTCCAAAAGGTGGCGTTCATCCGGAAGAGAACAAGCTTTCGTCGGACCAGCCTATCATCACATTTGAGATACCTAAACAGGCCATCATCCCGCTCGGTCAGTGCCTCGGCGCACCGGCAGAGCCGATAGTAGCGAAAGGCGACAAGGTGAAGGTGGGACAACTCATCGCCACGGCGAAAGGCTTCATCAGCGCCAACGTGCACTCGTCAGTGAGCGGCACCGTCAACAAGATTGACGAGGTGATGGACCACACCGGCTACCGTAAGCCAGCTATCTTCATCGACGTGGAAGGCGACGAATGGCTCGAAGGCATCGACACCAGCGACACCTTAGTAAAAGATATCACACTCTCAAGCGAAGAGATTGTTGAACGCATCAAACAGCATGGCATCGTGGGCCTCGGCGGCGCCACATTCCCGACATACGTCAAGCTGATGATACCAAAGGACAAGAAAGCCGAATACGTCATCATCAACGCAGCGGAATGCGAGCCTTACCTCACCTGCGACAACAGACTGCTGCTCGAGAAACCATACGAGTTCCTCGTAGGCGTGAAAGTCATCATGAAAGCTGTCAACGCACCTAAAGGCGTGGTCGGCATCGAGGTCAACAAGATGGAAGCAGCCAAGAAACTCGACGAGATCGTCAAGGGTGACAAGTATTTCGAAGGCATTGAGATTCAGCCGTTGAAGACAAAATACCCTCAAGGCGGTGAGAAACAGCTCATCAAGTCAGTGACAGGTCGCGAGGTGCCATCAGGCAAGCTGCCTATCGAGACAGGCTGCGTCGTCGTCAACGTGGCTTCAACATTCGCTATTTACGAGGCTGTTCAGAAGAACAAGCCGTTGGTTTACCGCGTTGTCACAGTGACTGGCAAGTCTGTTAAGAAGCCATCGAACTTCCTGACGAGAATCGGTACTCCTGCCAATATGCTCATCGAAGCAGCCGGCGGACTCCCGGAAGACACTGCAAACCTCATCAACGGCGGTCCTATGATGGGTAAGTCGGTGAGTGTGACGTCATTCCCGACCATCAAAGGTACCTCTGGCATCTTGATGCTCAGCGAGAAAGACGCTCAGCCGCGTAAGGTCAGCAACTGTATCCGTTGCGGCAAGTGCATGCAGGCCTGCCCGATGGGACTGGAGCCTTACCTCCTGAACCGTCTCGCACGTCAGAACAACTTCGAGGAGACAGAGAAACACAATATCATGGACTGCATCGAATGCGGCTCATGCGAGTTCACCTGCCCTGCCAACATCCCGTTGGCGGACTACATCCGTTACGGCAAGACAAAGACAGGACAATTAATACGTTCACGTAATCAGAAATAGCTATGAATCAGTTGACAATATCAGGTTCTCCGCATGTTCACGGAGACTTAAGTGTAAAGAAAATAATGTACTCGGTGATTATCGCCCTGTTACCTGCTCTGCTTGTAGCCGTTTATTATTTCGGCTGGTATGCCCTTCGCCTGACCATCGTGTCGGTGGCAGCCTGCGTACTGACCGAGTGGCTCATCCAGAAATATCTCATCAAAGGCCCTTTGACCATCAACGACGGCTCAGCTGCCTTGACAGGTCTTCTGTTGGCTTTCAACGTGCCTGCCAACCTTCCTGTCTGGATGGTCGTCGTGGGCAGCGTGGTTGCAATAGGCATCGCCAAGATGTCGTTCGGCGGCTTAGGCAAGAACCCGTTCAACCCGGCATTGGTAGGTCGTGTGTTCATGCTCATCTCCTTCCCTGTCGAGATGACGACATGGCCAAAGGCACAGCCGATTTTCGACGCCGGATTCTTCGCCGATGCAGTGACCGGTCCTACCCCATTGAGTCTGTTGAAAGAATCAGGTGCAGGAACACTAGCCAAGTCAGGCGACATGCAGTTTTTGGACATGATCCTTGGCAACCGTGGCGGCGCCTTCGGTGAGGTTTGCGCCATCGCCCTGCTTATCGGTGCGATTTACCTTCTCATCACGAAAATCATCGACATCTGGACTCCATTGAGCATCCTGCTCACCGTGTTCATCATGACAGGCATCTGCTACCTCGTCGATCCGACACAGTACATCGCCCCTTGGTATCATCTGGTTTATGGCGGTCTCATCCTCGGCGCCTTCTTCATGGCGACAGATATGGTGACATCACCGATGACCACACCGGGCAAGATTATTTTCGGTATCGGAATAGGTGCTATCACAGTCATCATCCGTCTGTGGGGACAATATCCGGAAGGTGTTTCGTTTGCAATCCTTATCATGAACGCCGTTGTGCCGCTCATCAACAAGGGTTTCAAACCAAAACGTTTCGGAGTTTAATTGTTGAATCTTAAAATTTTGGAATTATGGCAAAGAAAGAATCAACATTAAAAAATATGCTTATCGCCTTGATGGTCATCACCATCGTGTCAGGCGGAGTGCTCGGCTTCATCTATGGTTTGACAAAGCCAGCCATCGACAAAGTTGAGGAAAATAAGAATATTAAAGCTATCAACGAGGTTTTGAAGACCGATGTGGCTATTGCGACGACAGAAGCTAAAGTCATTGAAGACCTTACATATAACCTCGCATACGATGCTGACGGCAACTTCATCGGAGCGGCTGTCAAGACATATTCAATGAACGGTTTCGGTGGCAAGATCGAACTCATGGTCGGTATGCTGCAGAACGGAATTATTAATAAGGTGTCGGTTTTATCACAGGCTGAGACCCCTGGTCTTGGAGCTAACATGGTGAACGACAAGTTCAAAGGTCAGTTTGACGGCAAAGACCCGCAGACTTTCACCCTCAAGGTGAAGAAAGACGGCGGCGATGTCGATGCTATCACAGCTGCGACAATCAGTTCGAGAGCCGTTTCGGAGGCTATTCAGAGAGCCGTCGACGGTTTCGAGGCTAACAAAGACCAATTCATGAAAGGAGGAAACAATGAGTAACTGGAAAACTTTCACCAAAGGACTTATCAAGGAAAATCCTATTCTGGTCCTTTTGTTAGGATGCTGCCCTACCCTCGCCACAACGACGAGCGCCATCAACGGTATGTCGATGGGTCTTGCGACAACATTCGTTTTGATAATGTCGAATTTAGTAATCTCATTATTAAAGAACTTCATCCCTGACAAGGTTCGTATCCCTTGCTTCATCGTGGTCATCGCTTCGTTTGTGACCGTGGTTCAGCTGATTATGCAGGCTTACGTGCCGGATATCTACGAGACCTTAGGTCTGTTCATCCCGCTCATCGTGGTGAACTGTATCGTTCTCGGACGTGCTGAGGCATTCGCTTCAAAGAACCCTGTTTGGCCATCAATCCTCGACGGTGCAGGTATGGGTTTAGGTTTCACCTTCGCCTTGACGATCCTCGGTTCAATCCGCGAGATCCTCGGCAGCGGAAGCATCTTCAACTTCAGATTTTTACCTGAAGACGCACAGACGATACTCATCTTCGTCCTCGCTCCTGGAGCTTTCATCGCCTTGGGTTATCTCATCGCAATAGTCAACAGATTAAAGAAAACTAAATAACGTAGTGCCATGAAAATCATAATCATTCTTATATCGACAATCTTTGTCAACAACGTCATTTTGGCGCAGTTTCTCGGAATCTGCCCGTTCTTAGGCACTTCCAAGAAGACATCCACCGCTGTTGGTATGGGTGCAGCCGTTATCTTCGTGCTCGTGCTCGCCACCTTGGTGACCTACCTATTAAACAAATACGTCCTCGTGGCTCACGGATTGGAGTTCCTTCAGACGATAGCGTTCATCTTGGTCATCGCCGCCTTGGTGCAGATGGTCGAGATTATCTTGAAGAAGATCAGTCCATCGCTTTACACTGCATTGGGCGTGTTTTTACCTTTGATCACTACTAACTGCTGCGTTCTCGGCGTCTCTTTGAAGGTCGTCGGCGAAGGCTTCATTTACGGCAACAACGTCGGAGAGGCAGTCATCTACGCAGCTGGCATCGCAATCGGTTTCGCAGTGGCATTGATAATCTTCTCTGGCATTCGCGAACATATCGACCTGATGGAAGCACCTGAAGGCACAAAAGGGACACCTATCGCATTGATTACTGCAGGTATCCTCGCTATGGCTTTCATGGGATTCGGAGGACTTGTATAATTATTAACCGTTATAAATCTAAAAATGAAAAAAATCAATTTACGCAACTTGCTTTGCTTGGCACTGATGATGCTTGGCATTGCAGCAAATGCTCAGGAAGTCCGCACCTTCCAGTTCAATCACACTGGAAAGACAGGTTTTAAGATGACTGAGCAGACGAGAGGCAATGTAGCCCTCTCATACTCTATCGACGAGATGAGTCTCGCCTCCTTCAATTATGAAGGTGAAGAGATGCAGACCATCGGCATCGCAGACATCAGCCTTCCTAATGCGAAAGGTTTGCCTAACGTTCCAAGTTTCAGCCGTACCATCGCTATCCCACAGGGCGCACAGGCAGTGCTTCATGTGAGAAGCTATGAGCAGCAGGTGATTTCTAACGTCAACGTGGAGCCTTCATTAGGTGTCCAAGCTGAAGCTGAAGAACCTAACACAGATTACACTAAAGACACGAAGATCTATACCGAAAACGCTTTCTATCCTGCAGAGTTTGCTAGCATTAGCGCACCTGCCAAGATGCGTGGTGTCGATATCGTGACCGTCAGCGTCAATCCTGTCAGATTCAACCCTGTCACAAAAGAAGCCATCGTCTATCACAACATTGAGATGGAAGTTGAATTTGTCGGCGGTAACGGCCAGTTTGGTGACAACCGCTTGCGTTCACCTTATTTCGACCCTATCCTCGCTCAAAACATCATGAACTACAACTCATTGCCAGTCATCGACTATGAGGCAAGAATGCAGCAGTGGCTTCGTGATATCGAAGATGGTGCCGAATACGTCATCGTCATCCCTAACAACGACGACTTCTTAGCACCAGCACAGCGTCTGAAAGAATATCGCAAACAGCAAGGTATTATCACCGAAATCGTACGTCTCGATGAGATGCCTGCCACGACAACGCAACAGATGAAAGAATGGTTCCATAATGCATACAACACTTGGAGTATCGCTCCTGTGGCAGTGCTTCTCTTTGGTGACCATAACGTCAACATGGCACAGGGTATCCCTGCCATCGTGGTTCCACATCCATATCCAAGCAGTCAAACATGTATCACCGACAACCAGTATGCCGACGTTGACGGCGACCTGCTCCCGGAGATGGTGTTTTCCCGTCTGGTTGCAGCCAACGGCACAGAAGCTGCCATGATGGCCGACAAGCAGATTGAATATGAATACACCAATCCTAACATGGATCCTGCATTCTACGCCAGTCCTATCACAGCTTTAGGATGGCAGACAGTACGTTGGTTCCAGCTCTGCTCTGAGGTCTTCGGCGGTTATATGCGCAGCCATGGTTACACGCCACAGCGTATCAACTGCATCTATGAAGGCACTCCTGGCACACAATGGTCAACAGCACAGAACACCCCACAAGTTGTATCATATTTCGGACCTAACGGAACAAACTATATCCCGGCATCTCCTCAAGAGATGGGCGGCTGGACAGGTGGCACACCTCAACAGGTTGTTAACGCTGTCAATAATGGCGCCTTCTGGGTACAGCACCGTGACCACGGCCTTAATGAAGGTTGGGGCGAGCCGGCAGTGCGTAACAACCACGTCGATCAGATGAACAACGTCGGCAAAATGCCTTTCGTCATGTCAATCAACTGCCAGACTGGTATGTTTAACTACACCGGTTCTGGAGGTAACTGCTTCACCGAGAAATGGATGCGCCGCACCTTCAACGGTCAGAACGCTGGTGCTGTAGGCGTCCTCTCTCCTACCGAGGTCTCTTACTCATTCGTCAACGACGCCTTCGTTTGGGGTGTTTACGACCAGTTTGACCCAGACTTCATGCCGACATTACCGAACAACACCAACACTCCTGCATACGAATACAGAGGCAACTGGCGTCCGGCATTCGGCAACGTGGCCGGTAAATACTTCCTCTATGAGACATCATGGCCTTACAACACTGACGACAAAAACATCACCTACATCATGTTCACCGCACACTGCGACGCTTTCTTGCGTATCTACACTCAGGTACCTGAAACCATGGCAGTGCAACATCAGAACGTACAGCTTGCCGGTTTGAACACAGTACAAATCACAGCCCCGGAAGGCTCAGTAATAGCTTTGACAAAAGGTGAAGGTGAAAACCTTGAGATTGTTGGTGTGGCAACAGCTACCGGCAACATCCAGAACATCGCCATTGAGCCTCAGGTACCGCCTACAGTGCTCCACCTCACAGTAACAGCTCAGGATTACCTGCGCTATGAAGCTGACATCGAAGTGATTCCAGCTGCAGGACCATACATCGTCATCGACAGCTATGAACTTGGTAATCAGGCTACACAGCTCAACTTTGGTGACAATGCATCATTAGACATCCAGCTCAAGAACGTGGGTAACTCACAAGCTGCTGCCGGCACAATGACATTGACAACAGATTCAGAGTATGTGACAATCACCAACGGCACAGCAAGTTTCAACGCTCTCAGCTCAAATGCAACTATCAACCTCATCGACGCATTCACATTCACTGTGTCGAACGAGATTCCTAATAAGACAGGCATCGATTTTGTCGTCACAATCAACAGTGGTTCTGACACTTACGAGAATCACATCACGATGAAAGCTTATGCTCCGAACTTCAAGATCGGTGACATGACAATTACCGAAATCGACGGTAACGGCAACGGTCGTCTTGACCCAGGCGAGACTGTCAGATTCAGTTTCTCAGTGAAGAATAATGGTAACGCTGACTCGAATATAGTCAATGCATTACTCACCATGAACAATCCTTACTTACAGATTACGTCATCAAGTGCCGTTTCTGTCAGTGCAGTTGAAGCTGGTGCAACACAAATCTTCAATTACGATGTTTATGTCAACGGTGCTCCTGCAGGGACATCAGCGGCATTCAATTTATCTGTGATTTCAGGCGTTTACACCGATGAAAAAGACTTTTCGAAAAAGATTGGTCTCAATGTTGAAGACTTCGAATCCGGAGAGTTCAACACTGCACTTTGGACCAACGATTTGCCGCATCCATGGACATTCGTGACAGATGACCCATATGAAGGTGTTTATTGTGTAAAATCAGGACAAATCGGTGATAATCAGGAAACTGTTTTGAGTTTGAATTATGAAGTCGGCGAGCCTGATTCTATCGCATTCTACTACAAAGTGTCGTCAGAAGGAAGCTACGACAAGCTCATATTCTATATCGACAATGTTTCACAGGGCGAATGGTCGGGCACGGTCGCATGGACAAGAGCACAATATCCTGTGACACCTGGCAATCACATCTTCAAATGGAAATACCAGAAAGACACCAGTGTGTCATCCGGTAGCGACTGCTGCTGGATAGATTTCGTGATCCTTCCTGTTGACAGAAGCCTCAACGTGAGCGCTGGTCTCGACATCAACCTTTGCGAAGATGAGAACGCTCAGCTCTTAGGTTTCGCTGCTAACCAGACATCAATTGAGTGGACAACAGCCGGCGACGGCACATTCAGCGACGCCACAATCCTTGAACCAGTGTATACTCCTGGTACTCAGGATATTGCAAACGGAAGCGTGACACTTACTTTGACAGGCCACCAAGGCGCTGAAACAATGTCAGACGACATGGTCATCACATTCGTGAATGAACCTGTTGCAACTTACGAAGACATGTACACCGCTTTCACAACAGATCCTATCGACATCGCTGTGGAAATTGAGAACCTCGGCAACTTCAACGGTTGGACAACAACTGATGGAACCGGTAGCTTCTCAAATCCATTCGCTTTGCAGACTGTTTACACTCCTTCAGAGCAAGACTATGAACTTGGCGACATCAACCTTAACTTCCAGTACACTGGTTGCGGATATAAAGTTTATGACAACACAATTCGCGTCCACTTCTCGAAAGACGGCGTTGACACACCAAAAGAGGCTAAGTTGAGCATTCACCCTAACCCGACAAACGACATTCTCAATATCTCAATCGCCAATATCTCATCAGATATCCAGATTTTGATTTACAACTCTGTCGGACAGGTGGTTTACATGAAGAGTGAAACCGTTGAACACGGCTTGAACACAACACTTAACCTTAACGACCTCTCATCAGGCACTTACATCCTTCAGATTAGAAGCAATGTTAATGTCTGGACAAAGAAAGTTATAAAGAAATAATTTTTTAAGCAAATGGAAGGAGTACCTGCTTTATTTTTCGATTTAGCTCTGATTCTCGTCACTGCTGGTGTAACAACTGTTATTTTCAAATGGTTGAAGCAGCCTTTGGTGCTCGGCTATATCGTGGCAGGATTCCTTATCGGACCGCATTTCACGTATTTTCCGGTTGTCGAAGACCCCAGCAGCGTCGCGACATGGAGCGAAATCGGTATGGTATTCCTTCTGTTTGCTATTGGTCTTGAGTTTTCCTTCAAGAAACTGAAGAAAGTGGGCGGTCCGGGCGCCATCATGGTGCTCACGGAGCTCATCATCATGTTCACGATAGGTTTTCTTGTAGGAAAAATGTTCGGCTGGCAGAGAATGAACTGCATCTTCCTCGGATGTATGCTCTCCATCTCCTCGACCAGCATCATCGTCAAGGCTTTTGACGATTTGAAGCTTAAAAACGAGAAATTCACCGCCGATGTCATCGGGGCATTGGTGGTGGAAGACCTCGTTGCCGTCATCCTAATGGTTATCCTTTCCACTTTGTCGGTGGGAAACACCTTCGACGGCGGTGAGCTGGTGTTCAGCATGATAAAACTCATGTTCTTCCTGATAATATGGTTTATCTTCGGTATCTATCTGATCCCGTCATTCCTCAAGCTTATCAGGAGATTCATGACAGAAGAGACACTTGTCATCATCGCGATAGGCCTGTGTTTCATGATGGTCATGCTTGCGAACTACGCCGGATTCTCATCGGCTCTCGGTGCCTTCGTGATGGGTTCCATCCTCGCGGAAACGCTTGAAGCCGACATCATTCATAAACTTGTCACCCCGATAAAAAACCTCTTCGCGGCAATATTCTTCGTCTCGGTAGGTATGCTTGTCAACCCTGATATCTTGGTTGAATATACAGGTCCTGTCATCGTCATCGCCCTTGTAGTGATGATTTTCAAGACGTTAAGCGCCACCTTCGGAATGTTGATATCCGGAAGAGACATCCAAACATCTTTCAAGGCAGGCTTCTGCTTCTGCCAAATAGGAGAGTTCTCCTTCATCATCGCCGCTTTAGGCTTAAGTTTCAAGGTGATCGATGAATACCTCTACCCTATCATCGTCACGGTATCAATCGTCACGACATTCTTTACACCTTATATAATAAGGCTGGCAAACCCGCTCTATAAATGGCTCAACCCGAGGATTCCAGATAAATGGAAACAGGCGATGTCCAATTATTCAGAAGGGTTTAAGGTGAGCGAGACAACAACGTTGACATTCAAGACTTTCGTTGTCAACCAATTCAAAAACATGCTTATCTACGGCTGCATCATCTTCGCTCTCGCCATCATCTGTTTCTCCGCCATCGGACCATTTATCATGAAGAATATTCATGGACTTTGGGGCGGTTTTACATCAATAGCCGTAACATTAGCCATCGTATCACCTTTTATTTGGGCGATGGCATTCAAATATAAAATCTCGTTGACAAACTCGAGACTGATTACGAAAAACCTATTCGAGCGCCATGTTATCGCGATAATTTTCATCTTAAGATATATCATTGCGATCTCGATTATAACATATATCATACGTCATTACATCAGTCTGAACTTCTTTGCCGCGCTGGGACTTGCGATTGCATTCTCACTCATCCTCGCATTCTCTAACGGCATCATGAAGTTTTATGACAAACTGGAGAAGAATTTCATGGATAACCTGAACAAACGTCAAAAACAGGCGTCGTTCATCATTCCGGAAGTGCTCCAGGAGAACTTCCATCTCGAAAAAGTGACGGTCAGTCCGTTGAGCCAAGTTGTTGGCAAACAGTTGAAAGACACTGTGTTCCGCAAACAATTCAAGGTCAGCGTGGTGTGCATTGAAAGAGGCAAAGACATTTACGACCTTCCTGACAAAGACATGTTCTTCTACCCTTACGACATTGTAACTTTGGTTGGATGCGACGACAACATCAACAAAGTCAAGCCGATTATTGAAATCGAAGACACTGAGTTGATTCGTGAGCGCCAAGGTCATAACATGAGTCTGCACTCATTCAAAGTCTCTGAAAAAAGCCCAATCTGCCACGTTTCACTGCTCAACTCGATGTTCAAGGACAAGTACAATGCTATGGTTATCGCTATCCAGAGAGGCAACGATTACATCCTAAGTCCTTCAGCATCAACAGTATTTGGCTGCAACGACATCGTTTGGTTCGTCAGTGACAACGAAGCAGCAAAATTGATAATTCAAAAAGAAGAAATAAATTAACCATAAATAAATCCAATGAAAACAACAAAGATTTACTCAAAAATAGTGATGACGGTGGCGATACTTCTGTCATCAGTTATTGCTTTCGCTCAAACATTTGAGGTTGTGAACAGCAATCGTTCAAACCTTGAATTGAGTTTAAAGATTGACAAATTCGCTCTTGAGGACAGCAATGTGGACGGAGTTGAGGGGCAATCCATCGTTCTCAACGGCATTTTCCTTCCAAACATAGCAGGAATGCCTGATTTGCCTGTAGTTTCTCGCTACGTGGCGATTCCAAGAGGCTCAAACGTCGTTTTGAATGTCACACATCAGGTAACTGAAACGATTTCCGACGTTGACCTGATGCCAGCACCAGAGTTGCCTTTGGATGAC
Source organism: uncultured Bacteroidia bacterium (assembly GCA_902774295.1). Classification (GTDB taxonomy): domain Bacteria; phylum Bacteroidota; class Bacteroidia; order Bacteroidales; family F082; genus Limimorpha. The sequence goes on along the minus strand of CACYHP010000001.1, from coordinate 1,064,450 downwards.
GACAAGACTCCGATGAAATATATCAGAAATGAGAAGGTTTACTCAACCGATGCCTTCTACCCTGCCGAGCCTATTATCGCATCAAAACCTATGAAGATTCGTGATGTCGACGTGGCTATCGTCAGCGTGACACCATTCCAATACAACCCTGTCACAAAAGAACTTGTTGTGACCAGAGAGCTCAACCTCGAGGTAGTGTTTGAAGGTGGTGACGGCAATTTCGGTGGCGACCCGCGTTATCGCAGCACCGCTTGGGATCATATCATCCGCGACATGGTCATCAACGAGAATATGCTGCCAGACGCCGATTATCAGAGTTTTATCAAAGAGGCTGCACAACGTCGTGACACAGGCTGCGAGTATCTCATCATCACTCCTGACAACCCGGATTTCATAGCATTAGCCGACAGCATCAAGCTGTTCCGCAACCAGCAAGGCATCCTCACCGATGTCGTGACTGTGTCAGAATGTGGCGGCAACAACCAGAATGCTATACGCAGCTATCTCCAAAATGCCTACAACAACTGGGACATCCCAGTCTCAGCTGTGCTTTTGCTTGGCGACCATAACGATGATGGCACAAAAGGTATAGTATCATATACCATGTACAATCACCCTGGTAGCGGCTACAACCCTTATATCTCTGACAACAAATACGGTGACGTCAACGGGGACCATCTCCCGGAAATCGTCATGGGGCGTATTACAGGCCGTAACTACGAAGAGATGTATCACATGATTAACAAGGACTTACAGTTTGAGCGTCATCCTTCGACCAACCCGCATTTCTATGATAAACCTATCACTGCGATGGGATTCCAGCTTGAGCGTTGGTTCCAGCTCTGCTCCGAGATCGTCAACGGATTCTGGGAATATGAGCTCGGCAAACATCCTGTGCGCGTCAACGCCATCTATGAAGGCACTCCAGGCAGCAGATGGTCATCAGCACAGAGAACTAACACCATCATCAACTATTTCGGTCCTAACGGGCTTGGCTACATCCCTCAAAACATGTCACATCTGACAGATTGGGACGGCAACGGCAACGAAATCAACGACGCCATCAATGCCGGTGCTTTCATCCTGCAGCACCGCGACCATGGTTCAGAAGAACTCTGGGGAGAGCCATCATATAACATAGGTTACATCAACCGCCTTGTCAACACTGACCTCACCTTCGTGATGTCGAACAACTGCCTCACCGGACGTTTCAACTATGGTGGCGTCAACGGTCAGTGCTTCGCAGAAGCATTCCACCGTCATCAATATGGCGCATTGGGTATTGTGGCTGCAACACAGGTGTCATATTCATTCGTCAATGATGTTTATGTTTGGGGCGCTTACGACAACATGTGGCCAGATTTCATGCCTACTTACGGTACAGAGCACCCTGTCGACTTCGTATTGCCAGCTTACGCCAACGCATCAGGCAAGTTCTTCCTCGAGCAGTCAAACTGGACTGATGACGGCGTTAAAGAAATCACATATTACCTCTTCCATCATCATGGCGACGTGTATATGAATCTTTACACCGAAATGCCAGAAAATCTTGATGTCACCGTGATTCCTGTCATCGTTGAAGGCTCGACACAGTTCCAGGTCACAGCCACCGAAAACGCTACGATTTGCCTTTCAAACGGCAATGAAATTATTGGTCTGGCAACAACTACAGGACAGCAGCAGACAATTACCATAGCACCGCAAAGTCTCGGCAATGAAGTGCTTCTGACAGTTACAAAACAGAATCACTATAGATATACAAAGAGAATCACTGTCATACCGAACGCAGGTCCTTACCTGATTTTCGACAGCTATAGCATCAACGATCAGGATAGCAACAATCAGCTTGACTATGACGAAACAGCTTCTATCAATGTTGCTCTCCATAATGTTGGTTTTGAAAGCATTCAGAATGTCAATGTTGAGTTGACAACAGAATCACCATACATTGAAATTAATTCAGCATCAACGACTTACGATGCATTTAATGTTAATGAAATCGTTACAAAGAACAATGCGTTCACGCTTAGCGTGTCAAATGACATTCCAGACCAGACCAAGGTTTGGTTCCATCTGACGATGAACAACGGAACTTATTCATTCTCAGACGATTTCGCCATTATTGTGAATGCTCCGTCGTTAAAAATCACGAATTTGAGAATCACCGATGTCAATGGAAATCCTACCGACAGATTATATAAAGGTGAAACATCAAACATGATATTTACCGTTAATAATCAAGGACATAGCAACAGTCATAACATAACAAGCCATCTTCTCGTTGATGCTCCTATCATCAGTTATGAAGCTCAGACGATCACATCTGGAGGCATCAACGTCAACGACAGCACAGATGTCAGTTTTGTCGTTTTGGTTTCTAATTATGCTCCGGACGGTGCCATCCTCGACGATTATATGACCGTGACATCGGATGGTTATCAGGACGTTTACCAGAATCAGGTTGCTTTGGGTAATTGCATCGAAGACTTTGAGGATGACGATCTTAACCCGAATTTTACATGGAGTAATTCAGGCGGATCACGTTGGTTTAGAGACGACAACAACCCTTACGAAGGCAATTATTGCTTCACCGGACCATCATCAGAAACCGGATTGACATCAAAACTCTCAGTGGCTGCGGTCACCGATATGGATGACAAAGTTTCGTTCTATTACAGAAGTTCAGGCAATCCTGATGACGAGTTTAATTTCACTTTGGACACTGACCATTATACATTGACAGGTTCACAATGGCAGTTGTTCGAAATGCCTATTAAAACTGGTACTCACCTTCTTAGATGGACATTCTCAAGAAAAAGCCATGCTGATGAAGGCTCAGCCTCTATTGACCTCCTGAAGCTGCCTCCAAAGTACACGGAAATCACTGACGTTGATGAGATTACAGAAAATAATAGCAACGTCTTCGTCTATCCAAATCCTGGAAATAACGAGTTAAACATCATAGTATCTGAAAACGATTTTGCAAAATTGCAAATCTATGATTTCCAAGGCAGAATGATACTTGAGAGAGTCATCAACAACGAGATTACAACGATTAACACCGAAAATCTCGCTGTCGGATTGTATTTCTGGAAATTAGGCAACGAAACAGGAAAATGGATAAAATCAAGATAAGGAAAGGTCTGGACATACATCTTGATGGAAAAGCCATAAAACAGCTTGAGGTTTTCGAGCCAAGGTTTTGTGCGCTTAAACCCACTGATTTTATTGGTGTTTTGCCGAAGTTACATGTCGCAGAAGGCGATGATGTGAAAATCGGCACCGTGCTTTTTCATGATAAGAACAACGAGAAAATAGTGTTCACCTCCCCCATTTCCGGCAAGGTCAAAGCAATAGTGAGAGGCGAAAAACGTGCTATCTTGGCGGTTGTAGTGGAAAACGACGGCAAAAATGAAGCCATAGATTTCAGTTCTGTTAATAATCCTATTGAAAAAATGTTGCAAAGTGGCGTCTGGCCAATGCTGCGTCAGCGTCCGTTTGCCACTATTGCCAATCCTGACGACAAACCGAAACATATTTTTGTTTCGATGTTCGACACGGCGCCGTTGGCACCAGATAATAATTTTATCATTTCAGAAACGTCTCAGGAAACATCTCTACAGATAGGAATTAACGTGTTGTCAAAATTGACAGACGGGAATGTTTATATCAACGTTTGTAAAGACATGTCATGGCGCGTCTCTACAGATGCAAAAAACGTTGTCGTGACAGAGTTTGAAGGCCCGCATCCTGCTGGAAGCATCGGCACGCAGATAAATGCGTTAGCGCCAATAAACAAAGGCGAAAAGGTGTGGTATTGCTATACTCAGGATGTCATCACAATAGGAAAATTGTTCCTTACCGGAAAATACGACAGCACCCGAATCATCTCGACTACAGGCTCGGCAGTGAAAAATCCGCATTATTATCAGACAAGAATCGGAGCGGATATCACACCTATCTTAAATATAGAAGACAATGCTCGTGTCATCAGCGGTAATGTGCTGACCGGCACAAACATCACCAGCGACAAGTGTCTGTGTTTCCATGATTCGCAGGTCACAGTGATACCTGAAGGCAATAAATACAAGATGTTTGGCTGGCTGAAACCCGTTTTCAAACGTGTCAATGACACAAACACCAACGGCGACACTCGTCCGTATATCATGACAGGACAGTTTGAGAAGGTGTTTCCGTTCGACATCTACCCTATGCAACTCATCAAAGCATGTCTAATCAAAGACATCGAGCAGATGGAGGAGCTCGGCATCTATGAAGTTGACGCAGAAGACTTTGCTCTTTGCGAGTTCATCGACCCTTCAAAGACACAGATACAGCAGATTATTCGCGAAGGACTTGAATTTATCAGAAAGGAGACGTGCTGATGGGACTGAGGAATTATATAGATAAAACCAAGCCAAACTTCGAAGAAGGCGGCAAATTCGCCAAGTTTCACTCGACTTTTGAGGCGTTTGAGACGTTTTTGTACACCCCAAACAGGGTAACGACGAGTGGTACGCATATCCGTAACTACGTCGACATGAAACGCAGCCTCATTTACGTCGTATTTGCTCTAATACCATGCTTCCTTTTTGGAACATGGAACATCGGATACCAGCATTTCCTTTCACTCGGCCAAGACGTAACATTCTGGCAAACAGTCGGTTATGGATTATTAAAAATCATTCCATTATACCTTGTCAGTTACATCGTAGGATTGGCGATTGAGTTTACCTTTGCGGAAATAAGGCATGAAGACGTCAACGAGGGCTATTTTGTGACAGGATTCCTGATTCCGCTTATCATGCCTGTCGACGTGCCACTCTGGATGCTTGCGATAGCTGTGGCTTTCGCAGTAATCATTGGCAAAGAGGTGTTTGGAGGCAGCGGTATGAACGCGGTAAATCCAGCATTGTTGGCAAGAGCATTTCTGTTCTTCTCCTACCCTTCCAAGATGACTGGCGACAGCGTGTGGATAGCAGAAAAAGCTGACGCTTACAGCGGTGCGACACCACTAGGCACCATCTTCAACGGAGGCAGTGTCAACGACCTTCCAAGTTTAATGGATATGTTTGTCGGAACGATACCAGGAAGCATCGGTGAGACATCGAAAATTGCAATTTTAATAGGCGGTATATTCTTGATAATCACAGGAATAGCAAGTTTAAGAATAATCATTGCCACATTCTTAGGCGCGATTGTGATGAGCCTAATGATTTCCGACATCCCGTTCTACTATCATCTTTTGATGGGAGGCTTCATGTTCGGCACATTCTTCATGGCTACTGACCCAGTCACTGCTGCACAGACCAACCCAGGAAAATGGATCTACGGCTTCCTCATCGGAGCTATAGCAATACTGATTCGTGTAGCAAATCCTGGCTATCCTGAAGGAATGATGCTTGCGATATTATTGATGAACGTCTTCGCCCCACTCATCGACTGGTGCGTGGTGGCGGTTAATATCAGAAAACGCAAAAAACGCTGGGCTACAGCAGAAAGGAGAGCGAAATGAACGACAGATATATCTTCCGTTACATCATCATCCTTGTGGCGATAGTGTCAGTGTTGCTTTCAGCAGCTGCGATGTGGCTCCAGCCATATCAGAAAAGAAACCAGCTCAACGAGCAGCGTATCAACATTCTGAAAGCCGCAGGAATCACCGGTGTTGACAATAAAAACGCCGAGCAGCTTTTCAAACAGCATTGCACTGACAAAAGAGAGGGCGACATGCCTTTATATATCATTGATAATCAAACTACTGTAATTCCGATGCGAGGCAACGGACTTTGGGGACCGATATGGGGATACATTGGTGTTGCTTCTGACGGGAAGACTGTGGTTGGAGCTGTTTTCGACCATAAATCAGAGACGCCGGGATTAGGTGCCGAGATCACGACAGAAAAGTATCAGAATCAGTATAAAGGCAAGCAATTACTGAAGAATGACGATACCGTAACAGTCGAAGTCGATGCTATCGCAGGTGCCACACGCACCTCAAAAGGCGTCGAGGATATGATTGAGCAAACATTGAAGTTGTATTTACCATATTTTGAAGGCAATGAGTAAGAATTTGAATCTGATAACGGCTCCTTTGCGAAAAGCCAACCCGATCACGGTGCTGATTCTGGGCATCTGCTCCTCGTTGGCAGTCACAGCGAAGCTCAAGCCAGCTATCGTGATGGCGTTGTCAGTCACGGTGGTGACAGCCTTGTCGAATCTCGTTATCTCATTGTTACGCAAAGGGATACCTTCAAAAATACGCATCATCGTACAGCTCATCATTGTGGCGACATTGGTAATCCTCGTCGACCAGTTTTTGAAGGCATTCATGTATGATGTAAGCAAGCAACTCTCGGTGTTTGTTGGACTTATCATCACCAACTGCATCGTCATGGGACGTCTGGAAGCCTTCGCGATGTCACATAGTCCATGGGAATCCTTCCTCGACGGCATCGGAAACGGTCTCGGTTACGGCTTGATACTTGTCATCGTGGCGTTTTTCAGAGAAATGTTCGGAAGCGGCACGCTGCTCGGATACCAAGTCATCCCGCAAGGATTGTACGATTTCGGATATGTTAACAACGGCTTGATGATTTTACCACCTATGGCATTGATAATCATAGGAATAATAATCTGGCTACAAAAACCGGAGGAGGAGAAATGATGGATACACTTGGCATTTTCTTCCGTTCGATTTTCATCGACAACATGGTTTTCGCATATTTCCTCGGGATGTGCTCGTTCCTTGCCGTATCGAAAAACGTGAAGACGTCATTCGGACTTGGTGTCGCAGTGACTTTCGTGCTAATCATCACAGTACCGGTGAATTATCTATTGGACAAATATATTCTCTCAGAAGGTGCATTGTCATGGTTAAGCCCAGCATTTGCTGATGTATCGCTCGATTTCCTCAGCTTCATTCTTTTCATCGCAATAATTGCTGCGATAGTTCAGATTTTGGAGATGGTGATTGAGAAATACAGCCCGACTTTATATAATTCTTTAGGCATCTTCCTTCCGTTGATAGCCGTCAACTGTGCGATTTTAGGCGCGAGTCTGTTTATGCAGGAGAAACATTATGATACTGTGTTTCAATCACTTGCGTATGGTTTTGGCTCGGGAATAGGCTGGCTTATCGCTATCGTCGGGATGGCAGCCATTAGGGAGAAAATCAGATATTCAAAGATACCGAAACGTCTGCAAGGCACAGGTATCGCATTCATTATCACAGGTTTAATGGGAATAGCTTTCATGGCATTCCTTGGAATAAGTTTTTAGCATGAGCAGCACATACATCATATTAACCAGCGTCATCGTTTTTCTCATCGCAGTAATGATTCCTGTGGCGATTCTCATCATCGTCAAGAAAAGGCTTACGCCTAAGGGAAACGTTAAGATTAACATCAATGATGAACGTGAACTTGAGGTGAAACCCGGTAATTCGTTGCTGCAAACCCTTGCTGAGGAGCAGATCTACCTGCCATCGGCATGCGGCGGAAAAGGCAACTGCGGTATGTGCAAATGCCAAGTCCTGGAAGGCGGTGGCTCGATTTTACCAACGGAAAAAGGCTTTTTCAGTTATCGTGAGCAACTTGACTATTGGAGGCTCGGCTGTCAGGTGAAAGTGCGTGAGAACCTTAAAATACATATCAATCCGCAGATTTTCGGTATCAAGAAATATGAATGCACGGTGGTCAGCAACAGAAACGTCGCCACTTTCATCAAAGAATTCGTGGTGAAGCTGCCGGAAGGCGATCATCTCGACTTCCTTTCAGGCGGTTACATCCAGATTGACGTGCCGAAATGCCATGTGAAATATGCAGATTTCGACGTGGATGACGAATATCGCAAGGACTGGGAGAAGTTCCACATGTTCGACCTCGTGATGCACAATCCAGAGCCTCAGTTCAGGGCTTATTCTATGGCAAATCATCCCGCGGAGAACAATATTATCATGCTCAATGTGCGCATCGCCACACCGCCATTTGACAGGAAAAACGGCGGTTTCATGAAGGTCAACCCTGGCGTGTGCTCATCCTATATATATTCGCTGAAACCAGGCGACAAAGTCACCATCAGCGGACCTTACGGCGAGTTCCACATCAAGGACACTCAGAAGGAGATTATCTTCATCGGTGGCGGTGCCGGAATGGCTCCTATGCGCTCGCATATCCTTGATTTATTCCTCACAAAACACACGCAAAGAAAGGTGTCGTTCTGGTATGGCGGACGTTCGTTACGTGAGCTTTTCTACATTGATGATTTCAAGAAGATTGAAGCTGAGAATCCTAACTTCAAATTCAATATAGCATTGTCATCGCCGCTTCCGGAAGACAACTGGAACGGTTACGTAGGCAATATTCATGAGGTTTTGTTTGAGAATTACCTCAAGAATCATGCCGAGCCTGAAGAAATAGAGTACTATCTCTGTGGTCCTCCTATGATGACGCAGGCTGTTCTTAATATGCTCGACAATTTAGGTGTACCGAAGGAAAATATCCTTTTCGACGATTTTGGTGCTTAAATTTCACCCCTTGGGGTAAATATTTCACCCCTATAAATGGCACTTTTACCCCATTTTATACTGTATAAAATTTTCATTCACCCCTAAAAACGACACTTTCACCCCTATATAAGCGTTTTTATCCCAAATTTCACCCCACTCACCCCTTAAATTTTCATGGGTTAAAATACTATGTATTTTTGCACCGATTTTAAAGCACAAGAAATGGAAGAAAAACGCATTTTTGACATTCTGACGACTTACATACGCAAGCATCCTGATCAGAAAATTGCACTCGCCAAGAAAGAAAACGGCGAATGGAACAAATACAGCATCCAGGAGTACGTTGAAACAACCAACATCATTAGCTATGCCCTCATAAAGTTAGGCATCCAGAAGGACGATAAAATCGCCATCATCAGCAGCAACCGTCCTGAGTGGAACATCATGGATATGGCCATCCAGCAGGTTGGAGCCGTAACAGTACCAATTTACCCTACAATCAGCAAGGAAGACTACCGCGTTGTCATCAACAACAGCGAGGCTAAGTTCGTGATGGTTGAGGGTCTGTGCGTTTTGAACAAGATTGAGGACATCAAGGACGACATCCCATCTTTGAAGATGATTTACACCTTCGTGAAACGCGGTGACTACCCTATCTGGGCAGACCTTCTTCAATTAGGCAGAGAAAATCAAAATGCTGAAGAACTCGAGCGTCGCAAAGCCAGTATCAAGTCAACAGATTGTGCCACAATACTTTATACGTCAGGCACGACAGGCACTCCGAAAGGTGTGATGCTTTCGCACGCCAATATTTTGGGTCAGATTGAGAATTTGAGACAGACTCCGTCGCCTACATCGACACGTGCGTTGAGCTTCTTGCCAATTTGCCACGCATACGAGAGAACGCTAACATATCTGTATCAATATCTTGGAATGTCGGTGTATTACGCTGAGAGCGTTGCCACCATCGCCAATGACATGAAGGAGATTCATCCTACAATGATGACCTGTGTGCCTCGTTTGCTGGAGAAGATTTACCTCAAGGTAAGACAGTCGGGACAAAGCCAGAAAGGCCTCTCAAAGAACATATTCTACTGGGCGATGAACCTTGCCGAGAAATATACAGTTGACGGCAGAAGCTGGTTCTACAACCTCAAATTGAAACTCGCCGACAAGCTTGTTTACAGCAAAATCCGCAACAAACTCGGTGCTGACTGTTTCGACATCATCGTTTCGGGTGCAGCGAGCATCCAGCCGAATATCTCGGCATTCTTCTCAGCCATCAAGATGCCAGTTTACGAAGGCTACGGCATGACAGAATGCTCACCGGTTATCTGCACAAGTTCCAACGTGCCTCACGGCCGTGAAGCGGGATATGTTGGTCCAGCATTGCCTGGTGTGGAGGTGAAAATCGCTGAAAATGGCGAAATCATCTGCCGCGGTCACAACGTGATGATGGGCTATTACAAACAGCCGGAGCTGACTGCTGAAGTCATAGACAAGGACGGATGGTTCCACACCGGAGACCTTGGAAGTGTCAATGAATACGGCAACTTCAAGATTACAGGCCGCATGAAGAACCTCTTCAAGACCTCATTAGGTAAATATATCAATCCTGATATTATCGAGACCAAATTCACCGAGTCAGGATTCTTCGAAAACGTAGTGGTTCTTGGTGAAAACGAGAAATTCGCAGCTGCTTTGATAGTCCCAGACTTCTCATTCCTGAAAGACTGGTGCACCAAGCACGAGATCAAGTTCACTACCAATGATGCCATGATCAACCTCAAAGAGGTGAAAGACCGCTTGACAAAAGAGGTTCAGAAGATCAATGCTTTCTTCGGTGATACCGAGAAGATCAAGAGATTTAAGTTCATTGCTGATGAATGGTCAACGGCAAACGGCATCCTCACTCCTACTCTTAAGGTGAAACGCTCTGTTATTCTTGACAGATACAAAGATGTGATTAACAGAATGTATCAGGGAGGGGATTGATTAGAGTTAAAAGATAACAGATAAAAGATAAAAGTTAGAATACCATGGCGAAAGTCGTGGTATTTTTGTCGCTTTGGACGAGGGTTATGTTTCCGTTATGTTTGGTCATTATTTGTCGGGAGAGGCTCAGTCCGATGCCGGTGCCGTTAGGTTTTGTCGTGTAGAACGGCACAAAAATCTCATCCTGTTGGCGCAGAGGCACTGGTTTTCCGTTGTTTGTGACACTTATTATTGTGCGGTCTTCAGAGTTAAGCTCCGCGCTGATGCGGATGGAGTTAGCTTCAGCCTGCACAGCGTTTTTTATGAGGTTATTCAGCACCTGCAAAATCTGACTTTCGTCGATATAGACAAGTAAATCCGGTGTTTTTGCATTATAAGTTATCGTAACGTTTTGTTCTTTCAAACGTGATTGGTTCAGATTCAGTACACGTTCCATCAGCTCGTCGACCATCACGGCTTTACGGATTGGCGATGACAGTTTCATCATGCTGCGGTACGATTCCACAAATTTTATCAGGTCTTTTGACGATGCGGATATGGTTTCAAGTCCGGCTTTCACGTCGAGGCTGTCGTCTTTCGACAAGGCGTCGCTCAACGAAGCTATCGGTGCCACGGTGTTCATGATTTCGTGCGTCATCACACGGAACAGCTTGCTCCACGAAGCAGCTTCATCCACTGCGGAGCGTCTCTTGAAAATGCCGCGGATACGGTTCAAAGCTCTGTTAAGACTGGAGTTTTCACGGAAACGGAAGTTCATCTCGCCGTCCTCGAGCGAGTCCATCATGTAGGAGACTTTCTTTGTATCATGCTTTCGAACCAAAAAAACAGATATTACAGACGCTAACGCAATGCCCAATATGACAGAAACAATATATAACCAAACTGGAATGCTCATATTCCGTATTTTTTAAGGCGGTTATATAATGTCGGGCGGCTGATATTCAACGCTTTAGCCACCAATGAGAGGTTGCCGTTGTATTTCTTCATTGCATTGCGTATCACCTGTTCTTCAGCATCTTCAAGGGTAACGTTTGGGACAGTATTTTTTGCATTAACTAATTGTGAATCAGTAATTTGCAGGTCATCTTTACTGATTATCACATTGTCGGACATGATGACAGCTTTCTCTATGCAGCCTTGCAGTTCACGAATGTTGCCGCTCCACTGGCAGTTCACAAGCAGAGTCTTTGCTTCATCTGAGAAATCCCTCGCTTTGCGATGATATTTATCGGCATATTTCTCAATGAAAAGCATTGACAACGGCACGATTTCGTCCTGACGTTCGCGCAACGGCGGCAGATGCAGTGGCACGGTGTTGATACGGTAATAAAGGTCTTCGCGGAAACGGCCTTGTTTCACCATTTCAGCGAGATTCATATTAGTGGCGCAAATCAAGCGGATGTCTATAGGGATGTTTTTCGTGTCGCCCACCCTATTGATGCGGCGATTTTGAAGGACACGGAGCAATTTGGCCTGTTCGCTCAGCGGGATGTTACCTATTTCATCGAGGAAGAGCGTGGTGCCGTTGGCTTGTTCAAATTTTCCGATATGGTCGGCATGGGCATCGGTGAAGGCGCCTTTCACATGGCCGAACATCTCGCTTTCGAAGAGCGTCTCGGTGATTGCGCCGATGTCGACGCTCACCATTTGTTTGCCAGAGCGTTGCGACAGCCTGTGAATCTCGTTTGCGAGCACGTCTTTTCCTGTTCCGTTTTCGCCTGTGATAAGCACTGTGGCATCGGTCGGAGCAATTTTTTCCACCATGTGGCGCAAATTCTGCATCGCATCAGAATTGCCCCATCGCATCTGAGGTTCAGATTGATTTTCAGGAGGGCACATGCGATGTATCCCTACAGGATCGACATGACGATGTTTTTCCACGGCGGATTCCAGTATTGCCAACAATTTCGTATTGTCCCAAGGTTTCACCACGAAATCGAAGGCGCCGCGTTTCATGCCTTCTACGGCGAGAGCGATGTCGGCGTAGGCGGTGAAAAGCACCACCTCCACTCCCGGAAAATGCTTTTTTAGTTCGGAGAGCCAAAACAGTCCCTCGTTGCCGGTGTTGATGTCCGTCTCGAAGTTCATGTCTAGCAGCACCACATCGGGTTTGAACGACTGCATCGTGCTGACGAGAGCCTTCGGTGAAGCTATGAGTTCGACATCGGTAAACCTTGTCGGCAGCAGAATCTTCAGTGCCGCGCGAATTCCGGCATTATCATCGACAACGAGGATATGTGACTTGAGTTTAGGCATTTAACATGATAATTATTGCCAAAATTACGGAATTTTTCAATTACCGTAACATTTTTTTACAATTCCTGCAAAACATCCTCGACAACGCGACCGTCGAACAGGTTGATGATGCGGTCGGCGTAGCCTGCGTCACGCTGCGAGTGTGTCACCATGACGATGGTTGTGCCTTCTTTGTGTAGGTCGGTGAGCAGTTCCATCACCTCTTTGCCGTTTTTGGAGTCGAGGTTACCTGTAGGCTCGTCGGCGAGGATGAGTTTCGGGTTGGCGACGACGGCGCGGGCTATTGCCACACGCTGCTGCTGACCGCCTGACAGCTGCTGCGGGAAATGCTGTGCGCGGTGCGAGATGGCCATGCGTTTCATGATAGCTGTTACACGTTCCTTGCGTTCGGCGGCGCCGATATTCATGTAGCGCAGCGGCAGCTCGATATTCTCATACACGTTAAGCTCGTCGATGAGGTTGAAGCTCTGGAACACGAAGCCGATGTTGCCTTTGCGAAACTTGGTGCGGTCTTTCTCCTTCAGGTCGCCCACCTGCTGTCCGAGCAGCTCGTAATTTCCATCCGAAGGGTTGTCGAGCAAGCCCAAAATGTTGAGCAGCGTTGATTTTCCGCAGCCTGAGGGGCCCATGATGGCTACAAACTCGCCGTCGTTAATCTCAAATGACACTCCATTCAGCGCCAGGGTTTCAATTTCTTCCGTACGGAAGATTTTTACTAAATTTTCAACTTTAATCATAGTTTTAATTATTTAAGGATTTAACATTCAAAATTTAAAATTGTTTTATTTTTTATTGCCTTCGGCAAGAAATCTTTCAAAATCTATTTTAAAAATCTTTCAAAATATTCTTCCTTTTTTCTTCCAAATCATTATTTCATTTTTTCTTTTACCACGCTGAAATTAAAGAAATTTAGGAAATTGGACTTCTATTTTTCTGCTGTTTCCGCTATTTCTGCGTGATGCTAATTATTCTTTTTTCAATGATTCTACGGGGTTCATTTTTACGATGCGGTTGCTGCTCAAAACGACCACGATGGTCACGATGATTATCACGAACGATGCGCCGATGAGGAAATACAATGGCGAGAGGGCGATGCGTTCGGCAAATTGCTCCAGCCATTTGTGAGCCACGAAATAGGTGCATATACAGGCTACGACTGACAATACAAGAGACAGTCTCAGCACGTCCCAAGTGAAGATACGAAGCACGTCGGGCACCGTAGCACCATGGATTTTACGGACAGCCATCTCTTTGCTGCGACGGTTCGACTCGTCGCGGACGAAGCCGATAAGGCCGATTATTGCTATCATCAAGGCGAAGACCGAACCGATGAGGATGGTGTTGCGCATTTTGAGACTGCCGTCGTAAGCTTTGCGCATAGACTCTTTCCACGATAATATCTCCACATCTTTCCCGTTGAGGGCATCGGAGACAGCACTCGTTAGCTTCTGCATCGAGGCATCGTTGAGTTTCTCGTTGGTACGGAAAATCAGGATCGGCAGATACGACTCGTCGTCATCAAGGGTGCCGTAGAACAGCACGCTCGGCCTCTCATCAATATAGACGAGGTCTCCGATTCGGATGTCGCGATACACGCCAGAGATGGTAAAACTTCTCAGTTCCATTATTTTATCCGCGTCTTCATGACCAGTGATGTTCACAATCTTGCCCACAGCGCCGTCGCTCCAATCGGCGAACTCGTTCATTCGGTTCACAAAGCGTTCAGAGACAACGACTTCCGACACATCAGAAGGTTCATGGCCTTCGATAAACTCGATGCCAAGCAGATCGAAATAGCCAGGAGTGACCTCGTAGCCGTCAGCCACGTTGAAAAGCTGGCGGTCGTCACCAGGAAGCATGATATTGTCGCCACCAAAGCCGATGAATGGCAGCGAGTTGCCTGCCTCCACGCCTTCAACCTCCTGAAATTGCATAAGTGTCTGAGCCACAATCTTTTCTGTACCTTTATTACCATTGTAAAAACTCATGTAATAAAGGTTTTCAGGCTCGTAGCCAGGGTTGGAATTGTTCATTTGGCGATATTGCAGAGCCACGACGATGACCATCACGGCGATGAAGACGTTGATGAACACCTGCACGCCGAGCAGACCTATCTTCCAGCGGCGAGAGTTCTCGGTATAGTTGCGGAACGCCACCGAGACTGGGATTCGCATATAAAGCTGGGCAGGAACGAATACCGACACGAGCAACACGAATATCAGCACCAGACTGATGACGAAGATGCTTCGTGGGATGAGCAAAGTTTCGAACGGCACATCCAAGAGGTTAATTATCAATCCTTTAAATGCAAATATGATGCCAGCAGCCAAGGCCAATGACAGTATCAGATGCAGAAATGCCTCGCGAGCCAGCAGCCAGTGGATGTCGAACGAATTGGCGCCATAGCATTTGCGCACGCCTATCTCTTTGGCGCGACGCACCATCGACGATATCACAACGAGGATGTAGTTGAGCAGGCTGATGGTTATCAGCAAGGCGGCGGTGATTGTCAGCAGAATCACCATCGAGCGCACGTACGATTCGGAGGTGTGAACATCGCTGAAAGGCTCGAGATAATACCACAACACAGAGCCGTTTTTCTCAAGTTCCTCCATTGGCTGATGTGCTTCCTGCATTCTACGGATTGCTTCGCCGAGTGATTTATAATCAACGCTTTGCTGAAGTTTTACAAAGCTAAAATAGCGGTCGTTGCCGAACCAATTTTCGGTGCTCCACGAAGGATGCGTCACCAACGAGCCTAGGACGCTGAAGTAAAACTCGCCGTTATCGGGAAAGTCTTTGAACACGCCCTCGATGGTGAACTTGCGGTTAGGATAGTCCTCATTGGCGATGTATTTCCCGATACATTCCTCCACGCCTCCGAGTTTCTTGGCGAATGTCTCCGACACCACTACGCAGAGCGGCTGGGCGAGAGCTTTTGCCGGGTCGCCAGCCAATATTGGGCGGTCGAACACCTTGAAGAAACAGGAGTCGGCAAGTATCATGCGGCCTGAGATTATGTTATTATCTTCATCAACAAAACGCTCGCTGCTATAATAAAAGGTATAGCGGGTCGCTTCTTCCACGCCAGGCACCTCGGCTTTGAAGCCCGGGGCGATGGCACCGCTTGTCTGGGAGAAATCGTGTTTCTCGCCTTGCTGTTCGTAGTGAGTATCAATGAGATAGATACGATCCACATCTTTGTAGAAGCTTTCGTACGACAATTCGAAGCACACTTTTGCAATCAGCACGATACCAATGGCGAGACCTATACCCAGGGATAGGATTTTGATGAGGTTATCGGAGAAGTTTTTCATACATTAATAACGTAAATACATTAATAATGCTGCAACAATCATGCCAAAAACACAAATCATTAAATATCAATGAGATACATTTTTGGCACAATAAAAAGTGTAAAATTATTTTACAGTGGGTGTAAAGGAATTTTACAATTAGGCGGTCATTCCCCTTTGCAGCCACAGATTGAGCAGTCGGTCGTAAATGATATAGCCGTCAGGTTGAGTGTAAACAAGTTCTTTGTCAACAAGTACATCAAGAGCCGCCTTCACGCTACTTGGGCTGGGAAGGTCATTCCGTTTGATAAACTCATTGCTTTGAGGTTGCTCAACCTTGCCTTCTTTGGCAATAGCCTTCAGCAGATTAACCTGATTTGAGGTAAGAAACGTCATGAGCATCTCGTACTGTGGTGTCAATGTGGCAAGGACAGCAATGATGGCGTCGGTAGCCTGATGCAATTCGGTTATCCGTTTGTTTCCTTCATACAAACGGTTCATCATCAATTGTATATACCAAGTATAACCGTCAAAACGCTGATATATGTCATGAAAAACCTCTTGACTCAAACTACCTTTCTTTGCCTCGAAGAAACGGCTGGCAAATTCATAATAGGCATCTTCCGGAATCGGTTGAAGGTTCATAAACTCCGTGCTCTGGTAAAACGGACGTTGTGGAGAATTGAACATTTCAGACATCAGGTGCTGCCGGCTGCCTGAAAAGATAAACCCGGCATTTGAAAATTGGACATGCGAGCGCAGCAAGGCTTCTGTACCTTTCTCAGGGTAATATGCCACCTGCTGAAACTCGTCAATGGCAACATACACCTTTTTCTTGCTGCTTTTCAGATAATCAAAGATACTCTTCAACGTGTATTCATCGCTTGTTGAATCGATATTTAGCGAGAGCGATGGCATTCCCGTCAACACGTCCACAGTAACGACTGGCCTCCATGCCTTGAAAGCGTCCAACACCTTTGACATTAAAGACTTCTCGCGTCGCAAAGCCTCATCCACAATAGCAGCGCCCAACACTTGCACAAAATCATGAAGGTTTTGGGTGGAAAAGATATCCACATAGATACAAACCGCGTCTTTTTCAGTTGATGAAATGCGGTTAAAAACATGTTTTATCAATCCTGTTTTTCCGATTTTTCGAGGGGAAAGCAGTGTTATATTGCGTCCATTTTTCAGTGCAGAAATCAGATTTTCGGTTTCTTTTTCCCTGTCGCAAAAATATGCAGGTCCATCATATCCCTTGTAAACAAAAGGATTTTCAAGCTCTTTAGTTTTTTGTTTACCCATAGCATTATCTTTTTTTATCACATAATTATCGTCACGTAAATTACGTCACAACTTTTACGTGATGCAAAGATAAATACTTTTTTTGAATGACAATACAAAATCTTCAAAAAAAGATTATTCCTTCTTCAACGCCACTGCAGGATTGGTCCTCGCTGCCCGCAAGGTCTGCCAAAGGACGGACAAGAACGCCATCAGCACTCCGAGGACGACCGCCACAGCGATAATCCAACCGTAGTGGTCGATGCGGTAGGCGAAGCGGTCCAAATAGCGGCCACAGAACCATACGGCGAGCGGGATGCCGATGAGTGCGGCAATGCCAACCAAAACCATGTAGTCCTTCACCGTGCGCCACAACTCGCGACGGACATTGCTGCCAAACACCTTGCGGATGGCGATACCTTTTGTGCTTTGCTCGCTGTAATAAGTGCTCATGGCAACGAGGCCGAGCAAGGAGATCAGTATCGACAGCAACATGAACAATTCGAGCAGGCGCATTGCCATCTTCGCAGGCTGGAGTGACACATTGATCAGGTCTTTCAAATAGCCGTTCTCCGCTGGCTCCACATAAGTGCCGTTTTTTTCCTCGGAATAGTCGGCGTAGGCTTGCATGATGGCTTTTTCGGTCTCCTTGTAATCGCCTGAAACATCAATCATTACGCCAAAGCCATAAATCAAGTCTTCAGATTTGGCAATAAGGACCGCTGATAATTGATTGGGTTCGGAAGCCGATGCCGAGCGCGTCGGGATGTCCTCATAGATGCCGCCAATGGTCTCGGGGTTGGCACCGTTGATGTTCATCCTCCGCACAAAATACCGCTCTGTCGAATCATTCAAGGCGAGTTTTTCAGCCGTAGTCCGCGACATCCACACCGAATTGGTGCGTGCGCCAAAGTCCTCAACCACCTGCAAATCAAGCATGTTGAAATAGGTCTCGTCGCAAAGGATGAGTTGGACGGACACATTTTCGCCGTCGGGCGTGGTGATGGTAGTGCTCATGCTCATGTGGCCTGCATAGTCACGTCCGTAGCCCACCGCCTTCACATTTGGAATCTGCTCCAAACGGTCGATGAGCGGCGCAATTTCGGAATACTCTTTCGCCCTGTTTTTCAGCGAATACAATCCCTCGGAGCGCATGTTGATGGGACGGTTCATCATGTGGCGCATCTGCACTTCCATCAGCAAAGCCATAGCGATAAGGACAATCGTGATGGTGTTTTGGAACACGATAAATACCTTGCTGAACACCCTTTTTGTCTTCAGGCGATAGGTGCCACGCACGACATCAATCGGCTCGAAACGCGAGGCGATGGCAGCAGGCGTGATGCCCGCCAAAACGCCCATCAACACTATGGCAAACAGATAGACCAACACCGTACCTAAAGACCATTTCAGGTCAAGCGGCACATATTGCTTAATGTTGTCAACTGATACATTTCTCAAGAGGTCGTTCATCATCGGGAGCAATACCACAGCAAGCAGATAGGCAAGAACGAAGCATACAGCGGTAAACGCCACGGATTCAAGGATATACTTCATAATGATATTGCCTTTGGTGGCTCCGTGAAGTCGGCGGGTGGCCATCTCCTTGGCGCGTTTTCCCGAAAGGGCCATGTTGAGGTTGATGTAGTTGAAAATGGCCGAAAGCAAGAGCAGCAACACGACTATGGTCAGCATTTGCAGCACCGATTTATCGC
Organism: uncultured Bacteroidia bacterium; assembly: GCA_902774295.1. Classification (GTDB taxonomy): domain Bacteria; phylum Bacteroidota; class Bacteroidia; order Bacteroidales; family F082; genus Limimorpha. The sequence goes on along the minus strand of CACYHP010000001.1, from coordinate 1,045,395 downwards.
CCCGTTTGAGCACCCACTGGTCTTCGTGGAAAAAGACTTCCGGTAGGGTGTAAAGCGGTAACGCTTTTACGAAACTATTCGAGTAATTGCGCAAGCCAACCTCCTCCACTTTCTTCGCAAACGCCTCACGGTCAGTGCCCTCGTGTACCTTTATTAAGGTCGTGTAATTCCCGATGGAACTGAACGGCCTTTGTTCAACGAAATTATAGACTCCACCAAATCCGGGATTAAGGAACACATCGGTGTGTAGCACCATTGAGTTGGCATCATCCCTAAAAACGCCACAAACCACACTCTCAAGAAGATTATTGAAATAACTGATTTTTAACGGCTTGCCGATAGCATCGCCATTGAAAGCGCGATTGGCAAGCGATTCGGAGATAAGGCAATGCCCTTTGAGGCGGTACTCGTCCATTCTGCCATCGATAAGGGAAAGGCTTGGGAAGAGTTCAAAAAGTTCGGGGTCGGCCTCATTGACGAACGCACTGATAGACTCGTCGCCAATGGTGACATAGCCGCTATCGTCGGTACCGCTGATGCGGCACACGGCCTCCGCCTCGGGTAATTCGGCCTCGAAGGCGGCTTTGTCCCACCACGAGAGCGAGAGATAATTCTGGTTTCCAACGGCATAGATGCGTTTGCCGTTTGGATTTCCGTAAGCGACGGAATACTGCTTATACACATAGTTGCCAATAAGGATTACGAAGGCTATCGACACGATGAGGCCAATTGCTTCAATTGCCGTATAAAGCTTATTTCTGCTTAAAAACTTAAAATAACTTGACATGTTTATTCTGTTCTTAACGATTTCACCGGATTCACTGTGGCTGCTCTCAAACTTCTCAACGTAACGACAGCTATTGTTATTGCCAGGACTGCCAACAATGATATCGCAAACACCCAGATGTACAGCGGCACACGGTAGGCAAAACCTTCCAGATAGCGCCGCATGATGACGATGCTCACGGGCACGGCGATGACGAAGCACACCAGCACAATCTTCACGAAACGAGAGTTGAACATCGCCAGGATCTGCTGCACCGTGGCGCCATGCACACGACGGATGCCGATTTCCTTGCGGCGGTGCTCCGTCTCGAACATCACGAGGCCAAACACGCCCATCAGCGAGATAACGATGGCCAGAATAGTGAACAAGTTGACCAACTTCGAGAGGTTCTGCTCCTTTTTGTATTGGTTTTGCAGCGTTTGGTCGAAGAGTTGAACGTCAAAGTCATCAGCGGCAAACGTCGGGTCGAGATCGTGCAGTGCTGTTTGAATGCGTCGCATTAACGCTGTCACGTCAACACCTGCCTCGGTGCGGATGAACAACTGCATGCAAGGTCTCCACGGTTTCTTGCCGAAAACATAGAGTGCAAACGGCCCGATCTCATTACGCAAAGCGGAGTAGTTGAAATCCTTGCATATGCCCGCAATCTCGGCAAAGCCGTTAGTATGACCACATATCTGATCACCGATTTGTATATCAAACATCTTCTGTGCTGTCTCATTCAAAATGTAAACGCCGTTTTCCGACAGCTCGTCAGCAGGGCTGAAAGTGCGTCCCTCAGCCATCTCTATTCCCATGAAATCCACAAAATTCCACGAGACGGGATAGCATTGCCAATGCACGCTGCCTCCCTTGAATTCCCTATTCCAGCTCATACGCTCATCAACAACAAACTGACCGTCGCCCCATGCCACGTCCTTGATGGCGGCATCACTTTTGAGTTGGTTTTCAGCAGTCTCATGGTCGAAGCCAATCTTGACCGTGGTCATCACCGTGAGCAGCTGCTCCTCGTCGAAGCCCATATTGCGGTTAAGCATGAACTTACGTTGTTCGTGGATAAATATCGCACAGATAATAAGCACAATGGAGACGGTGAACTGCAATCCTATCAATCCTATGCGGAAAGCCTTGCCCTTCTGGGTGGTACCAAGTGTACCCTTTAATGCGAAGGCGGGATTGAACGAGGTGGCGAACAAGGCCGGATAGAGGCTCGCCGCAACGGAAATGAACAGTGCGGAGCCCACCGTCAAAACAACAAGACCAATATTTTGGTCGAAATTCAAGGTAGTGTCAATCAAAGTAGCCAAAGTGGATTGTCTGAACAGCGTAATCACCGCCACTGCCATGCCCAAGGCAATAGCGACCATCGCGACCGACTCGCCAACAAACGACAGCACCAATGAGAAACGGCTGCCACCCAGTATCTTGCGTGTATTGACGCTCTTCAGCCGCAACGGCACCATGGCGAAGAAAAAGTTAATATAGTTGATGAAGGCAATGACGACAACCACAATTGCGATGGCGAGCAATGTCATCGTGGTGGTGTGGTTACCCGTCTTGCCAGGCGCGTTGATATTCTCGGCAAAGTACGTATCCGTCAGCTTCATCAGATGGAGCTGCGTTTGTGGGGCATTCTCTTCCCATTTGGCTCTTTCCTCTTCGGAAAGCAAAGTGGGATCAACGCCGTTCATGCGCATCCAGGCATCTTTCATGGCAGGCTTAGCAGCCTCGTCGAAATCCTTGGGGTCGGCGTCTTTGCAAAGTTTCACGAAATAGTTGTAACCCCATTCATTCCACCTCTCCAGACTTTGACTGCCAATATTGTAGAACATGTCGAAAGTGGCACCGTCGGTATTGGCTGGCATATCTTTGTAGATGACGACGATTTGTGCATCTTCCAGTGTGACACCACGCCAACTCTTATTGCGCAGTTTTGCGACATCACCCACCTGCACGCCTAGACGTTGGGCCGTCGATTCTGAGATGGCGTAGGTGACGCCGTTGATCCAGTCGTCCCAGTTTCCCGCAACGAGTTCGAAGCCAAAGACATCCTTGCCGCCATTGCTGAAGGCACCTATTTTCACGCTCAGCTGATGGTTGTCGTCAAGGAAGATGTCGGCTGAAGGAACGTTTTTGCCCACATAGCCGCATCCACCCGCTTCCACGTCGGGAGAGGCCGCAATGACGGCTTCGGCAATCGGACGGTTGATCCAGCACGAAGCGCCATATTCCGCAAACTGGTCTCCGACCATCATGCAATAGATGCGGTCACTGTCCTTGAGCGCCTTGTTATACGTGAGGTCGTGATGTACCTGCACGAGGATGATATAGAGTGCGGCGAAGGCTGCCGTCAGGCCCAAGATGTTCAGGATTGAAGAAGCGAGGGCTGTTTTCCCTTTTTTGATAATTCTAGACATTGTTGTATTATTTTATTTGTCATTTCGAGCTTGTCGAGACCTGAGTTTTGCGAAAGCATTCACCTCTGGTGAATAAATCCTTTTTTATTCGATTGCATTTATGGAAAAAGGATTTCTCCACTTCGCTTCACTCCGTTACGCTTCGGTCGAAATGACTGGAGCATATTTATTCTTTTTTAAGTACTGTTGCCGGATTGGCTTTAGCTGTCCGCACGCTTTGCCAGATGACTGCTATGAATGCCATCAGCACCACTACGAGGCCTGCGAGCACGAATATCCACCATGAGAGGCTGATGCGGTGCGAATAGCCCTCGAGCCAGCGATGCACCACCAACCATGCCACCGGAATGCCGATGACGAAGGCCACGCCCACCATCTTCATGAACGACAGCACCAGCTCGCGCAACACACCGTTGTAGTCGGCGCCGAACACCTTCTTCACCGCCACGCTGCGTCGCTGCTGCTGCATGTAATACGAGCTCATCGCAAACAAGCCGAGACCCGACACCAGCATCGAGAGCAAGGTGAACACCAGCACTATGCGGAGGATGCGGCTCTCGTCGACGAAACAGTCTTCTATCATATCTTCCATGTAATTGGCGCCAAAAAGCTTGCCAGGCATCACTTCATTCGTCACCTTTTCCAATCTGGCGTAAGCCTCTTTGTGGTCACCTCTGACCTTCACCAGAATGGTCCACGGCCAGTCTTCATCCCAGTCTTCACCTCTGTTATATATCAAAGCCGACGACTGCTGTGCCTCCAACGGTCTGATTTTGAAGTCATAATAGATGCCTCCGATTTTGAAAGTCCCATTCTGAGCGGACTCAAACGTCGTTGCCGATTCGTCGATTCCAATCTCATTAAAGGCGTATTCGTTGAGCCAATAGGCAGGTTCTGCAAGCTGGTTGTCCTGCTTCACGCGGATGCCGAGGATATCGAAATAATGCTGGTCGCCCTGAATCTGCTGGAACGAGACCCAGTTGCCGTCGCCCAGCTCCATCGTCCAGTTGTTGGTGCCTTGCAGCGGGATGCCGTCGCCTTGTCCCACGTCTTCCACAAACGGCTCGGCGCGATAGGCTTCAAGCAACGGCCTAATTTCGCCCAACTGACCGTAGGCATTGCCAATCACCAAGATATCTTTGGTGTTATAACCCAAATCGGCGGTAATGAGATGTCGGATTTGCATAAACATCGTCAGGGCGGCGACAAGCATCACCACGGTGATGACGTTTTGCAGCGTAATGATGACTCGGCTATAGACCGTCTTGGTCTTCAGTCGCAGCGAGCCACGCACGATCTCGATAGGCTGCGCCTTCTGAATCAGCAGAGCTGGCACGATGCCTGCGATGAAGCCGAGAATCACCATCAACGCAATGACAACTAAAATATTAACTATATTTACCGCTCCAAAAATGGAGATTTGATATTCCAATACACGTGACGCCGCTGGCGACAATGCCTCGGCGAGCAATATCGCCAATACCATAGCCACGGTGCAAAGCAAGGTACTCTCCCCTATCATCTTCATGAAAATGCCAGATTTTGTCGCTCCGACGAGCCGTCTCGTCGCCATCTCCTTGGCGCGGAATCCGATGAGAGCTGTGGAGAGGTTCACATAATTCAAAATCGCGAAGAGCAAGAGCATCAGACACATGGCGAGAAGCAGGTTCACAAACGAGCGGTCGCCGAAATTCAGCGCTCCCGTCCAGTCGTAGTTGCCGTTTTTAAGAAAATACATGTCGCGCAACGGGATGATGCGTATATCGTCATATTTGTGTTTGTAAATCCAGAAATTCTCCTCGCACCAGTTCACGATGTCGTCGTGACGTGCCATGATATCGGCACCCGGATAGGTCATCACGAAAGTGACGCCTGCAGCGGCGTTGCTCATGTGCTCATCATGTGAGCTGTTGAACTTCGGGATGATATCGCCACGGATGAGCACATCGGGAGTCTTGAGGATGCTGTTGCCAAAGTCTTTGAAGACGCCACAGATAGTCAGCTGAATTGATTCGCCCTCGTCACCAATGGACATCTGCCGTCCGACAGGGTCTTTATCACCAAAATGCGCGTTGGCGAACTCCTCGCTCACCATGCAGCGGTCGCCTGCAATGCGCCAGTCGTCTTTCGAGCCTTTCACAAGGTCGTAGCTGAACATCTCGAAGAAGCACGAGTCGACCGCAATGGTGTTGCCATAGACTGTCTCGCCGTCGATTCTGTACTCCGAGGCCATCGACACATTAGCCACGCATGTCGATTTCTCGATTTCTGGAAACTGTCCGCGCAAATGTTTGTCGAGCCAGTATCCCATGTTGACGCTTTCCTCGTTTGTTATGACGTAGATACGGTCGGCGTTCTTCTGGAAGGCGTCGGTAGAGAGCTGTCTCTGCACATACACTGCCAGCAGCAGTACGAATGCCATCGAAATTGTCAAGCCCAGTAGGTTTATCAGGGCGTAACGCTTGTTTCTTTTCAGGAAGTTTAAAAATGAATTCATGGTTAATTTTATTAAAACATTAAAACATCACTGTCTCCGAAGTTATCGTATGACGAGGTAATCACTTTCTCACCTGGTTCCAGGCCTTCTATCACCTCGTAATATTGAGGGTTCTGGCGGCCGATGCGGATGTCGCGGCGTATCGCCTTTGTGCCGTCGGAGCTCATGACATATATCCATTTGCCGCCGGTCTTCTGATAAAACGCTCCGCGAGGAATCAGTATCGCCTCCACAGGCTGTCCGAGCTGCAGGTTGAGGTAATATGTCTGGCCGCTGCGGATGTTCTCGGGCTGCTGTCCTACGAACTTGAAATCGGCTTTGAACTTGCCGTCGCGCACCTCCGGATACACCTTGCGGATCTGCGCCTGATAACGTTCGCTCTGACGCTCAAAGGTGGCATCCAAGCCTGCCGACACCCTGTCGATGTAATGCTCATCTATCTGAGCCTCAATCTTATAGCTGTCGAGGTTGTTAATCTGTCCGATCTTAGACCCTGCCACCACGCTCTGTCCGAGCACCACATCAAGAAGTCCGAGTTCGCCATCGATAGGAGCCTTAATGGTGAGGTTATCCTTACGTTTGCGGATCATCATCATGTTTTGGCGCATATTGGTGAGGCTTTCCTGCATCTGGTCGATCTGTGTCGTGCGGTAGAGGCTGTCTTGTTTGGCGCGGTTTTCCACGAGTTTCAGTCGGCTGCTTGATAGTTCATAGTCTTCCTCAGCCTTCAGATACTCCTCCTTCGCGATGAGACCGTCGTCGTATAGTGCTTTCTGCGCCTCGTAGTTACGTTTGTTGCGGCGCACGTCCATCTGCAGCTGCAGTTTCTCCTGTTCCACGCTCAGCTTCTGCTGTTCCATCTGAATCAGGGTGTTGCGCAGGATGTTTTCCTTTTCGGCGAGGTCGGCTTCTGAATTTAAAATCTGCATGTCGAGGTTTTCGTTGCTAAGGATGAGAATCACGTCGCCTTTCTTGACCTTGCTGCCTTCCTCGGTGACGATTTCCTGCACCACGCCGCCCTCGAGCGGGCTAATCTGAATGGTCGTTATCGGTGCCACCTGACCGCTGATGCGGATGTAGTCGTTAAACTGCCCTGAAATCGCGGCATTCACGCTGATGTTGTCGAGGTTCACACGCAGCTTCTTCGAGTCGTCTCTTGCCACGAGCCATACGATAAACGCCACCAGCAGTGCGCCAAGCCAATACGGCACTGCTTTCTTGGTAAAAGCGAGGTTGATTCCTTTTTTCTTTTCTAATATTCTGTCCATAGTATTTAGTTTTAATATTTTCTTTTTTTGTCATTTCGAGCTTGTCGAGAAATCCTTTTGTTACTTAAACAATTGAATAAGTCCGTTAAACAAGGATTTCTCCATTCCGCTTCGTTACAGTCGAAATGACGGGAGTGTCATTGTTCCAAATAGTGTATTCCTTTATAATATAGTACAACGGATTTCTTGATGAAATGCTGCATTTTCGCATTCATTTCTTCAGCCAAAGCGTTCAAATAATTGTTAGATGCTGTCTGATATTCGATTGAAGAAATCAGTCCTTGTTCGAAGCGTTTCGCGTTGAGAGAGAACGCCTCTTCCTGCAATTGTGCCCTCGTCTCGGCTTGTCGCACGGCATCGGCGGTACCGTCACAGTCGGCAACGGCGCGATACACTTCGGCTTCAACCTGCTGAATTGCCTGGTCATAATCGGCTTTCGCCTTGATGTAAGCGTTCTTTTTCTTTGATATGCTTGAATGTCTTGAAAGGTGTTCATAAATAGGGATGCTCAGCGAAAGCTGAATGTACTCGCCACGGTTGTTCCTAAACTGTTCTTCAAAAGGCGTTGGCACATAACCATCGAGTCCCGGATAGGTGAAGTAATTGGTCGACCAGCCGCTGTAAAGCGATAAGCGCGGAAGCAGTTTCCACCGTGCGGTGCGCAGCTCTAACTGGGCGTTGTTCATGGTGCTCTCGGCGAGCATCACCTCCGGCATGATGTCTTTGGCGTTTTCGGCCAGAATCTTAGCATCTTCCCCACTCTTCTCGAAAGAAAAACCGATGTTCGTAAGGTCGTCGTCGACATTCAGAGGCTCTTCGATAGGCCAAAACATAACGTCTTTCAGAGTGATGACAGCATTGCTGAGTTTGTTCTCACACATCGTCAACTGATATTGGCGTTCAGCAAGATCGGCCTGCATCTGCACCACGTCGGCATGCGATTTCTGACCCAGTTTCTCCTGACGCTCAGCAAGTTGCAGCGCCTTCTCTGCTGTCGTCACCTGAGCTGCCAATGCCTCCGCAAGCTTTTTGAAATATATCACGTTGCAAAATGCCTCCATCGTGGCGAGACAAACCTGGTCTTCGAGTTGTTGCGACTTAGTCTTGCCCATCAATTGCGCGGTCTTCGTAATCTTCATATTGTTAACAGCCTGAAAGCCGTTAAACAAATCGATGCCGCCCGACACGCTGTAACCGTTGTGAAACGACGTCACGGTGCTGTAGGTGTTCGACTCAGGGTCGATGCTGCGGCCGAAGTTGTAGTATGCGTAAGTGCTGCCGCTAATCTCAGGTGTAAACATCTGCAAAATAGCGTCCCGCCTGTCGACCTGCGTATTGCGGTTGTCGGCATCCTGAATCGTTATCTTCGTAGAATGCTCCACCGCATACCGCATGCAGTCTTTCAAGCCCATCGTGACGGTGTCTTGAGCCGTCGAAAACATCGGCAGAAGAATTGTGATAATCAAAAAAATCCGTTTCATTTCATTATTTTTTAAATAATAATACAAACGTCATGCCAAACTTGCAACAATCTGATTATCAATGATATTTGAAAAGTGTAAAATAAAAAAGTGTAAAAAAATTTTACACTGGTGTAAAGGAATTTTACAATATTCTGATTTCCACGCGGCGATTTAACGCCTTGTTCTCCTCCGTGTCATTGGGCTTGAGTGGGGATGATGAGCCATTGCCGACAACGGTCATGCGGGTGGCATCGACACCTTTATTAATTAATGCCTCTTTCACCGCATTGGCACGGTCAAATGATAGTTTTTGGTTGTGTTCTTCGGTACCGGAATTGTCAGTAAAACCTGCTATTTCGATATTTATCAAAGAATTATCGTTCAAGAAATTGGCAAGCGAATCGATGGCGGCATCGGAGCTTTCAGAAAGCACTGCGCTGTCGAACTCGAAGTTGATGTTACGCATCACAAAATGAGTGGTATCGACGATTTCTGGCACGTTAACATCATCATAATCAAAGACATAGATATCATAACCACCAAAGCCACCGTCACGATCGGATGAGACATAGCATTTCTTGCCATCGGCACTGACCACGAAACTGATTTCGTTTTTCTCAGTATTGACAGGTGCTCCAAGGTTTACAGGCTCGCTCCATGTGCCATTGAGCAGCCTGCGGCACACGAAGATATCGTAGCCACCCATGCCGTTATGGCCCTCGGAGGCAAAAAACAACGACCTGCCATCTGGATGCAGAAACGGCGCCATCTCACCAAATCTGGTATTCACCGAGGCAACAGCCTGAGGTGTAGTCCACTCACCATGAAAATACCGACTATAATAGATGTTGCTCTTATAATTCTTAGTATCTCTTACAAAATATAACTCTTTGCCGTTGGCACTGATGCAAGGCTGCGACTCCATAGTAGCAGAGTTGACAGGCTTACCGATATTCATCGGTTCACTCCATTGATTATCAATGAATTCCGACTTGTATATATCGCCTCTTCCATATCCTACAGGATAATCGATACCGACAAAATACAGCGTTTTCTTATCGGATGAGAAACACATCGCGCCAACCCAATAGTCGTTATGCCAGCCGAGGTTAAGCGGCTCGGCAGGCATGTAGTTGCCATCAATAATCTTAGAGGTGAAAACGTATTCATTTCCGCTGCGACGGGTAAAAATGATGCTATCCTGAAACACTTGATTTATATACTCATCGCCGTCGGTGTTCACGTTAGCGCCGAGGTTCTGTGCATCGGCATTTAAAGAAAAAAATAAAGTGACTATCAGCAACAACGCACTGATAATCACTCTGTTGATATAACTTTTTTTAGCTATGATTATCTCCTCTTTTTAGCTTGTAAAGTATTATAAAGCAGCTCTACGATTGTCATTGGTCCCACGCCGCCTGGCACTGGAGTGATTTTCGATGCCACTTTAATCACCTCGTCGAAATCGACATCGCCTTCAATGCGGTAGCCTTTTTCTGTGGTTTTGTCTTCGATACGATGGATACCCACGTCGATGACAACAGCGCCCGGCTTCACCATGTCGGCCTTGAGGAACTTCGGTTTTCCGATGGCAACGACCAAAATATCAGCCTGACGTGTAATCTCCGGAAGGTTCTCTGTCTTGCTGTGGCAGATAGTCACTGTAGCGTCGGCGCCTTTACGTGAAAGCATAACGCTGATTGGGGTTCCCACGATATTAGAACGACCCAACACCACCACGCGTTTGCCCGCTGTCTCGATGCCGCTGCGTTTCAGGAGCTCCATGATGCCGGCTGGTGTTGCAGGCAAGAAGCTAGGCTCGCCAAGCTGCATCAGACCGATGTTGTGAGGTGTGAAACCGTCGACGTCTTTCTTCGGGTTGATGCTGTGGATAACCTTGGTCTCGTTGATATGTTTCGGCAACGGCAGCTGGATGATGTAGCCGTCGATCTCCTCGTCATTGTTAAGGAAATTGATGAGGTTCAGCAGTTCTTCCTCTGTGGTCTTTTCCGGGAGGCGGTACACTGAGCTCGTCATTCCAACGCTCTGGCAGGCTTTCTCTTTGGATGCGACATATGTCTTGGAGGCGCCATCCTCGCCCACTATCACAGCAGCGAGATGCGGGGCGTCCATGCCTTTGTCCAACATTCCGGCAACTTCCGCCGCTATTTCCTTTTTCATTGCATCGGCGATAGCTTTGCCGTCGATGATTTTATCTCCTATATTCATCTTTTAACTTTTAACTATCAACTTTAAACTACTCTAAACTCTACACTCTCAACTCTAAACTAACGTCTGCGTTTCGCTTGCTGCATCATCTGCATCATCTTCTTGGCGCCGCCTGTCGAGACCATGCGCATCATCTTGGATGTCTCCTCAAACTGTTTGATGAGGCGGTTGACCTCTTCGATGCTGTTGCCCGAGCCGTTGGCAATCCTGCGCTTGCGGCTGCCGTTCATGAGCTTCGGATCCTCACGCTCAGCAGGTGTCATCGAGCCGATGATTGCCTCAATGCTTTTGAATGCGTCTTCGTCGATGTCCTCATCCTTGATCTTGTTCATTCCAGGAATCATTCCGGCAAGGTCTTTAATGCTGCCCATCTTCTTGATTTGCTGGATTTGTTTGAGGAAATCGTTATAGTTGAACTCGTTTTTAGCGAGTTTTCTCTTCAATTTGGCTGCTTCTTCTGCGTCGAACTGCTCCTGGGCTTTTTCCACGAGAGACACGATATCGCCCATGCCGAGGATACGGTCGGCCATACGTTTCGGGTAGAAGATATCAAGAGCGTCCATCTTCTCGCCGAGACCCACGAATTTGATAGGTTTCTCAACGACTGTACGGATTGTCAATGCAGCACCACCACGTGTGTCACCGTCGAGTTTGGTGAGCACCACGCCATCGAAGTCGAGGCGGTCGTTGAAGGCTTTAGCTGTGTTTACAGCGTCCTGACCTGTCATGGCGTCGACCACGAACAGGGTCTCCTGTGGCTTCACCGTCTCCTTAATCTTGGCGATCTCGTTCATCATCTCCTCGTCAACGGCGAGACGACCGGCGGTATCGATGATGACCACGTTCTTGCCGTCTCTCTTAGCCTTCGCAATGGCGTTTTCAGCAATCTGGACGGGGTTTTTGTTGCCTTCTTCCGTATAGACTTCCACGCCGACTTGCTCGCCGAGGACCTTCAACTGGTCGATAGCGGCCGGACGATACACGTCGCCTGCCACCAGCATCACTGTCTTACCCTTCTTGGTCTTAAGATAGTTGGCGAGTTTCGCCGAGAAAGTGGTCTTACCGGAACCTTGCAGACCTGCGATGAGGACGATAGCCGGATTACCTTTGATGTTAATCTCGGTATGTTCGCCACCCATGAGCTCTGCCAGCTCGTCGTGAACAATCTTCACCATCAACTGGCTCGGCGACACAGATGTCAAAATCTTCTGACCGATGGCTTTCTCCTTGATGTCGTTGGTGACATCCTTGGCGATTTTATAGCTCACATCGGCGTCAAGCAAGGCCTTACGGACTTCCTTAACTGTCTCAGCCACATTGATTTCAGTGATATATCCTTGTCCTTTAAGGATTTTAAACGAACGTTCTAATTTCTCGGTTAAGCCTTCAAACATATTTCAATTTCTTAAATTTCAAATTGCAAAAATACAAATAATTTTAATACCGGTTAAACAAATCAAAATGATATTGCATATAAGCTTTCCCTTGGTGTGTGAGGCTGTCGGACAGTTCCTCCGGGAAGGTGTTTTTCACCACATGGTTGTTTGTTGAGATGACAAACTCGCCTTCGTTGGTCTTCCAGCCGAGACCGCTGTATAACTCAAAGAATGCGAATGGTTTATAGCAGGTATTGAACACATCTTTACTCCAGAAAAACTCATCATGATGAACTCCTAATTGTGCCAAAAGTGTTGCAGGGATGTCGGTGTTGCCACAAATCTTGTCGTAGGTGGTTCCACGGAGTGAGTCCTGCAGAGGTTCGCCGCAAATCAGCAATGGAATCTTATGATATTCAAAGGATTCCAGCGGATGGTTCTTATACGACGGATGGCTGTGGTCGGCCATGAAGAGGAACAGCGTGTTGTCGTACCAAGGCTGCTGTTTTGCCCTGTCCATAAAGAGTTTTATAGCAATGTCGGTATATTTCGCCGAGTTGACAAACACCTTCTCAAGCTGAGGCCATTCGAGCTCTTCGAAAATCTTAGGATAATCGTATGGCGAGTGTGTGCTCAGCGTGAAAATCGTGGTAAAGAACGGCTCCGGCTGACTGTTGATGTCCTTTGCAGCCCAAGGCAACATGTCGGTGTCCTGAATGCCGAGTTTTCCTTTATGGAAATGCTCTTTAACATCTTTCCCCTCAATGATTCTGTCGAATTCGTTGTATCTCAGATATGAAAGGATGTTGCCGTAATTAAGCTCGCCACCGAAGTAGAAACTCGTGTAATATCCGAGAGAATCAAGCGGTTGGATGATTGACGGGATGGCGTAATATTTCTCCTGATGGTTGGTGATAGTGGTCACAGGGAGACCCGGCAGACCGCCGATTATTGAAGCTATCGCCTGTTGCGAGCGGTTTGCTGATGCATAGAAATTGGTAAACAGCAGTCCGTCTTTCTCAAGTTCATGGAAGTTAGGTGCAATGCTCGGGTCGCCTCCAAGCGATTCGATCAAGTCTGCCGACCAGCTTTCGAGCAAGACTATCAACACGTTAGGGCGATCGGTCTTCAGAATGTTAACCGTTGAGTCACATTCTATCTGATGAGTCTCTTCGGTGATTCTCTTCGCCGTTTCGAAATCCATATAGTTGAAATGAGCGTTGTCTTTCACCTTGCGGTCGTTGGTGAGGTTTTCTGCAAGATTATAGACAGGATTCACCGTCATGATGTTGACTATCTTATAGTTGCTAAAATATCCCGAGCTTGTTGAGATCGGTATCTCGTTGAAGCCGCCGCGCATTCCGATGAAAATCAAGCCGAAAGTGAGGACAAACAGCGCAGGATACATAAACCAGTCGATTTTCCTTTCATTTATTATGATTTTCGAAGGCTCTATCCATCTGACGTACCACCAGCAGAAAAGCACCGTGAAACATGCCCAAAGCGAGATGAGCAGCACTGTTTGCTGTGTTGATGCTGTATTTATCACTTCCGAAGGGTTCTCGAGATATGCCAAGGCCTTGGCGCTCAGCTTGGTACCCCATTCGCCGTAGATGCCTATTTCGCCCATCACGGCGAGGACATAGCTGGCTATTATGAGGTAAAAATACCAGCGCATCCAGCGATAGTTGATATTTCGGTTGAAACATATGCCGACAAACAGCACGAGGGCAGGCAATGCCATGATGAAACACGCCGTCGCGATGTCGAGAGGCAGCGCCTTGAAGAAGCTTCTGAGGATCTCGGTAAACGGAACCATATCAACATTGACGAGATGCCAATAGTTCACGATGAAGACCACTCGCATCGCAGCAAACATTATCAGTAAGAATATCAATAACTTAACTAGATAAATGACGTATTTTTTCATAGCTTGAAATTTTTGCAAAAATAATAAAAAGTCTTTAGACATTAGACTTTAGACCTTATATTTTTTTAATAAAAAAAACTAACAACTAACGACTAACGACTAAAAACTTTTAGTAATTTTGCATTGTTTTAAAAACTTTGTCATCATGGTAAAGGAAAATTTGGAAACAGTAAGAAAAACAATCCCTTCGGGAGTTTTGCTGGTAGCAGTGTCGAAGACCAAGCCTGCGGAGGACATTCAGGAGGCTTACGACGCGGGTCAACGAGTGTTTGGCGAGAACCACGCACTTGAGATGCGCGACAAACACGAGGTGCTGCCCAAGGACATCGACTGGCATTTCATCGGTCATCTTCAGACAAACAAGATAAAATACATCATCCAGTTCGCGAAGATGATACATTCAATTGACACCTTTAATTTATTGCAAGCCGTCAACAAAGAGGCTGCAAAACACGATGTTGTTGTTGATTGTCTATTGCAGTTCCACATTGCTGAAGAGGAGACGAAGTTCGGTTTAAACATGGAGGAAGCTGAGGAAATCTTGAATTCCGACGTGTATAAATCGATGAAGAACGTGCGCATCTGCGGCGTGATGGGAATGGCGACCAACACCGACGACATGAATCAGGTACGCAAGGAGTTTAAGCATCTCAAAGAGATCTTCACCACCTTGAAAGCCAAGTATTTCAGCGGCTGCGAGTGGTTTAAGGAGATTTCGATGGGAATGTCGCACGATTATCCTATCGCAATTGAAGAAGGCTCGACGATGGTGAGAGTCGGAAGTAAAATTTTTGGAGAGAGACATTATAATTAATTTGGATGCCCTAAAGGACAGAAATCAAAAAAAATACTTGGAAGAACATTTTGAATGATTTTTAAAAAGATTTTGAAAGATTTTGAGCCGTAGGCGACCGATTAGTTTAAAAGATAAAAGTTAAAAATAACAGATTTTTTTAAGATTTTGAGCCGCAGGCGACCAAATAAAAAAGATCATACAATTATGAAAGATTTTGATGCAAAAACAGTTAAAAACCAAGTAGTTCAATGGATTAGAGACTGGTTTGAGGTGAATGGCAAAGGCTGTAATGCCGTCGTCGCCATCTCAGGAGGCAAGGACAGCTCAATAGTGGCTGGATTGTGCGTCGAGGCGCTCGGCAAAGACCGCGTCTATGGCGTGACGATGCCAAATGGGATACAGAAAGACATCTCCGACAGCATGAAGCTCATCAACCATCTCGGAATAAAATATGTCTGCGTCAACATCGGCGAGACATATAACGCTTTGATGAAAGAGGTGAAAGAGCAACTTGGAACGCTCGGCAAAGACGTTGCTAATCAGACTGTTATCAACATGCCTCCACGTCTGAGGATGACGGCAGCATACGCGGTGTCACAGTCGGTCAACGGCCGCGTGGCCAACACATGCAACCTCTCGGAAGACTGGGTGGGATATTCCACTCGTTACGGTGATGCTGCCGGCGACTTCTCCCCTCTCGGCGGACTCACAGTGCAAGAGGTGAAAGCCATCGGAAAAGAACTCGGGCTGCCAATCGACTTGGTTGAGAAGACCCCTTCAGACGGTCTTTGCGGCAAGAGCGACGAAGACAATTTAGGTTTCACCTACGCCACCTTAGATAAATATATAAGAACGGGCGTGTGCGAAGACCCTGTAATAAAGGCGAAGATTGACGACAAGCACGCGAAGAATCTGTTCAAGTTGGAGCCGATTCCGCATTTCTCGCTGTAAAGATTTATTGTAGGATAAATAAAAAAGCCCGGCTTAAAACCGAGCTTTTTTTATTTTAATTATCAATGTCATCAACTAGCGGGCAAGACGGACTGAATAACCTAAAGATCTGGCTTTAAACTTCACATCTATGCCTGAGCTTCCTGAGATATACCAACAACATGCTGCAACGTCACTGTAATAAGTAGACAGCCAGTAATAACCACCGCTGTTAATGGATTTTACTTTCATTTTGCCACTAGTCACTTCATGATAACCTGCAGCTGGCAAATATATTGCTCCATTACTCTCAAGAAAAGTTGCTAAAGCAGTAAAATCATCAAATCTATTGTTATTCCATGCAGTCACATATGTATTAATCGTACCGTCATTAATCCAATCTTCCGGGAAAAACATCATTCCATTTTGATAATATGGGTCTATATTGGGTTTATATATTTGTGCTGAAGCTCTTTTCCCAAATGCATTTAATCTATATTTCAACAAATAATCACATTCGTCTTTGGTAAGCAAACGCCAGTCATCGTGACCGCCAAGGTTTGCATCATTGGCAACTGCACCCCAATCAGATTTGTTCATTACAGACAATCCATGAGACCCTGTAGGTCCATAATATGCATTGGAATTTGTATGATTAGTACTATATGGCATATAATAGTTTTGCGAAATTCCATACTGTGAATCCTGGAATCCTGTGCATCCCCAACCAAAATGGTCAACAACATCCTGTAATGCATAATCTTCACCAACCTCAACAGAAGTAGTCTCAACAACATCATATTGGTGTTCCATGAAACTCCATTCACCAGTAGATTTTCTGTACATCAAATTGCCTGGAGCAAAACGGACCGCATTGCCATTAGCACTTACGACAAAGACCCTGTTATTCTTGTTATTGTCGGAATTATCCACCGTAATGGCGTTGTTTCCGTAAAGGAAATTGTTGTTATCCGACAAGGCGGGAACTGTAACTCCATCGTAATAATCATAGATATCGATTTCAACATCAGCACCTGTATATGAATAATTCATTGTTCTATTGTACACCATTCCCATCGATTTTCTTTCAACATCACTTAATAACAGAATTCCCCATTTTTCTGTATTATTAAATGAATAAAGTGAAATGGCATCCAGTTTTTCGGTTGGAGTTATCGAATTGTTGGTAAAATCAATTTTAGCCTCGCACAGCATATTGCTAATCTTCACTTTTTTATTTGTACCTTCGGCAAAATCAAACTCCACCAAGGCACATTTATTAGTAAGATTGCAAGTAAAAGTTGTCTGACCTTCTACATACTCAGCGCGTCCCATTGAGAGTACAGGGAGTTTGCTGCCTTGGTCTGAGATATCCACTGTCAGAGATGTTGTGCCTGATTCCAGATCTTTAGTTTCCAAACCTCCAAGGAAGTAAAAATACAGGTCATCTGCAGGATTATTGACGACGATATCGCCTACGAAAGGTCCATTGTCGTCGCTGCATGTCAACTTACCGGCGTAGGAACCGCCATTGCTGACGTACATGACATCGCCTGCCTCATAGGTGATAGGCACATAGCCCGGACCTGGCTCGATGATATGTCTGCCGCTATTACCCACATTAAGTGTAATGCTAACGGTTTCTCCATTTGTGGTTATTGTTTGCAACTTTTTTCCGCATTGTGTGAATGTGAGCGTCATTAGGCAAGCCATCAACAAGGCGGAAGTCTTTTTCAGGGAGCGTTTGCTGCGAGCGATGGCATAACCTGCACCGACTGTTAACATTATCAGTAATCCGCTTCCGAGTGGCAAAGGATCTCCTTGTGAAGGACCGAAGCCGTAAGGTGAAGGTGCTTCGCCGAATGGGTCGTTCATCAGACCGAACGTAATATCGATGTCACGATTGTCGATATTGTCACCAAAACTGCTACGGAAAAACGTGTCGTTTTGGGCTTTCATTGTCGCCGGCAATAGCGCGAGCGCTATTGCCGCGCAAATGGCGAAGGCTTTTAATTTTTCTGTCGTCTTCATCATTTAATTTTTAATCGTTAATATATTTTTTTTAAATGGTTAATTTGAAGGCGCAAAAATAGACTATTGCCACGACAAGAACTTTATTCTGCGTGTAAATCGTTGTTTTCTACGTGTAAAAATTTTTACTCTGCGTGTACTTTTTTATTCTGCGTGTATTTTTGCACCAGCTTGACAATAACCAAGATGATGCCGAGGTAAACCATCCACAACGCGGCTGTCCAGGTGTAAGAGACGTGGTCGAGGCGTTGTTTTATGATGTCCGAACTCTCGTGGCGGGTGATTGGATTAAGCCACATGGTGGTGCCGTCAAAGAATGTCAGGACGGTGCGGACGTACTGGTCGGTAGGCAGAATTTTATATGAAGCACGGAAGACCGAGTCTGCGTCGTCATGCCATTCAGATTTCAAGACGGCGCCTCCTTGGCCTATAAACTCAGCCTTATTTATTGGTTTGGTTACGCTTACCATAAAATCGTTGCCATTAAGTTTGGCACTATTTAAATAAGGTATATCGCGTTTGAAGCGTTCCACCTTATGATCCATCTGTTCCTCACGGTCAAGGTCGAAGTCGACGCCCACAGCCTTGCCCGAGAGTAGCGCGTCGTAAAGCTGGCTCGCGTCATTGTCTTTGGCGTTGAGATAAGTGATTTTCAACGCTATATCATTGACTTTCAAGACATCATGAGTGTCATCGTCGGCAATGAGATACACCAGATGACCGTTGGAAAGCGCCATGTCCCAGTGCTCAGGCGAGTTGACGAAGCCGTTCAAAACCTCCAAAACCTTATAGTTGCTGAGATATTTCATGTCGCGGATGTTGTAGCTGCCGTCGACGAAGCTCGGATGCGCCACTGCCACCACCCTATTCTGCTCACCTAACCTATTGAGCATGTGCTGTTTATGGCTCAACGTCTGATAGAAGAAATAGTCGATGCGGCGCACTTTTTTAGTGCCGAGGCACACCTGATGCGTCTTCCAGACGTTGTAGCCGTGCTCGTAGCCAGGGATAAAGCCCGGGTCGCGACCGTTTTCATAGCCGTTCACCTTGTTATAATCGGAAATTCCGACGTGATCGTAGCCGAAAAGACGGTACATGCTGTCGTAAACCGCATTACCATTATTTCGTCCGTTGGTGACACCGCCATACTGACGCGTATGACCATGGAAATTGCAGCATTTCCAATAGGTTGAGTCGATATCCTGATAAGGGTTATTCAGATAATCGCCATGAAAAGGCACCGGCTCGTCGAAGACATAAACCGGCACGAAAATATTCATCGCAACGAGGAAGGCGACGAAGGCGATAACGAGATACAACAGATATTTCAGGATTTTCTTCATTCTTATATATTAAATCACAAAATTACAAAATTATTTTGAACAATGAATCAATTATTTTGCCTATTTTTGCGCCATGAAAAACAGAAATTACATAGTTCACATTGCTGGCGTTATCGCCATGGTTATCTGGGGGTTATCGTTCATATGGTCGACGCAGGTGTACCGAAACCTGAACCCCACAGCAACGATTTTCCTACGTCTGGTTATCGCTACGATATTCTTCACAGCGATACTTTTCATTTTCAAATTAAATGAGAAAGTCGAACGGAAACACCTTGGGTTGTTCGCTTTGGCGGCGTTGTTTGAGCCGTTTCTGTACTTCATTTTCGAGGGTTATGGTTTGAAAAACACCTCCCCTATCATCGGATCCGCCATCATCGCGATGATTCCGCTGGTGACACCTATCGCAGCGTCGGTTTTCCTGAAGGAAAGACTCTCGCCGATGAACATTTTAGGTCTCATAGTGTCGTTCCTTGGCGTGATGGTGATGCTCATCAACAAAGACCTTGAATTTGTGGCATCTCCAAAAGGAGTGCTCTTCCTGTTCAGCGCGGTGGTCGTGGCGGTGGGTTATTCCATCTCGTTGGCAAAGCTCACAAAGCTTTATAAGCCATTGACAATCACTTGGATGCAGAATATCATCGGTATGATTTATTTCATTCCGCTGACGATAATAATGGAGCAGTTTGAGCCGTCGAATTTCGGCAACGTTGGCGCATACATCGTGCCGTTGGTATGCCTCGGAACGCTTTGCAGCGCCGTCGCATACTCATTGTGGGCTTACGCTTTCAGCAAGCTCGGCGCGTCGAGAGCCAACGTCTACAGCAATCTCATCCCTGTGTTTACTGGCATTTTCAGCTTCATTTTAGGTATTGAGATGCTGTCGACAAACAAGATTTTGGGTATTGTGATGGTCGTCGTCGGCTTGATTTTCTCGCAGTTAAGAAAGAAGGAGGCCAAGGCATGATAACGAGCAAGACCAATCCTAAGATTAAGAATATCATCAAGTTAGAGAAGGCTTCGGAGCGTCGTGAGCAGAACCGAATCCTCATTGAGGGCCGCCGTGAGATCGAGCGCGCCGTCGCCTGCGGCTTTGAGGTGGACACGCTGTTTGTATGTTCAGATATTGCTCGGGACGGAGCAGCGATAACGGCGCGCTCGGTTGAGGAAGTCTCGTTGGAGGTGTTCGAGAAGATAGCCTACCGTGAAGGCAGCGACGGACTTCTTGCCGTAGCGATACCAAAATACGCTGATTTACAACAGTTTAAGCCAAAGAAAAAGAACCCGCTCATCATAGTGCTTGAGACCGTGGAGAAACCCGGAAACCTCGGTGCTGTGATGCGCACCGCCGATGCGGCAGGCGTTGACGCCGTCATCATCGCCGACCAGAGGACAGATTTGTACAACCCGAACGCCATCAGAGCCAGCGTGGGATGCATATTCTCAGTTCCGTTGTTCGCATGCTCGTCGGAAGAATGCATCAAGTGGCTGAAAGACAATAAGATAACAATATATTGCACATATCTGAAAGCTTCAATCGATTATTTGGACGCCGACTTCAGAAAAGCCTCTGCCATAGTGATGGGAACGGAGGCGACGGGCATCTCGCAGCGGTGGGTTGACGCCGCCGACCAGAACATCATCATCCCTATGAATGGCATCGCCGACTCGCTCAATGTGAGCGTGACGACAGCTATTGTGACGTTCGAGGCAGTGAGACAGAGAAGAGTTAAAAGTTAAAAGAGTAAAGTTAAAAGAGTGGAACATAACCAGTTTTCAAGAGAATTCAAGGTGTGGTCGAGCTATTGCGACAGCGTGAACAGGCTGAGTCCTTTTATGATGCAGACCTTGTTTGAGGAGCTCGCTGACGCCAACGCCATGCAACTCGGCATCGACCAGCCCACATTAGGGGAACGCGACAACGCCTTCTGGGTCGTCCGCCGCATAAAATTCGAGTTCAAGAGCGTTGTGAAAGACCACGACGACGTGATATTAAAGACCTGGCCGTCGGGACCTGAAACGTTGCGATGCTTCCGTTCTTATCAGATTTTGAGACCAGACATGGAGCCTGCAGTGAACAGCGTCGCCGAATGGGTGATTTTGGATAAGGATACTCGCCGCCTGCGCAAGACCGAAAGTGTGCATTACCCCGACATTCAATTCCTTCCTGAGAAAGCCTGCGAGCCGACATTCATGAGGTTCAAAGACGACTTCACAGAAGACGATTTCGTTTACGAGAAGACTATCCGCGCTTGCGACATCGACATATCACGTCACACCAACAACACCAAATACTGCATGATGGTGCTCGACTCATTTTCCGTTAAGGAGTTGGAAGACATGACTATCAAAGAGTTAGAGATTCATTACGAGGCGGAAAGCTTGGAGGGCAATGTGCTGCGCATCTATCGCAAAAAGGTTGACGATGAGTGGCATTTTGCGATAAAAAGAGACGGGAAAGTCGTCACATACGCGGTTATTAAGATTTAAAATTTAAAGATTCAAAATTCAAAATTTAAGATTTAAAGATTTAAAATTTGATTTGTTTTTTTAAGATTATTTCCTAATTTTGCAAAAATTTGGGAAGGAGAATGAAGCATATTTTCATCGTTAATACTGTTGCAGGCGAGCATTCGTGTCTCGAAGAGGTGAAGAAAGCGATTGCCAACGAAAGCGAAGCTATTGACTATGAATTATTTACACCCAATTCGGCGAAAGACAACGTTAGTCAGATAAAGGAATACCTCGAGGCTCATCCCGATGAGGAAGTGCGGTTTTACGCTTGTGGCGGCGACGGTACGCTCAACAAGGTGGCGAGCGGCATCTACGGTTACCCGAACGCGAGCTTGGCCGTGTTAGCTTACGGCAGCGGCAACGATTACATTAAATATTATGCTGATTTAAAGGCATTTAGAAATGTTGAGAACGCCATGCACGGCACCGAGAAGCGTATCGACATCATGCAGGTCAACGGGCGGTTTGCCATCAACGCCACGCATTTCGGACTGGACTCGGTGGTGGCTAAAGTGATGCATAAAATACGCCGTTACCCCATCATCGGAGGCAAGATGTGCTACCCTATCGCGGTGTTGCGGGCATTTTTGACAGGGATGCGCACAAAATGCACCGTCTACGCTGATGGCGAGAAGCTAAACGACGGCAGGATATGCCTTTGCACCATTGCCAACGGCAAATACGTGGGCGGCAGCTACCAATGCGCCCCTCGTTCGTTGAACGACGACGGTTGGTTGGAGGTTTGCCTTATCAAGCCTGTTTCAAGAATAAAATTCGCATTGCTGAAAAAATCTTATACCCACGGGACTCATCTCGACAATCCGAAGTTCAAGGATATCATCGTTTATCGCAGAGCAAAACATGTAGTGATTGAAGGCGGCAAAGGATTCTGCGTCTCGTTGGACGGTGAGATTTTGCAGGGGAAAAGAATCGTTGTTGAGAATAAGCGGCAGGCGATAAGATTCGTTGTCCCGGCAGTTTGAATAAGAGATTCATAAAACCTCT
The DNA here is from genome assembly GCA_902774295.1 of uncultured Bacteroidia bacterium. Classification (GTDB taxonomy): domain Bacteria; phylum Bacteroidota; class Bacteroidia; order Bacteroidales; family F082; genus Limimorpha. Next base: position 1,022,809 of record CACYHP010000001.1, on the reverse strand, counting down.
CATACAATTTTTTCATAATTATTTGTTTTTCTCAAAAATAATTTATATTTTTGTGAGACCATTATAAAACCAATGGTTTAACCATTAAAACTCAATCAGTTATGAAAAAGACCTTTACCTTATTAATTATATTGGCGACTGCCCTATCGAGTTTCGCCCAGGACACCATAACCGGCGTGGTGAACCGCATTGCAGCCCCATATTTCGAACAGAATGTCTGCGACACCCGTTTCGCCATAACAACCGATAGCGAAACATATTACGTGATGGTTGACAACTACTGGCCGAATCCATATCTGGAGGATTTGGTTATACATTATGACACTATTGCAATTGGAAATGAGATTTCGGTTATTGGGGATATTAAGGAGATGGAAGATGGGAATGGGGAGGCGTTCACTGTTATTGACATTCAAGAACTGATAAATGCCAATTATAACTATGGTACTGGATATGTTGATTGGACTATTGGCATTGCATCAATACAATGTAATATCGCCCCTGATTATGCCTGTTATCTCGCAATAAACGGGGTTTTGCAAACGAATTTCCCAATTATCTTCAATGGAATGACTCTCAACAGTGGAGCTTATACCATGGTTGGCATAGCTGAATATTGGCCTGATTATGACCTCCCAATTCTTGAATTGACACAAGTTATTCCGTATGCCATTGAAGCCACAGCAAATGGAGTTATAGTCGCTAATGACGAGCTTTGTTTATTCACTCCATGTGGAGACACTAAATATCTTTCGTTTTCGGAAAATAATGAAACATATTATCTTACGAACAAAGACAAACTTCATAATGAAGATTTCTTCTCACCTATGTGGGGAGACAATGTCAATTCAAATATCCAAGGTTTCGGAAACACTCACTACGATTTGTTCGGAGCTCCTTTTAACACTTTTGAGACCCTTTCCATGGAAACAACTGGCGAAAGAAATATTCAAGGACAAATGGTTGCTGTTACCACCCCTTCAACTGGTGTTCCCGTCTCACTGGGAATAGCCATCCATCAAAACGGATACCATTATTATATTGAAAACATAGAGTTCTATGAATATGGATCGAATTGCGTATTTAATGGTGATACCATACAGATGAATACAGATGTAACAGCTACATTTTCCGCTGCATCACTGTTTCTCGGCAGTTGGTTGACACCATATGTTTTCATTCATGTTGATGAAATTATAGTTAATATCAATGCTATTGATGATGTTGATGTAATTGACCTTAAGATTTATCCTATACCTTCGCATGGAATATTTGAGATTTCTTCAAAACAACTGATAAACAATATCTCAGTATGTGACTATTCAGGACGAGTTTTGTATAATAAAACCTGCAATTCTAATCAAGCTTTTCTTGATTTACAAGATTACAAAGGCTTGGCGATAATTCAAATCATTTTTGAAAACGGACAAGCATTGTCGAGGAAGATTGTGGTTCATTAAAAAAGGTGAAAATTAATTTTTAAAATCCACGAAATATCTGTATTTTTGCAGAAAATTTGAACAAATTAAAAATACAGATATATGATTGCAAGAGAACTTTTAAATCCGAAGAGCATCGTAGTGTGCGGTGCGTCGAGTGACATCCACAAACCTGGTGGGAAAGCTTTGAAAAACCTTCTTGAGAGCCCTTTCAGAGGTCCTGTCTACGCGGTGAACCCGAAAGAGACTGAGGTGCAGGGCGTGAAATGCTATGCCAGCGTCAACGAGCTTCCGAATGTGGAATGCGCCATCATCTGCATCGCAGCCAAGTTCTGCGCACAGACCGTCGATATCTTGGCAAAAGAGAAAGGCTGTAAAGGCTTCATCATCATCAGTGCAGGATTCTCGGAGGAGAACGCTGAGGGCGCGGCCATCGAGAAACATATCGTCGACACCATCAACAGCGTCGGCGGCAGCCTGATTGGCCCTAACTGCACAGGCTTCCTCAACGTGAACTACGCAGGATGCTTCGACACCCCTATCCCGACCCTCGACCCTCATGGAGTCGACTTCATTACTGGTTCAGGCGCAACAGCAGTGTTCATCAAGGAATACGGCATGAGCAACGGTCTTAAATTCAACAGCGTCTGGGCTGTCGGTAACAGCGCTCAGCTCGGTATCGAGGACGTGCTCGAACACCTCGACGAGACCTTCGACCCAGTGAAGTCGAGCCATGTCATCATGCTTTACATGGAAAAGATCGGCAACCCACAGAGATTGCTGAAACACGCGCGCAGCCTCATCAACAAAGGATGCCATATCGCAGCTATTAAGTCAGGTGGCTCTGCAGCAGGTAGCCGTGCAGCATCGTCACACACCGGCGCCCTCGCTACAAACGACGCTGTGGTTGACGCATTGTTCAAGAAAGCAGGCATCGTGCGTTGCCAGAACCGTCAGGAGCTGACGACAGTGTGCGGCGTGTTCATGCACCCTGAAATCAAAGGCAAACGCTGCGCGGTGATAACACACGCAGGCGGTCCTGCCGTCATGCTGACAGACGTGCTCTCAAACGGCGGCATGGAAGTGCCATCATTGAAAGAACATCCGGCAAGCCCGGCATTGTTGGAGAAGCTCTTCGCAGGCTCATCAGTGGGTAACCCCATCGACTTCCTCGCAACAGGAACAGCAGAACAGCTTGGATATATCATCGACACCGTCGAGAACGAATATACAGACATCGACTTCTCAGTGGTCATCTTCGGTTCACCTGGATTGTTCAGCAACAAAGAGGTTTACGACCTGCTCGACCAGAAGATGAAGACCTGCAAGAAGCCTATCTTCCCTGTCTTGCCTTCAATCATCAACGTGAAAGACGAAATTAACGATTTCATTGCAAAAGGCCGCATCAACTTCCCTGAGGAATGTGTGCTCGGCAATGCAATCTGCAAGGTTTACAACACTCCGAAGCCACAGCCTGAGAACGTTGAGATGCCAAAGATCGACACAGCTCGCATCCGCAAGTGCATCGCCAGCTGCGAGAACGGATATATCGCTCCTGATAAGATTTACGAATTGCTCGACGCAGCTGGCATCGCACAGAAGCAGATCCGCGTCGTCGACAAGAAACAGCAGGCTCTCGACTTCGCCAACGAGGTTGGTTATCCGCTCGTGATGAAGGTCGTCGGACCAGTCCACAAGTCAGATGTTGGCGGCGTGACATTGAATGTACGCGACATCGAGACTGTCGGCAAAGAGTTCGACCGCTTGATGGCTATCAAAGACACCTACGCAGTGGAGATGTACCCAATGCTTGACGGCACTGAGGTTTACATCGGAGCCATTCGCGACAAGAAGTTCGGACATCAGGTATTCTTCGGCTTGGGCGGCATCTTCATCGAGGTGTTGAAAGACGTCCAGAGCTCATTGGTGCCAATCAGTGCAGACGAGGCTAAAGAGGCTCTCACCAGGCTCCGTGGATACAAGATTTTGCAAGGCGTTCGCGGTCAGCAGCCAGTCAACGTCGATGTCTATGCTGAGCAGATTGCAAGAGTAGCCGCCTTGGTGATGGCAGCTCCTGAGATTGCTGAGATGGACCTCAACCCGTTGCTTGGCAACCCGAAGAACGTGGTGGCTGTCGACGCACGTATCAGAATAGAGAAATAATGAAAAAGTCAGATTATATCACAATCATAGCGATAGCCGCGGTCATCTGCGGCTTCGCTTTTATCCCGGGAGCCTGGGACTGGTTTATCAGTGCGACGAAGCATCACGGCTTGCTGATGAGCTTCTTCAAGTTTGCCATCCTCGGCACCTTCGGTGAGATGCTTTCTTTGAGAATAAAAGAAGGCGTTTACATGAAAAACGGCTTCGGATTGCTGCCGAAGATGCTCGTTTGGGGCGTCCTTGGTGTCGTCATCGCCTCCGCCATGACCATCTTCAAGACAGGAACAGTGGCCTTGCTTGACGGTGGCTTCCATCTCAACGGAAAGGCGGCGATGTGGTTCGCGGGCAGCCTCAGCTGGGGCAAGTTCTTCGTGGCACTCTGCGTCAGCGTGCTGATGAACACCTTGTTCGCACCAGTCTTTATGACATTCCATAAAATCACTGATATCCACATCGCTGAGACAGGCGGCTCGTTGGCTGGATTTTTCAGCAGTCCGCTCAACATTCAGCAGACGATGGCTGAGAAAATCAACTGGAACATCCAATATGGTTTCGTTTTCAAGAAGACCATCCCGCTGTTCTGGTATCCGGCACACACCATAACATTCTTACTGCCAGGAACACTGCAGGTGCTGTTTGCTGCAGCACTCGGAGTGGCACTCGGAGTGATTCTCAGCATTAAAAAGTAATTTTTTGTCATTTCGAGCGTAACGAAGTGAAGTCGAGACCTGAGCGAAGCGAAAGCATTCGCCACAGGCGAATAAATCCTTGTTTAACGTAAACAATAAAATGATTCCGTTAAATAAGGATTTCTCCATTTCGCTCCATTTTATTACGCTTCAGTCGAAATGACAAAATTTTTTTTCATTTTTTTTCTTGACATGTAAAAAATTTGTTGTATTTTTGCAGTGTATTAGATGACTAATACAGAGATGAAATAACAATAAAATATTTATAACATGATCAAAATCAGCAATTTAGACTTCGCTTACAAAAATTCGCAAGTCTTCAAAAACATCAGCCTGGAGTTCAAGAAGGGCAACATCTACGGACTTTTGGGCGAAAACGGCGTCGGTAAGACCACCTTATTAAAATTAATATGCGGTCTGCAGAAGCCAGTGCACGGCAGCGTGACAGTTGACGGCCTCACCCCTTCAATGAGGGAGCCGCAGTTCCTGCAAAACGTATACTTCCTTCCTGAGGAAGTGATTACTGAGGACACCACTCCTGAGAAGTTCGTGCAGAAAATCGGAGTGTTCTACCCTCGCTACGACTTCGCGCTCTTCAACCAGCTCATGAAAGAGCTTGAAGTTGACCTCACAAAGAAATTCAACGAGCTCTCGCACGGTCAGAAGAAGAAAGCATTGCTGGCATGTGCAATGTCATTGCAAACCGACTATCTCTTCTTGGATGAGCCTACCAACGGCCTCGACATCCCTTCGAAAGCTTTGTTCCGCAAGGTTATTTCGCAGTATTGCAGCGACGAGACCACCGTCATCATCTCGACCCATCAGGTGAAAGATGTGGAGAACCTCATCGACCCTATCGTGATTTTGGACCGCGACGATGTTTTGATGAACGCCAGCTTCGCTGAGATCACCGACAAGATTTACTTTGAATACGGTCCGGAGAGACTGCAGAACGCCTACTACACCGAGATGCTGCCGGGCGGCTACATCAACGTGATGCCAAACACTGAACACTTGGAGAGCAACGTCAACATCGAGGCGCTGTTCAATGCGGTAATGAAGAATAAAGAAACCATCAAAAACTTAATGAAATGAACAACACATTTAATATCCAACGTTTCGGCAAAATCCTCAAACACGACGGATTGAATTTCTTCCCGAATTTCATTTTATCTTTGGCAATCTTATGGGCTATTCCGGTAGTCATATATCTGTTTACAGCCCTCATGCCTACAGATGGAACAGTTCATATTTATGATGCGATGGCGAGAATCAACAACATAGACTTTCTCTTAAAAATCGCTATAATCATAGCGCCAGCCATACTTTACAAAACCTGTAACGACTCGCGCAAAGGCATAGGCTACGCCATGTTGCCAGCCTCAACGCTTGAGAAGTTCCTCAGCATGGTGATCTTCTGCGTCATCGTCACACCTATTGTATATATAGCAGGTGCACTCGCCATCGACAGCATCCTTGCCCTCATCAACGGACCATACGACGGTTTCGCATTGTCGATGTATTTCGATAAATTCTCGCAAATCGAATATAGCTTTGAGCAGCACGGTACAAAGGTGATGGTAGATGACGCTTTGCCGTTAATCATCAGCAACTTATCTCCGGCATTCATGAGAGTTTTAAGCATTCTTGGCACATTGATGCTTTCATCAATATTCATGTTTGGAAACATGATTTTCAAGAAACGCAAAACCGGCAAGATGATTGGCATCCTGATACTTTTATTCATCATCTTCATGATTATCTTCATCAACTATGTCGCGAACAACGAGGCTTTCGCCAATTATTTCGAACAGATAAATGAAGATAATGTCTCAGAATTCATCATACGTCTGATTCGCATCATGATGAATGTGGCTATGTATACTGAAATCGTCGTTTCGGCGGTGCTGCTTTGGGGCATTTATCGTAAAATCAAAACTCAAAAATATTAATTATGGATTTCAACGGACATAAACCAATATATCTGCAGATTTACGACCATGTATGCGAGCGCATACTGAGCAATGAGTTCCGCAGCGGCGACCGTGTGATGTCGGTGCGTGAGCTCGGCGTCGAGCTGGGAGTGAATCCCAACACGGTGATGCGCGCCTTCGAACGACTGCAGATGAAAGAGATTATCGCGACCAAACGCGGAATAGGATTCTACGTTTGCGAGGACGCGAAGGAGAAGATTCTTTTGGAACAGAAAAAGGATTTTCTTGAAAACGAAGTACCTGAATTCCTGAAGAAGATGGAATTGTATGGATTAACAATGGAAGATATAATATAGTGTAGAGTTTAGAGTTTAAAGTTTAGAGTAGTTTAAAAGTTTAAAAGTTTATAAGTTTAAAAAGTTTAATAGATGAAAAAATTATTCTTAGCATTAGTTATCATACTGAGCGTCAATGTGATGAGAGCTCAGGTGAAGGTCAAGACCACGAAGCTTGACAACGGATTGAAAGTGGTGATGTGCGAGGACCACAGCTCACCAAAAGCTTACGGCGCTGTTTATGTGCATGCCGGAAGTAAGAACGACCCTCTTGATGCCACAGGTATGGCTCACTATTTCGAGCATATCATGTTCAAGGGCACCGATAAGATTGGAACCATCAACTGGGAGGCTGAAAAGGTGTATCTCGACAGCATCGACATCATGTACGACAAGCTGCATGAGACGACAGACCTCAATGAGCGTGCTGCTATCCAGAAGAAAATCAACGAGTTGTCGATTGCATCGACAGACTATGCCATCCCAAATGAGGTCGATGTGATCCTCACCAAGATGGGCGGTGAGGGTCTGAATGCTGGCACATCATACGACCAGACGATATATTACAACTTCTTCCCTGCCAACCAGATTGGCAAGTGGATGGACGTCTACGCCGAGCGTTTCCGCTACCCTGTGTTCCGTCTCTTCCAGAGCGAGCTTGAGACCGTTTATGAGGAGAAGAACATGTACGGTGACGGACCTATCAACGCCTTTCAGGAATACATGTTCAAAGAAATCTGCGGTGAGCATCCTTACGGCCGTCCAATCATCGGTTTGACAGAGCACCTGAAGAACCCGCAGACCTCAAAGATGCGCGAATTTTTCAACACATATTACGTTGCCAACAACATGACTCTCATCCTCGTCGGTGACTTCAACATTGAGGAGATTGAGCCTATGGTGGCTGAGAAATTCGGCACTTGGCGCAGCGGCGAAATCCCTGCCCAGCCCGAGTTCACCTTGCCTGAGTTTAAAGGCCAGACACTGAGAGAAGTGAGGATGACACCTATTAAAATCGGTGCTCTCGCATGGAAAGGTGTTAAGATATCCGACCCTGATTACCTGCCGCTGAGCATCGCCTGCAGCATCTTCAGCAATGGCGAAACAGGTATCATGGACAAAGACATGCTTGATGGCAACATCATGATGGCCATGCTCATGCCGATCTCACTCGAAGACCACGGCGCCAACGTCATCCTCTACGTCCCGAAACTCATCGGACAGTCACACGAGAAAGCCGAGGCATTCGTTTTCGCAAGCCTCGACAAACTCAAAAATGGCGAGTTTAGCGACGACCTCTTCGAAGCTATCCGCGTCAATATGCTGAAAGAACGCGAACTGGAAGTTGAAAGCCTCAGACGTTTGGCAAATCTCTTCCTCGAACTTGAGCAGCGCGGAATGACCTACGACGAGTATCTCGCTGAAACTGAACGCATTAAGAGCATCACAAAAGAAGAAATCATCGCTATCGCTAACAAATATTTCGGCGACGACTATCTCGACATCCGTTCGAAGATGGGTTCAGCTCCAAAAGACAAGGTTGACAAGCCTAACTGGAAAGCTATCGAGGCCAAGAACACCGATGCCAAGTCAGATTTCGCTATGATGATTGAGGCTCAAGAAGTTCCAGAAGTGAAACCTCAGGTTGTTGATTTCAAAAAAGACGTCACAATCAACAAGATAAACGATTGTTTTACAATGATTTCCACAAAGAATCCATATAACGACATCTTCAATCTAACCATCACCCACAATTACGGCACCATCGACGATCCTGACCTCAACCGCGCAATCAGCTATTTTGAGATGCAGGGCACCGAAAATAAGAGTTTCGAGGAGTTAAGCCTTGAGCTTCAGAAACTTGGAGCCATGATATATATCAGCGCAAGCCAAAGCAACACAAACGTCGTTATAGAAGGTTTCGAGAAGGATTTAGACCAGATTCTCGCTCTTTGCGAAGAAAAAATTTACAAACCTGCCAACGATGAGAAGAAGATTGGCATCATCTACGAGAATGAGGCAATGAATGACAAGACAGTGAAAGAAGACGCTTCAGAATGGGCAGAAGCAGTGCGCCAATACACTCTCTATGGCGAGAAATCATATTATCTCGCCGAGACGCCTCTCAAACAATGGAAGAAACGCAGCGGTGCAGAACTGTTGAGTGAGGTCGACAACGCCCTCAACTACAACGGAGAAGTGTTATTCATCGGAAACATTGACAATCAGAAAGTTATCAATGCATTAAAGAAACATAACCTTGTAAAGGACGATGTCGTCAAATCTGAAAAGAGCTTCAAGACAGAGAAGACATACACCGACAACCAGGTGTTTATCGCACATAACAAGAAGTTCCGTCAGAGCAACATCTACATGCATGTTCCGAGCGAGTTATTAAACAAGGAGGAAAAAGCTGTCGCTATGGTGTTCAACAAATATTTCGGCACCGACATGTACTCAATTGTTTTCCAAGAGGTTAGAGAATTCCGTTCGTTAGGATACACAGCATACGGTTATTTCACGAGCGACCATCTCAACAGAAAGCCAGGCTTCTTATACACCTATCTCGGAACACAGTCCGACAAGACCAACGAGGGTATCGACGTTTTGCGCGGTCTCGTCACCGATATGCCTGAACGACTTGAGAAGTTCAACGCCTCGAAAGACGCTTTAATCATGTCACGCGCATCCGATTACGTAGGTTTCAGAAGTCTTCCTGCACAGGTGAGCACCTGGCTTGAAGAGGGTTACGACCACGACCCGCGTATGGGATACACCAACATCATCAAGAAGACCGAGTACAAAGACGTTTACGATTTCTACAAGAAATTCATCGCCGACCGCCCGATTGTCATCATGATGTCAGGAAACAAGAAACAGTTCGACGTGAAGGCACTTGAAAAGTACGGGACTATCAAGGAGTTGAAATACAAGGAAATCTTTAGATAAGTCTTTAGTCTTTAGTCTTTAGACTGTAATGTTGGCCACTAAAGACTAGTGACTGGCGTCTAAAATAACCTCGGCGGCTTTTATAGCTTCCGGGGTTATTTTATCGTTGGAAAGCATTTTAGCTATTTCCGTAACGCGCTCATTGTGAGACAGTTGTCTGATGCATGAGCGTGTTTTTTGTGCGTTCTCGTCTTTATAGACGAAGAAATGGTTTTGGGCTTTTGACGCGATTTGAGGCAAGTGTGTTATCGAGACAATCTGGAGGCTCTCCCCCATCTGTTGCATGATGTCACCGAGTTTAGACGCCACCTCGCCTGAAACGCCAGTGTCGATTTCATCGAAAATCAAAGTCGGGATATAGCTGCTTTCCGCTGCCACAGCCTTGATGGCGAGCATCAAGCGGGAAAGCTCACCACCTGAAGCCACGCGGCTCATATCGTCAGGAGCGATGCCTTTGTTTGCCGAGAACATGAAGCGGACCTTATCTTTGCCGCTAATACTGAAATCAGGGCTTTCAGAAATCTCTATTTCGAAAACTCCGTGCGGCATCTTCAGCTGTCTAATAATCTCAGTGACTGATTTCTCAAATGAAACTTTGACTTTTTTGCGCTTTGCAGAAAGATTATCAGCAAGTTTCGTCAGTTCTTTTTCACAAGATTTGACTTCCTGCTCTTTCTTTGCAATCTCCTCATCGATATTTGCGAAAGCACCTACTTTCTTCTGCAAATCTTCTCTAATTGCAAGCAATTCGGCATAATCGCTCACATGATGTTTCATCATCAAGCGCTGAATCAAGTCGAATCGTTCTTGAATCTCATTTAATGAATCGGCATCAAATTGAGTGCTGTCTTGCAAATTATCAAGGTCGTGCGCTATGTCTTTAAGCTCGATTTTTGTTGAGTCTATTCTCTCAAGATACTGCTCAGCCTGAGGGATGTATTTCTTCAAATGATCAACATTTGATTTCAAATCATTTAGTTGATTCAAAATTGAATATTCTGACTCACTCAAAGTGCTCAGCGACTGCGCCAATAAAGTTTTCACTTCCTCAGCATTTTCCAGCAGTTCCAATCGCTGACCGACCTCTTCATATTCGCCGTCTTGCAAGTCGGCTTTCACCAATTCATCAAGTTGGAAAGACAGGAAGTCGTTTTCAGCCACATTTTTCTGAGCCATCTCGCGAAGAGATTTCAGCTCATTGCGTAATGTAACGAATTTGTGAAAAACAGATTGATATTCGGTGAGCAGTGCATTGTTATCAGCGGCATTGTCTATTATCTCAAGCTGGAAATCAGCATTAGTAAGCAGCAGTGAATCGTGCTGTGAATGTATGTCAACCAATTGACTTCCAAGCTCTTTCAGCTGCTGGGCTGTCACAGGAGTGTCGTTAATAAAAGCTCTCGATTTCTTTGTCGGCGACAGCTCACGTCTCAGAATCAGCTCCTCCTCAAGGTCGAGGTCGTTTTCATCAAAAAATGGTTTAAACCGTTCGTTGTCAATGACAAACGTCGCTTCGACCAAGCATTTTTTCGTCTCATCGAGCATTATGCTTGTATCGGTACGTTCACCGAGCACAAAGCCTAAAGCGCCAAGAAGTATTGATTTTCCTGCACCTGTCTCACCTGTAATCACGCTAAATCCATCATCAAAAGATATTGATAATGAATCTATTAAAGCATAATTACTGATGGAAAGGTGCTTTAACATTTTATTTAAAATTTCGGTTTGGCATTCAACAGATTCTCATACTCTTCGGCATGAGTCGGGTCGATATCGCGGAAGATATTAACGGCTTTGGTGCGTTCCTGCTGCGGTCCGACAGAGTAAACATTCTTCCATTCGTCGCGTTTTGTATCGTTGAGGATCTGAAGGAAATACAGATTCGGTTTGCTGTTGTAAACAGATTTCAGATATTCCAGCGACTTTGTCATCGTGGCGCGTCCGTCATCGACCTTACCGCTACCCATCACGTCGAGACCGAGTCTGTGATATTCGTAGATAAACTGGCGCAACGGGCGATATGCCGGGTTTGTAAAGCTTTCGAGCAGCCAATAGCGGTTTTTGTAGCTGTCGAACGCCTTCCAGCCGGTCTCAGGTGAGCTTTGTGCCTGCGTCACAACCTGATCGGCAGCTCTAAACATCTCATCGCCGCCATAAAGACCGAAGGTGTCGAAATACAATCCGAGGCTGTAATAAGCGTAGAACGCCAACATCGACGTCAAGTTCGACATGTATGAATTCTCATTGAAATCAAGTGGTTGCGACTCGATGTAGCTGAAGTTAAAATCAGCATCGATATAATTCAGAATTGGGGTGTTGTAACCTGATTTGTAAACAGGACGACGCAGACCAATGTTCAGCTCGCCGGTAATGGCGTTGCCCTCTCTGTTTTTCACCACTATAACCATCGAACCTTCAATACGTTCCTGCTCCTCAAACTTGATGTTGGTCCAGATGCGGGTATTCATGAAGTTTGTCACTGCTTCCTGCAAGGATTCATACAGACGTTGGTCGGTACCTGACACCTGTTTTGTATTGACCGTCACCGTGAGATTAAACTCCTGGGCTCGTACATTTTGAGCCAAGAAGCAGATCAGGAACAATATCGGGATGATGATTTTTTTCATAATGCTTATTTTGCAAGTAGTTGATAGACAGCGTCGAGCACATCTTGAGCCACTTCGCTTTTCGGTTTAAGCTCGTAGTCGCGCACTTCGTCGTCTTTAGTTATGATATTGACCTTGTTGGTCTTCGTTTTGAAACCCACGCCAGCCTCATTCATCGTATTTAGAACGATCATGTCGAGGTTTTTGGTATGCAGTTTTTTCTTTGCGTTCTCGATTCCGTTTTCTGTCTCGAGTGCGAAGCCCACAAGAATCTGGTTGTCTTTCTTGTTTTCCCCGAGGGTCTTCAGTATATCCTGAGTCTTGACGAGTCTCAATGTCATCTCGTCCTTATTCGGGTCTTTCTTGATTTTCTGGTCAGCGACGATTTCCGGACGGAAGTCTGCCACTGCTGCGCTCAGCACGGCGATATCGGCACGTTTGAAAGCGGCTGTTGTCGCGTTGTACATCTCCTGTGCGCTCGTCACCGGAATCACTTGGATGTTGCTTCTTTCAGGGCGTATTGATGAAGGTCCCAACACCAGTGTCACGTCGGCTCCCTGGTCGGCGAAGGCGCGTGCGATCTCGATGCCCATGAGACCTGAGCTGTGGTTGCCGATAAATCTCACCGGGTCGATTGCCTCGTAAGTAGGACCTGCTGTCACCACCACTTTCTTGCCTTCAAAACGCTGTTTGTTCTGGAAGAATTCTTTGATACGGTTAAATATCTCTTGAGGTTCCTCCATCCTACCCTCGCCGCACAGTCCTGATGCCAGTTCACCTGACGACGGTGCTATGAAGCGGTATCCGCGACTGATGAGGGTGCGGATGTTTTCCTGCGTGGCTGAATGTTTGTACATATCCAGATCCATTGCAGGAGCGAACATTATAGGGCATTTTGCCGAGAGGCACACTGTCAGCAGATAGTTATCGGCAATACCAGCTGCCATCTTGGCGATAGTGTTTGCCGATGCCGGTGCTATCACGAAAAGGTCGGCCCACAGACCGAGCTCCACGTGGCTGTTCCACTTGCCGGTCTCAGGGTCGAAGCCCTTCGATAAAACGGGTAAACCACTCAACGTAGCTAACGTGAGTGGTGTTACGAAATCTTTTGCCGCATCGGTCATCACGACCTGAACCTCAGCACCCTGCTTCTTAAGAAGCCTTACCAACAGCGGAATCTTATAGGCGGCAATGCTTCCCGTAATTCCGATCAGAATCTTTTTAGAAGTCACCTTCGTTTTTCTTGCTTGGATTACGATAGTAAAGCTTGTCGTTCAAGAACTCATCGATGGCGATAAGAGTCGGTTTTGGCAGTCTCTCGTAGAACTTTGCGACTTCAATCTGCTCTTTGTTCTCGAAAACTTCCTCAAGAGTGTCGTTGCTTGATGCGAACTCCTCAATCTTCTTGTTGAGTTCCTGCTTCTCTTCTGTTGCAATCTGATTTGCTCTCTTTGCAAGGATAGCAACTGTTTCGTAGATGTTGCCTGTTCCAACGTAGAACTGGTCTTTCTGACGTGTTATCGCGGTTGTTTCCGTCTTAACTTTTCTAAAGTCTATCATCTTAATTTGATTTATATTTTTCTAGTCTTTCTCTAATTTTAGTAACTGTCGACTCCAGCTTCGGGATATATTCGCTATCCGGGAATACGTAGCACAATGTGTTGTATTTCTCCAAAGCCAACTCATAACGCTCTCTCTGCTTCGACTTGACACTGTTTTCAGCGTAGCGATAATATGTAATAACCATATTGTTGAGAATCTCCTCACGGTATTTTGTTGTCGGATAGTCTCTCAGATATGTCTCATAACTTGTTATCGCAGCCTGATATTCATCCATTTTGAAATACAGTCTGCAGATATCATATTGTTTCTCCTCGAGTTTGGTACGCAATGTGTCGATTCGGGCATTGGCGTCAGCCACTTTCGGACTGTTCGGAAAAACGTCGATAAAATTCTGGAATTCTTCTATCGCCGTATAAGAATCCGTTTGGTCGAGCGTAATTTTAGGCGAGATATTGTAATAACAAAGCGCGCTTTTGTACAATGCCTCTTCAGCGTGCTGCGATATCGGGTATCTCGTCACAAAACGTTTGTAATAGCTGCTTGCTATGATATATTCTTTCTTATAGTAGTAACATTCGGCCGTCAGATAAGCTATTGTCTCACCTTCCGGTTTGGTGCGGTAGTACGCTTGCATGACATCAAAAAGCTGAAGGGCGCGGTCGTAGTTCTTTTTTTCATAATAACTCAACGCTGCCTGATACTTAGCCTCGTTGTCCGTTCCCTTAAGCAATTTGTTGTATTTACTGCAGGATGCGCACCCCAGCAAACATATTATCACCGATAAGAAAAACCTATTTTTTAGCATGCTGCAAAATTACGATTTTTTTAGCTATCTCTTAACGTCTTTTCAAAGAAAATTATTGTGGAGTACTATTCCACAACAATTCTCTTAATGATTTGATTACCATCGCAATTGATATTTAGGAAATAAATTCCCGATTCAATATCTTTCACGTTGATTTCCAATGAGTTATCGACAACCATCACTACTTGTCCCTGAAGGTTCACAACCTTAACCTCAAGATTTGCGAAGCCGTTCAAGCCTTTGATATTGATGACTGAAGAAGCTGGATTAGGATAAACCATCACGTTCTCGCTCCCGAGTTCATCAACATTGGTGTCGTCAACGACTGTGAAAGTCACTGATGCTGATGTTGTTTCCGTTCCGTCGCTGACGGTCACTGTATATGTGTATTCGCCTGCTTCTGTTGGGGTGAACACTGGGGTCTGTGATGTGGCATCGTCGAGGTTGTCGGCTGGTGACCATGAGTAGGTATATGATCCCGAACCGCCTGCCGCACTCACATACAGTGTGTTTGTACCACTAAGCGAAATCTGGTCATGTGAAGCGTATGCTGTAGCTTCCAATGGATTCGAAACGCCAAGGCAGTGCACGTGAGCTGCCCAACCTTCTCTGTTAACGCTGTTGTCAGAGGTGAATCGGAATGTGATTGCGCCTTCTGCATTAGTAGCTGTCACCGTGCCAGGATTGTCGTTACTGCTGTATTGTCCGATCTGTGGTGCCGATGTTGAAGTTCCGTCGTAAATATAGAGGAAATCGTAGTTTGTTTCGGATTCAAACGACTGGAATTCGACCTCGATGATGCCGCCTTCTGTGGCTGGCAGGAATGTCATTGTCAAATCCTTGTTGTCGCCATAGTTTGCACTCGGGCCGCCATCATCGTAGAACATTGCGTCACAAGTGGTTATGGTGCCGTTCTGCATGTTATAGGCTTCCACTACTGAGATGTAGTTAGGCATAAACTTGGTGTCGCTTTCGCCTTCAGCGTTGGTCACTGTGAGACGCACGTCGAATGTGCCTGCTGCATTATATGTCACTGTAGGATTTGTTTCTGTAGACGTTGCAGGTGTGCCGCCTTCAAACTCCCAATTCCAGCTCACGAGCTGTGCGCCCCATGAGTTGTCGGTGAAATGCACTGTACCGCCAATTGCAACTGCTGTAGCGTCAACTGTGAAGTCAGCGACGATGCCTTCGAGTGCAACCAGCTGAGCATTTACTGTGACAGCCTCTCCGTCAGCCACTGTAACCTGTGTCTCGTATGTCTGATAGCCGTTCTTGGAGACTCTCACATTGTAAGTTCCACCTTTGATTGGACGATGGAAATCGCCACCAGGAAGCTGTGTCGACACTGTTGAATACTGGTCATCGTGACCCACGATAGTGATTGTCGCACCCCCTATCGGAGCTTTTGATTCAGCATCGACCACTGTGCCGTGGATACCGTTCAAGCACTGGTTGACAAATGCAAAGATTGAGTTTTTGTTGATATTCCAGAAGTTAGGCATCTGGCTTCCACTTGGGCATTTTGTGTTTGAGCACTCGATTGTCAACTCGCGGCATTCAGCATAGCCGTTCATATAGTCCTGACGACCGCCGCCGATCATATACCACTGAGCGCCGTTGGTGATACCGTTGTTGTAATCTGTCATATAGCTTGAGCTTTGTACATGACAAAGGTCAGCATATTCATGGCTGATAAGCTGATACCAGGCGTCATCTGCGTGAAGTGTATAAGTATTGTCCCAAGGATAATTCATAACCTCTGCACCACCATGGTAGTTAGCACCCATCACGAAATTATTATCCTGTGCAAACTGCATAAACCATTCAGTCTCTTGAGCATACGGATTACCATCAGGATGTGCGCTGCCATGAGGGTCAGCATAGTTACGGTTCATATCAACGCCGTTGGCATTGTAACGTGTAGCGCCGTTAACACTGCTGTTTCCACCATGATATGTTCCATCAGGGTTGGTGTTAGGACCAACATACAAGTCAACGTTATTGAGGATGTTGGCGCACTCCGGAAGTGTAGGATTCTCAAGGAGATAGTCGATAAAGCGGAGCATCAGCATCCAGCCTGTTGTCTCATCACCGTGGATTGTTGAGGTGTATAAGAACTTAGGTTTACCAGCGCCATCGCCATTGTTGATATGTGCAATCAAAATTTTACGGTTGCTCGGGAGTGTGCCGAGTTCAATAATCTCACATTTGTCAGGATGGTCGGTATGAAAAGCATACATCATCGCTTCGTAAGCCTCGTATGTAGGATATTGGTCCCAGTCGTATGCCGCGCGGTTGCTGCCGTCCCACATTTCTGCCTCAAACATCATTGAAGGAGGTGTCTGGAGTGTGATTTCATAGCCCATCTGCTGGAACTCAGCAAATTCCTTATCGTTAGCGTAAGCTGTAACGACATTACCGTCGACACGGTCAACTGAAATGGTCTGAGCAATCTTCTGAAGATTGTCGTTGCCGTTCAATTCAAAAGTAAAATAATACTCATTGCGCTCTTGCATGAGCTTATTGAGGTTTGTTTCTTGTGCAAATAATCCTAAAGAAACAAAGAAGAAGAGGATTGCTAAAAGGTTTTTTCTCATTTTATAAAAATAATTTATTTCAAATTGTTATCGTATTCATTTTCAATTTCTTGGCGCACTGAATCAGAGGCAGGCACCAAAGGCAGGCGGAGTACATTCTTGCACAATCCTGTGTAAGCCATGAGGGCTTTTATGCCGGCAGGATTACCATCAGCGAAGATCAAACCGTTCATTCTCAGCATCTTATAATGCAGTTTAAGAGCCTCGTCGGTTTTGCCTTCGAGCATCTTATGCACCATCTTGCAGAATGGCTTAGGATAGCCGTTGGCGGCAACAGATATCACGCCTTCAGCTCCGAGAGCCATCAGAGGCTGGGTGATGCTGTCGTCGCCAGAGTACACTCTGAAGTCTTTTGGTTTGTCGCGCAAAATCTCCATAATCTGCTGCATATTGCCTGATGCTTCCTTAACAGCAATGATGTTAGGATGTTTGGCGAGTTCAACAGTAGTAGCCGCTTGGAGGTTCACCCCCACCCTTCCTGGCACGTTGTAAAGCACCACCGGCACTGGCGACACGTCTGCCACATGTAGGAAATGCGCTTTCATACCGCGCTGGTTCGGCTTATTGTAATAAGGAACGACGCTCAGAATGCCGTCGATGCCTTTAAAGTCTTGATTTCTAATAATGTCGATCAACGCGGAGGTGTTGTTTCCACCAATTCCCAAGAGAATCGGGCAACGACCGTTGGTTGTCTCAACGATGGTTTTCACCACTTTTGCCTTCTCTTCGGCGTTCATCGTAGGAGCCTCAGAAGTAGTTCCGAGAGCCACCAAGAAATCGGCGCCGTTCTGCAAAGTATAGTCAACAATATTCTTTAACGACTGATAATCAACAGAATAATCATCGTTAAACGGAGTTATCAATGCGACTCCTGTTCCTATAAACGGGTTGTTTTTCATCTTCTTCCTAATAACATCGACAGATAGGCTTTTAATATCTCTATCCGGTTTAACATATCATCGTCGTTTTTCGAGTCGATGACCATATCATACATAGCAGGGCAAGATGTCCCGAAAGTCATTCTGAATGAATTGTTTATCATGGTCAGAATATATTCATTGGTCATCACATCGTCTTTAATACGGGTAAAATCAATCACCAAATCGAATGCCAGACACATCAGCGCCTCTCTCTTAGCAATCGTCATCAGACCCCAAAAGTTGAAGTCGTTTTTGGTGATAAAGAAATAACGGTCGGTCTGCATCACGTCTTTGGGAAGCTCGTCGACATACACAATGAAGGTATATCTTTTCAATTCAAACAGCCTTTTTAGTGTGTTCTCGATTTCCTTATAACGTGCAAACTGGTCTTTGTCAAGCAAAATGGCAACTGACGGATACTTTGCAATATCCGGCAATATGCAGGATTTCTTACGTCTCAGGAATCCTTTTATAGCGCGTTGCCTACAAAACTTAACAATAGCTTTCATCGTTTTTGATGCCCCTCATTAAAAACTTGCAAAGATACAAATTTTTTACAAAATATAATTAAAAATAAAAACTAAAGTCCAATATCAAAAGTCTAATGTCTTTTTGCTATCTTTGCACCGTTTTTGTACTCTACTATGATGAAGATTACCATATTAGGTTGCGGCACTTCGCAGGGCGTTCCCGTAATTGGTTGCAATTGTGACGTTTGCAGGTCGACAGATCCTCGCGACAAGCGTCTGCGCACTTCGATTCTCATCCAAACCGAACAGACCACAATATGTGTTGATGCCGGTCCGGATTTCCGTCAGCAGATGCTTCGCGAAAACGTGCGCCATCTCGACGCCATTCTCATCACCCATCATCACAAGGACCATATCGGTGGCTTGGACGATGTCCGCTCGTTTAATTTCCTGCAAAACATCTCAATGCCGATATATGCATCGCCAGTGGCGCAAGAGGAGATCAAACGCGAATATTCCTACGCCTTCGTCGAGAAGAGCGAGTTGTATCCTGGTGCACCGACATATAACCTCATCGACATAGTAGACAACAAACCTATCGTTATCAACGAGTTAACTATCGAACCCATTCCACTGACACATCTTCACATGTTGTGCTACGCGTTCCGTATCGGCAACTTCGCCTACGTCACCGACTTCAACTACATCTCTGAAGAGAGCCTCAAAAAGCTCGAGGGTGTTGAATATCTCATCATCGAGGCGTTGCGCAAAGAGAAACATTATTCGCACATTAGTCTTCCGGAAGCGATAGATATCGCTCAGCGTCTGAACGTCAAGAAAGCATGGTTCACCCACGTCAGCCATTCCATGGGGAAAGCTGCGGATGTTAATAAGACTTTACCAACCAATATGATGCTTGCCTACGACGGGTTAAGCATCACGATAGAAAACCAATAAGGTTAAGTTTTCCGGATCGTCGAAGCTATACGCCTGATCGTAAACAAGATAGTACTCCTTGCCTTTTCTTGTTTTATAAACACTTGTATAACAATTGAAATCAAAGCCGAGTTCCTCAAGACTACGCTTTGAAACCAGCTTCCTTCCGTAAGGATTTACAGTCCTGAGGATTCCGCGATTTTTTAGCAAAATCTTGTTAATATATCTGATATACGACTTCTGCTCGCTGTTAACCTTGTAATAGTAATTATTACGGCATCTGTCGTCGCAGAACATCTTGTCGGTCCTACCTTCAATTATTCTGTTGCAATAGGGACATCTGTTAGTGTTTCTTTTAAAATTTGTTTCATTCATTTTGATCTTTTTAGTTTTACATTCAGTTTAATGAGAGAAGACGTATTGTATTATGTTCGCCCCCATCTTCAGTGCCTTCAGCCTCACTTCGTCGGAGTCTTTATGCACCCTTTGGTCCTCCCATCCGTCGCCAAGGTCGCATTCGTATGTGAAAAGGCATATCAACCGGCCTTCATAAATCAGAGCAAAGGCCTGTGGTGTCTTGAGGTCGTGCTCATGAATTTTAGGCAGTCCGTTAGGAAATGGATATGGTTCTTTAAAAATCTCATGCGAATATGGCAGCTCCACCCATTCAAGCTCCGGAAACACCTTCTGCATCTGCGGCATGATGAAGTCTTTCAATCCGTAGTTGTCGTCGATGTGCAGGAAACCGCCTCCAAGCAGGTAGTTCCGCAGGTTCTCGCATTCCGCCTTATCAAACGTTACGTTTCCGTGACCAGTCATGTGCACAAACGGATAGTTGAAAATATCCGGGCTCCCCACCTCCACCGTAGCGATGTCGGGATTCAGGTCGGTATGCAGTTCCTGGTTGCAGAACTTCACCAGATTAGGCAATGATGTGGGGTTTGCATACCAGTCGCCGCCGCCTCTGTATTTTAGAAGCGCTATCTGCGTCTGCTGGGCTGAAAGTCCCAACGTCAGCAGCAGCATCACGACTGTCAGCAATCGTTTCATCATTTCGACATTTGGTTTATCAGATTCACTGTGTGGCATGCCACCACAGCAGCTGTCTCTGTTCTTAATCTTGCATCTCCCAAGCTCAGCGGGATGAATCCGTTGTCTTTTGCCAGCTGCACCTCTTCCGGACTGAAGTCGCCCTCAGGACCGATAAGAACCAATGCATTTTTACCTTTTTCGTATTTGTCACAAAGCAGTTCTGTCACGTCGTCGTCAATCCAGGCGATGAATTTCTGTCCATCAAAAGGCTGTTTCACAAGCTTATTGAAATCCACCACATCCTCAATCTCTGGCAGTCTTGACTTTATCGACTGTTTCATTGCGGCTATCATCACCTTGCGGAAACGCTCCACGTTTGCCACACGGCGTTCCGAGTGATACGACGCAAACAGCTGCACCTTGTCAATGCCTATCTCTGTTGCTTTTTCAAGGAACCACTCCGTACGCTCGTTGAGTTTTGTTGGCGCTATAGCTATCTCGAGTTTAAACGTTTTGTTATCATAACCCGGACGTTTGTTCGTGAGGCATACTGTCGCTCTTTTAGGGTGTGCTTCCACAAGCTCACCGTCGTACAACGATCCCTTGCCGTCGGTGACGCAGAAACGGTCTCCTACCTGCATCCTCAAAACCTTGACACAGTGTTTCGATTCCTCCTCAGGGAAGGAGACCATTCCTTCTGTAGCGTCCGGTAGATAAAAAACGTTCATCTTACTATTTTTTACATTCTCTCTGGCATCTGCATACCCAGCAGCTCACCTGCGTTACGCAGCAAGCGTGCTGTCATCGCAGCCAACTGCAGACGGAACTCTCTACGTTTCACATCCTCTTCCTTCAGAATACTGCACTCCTGATAGAACTGGTTAAATCCTTTGCAGAGGTCGTAGATGTAGTTGGCTATCATGGCCGGGCTGCGGTTGATTGCAGCCTGCTCGAGCACCGAAGGCCATGTATAGATATTGGTAAGCAGCGATTTCTCGCCAGACTGTATGCTATCCACAGTAACCTTGTCGCCATAGGTAACGCCGGTTTCTTCAGCTTTACGCAGCACCGAGCAGATACGGGCATGGGTGTACTGAATGAACGAGCCTGTATTGCCATTGAAATCTATTGATTCTTTCGGGTCGAACAGCATCGTCTTCTTCGGGTCGACTTTCAGGATGAAGTACTTCAGAGCGCCGAGTCCTATCATGTGATAGAGCTTTGCCGACTCTTCGTCACTTAATCCGTGAGCTTTACCAAGTTCTTCCGACACGCTTTTCGCCGTTGCTTCCATCTCATCCATAAGGTCATCGGCATCAACGACTGTTCCTTCACGTGACTTCATCTTACCGCTTGGCAACTCAACCATACCATAGGAAAGATGCTCGATGTCGTTACCCCACTCGAAGCCCAATCTCACCAAAACACGTTTGAGCACGTCGAAGTGGTAATTCTGTTCATTACCCACGACATAGATCAGTTTCTTCGGATGGTACTCGTCATAACGCAATTGAGCGGTTCCCAGGTCTTGAGTCATATAAACGGATGTGCCGTCACGACGCAACAGCAGCTTCTCGTCGAGTCCCTCATCGCGGAGGTCGCACCACACTGAGCCATCTTCTCTCTGATACAGGACGCCTTTCTTCAAGCCATCCATCACGGTGCTCTTACCAAGCAGGTATGTCTGTGACTCGTAATAGATCTTGTCGAATGACACTCCGAGACGTTTGTATGTCACATCAAAGCCTTCGTAGACCCAGTTGTTCATCATCTCCCAAAGTTCACGCACCTCTTTGTCGCCTGCCTCCCATTTACGCAGCATCTCGCGAGTCTCCTGCATCAAAGGAGAAGCGTTCTCGGCCTCTGCTTTCGCTTTCTCTTTGTCCTCATCGCTGAGCTCATCGTAGTTGGCTGGCAGCAGGCTCTTCACTTCCTCTTTGAAATGCTTGTCGAACATCACGTAGAAGTCGCCAATGAGATGGTCACCCTTCTTCCCTGTCGATTCCGGAGTGCAGCCGTTACCCCATTTCTGCCATGCTATCATGCTCTTGCAGATGTGAATACCTCTATCGTTAACAAGATTCACGCGCACGACATTTTCGCCATTGGCTTTTAGGATTTCGCTCACGCTCCAGCCCAGCAGGTTGTTACGGATATGACCGAGGTGCAACGGTTTGTTGGTATTCGGTGAGGAATACTCTACTACGACAGGTTTGCCTGAAACCTCTTTACGTCCGAACAGTTCGTTCGTGTGGTTTTTCTGCATGAAGCCGAGCCAGAAGCTGTCGGCAATAAGCATATTCAGGA
The DNA here is from genome assembly GCA_902774295.1 of uncultured Bacteroidia bacterium. Lineage (GTDB taxonomy): Bacteria > Bacteroidota > Bacteroidia > Bacteroidales > F082 > Limimorpha. Next base: position 1,000,064 of record CACYHP010000001.1, on the reverse strand, counting down.
AGCCTTTCACCACGTTGTATTTCGCAACGATGTCGCTTTCCTTCATCATTTCTTCTCCGAGTTCATTGGCAATGGCCTCAGGGGCTTTCTTGGCTATTCTCACAAACGGGAACACCACGATGGTAACATCGCCTTCAAATTCAGGACGAGTCTTCTGGAAGCTCACATTTTCCGCAAGAGGTTCCTGTCCGTAGAGCTTCTTAAAAGCGTCGATAAAGAGTTGTCTCAAAACTAATTCCAGCATAGTACAAATCGTTATAATTAATTGGGTGCAAAAATAGTAAAAAATCGCTTATTAACCACCTTTTTTCACAAATAAAGAACGAAATTGACTATAACAATAATTCATGTCATTTCCGTATTTACTCATAAAGCCTTTGAAATCGAAATTCAGCAGCTTATCACTGATTTTACTGAGAGTTTCCGAATGCCCTTGAAATTCAACATTATCAGCAACAATATCCAAAACACATTCCAGATATGGCAGCGCATCTTCCAGATTTTTCTTGGTAATAGCAAAACCATCAAAAACTTTTCTACCGGAAAACAAGTTACCTACAATCTTTTTTGAAGCCGTCTCCAGAATCCTCTGATTGTACTTTTCGTGACATAGCATATTTGAAATTGTCTTACCCTCATCCTCATCAGTAGGTTGGACAAGATACGATGTCAGCACTGATTTTGCCAAACTTGAACCCAACGCATACATCACATCAGATTTAAACTCCTTATCTTCCAAAATACTCCAGTCGAGTTTACTACCTGTGTTTTGTTGCACAAAGCTGTTGACACCGTATTTTAACGTAGTCCCGGCGACATTCCCAACGACCTGCAATGCCCATGAACAATTCGACACGCCTTGAGCCAGGCAGCCACATACAAAGCCAGCGCCGAAAGACAACAAACCTTCCTGGAAACTGTCAATACTTTCAATATTAAATATGACATTCACTGTTCCACTGAAAACACCGTACAACAACCACTCAACCCATTCACCCGAAGGGTCAGAATATGACAACGGATTGTTATAACAATAAATGTACCTATTGTAATTCTGCGAAAAATCAGGATTCTGAATGTTACTATCAGGACTCATCATCATCGAAAGCAGCGGATCATACGCTCGACCATTCATGTTGATGATGCCAAATGCCAGCAAATGCTCATGTCCTGTAAAACCTCGGTCACACAGCAGCTTACCTTTGTATTTCCCCGACCATGTATCATCATTTCGAGGATTGCCCCATGCATCATAACTGGTTTTCTGCACAACTTTGCCGTCCTCATCAGTAATCAAACACCAAGAGTCAAGATGGTCCTTGTGCACATACAATATGTCCTCCTCCCCTTTATCATTGATGCAACTAACCGCAAAAACTCCCATCGGGCATCTTAAATACGTATATACAAAATTATTACCCTGATCATTAACAAATTCACAATCAGAGACATAAACTTTTTCTCGCAAAAAACCATCAACACTCTCAGCAGAATACTTCCTATCATAATCATAGCCATAATCTATTGACAATGAGTTCTTTCCGCAATCGACATGGCGCATCTTATCAAAAACCGTGTATTCGATTTCTTGATTCAAATCATCACTCTCATCCAAATCTGTCTTAACCTTTGTAACTGCATACGGACAAACACCTGAATATTGCGCATCATAGAAAACATTCTGATAATCAAAGTATTTTGACAAGATATTACCATATTCATCATACTCCATCCAACCTGTGAGCTTGTTGTTCAACCGGACACTCACAAGACGATTGAATTTATCATAGGTAAAGCTCTCACTAAGATTATTGCCGCTTAAACTTGAACGATTAATAAGATTACCGAAACCATCATACGAATATGACAGGTTTTGATATATTTTTTTGTCGGAACACGAATTAATACCTGTCAAAAGATTCGTCTCATGATCATATTTTCTCCTTGTCCTTATACCATTTCCATATTGATAATCAATAACATAACCCATAGCATTAGCTGACTCGGCCTCCCATAAAACACTATCATCGCTTTGCTTTATAATTGACTTATTATAACCTGAATTTGAATATTGGTTTTGGATCGCGACACCACTTGGATATATCACGACTTCTGCCCTATTTGCTTTATCATAAGCATATAAAGTGGTATAATTTTTACCTTTGATCATCTCGTCAACACCAACAAGCCTCAACAAGCCATCATAATTATACGTAACAGAATGAGAATCACCGTAAAATATCCCAGACAGCATACCAATCTTACCTTTACTCTGATCATAAATCCATTGAGTGATGACAGGATTCTGCCTTTGTTCATCAGATTCAAGTCGTTCGAGTATATTTCCCATGTTATCATAGATATACATTGTGACACAATTCTTGGCATTCGTCTGCTCAGTCAATTCACCATACGCATTATAGCTATAGAGAATCTCTCCACACGCGGGATCTCTCATTCTCAACAAGTTACGTCTTCCATCATATTCATATTCCACTTTAGTTTGGGCATCATCACCAATCATTGAACTTTTTAGTTTTCCATCGCTATAATAATCATAATTAATGGTGTTGCCGCCGACATCAATTGTCTGGATACGCCATCCCATGGGGTTCTCGGTTTCAGCAACATCACGAGAAACACCTTCCGGCGATACAGTGCTAATCATTCTCTGAAGCTTGTTATAGCTATAGTTTTTCACGAGTCCGTTGGGATATACCTCCTCTATCAGCCTATTGTTTTTATCATAAACATAATGACAATACTTTGGCTCAGCACCGACTATATAAGGCATTGATTTTGAGGACATGTTTTCATAATTATCATATGTCATATCAACATAAATCGCTTCACCATTCAAGCCGAATGTAACTTCTCGCAGTTTTTTGCCTGTCTTACTGAAAAATGTGAGGTTTTCAGCATTTCCAGTCGTTTTCGTCCAAATATAATAAATGGCATCTTGGGGGGCATATTTGTTACCTTGTGCCCATCGTTTGGCATCCACACTTTTAGTCCCGTCGGGCATATTTTTCTCGACTGTTATTTCAAACGGATCTGAATCACTTTCGGTCGTAAAACCATTGTAATCAATCATCGAACGCAAGTCGCCGTAATCATTATTGTATGCTACATCAACTTCCCAACCATTTTCGTTAATCATTGATGTCGGATAACGATAATTATACTCTTCGCCATAATTCATCCTCTTCACTCGTTGATTCTTTGCCGACGGCGATATCAACGACTGCATAACCACATGACCTACTGCATCATATGAATAATCTGAAACAATTTTTAACGGGTCAGCATAATTCATTTCAGCATTTGGCAATGATGTTTTTCTCGTAATTTGATAAGAAGAATTTCCGGAATAATCATAAATCTCACATGAGCCAACGCTCTCATTATCAGCATAATGCATAGATTTTTTTATACTTTGCAATCGCTCAACAATCCATTTTGACGGGTTATTATTATAAGTATAATCAGTCTCGCTCCAGAACGAGCAGGCCGTGGCGTCATCTCCAATATAATTATCGTCAGTACCATCAATGGTTTTACTGACATTAACGACATCAGAATAAGTATAATTCGACACATCACTTTGATAATCAACATTTGTAATATTTGACTTGAGAATTGAACCCGGCGTATCCACATCATAATTGATTGTTTTCTTGCTGGCCATTAATGGCATGATTACCTTGTCATTATTAACGTTCACATATTTTTTATACGCATTCATCTCTTTCAAAACAATTTGATTATAGCAATTGTATTTTATATGCGATTGTGGCAGCATTATGTAATTATCACCCATTGATTCAAGTTCCGACACGAACGTATCCGATTGCGACAAGGCATTATCTACCAACACTTTAGAATCAGTTTGCAAAAAGCCGAGCAAGCCATGGCCTTCGGTATGATACACCATATTTTTATATGAGTATTTTGTAACGACAGTTTTTGAGTTCGTCGAGAAAACTGTATCAGCGCACAAAGCCTTAACAGGCAGCGCGACCGTCCTTGATTTCGAATCAACCCATTGATATTCATAATCATAAAAACCATCTTTTGGCATCAGGTATTCATATTTCAGACCTCGAGAGTTGCCCAGTCCATCAGTGATACGCTCAACGGAAAACTTCGATGAGTGAGGATTAAGCGATACGATTTTAGGAACCTCGTAACTCCCAGGATTCGTCTTGACATTGCTAAGAATACTCACATTCTCATGCCCCAAGAAATTTCCCATATGCACATATTGATGCGAATGATTTATAATAAGGTTGAAACGCCGGATATAAGTGAAATCGATATTATTACTTGATTTTTCATATGGCTTAAAACCAATTTCCAAGTAGTAATTTCCACCTGTATTTTTGAAGACACCGACATCAGCTTTTCCATCTCCGTCGAAATCTGCGGTTCTTATAGTTTCCGAGGGCATCGATAAGTTTTGAAGCGAGCACAAATAACGGTCTTGAGGAGCCAACGTCAGGCCTCTTAGCAGATTATTGTTAAGACATGGCACCGGCGCTTTAAACCTGTCACCATCAAATATTGCTATATTCCAATAATTTAAGTCGTCATATTTCAACAAATCCGTGTATCCGTCACCATTGAAATCACCAGGAAACAGAAAATCACCGCTGTCAAAGTTAGTATCAATGTATAATCGCAAGAAGTCAACATTGTCGTTATCAAGATCCAACTTGATGATAAACGCACAACTCTCCATCAAATACATGATTTCCGAGCTCCCGTCCCCATCAAAATCCTCAATCAAGACATGTTCCGGAATGCCCAAACTCATTTCTTGCTGCGTTTGCATTATCATGGAATTGTTGCTACCATAATAGAAGACATTAGGAAAATAATCGTTAGACTGGTTTATGTTGTTGTAATTCAATAAGAGTCCGACTTTCCTGTTGCCAAAGAAATCGCCTGGGTATAATGTGAAATACCTTTCAGCGACGAAATCCCCCAAATACGCAAAGGAACTACCCCTATTCAAATAAACACAGAACTTCGATTTCCAGTTGCTGTTTTCTTCTTGGTTTGCATAATATGGAACCACGTCATCCAATCCATCTCCATCAAAATCAATAACATATATCCACTCCAGTGTCCTATCAAAACTAAAAGTGTAAAAAGCCTCATCATTGAAAGTGCCGTCACCTTTATTAATAACGATTGTCGCCTGAACACTTGTCGAATATGTATTACTCTGCTTATGAGGCACAAGCATCACGTCAGAATAGCCGTCACCATTGAAATCCCCGACAAAAGGAACCTTGTTGAACACGTTTTGATTCAACGAATAAGAAAGGAATTTATCATTATAATGACTGTTTTTATTCCAACTGATAGCAGTAGGATTCAGTTTCATATCGCCTGCACTCATCCTAATGTTTTTCAGTCTGTGATACAGGAACTTCATGTCTGACGAATAGTTGCCAGGTGCGAAATAATCGAAAGAATAGTCAAACAAAACCGTGCCAGTCTGCATGTTTCGCACGATTATATTTCGCAACAGCTTTTTCTTTTGGACGAGGCTTCCATAAACATAGCCCTCCTCATAATCTTCCCTATCATCATAGGAAAATACCACTTGATACATGGTCTGAATGCCGGCTTTATCGTTCAAAGTATAGTCAATTCTATTGATGTACGACTCGCCGGTATTATGATTTTCGATGTAATTGAATGAGATATAATTCCCATCAGGATCGATGATTTTATTGACAAGCCATTTCAGCACCACATTGTTTTTGTTTTGCGCCTCCACTCTGGAATCGTCAGTGCATCCGTACTCCCAAGTTGTTCCGTCTTTTTTCCTGACAATAAAACGCGCCGGGCCGATGTAGCCATCCGAATATGCAGTAATTTTGCTCATCTCATCAACTTCGGTTTTAAATATGGCGCCGTTTCCCTGAGCATTGCCGGAACACAACATCAGTCGCTTGCCATCCATCATAAACCTGTCATCAGTAAAATTCACTGCCGTACGGTTACCATCATGATATAAGGTCTGCCCCACTCTTACTATCGACGACAATCCCGACAAATCCCAAGCCCATCCGAGCAATCCGTTGCCTGCCTGATTATTATATATCACTGCAATTTCTGGTGTCATATTGCCAATACCTTGCGGCAACAATATCGGAACGGAATACTCTGCAGCACCCAAATTCCCGACATTAAGCTCTCCTGGCAATGCTCCAACCACACCATCCTGACTCAGAGTCGACGCACCTCCAGTGATGCCTTCTTCAGGTGGAAAGACACCAAATCTGTCAATCGCAAACATAACTGAATTTTTCCCTTTAGGCTGACAGTGAAACCCTTTCAGCATCTTAATGGATGTCGAAGCTTCATAAACAAAACTCTTGTCTTTCGGAATCTCCGAATCAAGTTCTATTTCGGTCTGCTGATATGTCTGCGCTCGCATGACACAGACGCCCAACAGCAACATTATAAATAATAACTTCTTCATAAACTTGCGGTTTTAGTTTATCACAATTATCTTAGAAATCACATCATCGCCATTGCTTATCTTCAACAGATAAGTGCCTGCAGTAGTTCCAATATCAATTTCCGTTTCATCATTATGCAATTTCCCAGAAAGCAGCATCACTCCATTGACATCATATAATTCATAACTTGCTGTTTCTTTAATATTATTCACAATGACTTTAAACATTCCATGATTCGGATTGGGGTAAACCTTGACACCATCATCAGTTTCAACCTCTTGCACCTCAACGGCATCACGTTTCTCTATGCAATTTGTCGTCACTTGCCTGCTAATCCTGTTTCCCGCCGCATCGTATCCCATCACAAGACAGCACTGGGCTTGGGCTGCATTATAAAACATTACAGACAATAGCAGAGCAAGAAATATCAAAAAATATTTCGTTTTCATAACACAATATTTAAGCAACAACCTTATTTTCCTTGCAATTCGTCAATAATTAGTTTTTGGTTCTGAAGTTGCCGTTGCATCTCAATAATATAAAGAGTTAGTTCTTCTATCTTTTTCAACAACAAACCTTCCATCTCAACCATATTATAACCTTTCTCAACGACATCCTCTTCTGAAGGCAAATCAGGCAAATGCCCGTTGTTACGAATAAACATCTCCAAGTCGTTCAGCGATATCAGTTGATAGGTATCCGAAAACACATCATCGTGCCACTCACTGACCTCTTTGACATAAACCTCACTCGTCAGGATCCCGCCTTTAACTGCCAAAGTATAATCGTAGTCGCCAGTATAGTTGTTGTCAGTATTGATGCCCACTTTCCCCGACATCTTGATTTTATTGGCATCCAGCGACAGCGCATCGTTTGGTGCTGAAATTCGCATGCCTTCTTTTGACACTATTATCTTATGTTTGTCATCGTACATCTGCAGGAAAGCACTTTTCGATGTTTTATTGGATGTTTCCAAAATAAAACCAGCATCCTCATTTGAATCAGCCAACATATGAAGCTTCGCCAACGGGCTGGTCATATTGCCAATGCCGATTCTGCCAGTGGTGACGCCGCCGTTAGATGATCCGACAAACAGCGTCGGGCGGCGACTGTTAAACCCAATCATAAGAGTTTCTGAATAGTTATTTATCAACGCTTTAGATTCATTATTATCTGTGCCAGAACCGATAACAATCGCATTCGTGGCGTTAGCCCATGCAAATTTTCCGAGTGCTATTGATGCCGAGCCTGCAGTCCTGTTAGCCTGTCCAACGGCAAACGAATTCGCCCCAAGCGTCTGGTTGCTCATCCCAATAGTAGCAGAATAGTTTCCTTTTGGTTGATTCTGGGTCGCTCCAGATGGTCCGCATAAATCGCAGCCACCCTTTTCCTGTCCTATTATCACGTTATTTGCAACGATTGATAATACCATAATATATAAAATACGTAGTTTCATAAATTTTAAATTTAATGTTAATACTTTAAAAACTTACCTTTTTGTATGCCTTGTCCGTTAAAGATCTCATAAAAATAAACCCCATTATCCAATAATGACACATCGATTGTCAGCAAACCGCCGACATTTTCAAATCTGCGCTCAAAATATTTACGCCCCTTTAAATCAGCAATACTTACCACATAGCGCTGATTATCAGCATGTTCAAGCATTATATTCAAGTAGTCTCTTGTCGGGTTCGGATACACTTCATGGTGGGGCAAGGCAACTGGATTCTCGTCCAATGTCCATGGAATCACAAAATCCTCGGGCAGCAGCTTCCAAACATACAGCATCTCACTGTCATAGCTTTTCTTACATTGTCCATACACCAGACAACCACCATCAGAAGTCTTCTGGCAATGCATAATCCTTATCTTAGTGTCTGCGACTTTCAGTCTTTTCGTTCCCTTAAGATTTAAATCACTGTCAATCAAGCAAATAACAGCATCTGTCGGGTCTTCGTTCTGTCCGCTTTCCCAATACGTCGCAATGTAAATAATATCATCGCCAACATACGCCATGCTTCCGAATTGAGCCGTATAATCAGAGGTGTCCGCCCTGTCATATACCAACGTATCGACATAGTTTCCCCTATTATCAACCTCAAAAACAGCTGCATAAAACGAGTTTTCAACCACTCCATGAGGATGCGACATCGACGACATGAGAAAATGTCCGTTTTCTTTCCAACAATCCGTATAGTTCCATATATTTTCCAGCCACGGCAGCGGATATACATCCACTTTCTCCAACTCGTTGTCAATATAACATATACTATGCGAATTCGTCACAAAAAATCCCTTCCCTATCATCATCATATAATCGCTATTCGGAACCCTTATCAATCCAGTAGGCCTTGCACCATTCACCCCGTGTCCTTCCGCAAAATACTTACTCTTAAGAATATTTCCATGTATATCGCATTTGAACACAGCATACACACCATTCGACATAAAAGGATAGCTATATTGACTGACATCAGCTAACACAATAACCTCACCGTAATTATTGAATTCGAGATACACATCCGTCGTCCATGTCCGATATGGTTCAACAAGCGGATAATCACGTTCTTCAACAATCTCCAGTTCCGGAGTCATTACCAGAATCCACAATGTATCATAATCATGGCTTGTCAACGCTCCTCCTTTGACACCAACCACAAACGCATTGCCATTATCCAAACAGATGGCGCTGCACAGATGTGATTTATACCCGTCAAAACTGAAAGATCTCTCAACAAAACTACCATTATCATTAACAAACATTGCATAGGCATCCAGGTAAGAACTACCATTTTTATTGCAGGCTCCAACGATAAAATTACCGTTTCCGTTACAATCGCCGCCGATAAGCACCACGCCTTCTTCCACGGGATGCGATACCACCCATTGCTGCGCTTGCAAGCCTATCGCCCAAAAGCTCAATATCACCAATAGAATCCTTTTCATGACATAATTCATTTTTTAATTTTAATTCAACAAATCTCTTAAAGGAGGCAACTCCTGCGAAGGAATAAATGCCTTATGCCCATAAACAACATAGTTCTGATGATGATAGCAGCTGCTATTGCCAATATATCCAAACAATCCTGCTATGTCCACCTCAATAAACGCCGGTATTACAGGCAACAAATTCATATTCGCCAGATCAGTTGGCAAAAGATGTAACAATACTTCAAGTTCCCTGATGTAATAATAATTCAGCAACTCATAATTCAGATAAAGAGGAGGATTTCCTGTCGACGGGTAATAATATAAGTAAGGTTCTCCATTCTCGTCAAAATACTCGCTTCCATCAATTGAAATCCTGAACATACCGAAATTCAATCCCCTGAATCCTGGTTGAGGTACCGATGTCCCGCTATAATAATAGTTGATGGTATCCTCAATAATCTCAGCAGCATCATACAAAATCGACGGATCATCACATGTACCGCCATATTCACCATAATACCAGCAGTCACGTGGACCAAAAGGACCGTCAACTGGGTCCTTAACCGAATTATCGTTGTCCATCTTGCCGGAAACCACATAAACATTGACACTCACTTTGTTACCCACGACATCGCCTTTATCGACAACCACTGCCTTCAACGATTTGTCCATATCAATACCGTCGTTTGAATACACCTGCCGCACCGCATCGGTAATATCGTCATACAAATCAGCGACAACACTGAATGGAGCTTCATCATTCTCATTCACATCAACAAAAAACTCCAATTCATGCTTCACCGTCTCAAGATATTTCCTCTCCGGAAACGTGTATTCTGCATTGAACAGCGCCTCTACATTCCAAATGATACTGTCAATCGGCATATAAAGACCGCTTCTCATAACACTCTCTCTATCATCAAGTTGCCGTTTAAACCTATTAATACTTTTGGCAACAAGTCTCGCTTCGGCACTATATCCGGGATAATCGTCAACCTGCCCCACCATATTATTAATAGGTGTAACACTCCTTTTTTTACATGCTGCGAAGTATAGCGTAAACCCGACCGCTAACATCACAATAACTGAAATTACTAAAATTTTTCTGCGTTTCATAAATCTGACTTTTAATAAATAATACAATGTTAAAAATTCCGCACAATCTCCTGATGTTCAACGCCTGTGATTACTTGTGCCTAAATCACAGGCTCCCATAAATCGTTTTTATGATAACTCGTTTCATAACTCTTAGTATTTTATTATCGTTGCAAAATTATAATGATTTTTTTCATTTGTCAAGAACTTTTTTCTTAAAATTTTTTCACATAACTTGCATAATTTTGCAATTTATGTTAAAAAAATTTTACAATATTTTTCTTGACAATAAAAAAATTAATCGTATTTTTGCAATCCGATGATAGTAGTAAAAACGTTATCGGATTTGCGTCAAAATGACGTTACAAAAGGAAGCAATTCCTCAACTCTTCATCTTTTTCTATCAGCTGACGGTCAATTGAAACCGTCATTTTTTTTGCTTAAAATCAATCAAATTAACAAATAAAAACTATCAACAATGTCAATCTCATTAAAAAATCGCAGCCTGATTTCAATAAGCGACTACACGCCTGAAGAAATCTGTCATGTGCTCGACATCGCCGAGGACTTTGAAAAAAATCCGCATCAGAACCTGCTGAACGGCCGTATCATCGCCTCTCTCTTCTTCGAGCCATCAACACGTACTCGTCTCAGCTTTGAAACAGCAATCCAGCTGCTCGGCGGCAACGTCATCGGCTTCAGCAGCACCGCAGGGACCAGCGTGCAGAAAGGTGAATCACTCGCCGATACAATCACCATGGTGGCTTCTTACGCCGACCTCATCGTGATGCGTAACCCTATCGAAGGCTCAGCACGCTTCGCATCAGAAGTTTCTAAAGTGCCGGTCATCAACGCAGGCGACGGCGCCAACCAGCACCCTACACAGTGCATGCTCGACCTCTATAGCATCCGCAAGACACAAGGAACCCTCGAGAACCTCGAAATCACACTCGTCGGTGACCTCAAATACGGCCGCACAGTGCACAGCCTCGTCGAAGCTATGTGCAACTTCAACGCCAAATTCAACCTCGTTTCCCCTGTCGAACTCAAGCTGCCAAGCGTGGTGAAACAGCATATCAAAGACAAAAACCTTGAATATCACCAGTATACAGACCTCGAAGAAGCTATCCCGCACAGCGATATCATCTATATGACCCGTATCCAGCGCGAACGCTTCCCAGATCCTGAAGAATATGAGAAAGTGAAGAACTCATACGTTCTCCGTAACGCTATGCTCGACGCAGCAAAACCTAACTGCCGCGTGCTGCACCCACTCCCACGTGTCAACGAAATCCATGTGGACGTCGACAGCAACCCGAAAGCATACTACTTCCAGCAGGCTCAGAACGGCGTGTACGCCCGCGAAGCTCTTATTGCAACAATTTTAGGACTTAAATAAAAATCAGAATTATGGAAAAGAGAAAAGAATTAATCGTGTCAGCCATTGAAAATGGCACCGTTATCGATCATATCCCTGCCGACAAAGTGTTCCAAGTCGTTAAGATTCTTGGACTTGAAAAAGTCAGCAACCCTGTGTATTTCGGCACCAACGTCGAAAGCAAGAAATACGGTACAAAAGGCTTCATCAAGATCTCTAACAAGTATTTCGCACCAGAAGACTACAACAAAATCGGCCTTGTGGCTCCTACAGCATCAATCATCGAAATCAAAGACTTCGAAGTGATTAAGAAACAGACAGTTACGCTTCCTGATAGCATCGAACACATAGTGAAATGCTTCAACCCTAACTGCGTCACCAACAAGGAACACGACGTCCCGACCAAGTTCACAGTCATCAAAGACGCCGACGGTGCCATCAAACTGCACTGCCACTACTGCGAGAAGAACACAACACAGGATAAACTCGAGTTTATATAGTTTAATAGCTTAGTAGCTTAATAGTTTAAAAGGGATGCCGCGATGCGACATCCCTTTTTATTGTGTTATAAACTTATAATCTAATAAGCTATTAAACTATTAAACTATTAAACTATTAAACTATTACGCCTCCCCTGCTGACCCCATCGTAAACGGAGCCGCCATATTATCGTTAATATCCTTAATCGGACCGAAATTCTGCTCGTATTTCTGCAAATTCTCAGCCAATGCGCGATATAAACGCTTAGCATTCTGAGGAGTCATGATAACTCTCGAGCGCACCTTGGCCTTCTGCATTGCCGGAGCAATCTGAGCAAAATCAATAACGAATTCTGTTGGAGAATGGCTGATGATAGCCAAATTTGAATATACGCCGTCAGCAACTGCCTCCGGAATGTCGATATTCAATTGTTTCTTGTTGTTGTTTTCCATAATTCTATTTTTATTTGATTGTAAAATGTAGAGACGTCACAATGTGGCGTCTCTACTAATGGCTAATAGCTAACAGCTAATGGCTAATGACTAATTACGCCTCTACTGGTTCAGCGGTCACCACCTCAGGCTCAAGGTCTTCCTTAGAACCGACAATCAAATCGTCGTATTCGCGCAAACCTGTACCTGCTGGGATCTTGTGACCAACGATGACGTTCTCCTTCATACCCTCGAGATAGTCGGTCTTTGCGCTGATAGCAGCCTGTGTCAAAACCTTCGTTGTCTCCTGGAATGAAGCAGCTGAGATGAAGCTGTCGGTCTGCAAAGCAGCACGGGTGATACCCTGAAGCACCTGGTGTGCCGTTGCCGGCTGTGCGTCACGGGCCTCAACAAGCTTCTTGTCGCGACGTTTCAATGATGAATTCTCATCACGCAGTCTTCTTGCTGAGATAATCTGTCCCACGAACAATGTCTCTGAATCGCCCGGATCTGTAACAACGACCTTTCCGAAGATGTCGTCGTTGGTCTCCTGGAATGCGATCTTGCTGACAAGCTCACCCTCGAGGTATCTTGTATCACCTGGATCGTCGATTTCAACCTTACGCATCATCTGACGAACGATGACCTCAAAGTGCTTACCATTGATGGTCACACCTTGTGAACGATAAACCTCCTGAACGTTGTTTACAATATATTCCTGAACCTTCATTGGGCCTTCGATAGCCAAAATGTTAGCAGGTGTGATAGCACCTTCTGACAATGGCTGACCAGCCTTCACGTAGTCGTTTTCTGAAGCCAAAACCTCTTTCGTTGTCGGGATGAGATACTTTCTCACATCGCCTGTCTTTGATGTGACAACCAACACACGGTTACCACGGACAAGTTTCTTCTCGAATGAGACCTCACCGTCGATTTCAGAGATGATAGCCGGCTCTGAAGAGTTACGTGCCTCGAAGAGCTCTGTAACACGTGGAAGACCACCGGTAATATCGCCCAAACCTCCAGTAGCACGTGGCTTCTTGGTCAGGATGTCACCAGCCTTGATCTTATCACCGTCTTCAACCATGACGTGTGCGCCGACTGGCAAGTCGTATGACTTGATAACCTCGCCGTTCTTGTCAACGATTGAGATAGATGGGTTCTTCGAGAACTTACGACCTTCAATGATAACGCGCTCATTGTAACCTGTCTGCTCATCTGATTCATTACGGAATGTGACGTTTTCAACGATGTTGTCGAAACGAGCCTTACCGTCATGTTCAGAAATGATAAGTGAGTTATACTTATCCCATTCGCAGATGATATCGCCCTGGTTGACGTCGCTGCCTGCTGGGATGTACAACTTCGAACCGTAAGGGATGTTCTCTGTGACGAGAGCAACGCCTGTGTTGTGGTCCAAAATCTTCATCTCAGATGCACGGCTCACCACGATCTGATACTTGTTATCATCCTTATCTTTATAATCAACAGCACGTAAGTCGTTGATAATCATCTTACCGCTGTAGTCAGCCTTAATCATTGAGTCTTCTGATGTGCTCGATGCAGTACCACCTTGGTGGAATGTACGCAGAGTCAACTGAGTACCAGGCTCACCGATTGACTGTGCTGCGATAACGCCGACGGCCTCACCACGCTGTACGAGCTTACCTGATGAAAGGTTACGTCCGTAGCAGTTGGCGCAAACGCCCTTCTTCGATTCGCAAGTCAACACGGAACGAATCTCAATGGTCTGGTCTTTCAAAGGTGAATCGCAGATCTTCTTTGCGATATCCTCAGTGATTTCAGCGCCACCGTTGCAAAGCAACTCACCTGTCTGTGGGTGGAAGATGTCATGCAAAGCCACGCGGCCGAGGATACGGTCATACAATGACTCGACGATTTCCTTACCGCGTTTCAAAGCGCCGATTGACAAACCTCTCAAAGTGCCGCAGTCCTTCTCAGTGATGATGACATCGTGAGCGACGTCGACGAGACGACGGGTCAAGTAACCAGCGTCAGCGGTCTTCAAAGCGGTATCTGCCAAACCTTTACGAGCACCGTGGGTTGAGATGAAGTACTCCAACACTGACAAACCTTCCTTGAAGTTCGAAAGAATTGGGTTCTCGATAATCTCAGCGCCACCGGCTGCTGTCGATTTCTGCGGTTTTGCCATCAAACCTCTCATACCGCAAAGCTGACGAATCTGCTCCTTACTACCACGAGCTCCTGAATCCAACATCATGTAAACTGGGTTGAATCCCTGGTCGTCCTGAGGCAACAGCTTCATAACTTCGTCGGTCAACTTGGTGACGACGTGACCCCAAATATCGATAATCTTGTTGTAACGTTCGTTGCCTGTGATGAAACCCATGTTGTATTCCTCACGGATGGCGTTCACTTCCTCGTTAGCCTGACGGATCAACTCTTCCTTAACAGATGGAATCAACACGTTGCCAAGGTTGAACGACAAACCGCCTTTGTAAGCCATGTAGTAACCCATGTTCTTGATATCGTCCAAGAACTTGGTTGTCACAGCTGTACCAAGGAGTTTCACCATATCACCGATGATATCACGCAAGGCCTTCTTATTTAACAGACGGTTGATGTAACCAAATCCTGCAGGAACAACCTGGTTGAATTTGACACGACCGACTGTTGTCTCCACCATTTCCTCAACGATTGAGCCGTCTTCCTTACGGACCGGCACCTTCACGTAGATGATGGCGTGCATATCGACTTTCTTCTCGTTGTAGGCAATGATAACCTCTTCTGCTGAATAGAATTTCTTGCCTTCACCCTTGACGATATGGTCTGGAGTGCTCTTACGTGGTTTTGTGATATAATAAAGACCCAAAACCATGTCTTGCGAAGGCACCGTGATAGGAGCTCCGTTAGCAGGGTTAAGGATGTTGTGTGATGCGAGCATCAAAATCTGGGCTTCCAAAATTGCCGCGTTGCCGAGTGGCAAGTGCACAGCCATCTGGTCACCATCGAAGTCAGCGTTGAAAGCTGTACATACCAATGGGTGCAAACGGATTGCCTTACCTTCAACCAACTTAGGCTGGAATGCCTGGATACCGAGACGGTGCAATGTAGGAGCACGGTTCAACAGAATCGGGTGTCCTTTCAAAATATTTTCAAGGATGTCCCACACGACCGGGTCTTTACGGTCGACAATCTTCTTTGCCGACTTCACTGTCTTCACAATACCTCTTTCAATCATCTTACGGATGACGAATGGTTTGTAAAGCTCAGCTGCCATATCCTTTGGAAGACCGCATTCGTTCATGTTCAAATCCGGACCGACCACGATAACCGAACGACCTGAATAGTCAACACGTTTACCGAGCAAGTTCTGACGGAAACGTCCCTGCTTACCTTTCAAGCTGTCGCTCAATGACTTAAGCGGA
The DNA here is from genome assembly GCA_902774295.1 of uncultured Bacteroidia bacterium. Classification (GTDB taxonomy): domain Bacteria; phylum Bacteroidota; class Bacteroidia; order Bacteroidales; family F082; genus Limimorpha. The sequence continues at coordinate 983,857 of CACYHP010000001.1, read as the reverse complement.
CGATTAGAGTCAGTCTTCACGGCACTTGACTTACGTGAATTGTCGAGCAATGAGTCAACAGCTTCCTGAAGCATACGTTTCTCATTACGCATAATCACGTCTGGAGCCTTGATTTCGATGAGTCTCTTAAGACGGTTGTTACGGATGATGACACGACGATAGAGGTCGTTCAAGTCTGATGTTGCAAAACGTCCGCCATCGAGCGGGACCAATGGTCTCAACTCAGGTGGTGTCACAGGGATGACCTTCAAAATCATCCACTCTGGACGGTTCTCGACGTGTTTGTTAGCCTCGCGGAATGCCTCAAACACCTGCAAACGCTTCAAAGCATCGGCTTTACGCTGCTGTGATGTCTCTTTGTGTGCCTTATCGCGAAGTTCACCTGCTTCTTTCTCGAGGTCGATCTGAACCAACAAATCGTAGATAGCCTCAGCACCCATCTTAGCGATGAACTTGTTAGGGTCTTCTGCCGGAAGATGCTGATTCTCAATAGGAAGTTTCTCCAAAATGTCGAGATATTCCTCTTCTGAAAGGAGGTCGAGTTTGTTTATGCCTTGTTCGGCCATGATACCCGGCTGAACCACGACGTATCTCTCATAGTAAATGATGCTGTCGAGTTTCTTGGTCGGAATACCAAGCAAAGCTCCAATTTTGTTAGGAAGTGAGCGGAAATACCAGATATGTGCAACCGGCACAACCAACTGGATGTGACCAGTACGCTCACGTCTGACTTTCTTCTCTGTAACTTCCACGCCGCAACGGTCGCAAACGATGTTCTTGTAACGGATACGTTTGTACTTACCGCAGTGGCACTCCCAGTCTTTCACAGGTCCAAAGATTCTCTCGCAGAATAAACCGTCGCGCTCAGGTTTGTAGGTGCGGTAGTTTATTGTCTCCGGCTTCAACACCTCACCGTATGAACGGTCGGAAATGCTTTCCGGTGATGCCAAGCTGATGGTAATCTTTGAAAAGTTGCTGTTTAATGTGTTATTCTTATTTAAAGCCATAGATTTACAAAATATTAAGAGCTTTTTTATTCAAACGTAATTTCAAGTCCGAGTCCGCGCAATTCGTGAACCAAAACATTGAATGACTCTGGAATACCTGGTGTTGGCATGTTCTCGCCCTTGACGATAGCTTCGTAAGCCTTAGCACGGCCGACGACATCGTCTGACTTCACTGTCAAAATTTCCTGAAGGACGTTAGATGCACCGAATGCTTCGAGTGCCCAAACCTCCATTTCACCGAAACGCTGACCACCGAACTGTGCCTTACCACCAAGAGGCTGCTGTGTAATCAACGAGTATGGTCCGATTGAACGTGCGTGCATCTTGTCGTCGACCATGTGGTGCAGCTTCAGCATGTAAATGTAACCCACTGTAGCCTGCTGATCGAACGGCTCGCCTGTCTCGCCGTCATAAAGCTGAACTCTACCATTCTCAGGAAGACCAGCCTTCTTCATATATTCGTTGATTTCTTCCAATGTGGCACCATCAAAGATAGGTGTAGCAAACTTCAAGCCAAGCTCGTGACCTGCCCAACCGAGCACTGTCTCGTAAATCTGACCCAAGTTCATACGTGAAGGCACGCCCAACGGGTTCAACACGATATCGACTGGAGTACCATCCTCAAGGAACGGCATGTCTTCTTCGCGAACGATTCTTGAAACGATACCTTTGTTACCGTGACGACCTGCCATCTTATCACCGATGTTCAGCTTACGTTTCTGTGCCACGTAAACCTTTGCCATCTGGACGATACCGTTCGGCAACTCATCACCGACGCTTGCCACGTTCTTCTTGCGGCTATAAACACCGTTGATTTCCTTGCACTTGATGTTGTAGTTGTTCACCAACTTCACGATGCAGTCGTTAATCTCAGCGTCTGTAGTCCATTTATAAGGATTGACAGTCATGTAATCGATCTGTGACAAAGCCTTCTGGGTGAATTTAACCTTCTTAGGGATGATAGTCTCTTTGAAGTTGTTGTAAACACCTGTTGAAGTTCTGCCGTTCAACATCGACATGAGCTTCTCCATCATGCGAGCTTTCAAAGCGTCAAGCTCTTTCTGGCATTCGGCTTCAAGTTCAGCAATGATGTCCTTATCTTTTGATTTAGCTTTTCTGTCTTTAACCACGCGTGAGAACAAGCGTTTTCCGATGACGACACCCTTCATTGAAGGACCTGCCTTGAGTGATGCGTTCTTCACATCGCCTGCCTTGTCGCCGAAGATGGCGCGGAGCAGCTTCTCCTCTGGGGTTGGATCGGTCTCGCCCTTAGGCGTGATCTTACCTATTAATATATCGCCTTCCTTGACATCGGCACCGACGCGGATCAAACCGTTCTCGTCCAAATCCTTGGTTGCGTCTGCACTGACGTTCGGGATATCGTTGGTCAACTCTTCCAAACCACGTTTAGTGTCACGCACCTCAAGTGTGAATTCCTCGATGTGGATTGAAGTGAAGAGGTCTTCCTTGACGATCTTCTCAGAAATCACGATAGCATCCTCATAGTTGTAACCCTTCCATGGCATGAAAGCAACCTTCAAGTTACGACCCAATGCGAGGTCGCCGCCCTGTGTTGCATAACCTTCGGTAAGAATCTGACCCTTTGTAACCTTCTGGCCTTTTCTTACGATAGGCTTCTGGTTGATGCTTGTGCTCTGGTTTGTTCTTATATATTTAATAAGGTTATATGTCTTCACATCGTCATCGAAGCTCACGAGACGCTCTTTGTCGGTTCTGTCATACTTGATAGTAATCTTTGTTGAATCGACATAGACAACTTCGCCGTCGCCTTCTGCTTCGACTAATGTACGTGAATCTCTTGCCACATAATGCTCGATACCTGTTCCGACAATAGGAGCTTCAGGAGCCATCAACGGCACTGCCTGACGCATCATGTTAGATCCCATCAAAGCACGGTTAGCGTCGTCGTGCTCCAAGAACGGAATCAATGATGCAGCGACAGATGACATCTGGTTAGGTGCCACGTCGATGAGGTCGAGCTGGTCTGGTGTGACGATAGGATAATCAGCAATCTGACGTGCTTTCAGCATATCGTCGGTGATGTTGCCTTCGTCATCCATTCCTGTGCAAGCCTGTGCAATAATCTTGTTGTCTTCCTCTTCTGCTGTAAGATAAACCGGAGGATTGATGAAATCGACTTTACCTTCTTTAACTTCACGGTAAGGTGTCTCGATAAATCCGAGGTTGTTGATCTTAGCGAACACGCAGAGTGATGAGATAAGACCGATGTTAGGACCTTCAGGTGTCTCGATTGTACAGAGACGTCCGTAGTGTGTGTAGTGAACGTCACGCACCTCGAAACCTGCACGGTCACGTGAGATACCGCCTGGACCCAAAGCAGAGATACGACGTTTGTGTGTCAACTCTGACAACGGGTTGGTCTGATCCATGAACTGTGACAGCTGGTTGGTGCCGAAGAACGAGTTAATCACCGATGACAATGTCTTAGCATTGATCAAATCGGTTGGTGTGAATGACTCGTTGTCACGGACGTTCATACGCTCACGGATAGTTCTTGCCATACGTGCAAGACCCACGCCGAACTGTGCGTACAGCTGCTCGCCCACGGTTCTGATACGACGGTTGCTCAAGTGGTCGATATCATCAACTTCTGCCTTCTGGTTAGCCAGTTCGATCAAATATTTGATGATAGCGATTATATCTTCGTTAGTTAAAACCTTGACGTCTTCCGGGATGTTCAAGCCGAGCTTGCGGTTGATACGGTAACGGCCGACTTCTCCAAGGTCATAACGTTTATCGGAGAAGAACAACTTCTTGATGATGTCGCGAGCTGTTTCCTCATCTGGTGGTTCAGCGTTGCGGAGCTGGCGGTAGATGTATTCGACAGCGTCTTTCTCCGAGTTTGTTGTATCTTTCTGTAATGTGTTGAAAATAATGGCGTAATCGTTGGTGTTGATACCTTCTTTGTCGAGGAGGATAGTCTTAACGCCTTTCTCGATGATCTTGTCGATATGTTCGTTTTCGAGAATGACGCCGCGTTCGATAACGATTTCGTTACGTTCGATTGTCACGCATTCACCTGTTTCCTCGTTGATGAAGTCTTCAAACCATGAGTGCAACACTTTTGCTGCGAGGCGACGACCCACCACACGTTTCAAGCCGCTCTTAGTCACCTTCACTTCCTCGGCGAGGTTGAAAATGTCGAGGATGTCCTTATCGGTCTCATATCCGATAGCACGGAGCAATGTGGTGATAGGCAACTTCTTCTTGCGGTCGATATAGGCATACATCACGTTGCTGATATCGGTCGAGAATTCCATCCATGAGCCCTTGAACGGGATGATACGAGCTGAGTACAGCGTCGTTCCGTTGGTGTGTACGCTTGATCCGAAGAAAACGCCCGGAGAACGGTGTAACTGTGAAACCACTACACGTTCTGCGCCGTTTATGACGAAAGTACCCTGTGGTGTCATATACGGTATCAAGCCCAAATACACATCTTGGACGACGGTTTCGAAATCCTCATGCTCCTCGTCGTTACATGAGAGTTTCAGTTTTGCCTTGAGTCTTACGCAGTAGCTCAAGCCACGTTCTATACATTCAGCGATTGTATATTGTGGGGCATCAATGTAGTAATCGAGAAACTCGAGTACAAAGTTGTTTCTGGCGTCGGTAATCGGGAAGTTCTCCGCAAAAACCTTAAACAGGCCTTCGTTCTTACGATTGTCCGGGTTGGTTTCGAGCTGGAAGAAATCACGGAATGACTTCAGCTGAATATCCAGAAAATCAGGATAGTCGAAAGGCTTCTTGATTGACGCGAAACTGATTCTATCTAATTTAATGTCTGCCAAAGTGTTTATGTTTTAATTGTTTCTAAAAGCTATTATATTATATAGACGGCGGAATACAACACAATATAGGCACAAACCTCAACCCCCGTCTATATGGAGGGGCTGAGGTATTTATGCCTGTTGTAGCAGGAAATAAACTTATTTTATTTCTACTTCTGCACCAGCTGCCTCGAGTTGAGTCTTGAGTGCATTAGCTTCTTCTTTGCTCACGCCTTCTTTAACAGCTTTAGGAGCAGCGTCAACTAAGTCTTTAGCTTCTTTAAGTCCGAGGCTTGCTAAGTCCTTAACGAGCTTCACGACTGCGAGTTTCTGTGCGCCGGCTGATTTGAGGATAACGTCGAATGAAGTCTTTTCTTCAGCTGCTGCTGCGGCTTCACCACCTGCTGCTGGAGCTGCTACTGCAACTGCTGCTGCGGCTGGTTCGATACCGTATTCTTCTTTCAAAATTGCTGCGAGTTCATTAACCTCTTTCACAGTAAGGTTTACTAATTGTTCAGCAAAAGCTTTTAAATCTGCCATTTTTTTACGTTTTTATTTGTTATACAATTATTTTTTATTTTTCTTAATCTCTGATATGAATGATAATCATTCTGAATTATTCCGGTCTCTCGGATAAGGTCTTCACTATGCCGCTGAGCTTGTTGCCGCCACTCTGAAGAGCGCTGATAACGTTCTTGGCTGGTGACTGGAGCAATGCGATAACGTCGGCGATGAGTTCGTTCTTTGACTTGATGCTGCACAATGTGTCAAGCATATTGTCGCCAATGTAAGCGCACTCCTCAATGTATGCACCCTTGAGAATAGGCTTGTCACTGGTCTTGCGGAACTTCTTGATCAGCTTTGCAGGGGCGTTGCCATTCTCTGACAACATCATTGCTGTCGTGCCTTTGCAGACGTCGTAAAGATCACCAAAATCCTTACCTGTTCTCTGCATGGCCTTCTTCAGTAATGCGTTCTTCACCACAACAAGCTTGACCTGACTGTTGAAGCACTGTCTTCTCAACTGGCTGGTCTTCTCAGCATTCAATGCCTCGATGTCTGTCAGATAGAAATTTGGACATGCGTTCAACTGGTCCACTATCGAGTTAATGATAACTTCTTTATCTTCTTTTCTCATGTCAATACTTATTTAAGGGTTTAGATGGCTACTGATTTGACGTCCACTTGAACACCCGGACTCATTGTACTTGAGATGTAAATACTCTTAATGTAAGTACCTTTAGCTGCTGCTGGTTTCAATTTGATGATCATCGAAAGGATTTCCTTTGCGTTGTCAACAATCTTCTCAGCTGGGAAGCTCACTTTTGCAATGCGGCTGTCGATGATTCCGTATTTGTCAACTTTGAAATCGATCTTACCAGCTTTCACTTCCTTAACAGCTTTACCAATTTCCATTGTCACTGTGCCAGTCTTTGGGTTTGGCATCAATCCACGAGGACCGAGGATTCTACCAAGAGCACCAACTTTCGGCATCAATGCAGGCATTGTGATAATTACATCGACATCGGTCCAACCGTCTTTGATCTTCTGGACATAGTCCTCAAATCCGACGAAATCAGCACCTGCTTCTGTAGCTTCCTGAACTTTGTCTGGCGTACATAATACCAACACGCGGGTAACTTTACCTGTACCGTGAGGCAGTGTCACACTACCACGAACCATCTGATTGGCTTTACGTGGATCGACACCTAAACGTACGTTAACATCAACTGAAGCATCGAACTTGGTGTAAGTGATTTGTTTTACAATGTCAACGGCTTCTGTCAAGGAGTAGACCTTGCTTTTGTCGAACTTAGCTAAAGCTTCTTTTCTGTTTTTAGATACTTTTGCCATTTTTAATTTTTTTGTTTGTTCTACAAATGCTTAAGACTTAGTCTTACTTTAAAGGTGATTCGCCTGTAATCTTAACACCCATGCTACGAGCTGTGCCAGCGACCATGCTCATTGCTGATTCAATTGTGAAGCAGTTCATGTCCTTCATCTTGTTCTCAGCGATTGCACGGACTGCGTCCCAAGTGATTGAACCAACCTTTGAACGGTTAGGCTCTTTTGATCCCTTAGCGACTTTGGCAGCCTCGAGTACAGAAACAGCCACTGGAGATGCTTTTACGACAAAGTCAAAGCTCTTGTCTTTGTAAACAGTGATGATGACTGGTAACACTTTACCGGCCTGGTCCTGTGTACGAGCATTGAATTGCTTGCAGAACTCCATGATGTTAACACCCTTTGAACCTAATGCTGGTCCGACAGGTGGTGCAGGATTAGCGGCTCCTCCTTTGATTTGCAGTTTAATTAATCCGCTTACTTCTTTCATTTGATTTTCTTATAAAAAGTTAAATGAAAACATTAATCACATTCTTAACTCTCTCTCTTCACTTGGAAGTAGCTGAGCTCAAGAGGTGTCTTGCGACCGAAGATCTTCACCATAACTTTGAGTTTTTTCTTCTCATCGTTGACTTCTTCGATCACGCCACTGAAACTGGAGAACGGTCCGTCGTTGACTGTCACGGTCTCGCCTACAATGAACTCGAGTTCCGAACCTTCGCCGTTTTCTGTCATCTCGTCAACTTTTCCTAAGATACGTTTGACTTCTGATGGACGGAGCGGGTCAGGATCGCCACCGCGTGTGCCGAGGAATCCCAGCACATTCGGTGTTTCCTTGATAAGATGCATGACCTCAGCGTCCAAAGTTGCCTCAATGAGCACGTAGCCAGGAAGGTAATTTCTTTCCTTGCTGACTTTCTTGCCGTTTCTCACCGAATACACTTTTTCTGTCGGGATCAAAACCTGTGATATCAGATCTTGCAATGCAGTATTACGTGATAATTCGGCATCGAGATATTCTTTAACTTTTTTCTCTTTGCCGCTTATCGCGCGAATCACATACCATTTCTTTTCGTTCTGCTCACTCATCTTATCTGTGATTTAATAAAGTAGTTGAATGATGATTTTTTAGATCAAACATTTCCTTAGAAGATGCGATAGAACGCCTCCAATAAGGTTTCAAAAGACTTATCCATCAAGTACACCACTAACGCGATGATAAGGGAAGCAATGGATACGACGACAGCACTACTTTGCAGTTCTTTCCAAGTTGGCCAAGTTACTTTATTGACCAGCTCGTTGTAACATTCTTTAACGTAGTTTATAAACTTTTTCATTTTGTTTGAACTGTTTTACTTAAAGCACAGGCGGAAGGGCTCGAACCCTCAACCTATGGTTTTGGAGACCACCACTCTACCAATTGAGCTACGCCTGTGTGTCAGAGTGCTCGTGTTAGGAGCACTCTGGTGTTATTCTTAGTCGTCAATGATTTCTGTGACCTGGCCTGAACCGACTGTTCTACCACCTTCACGGATAGCGAAGCGGAGACCTTTGTCCATAGCGATCTCAGAGATCAAGTTCACTTCGATTGTGACGTGGTCGCCTGGCATAACCATTTCCATTCCTTCTGGAAGGGTGATTTCACCGGTAACGTCAGTTGTTCTGAAGTAGAACTGAGGACGATATTTGTTTCTGAATGGGGTGTGACGACCGCCTTCTTCTTTTGAAAGGACGTAAACCTCACCTTTGAAGTGTTTGTGTGGTTTGATTGAACCTGGTTTTGCGATAACCATACCACGGCGGATTTCGTCTTTATCGATACCACGGAGGAGCAAACCTGCGTTATCGCCAGCTTCACCTTCGTCGAGGATCTTACGGAACATTTCGACACCTGTAACGGTTGATTTGAGTTTCTCAGCACCCATACCGATGATATCAACAGGATCACCAACTTTGATAACACCTGTCTCGATACGGCCTGTAGCAACTGTACCACGACCTGTGATTGAGAACACGTCCTCGATAGGCATCAAGAATGGTTTATCAACAGCTCTTTCTGGTTCTGGAATCCATGTATCGCAAGCGTCCATGAGTTCGTCGATCTTTGCTTCCCACTGTGGCTCACCGTTCAATGCGCCAAGTGCTGAACCGCGGATGATAGGTGTGTTGTCACCATCGAATTCATATTTGCTGAGGAGGTCGCGGACTTCCATTTCAACTAATTCAAGAAGTTCCTCATCGTCAACGAGGTCGCACTTGTTCAAGAACACAACGAGGCGTGGCACACCAACCTGACGGGCGAGCAAGATGTGCTCACGGGTCTGTGGCATAGGACCGTCTGTTGCAGCGACAACGATGATAGCACCGTCCATCTGAGCAGCACCTGTAACCATGTTCTTAACATAGTCAGCGTGGCCAGGGCAGTCGACGTGAGCATAGTGACGATTTTCTGTCTGATACTCAACGTGAGCTGTGTTGATGGTGATACCTCTTTCTTTTTCTTCTGGGGCTGAGTCGATAGCATCAAATGTCTTGATTTCCGACAAACCCTTCTTTGACAGGTGAAGTGTGATAGCAGCTGTCAAAGTTGTCTTACCGTGGTCAACGTGGCCGATTGTACCAATGTTAACGTGTGGTTTAGATCTTTCGAATTTTTCTTTTGCCATACTATTTTTTGTTTACTTAAGGTTAATATTCTATTTAATTTCCTTATCAATATTCATACCAAATGAGCCAGCGACGAGAGTTGAACTCGTGACCCCTTCCTTACCAAGGAAGTGCTCTACCACTGAGCTACGCCGGCTTTCGAGAGCGGAAGACGGGGCTCGAACCCGCTACCTAAAGCTTGGAAGGCTTTCGCTCTGCCAAATGAGCTACTTCCGCAACTTGTGGGGGAGGGTGGACTCGAACCACCGAACTCATCCGAGGACAGATTTACAGTCTGTTGCAATTGCCGCTATGCGACTCCCCCTTCTTACCTTAGCACTTAAAACTTTTACTATGAGCCGGCAGAGGGATTTGGACCCCCGACCCCGAGATTACAAATCACGTGCTCTACCGCTGAGCTATGCCGGCAATCGTGCTAAGATTCCGTGAGCCGGCAGAGGGATTTGGACCCCCGACCCCGAGATTACAAATCACGTGCTCTACCGCTGAGCTATGCCGGCTTGTATTTCAATGAACTACGCTTAAAAAAGCACACCATTCCTTCATTGCGAAATGGTGTGCAAAATTACAACTTTTTTATATACCGACAACCTTTTTTTATAAAATTTTTAATTTTTTTTTCAAAAAGACCGTCAAAGTATTGTATATCAACGCTTAAAGCCTATTTATCAAAGCGATTTTTGTACTTTTCAACCTGGTTTTTAAGTGCATCGATAGCCTTGTCAACAGCCTCCTCAAACGTTTTGCACTGCTTGCTAGAATATAAATCGTTGCCTTTTAACAGAATTCTGATGTCAGCAATCTTGTTTTCAGGAGCGTCCGTGTTGTCTAACTTCAATGTCACCTCCGAACCGATGGCGTCGTCAACCTTGGCGCACAATTTCTCAATCTTGTTCGTGATGAACTCTTCCAGTTTGCTGTCTGCCTTGAAATGGACCGCGTTAATCGTAACTTTCATAATAACCTCCTATTTTAAAATGGTTTAAAATTATATTTTTTATCATTCGTCACCCAGTGGATGGGCGGTCTGATATATTTCTTTCAACTGTTCGATAGTGTTGTGCGTGTAAATCTGAGTCGAACTGAGGCTGCTGTGCCCCAAAATCTTCTGTATCGCCCTGATGTCGGCGCCTCCATTAAGCATGTGCGTCGCGAAAGTGTGCCTCAAAACATGAGGACTTTTCTGCTCGAGCGTCGTCACGCCCTCCAATATCTTATGAACTACACGGTAAACGAAATACGGACTCATCACCTCTCCCCTGTCGTTTACCAATAACATAACGTTGTCGCGCTCCGGAAATTGTTCGTCGCGCACATTTTTATAATTCTCAATCATGTCAAGCAAAGGCTTGCTGATCGGGATGATTCTCTCTTTGTTTCTTTTGCCAAGAACCTTAATTTGCATCGTCATTTTGTCAACGTCGCCGTCTTTCAAGCCTCTCAGCTCCGCCTGACGCATGCCAGTCTGGTAAAGCATCTCAAAAATCAACTCGTCGCGCACCACCTTAAAATCACCGTCGCCTTCAAACCTCACCTTCTTCATATCGTGCTCGGGAACGAACTTAGCCAACTCTTTAGGCTGCTTCAACGATTTTATGCCCTGCATTGGCGAGACTTCGATAGCTTCCTCGCGCAGACAGAATTTGTAAAACGAGCGCAATGCCGACATCTTACGGTTAATGGAACGGTTCTCCTCTCCTTTTTCCTTCAAGGTTACGATATACGAACGTACCATTACCGTCGTAGCCTTGGTTATGTCGTCACGCTCATATATATTAATAAGGTATGTCTTGAACTGTGTCAAATCTCTCTCATACGCTGATACTGTGAGATTTGAGTATCGTTTTTCAGTTCTGATATACCTTAAAAACCTCTCGAGCATAACCTTCTCCAAATTACGCTTCAAAGTTACGGAGGAATTTTGAAAATGTCAAGGGAATTTTCCGATTTTTTAATAAAAAAAGTAGAGACGCCATAATGTGACGTCTCTACAATTTTTCGATTCTATTCTTGCGCTGAAAACGCGTGATTATGCGTTCTCTTCAGCCTGACGAAGCTTCTGAACGTAGATAGCTTTCTGTAACGCTTCACGTTTGATGACTGATGGCTTTGTGAATTTTTGGCGGTTGCGTAATTCTTTCACAACACCAGTTTTCTCATACTTTCTCTTGTAGCGTTTCAAAGCGCGATCGATGCTTTCACCGTCTTTTACAGGAATAATAATCATTTTTAATACTCTCTCTTTCTTTTAATTGTTAAACTAAAAAACTAATCTCAAAATGAGGCTGCAAAAATACAACATTTTTTAATATGTTTTACAAAATTTTTTCATTTTTTCGTCATTTCGACTGAAGCGTAATGAAAAAGGAGCGAAATGGAGAAATCCTCTTTAATGCCAAACTCACGTTAAAAAAGGATTTCTCCACTACGCCTATCGACTTCGGTCGAAATGACGGTTATTTTAGAAGGTGTTCGAACAAAAAGTTGTCAATCTTTGTAAACAAGTGCATTCTGCATTCGCCGTCACCGTATTCTTCGTAACCGCCGTAGATGCCGTGGTTTTTGTTAGGATAGATCATCAGATCGAACTGCACGCCGTTGGCAATCATTGATTTAATGAGCTCCATTGCATTCTGATAGTGGACGTTGTCATCGCCTGAGCCGTGGCAAAGCAGATAGTTACCCTTAATCATCGCAGTATTGCTGACCGGTGAATTGGCATCGTAACCCTCAGGATTTTCCTGTGGTGTGCGCATGTATCGCTCTGTGTAGATGTTGTCGTAATATCTCCAGTTTGTGACAGGTGCCACTGAAACAGCGGTGCTGATATAATCTGCGCCCTTGGTGATGCCGTTAGCAGCCATAAAACCACCATAACTCCAGCCGTAAATAGCAATCTTTTCTGGGTTTACGTAAGGCTGTGCCGCCATATATTTCGCAACAGTAATCATGTCTTCGGTCTCATATTTGCCGAGCTCAAGATATGTCATCTTCTTGAACATCTCGCCCTGAGCTCCGCTACCTCTATTATTAATAGAGACAGAGATAATGCCGTGCTGTGCGAGCAACTGCATCCAATCCCAATCGCTGTGATCCCACTGGTTCAGAACGGTCTGATGTCCAGGGCCGCCGTAAACGTAAATCAAAACAGGATATTTTTTGTTCGGATCGAAGTCTGGAGGCAGAATCTGCCATCCATCCACGTCAACAGTTGAGCCGTCAGGCATCACGAAAGCCGGATCGCTGATCTTGATGAGCTGTTTCTCGCTGATATTATATTCTTTCAAGCGTTCAACGAGTTCATGATTGTCTTCCAAAACTCTCACAACCTTTCCCTTATTATTATATAAGGTGTATTGATGTGGCTGTGTCACCGTCGAGTTGATATTGATGAAATATTTGAATGTGTTGCTGAATCTTGCGTTGTTAACGCCTTCTTTACCAACAATTTCTCTCATCTTACCTTTCAAATTCACAGCAAAAATCTGACGCTCAACCGGTGATTTCTTAGCTGCTTGGAAATAAATCTCCTTGCCGTCGAAGCCATAAATTCTTGTAACATCCCAGTCACCTGAAGTCAGGGCTTTGCCTTCTGTGCCATCGAGTTGGCAGAGATAGATATGGTTATAACCCGATTTCTCGCTTGTCATAAGGAACGATTTTCCATCTTCAAGGAAGGTCCAGTCGTCGGTAATGTCGATGTAATACTGGTTTTCTTCATCGTAAAACACTGTGGTCTCGCCAGTTTCAGCGTTTGCGGCAAGAATCTCGAGATGATTCTGATGACGGTTAAGTCTTTGGATAGCGAGCACATTAGCATTTTTAGTCCATTTCATTCTTGGAAGATAGATATCGGTTTCCTCGCCGGTGTCCATCTTCTTTGTAGTATTGTCTTCGAGATTATAAACATAGACCTCGACCACCGAGTTATCTTCGCCTGCCTTAGGATATTTGAAGCTGTACCATTCAGGATAAAGGCCTTGGAACTCCTCCATCTGGAACTCTCTCACCTTCGACTCGTCGAATTTGTAGAATGCTATCTTCTTGCTATCCGGTGACCAGAAGAAGCCTTGCGAGAAGCTGAATTCCTCCTCGTAGACCCAGTCAGGAGCACCATTAATTATATTATTGTAGAGACCGTCGAAAGTAAATTGCGTCTCCTCATTCTGCACTAAATCTTTGATAAACAAGTTGTTATCACGCATAAAAGCGACTTTTGTGCCATCCGGTGAGAATGTTGCGAGGCGCTGACCGCCGTTTGTTGAAAGCGGCACGAGTTTCTTTGTCGCGATGTCGTAAACATAGTAATCGGCAATGAACGAGTGGCGATAGATGTAATTCACGTTTGTGAGGAACAATGCCTTTGACTCATCGTCGCTGAGGATGTAATTATAAGCGCGGATTGGGAGGCTGTCGCCTTCAGGGATGAGTTCTCTGAAGTTGAACAAGGTGTTGACCATCTCCCCTGTCTTATAGTTATAAATATTGAATTCTCCTCTTTCGATGGTGCCGTAAGTCTCGCCGTCGCGCATCGGATTCATGCCTCTGACGCTCTTAATTTGGAGTGTTGGGCGCTCGTAGATGTCGGAAAGTTCAAAATTTTTCTTCTCTTGTGCGTAAGATGTCATATTTATGACAAACAGTAACGCAATGATTAACAGATACTTAACTTTTTTCATTTTGTTATAGATTTGAAAATTCAAAGATACGTAAAATTTTTTTACAAAAAAAGTTTGTGGGAATAAAAATTTGTTGTACTTTTGCACCCGCAAATGGGACGGTAGCTCAGTTGGTTTAGAGCGCATGCTTGACAGGCATGAGGTCACAAGTTCGATCCTTGTTCGCCCCACGAAAACGCCGATGGCGTTTTTTTATTGGGTCGTTAGCCCAGTTGGTTTAGAGCGCTGCCTTCACACGGCAGAGGTCACTGGTTCGAGTCCAGTACGACCCACGAAAAGAGAGCTTAGGCTCTCTTTTTTAGGTATTAGCCATTAGGTATTAGCCATTAGCACTGTTTTTCCCCGACTAATTTCCTAATGGCTAACGGCTAGCGGCTAACGGCTAAATAAAATAATTTCAAAATTCCTTTTTATTTCAAATAAATTTTAATAACTTTGCAAAGTCAAATTTGATTTGCTAATTCATTAAAAATCAACGATATTATCATGAAAAATAATGTAATTCCAGTAGAAGTAGCGAAAAAAGTGTTTGCAGATAGCAACCTTCCTTGCATCGGCAGAGCCGGTATCCGTGAGATTAACAAGCTCGCTTTCGACCTCGAGGCGGCCAGCGGCGTGAAATTTATTCACATGGAGCTCGGCAATCCGGGTCTTCCAGCAGCACAGGCAGGCATCGACGCACAGGTTGAAGCAGTGAAAAAAGGCGTGGCAGCGACATATCCGCCAATCGACGGCGTGCCGGCACTCAAGAAAGAGGCATCACGTTTCATCAAGAACTTCCTCGACCTTGACATCGCAGCAGCCAACTGCATCCCGACAGTGGGTTCAATGCAGGGCGCTTTCGCTTCTTTCATGATCACTGGTCATCTTAATAAAGAAAAGAACACGATGTTGTTCATCGACCCAGGCTTCCCTGTGCATAAGTTCCAGTGCAAGGTTCTCGGCATCCCGATGGAGCAGTTCGACATCTACAACTACCGTGGCGAGAAGCTTCGCGAGAAACTCGAGAGCATCCTCAAGACAGGCAAGATTCACAGCATGCTGTATTCGAATCCTAACAACCCTACATGGGTGTGCTTGACAGACGAAGAGCTCAAGATCATCGGCGAACTCGCTAATAAATATGACATCATCGTTCTCGAAGACCTCGCCTACTTCGGCATGGACTTCCGTAAGGACTACAGCCATCCGGGCGTCGCTCCTTATCAGCCAACCGTTGGCAAATACGCGGACAACTACATGCTGATGATATCAAGTTCGAAGGCATTCAGCTTTGCCGGCGAGCGTTGCGCTATCCTCGCCATCAGCGACAAGCTCGCAGCACGCCATTATCCTGATTTGAAAGGATTCTGCGGTCAGGAGATCTTCCTGCGCGGCATCCTCTTCGGAGCATTGCACCCGCTGACATCAGGCGTGTCACACTCGGCACAGTACGCTCTGCAAGGCGTTTTGAAAGCTGTCAACGACGGCATCTACAACTACCGTGACGACGTTCTAGAGTACGGTCGCAAAGCTAAGTTGATGAAAGACGCATTCCTCGCAGCAGGTTTCTATATCACATACGATGAAGACCTCGGAGAACCTATCGCTGACGGTTTCTATTTCACCTACTGCTATCCGGGCTTCAAGGGCGCCGACCTCGTCGAGGAGATGATGTACTACGGCATCTCGGCCATTTCTTTGGACACCTGTGGCAGCGACAAGCAAGGCATCCGCGCCTGCACCTCGCTCATCAAACGCGATGAGATCCCGGTCTTGGCAGAGAGACTGCAGATGTTTGCAAAGGATCACCCAATCAAATAACGGTTATTGGTTATTGAATAAAAGGATTTCGCAATTAGCGGGATCCTTTTTTTTATTTTTCTTTGTCTATTTTATAATTCTTTTTTACCTTTGCGGAAAATTAAATAATCATGTTAAAACGATATCAAATAGTATTATTCCTTCTTTTTGCATTAACATTATCCTCTTCCGCACAGAAAAAAGGTAAGGTTTTGTCGGGGGTAATCATCGACAAAAACGAAAGCCGAGTTAATGAGGCTTGCATTAGCGACAACAAAGGTAATCTGCTCTCAATCAGCGACTGCGATGGTGTTTTCCAGATTCCTCTGGCTCAGGAACAAAACATCACGATCTCACATCCGAGGTTCAAAAAAGCCACAGTCCCTCTTGATCCGAAAAATTTCGAGCTAATCGACGGGAAATACTATGTCATTTTCATGTTGGATGACAAAACTATCGACTCCATTGACTATCAAGACACAACAGCAAGAAAAGAATATGTCGTCGATTACAAAGTGAGCAAATATGGGATTTTTATGATAAAATCCGACGGGATTCATTCAAAACTGCAACAAATCAGCTATCGAAATAAAGTTTTGGCGAGCCTGTCAATAGATTTCAAACTCGACCGTGTTTTCATAGATGCGCTTGATGGAATACATGTTTACGGCAACGACTCGTCGTATCATGTCTATTCTGATGGGACAAATTTGGTCTTAGCGGAAGGTCATGACGCCATTTACTTTAAGTCCCACATCATGTCGTTGGCAGCTGTAACCGACAGCATTGCAGTTTCATATTTGAAATATTATTACGGGCAATCTATCGATTACATTCGTACAAATTTAAACACGAAATATCAAGATATATTATGCACAATTGACAGTGAGACTGCAAAATATGAAGGGAGTAGTGCCTCTAACGAGCTTGAGGAAGCCCGGCGATTATGGCGTCGTCATGGCTACGAAGTATATTCCACCAGAACTTCGACAAATGATAATGTCAAGAACAGACCCAGTTACAAAGAGATTTTAACTGCAAAAGAGGTTTATGCCCCAATAATCAATATTGACAACAATCTGTACATATTTGATTTTCCAGGTGATTTCATCATCAAATACAATAATGTCGGAACTCTCATCAACAATACCGAGATAGCTTTTCACTTAAGTCATGGACGCGCCAGCAAATTCTTTGACAGCCCTTTTGACAACAATATAATTTTTGACCCTGCCAAGAAGGAGTGTTGGGCGCAATTCCGTGAGAACGGTAAGGTCACTTTAAAGAAAATAGATGTAATAAAAGGCAAGGTAATCGGCGAATACACCATTGAGAAGCACGACGAACCGCTTAACATACAGATTTACAATGGGATTGTGTATTATCTTTATTTTAACAATGACGGTAACGATTATGGGAAACGGTATTTTTATGCAGAAATGATCAAGTAAAAATTATTTTTTCAAAATTCTTTGTTTTTGCAAAAAATTCTTCGTAATTTTGTACGTTTTTTAATGGCTATCTTGAGAGAGTAAAAATTCAACATAAATCTAACTAAAAAATTAAAATTATGGCAAGTTTCAAAGGAGCTATTTCTGTTGATACTGAACGTTGTAAGGGTTGCGGCGTGTGTGTCGTAAACTGCCCAATGGGTGTCATCAGTCTGGCAAAAGAAGTTAATGGAAAAGGTTACAACTACGCTTACATGGCGGAACCTGACAAGTGCATTGGCTGCGCAAGCTGCGGCATCGTATGTCCTGATGGAGTCATCTCCGTTTACAAAGTAAAACTGTAATCAAATCATTGTCAAACATTTAAAAATTTATCATAATGGGAGAATTAAAACTGATGAAGGGTAACGAGGCATTGGCAGAAGCCGCCATCCGCTACGGCGCTGATGCTTATTTCGGATATCCTATCACCCCTCAGTCAGAGGTGATCGAGTATCTGTCGGAACAGAACCCTTATGAACGCACCGGTATGGTCGTTCTTCAAGCTGAAAGTGAATTGGCAGCCATCAACATGGTTTACGGAGCAGGCGCATCAGGCAAGCGCGTCATGACCTCATCATCAAGCCCTGGAGTGTGCTTGAAGCAGGAAGGTCTGGCATACATCGCCGGTGCTGAGATTCCTTGCGTCTTCGCTGACGTCGTCCGCGGCGGCCCGGGTCTTGGTACAATCCAGCCATCACAGGCTGACTATTTCCAGAACACCAAAGGCGGTGGCAATGGTGACTACCGTAACCTCGTACTCGCTCCGGCATCAGTGCAGGAGATGTGCGACTTCGTAGCTCTCGGCTTCGATTTGGCATTCAAATATCGTATGGCAGCATGTATCCTCTCTGACGGCGCTATCGGCCAGATGATGGAGAAGGTTGTCCTTCCTGATCAGAAGCCACGTATGAGCGATGAGGAAATCAAAGCTAAATATCCTTGGGCTATCAACGGCCGCAAGAACGGCACACAGCACCGCATCATCACTTCTTTGGACCTCGACTCAGCAAAGATGGAAGAGCACAACATCCATCTCCAGAAGAAATACAAAGAGATCGAAGAGAATGAAGTCCGTTACGAGATGATTAACTGCGACGATGCAGAATACGTATTCGTAGCTTACGGCTCAAGCGCACGTATCGCTCAGAAGTCAGTGCAGCTCGGCCGCGAGGCAGGATTGAAAGTCGGTTTGCTCCGTCCTATCACCCTCTGGCCTTATCCAACAAAGGCTATCGACGCTCTCATCAAGAAAGGCGTCAAGGGATTCTTATCAGTAGAGTTAAGCTGTGGTCAGATGATTGAAGACGTCAGATTAGCATGCAACGGTCGTGTTAAGGCTGAACACTTCGGCCGCGTCGGTGGCATCATCCACACACCAGAGGAAGTTCTCGAAGCTATGAAGAAACAAATTATAGGAGAATAAGACAATGACAGTAGAAGATATCATCAAACCTGAAAACTTAGTATATCAGAAATCTAAGTTATTGACCAACAAGCCTTTCCACTACTGCCCAGGCTGCGGTCACGGCACTGTCCACCGTATCATCGCTGAGGTTTTGGAAGAACTTGGCGTTGGCGACAAAACCATCGGCGTTTCTCCAGTAGGTTGCGCCGTTATGGCATACGACTACTTCGACGTTGACTTCGCCGAGGCAGCACACGGCCGCGCACCAGCGGTCGCAACAGGTATCAAACGTGTATGGCCTGACAAAGTTGTGTTCTCCTATCAGGGCGACGGTGACTTGGCAGCTATCGGTACTTGCGAGACAATCCACACATGCAACCGTGGCGAGAACATCACCATGATTTTCGTGAACAACGGTATCTACGGTATGACCGGCGGTCAGATGGCACCTACCACACTCGAAGGCATGAAGACTGCAACAACACCTTACGGACGTAAGGCCACATTACCTGCAGGCGCTGGCTTCGACGGTATCCCGAACAACGGTTATCCACTCCACATCACCGAATTGATTGCACGTCTTCCTGGCACAAAATACGTCACACGTCAGGCTGTCTATGATCCTGCACACGTACGTAACGCCAAGAAAGCTATCAGAAAGGCTTTTGAAAACCAGATCAATGGAAAGAGCGGCGTAAACTTCGTCGAAATCGTATCGAACTGCAACTCCAACTGGAAGATGGAACCAGTCGCAGCTAACAAATGGTTGGTTGAGAACATGCTTCCTGAATATCCACTTGGCGATATCAAAGTTGACGGAAAGCTCGTTGAAAAATAATTTAAAAAATTAAAGCAATGACAGAAGAAATTATTATTGCCGGATTCGGCGGACAAGGTGTTTTGTCAATGGGCAAGATCCTTGCATATAGCGGCATCATGGAAGGCAAAGAAGTGAGCTGGATGCCATCATACGGTCCTGAGATGCGTGGTGGTACCGCCAACGTGACTGTCATCGTCAGCGATGAACGCGTGTGCTCTCCTATCATCAACGCATTCGACACAGCAGTGATTTTGAACCAGCAGTCACTCGACAAGTTCGAATCGAAAGTAAAACCTGGCGGATACCTTCTCTATGATCCGAACGGCATCACAAAGAAGCCTACCCGTAAGGACATCAACATCTACACCATCGAAGGTGCACAGTTGGCATCAGACATGGGTAACAGCAAAGTGTTCAACATGATTATCCTCGGCGCATTCTTGAAGCTTCGTCCAATCATCGACGACAAGAACGTGGAAGAGGGTCTTCGCCACAGCTTGCCAGAGCGTGCTCACAAGCTCATCCCATTGAACATGGAAGCCGTTAAGGTTGGTAAAGACAACGTGAAACAGGCTTAATTAGCTATTAGGTTAATAGCCATTAGAATTGTAGAGACGTCACAATGTGGCGTCTCTACGTGTTTTATTCTTCATCCTCAAAATCCTCTGGCATCGGTTCGGCCCACTCCTCATCGTAGAACTCCTCTCCTACCAGCTCGCGGTCGGATTTGTCCTGGCCGCCAAGCATCTGACGCATGATCTTTGATGGGATTGGCAGAATCTGACCTTCGGTGCCTGTCGATATGGCGATACCGATGTCGTCAGTGCCGAGTTCACGTGTCCAGGTGATGAATTCGGCGATCTCCATGGTTGTGACGTTGTATGTCACCCAGTCATCGCCGATGTTTGCCTCGGCTTCTTCTTTTGTTGCCCACACTGGGATGTAAGAGTTTCCGCTGCCGTCTTCAAGCATGGCAAAAAGACCAGGTTTAGCCTCAAGGAGCCATAAAATTCCGTTTTGATTTACAGTCTGCAAAAATCTTTGTAACTCTTCCATATTTTAATACTTTTAATTATTCTTTTTTTGGTCGCCTTCGGCTCAAAATCTTATAAAAATCTATTTTAAAAATCTTACAAAATCTTCTTCCAAATAACTGAACAACTTTAAATCTCATCAAGTTCAAGCCATCGCATCTCTTTCTCGTCGAGCAAGTCATTTATCTCAGTCAATCTCTTCCCGATTTTGTCAATCTCTTGATAATCAGTCTGATTCTCGAGTTGAGATGTCAACTCCTTCTTCTCTTTCTCGAGATTTTCAATGTCGATGGCGAGTTGTTCGTATTCTCTTTGCTCTTTAAAAGAGCGCTTTTTACTTCTCTCCGATGCCTTTGGGCGGTTTTCACGCGTATCGACGCGCTCCGCCACCTGAGCCTTATGCATCTCCTTGTTTTTCTCTTCGAGCCAGTCGTGATACTGCGAATAGTTGCCCATAAAACCTTTCACCGCGCCGTCGCCTTCGAAAACGAAGAGCTGGTCGACGGTATGGTCGAGGAAATAGCGGTCATGCGATACCACAATCAAGCAGCCTTTGTAGCCTTGCAAGAAATCCTCAAGTTTCTGTAACGTCAAGATATCCAAGTCGTTAGTAGGCTCGTCGAGAATCAAGAAGTTCGGGTTCTTGATGAGAATCGTGAGCAGATATAGCCTGCGTTTCTCGCCGCCGCTCAGCAACGCCACAGGCTGACGGTGCATCGAATACGGGAACATGAAATGCGCCAGAAGCTTGTCGGCGGTGTAAACCATATCCTTGCCGTAATAAACCACCTCGGCGATGTCGCGAATGGTGTCAAGAACGGTCTTATTCTCATCGAATTTGATTCCGCCTTGGGTGTAATAGCCGTAAACGACGGTCTCGCCAGTGACGATAGTGCCGCTGTCAGGCGCCTCGTTACCCGTTATCATATTTAAAAAGGTGGATTTTCCGATACCGTTCTTTCCGATGATGCCGATGCGTTCGCCTTTTTTGAAGATATAGTCGAAGTCTTTGAGCAAATACAGGTCATCCCATTTCTTGGTGACGCTTTTCATCTCGAGAATCTTGCCACCGAGACGCTGCATGTCGAGACCGAACTGTATCTCAGTGTTGTCACGAATCATCTTCGCTTTCTCTTTCAAGTCGTAGAAAGCGTCGATTCTCGCCTTCGCCTTGCCTGTTCGTGCCTGCGGAGTGCTGCGGATCCATTCAAGTTCGTGCTTCATAAGCTGTCCGGCCTTCTCCGCAGCGATGCGTTTGTTTTCCTCACGCTCACGGCTTTTCTTCACATAATAATCGAAGTTGCCGTTATGGGTATAAATCGTGCCGTGATACATCTCGAGGATCTTGTTGCACACGCGGTCGAGGAAATAACGGTCGTGAGTGACCATAAACAGCGTCACATTCGACTGCGTGAGGTAGTTCTCAAGCCACTCCACCATCTGCATGTCGAGGTGGTTGGTCGGCTCGTCGAGAAACAGCATGTCGGGGTCGTCGAGAAGCACCAAAGCGAGAGCCAGACGTTTCACCTGTCCACCCGATAGAGTGCCTATTTTCTGCGATAAGTCGTTGATTTCGAATGTCGAAAGCAGCTGTTTCAGTCGCAGTTCATACGACCATGCCTGCATTGCATCCATCGCTGCCGTAGCTTTATCTAGATCAACTTGATTGACTAGGGCTTCCTCGTATCTTTTAATGACGCGCATCACGTCGGTGTGACCTGTCGCGATGACGTCTTCGATGGTGAGGTTCGGGTCAAATTTCGGCAGCTGCTCAAGGTAACCGACGCGCACGTTCTCGTTGAACGTCACTTTTCCACCGTCGGCTTCTTCTTTTCCGACAAGGATTCGCATCATGGTGCTTTTTCCGGTGCCGTTGGCGGCAATCAGAGCGGTCTTCTCCCCTTTCTCAATGCCGAAAGAGATGTTTTCGAACAGCAGCTTGTCGCTGAACGCCTTTGAAATGTTATCGACTGAAAGATAATTCATGGTGCAAAAATAAGAAGAATTTCGACAAGATCGACATGTTTTTTATTAGACAGAATATACAAGATTAACAGGATTTTAGTCATCCATATCATGTAATTATTGTTAATCTTGTCTAAAAATTAAATCCTGTCAAATAAATTTGTAAATTTGCAGAAAATTCATCGAAATGAAACAATTCTTATATTTCATAGTAGCAGTTTTACTTATATCATGTTCGTCCAAACAAGATGCAAATCCTGTCGAAACCGCTGTACATTATATTGATTACGTCAATCCGATTATCGGCACTAACGGCATGGGGCACACCTTTCCCGGTGCTTGCGCGCCTTACGGAATAGTGCAGCTCAGTCCAGACACCGACACTATCCCTGTGGTGAAAGACGGCCGTTACCAGCCTCGTGTTTATGAATATTGCGCCGGCTATCAGCACAAAGACAGCACCATCGTGGGCTTCAGCCACACTCATTTCAGCGGAACCGGACATTCCGACCTTGGCGATATTTTGATAATGCCAACGACAGGCAAGGTGAAACTAAATCCAGGCACACAAACCGATCCTGATGGCGGCTATCGCTCACGTTTTTCGCATGACACAGAGATTGCCAAGCCTGGTTTTTATGAAGTGATGCTCTCAGATTACGGCATCAAAGCTCAGCTTACCGCAACGGAACGCGTTGGTATTCATAGATATACGTTTCCGAATGATACCGACGGCAACATCATCCTCGATCTGATTCACGGCATCTACAACTACGACGGCAAGGTGCTTCTCGCAAATATACGCGTCGAAAACGACACTCTCATCACCGGTTACCGCATCACAAACGGCTGGGCTAGAACGAATTACACGTTTTTTGCCATTTCTATTAACCAGAAAATCAAGGATTACGGCTATGTCGAGAAGGCTCCTATTCCTTACGGTGGTGGCTGGGGCAAGTTTTATCAGTATCATAACTTCCCTGAGATGACTGGTCGCAAGCTCGTGGCATATTTCACCTTCGAAAACCCTGATGTTTTGGAGCTTAAGGTCGCTCTTTCGGCGGTCAGCACTGACGGCGCCTTGAAGAACCTCCACGCTGAGACTGACGGCAGAGATTTCGATAAGCTTTTAGCTGAGACACAACAAAAATGGAACAAAGAGCTGTCAGTCATCGAGGCGCAAGGCACTGAGGATCAGAAGGCTATGCTTTACACTTCGTTGTATCACACCATGATAAACCCGTCGGTCTACATGGACGTCGACGGAAACTATCGCGGTCTCGACCACAACATACACCATGCCGACGGCTTCACCAACTACACCGTGTTCTCGCTTTGGGACACCTACCGTGCCTTCCATCCGCTGATGAACGTGCTGCAGCCTAAGCGCAATGCCGACTTCGTGCAGTCGATGCTGAAACATTATGAGCAGAGCGTACATCACGTGCTTCCTGTGTGGTCGCACATGGGCAACGAAAACTGGTGCATGATAGGTTACCACGCCGTCTCGGTGCTTGCCGACGCCGTCGCAAAAGGCGTTGTCAAGCCATCCGAAGAGATTCTCGAGGCGATGAACAGCAGCGCAACTTTACCTTATTATTCTGACATTCCTGAATACATCAGCCTCGGCTACGTGCCTTACGACCACAACGGCAGCAGTGCCTCTCTAACCCTCGAATATGCTTACGACGACTGGACTATTTACCAGACTGCGTTGAGACTCGGCGACACACAGCTTGCTGACATCTACAAAAAACGCTCGCAAAGCTGGCGTAACACCTTCGACTCCAGCATCGGCTTCGCCCGTCCACGCTACAGCGACGGCACCTGGAAACAGCCATTCAGCCTGCTCAACACCGACGACGAAGGCTTCATCGAAGGCAACTCATGGAATTACTCATTCTACGTTCCGCACGATGTAGAAGGTCTCATCGAAGCCATGGGCGGCGAGCAGCAGTTTACCGCGAACCTCGACTCCATCTTCGTGATGAAGCTGCCACCAGAGTTTTTCGAGAATACAGAAGACGTCACCGAGGAAGGCTTGATGGGCAACTACGTGCACGGCAACGAGCCGAGCCATCACATCGCATATCTTTACAACTGGACGTCGCAGCCATACAAGACGCAATATTGGGTGCGCGAGATCATGAACCGCATGTACAAAAACAACATCGACGGTTTGTGCGGCAACGATGACTGCGGCCAGATGTCGGCATGGTATATCTTCAGCGCCATGGGCTTCTACCCAGTATGCCCGGGCAGCGACAAATATATGTTTGGCACACCGTATCTGCCATATATGAAGGTTCGTCTCGGCAACGGCAAGACATTGGAAATCAAGGCGCCAAACATCAGCGACGAAAACAGATATGTCTCAAAGATAACATTGAATGGCAAGGAGATAACAAACCGTTACATCACCCACAACGAGCTGATACAAGGCGGGGTGTTAGAATTTGAAATGACAGAAAGCAAATTCAAATGAACTTAAATATCTGAAGTCAAATCATATTTATTGATAAACCGAAGACAAAAAAAACAGTTACAGATAAAATCATTTCGTCGAGAATGGAGACGGAATAAAAAGAGGTGCGCCGCTGCGCGGCGCACCCACCTAACGAATTAACTAAAAAAGAAAACTATTTAATTTTCAAAAGATAAAATATTATCTCGTGGGCAAGAGGCAGATTCTAATCAACAACTCGCACCAGGCGAACCGAATGCCCGTTGGACCTACTGCTATCGTACTGCGGCATCATAGTATTGCTATAGAAATGAATACGGTATGATTGGCTTCTATTCGATTCGTTAGAAGTACTTGACCAATAGCACCCCATCTGATTAAAACTGTTAACCTTAGTACCAGCCCTGGAGCCTGCGGCAGGAAGGAACACCGCGCCGTTATTCTCCATCTGTTCCCATTGGGAAATTGTGTATGAGTTTGCCCATGCGCTATTGCCAGGTGTGAAACTGAGACCTGTAGGCAAAACCCAGGCGTCAGGCAGTATTATTAAGCCATAAACATCATTAATAGAGCCATGTCCGTATTTTTGAGCTGCGCCAGTTCTTGTGGTTAACAGATACCCCCACTCGTCCTTGGTAAGCGTGCGCCAGTCGTTGTGATTGCCGAGCCTCGCAGCGTTTGCAGCAACACACCAATCAGTCTTCAAGATATCATTAGCATTGCCGTATGCTGTTGTACTTGTACTTTTGTTAATGCCATAAGCAGCAAGTGTTGTTGATCTATTACCTACCCACCCGAACAGGTCGACGCTGCCGGCAATTGTGACGGTATTATTATTTACAGCAGTATTGGAAACGGCGGAGCCTATTACGGAATACTGTGTTGGTGCAAACGACCATATCCAACCTGCACTTTGATTGGCTGTTTTATTGGTAGCCCACAGGTTGCCAGGGGCGAACAGAACCTTAGTGCCGGCACTTACAGAGAACCTCATATCTAACTTAGTCAATGAAATATCCACACCAGTGGTATAGAACATATTGTTTGTGATTTCCGGGACATTACATGTACCGTTCCCATAGCCTGATGCTGTCGTTGCTGCGCCATCAACAGCATCCTGAGGGAACAGGATTGCCCAGCCCTCACCACTGCCATCGGTTCTGAAGCTGACAGTTCCAGATTTTATGGGCGTTACGCTGCCAGAAAAATCGACGTTCGCAACCGTCATCATACCTCCAACATTCACCGTACTACTTACGACGTTTGTTGAGAACTTTACCAATGCGCACTTGTTTAATAGTTTGGCACTGTATGATGTGTTGCCGTCTATATAATTCTCGTTTGATGCCGCACATGACACAACCGGAAGGCTGCTCGTCTGTCCACTAATTGTAACTGTGCATGATGTGGATGTACCTTGGGCGAGACTTTCGTTCGGAGTCTTGTCGCCGAAAAAGAAGAACCATATCGGCTTGTCTTCTGTTGGTGTATTGATGGTTCCTTCAAACTGTCCGCCATCAGTGTACGACATAGTTCCGAGATAGACACCTTCACTTGCCACGTAAAGAACATCACCGCTTGAGTATTTCACTGCTCCAGAGATGGTGCTTACGTCATATTTTGAGCCGTCATCATTGCTTTCGCCCACGTCAAGAGTTAATGTCACCATGCCGTCTGCCACTTCCTGTGCCATTTGGTCAACTTTCTTGTTGCACTGGCTCAGGCCTAACAACAAAGCCATAGCTAAAAACAATTTACTGATTTTTTTTCTTTTGCTGATTGCATATCCTGCACCTAAAGCCGTAAGAATCAGCAGACCGGTGCCTACTGGCGCCTCACCAAAATTCTGGTTAGTGATTGTGTTTCCCCAGTTGATGCCCAACCATAGGTTAAAATTGTCGCGTGATGTGCCGTTTAAGTCATAGTTAGCAAATTCGTTTGAGCGGAAGAAGTCATCACTCTGGGTGAACGCTTTAACGGGAAACATCATTCCCAATGCCATCGCCAAAGAAAGCGCTAAGGCCTTCAATTTGGTTGTGTTTTTCATTTGAATAGTTATAATTTTTAATCCTTTGCGCGATTCCCTAACGCAATAATTATTAATAAACTTATCAATTGTAAACACATATAAAAAAGAAGCGCGGGAATCTGCTCAACGCTTATCCCGCACACTAGACTCTGGTATGTCCATCTTCCGAGAATTAGCAATAACGACTCCCACGCAGAACTGTATATAGGTGCCATGCGACACCTATACATTACAAGTCCCTTGGCGTCATTTATTGCATTATCGCGCGGAAGATTTAAATTTACCAGATTTAGTGTGCCGCTGATAATGTTAGAACAACGTCTTTTTCATTATGTCTGTCAATAATCCGACCCCGTCTTATCGGACTTGGATAATTGACGCCGCAAAAATACAACTTTTTTTAATATCAAAAAGTTAAAAAATGTATTTTTGCAAAAAAAATTCAAAATGCGGACGGTATTTCAACTTTTCATCACATTTTTCAACATCGGGGCGTTCACCCTCGGTGGCGGCTATGCCATGCTCGATATGGTGGAGCGTGCCGTTGTCACGAAGCGCCACTGGATTGAGAAAGATGAGTTCTGGGACATGATCACGATAGTGCAGATGCTTCCTGGCGTGTTCGCTGTCAACACTGCGCTTTATACAGGCTATAAGATCAAAGGGTTACGTGGTGCCATCGCTGCTTGCCTGGGCGCAATAATCCCGTCAATAGTTATAATACTGCTCATCGCCGTGTTTTTCCTCGATTACAAAGACAATCCGGTCATCGAGCGTATCTTCCGAGGCATCCGTCCTTGCGTGGTGGCGCTCATCCTGTCGCCTGCAATCAAGATGTTCATCAATGCCAAGGTAAACTGGAAAACCGCTATCTTCCCTATTGCCACCGTCGTTTTGGTTTATTTCTTCAAGGTGTCGCCGGTCTACATCATCCTCGCTACCATCATCGGCAGCGTAGCGTTCGCTTTTTATTCACAAAACCGTTTAAATAAGTCTAAATCATGATATATTTACAGTTATTTTGGGCTTATTTGAATATTGGAATCTTCGGTTTTGGTGGCGGCTATGCCATGCTTTCGATGATTCAGTTTGAAATCGTGGAGCATTATCAATGGATAAGTGCTGAGGAA
The DNA here is from genome assembly GCA_902774295.1 of uncultured Bacteroidia bacterium. Lineage (GTDB taxonomy): Bacteria > Bacteroidota > Bacteroidia > Bacteroidales > F082 > Limimorpha. The sequence continues at coordinate 955,725 of CACYHP010000001.1, read as the reverse complement.
TTCGCAGACATCGTCGCTCTCTCACAGATGACGCCTGGCCCGATTTCCATCAACATGGCGACATTCACAGGCTATACCGTCGGCGGGTTCTGGGGCTCGCTCATTGCGACGGCATCGTTAGTGTTACCTTCACTTCTGATGTTGTATTTCGTCCTGAAAATGTTATTCAAGCATAAAGACAACTACATCGTCAAATCCACGCTTTCGCTAATGAAACCTGTCATCGCGGGACTTATCTTTGTTGCAGCGCTTCTGATGATGAATGCCGGCAACTTCACCGATTTCGGGCTGCACCAGAACAACATCAGCGTGATAATATGCGCCTTGACATTCGTAGGAGTGTTTTGGGCAAAAATAAACCCGATACTACTCATCATAGCATCGGGTATTGTAGGATATCTCGTTTACTGATTAAACAAAGAGTTTGTCAATATCGTCGCAATAGCGTTCCATCACCACTTTTCTCTTAACCTTCAAAGTAGGAGTCAGAATGCCGTTGGCGATGGTCCATTCGTCAGCAACGAGTTGGTATTTCTTCACTTTTTCAACCTCGCCGAGACCTTCGTTAAGCTTCTTCACTTCTCTATCGTAACGTTTCTTAACCTCTTCGTTAAGAATCATTTCCTCGTTGGTCGTATATGGAATCTTATGGAATTTGCACCAGTCTTTCAAGAATGCGAAGTCAGGATGGATGAGTGCCGCAGCGAATTTCTGGTTTTCGCCAAGCACCACAATCTGCTCGATAAATCCAGAGGTATTGAATTTACCCTCGACCACATCAGGATTGACATATTTTCCTAAAGAAGTCTTGAACAGGTTCTTCATACGGCCAGTGATCTGCAGAAGTCCGTGTTCGTTGAACTTTCCGAGGTCGCCTGTATGGAACCAGCCGTCTTTGTCGATGACTTCGGCTGTCAGTTCTGGCTGTTTGTAGTAGCCCATCATCACGTTATGACCGCGGCAGATGATCTCGCCATTATCGGCGATTCTCACCTCCACGCCAGGCAGCGGCTGTCCGACGGCGCCCACTTCCCTACCGTATTTATCACGGTTACTCACAGTGATGACCGGCGATGTCTCCGTCAAGCCATAGCCTTCAAACACCGGCATCTTGATAGCTGAGAAGAATCCGCTGATTTTCTTAGTGATAGAAGCGGCTCCCGACACAATGATGTCGAAGTTTTCAGCTCCAAGTTTCTCACGAATCTTGCTGTAAACAAGCTTGTCGGCGATCTTAAGCTTCAGGTTATAGAACCACGAACGACCTTCAATCTTATAATTTTCGGTGATTCGCATTGCCCAGTAAAAGATGGTCTTTGACAGGCCTTTCATGTTTTTGCCTGAGCTGTAAATCTTATCGTAGAATTTCTCCAAAACGCGAGGCACTGCGCACATCATCGTAGGATGCACCTCTTTCATATTGTCGGCGATTGTCGCGATGCTTTCAGCATAGTAAATCGACATTCCGAGATAATGGTACATATAGATGAGGGCGCGTTCGTAGGCGTGGCACACCGGCAGGAAACTGAATGCGCGCTTCGACCACGGCGACGGCGTCTGGCAGAAGTTCTTGAACTGGTTCATCAGGTTATGGTGTGAAAGCATGACGCCCTTTGGCACACCTGTGGTTCCAGAAGTGTAAATGATTGTAGCGCAAGACATCTCATCGACTTCAGCTTTGCGTTTCTCAATCTCCTCGGTATGCGGATGCTCCTTCCCGAGTTCGATAAGATTATCAAAATACTGGTATTTTCCTCTGTCGATGAATGTAAACAGCTGCTTGAGAGTCGGCGTTTCAGGCCAGATTGCCTCGATTTTATTCATCACGGCGATGCCTTCCACTATGCAGATACCTGCCTCGCAGTTGTTAAGGATAATCTTGTAATCGCCTTCGCTGATGGTCGGGTAAATAGGCACCATGACAGCGCCGATCTGAGTGATTGCCATGTCGAGGATGTTCCACTCAGGACGGTTGTTGCTGATGACCGCCACCTTATCCTGCGGCTGCACGCCGAGTTCTATCAAAGCGCCGCTCATGATATTCGTCAGTTTGATATACTCGTCGATGCTATATTCGCGCCACTTTCCGTTGACTTTGCCTGCCAAAGCGACTTTCTGGTCAGGATATTTCTCTTTGTAATGCGCTAATAAATCAAATACCCTTCTTACTTCCATAAACTATTTTTTAAAAAGAGTCTCAATCAAATCTGCATAACGTCTCATCACCATGTTTCTCTTGACTTTCAATGTCGGGGTGAGGATGCCTGTCGCAACAGACCATTCGTCGGCGATGAGTGCAAAATTCTTGATTTTCTCGACGTCGCCAAGGTCATGGTTAAGTTTTTTCACTTCCTTACTGTAACGTTTGAGGACCTCTTCTTTACGAATCATTTCCTCGTTGGTGGTGTAAGGAATCTCATGACGTTTGCACCATTCTTTCAGGAAAACGAAATCCGGACGGATGAGTGCCGCCGCATATTTCTGGTTCTCGCCGAGAACAACGATCTGTTCAATAAATCCTGATAAGATAAACTTGCTCTCGATGAAGTCAGGGTTGATATATTTTCCGAATGATGTCTTGAAGATATTCTTTTTTCTACCTGTGATTTTCAGAAGTCCGTGCTCGTTGAAGCTTCCGAGGTCGCCAGTATGGAACCAGCCGTCCTTGTCGATGACTTCAGCAGTCAGTTCCGGCTGTCTGTAGTAGCCCATCATCACGTTGTGACCGCGGCAGATGATCTCTTTGTCATCGGTAAGTTTCACTTCGATGCCTGGCAATGGCTCGCCAACGTAACCGACCTCACGGCCGTATTTGTTCCTTGTTGAAACTGCGATAACCGGTGATGTCTCGGTAAGACCATAACCTTCGAAAATGGTAATTCCCATTGCATTGAAGAAACGACACACTTTCTTAGGAATTGCTGCTGCTCCCGACACGATGACGTCTATCTGATCTATACCTACTTTCGGACGAATCTTGCTGTATACCAGCTTGTCAGCGATTTTCAGCTTGAGGTTATAAATCCAGTTTCTGTCAAACACCTTATAACGTTCCGTCAGACGTACCGCCCAGTAAAATATAATTCTGGAGATGCCTTTCATGCTTCTTCCGGAATCATAAATCTTATCATAAACCTTTTCAAGCACGCGTGGCACTGCACACATGATATTAGGTCTGATTTCCTGAAGGTTTTCGCCTAATGTAGCGATGCTTTCGGCATAATAAACCGACATTCCGCGATATTGATACACATAGCTGAGAGCGCGTTCGTAAGCATGGCATATCGGCAAGAAGCTGAATGCTTTTGTCGACCAAGGTGACACCGAATGCTGCACGTTCTTCCACTGACTCATAAGGTTACGGTGCGAAAGCATCACGCCCTTCGGGACACCTGTCGTACCTGAAGTGTAAATAATTGTAGCGCAATCATTTTCATCGACTTCAGCTTTACGTTTCTCAATCTCTTCGGTATGTGGATGCTGACGGCCCAATTCGAGAAGTGTATCAAAATAACCGTATGTGCCTCTATCTATAAAAGTATAAATTTCCTTCAGAGAAGGTGTCTCTGGCCATATTGACTCGATTTTATTCATCACAGCGACGCCTTCGAGGATAGCTATTTTAGCCTCGCAGTTGTTGAGGATAATCTTATAATCCGCCTCGCTGATAGTAGGATAAATCGGCACCATTACGGCTCCGATTTGCGTGATAGCCATATCGAGAATGTTCCATTCCGGACGGTTGTTGCTGATGACAGCTATTTTATCCTGCTTCTGAATACCGAGTTCAATCAGAGCGCCGCTCATGATATTGGTTTGTTCAATATACTCGTCGACACTATACTCTCGCCAACTGCCATTGACTTTCGCGGCAAACGCCACTTTTTGGTCAGGATGGCACTGTTTATAATGCGGCAAGAGGTCAAAAACTCTCTTAATATTCTCCATTTTCAATACTTTTCAATAAAAATCCATTCGTTTTCAAACTTGCAAATATACGGACTTTTTTTTGATTCGCAAGAAAAATTTACAGATACGACAAGAAAAAGTCCAGATATTCATTCACTTTCTCGTCGAGATACTGCTGGATATCATAACGTCTGTAACGCTTGGCGCAATCAGCCATGGTGTTGACCAGCGACAATGCCGCATGGACATCTTCCTTATAATATTCAACGAATCTCGGCTTCAAAGTTTTGTAATAACGAAGCTCATCTATGCTGTTCTCTGAGATTTTCATCAAAACTTCATCACCTTTTTCCATCGCTCCTGCCTTGTAATAAAGCTCAGGGAAATAACCCTCATAATAGAAACCGTATGGAATCTTCTCGTCCGGGAAGAAATACTGGCATTTATCCATCACTGCAATGGCTTCATCGTATCTCTCGCGATTCACAAACGATTGAGCAAGACGCATGTACGCCATTTTAATGAAGGAAATATTGCGAGAACTCTCAGGGTCAACGGTGACATCAGGCTCGTTGAGACGACCCCAGCGCGAATTATTCACGAGAAGGTCATAAGAGCCGTCAACAAAGACACCACCCGCACCTTTATAATAATCAGGAGCCACAACAGGCATGAAACGATGCGAAAGTCCCTGCTGATGCAGATATTTGTCAATACCAAGGACGTCGGCGATGTCGCTCAGGCTTGTAAAGTAAACGCATCTCTCCCAGTTGTTGGTTGCCATGAAATCAAGGAGCATAAGCTCATTCTTAGAAAGATAATCGATCTTATCCGGGATTGTCCAGACTATCTCATCGACAATCTGGTCTTTCATACTTTCTGGCACTATGCCGTTCTTCACGACTTTCTCTTTATCCACTGTTAATTTCAGTGTTCTTGCCGGGAAGAAGTCAACTTTCTCGCCCGAGATGGTCATCACTTTGGTGCGCGGGTTGTCACTTCTCACGAAATCGATGACATCTTTAAGTTCGACAGGTCCGTCGATAACGTTTTCAATCTTGACATTTTCATGGATTCCGTTGTCATATTGAGCAGGTGTCAGCGAAAGAGGAAGTTTCTCGGAGTTGTAGATTTTTCTGCCCATCTGATGCACATACCAATAGCCTCCGGAAAGCATAAAATTGCATACGCGGACGTCGGTGCGATAGCCTTCAACCTCCTGAACGTACCAAAGAGGGAATGTGTCGTTGTCGCCACGTGTGAAAATCACTGCGTTTTCAGGCAATGCCGTGAGGTAGTTTTTGCCCCAGTCGAGTGCCGAGGTCTTACCTGAACGGTTATGGCCTTCCCAACCTTGAGCCGCCATGAGAATCGGCACGAACAGACAGCACACTGTAGCGATATATATCGCAACACGCTGATTACCAACAACCTTCCTCAGTCCGTTGATGATACCGAGCACGCCGAAGCCCATCCAAATCGCGAAAGCATAGAAGGCGCCAGCATACGAATAGTCACGTTCACGCGGCTGATAAGGCGTCTGGTTAAGGTATACGATGATGGCGACACCGGTCATGAAGAACAGCAGGAACACCACCCAGCAGTTTTTCGAGTCATATTTCAGCTGATAGAACAATCCGACGAGGCCGAGAATCAATGGAAGGAAGTAATACTCGGTATGAACCGGGTTCTGCTTGTTTCTCGGGAGGTCGCTCTGGTTGCCAAGTCGCGGATTATCAATGAATCCGATTCCGCTGACCCAGTTGCCGTGCTCCAACTCGCCTTGTCCTTCAATGTCGTTCTGACGACCGACAAAGTTCCACATGAAATAACGCCAGAACATCCAACCGCATTGATAATCAATGAAGAAACGAAGGTTCTGTCCGAACGTAGGAATCATCACACGTTCAGTGGTACCGTTAGGTTTTTTCTGTGTTGTGACACGCATCTTCGACTTGTCGATATAGCGCTCGTAAGTCTTTGTATATGTCTTCTTTGTACCATTCCACATACGTGGGAAAATTGTCTGTACATTGTCGTCATAGATATATGCGCCAGGGTTTTTAGCCACTTCGACATATTTTCCTTTCTTGTGATCTTTATAATAAATAGGTGTACCCTCTTCCATGTCATACGGCTTTGCCATATAATATGGTCCGTAAAGCAGAGGCCAACTGCCGTATTGTTCACGTTTCAGATAGGAAAGCATCGAAATAGCATCCTTCGGCTCATTCTCGTTGATAGGAGTGTTTGCATTGGCGCGAATCACCAACATAAAGAATGATGAATAGCCGATGAGGATGAACATGAACGACAGGATAATAGTATTCCAAATCGGTTTGTTTCTCTTTGTTGTATACCATAATCCCCACACTATCAATGCGATAATGAAGACAAAGTAGAATATCGTTCCGAAGTTAAACGGTAAGCCGAGAGCGTTAACGAAGAACAGCTCGAACTTGCCTGCGAGCGAAACGATAGCCGGAATCAGTATCACCTGGATGAAGCCTGTGAGAGCTACTGCGATGATGCCAGCCCAGATGAAGCTTTTCCAAGAGAACTTGTATTTTTTGAAATAAACGATGTATGTTATGGCCGGAATCGTCAGCAAATTCAGCAGGTGCACGCCTATTGACAAGCCAATAAGATAGGCTATCAGAATTATCCAACAATAATGGTTTGGTTCGTCGGAAACCTTTTCCCATTTTAGGATAGCCCAGAATGTGATGGCCGTCATGAGTGACGACATCGCATACACCTCGCCTTCCACTGCGTTGAACCAGAACGAATCGGTGAATGTGTATGCCAATGCACCTATCGCAGATGCTGCAAGTACTGCTAGTTTGTTGTTATCCGAAGCCTTTTCGCCGTCGTGCATCCAAATCTTCTGTGCGAGCATGGAGATAGTCCAGAAAAGGAACAAAATCGTGAAACTCGAGCAGAGACAGGACATCACGTTGATCATCATTGCCACCTTGGTGACGTCACCGAAGGCGAACAATGTGAAGAAACGGCCGATGAGCTGGAATGTAGGTGCTCCTGGCGGATGACCGACTTGCAGTTTGTTTGCTGTTGAAATGTACTCACCGCAGTCCCACCAGCTGACAGTAGGCTCCATGGTGAGGAAATAAACGATTGTGGCTACCAAAAACACGCCCCAACCAACAAGATTATTTAACTTTTTAAAGTTCATTTAATGATAATTTTTCTGCGCTGCCATTAAGGCCATTAATGCCATTAATGCCTTTAAAGCCCTTAAGGCCGCACAATTTTAAATTGCAAAAATAAGCAAAAATTGTGAAACAATGTCAATAAAAATATTTTTTTCACTTTTTTCCGTTGATATTCAAAAAAGTTGTATTTTTGCACCCGCATTCAGAATTGGAATGATGTCGAGTGGTGTAATGGCAGCACTGCAGATTTTGGTTCTGCCTGTCAAGGTTCGAATCCTTGCTCGACAACATTAGGAAAGAGTTGAAGGCCTGCTACGGAATGTAACAGGTTTTTTTATTGTTAAAGCAATGATAACGAAAGAACAAATCATCAGTTTGGCGGAAGAAGCCATGAAAGACACCGACCGTTACGTCGTCAACGTGACGATCAGCAAGAGCAACGTCATCGAGCTTTTCCTTGACGCTGACAGCTCTGTGACCATCGACGACTGTGTTGAGGTGAGCAACTACATCAACGAGAAACTCGACCGCGATGTTGAGGATTACGAACTCAGCGTGTCGTCGGCAGGCATCGACGAGCCTCTTCTGAAGATGAGACAATATAAAAAATACATCGGCAAGGATTTGATTATCACCGATACAGAAGGCGTGAAAAAGATGTATAAACTGCTGTCGTTCAACGACGAGCAGCTTGAAGTCGAGGAAGCCGAAGCGAAGAAATACGGCAAGTTGACAAAAGTCATCTATCACGATGCTACAACATTGGAAATCAATAAATTAAAAGAAGTCAGACCATATATTAAATTTTAAAATGGACACACTTAACTTAATCGACACCTTCTCCGAATTTAAGGAGTTTAAGAACATCGACCGTGAAGCCATGATGCACATCCTCAGCGACGTGTTCAAGGCTATGCTTGCCAAGAAATACGGCAGCGACGAGTATTTCGACATCATCGTCAACATCGACAAGGGAGACCTTGAGATTTATCACAACCGCACTGTAGTTGAGGACGGCGCTGTCGAGGATGAGCTCGCAGAGATTGCATATTCCGACGCAATAAAAATCGAGCCGGACTTCGAAGTCGGTGACGATGTGGCGGAAGTAGTTGATATCCATAGCTTTGGCAGAAGAGAGATCTTGGCAATCCGCCAGAACCTCCAGACCAAAATCATGGAATACGAAAAGGAAAACATCTATCTGAAATACAAAGATAAAGTTGGTGAGATTGTGACTGCCGAGGTATCACAGGCATGGCGCAAGGAAATCATCGCTGTTGACGAAGACGGCATCGAGCTCGTTCTGCCAAAAATCGAGCAGATTCCTGCTGACGTTTATAAGAAAGGCGAGACAATCCGCGCTATCGTGAAGAGCGTCGAAAACAAGAACGGCACACCTGTCATCACTTTGTCAAGAACATCTGAGATCTTCCTGCAGCGCTTGTTCGAACAAGAGGTTCCGGAAGTTTACGATGGCTTGATCACCATCAGAAAGATCGTGCGTGAGCCAGGTCAGAGAGCAAAGATCGCTGTCGAGTCATACGACGACAGAATCGACCCTGTTGGCGCATGCGTCGGTATGAAGGGCTCACGTATCCACGGCATCGTGAGAGAACTTCGTAACGAGAATATCGACGTCATAAACTTCACGACAAAACCTGAATTGTTCATCAGCAGAGCTTTGAGCCCGGCTAAGATCACTTCAATCAACATCAACGAGGCCAAGAAACTCGCTGAAGTTTATATGGAGAACGACCAGGTGAGCCTCGCCATCGGTAAGGGCGGCTACAACATCAAACTCGCCGGCAAGCTCACAGGCTACGACATCGACGTTTACAGAAATTCAGATGAAGTCGACATGGAAGACGACGTCGATTTGAAGGAATTCAACGATGAAATCGAAGACTGGATCATCGATTCACTCAGAAGAATGGGCTGCGACACAGCTAAGAACGTCCTTGCATACACTCCGGAAGAAGTGGCATCACGCGCTGACCTCGAGATCGAGACAGTGAACGAGGTGTTCAAGATTTTGCAGGCCGAGTTCGCTGAGTAGAGTTTACTGTTTACAGTTTAAAAGTTTTATAAAGATTAGAGAAAAATTTAACAAAATTAGAAATTTTTATGTCCGAAGAAGTTAAAAACATCAGATTATCAAAGGCTGCGAGGGAGTTTAACGTAGGCACCTCGACAATTGTGGAATTTCTTGCCAAGAAAGGCATGAGCATCGACCCATCGCCAAACACCAAGCTCACAGAGGAGCAGTATGCACTCGTCGTGAAGGAATATCAGGGCGAAAAAGAAGTGAAGAAAAACGCCGATCAGCTCGGAAACATCGCTTTCAAAGGTAAAACCATCACCGTTGAATCGACAGAGAAGCCGAAAGTCGTTGAAGAAGAAGAGGAGATCGTCTCCATCAAATCGAATATCCTTGTCAATGATAAGAAGGATAAAGAGGAGAAGAAGGATAAAGAGGATAAGGAGGAGAAGATTGAGATAAAGGAGAAGAAAGAAGAGAAGGTCGAGGTTAAAAAAGAAGAGAAACAGGAAGAAAAAGTTGAGGCTATTAAGTTAAATGTCGTAGGCAAGATTGATTTGGACGGCGGCAAGAAGGCCAAGGAACAGAAGGGTGACGGACAGCCCGGAAACACTGGCAAGAAAGAGGAAAAGCCACAGCCTAAACCGGCTCAGCCTGCAAAACCTGTTGAGGCGCCAAAACCGGCTCAACCAAAGCCGCAACCTAAGCCTGTTCAGCCACAACCGAAGAAACCGGCAGAGCCAGAGCAACAGCCTGCCAAACCAGAGCTAAGTGCTGAAGACAACTTCATCCCTACCAAATTCACGAAATTGGAAGGTCCAAGAATTGTCGATAAGATCGAGCTTCCTGTGGAGCATAAAGGCAAAGGCAAACCTGTAGCGACATCTGGTGAAGACAAGAAGGACAAGAAGAAAAAACGTAAACGTATAGGCAACTCACCTGTCAACCCTAACGAGGTGGCGGGCGCTGACAAGCCAAAAGATAAAGGCGGTAAGCCACAACAAGGTGGCAAGCAGCAAGGTCAAGGTGGAAAACCTGGCAAAGACGAGAAACGCTCGAAAGACCGCTTCAAGAAGGGCAAACAGCCTATCTTTGAAGAGAAGCCTGAGCTTTCGGATGAAGAAATCCAGAAACAGATCAAGGAGACACTCGCAAGACTGTCGCCACTTGGAAAGTCGAAGACTTCAAAGCACCGTCGTGAGAAACGTCACAACATCCAGAACGAGCTTGAGGAGGAAAGAATGCACGAAATGGAGGAACAGAAAATCCTCAAGGTCACGGAGTTCGTCACCGCCAACGAGTTGGCAACATTGATGAACATCCCTGTGACCAAGGTCATCGCTACCTGCATGAGCCTCGGCATGTTCGTCTCCATCAACCAGCGTCTGGACGCTGAGATTCTGCAAGTCGTAGCAGAGGAGTTCGGCTTCAAAGTCGAGTTCCAGAGCATGGACGTGCAGGAAGCCATCGCAGAAGCCGACGAGCCTGACAATCCGGAAGACCTCGTCCCAAGAGCTCCTGTCGTCACCGTCATGGGTCACGTCGACCATGGTAAGACCAAGTTGTTGGACTTCATCAGAAGCACCAACGTGGTGGCTGGCGAGGCTGGCGGTATCACCCAGCACATCGGTGCTTACGAGGTGAAGACCAGCACTGGCAAGAAGATAACATTCCTCGATACTCCTGGTCACGAGGCGTTTACAGCTATGCGTGCCCGTGGTGCCAAGATCACCGACGTCGCCATCATCGTCATCGCTGCTGATGACAACGTGATGCCGCAGACCGTCGAGGCTATCAACCACGCTCACGCCGCCAACGTGCCTATCGTATTCGCTATCAATAAGATCGATAAGCCAACGGCTGACCCACAGAAGATCTACCGTCAGCTTGCCGACATGAACATCCTCGTTGAGGAATGGGGCGGCAAGGTGCAGTCACAGGAGATATCAGCAAAACAAGGTATCGGCGTCGACGAGTTGCTCGAGAAGGTGCTTCTCGAAGCCGAGATGCTCGACCTCAAAGGTAATCCAAACAAATTAGCCAAAGGTGCTGTCATCGAATCGGCACTCGACAAGGGACGTGGCTACGTGGCAAAACTTTTGGTGCAGGAAGGAACATTACACGTCGGCGACATGGTTCTCGCAGGCACAACATACGGCAAGGTGAAGGCTATGTTCAACGAGCGCAACCAGCCGTTGAAAGAAGCTGGTCCTTCTACCCCACTCTTGTTACTCGGTTTGAACGGTGCTCCACAGGCAGGCGACAACTTCAACGTGATGACCGACGAACGCGAGGTTAAGACAATCGCCAACAGACGTCAGCAGCTGCAGCGTGAGATGGGTATCAGAACCCAGAAACACATCACCTTGGATGAAATCGGACGTCGTATCGCCATCGGCGACTTCAAAGAGCTCAACATCATCGTCAAAGCTGACGTGGACGGCTCTGTGGAGGCATTGTCCGACTCATTGCTGAAACTCTCGACAGAAGAGGTACAGGTGAACATCATCCACAAGTCAGTGGGTGCTATCAGCGAGGCCGATATCATGCTGGCATCAGCATCCAACGCTGTCATTGTGGGCTTCAACGTGCGCCCGACTATGCAGGCCAGAAAGATTGCCGAGAAAGAGCAGATCGATATCCGTCTGTACTCAATCATCTACACTGCTATCGAGGAAATCAAGTCAGCTATCGAAGGTATGTTGGCTCCTGAGATCCAAGAGGTCGTCACCTGCAACATCGAGATCCGTGAGGTGTTCCACATCAGCAAGGTTGGAAATATCGCAGGATGTATGGTGCTCGACGGAAAGGTCAACCGTCAGACGAAGATACGTCTCATCCGCGATGGCATCGTGGTTCACCAAGGCACACTCGGCTCTCTGAAACGTTTCAAAGACGACGTGAAGGAGGTCTCCGCAGGCTTCGAATGCGGTTTGAACATTGAGAACTTCAACGACATCAAGGTTGGAGATATCATTGAAGGTTATACGGAGAAAGAAGTAAGCCGTAAGCTTTAGTTTACCGTTTACTGTTTACCGTTTAAATGATAGTAGAGACGCCATTGTATGACGTCTCTACCTTTTTTTTATTAAAATCTTTTATCATTTTTCTTTAATCTTTTATCAATTTTTTATATTTTTGCAATTCGATAATCATTTAATCTATGAAAAAACTTTTATTCACCTTATTTATATTGTTTGCAGCGAGAATTGCGTTTGCTGACAGCATGCTCATTGAAGGGTTCGAATATGGTAACCACGACGAGGAAGTGCCTGTGGGATGGGTGTGTGACGACAACTCTTGGCTTGCGGGATACCTCGACAAAGACCATAATCGCACACCACATACCGGCAACTGGTACGCGTATACCAACAGCGCCGAATCGTGGATGTTCATGCCTATGTTTATGAGCCAGGAACTGAAATACAGATTCACACTCTGGGCAATATCCGACGGCGGATATCATATGGAAATATGGGCAGGCAACGAAGCTAATCCCAGCGCCATGACACAGCTTCTGCTCGATGAGACCGTCAGCGGCGACACCTACGAGAAATTCTCGGCTTACATTGAAGAAATGCTAGCTGATTATGAGTATTTCGGCATACATGCAGTGCAGTCATACTGCGGCGACTGCATACTAACCCTCGACGACATCAGAGTCGATATGGTCGGAAAATACGAGGTGGCCGTTGAGCCGTTTAGCTTTTACACCACTGCAGAACCTGGCTCTCAAGTCGAATTCAACTGCACATTCCTCAATTTGGGTTATGAACCTGCCAATGTCATAATAACGCCACACACTATTTATTTCTCTGACTTGCACATGTATATTGACGGGACAGAGCACACCCAATTCCATGCTGAACCTAACGAAACCGTTGATTTCACAGGCATTGCCACGTTGTCACCAGACATTGAGACCGGGACGATGGCATATCTCGACATTTTCTTTGCTCTCGACTGCGACTGCGCCACAGCAATGTTCACACTATGGGCAACAGCCGGATATGAGTCTGTTGACGAACACAACATCTCGACGATGAGCATCTACCCTAACCCGTCAAACGGAGACATCACAATAGAAGGCACCGGAGCATTGACAATCACCAATACCCTTGGACAAATAGTCTTAGAGAGAAAAATCATTGAAAAAGAAACCATTACGCTTGAAAAAGGGATATATTTTGTAAAGATAGGCGATGGTTTATCCAAAAAAATAATAGTTAAATAATATTGAATCTAACCTTTAAAACTATAACTATGAAAAGACTTTTATTGTTGATAATCGCCGTAGTCGTCGGCACATGTGCAGCCAACGCGCAGATAGGCGGTTTACTAGAAAAAGCTGCGAAAAAAGCGCAAAAGAAGACTGAAGACAAGATCATTGAGAAGACATCAGAAAAAGCAGCCGACAAGGTATCTGATGCCATCGTAGGCCAGATTCCCGACGTGGAGGCAGAAGAGCCGGCAGTCATGGAGGAAAGCGATGAGCCTCTCACCTATGAAGGCATAATGCGTCAGCTTAAGCCTATTCCATCGGTGCAGCAGATGGTCAGCTATAAAAAAGCCGAGCTTGGCGGACAGGGCTTAAAGATGATGTCAAGCGAAGTCATGAAGTTCCAGATGAAGGTGTTAGACCTCACCGGCAAGGTGTTCCAAATACCTCTACAGTATGCCGATTCAGCCCAGATTATGGATGCCGCATACAAGAATGCCGAGCTTTACACAGGTCTCACGAAAGAAGAAATCGACATGCTCGCCACCATGAGCGAGGAGGAACAGGAGGCATATCTGGAGAAACATTATAAGGAAGGCCAGGCAGAGGCCGCGATGTTGGCACAAGCCATGGAAGCCAGCGAATATCTTGAGCCACTGCAGCCTACCATCGACAGATGGACAGCCATTGGCGACAAAGCCGATAATGTTTATCAGGAAGCTGATAAGCAATGTGCTGAGATTTACAAGAAATATGCAGCAAAACTTGACACTGAGGACGAAGATGCACGCAACAAGGTTCTGCTGAAATATTACGAAGAAGTAGCGCCGATAATCCGCGATGCAGTGGAAAGAGCCAGCGAGATCCGTTTCAACGAACAACTCCCTATAGCTTTGGAGATTGAAGAAGAGATGGTGAAAATCCGCGCCGAGCACCAGGATGCAATATCTGTACTGCTCAACTACCCACAGCTCACCGCATCAACATACTTTGCAGAATCTCTGAAGATAATGGAGATTCCGGAGTATCCTGAAGAATAACGCTCTCCGTCATTTCGACTGGAGCGAAGCGAAATGGAGAAATCCTTGTTTAACGGACTTATTCAATTGTTTACGGATCAAAAGTATTTATTCACCAAGGTGAATGCTTTCGCAAGCTCAGGTCTCGACAAGCTCGAAATGACAACAAATTATGAAGAAACTATTTGTTATATTATTATTTTGGATTCCAATCCTGTCGGTGGCGCAAAATTTCACCGACAGCAACCTTCCTATTGTGGTTATCGAAACCGACGGCCACGTCAACATCCCCGACGAGCCTAAGGTGTTAGGAACAATGAAGATAATATGGCATCAGGACGGGTCAAGGAATTACCTTTCGGACACTAACAGCCCTGAGTTTTTGAATTATGACGGCCGCATCGGCATCGAAATACGTGGAAGTTCGTCGCAGATGCTGCCTAAAAAGCCTTACGGCTTTGAAACACTGATGGATGATGATGTTACGAATAACAATGTCAGTCTGTTAGGCATGCCGAAAGAGAATGACTGGGTGCTCAACTCCTTGGCTTTCGACCAGACAGGTTTACGTGATGTGTTGTCATACGAACTTTTCGAACAACTTGGGCAATATGCTTCCAGACGCGTTTATTGCGAGGTTATCATCAACGACGATTACAAGGGACTTTATGTCTTCATGGAGAAGATCAAGGCTGACGACAACCGTGTAAACATTGATAAAGACGGCGGACATATCGTCCAAACAGACAGGTCGGATGGCGATTATTATGAATGGGAAATGGAAAGCAACAACGGTAACTGGTGGCCTCAACCTGCAGTTTTTATTCATGAATATCCCAAACCTGGAAATATAACGGCAGCACAACACAATTATATAAAAAATGTGTTCTTCGACCTTGCAGATAAAGCGGAAAGTCACAATGTTTCAATAGATAACGGTATCCCAAGCATCATTGATGTATCCACTTTTGTGGATTTCATGATTATGGCAGAATTCTCATCAAATGTCGATGTGTATCATTTGAGTACGTTTTTCCATAAGGACAACAGAGGCAAGTTGCGTGCCGGTCCTATCTGGGACTATAACCTCGCGTATGGTCACGATGAGTTTGGGGATCGAAGTCGATACGACGTGTGGCAGTTCGACAATCACGACAATACCGGTCCTAAATTCTGGATTAACTTGTTCAACACCGATGAATTCAGATGCTACTTGGCTAAACGTTGGTTTGAGGTAACTTCAGATGGCAATGTATTGGATTACAACAGGTTATGCGACCGTATGGACGAAATTGACTCCTGGATTTCAGAAGCTGTAGTTCGCGACAACCAGAGATGGCACCAGATGAACTCTCATGCATCAGAAGTACAGTCGATGAAGACATGGATTCAGCAGAGAATCAATTGGTTAAACCAGAATATCGGTTCGTACGACAACTGTGACGACATCTATTTGCCACCTCTGGTAATATCCAGAATTCATTATCATCCGGCCGATGTCGACACTATCAACGGCAACCAACTTGAGTTCATTCAGATTAACAACAACGGCGACGACGATGTCGACCTTACCGGAATATATCTTCGCGAGTTAGGCATCACATACCAGTTTCCTAATGGCTCACAACTCGCAGCCCGCGACTCTTTAGTATTGTGTTCTGACTCCTTGACATATATTCAATACTATAACAATATTCCTTTCGGAGAATATCAGAGGAAGCTTTCCAATAAATCCGAAAAAATCGTCATTGCAGACGCTTGGGGCAACGTCATCGATGAGGTGCATTACGCTGACTCAGAGCCGTGGCCTACTGAGCCTGACGGCGACGGTCCGTTTTTGCAACTTATTGATTTAGATTTAGATAACTCATTACCAGAAAATTGGACATATCGCTATTGCTTTGATGCCGTTGATGAGATTTCTGAAAACAATGCTATGATTTACCCTAATCCGAGCAATGGGATTTTGAATATTTCATCAAATAAAGAGCTCTGCCGCTGCCAATTATTCGACTTACAAGGTAATATATTGATTGATAATGTTTTATCAGATAATTTCTCGTCAATCGACATCAATAATCTGATATCAGGAATATACATTTTAAAATTACAATTCTCAGATAGTTTATTCCAATACTATAAAGTTATCAAAAACTAATACTTCTTCTTAACCAGACCATCTTAAAGGTCGCATGTTTTTTATTTTTATATATTTTTGGAAATCTGTTGATTTTTTTGTTATTTTTGCAAGTTTTAACAATTTTGCAATAACGAGTGTTTTATGATAACTTTTAAGGACAGAATAACTCTCAGCGAAGTAGAAAAAGTTTTGTATTCTGGCGAAAACATTGAGGTTTCCGACGATTGGAAGGCTCGTGTGGAAGCTTGCTACCGTTTTTTGGAGAAATTCGCCGCCGAAAAAGTGATTTACGGCATCAACACAGGCTTCGGTCCTATGGCACAATGGCGCGTTGACGACCGTTATCTCACTGATTTGCAATATAATATCATCCGCAGTCATGCCACTGGTGCTGGCGAGCCACTCGACGATGTTTATGTCAAGTCAGCAATGATTGCACGCTTGGGCACGGTGTTACAATGCCGTTCGGGAGTTCATGTCGACGTCGCTAACCTGTTGATTTCGTTCATCAACGAGGGCATCTACCCTTTCATCCCGATGCACGGCAGCGTGGGAGCAAGCGGCGATTTGGTTCAGCTGGCGCATATCGCGCTCTGTCTCATCGGCGAGGGCGAGGTGCATTACAAAGGCGAATGGCGTAAGTCGGCCGACGTGATGAGACAACTCGGGCTCACCCCTTTGACGATGCACATCCGCGAGGGCTTGAGCATCACCAACGGGACCTCTGTGATGACAGGCATCAGCGTGGTGAATCAGCTGCACGCTGAGAACCTCCTCGACTGGGCTACACTCGCAGCCGTCTGGATGAATGAGATTGCCGCTTCATTTGACGATTACATGTCGGAAGGCGAAAACAGCTGCCGTCGTCACGAGGGACAGCAGGTGATGGCACGCAGGATGCGCGAACTCTCGGAAGGATCGCAGTGCCTGAAGAAACGCGCACACGAACTGTACGACTACGGTCATAAAGACGTGAAGGTGTTTGAGCACAAAGTTCAGGCTTATTACTCCTTGCGTTGCACTCCGCAGATCCTCGGTCCCATCTACGACACCTTGCAAAATGCACGCAACATCATTGAGAACGAACTGAATTCGGCATGCGACAACCCTATCGTCGACCCGGATACACAATACGTTTATCATGGAGGAAACTTCCACGGCGACTATATCTCGCTTGAGGAAGACAAGGTCAAGATAGCGCTCGTGCGCCTCTGCATGACAGCGGAACGACAGCTCAACTACCTGTTCCACGACCGCATCAACGGCATCTTGCCGCCGTTCCTCAACCTCGGGACGCTCGGCTTGAACTACGGGATGCAGGCATGCCAGTTCACCGCCACCTCGACGACAGCTGAGTGTCAGACACTCGCGATGCCGAACTACGTGCACAGCATCCCTAACAACAACGACAACCAAGACATCGTGAGCATGGGCACCAACACTGCTTTGATCTGCAAGCAGGTGGTCGAAAACTGCTTCCAGGTGATGGCGATACAGTACATCGCGTTGGCGCAGGCTACAGACTGCCTGAAGATTGCCGACAAGCTCTCCCCTACCTCACGTAAGGTTTACGATAAGATCCGCGAGATGGTGCCGCTCTTCATCGAGGACACGCCGTTCTACAAAGAGATCGCAAACGTTGAAAACTATTTAAAAACCACTAAATTGAATCTGAAATAATGAAATACGCTCTCATCACCGGTGCCTCGCGCGGCTTGGGCAAGGCGGTAGCCTTGCGGCTCGCCAAAGACGGCTTTGCGGTGATTATCAATTATCAGTCGAACAAAGAGGCTGCGGAAGACACCCTCAAGCAGGTGCAGGAACTCGGCGGCTTTGGCGAGCTCATGCCTTTTGATGTGTCGGATCCTAAAGCCATTGAAACGGCTCTCGAGGCATGGCAAGCCGCGCATCCGGATGATTATATCTCCGTTTTGGTGAACAACGCCGGAATCAGAAAGGACAACCTCATGATTTTCATGCAGGATGAGGAATGGAACAAAGTCCTCGACACCACCCTGAACGGATTCTTCTACATCACACGCCGTCTGTTGAAGGACATGATGATGCACCGCAACGGCCGCGTCATCAATATGGCGTCATTGTCAGGAATCAAAGGACTTCCGGGACAGGCTAACTACTCGGCAGCTAAGGCAGCGCTCATCGGAGCGACAAAAGCATTGGCACAGGAAGTGGCGGCACGCAAAGTCACCGTCAACGCCATCGCTCCTGGTTTCATCGCAACAGATATGACCAAGGAACTCAACGAAGACGAGCTGAAGAAGCTCATCCCGATGGGACGTTTCGGAAAACCCGAAGAAGTGGCGAGTCTGGTGTCGTTCTTAGCTTCCGACGAGGCAGCGTATATCACAGGTCAGGCAATCTCCATCAACGGAGGATTGTACACTTAATTCATTAAGAATAAATTAGTTATGGCAAGAAGAGTAGTCATCACCGGCATGGGAATATGGTCATGTCTGGGAAAAAATAAGGAAGAAGTCAGCATGTCGTTGCGCGAGGGCAAGTCGGGCATCGGCGTCGACCCGCAGCGTATAGAATACGGCTATCGCTCACCTCTCACCGGCATCGTGGAGAAGCCGCAGCTGAAAGGCAAGCTCGACCGCAAGCTCCGCATGTATCTCGCCGAGGAAGGCGAATACGCTTACATGGCGACATTGGAGGCTTTCGAGCAGGCAAAAATCACCGAAGATTATCTCTTGAACAACGAGATCGGCGTGCTTTTCGGCAACGACTCATCGGCAAAAGCCGTCATCGAGTCGCATGAGATCGCATTGGAGAAGAAAGACACCACTTTGATTGGCTCGTCAGCGATTTTCCAGTCGATGAACTCCACCGTGACGATGAACCTCTCGACAATCTTCCACCTCAAAGGCATCAACATGACTATCAGCGCTGCCTGTGCAAGTGGCTCACACTCAATAGGTTTAGGCGCCTTGTTAATCAAAAACGGCTTACAGGATATGGTGCTTTGCGGCGGTGCTCAGGAGACCAATTACCTCTCGATGGGCAGCTTTGACGGCATCAGCGCGTTCTCCACGAGAGTCGATGAGCCTCAGAAGGCCTCTCGTCCATTCGACAAAGACCGCGACGGTCTCGTGCCAAGCGGCGGTGCTGCGGCATTGGTGCTTGAAGACTACGACCACGCCGTGGCTCGCGGAGCTACAATCCTTGCCGAGGTATGCGGCTACGGATTCTCATCAAACGGTGAGAGCCACATCTCACAACCCAGCGAAGACGGCTGTTTCCGCGCCATGACACGCGCCATGAAAGAAGCAGGCGTCGAGGCAAAAGACATCGACTACGTCAATGCTCACGCCACCTCGACACCACAAGGCGACATGTTTGAGGCGATGGCACTGAAACGACTCTTCGGAGCCACCCAAACCCCGATATCATCAACAAAATCAATGACCGGTCACGAATGCTGGATGGCCGGCGCAAGTGAAATCGTCTACTCCATCCTCATGATGAAAGGCAAATTCATAGCCCCAAACATCAACTTTGAGAATCCTGACGAATATTCGGAAGGTTTGAACATCATCAACAAGACAACAGACAAAGAATTAGAGACTATCCTTTCCAACTCATTCGGTTTTGGTGGAACGAATAGCGCATTGATAATCAAGAAAATACATTAAAAATGAAATTATTTCCAGGCCTTGAGAAGGCTTATACGAAAGAGCACAAACGCGCTGGTGAAGCCCAGGAGATGGCGTATTTCATCGCTTTCGGACCTATAATATTTCAGGTTGGAAGACTGATGATAAAATTCGGCATCCTCGACATGCTCCGCGACAGCGAAAATGGCATGACAATGGCTGAGATAGCAGCAAAGACTGGTCTTTCCGACTACGCCGTGAAAGTCTTGATGGAAGGCTCACTTTGCATCGGTTTAGTGATTTTGGACAAAGACACCGACCGTTTCACCATGTCGAAGACCGGTTTCTTCCTCCTCACCGACCCTGCCATCCGCGTGAACATCGACTTCAACCACGACGTCAACTACGAGGGCTGGTTTAAGCTTGAAGATGCTCTGAAAGAAGGAAAACCCGCAGGTTTGGAGCATTTCGGCGACTGGCCGACAATTTATGAAGGCTTGTCACAGCTGCCTGAACAAGTGCAGAAGAGCTGGTTCGGATTCGACCATTTTTACTCGGACCACTCGTTCGACCAAGCTTTGCAGATTGTGTTCAGCAATAAGCCGAAGACCTTGCTCGATGTGGGCGGAAACACAGGCCGTTGGGCTCTTCGCTGCGTCGATTTCGACGATAATGTCAACGTCACCATCATGGATTTGCCGCAACAGCTCGAGATGATGAAGAATTTCACCAAAGACAAGAAAGGCTTCGAACGCATCGACGGCTACGGAATCAACCTGTTGGACAACGCTCAGCAGTTCCCTACAAATAAACATTACGACATCATCTGGATGAGCCAGTTCCTCGACTGCTTTGGCGAAGACGAGATTCTTAGCATCGTTTCAAGAGCAGCTAAAATCATG
Organism: uncultured Bacteroidia bacterium; assembly: GCA_902774295.1. Lineage (GTDB taxonomy): Bacteria > Bacteroidota > Bacteroidia > Bacteroidales > F082 > Limimorpha. The sequence goes on along the minus strand of CACYHP010000001.1, from coordinate 934,708 downwards.
GACAAAGACAGCCGTCTGTGCATCATGGAGACATTCTGGGACCGCCAAAACTACCCTGCCGCTGCCTTCGCATTGACAATGACATCGTTGTATTTCACAGCTTTAGCCAATGGAAACAGCAAGATGTACCATTCAGATGACATGGAACGACTGGTGAAGAAAGCCGGTTTGGAAGTCGAGACGATACACGACGGATTGGGACACGGGCACAGCATTATGGTATGCAGGAGAGTTAAGAGTTAAGAGTTGAAAGTTAAAAGTTTAAAATTATATGAATAGGGAAGAAATTGAAGCAAAGGTCAAAGAGTTCATGATTGAAGATCTTGAACTAGACGAGGAAAAAATCAAGCCAGAGGCACGTCTGAAGGAAGACATCGGCATCGACAGCCTCGATTTCGTTGACATTGTGGTCATCGTCGAGCGTAAATTCGGTTTCAAGATCAAGACCGAAGAGATGGCTAACGTCAAGACATTCAAGGATTTCTGCGACTATATTGAGAGGAAGACGGCCTAAGTGATGGCTAACGCTCTGCAACATAACGAATGGTCGGGCAAGACTGACGGACAGCCTTGGATGCAGCGTTCGCTCATCGTCATGTTCCGTGTGCTGCCATTGTGGCTGCCCTACGGCGTAATGGCTCTGGTGGTGCCTTTCTACATGATTTTAAATAGGAAAGGCTACAAGTCGATGTATCAGTTTTTCAGAAAACGCCTCGGCTACGGTCCTTGGAAGTCGTTCTGGAAGGTCTACGCCAACCATTTCCGTTTCGGTCAAGTCATTTTGGACCGTTTCTGTGTGTATGCAGGCAAAAAATATCGCTTCATCACTGAGGGTCAGGAACTTATGGATGAATTAGAGACACATCCTGAGGGTTTTGTCAACCTGAGCAGTCACGTTGGAAACTATGAGATTGCAGGTTATTCTTTAAAACCTAAGTCAAAGAGATTCAACGCCTTAGTGTATGCCGGCGAGACTGCCACAGTGATGGAAAACCGTCAAAGGATGCTTTCGCAAAACAACATGAGCATGATCCCGGTGAAAGAAGACATGTCGCATTTGTTCACGTTGAATACCGCAATCGACAACGGTGAGATCGTGAGCATGCCAGCCGACCGAATCTATGGCTCGCAAAAAGCTGCGGAATGCATGTTTTTCGGTGAGAAAGCACGATTCCCATTAGGAGCGTTCGCCCTGGCGGCACAAAAAAACGTTGCCATGCTGGCAGTCTTCGTAATGAAGGAGAGTTATAAGACATATCATGCCTATGTCCGTGTAATTCAATGCGATAGAGATGCTAAGATACGTGAGCAGATGGGTCAGCTGGCACAAAATTTCGCCTCAAATCTCGAGGAAATCGTGAAGAGATACCCGACACAATGGTTCAACTATTTTGATTTTTGGAAACAATGAGAAAAATCGAGGATATAACGCTTAACGAACTGCTGCCACAGAGACCGCCCTTCGTGATGATCGACAGGCTGGTGTCGTGCGACGATGTGTTTGCCGTGACAGAGCTTCTGGTCAAGGAAGACAACTTATTCGTTGACGATGAACGACTTACATCATCAGGATTGGTTGAAAACATCGCCCAGTCATGCGCGGCAAGAATAGGTTATATCAATTTGAACAAAGGCGGAACGGTAAAAATCGGCGTCATAGGGGCAATTAGCAACCTCAACATCACGAGGACACCTAAGGTAGGCGAAAAACTGGTGACCACGATAGAATTGATTAGCGAAGTCATGCAGATGACACTGGTTGAGGCAGTGGTGAGAATCGGCGACGAAGAGATAGTCCGCGCCAGCATGAAGATAGCGTTAACAGACAAAGAATCAAAAGATTAGCAATGATAGTTTGTGTTGCACATAACATCATCTCGCCATTAGGCAGCACCTCTGCGGAAAATTACGCCGCAGTGAAAGCAGGCGTGTCCGCATTACGCAAATACGACGGACTGTGGGGCCTGCCAGAGCCTTTCATGGCATCATTGCTAGACAGAAATAAGTTCACAAACGAAGAATACACCCTCGACGAGCAAGTCGTAATTACCTCAATATCAAAGGCTTTAGAGCAAACAAATATTGATGTGACATCGTCAAAGGTGCTTTTCATCATTTCTACAACGAAAGGCAATGTGTTCTTGCTCGACAAGCGTGAGACCGGCTTCCCTCAAGAACGTGTGAGACTCGGAATGATGGCAAGACAAGTCACAAAACATTTTGGAAACCCCAACGAGCCTATCGTTGTTTCAAACGCTTGTATTTCAGGTGTTTGCGCACAGATTGAGGCAATGAGATATTTGGAAGGCGGCGAGTATGACTACGTCATCGTTTGCGGAGTAGACGTACAGTCGGCATTCATAGTGTCTGGTTTTCAATCGTTTAAGGCATTGTCGCCTGATGAATGCAAGCCTTTCGATGCCAACAGACAAGGTTTGAATTTAGGCGATGCAGCCGCGACAATTATTTATACCAAGAAAGATAAAGTCAATGATAATGAATGGGTTGCATGTCGTGGCGCGATAAGAAACGATGCCAACCACATTTCCGGACCGTCACGAACGGGTGAAGGCAGCTTCAGGGCTTTGAGAATCGCCTTAGGCGACCTTGAGCCAGAAAAAATCGCGTTCATCAACGCACATGGAACGGCGACATTATACAACGACGAAATGGAGTCGATAGCTATCGAAAGAGCAGGATTGGCTGGCGTTCCCGTAAATTCATTGAAAGGATATTACGGTCACACCATGGGCGCTGCAGGCGTGCTTGAGACTATCATCTCGATGCAGGCTGTCGATGACCACAATATATTGGGAACAAGAGGGTTTGAGACCTTAGGCGTGACTCATCAAATTGATGTCTCAAATCAAAACAGAGCAACCGAAAAACGCGCTTTCATCAAGCTTTTATCGGGATTCGGAGGCTGCAACGCGGCATTGCTCATGGCGAAAGGAGGTCTGCAATGATTAAGCATCAGGTTTACATATCGCCAAACGAGGTTAAAGTCGATGGTAAAGCATTGGCACACAACGAGAAAGGCTCGGCATTGCTTACTGAGCTTTATCGCAATAATATAGGAGATTATCCGAAGTTTTTCAAAATGGACACCTTGAGCAAATTAGGATTCATAGCTTCGGAACTCCTTTTAAATATTGAGGGTAACAGAAGTTTCGAGCCTCGTGAGGACCGCGCTGTCATTCTGTTCAACAGAAACGCGTCTCTGCAAGCCGACACACATTATCAGTCGACGATTCAAGACCCGGAGCACTTCTTCCCCAGCCCGGCAGCGTTTGTCTACACCCTGCCAAACATCGTGACCGGCGAAATCGCCATACGCAACAAGTATTTCGGCGAGACATCATTCATCGTGATTGACGATTACGATGAGCAAATTATCATGAAAAACCTCGATATCGCATTCCAAGACCCAGTTACTACGAGCATCATCGGCGGCTGGGTTGACTGCAGCGACGAGGAACATTTTGAAGCACGGATTTTTTTAATGGAAAAATAGTTAAATTTTAAATAAAAGTTATGGACGAATTAATTTACACTCTGAAACAGCAGATTATTGAGGCTTTGAACCTCGAAGACATGAAACCGGAAGACATCGACGAGAACGCATCATTGTTTGGCGAAGGCCTTGGCCTCGACAGCATTGACGCTCTTGAACTTATCGTGATGATGGAGAAAAATTACGGTATCAAGTTGCAGGATCCGGCGAAGGGCAAAGAAATCTTCAAGTCGGTGGCTGTGATGGCTGACTTTATCGCAAAAAACAGAACAAAATAAATGACGAATCCCATTCTGATAACGGGTTGCGGCGTCGTTTCGGCGATTGGAAACAACAAGGTGGAGACTTTGGATGCCTTGCTGAACAACCGCAGTGGCGTGGGACCGCTTGTCCACCTCAAGACAGAGCACAAGGAGTTTCCTGTCGGCGAGGTCAAGATGAGCGATGAGGAGATGCGTAAACGACTGAATATCAGCGATAATAACATCACAACCCGCACCGCTTTGATGGGAATGATAGCCCTCGACGAGGCTCTGAAAGAGGCTAAGATCACCCCGGAGATGATACCGAACATTGGTTTTATCTCGGGCACGACCGTCGGCGGCATGGACATGAGCGAGCAGTATTACCTTGACTACGTCAACAACGAGAACCATAAGGAATACATCGCGGTTCACGACTGCGGCAGCTGCTCCGAGATGACCGCCGAGCACTTCGGCAAGTTCGCGTTCATCACCACGTTATCGACGGCATGCTCATCGGCAGCAAACGCTATCATATTGGGTGCCAACATGATACGTTGCGGCGAGGCGGATATCGTTGTCGTGGGCGGCAGCGAATGCATCACCAAGTTCCACCTCAACGGCTTCAACTCGTTGATGATCTTAGACACTCAATGGTGCCGTCCGTTTGACGCCACCAGAGCTGGCTTGAACCTCGGTGAAGGCGCAGCATATCTCGTCTTAGAGACTGAAGAGAGTGCGAAAAGACGTGGCGTGAAGGCACAAGCGATACTCTCAGGCTACGGCAACGCATGCGACGCCTTCCATCAGACAGCATCGTCACCAGATGGCGAAGGAGCCTTCAGAGCGATGAAAGAAGCTTTGGAACTCGCTGACATTCAACCAGATAAGATTGACTATATCAACGCACACGGCACCGGAACGCCAAACAACGACGCGAGCGAGAGTACTGCAGTGAAACGACTTTTCGGTGAAAACGTGCCTCCGATGTCGTCGACGAAGCAGTTCACGGGACACACAACAAGCGCATCCGGCTCGATTGAGGCAGTGTTCTGTATCTTGGCGTTACAAAACGGATTTGTGCCAGTCAACTTAAACTGGTCACAGCCAATGGAAGACGGCATAGTACCTGTGCATCAATCAGTTAAGAAAGAGCTGAAGCATGTCTTGTGCAACGCTTTCGGCTTCGGCGGCAACGACTCATCACTGCTTTTATCAAAATACGAAACCAGTTCGATAAGTTCAGAAACCACAACGCCGATATATGTTTTATCAGCAAAACAGATTTCTGTCCAACAACCACTTTGCGAGGACTGGATGACTCAACCTATTGAGTATCAGACACCTTTCAACCGTTCCATCGATCCGAGTTTTAAGGATTATATCTCCCCTATCGAAGCTCGAAGGATGGGTAAGATTTTGAAACGTGCGATTGCCACTTCAAAAGAAGCTATCAAAGCGTCAGGATTGGAAAGCGTTGACGCCATCATCACCGGAACAGGCTACGGTTGCATTGAAAACACTGAGTTTTTCTTGGATGCTCTTTCAAAAGACGGCGAGCAGATGCTCAGTCCGACATATTTCATGCAGTCGACGCACAACACGATTAGCTCTTTGGTCGCGATTCAAACTAAGAATCACGGTTATAATGTGACCTACGCACACAAAGGCATATCGTTCGACAGTGCCTTGCAGGACGCGGTTTTGCAGATGCGACTTGGCAAGATAAACTCCGCTTTGATTGGCGGTCACGACGAACTCACCGAGACGTTTTATCGCATTTTGAAAAAGGGCGGCATGATGGGTCAGGATGATGAGATGTGCGGAGAAGCCGCCGTTTCAGTGGTTTTGGGCACAAAGAACGATGATTATCTCTGTAAGTTGGTTAATTTCAAGATGTTACACAAACCGACTTTGGAGAAATTGAAAGCTGTCGCAAAAGATTTCCAAGCAGATTATATTTTAACAGGAATAAGCGGAAACCATAAAAGTGATGAGGCTTATTTTGCAGAGACAAAAGAGTTGTTCATCGATGCTAAGTTGATGAAATACAAGCACATCTTTGGCGAAAGCTTCACCTCTTCAGGCATAGGGGTTTATGTGGCGGCACAGTGCTTGAAGGCAGGCAGGATCCCTGCACATCTGTTTGTAAATCCATCAGAGATTAGCGATAAAAAGTCATCTAAGATATTGATTTTCAATCATTCTGATGGCAATAATTATTCATTAACATTATTGGAGGCATAATTATGTGGAGACTGATAGGACTTGTATCGTTGCAGACGTTTTTCCTTGCTGGAGGTCAGGTTTTCCTGAAGCTCGCGATGGAGAAACTTCCAAAATTTGAATGGACTTGGACATATTTCAAAGCCGTTTTGGTCGACTGGTGGCTACTCGCCTGCGGTGTCAGTTTCGGCATTGCAACGGTGATGTGGCTTTACATTTTGAAAAAATTCCCGTTCAGTCAAGCCTATCCCCTCACCAGCCTCTCTTTTGTGTTCGGAATGATAGCAGCATGGCTCGTTTTCGGCGAAGCAGTGCCGTTCTCTCGTTGGATTGGTCTGATACTCGTCGTAGCTGGTTGTTTCTTAATCATGAAATGATATGAAAAAGTTATATCTCATTGGTTTTCTGATGCTTACAAGCATTTTCAGCTTCGCTCAATCGAACGATGAAATTATGGAAATGCTTACCCAACAAGCAGCCTCAATGCAATGCATGAACTGTCGTTTTACACAACAAAAAACGATGGCAATGCTCGCAGAACCGACTGTGTCTGAAGGACTTATGAATTATAATTCACCTGATAAGATGCGTTGGGAATACACATCACCCTATTCATTCGCGCTTTTAGTCGACGGTGAAAAAATCACTAAGATTACCGATGGGAATGAAGAAGTGCTCGATGCCAAATCAGGCAGGATGTATCAAGGAATTGTGAGCATCATCATGAGTAGCGCGACAGGCCAGAAGCTTTTCGACAAATCAATGTTTGACGTAGCAATTACTGATGACGGCGAGTTTTGGAAAGCCGAGATGAAGCCTAAAAAGCACAACATGAAACGCATGTTCTCAATGCTCACTTTTTACTTCGCTAAGTCAAATAATATCATCAATAAAGTGGAGATGACCGAGGCGAGCGGCGATGTGACGACAATACAGTTTTATGACATGAAAATCAACGAGTTATGCGACTGACAGAAGGCTTTTTCATAATAGAATCGACAAACGATAGCGACAATGGTTTCGAGGCTGTTTTGCGAACCAATCCAGAGCATCCCATTTACAAGTCTCATTTTCCTGGAAGTCCAATAACGCCTGGCGTTTGCGTCATTCAAGCCGCCGGTGAATTACTCGAAAACAAGCTCGGTCACAAGCTCTATCTGCAAAGCATTAAAAACGTCAAATTTTTGATGGTGATAATACCTGAAGAGGGTAAAAAAATAAGATATAGTTTTTCAAATATCGTCGAGGACGAAAACGGCGTCAAGGCTCAAGTCGTTGTAAGCGACGATGCCATGGTTTACGCTAAAATATCATTGATTTTCAGTAATGTACGACTCTAATACATCGAAAATTTGCGTGGTGATGCCGACATACAATAACGGCGGCACTCTGCGTGACGTGGTGGAACGCACTTTGCAGTTCTGCCCCGATGTGATAGTCGTAAACGACGGATGCTCAGACACTTCCGCTGAAATTTTAGCTTCATTTGGAGATAAGATTACCGTTGTCGATTATGGTAAAAACAGAGGCAAAGGCTATGCTCTCAAACAAGGGTTCAAAAAAGCGCAGGACCTCGGCTTCGATTACGCCATAAGCATTGACAGCGACGGTCAGCATTTCCCGGAAGATATTCCATTGTTTATCAAGACCTTAGAGACACATCCAAACGCCTTGATAGTAGGAAGTCGCAACCTCAACGAGGAGAATATGCCTGGAAAAAACACCTTCGCGAACAAGTTTTCCAATTTCTGGTTCAAGGTTCAAACAGGCGTCAATCTGCCAGACACCCAAACAGGCTATCGTCTGTATCCATTGAAAAACCTGCCGAGTCTGCGGTTTTTGACTTCACGATATGAAGCAGAATTAGAGCTGTTGGTTGGAGCTGCATGGCGTGGAACCGACCTGATACCTATTAAAATTAACGTGTTCTATCCGAAAGCCGAGGAACGCGTCACACACTTCCGTCCGTTCTGGGACTTCTTCAGAATCAGCGTGTTAAACACATTTTTATGCATTCTGGCGGTGATTTACGGTCTGCCTTCACGTTATATTAGAAGAAGGAGGTCGCATGACTAAGTTCTTCCTTAAAATATACGACTTCTTGTCGAAAAAGAAGGCCTTTTCAATAGTTTTATTATTGATAATCATCGCATTATGCGTATTTTCAGCATTAAAACTTGATTACAAGGAAAACATAGCCGACTTCCTGCCAACAGACCCAGAAAAGGAGAAATACACCTCTGTTTACGACGATTTGAGCAACCAAGGACAAATCACAGTCATCTTTTCAGGCGACGACATGGACGAATTGATGAGTGCCTTGGATGATTTCGAATCGAATTGGGAAGAATCAGATACTGCTTTATTAGTCAGCGACTTACGATGCAAAGTTGATGACGGATTGGTCTTCGATGCCATCGATTTCATCCGTCAAAATCAGCCGTTGTTTTTGACTGACGACGACTATAGACGTATGGATTCGCTGCTTGCTGAGCCTGATTATGTGGCGACATGCATGCAGAACATCAAGCGGATGCTGGCGTTTCCGACGGCGAGCTTCGTCATCGAAGGCGTGCAGGCCGACCCATTGAATCTCTATTCGCCAACGCTTCAACGCCTTAACGCCCTCAACGCCACTGAAGGCTATCGTGTTGAAGATGAATATCTTTTCAACGAAGCTGGTGACAAAGCATTTGCGTTCCTAACCTCCCCTTTCTCGGGCAGCGACACCAAAAACAATGCCATCCTTGTAAATTTGATTGATAATGTCATCAGTTTGACTGAAGAACAACATCAAAATGTGAAGATTTCTGCTATTGGAGCGCCAACTATTGCAGTTACCAATGCACAACAGGTCAAAAACGACAGTTTCCTGTCCATCGCACTCGCTATTGTATTGATTTTCAGCATCTTAATGTTTACGATGGCAAGAAAACGCAACCTTTTATGGCTTGGCATTTCCATCCTCTTCGGCTGGGTTTTCGCTTTGGCTATAATTGCGCTTTTCAAAGCCAGCATCTCCATCATCGTGGTGGGCATAGGCTCAGTGATTGTTGGCATTGCCGTGAATTACCCGCTTCATTATCTTGACCATATCAAGCAAGAGCCAAACAAACGCGAGGCGCTAAAAGACGTGATTCAGCCTTTGGTTATTGGCAATATCACCACTGTGGCGGCTTTTGCCTGTCTGATCTTCGTGAAAGCGGAGGCGATGCACGACTTGGGACTTTTCGGAGCTTTAATGTTGGTGGGCACGATACTGTTCGTGATGATTTTCCTGCCTTTGTTTGCGGTATCACCAAAGAAAACGCACAAACTCTTCGTCGACAGCGGCAAGGAGCCATCAGAGAAATGGAGAAAAGTCAAGCTCTACGCTTTCTGGCCGATTGTTATTATCACCTTGATACTCAGTTACTTCAGTCAAGATACAGTCTTCGACGCCGATTTGCACAACATCAATTACATGACGGAGCAACAGAAAGAAGATTTGGCAATCTTGAGTGAGTCGTTAAATAATGATGGTGAGACAGATTTGATCTATGTCGTTTCGGAAGGCAAGGATCTGCAGGAGGCTTTGGAAAAAAATGAGGTGATAATTAATAATTTGAAGACGGATTTTCATCCGTCTCTACACCCATCTACATCCATTTCCGGTCCAAACGGCTTGCTCCCATCAATTGAAAAACAGCAGCAATCGCTTGAAAAATGGACTGATTTCTGGCAAAGGCACGCAGATATCGCAGAAACAGTAAAAAAAGAAGCTGTAAAAGTCGGTTTTACTCCAGAAGCTTTCAAAATGTTTACACAAAACATTGACAAACAATATGTTACAAAGTCAGTAGATGAAATGGAAGCCTTGGCGGAGTTGTGCAAGACTTACACTTTGCAACATGATTCTTTGACGAGAATCGTCGATTTTGTTAAGGTCCCAGCCAGTGAGTCAGAATTGCTGAAACAGCAGCTGCGGCAGGCATTGCCAGAGAATTCCTTCGCTTTCAGCATCAGCGATGTGGGCAACAACCTCGTCAATGCGCTATCCGATGACTTCGACTACATCTTATACGTGTGCAGCATCGTCGTTTTCTTCTTCCTTTGTGTGTCGTTCGGCAGACTTGAATTATCAATTTTAGCCTTCTTGCCGCTCACCATCGGATGGGCTTGGATATTGGGAATCATGCACTTAAGTGCAATAAAATTCAATATCGTCAACATCATCTTGGCGACGTTCATCTTCGGTCAAGGCGATGATTACACCATTTTTATTACCGAGGGACTGCTCTATGAGTATGCTTACGGCAAAAAAATGCTGAAAAACTACCGTAACAGCGTGATTCTCTCAGGAATCCTGATGTTTATCGGCATTGGCACACTGATATTCGCAAAACACCCGGCGATGAAGTCGTTTGCTGAGGTGGCTATCATCGGCATGGCAACGGTTGTGTTCATGGCATGTTACCTCCCTCCTATCGTCTTCGGCTGGCTTACCAAGAAAAAAGGCCAGCTTCGCGAGGTGCCATTGACGCTTAAACGCATGCTTTACACCGCTTTGACGCTGTTAGTCTTCTTCTTGTCAGCTTTCGTTATAGTAACGCCTTTAACGTTGATTTACATAGTATTATGGCCTCGCACCAAGAACAAACGCTATCGTTATCACCAAATGATAATGTATTTCATGCGCATCGCGTTGAAACTTCTTCCTGGTGTTAAATTCCACCTTGAAAATAAGTACGGCGAGAAGTTCGATAGGCCTGCTGTCATCATCACAAACCACCAGTCGCACCTTGATTTGCTTTGCACAATGATGCTTCATCCGAAAGTCGTTTTGCTTACCACCGACTGGGTCTGGAAGAACCCTATCTATGGTGTTATAATCAGGTTTGCTGAGTTCTATCCTGTTTCTGACGGCTACGACAAGAACGTTGAACGTTTGCAAAGCCTTGTAAAACGTGGCTATTCCGTGGTTGTCTTCCCAGAAGGCACGCGTTCAGTGACCGGCGAGATCATACGTTTCCACAAAGGCGCCTTCCAGCTGGCACAAGCTTTGAACGTTGATATTTTACCGATTTTCATCCACGGCGCGCATGATGTGATGCCGAAAAACGATTTCGTCCTGAGAGAAGGCAATTTGTATGTCGAGGTCGGACAAAGGATGCCGATTGATGAGGTTAAGTCAATGGATGCCAAAGAGTTAAGAACGCAATTCCACGACTATTATATTAAGCATCTTGAAGAAATCAGGAAAGAACGCAAAGACGTAGACTATGTTTTGCCGTTTGTGAGATACAAATATATATATAAAGGTAACGACGTTGAGCGCTCAGTTCGTGCTTGTTTGAAAAAGATTAAAGCTCATGCCAACGAGATTAACTCACTGAATTACAGCAGTATAGCCATCACAAACAGCGGCTTGGGTGAACTCGCATGGACGATAGCTTTGGTGCATCGCGACACGCAGATTTATGCTTTTGAGGCTGACGAAGACAAATATCTTATCGCGTCGCATTGCAGCTATATCCCTAACAACCTGCATTTTGTAAAAGACGATAAAGTTCTCACAACATACGATTATTTAATTGATAATCAATCATTTCTGAAATGAAAAAGTGCATCATCATAGGAAGCGGTTTGGGTGGTCTTTCCACTGGCGTGATTTTAGCCAAAAACGGCTATAATGTCACGATTTTGGAGCAAGCGGGCCAGATCGGTGGCTGTCTGCAGTGCTTCCAACGTGATGGTGTGAAGTTTGAGACCGGCATGCATTTCATCGGCAGCCTCGATGATGGCAAGGTGCTGTCAAACTACCTTAACTATCTGAAAATCAAAGATAAAATCGTTGTTGACAAGCTCGACGAAAACGCGTACGACATCGTTTCCCTAAATGGCGAACGCTTTGAATTTCCTAATGGTCGCGAGGCTTTTATTGAACGTTTTTCGGAGCGTTTTCCGCATCAACGCGAGAATCTGAAACGCTATTATGATTTGGTTGAGCAGGTTGCCGAACTGTCGCCTTATCGCGACTTGAAACTGCTAGATGACGATAACTTTTTCAAGAGTAACGAATTGTTATTCAAGAGTATAAATGAGATTCTTGATGCCACAATCACTGACCCGCTTTTGAAAAATGTGCTGGTCGGCAACATCTCGCTTTATTCGGCGGAGTTAGATAAGACGCCTTTTGCGGTGAATGCTTTCATCTTCGATTTTTACAATAACGGTGCTTATCGCATCGTCGGAGGCAGCGACGCCATCGCTAAGGCGTTGAATGACACTTTGTTACACTATGGCGGACGAGTGCTGACACGTAAAAAAGTGACTCAAATTATCGTGGAAAACAAAGTCGCTATTGGCGTCAGAACTGAAAGCGGTGATTTTTATCCTGCCGATGTCGTAATATCAGATATAAATCCGAAACAACTTATTGATATTGTTGATAATACCGTCTTTAACGAGGCATATAAATCCAGGATCCGGGACATCAACAACACCAATTCCGTGTTCTCGCTTTATCTGCGTTTCAAAAATGATGCTGTACCTTATCGGAACTCAAATTTCTATGGTTTCTACACCGATTCGCCATGGAAAATGACCGGAAATGTTGATGAAAACTGGCCACAGGGTTATCTCTACATGCATCTTTGTCATGAAAAGAAGCCAGTTTTTGCGAAAAGCGGAGTGATTCTTTCCTACATGTCTATTGACGCTTTATCGAAATGGAAAGACACAAAAGTCGGTCACAGAGGCATTGATTATGAACGCTTTAAGCAAGAAATGGCGGATCGTTTGCTCGATAAGGTTGAGAAAGATTTTCCAGGATTACGCGACAAGATCGAAGATTATCATGCAGCTACGCCTCTTACCTACCGCGACTACACCTCCACGCCTGACGGCTCGATCTACGGTCTTGCCAAAGACGTTACAAAAGGTATAGCAGGAAGGGTTTCTTACAAGACAAAAGTGCCGAATCTGTTCCTCGTAGGTCAAAATATCAACTCGCACGGCATGCTCGGAGTGCTCGTCGGCACGATGACGGTCTGCTCACAACTCATTGGTGAACATGAAGTTAGAAAACAGATAGTCGAGGCTAACAAGAAAAAAGTTCTCATAATCGGAGGCGGTCTCGGTGGACTTGTCACAGGCGCTTTGCTCTCAAAAGAAGGCTACAAAGTCACTGTTTTAGAGAAAAACGCCATCATCGGCGGAGGCTTGCAGTCGTTTTATAGGCATAACGTTGAGTTTCCTACCGGAATGCATATCTTCGGCGGCTTTAACAAAGACGGCAACCTGAGAAAAATCTTTGATTATCTTGGCATTACCGATAAGCTACATCTAAAATCGACCGACGATGATGCTTGCGATGTGGTGACAGTGACCGAGGACAATGCGACATATTATCTTCCGAAAGGCAAGGAAAATTTCGTGAATTATCTCTCAAAAATATTCCCGGAAGAGGCTGAAAACATCAAAAATTACATTGAAAAACTCTTTGAGTTGTCGCAAGAGGAAGACCTTTATTACCTGCGAGAAAGATCTATCGAACCTAATTTCACAAAGTTCAGCGAAGACTTCCTAAGGCCATATAACACATTGATTGACAAATACATACACAATCAAAAGTTAAAGCGGTTGTTGGATTATCTAAGTCCGTTATTCGGTGGTGTGAAAGACATGACACCGGCATTCTTCGATGCTTTGTTGAGCGTTCTGCACATCAACGGCACCTTCCAATTTGAAGGCGGCAGTCAGCAGATGGCCGATTTGCTGAAAGAAGTGATTGAAAACGGTGGTGGCGAGGTCATTGCCAACGAGGAAGTTGTCAAGATAAACGTTGATAATCATTCGGTTACAAATGTTTTAACTAAAAAAGGAAACACATATTCCGCACAATACTATATCTCAGATGTGCATCAGGATGTGCTTCTGCGAATCATCAGCGAGGACGCTTTCCCGACGGCTTTCAAGAAACGAATCCATTCAATTCCGGAGTCGTCGTCGAGCTTCAAGGTTTATATCAAGTTTAAAGAAAAGACTTTCAAATACATTAATCACGCCAATTATATCATTGATAATCAGGATGTTTGGCCGCAAGGTTTTATGTTTGTGACGCCACCCGTGGAGAATCAGAGCGAGTTCGCGGAGACCATGATTATCATCAGTCCGATGGAGTTTGAGCAGGTCAAGCAATGGGAAGACACCAAAACCGGACATCGTGGCGACGACTACGAGCGCTGGAAATCTGAGAGGATGCAGGCTATCATCGACAGGATGGAGCAGATTTATCCTGGCTTCAGCAAAAACCTTGAGTTCTCGTTTGCCTCCTCCCCTCTCACCATCCGCGATTTCTACGGCAACAAAAATGGCTCTAATTACGGCTTCCAGAAAGACAGTAACAACATGATGCTTTCGCAAATGTCAGTATTTACTAAGGTTAAGAACCTTTATCTCACCGGACAGAACGTCAACATTCACGGTTTTTGTGGCGTGTCGATCACCGCAATAGAGACTGCCGAAGCCATTGTCGGGCATAATGAAATTGTAAGAAAAATCAACAAATTTTGTCAAAGTAATTAAAAGTTTCGTATATTTGTAGTTCATTAGGATTATAGATTATATAAATGGAAACTATAAAGCTGAAGTTGATATACCCGAAATGGAACAAATTGCCGGGTCAGACAACTTTTAATTTACCACCTCACGGGCCTGTGGCTTTTGCTGCCACCTTGCCGGAATATGTTGACATCTCGTTCACTGACGAAAACGTCGAACCCATTGATTTTGATGAAGAATGTGACCTCGTAGCATTGTCGATGATGCTCACCACACAGGTAAAACGCGGTTGGGCCATCGCCGAGGAGTATCACAAGAGAGGTAAAACCGTCCTTGCCGGCGGCATTTCCACCATGCTTCATGCTGAGGAAATGGTGAACCACGTCGACAGCGTGTTTCTGGGTGAGTCGGAAGGCCGCTCAGAGCAGGTTATTCTCGATTGGAAGAACGGCTGTCTTAAGAAGATCTACAACTACATGGGCAACCAGCCTCCTATCGAGAGTGTCGGGCCATGCCGTCGTGACCTCTACAAACGCGAGCTGTACAACCACAAAGGCGTCCAGATGGTCGACCTTTTCAATGCCAGCCGCGGATGCCGTTTCAGCTGCTATCCGTGCGCCGTTTCCTACCTTGGTGGCCGTAAGTTCCGCCCGCGTCCTGTAGATAAAGTGGTCGAAGATATGGCAGGCATCGACAACAACCGCTTGTTTATCGTCGATAACTCATTGGCACAGAATAAGGAATGGGAGAAAGAGCTCTTCACAGCCATCGCTCCTCTCAAGAAAAAATGGATCAGCCATACTATCGAAGACGACCCTGAAGTGCTCGATTTGGCAGCCAAAGCAGGAGCTTGGTATGTGTATCAGGCTGTCTATGATACTTCCGACTATATCAAAGAGCGTGTGAAACGTTATCACGACTACGGCATCGGAGTGGAAGGCACCATTCTCTTTGGCCTTGATAATCAGACAGAAGACGATATCAAACGCCTCATCGACTTCCTCGGTGAGATTGACTTGGACCTCGCAGAATTCACCATCTTTGCGCCGTTCCCGCACACCAAAGGTCACGACGATTTGTTGCGTCAAGGCCGAATCTTCGACTTCGACTGGGATCATTATAACGCCGGTCAGGTGGTGTATCAGCCGAAAAACATGTCGCCAGAGAAGCTGCAGGACCTCTACGACTACGCCTGGAAGAGCTTCTATGCCTCTGAGACTCAAGAGTCTAAGATGTTCAGATTGTTCTGCAACGTCGCTTTACGCGAAATGGAAGAAGGTACATATCGTCCACGCGATAGAAGATTGATTAACAAATCATTCGGTCGTGATGTGGACAGAAGCAAGAGAAATGTTAACGTTAGAGTTGAAAATTAATTGGATGCCCTGAAGGGCAGAAATCTTAATAAAATCAAATAAAAAAGATGAAGGTATCACCAGATTATTATGATGAGATTTTCCCATTTAAAGGAGAATGGGATATGGAATCATCTTGTGGGTTGAAAATCAGGGAGGTATGTGGCAAGAAATACGTCATCGTGACGGAGTTGTATCAGGATAACCCTGGCACCTCAGTGACGTATGCAGGCAAGAAACTGGCCGACCAGATTTGTGAAGCAAAAGGCCTGAAGCTGGAAGATATAGTCTATTTGGAATGCACTCCGAACACCAATTCGAAGCTGTCGTTTTACGACGAGGAGTATTTCCAGGTCGATTTCTTCGCTGACATGCAGCATAAGTATCGTCAGCTCTCTAAAGACGAAGTGATGAAGATTTTGGGCAGATAATGTTTAGAAAGTTATTGATTTTCAGCATATTATTTTTACTTGGCGGAACACTTTTCGCTCAAGAGGCAGTCTATTTGTGGCAGGGTCAGGATGTGCATAATGGCAAGCAGGTGACTTTGACGCCGTTTTTGGCTGAAAACAATACCGATGGCACTGCCATAATCGTTTGTCCCGGCGGCAGTTATTTCTGGCTCGACGAGGAAAATGAGGGCGACAACGTGGCTCGCTGGCTCAACTCAAACGGCATCACCGCATTTGTTTTACGCTACCGCGTAGCAGGCCTCAGAGAATTCATCTGGCACTATCGCCGCGTGTTCCGTGGCAACCAACACCCCGACATGCTTGACGATGCGCAACGTGCCATAGTCTACGTTAAAGAGCATTCCGAAGAGTACAATATTAATCCTAACAGATTGGGAATCATGGGGTTCTCGGCAGGAGGACATCTCTCGATGTCGACAGCATGTTATTTCACTAATGAAGAAAACCGACCGGCTTTCGCGGCTCCTATCTACCCTGTCGTGACGATGAACGAGCCTTACGTTCACGAGCGCTCACGTCGCGCTTTGCTGGGAGACCGCAGAAGCAAAAACCAGATAATGCAAGACTCAATGTCTCTGGAGCGTCAGGTTCCGGACAACTGCCCACCTATTTTCATAGTCAACTGCGTCGATGATGATATCGTTGATTATCAAAACTCTGTGATGCTTGACTCTGCTCTAAATGCAAAAAATATCAATCATAAATACGTTCAGTATCAGACTGGCGGTCACGGTTTTGGAGCAAGTGAGACGAGAGGCACCGAGGAGTCAAGACAATGGAAAAATGAATTTTTAGAATGGCTTGAGGAAATCAAGCTTTAAAATATAGTAATGCTATGATTAACAACGACATAGAATACAAATCAGTTGAAGAGATTAAGACGTTTCAGGAAGGTCTGCTTCACGAGGCACTGGTATATCTGAAAAACAATTCGCCTTATTATCAGCGTATGTTCAAGAGCTACGGCATTAACATCGAGAAGATACGTCACATCGAGGATTTAGTGAAGATTCCGTTCACTGAGAAGAAGGATCTGCAGCTGTTTAACGACGAGTTTTTATGCTGTCCGAAGGCTAAGATTGTTGATTACATCACCACTTCTGGCACTCTCGGCGACCCTGTGACCTTCGGATGCACCGAGAAAGACCTTCAGCGATTGGCTTACAACGAGAAGAAATCGTTTGAATGCGCCGGCGTGAAACCAGGCGACATCGTCCAGCTGATGACCACTCTCGACAAGCGTTTCATGGCTGGTTTGGCCTATTTCCTTGGTCTTCGCGAGATGGGCGCAGGAGTCATCCGTGTTGGTAACGGCATCCCTGAGCTGCAATGGGACACCATCCGTCGCATCAAGCCAGACACCATCATGTGCGTGCCGTCGTTCATACTTAAACTCATCCAATACGCTGAAGATCATAACATTGACTATAAAAACAGCAGCATCCGCCGCATCATCGGCATCGGCGAAGGCTTGAGAGACCAGAACTTCGACCTCAACCTTCTCGGACGCAAAATCAAGGAGAAATGGGACGTGCAGCTGTTTGCCACATATTCATCGACAGAGATGGGCGCCACCTTCTCGGAATGCGAGTACGGCCTCGGCGGTCACGTGCATCCTGAGCTAATAATCGTCGAAATCATTGGCGAAGACGGTCTTCCGGTGCCTGACGGTCAGCCAGGAGAAATCGTGGTGACGACACTCGGCGTGGAAGGCATGCCACTGCTGCGTTTCCGTACAGGCGACATCGCAGCGAAGATCGTCGAGCAGTGTAAATGCGGCCGCAACTCATACCGCCTCACACCTCTCGTGGGACGTAAAAACAATATGATAAAACTCAAAGGCACCACGCTGTATCCACCAGCGATCAATGACGTTTTGGACAACACCGACTACGTTGAGAACTACGTCATCGAGGTACGTCAAAGTGAGGCCGGAACAGATGATGTCGTGGTGAAAATCGGTCTGAAATATCAGCCTGACTTCGATGTTGTAAAGGAACTCAAAGACAGCTTCCGCTCACGTATACGTGTGGCACCACAAATCGAAGTGCATCCCGTGGATGAGATTCAGAAGATAAACTACCCGGCAAAGAGCCGTAAACCTATAAAATTCATCGACTTAAGAAATAAATAATGGCTAATTTCGACGACATACGACCATACAACGAAACGGAGTTCCCAGCAGCAATGCAACGTATTGCCGACAGCGAGCTCATTCCGTCTATTTCAAACTACCTGAAACCTGGCGCTAACCCGGAGCTATTGCGCAATACCATTCGCAATATAAAGAACATCAATGAGTTGCAACTGGTGTTTTTAAAGCAAGCCATTGAGATTATATTGGCTAAGACCACTACTAAGTTTGACTGGTCAGGAATGGAAAACATCAGCGAGAAGAAGCCTTATCTGTTTGTCTCTAATCACCGCGACATCGTGCTCGACGCGATGTTTCTGCAGTATATCCTGAACGCTGGCGGGCACAACACATGCCAGATAACATTCGGAAGCAACCTCATGGAACACCCTTTGGTTGTCGACTTCGGTAAGGCTAACAAGATGTTCCGCACCGAGCGCGGCGGCAACAAAATGGAGTTTTACAACAACCTGATGCACATGTCTGAATACATGCGCCACGTCATCACAGAGGAAAAAGAGTCGGTTTGGATTGCACAGCGTAACGGTCGCACCAAAGACGGCATCGATGCCACCGATCCCGCAATCATCAAGATGTTCTGGATGAGCCGCAGAGACGATAAAGTAAAGTCTTTGTCAGAGTTGAACATCGTACCGATTGCTGTCTCTTACGAATGGGAGTCGTGCGACAAGCTGAAAACGCTGGAGCTTTACACAACAAAGGTCACCGGAAGATATGAAAAACGTCCTGGTGAGGACCTCAACAGCATACTCACTGGTATCATGCAGCCGAAGGGTCACGTGCACTTCCACATCTGCGAGCCTGTCAATGAAGACGACTTACGCAGGATGGACAGCGCTCCTGGCGACTACTTCAACAACATCGCCAAGTTGATGGACGAGAGAATCAACTCGGGATATATGGCAATGCCTAACAACTTCATCGCCAACGACTTACGAAGCGAGTCAAACAAATACGCAAGTCATTATACCGAGCAGCAGAAAGCTGATTTCTTGCAGTATATGAAGTGGATTGAGGTGTATAAAGACCTCGATCAGGCGCTTTTAAGAGATATCTTCTTAGGAATCTACGGAAACTCAGTGAGATAAGGCTATTTCAGGACATTGAGCAACTGCTCACCGAGCCCTATGGTGTAACCACTCTTTTCAAAAACCACCTCGTTTTCCGAATTTAGGATTTTGAAACAAGGTAAAGCTTTAGTGTTTTGGGTGTTTTTCCAAAAAGCATCTGAATCAACCAAAAACTCTATATTTTTAGGTAACTCGTTGAAATTCTTCAACTTAAAATTCCTCAAATCATCTTCATTATTAAAGATGAATGTCAATTTTACACCTTTTTTCTCGAATTCTTTCTTTAAAATGGAGATATCCTGCATGGCATGAGTTGTCGGCTCGCTACCGCCGTCGAGATAGGCTACGATACGTAATTGGGATGCGATGTTTTGAGACGTTTCAGAAAACGTCTCTACGACAGGTTCGCGCATAATTAATTCCACATTCGTTATCTCGCCGCTCTCTATATAGAAGAATAACAATCGATTTAGGACACTACCGTCGGCGAGACGCGGTCCCGAACTCATGACGTAATATCCAGGATCGAGCGACAAACCGCCCCTCATTTGAGAATATGTCAATCCAACATCCATTCCCGGGTCCATGGCATCGTAGGCCAAGAGGTCGAAGGTATTGCCATTGAATTTCTTTATCGAGAAATGGGTATAATATCGAGGATTATCGGTGCCAGCATAATGAATGACCAAAGTACCAGGTTTGTTTTGATTTTCGTTATCAGATTTTTCAAATTCAACATCAACCCATTGATTATCATAATATTGCACTTTACCAGTAATAGGGTCGATGCGTGAAGTGATGCCTTTGGCGCGTGCCAGAGCCACGAAGAAAATATCGCGCGAATGCGTGTCAGCATGACGTGAACGCAGCACGCCAGCCGGCGAGATCGGGGTTCTACTTTCGCCAAAGCCTTCATCTATTGTAATGCTATCGCTAACCCATTTTATCAAATCATCAACATTATCAGGCAGAGACGTTCTCTGAAACACCTTTACATACGGCCTCAACATCTCGTTTGAAACGCGAGGGTTAAGCATATTACCGTCAAAACAATCTTTCAAAACATCAATCGAAACGTCACGCAAATCCTTATCAGTCAGGTTACGAAGAAGCGTGTAAGCGTCCTCTTCCCTATCCAAACCTCTTGCATAATCGATAAAATCCTTGATAGTCTGATAGTTACCCCATGTCTTCGCCATGATCTCCTTATCGTAGTCGCCCTCGTTTTGAGCAGCGACACATTTTGCGATATAGGCATTTCGAATTGAATCCTCTATTGCCAAACGACGATTGTTTTCGGCACGCATTTCTTCGTAAACATTGGGGATTACAGCATGTTCGATAGGTGGGATAATGTCATAATCCTCCTCAATTTGTTCCGACGATAAAACAGATTTTCGTCCGTCTCTACACAATTCTATCGTGATACTATCTACCGAACCGATTTTTACCACCTGATAATCGAATTTTCCGTCTTTCGAAGCGTAAACCATCATAGTGCCAAGACCTGCTGTCAGCAATGTATTTCCCTGATTATCAGTGTATTTAGTCGCAACAGTGTGATATTCGGAATAATTGTATATCTTAAAATCGACGCGAGCGTCAGGAATTGCATTACCATATCTGTCAACAACATTAACATTAAGTTTCGCTGTCTCGGCGTAGTTGTCGATAACGTTTATTTCAGTATAATATGGTGTTTTGCTTATCACTTCCTCGGGACCGTCGTAATCGCCTAAAACGCGAGTGTGCACTAGCAATGCGCGTGATGCGGGAGCATTAAACCAACCGAGATCGAGCACGGGTTCAGGCTCACAGGCACCTAAGAAATGCCACTGACCGTCTACCCAAGCCTCCACCCAGGCGTGATTATCGTCGCAATGCGCCCAACGCGGGACGTAAACCTGGCGGGCAGGAATACACACAGTACGCAAAGCCGAAACAAGCAATGTCGACTCCTCTCCGCAGCGTCCCCATGATGTTTTGATAGTCGCCATCGGAGAACTGGTTCTGGAATCAGAGCCTTTATAATTGACCTTTTCATGGCACCAATGGTTGACTTCCAACACGGCGTCATACATCGACAAATCCTTAACTCTGTCGCGCAATTCCTCATAATAAGCCATGCGGAAATCGTCAAGATTCTCATTGTTCACCCTGATTGGCAACACAAAATGCTTGAACTCGCGCTCTGGGACATGCTTCCCCCAAGGCATTTCTTTCTTTGCTTTGAAAGAAGTTTGAATATTTTTTAAGAAATAATCTTCGCTGTAATCTATATCATCGCATGATGGCATTGAAGTTTGTAAAAAACGCAATGCTTGCTGTTCTTTTTTTAAATTACTATTTGAACATGATATTGCTAATAATGCAATGGCAATAATAAGGAGTAATTTTTTCATAGTATATTGTTTTTAGTCGTCTTTAGTAATCATTTTTCGGCTGCCACCTTCCTTCGGAAGCTGAAGGCCTTCAAAATTGATTACTAAAGACCTTAAGTTATTAGTTGTCAATTATTGATCAATAATGACTACTAATAAAGACTATATAATAAACTCTGTTAAATCAGAATTCAATATTTCATTCAGTTCCTCGCGATGCGCTTTGTCGGTTTTCACGAAGAGGAATCCCCACACGCTCATGGCAGGGTTCATAATGTCGCGAGTCTCGACCACGCCATGGAAATGCTTCTTAATCTTCTCGAAATCAAGGGCTTTCGTCGTCTCGTAAGGCTTGTCAAGCACCACAAAGCTGAAAACATCGTCTTCAATGCCGTTCCACATCGTGGCATAATCCGGATGAATGCCTTCGAAATAGCATTGTACTGGCAGCAAACCGCAGGTATGTCTTGTCAAATCGTTCAAGCACATGCCGGCGAAACGCAAAGGATTAACCTCGATCGGAATAGCCTTGCCAGAGTTTTTGTCAACGCGGAACTCCACGTGCATCGGGAAGTTACGGAGATTCAACACACCGTTCAAGTCTATCAAAAACTGGTTAAATGGACCGTAATTTTTCTCGAAAATCTCCTTGCTCATGCAATAGAGACGGTCGCTGACGTCGGTTTCCGACTTGAAAATATGATGGAAGATATTGATAATGTTCGGTTTACCATCTTTATCATAATATGCGTCGACAGCGTATTCCTCGCCTTGGATGAAGTCCTCAAGCACGAATTTGCCACTCTTCACCACCGTCTCCGGGAACACAGCGCATTGCTTTGCGAAGTTCTTGTCGATGTCGTCCAAAGCGGCATTCCATTCCTCCTTGCTACGCACGATATACACGCCCACGCTGAGGAATCCGACTGCTGGCTTAATCACCAGAGGCAATGGCAGCTCATCAGGATTGAGCGAGCGCAACTCGTTCATTTCCACTTCTTTATAATAGAAATCAGGGAAAATCTTAGCGCAGATTTTACGGAATTCGGCTTTGTCTTTCACAATCTTCACCTTCTCGATGAGCTCCGAACCTGCGAGATGCGGATAGAGCCACACGAGGGCGTTCTCCGACACAGCATAGAGCTTGCCGCTCTGCTGATATTGCTCAACAAACTCCTTGTCGTTAACGAGATTCAGCTTATGGCCTTGTTTTACCAGAAGCTCCGACATCTCATTTTTTAAAACTGCAATCTGACTCTTCTCCAGGTATTCTACCAAAGGAGCCGAAACGTATGGTTTTTCTAAAATTATCATGATTATTATTAATTATCTCTCGCAGATTTCGCTGATTACACTGATTTTTTCCTGTTCTTCCTCTGCGTGATTGCTCGCGTCGCGAGCTGCAGATCTCGCAGACTGGACTGTGGAAGTATTTCTGCGTTTTCTGCGATATCTGCGAGAGACTAATGGTTATCTTAAAATATTAGCGTTTCTATCTGGGCTGTACGACACAAATTTAATCGGCACGCCCACTTTTTCTTCGATGAACTTGATGTAATCTTCAAGTTCCTGCGGGATCTTACCTTCGATCTTGCAGTTCCAGCCTTTCACTGTGGTGTAAACAGGCTTCATCGTCTCGGTGCATGCGTCATAAGGCAGGTAATCAATCACTTGACCTTTGTATTCGTAGCCGATGCAGACCTTTATCTCTTTGAGGTCGTCCATCACGTCTGATTTCATCATCATGAGGTCGGTGACGCCGCTCAGCATGCAAGCATATTTCAATGCAGGAATATCGAGCCATCCTGTTCTGCGCGGGCGGCCTGTTGTTGCGCCGAATTCATGACCGTTGGCACGAAGCATCTCGCCTGTCTCGTCGAACAGTTCTGTCGGGAACGGACCTGTTCCAACGCGTGTGCAGTAAGCCTTGAAGATACCGTATACCTTGCCTATTCTGCTTGGCGCGACGCCCAATCCTGAGCAGGCGCCAGCTGCGATAACTGATGACGAGGTCACGAATGGATAGCTTCCGAAGTCGACGTCGAGCATCGAGCCCTGAGCACCCTCTGCGAGCACGCTCTTGCCTTCATCGAGATATTTATTAATAAGGTATTCGCTTTCAACAAACTGGAACTTATTCAAAAACTCAACAGCTTCGAACCAGACCTTCTCATATTCGGCAAAGTTCATGCCATCGAGACGCACCTCGTTGATGTCGAAATCCAGATCCTTAATCTGCTGATAATGTCTGGCTTTGATGTTCTCGTAGCGCTGTTTGAAGTCGCTCATCGTGATGTCGCCAATACGCAAGCCGCGACGTGCAGTCTTGTCGGTATATGTTGGTCCGATGCCTTTCAAGGTCGAGCCAATCTTCATCTTGCCGAGAGCTTTCTCGTTGGCTGCATCCAACACTCTATGTGTAGGCAGGATGAGATGTGCTTTGTTGGAAATCATGAGGCGTTTGCTGAGGTCGATGCCAGCCGAAGCCAAGTTGTCGATCTCGTCCTTCAAAATCTTCGCATCGATGATGACGCCGTTGCCTATCACGTTGATACACTTATCGTTAAACGCTCCTGACGGGATGGTATGAAGCACGAACTTCTTATCGTCGAACTCGATAGTGTGACCGGCGTTAGGGCCGCCTTGAAAACGGCATACCATATCATATTTCGGCGTGAGCGCATCGACGACCTTTCCTTTACCTTCGTCGCCCCACTGCAATCCAAGAAGCAAATCCAATCTTGCCATAATTATATTCAAAATTTAAAGATTCAAAATTTAAAATTCAATGTTCCTTTATAATAAGGATTTCTCCGCTACACTTTGTTTCAGTCGAAATGACGGGTTACAAAATTACAAAAAATTTCAGCTCCTCTTCCCTATTCTCTCAACTTTTTTAACGAGCTCAATCTTCTTTATCTTATCTATAAGATTTTCAAGGGTTTTGAGGTTGTTGACATAAACCGACACCGTCGCCACCACCATTCCTCCTTCGATTTTCATTTCCATTGCCTGCATGTCGAGTTTCTCCTGGTTGGTGATGGTGTCGAACAGCTTGGCACCGAAGCCCATCTTATTGACAGCCAGCACCTTAAGTGTCGCCAAAAATGCGAAATCATCGCCGAACTGCAAGTGTGCCTTCACTATGCTCTCGCCATAACGCGACATCAACTTTTGAGCCTCAGGACAGTCCGGATGGTGTATCTGTATCGGTTCACCTGGCAATTGAATCGCCACCACGTCGTCACCCGGGATAGGCTTGCAGCATGTCGCGATGACATAGCCAGAGACTCCATTTTCGTCAGGTTTTTCTTCGTTTTTCTTCTGCGACGGTTTTACAAAACCGAGTGTCAGATATTTCACGAGATAATCCGACAGGCTGGCGTCTTTTTTCTTGAGTATCGTCTCAACATCCTGCTGCCCAATTTTATTCGTCGCCACGTAATAATAAAGGTCGTTTCGGTTGGCGAGGTTAAACTTCTCGACAAGGATATTACGGTTTAGTCTGCTGAAGTCTATCTTCGCGCGGTCGAAATACTCTTTCAGCATCGTTTTACCCTTGTCTTTAAACACCTTACGGAAATCTTTGATGCCGTTTTTGAGGCGGCTCTTTGCGCTGGATGTGGCGAGGTAGTCGAACCATTTCTCTTGCGGTTCCTGATGTTCCGAGGTGATGATCTCCACTTGGTCGCCCATCTTCAATTCCGTCTGAATCGGCGATAGTTTCTTGTTGATATTGGCTCCCACGCAGTGGTTTCCGAGGTCGCTATGAATGTTGTATGCGAAATCGAGTACCGTTGAGCCTTTAGGCAGCGTCATCTTGTCGCCGTTTGGCGTGAAGACGAAAATCTCGTCGTTGAAGAGGTCGAGTTTGAAGCTGTCGATAAACTCAATCGCCGACGCATGGTTCTCATCAGCTTGTTTCACGAGGTCTTTTACCACCTTCATCCAGAGGTCGAGACCCGACTCAGCTGTGGAGTTCTTGTCGCGGTATTTCCAATAGGCGGCGAAGCCGTTCTCCGCTATCTCGTCCATGCGCTCGGTGCGAATCTGCGTCTCCACCCAGTTACCGTTCTGATTCATAAACACGGCATGTATCGACGAGTAGCCGTTGGTTTTCGGGAATGACACCCAGTCGCGCATCTTTTTGTTATCGGGATAATAATATTTTGTGAAAGCGGCGAATGTCTCCCAACATTTCACCTTCTCATCTTCAATATTCGGACAGTCGATGATGATTCGTGCCACATACACGTCGTACACCTCTTCAAGCGACATGCCGAACTTCACCATACGTTCCCACACCGAGCTCACGTTACGTTCTATCGCCATGGTGCGCACTTTGACGCCTTGTTTTTCCAGATCCGACTTCACCGGAGCAAGGAAGTCCTCCAACTCCTTGATTTTTCTGTCTCTCACCTCGGCGAGCTGTTTCTGCACCGATTCAAAGACCTGCGGGTTGATATATTTCAGGCAGAGGTCGTCGAGTTCAAGTTTCACTTTATAAAGTCCCAATCTATAGGCGACCGGGGCGTATATCTGTGTCGTCTCTGATGCTATCTTGAGCTGTTTATGATGTGGCATTGACCCGAGGGTACGCATGTTATGCAGACGGTCGGCGAGTTTCACGAGGATGACACGTATGTCGTATGACATGCTCATGATAACCTTACGGAATGTCTCAGCCTGGAGGCTGCGCACGTTGGCGTCGAAGTCCTCGTTGGTAAGTTTGGTGACGCCGTCGACGATCTGAGCCACTTTTTCGCCGAAATGCTCCTTAATATAATCTAAGGTGTATTCGGTATCCTCCACCACATCATGCAGCAATGCCGCGATGATGGATGTCCTGCCCATGCCCATCTCGCCCGCGATGATGGTGGCGACAGCCAGAGGATGGTACATATACGGTTCGCCTGAACGGCGGCGCTGGTCTTTATGTGCGTTGGCGGCAAGGAGGAATCCTTCGGTCACAGACTCCACGTCCTGCTCGTTTTTCCTTGATTTCCAACATCGTAGAAGATTGTCAAACTGCCTTTCAAGTTCGGCTTTCTCGTCTTGCGAATACGTATCCGGTAAAGTCATCATAATCCTAAGTTTTAATGCTCGTTTCAAAAATGCAAAATTATAAAGGAAATTGGAAAATTACAAGAAAAAATTAAAAAAACAAACAAAAAAAGTAAGGGCGAATTAGCATTCGCCCCTACTTTAAACCGTAAACTGTAAACTTTTAAACCATTAAACTAAAATTCCCCGTTGATTACTGCCATAGTGTGGATGAGATCCAGCAACTTGTTTGAGTAGCCGATTTCATTGTCATACCATGAGACGAGTTTCACGAAGGTGTCGGTCAATGGGATACCAGCTTTTGCATCGAAGATTGATGTGCGTGTGTCGCCAATGAAATCGCTTGAAACCACTGCGTCTTCAGTGTATCCGAGGATACCTTTGAGTTCGTTTTCTGATGCTCTCTTGATCTCAGCGCAAATCTCATCGTAAGTGGCTGGCTTTACGAGGTTGCAGGTCAAGTCGACAACTGAAACGTCCAATGTAGGAACGCGCATTGACATACCTGTAAGTTTGCCTTTCAGTTCAGGTATGACCTTACCCACTGCCTTAGCTGCACCTGTTGTCGAAGGGATGATGTTGCCGGCTGCAGCACGACCACCACGCCAGTCTTTCAATGAGTGACCGTCGATAGGTTTCTGTGATGCTGTTGTTGAGTGCACTGTCGTCATCAAACCGCTTGCGATACCCCATTTGTCGTTGATAACCTTAGCGAGAGGTGCCAAGCAGTTGGTTGTACATGATGCATTTGAAACAACTCGTGTGCCTTTTACGTATGTTTTGTCGTTAACACCGCAAACAAACATAGGGGTGTCGTCCTTTGAAGGACCAGCCAAGATGACATACTTGGCGCCACAGTCGAGGTGTGGTTGAACAGCTTCCTTTGTGAGGAATTTTCCTGTGGAATCGATGACGTAATCCGCGCCATATTCGCCCCATTTCAGGCCAACTGGGTCACGGCTAACACTCACCGGAATTTCTTTTCCGTTGATAATCAACGTGCTCTTCTCCAAATTGTACTCAATTGTTCCATCGAACTGACCATGGATTGTATCGTATCTAAGCATATAAGCCTGATAGTCAACAGGGCATGTACCGTTCATGTAAACAATCTCGATGTCGTCACGTTTCTGGGCGGCACGCAGTACCAATCGACCGATTCTACCGAGTCCGTTGATACCTATTCTAATTTTCTTAGCCATGATGATAGTATTTTGTTAACAAAAATTTATGCGTAAATCGTTTTGCAAAGTTAGACACTATTTTTCAATAAAACAAGTAATCGACAATAAAATTTTAAAAATTTATTTTTTTCAGTAAATATTGAGATTTTTCGTATTTTTGCAAAATAATTATTTAATTTGGAGTAGTTTGTTTTTTTGACTAATTCATCAATGGATAAGATTAGAAATTTTTGCATCATAGCTCATATTGACCACGGAAAAAGCACCTTGGCGGACAGACTCATTGAGATTACTAACACCTTGACTAAGAAGGAGTTGGTCGATCAGGTCTTGGACGATATGGATCTTGAGCGCGAGCGTGGTATAACCATAAAAAGCCATGCCATACAGATGAAATACGAGCATGATGGCGAGGTCTACACCCTGAATCTTATCGATACTCCCGGTCACGTCGACTTTTCGTACGAGGTTTCACGTTCGATAGCCGCCTGCGAAGGCGCGCTTCTTGTCGTCGATGCATCACAAGGCATTCAGGCTCAGACGATTAGCAACCTCTACATGGCCATCGACCACGACCTCGAAGTGATACCAATCTTGAATAAAATCGACATGGAGAGCGCACAGCCCGAGAAGGTGGAAGACCAGATTGTGGACCTCATCGGCTGCGACCGCGAGGATATTTTACGCTGTTCGGCGCGTACAGGCTTCGGAGTTGAAGAGATTTTGGAGGCCATCGTCAAGCGTATACCGGCACCGAAAGGCGACCCCAACGCACCGCTCCAAGCTCTGATTTTCGACTCCGTCTTCAACTCGTTCCGCGGTATCATCGCCTACTTTAGAATCATGAACGGCACCATCCGCACCGGCGAAAACGTCAAGTTTTTCAACACCGGAATGGAATACGACGCAGATGAAATCGGTGTCTTGCAGATGAAACAAGTGCCTCAGAAAGAGCTCTCAGCCGGCAACGTGGGATATATCATCTCCGGTATCAAATCTTCCAAAGAGGTGAAGGTCGGCGACACCATCACATCTGTCGACAACCCTTGCGACAAGCCTATTGCAGGATTCGAAAACGTGAAACCTATGGTGTTCGCAGGCGTCTACCCTGTCGACGCCGATGACTACGAAGAACTGAGAAGCTCGTTGGAGAAACTTCAGCTTAACGACGCATCATTGGTCTGGGAGCCGGAGTCTTCAGCAGCTTTGGGATTCGGATTCCGCTGCGGTTTCTTGGGACTGCTGCACATGGAAATCATCCAAGAACGCCTCGACCGCGAGTTCAACATGGACGTCATCACCACAGTGCCTAACGTCTCTTTCAAGGCATATCTGACAGACGGCAACATTGTCGACGTGCACAACCCGAGCGGAATGCCCGAAGTGACAAAAATCGACCACATCGACGAGCCTTATATCTTGGCACAGATAATCTCACAAAACGAATACGTCGGCTCAATCATGACATTATGCATCGAACGCCGCGGCATCCTGAAAAACCAAGTTTACCTCACCACCGACCGCGTGGAGCTCACCTTCGAGATGCCATTGAGCGAGATAGTGTTCGATTTCTACGACAAACTCAAGTCAATATCAAGAGGTTACGCCTCTTTCGACTATCATATCTGCGGCTACAAGCCATCGAAGCTGGTGAAATTGGATATCATGCTCAACGGCGACACCGTCGACGCCCTCTCAACATTGATTTTCGTTGACCACGCCTACTCTTTCGGTCGCCGCATGTGCGAGAAACTCAAGGAATTGATACCAAGACAACAGTTCGACATCGCCATCCAGGCCGCTATCGGAGCGAAAATCATCGCCCGTGAGACAGTGCGCCAGGTTCGTAAGGATGTTACCGCAAAATGCTACGGCGGCGATATCTCGCGTAAACGCAAGCTCCTTGAAAAACAGAAGGAAGGAAAGAAACGCATGAGGCAAATCGGAAACGTCGAGGTGCCGCAGTCAGCGTTCTTGGCAGTGCTGAAGCTTGATTAACACTGATCCCGTCATGGCGACTGATCTATTATCACTAAACGTTGATTACAGCAAACGTGTCTTCGGCCTCGACCTGATGCGCGCCATAGCAATCATCAACGTGGTGATAGTGCATACCAGTTGGATGAACATATTCCCAAAATATCCGTGGATACCAATAATTCCTGGCATTGAGCTATTCTTCGTACTCAGTGGTTTCCTTATTGGAACAATACTTCTGAATACGTTTTTAAAAGAAGAAGAATTTGGGGTAAAACAAATGGCTCAGTTTTGGAAACGTCGCTGGTTTAGAACGCTACCTAATTACTATCTTATACTGCTTTTCAATATCATTTTTGTTTATTTTGGCATCATTCGCGAGGATTTTAGCCAGTTTAACTGGAAATTTTTCTTTTTCGTACAGAATCTAATCAGCGAATTCCATGGATTTTTCTGGGAATCTTGGAGTTTGACAATAGAAGAATGGTTTTACCTCTCCTTCCCCATCATCTTGTTATTTCTCAATGTTTTTCTTAGAAAAATATTGCAAAAGAAGCACATATTCCTCACAAATATCATCATTTTCCTCTGCTTTTCGGTTTTGATGAGACTTTTTATCGGTTCAAAACTTGAAATCAACGATGGTTTTTGGTACGATGTAAAGATTCACAAGGTGATAGTCTATCATCTCGACGGCATAGCTTTAGGACTTTTGGCGGCATATATCAAGCGTTTTGCACCGGAATTATGGAACAAAAGCCGTAATATCACCTTTATTTTAGGACTAATAATTTGTTTATTAATGCCTTACATAAACTGGAATCCGTCAGACACCTTAACGATAGTTTTCAAGATATCAATGCAAAGTTTGGGCTGCTTTCTACTTCTTCCGCGTTTTGAAACAATAAAATCCGCACCGAAAGCCTTGACAAAAGTCGTCACCCACATCAGCCTGATTTCTTATTCGATGTATCTGATAAACCTATCGATGGTGGCTTCCGTCATCACCACAAACGTCAATATAAAAGGCAAACCCGAAGCTGTTCTTTGGTATGCAGTTTATTGGATTGTCGTAGTCCTTGCCTCCACAATCATTTACAAGTTCTACGAAAAACCAATTATGGATTTGCGCGACAAATTCTAATTCAGATATTTAGGATATACGAGATACTGCTTTCTTTGGGCAATAACCTCATCATTCTCAACGAGTTGCATCTCGATGTAAATTTTAGTTTTATCAAATTCCTTAACGAACTTGTTCACGTCTAAGTTGAGATGGATGCAGCCGTTTTCTGGGATTTGCACCTTTTCGGAATACGATTTCAGGAGGTTTTCTTTGCCATCTTTAACTTTCAGAATCAAAGTGGCATTTATCTCGCGATAGAGATCGCTGACGGCGTAAACAGTGAAGTTGTCGTCGGTTGTCGGGAGCACACCTATTAATATAGGGGCGTACAGCTCGGCTAGTCTCTCATGCAAAATCTTTTTATTTCCTTCGTAATCTATTGATGACCATGAGATTACCGGCCATGCGTCGTTGAGTTGCCAGTAGAGCGTGCCCATGCAACGTGGTTTTGCCGCGCGTTGTGCTTCGATGGCGAGGCCTATGCCGTAGGATTGGGAAAGCTGGCTGTAGTAAACGTTACGGGCCCACTCGTCATTTCGACCGACCGTAGGGAGCGGAGAAATCTCCTCCAATTTGCGGGGGATTTCTCCATTTCGCTTCGCTTCAGTCGAAATGACGTAACGCTCTATATGTTTTTGTATCAGCTCCTCACCTCTCGGGTGTTTCTGATGCCTAGTTTCGATGTCCGGGTACGCTTGATAGCCGAATTCGCTGTTGAAACGACCCACTTTCTCGAGATAAGCCTCGTATGGCTGCTCACCCCACCAGACACCCCAATAGTGCACGTCGCCTTCTGTGAGACTTTCTGTCTTACCCCAACCGTTTTTCGGTGAGCTCGGCCAATAATCGCGCGTACCATCGTATGTATCAACGACTTCCGTAAAAATATCCACAAACAGAGTGTCCATGCCGTGTTTCATCTCAGCATAGTCGTCGTCGCTCCAGCCCATAGATTTCTGCCAGCCCCAGTTGACGTAGCCCTCGCTCACCTCGTTGTTGCCGCACCATATCGCCAGCGACGGATGATTCTGATAATGAACGACTTGCTGAATTGCCTCTTTACGGACATTGTTCAAAAACTCATCAGAATACGGGTACGTCGTTCCGGCGAACATGAAATCCTGCCACACCATGATGCCAAGGCTGTCGCACACGTCGAAGAAATAATCAGGAGGATAGATACCTCCACCCCACACCCGGAGCATGTTAAAATGAGCGGGGACACATTCAGCTAACAGCTTGACTGTCTTGTCTTTAGACATCCACGTCTCAATCATCTCCTCTGGAACATAATTTGCACCTTTGATGTAGACTTTCTTGCCGTTCACCTTGAAATACAAGGCACTTCCGATCTCGTCTGGTTCCTCGATGAGGTCAATTTTTCGGATACCCGTTGTAACTTGTTTATTATCAATAAGTTTATCATTTTCATAAATCTTGATTTCGAAATTTGTCATAGCCTGCTCGCCCATCTCGTTAGGCCACCAGATGTTAGCATTTTTCAGCTCAAACGGAATCTTCACACGCCATTTTCCGTTAACGGGCAGAGTCTGTTCACTTAATGTAACGCCGTTGTTCGAAACCACGAAACGTAAATCATGTAAATCGTTAGTGGTAATCCAAATATTTGCCAACATCTCAGCATCGTTTCCGTTAAGGTTTTCTGTCAGAACCGAGACATTCTCAACTTTAACACCGCTCCATCCGCGTAGTTCGACCTCTTTCCAAATGCCGATATTCAGGTAACGAGGTGCCCAATCCCAACCGTTTTGATATGCAGCTTTACGCATCACGGCATATTTCTCAGGAAAACGAAGACGATAAGTCTCAATAAGGCTATCTCGTTGAGCATCAAAAGGATAGAAACGCACTTTCAGCTCATTGTCACGTTTTTTCAGAAGGTTTTTCACCTCTTTTTCATAACGGATAAACATATTATCCGAATGCAGAATCTTTTCGCCATTGAGCCACACGTCGGCATAGGTATCCAAACCATTGAAAATCAAGTCGATATTATCGTTTTGCCAAACGCCATTTTCGATATCAAACTTCAGCGAATAATCCCAGACGTGCTGCGGAATCCACTGCAATTCCTGCTCCACGTTGCCTTCGCCATAAGGATGCGGAATGAGACCTGCAGCATACAAATCAGCGTGAGCTTCGGAAGGAAGATTCACTTGCAAATTGATGTCCAAAGTGTCGGTGACAAGGTTCCAGCCTTGATTAAGAGACTGAAATACCTCATGATTATTGCTTTTGCAAGCAACAAAAAGAAATGGCAGTAATACTAATAATATTTTTTTCATACCAATAGTTTTTCGTCATTTGACGATTTTTACAAATTCTTTTATTCTATCTAAATTTGACACTTTATATCGCATGTCGGCGCCTGTGTTATCGACTCCGCTTGCAACCTGCGATGTCAACGAAGCGTGCACGTTTTTAATACCTGTTGCGGTGACAACCCTTTCAACGTTATTCTCATTGATGCCGCCTCCCGCCATGATGTTGATGCGGTCACCGAATAACGTCTGCATCTCACGAATCACGTCGATTCCATCGTAAGCCGTTGGTTTACATCCAGATGTAAGCACCTTGTCAAATCCGAGACTTATCAGTGTTTCTATTGCGTCGAGAGGATTGTTGCATGCGTCGATGGCACGGTGAAACGTAAACTTCATCCCCTCGCCTGCCGCCATCATCTTCTTGACTGCAGGAACATCGACGTCGCCATCAGCGGTCAAGGCACCTATCACAACGCCTTCATAACCGAGGTTTTTCACCATTTTTATATCCTCGCACATGATGGCAACTTCGTCATCGTTATAGATATAATTCCCTGGGCGGCAACGGATTAGCACACGTGTCGGGATAATATCTTTACAACTCGACAACGTACCATAAGACGGTGTCACGCCGCCGACTTCGAGCGCCTCGCAAAGCTCGGCGCACTCAGCGCCACCCTCAGCGCCGTTAACTATTGACTGATAGCCGTTTGCACAAAGTTCAAATCGAATCATTTTTATTATTTTTTGCAAAAATAATAAAAAATGTGGTTCGCTGCGCGAAATGTGGTCGCAACACTCCTATGTGGAGGCTTCGCCTCATGGCCGAAGGCCACACATTCCGCAAAGCGGTACATTGAACGAAGTGTTCACATTGCGACCAAAGGGAGCATCACATTTAAAATTTTTGTATTTTTGCAAAAATTTTTCAATGATTTATCCTTCGGATTTTGAAAACAAGATAGGCTTCAAGACGATTCGCGAGCGTCTTAATGAGTTGTGCATCAGCGAGATGGGCAAGGAATTCGTTGGCAAAATGTGTTTCAGCACCGACGTCGACGAGATTCACACCTACCTCCGCCTGATCGAGGATTTCCAGACTCTGATGCAGGACGGAGTGCCTTTCCCGGTGCGCGATTACAACGATTTGCGTGAGGAGTTCAAGCACCTGTCGATTGACGGCACCGTCATCAGCCTCGACAACATGTTTGCGCTGAAACCTACTCTGTCTGCGCTGTTCTATGTTTTCAAATTCTTCAAGTCGGAGGCATCGGAGAAAGTGCCGTATCTGAAGGCTTTGGCAGAAGGCATCTCCATTGACAATCACATCTTTACAGAGGTAAACCGCCTCATCGACGACAAGGGCGAGATTCCAGACAACGCTTCTGCTGAACTTGCTGAGATACGCCGCGACATCAGGCGGAAACAGAGCTCCATCGACCACAGGATGCACAAAATCCTTGTCGAGGCAAAAAATTCAGGGTGGACCGACAGCACTGCTGAGATGACCATCCGCGACGGCAGGCCTGTGATTCCTGTGAGAGCAGCCGACAAACGCGCACTGCGAGGCTTCATCCACGATGAGTCGGCAACAGGACAGACGGTGTATATCGAGCCGGCGGAAATCTTCGAGACCAACAACGAAATCAAGGAGTTGGAATACGCCGAGAGACGCGAAATAAACAAGATTTTGCTCGCTTTCACGAAGATTCTGAGGCCAGAGATCCCGAACCTCACCATGGCTTGGCGACTCCTCGGATTGCTCGATTTCATTCGTGCCAAGGCATTGCTAAGCCACGAATTCAACTGCGTGATTCCGGAACTCACCGACGAGCCGATGTTCGACTGGATCGAGGCACGGCACCCTCTGCTGGAACAGAAACTGAAAGGACAAGGAAAACAAATAACTCCACTGGATTTGAGACTCGGTGTTTCCCGTCATTTCGAGCGAAACGAAGTGGAGTCGAGAAATCTCAGACAAAATGATTCTGATAATTCAAGTGGCGGAGATTTCTCCATTCCGCTTCGCTCCAGTCGAAATGACGTGGGGAGAATTTTGGTGATTTCCGGTCCGAACGCCGGCGGTAAGTCAGTGTGCCTCAAAACAATAGGTTTGATTCAATACATGCTTCAGTGCGGTCTGGCTATTCCTGTCAAGATTGACTCGAAATGCGGCATATTCCACGATATGTTCATCGACATCGGTGATGAGCAGTCGCTGGAAAACGACCTCTCGACATATAGCTCGCATCTTATCAATATGAAAGAGCTTCTGGAGCACGGCAACGAACGCACTTTGTTCCTTATCGACGAGTTCGGAACAGGTACCGAGCCACAGCTCGGAGGCGCAATAGCAGAAGCTATCTTGTTGAAAATGAATGAGAAGAAGTCGTTCGGAGTGGTCACAACACACTATGCCAACCTCAAGCTTCTTGCCGACAACCATCCAGGCATCGTCAACGGAGCCATGCTGTTCGACACTCGCTATCTGCAGCCGCTTTACGTGATGATGATTGGCAAGCCCGGTTCATCTTTCGCTTTCGAAATCGCGAAAAAGATTGGTTTCCCTAATGAAATCCTGGAAAATGCTGCCGAGATCTCAGGTCGTGAGCACCTCGACTTCGACCAGCAGCTTCAGCAACTCGAAATCGAGAAAAAAGAGGTTCGTAAGAAAGAATATGAGCTGAAAGTAGCCGACAAACTCCTTGACGAGGTTGTCACAAAATATAAGAATCATCTCGCGGAGATTGAGAAGAAGAAAAAACAGCTTCTTCATGAGGCAAACAAAGAAGCACAGGCGCTCATCGACGGCGCAAATGCCAAGATCGAACGCACGATTCGTGAGATAAAAGAGGCACAGGCCGAGAAAAACCGCACCAAGGAGCTTCGCGAGGAGCTGAAAGAGATGAAACAGAACCTCGTTAACGAAGAAAAGAACCTCTCGAAACAACTGAAAACTGACGAAAAAGAAGTCATAAGCGAGGAATTAAAAGTCGGCGACATGGTGTGCATCAACGAGTTAGAGGTTGTGGGCGAACTTTTGGCAATCACCGACACCGACGTCACGATTCAGTTTGGTGATGTAAGGCTTCGCACGACAACCGACAAGCTACGAAAAATCAGCCGTTCGCAGGCACGCAAGGCTCAGCAGAACCCTTCATATCTGCGCAAGAGCATCATGAACGACATCAACGAGAAAGCTCAAAAGTTCAACCTCACTCTCGATGTCCGCGGTCAGCGTGGCGATGAAGCTGTCGACAACGTCGCGAAATACATCGACGAGGCTACACTTTTGAGCATCAAAGAAGTGAGCATCCTCCACGGTAAAGGCAACGGCATCTTAAGGAAGCTCATCAGAGAATATCTCAGCAAACAGTCATGCATACAAAATTTCAGCGACGCCAGCTTGGAAACCGGCGGCGCTGGAATAACAAGAGTTACTTTAAAATAATTATTTAATCACAACACGCTTTGTCAACCTGTCAATTCCGTTATCGACGGAGATGAAATAAACACCTGTCGGCAACGAAGTCAAATCAAGAGTGCCATCGCTGAACGAATCCATCGACAGCACCTTGATTCCTAATAAATTGTACACACATACTTTATAATCATGTTTCAACCCGGTCGCGATGTTCAAAACACCTTTTGACGGATTCGGTGAGACCGAAAGGTTGAAACTCTCTTCTGCAAGAACCTCATTCACATCCTGATGGTCGAAATTGATATACAAATCATCGACTGCCATGTATTTGTAGCTTGTTGTGGTAATTCCCTCGCCACTTCCCTCAAAACGAATGCGCACCTGCACATAATCCTCGCCGATATAATCGTTTAACGAAAAGGCATAATCATTCCAACGATTTTGTTCATTCCAGATATTATCAAGCTTATGCCATGTTTTTCTGTCTGTCGTGACATCAATATAAACTCCGACGTTAAAAGGCGACCAAATTGACGGGGTAAATCTGTTCATCTTAAATCCTAAAGTCACATCCTCAGCCGTCTCAGGAATTGAAAACCACGGAGTCTCAATGATTTGAAGGATATTGTCTTTGGTGTATGTCTTAGCATTCAAACACATTCTTTGCTTAAACTGTTCGACAGCCCAATTTTCATTATAAAGATGCAGATTGCCGGCATTTCCATCTTCAAAGTCGTAAAATGCAGGGATTTGCAACGGTTCGCACGAGAAAATCGAGTCGACATTCGACCGTGGGCTCGTCATGCCCTCCGCATCGACGCCTTTTACAAAATAATTATGCCATTCTCCGTTAACAAAATCAATATCACTGAAATGATTTTCCGTTGTATATTCAACATACTCATTGTCTTTATAAATCAAATAAAGACTACTTCCAGGGTCTTGATCCCAACTCAAATAAGGCATGCCATATTCCACTGTCACTCTGAAATTTTGCGGTGCCAGCCAGCCGTCGGCGAGTTCAGCCGTAGCTGCAATCACAGCCTTGACAAAGCCTTCAGAAAGAGCAAAGCAGTTCACGCCGGCGCCAATTGTATCATTTGGAGTATGATAATAAATATTTTCTTCATGATATTCGATATCGCCTATGTAAAGCGCAGGATATTCGTGAATATTAAAGCACATGTGATCGCCGCCATAGGAATCTTTTTTCGTAAAACGATAGGTCGGCATCTCAGGAATGTAGATATTCGCCACATTCTGATAATACTCGAAAAGCCGTTGTGAGATATACGAATAGCCTGAATACATTGTGACAGGGCCATATTCCGGACCAGGCCAGAAGCCTATCATATCCATGTCGAAAACGCCGAGGATGTTCATGTCTTCGCGGGCGCATTTCTCAACGAAAGGATAACTTCCCACCATCCAACGTTCCTCGCCGTTAAACGGAATGTAAAGGATGGTGCGTTTGAACTGATGCTGGCTCAAGATACGAGCGCATTCAAGCACTCCGGATGTTCCTGAAGCGTTGTCGTCGGCACCCGGTCCGTCAGGATGATCGTAATGCGACGCCACGATGATATACTCGTCTGGGAACTCGATGCCACGCTGAATGGCGATGACGTTGCCGGCATCAAGAGTGTCGCCATAACCTATATAACCCGTATGATGATGGATGTAAGTCTCGAGTCCGAGTTCCTCGAATCTGTCGATAAGGAAATTCTGCACTGTAACAGCCGCCGGCGAAGCGCAGTCACGGATAAACTGCTGCATCCAGTAGATGTCGTTGTACAGATTCACCGTGTCGACCTGATCTATCATCGCAACGATGTCAGGATTCTGAACAAACACTTCAGGATACGTCTGGTTACGGTTGCCCTTATGATCAATAAACTGAGCGCTTAATACATTGGCACACAATGCTATAGCAATAAAAAGTAAATACTTCTTCATTTTCGTAGGATTTTTATGCTGCAAAAATAAAGAAGTATTTTTAATTAGCCAAAGGGTTTCAGGAAAAATTTTTTAGGGTTTTTCCTAAATTGTAAACGTAGAGGCGCCATAAGAGACGCCATAATATGACGTCTCTACAATTTAATTAAATCCCAAAAACCTTCTGGATTTCAGGAACCATATCAAGTTTCTCCCATGCGAAGAACTCGACATTTTTGTAGTTCTTGCCGTTTTCGGTGAAGGTGTCCTTGTCTTTGTACATCACCTCGACCTTTGCGGTGAACGGGTCGCGACCGAAGTGACCGTACGATGCCGTAGGCTCGAAGATAGGGTTCTTCAGTCCGAAACGTTTCACGATGGCGTATGGACGAAGGTCGAACAAAGTCTTGAGTTTCTCAGCTATATCAGCGTCACCCATCTTCTTGCCGTTGGCATCTTTCACATGTGCCGTACCGTAAGTGTTGACGTAGAAACCGACAGGCTGTGCCACGCCGATAGCGTATGCAATCTGCACCAGCGCCTCGTCGCAAACGCCTGCTGCCACTATGTTTTTAGCAATATGACGTGCTGCGTATGCTGCCGAGCGGTCGACCTTTGATGAGTCTTTGCCTGAGAATGCTCCGCCGCCGTGTGCGCCGCGTCCGCCGTAGGTGTCGACGATGATTTTACGGCCTGTGAGACCGGTGTCACCATGAGGTCCGCCGATGACGAACTTGCCAGTCGGGTTGACAAAGAGCTTCATGTCGGCCTTGAAGAGGTTTCTCACTCTCTGAGGCAGAAGCTTTTTCACTCTCGGTAATAATATTGTGCGGACGTCATGCTCGATTTTCTCAATCATGGCAGCGTCGTCGTCCATAAACTCGTCGTGCTGCGTGGAGATGACGATGGTGTCGATGCGCAACGGCTTCCAATTGTTGCCGTATTCCACCGTGACCTGCGACTTGGCGTCAGGACGGAGGTATTTCATACGCTTGCCTTCGCGGCGAATCTTTGCCAATTCCATTAATAGTATGTGCGAAAGCTCTATCGTGAGAGGCATATAATCCGGTGTCTCTTTGCATGCATAGCCGAACATCATGCCCTGGTCGCCGGCACCTTGGTCTTCCTCGTTTTTACGTTCCACGCCGCGGTTGATGTCCTGCGACTGTCCGTGAATGGCCGACAACACGCCGCACGACTTGCTGTCGAACTGATATTCCGCCTTGGTATAGCCTATTTTTTCGATGACACGGCGTGCAGTGCCTTGAATGTCAACGTATCCGTTTGATTTAACCTCGCCTGCCACGACGGTGAGACCTGTGGTCACCAACGTCTCGCAAGCCACCTTTGATTCCGGGTCCTGACGCAGCATTTCGTCGAGGACGGCATCTGAAATCTGATCGGCCACTTTATCCGGATGGCCTTCTGATACTGATTCTGAAGTGAAGTAATAACCCATTTTTATTTTAATTTAGAAGCCAGAAGACAGAAGACAGAAGTCAGAATCTTTCTTCCAGCTCAGCTTTTGTTAATAAATATGGATAATTTGAGATTGTAAAAAGAAACACTGTTTTAGCATTTTTTCTTGTGGTTGCAATCAATCAAATCTGTCCACGTGATTTTCGGCTGCAAAGATACAATTTTTTTGCGACACAACAACCTCTCGCTGAAAATTTATTTTTTATATTTCACGCAGAAATGGCGGAAACAGCAGAAACTATTCATCCGACAACAAAATCATCCAAAGAATTTATGCTATTTCCTTAATTACTGTCTGAGAAAATCAATAATTATAAACGATTCGGTTAATACTCCCTTTTGCAAGAATATCATCTACATTAAAGTTTACAAGAAAACCAACACGTGTATCGGTTAGCTTTAAATATGTGTATAATTGTTTGAAGTGAACCTTTTTTAATTCTTCGACCGATTTCAATTCCAAAATAACAGAATCTTCAACAACCAAATCTAAAATCAGATTCTTTTTAAGCTCTTTCCCTTTATATACGACGGGAAAATTAACTTGATTTTCATAAAACAAATCTCTTTTATCAAGTTCATACATCATGGCTTCTTCATAAACAGATTCAAGAAGTCCCGGACCTAATGCTTTATAAACATCATAAATACAGCCTCTGATTTCATAAGTTAATTCGTCAAGTTCCATAAAAATTGGTTTAAATTGTTAATAAAATTAGTTTATATTTCTGTCATTTCCTCAATTTCTGCGTGAGGAAAAGACAGCTATTTCGTCAGCACCTGGAAGCACTCCTCGATGCTAGCGTCTTTGCTGTGCATCACGTTCATTTTGATGTTTTCAATTGTGTCGTTAGCGACGACCACACCTTTATTAATAATGACGATGCGCGGGCACATTGCCTCCACTTCCTGCATGATATGAGTCGAGAGCAGGACGGTTTTTTCCTTACCTAATTCTGTGATAAGTCCGCGGATTTCAACGAGTTGGTTCGGGTCGAGGCCTGATGTGGGCTCGTCGAGAATCAGCACCGAAGGGTTGTGCATCATGGCTTGAGCGAGTCCGACACGCTGGCGGTAGCCTTTCGACAGGGCACCGATTTTCTTGCGCATCTCGACGGTGAGACCAGTCTTTTCAATCATCTCGTCGATGCGGTTTTGGGCATCTTTGCCGGTGATATGATGGATTCCTGCGACGAACTCGAGATATTCGCGCACGTACATGTCGAGGTAAAGCGGGTTATGCTCAGGCAGATAGCCCACGCGTTGGCGCACTTCCATCGGGTTGTCGATGGTGTCGAAGCCTTCAACGGAAACGGTGCCTTCGGTCTGCGGGATGAAGCATGTTATGATCTTCATCAGCGTGGATTTTCCTGCGCCGTTAGGACCTAAAAGGCCGACAATCTGGCCTTTTTCGATATCCAGATTCACATCATTCAGCGCCAGCTGCTGGTCATAGCGTTTCGTTACGTGGTTTACCTTTATTGACATGAGAAATAATTTTTGCAAAAATACAAAAATAAATGTAAATCTGTTAAAAATAATCACGTTTAAAAATGGAGGAGATTTTTTCACCAAAGGTGAAAGCTTTCGCTTTGCTCAGGTCTCCACTTCGCTTCATTTCATTACGCTTCGGTCGAAATGACGAATAACCTAGGTAGAAATGACGGATTAAGAATCCGTGTAAATCGGTGTAATCCGTGTTCGAAAAAAATTAATTTTTATTAATGTTTTTTGTATTAAAAAATTTTGT
This sequence comes from uncultured Bacteroidia bacterium, assembly GCA_902774295.1. Lineage (GTDB taxonomy): Bacteria > Bacteroidota > Bacteroidia > Bacteroidales > F082 > Limimorpha. The sequence continues at coordinate 892,524 of CACYHP010000001.1, read as the reverse complement.
ACTTTTGCAGTCCGAAATTTTAGTAGGGAAAATAGTGTAAAAACACATAACAAATTATTAATTAAATTAAATGGATACATTAAGTTACAAAACAGTTAGCGTCAACAAGGAACATGCCAACAAAAAATGGTATGTCGTCGACGCTGAGGGTCAGGTTCTTGGCCGCATGGCACAGGAAATCGCCCAGGTTTTAAGAGGAAAGAGGAAGGCATGCTATACTCCCCACAGTGATTGTGGCGATAATGTCATCGTAATCAATGCCGAGAAAGTTATCCTCACCGGCAACAAAATGGACAAGAAGGTTTACGTACACTACACAGGTTTCCCTGGTGGTCAGCGCGTTAGAACCGTTAAGGATCTTCTGAACAAGAAGCCTATCTTCGTCATCGAACACGCGGTTAAGGGCATGTTACCTAAGACACGCCTTGGCAGTGCCATCTTCCGTAATCTTTACGTTTATGAGGGACCTAATCATCCGCATGAGGCCCAACAACCACAAGTATTAACAATTAAGAAATAAGTATCATGGAAGTAATCAACGCGTTAGGTAGAAGAAAGACAGCCGTCGCACGTATTTACATGAAAGCTGGCGAAGGCAAAATTACGGTCAACAAACGTGACTACAAGGAGTATTTCCCAACAAGCATCCTGCATTATGTGGTTGAACAGCCATTGATGCTCACAGAGAACTTGGGTAAATATGACATCAAGGTCAACCTCGATGGCGGTGGTATCAACGGTCAGGCAGAAGCTCTCCGTCTCGCTATCAGCCGCGCATTGTGCGAAATCAACGCTGAATATCGTCCTATCCTTAAGGCTAAAGGTTTGATGCGCCGCGACCCACGTATGGTCGAACGTAAGAAACCAGGTCAGCCAGGTGCACGTAAGAAATTCCAATTCAGCAAACGTTAGTCTATTAAAAGGAAACATCATGACACAAGTAACATTCGAAGAATTATTAGATGCAGGTTGTCACTTCGGTCACCTCAGAAGAAAATGGAATCCGAACATGGCACCGTACATCTTCATGGAGCGTAACGGTATCCATATTATTGACTTGTACAAGACACAGGCCAAGATCGATGAAGCAGCAAACGCTCTTCGTCAGTTAGCTCGTTCAGGAAAGAAAGTCCTTTTCGTAGCTACAAAGAAACAGGCGAAAGACATCGTCGCAGAAATCGTTTCAAGAGTCAACATGCCATACGTGACAGAGCGTTGGCCTGGTGGCATGCTCACCAACTTCCAGACAATCCGCAAGGCAGTCCGCAAGATGGTCAGCATCGACAAGCTCATCGCCAGCAGCCAGTACAATAACCTTTCAAAACGCGAGCGTCTCCAGATCGAGCGTGAGCGCGAGAAACTCCAGAAGAACCTTGGTTCAATCGCCGACCTGAACCGCCTTCCAAGCGCAGTGTTCGTCGTTGACGTCATCAAGGAACATATCGCAGTGGCAGAAGCAAGAAAGCTCAACATCCCTACTTACGCCATCGTCGACACCAACTCAAATCCTAACCTCATCGACTTCCCGATTCCGGCAAACGACGACGCTTCAAAGTCAATCGCCCTCATCGTGAACAAGATGGTTGAAGCTATCGAAGAAGGCCTCAACGAACGCAAGAACACCATGAAGGACGCCGACATGGCAGAAGCCGAAGGTGAAGAGGAAATGAATGAAACAGTAGCAGTTGAAGAGGAAGAAAAAGACGAAGAGACAAAACGCCCTCGCCGCCCTCGCAAAGCTGTGAACAAAAAGTAATTAACCTAAAAGAAGAAAGGCAAAACAATGAATATTACTGCAGCTCAAGTCAATGAACTCAGACAAATGACAGGCGCAGGTATGATGGACTGCAAGAAAGCCCTCGTTGAATGCAACGGCGACAAAGAAGCAGCTATCGACTACCTCCGCAAAAAAGGCCAGAAAATCGCTGAAAAACGCGCTGACCGTGAAGCCGCTGAAGGCGCTGTCATCTCAGCTACAACAGCCGACCATACATACGGCGCTGTCATCATGCTGAACTGCGAGACAGACTTCGTAGGTTCTAACGCCGACTTCGTCGGAGCAGCCAAAGGATTCCTCCAGGCAGCCATCGACAACAAGATCAAGAACCTCGACGCTCTCAAGGCTTTCGCCATCAACGGCCGCACAGTCGCTGACCTCGTCACCGACCTCACAGCCAAGACAGGCGAGAAAGTCGAACTCAAACACCTCGAAGTGGTTGAGGCTCCTTACGTAGCCAACTACAACCACCAGGGCAACCGCCTCGCAACACTCGTTGGTTTCAACAAGTCATTCAACGGTATTGAAGAGACAGCTCACGAAGTGGCAATGCACGCAGCAGCCATGTCACCTATCGCTATCGACGAAAACGACGTCCCACAGGAAACAAAAGACCGTGAGATGGCAGTCGCTATCGAGAAGACAAAACAGGAACAGGCAGCTAAGGCAGTCGACGTCGCTTTGAAGAAAGCAGGTATCAACCCAGCTCACGTTGACAGTGAAGATCACATCAACTCAAATATGGCAAAGGGTTGGATCACAGAGGAACAGGCACAGCAGGCACGCGAGATCCGCGAGAAAGTCACAGCTGACACCCTTGCTAACCTCAAGGAGCAGATGGTGATGAACATCGCTAACGGCCGCGTCAACAAGTTCTTCAAAGAGAACTGCCTCCTCGATCAGGCTTCATTGCTCGACGGCAGCATGACAGTGCGCCAGTTCATCCAGAAGGCTGACAAGGATGCTACAGTTGTGGCATTCAAACGCGTACAGCTCGGATAGTCTTTAGTCTTTAGTCTTTAGTTTTTAGTCTTTAGTCTTTAGACGTTAGTTATTAGACGTTAGTTTTTAGACTAACGTCTAATTTTTATGTAATGAATTAGCTAATGAATTAATCATTTTACTTATTTCAGTTATTAAATTTTTGGTTTTTGTTGTTTTTGAATTATCAATATAATTTAACCTTTCACAAACTTCAATTTGAGTTGCAAGTTCCCACAACGAGCCTCTTGATACTGATAAAAATTGAATAAATTCTTTATCTGAATTTCTTCCTAATCCTTCCGAAATATTTGAAGGTATTGAAACGACAGCCCTTCTCATTTGATCGGATAAAGCATATAATTCTTCTTTTGGTAATAATTTTACAAGAGAATATACCTCAACGACCAAATCCATTGATTTGTGCCATACTATAAGTTGTTTGTAATCACTCGATTTCATATTTTTAGTCTTTAGTTTTTAGTCCTTAGTCGTTAGAAGTTAGACGTTAGCCAACACTAAAGACTAACGTCTAACGACTAAAGACTATTTCTTACTCCATGTAGTTCCTTCTTTGCCATCTTTGAGCACGATGTCCAAAGCGGCAAGTTTGTCGCGGATGAGGTCTGATGTTGCCCAGTCTTTCTTGGCGCGGGCTTCCTTGCGGATGTCGATGATGGTATCCATCAAGCCATCAACGATGCCGTTGTCGTCGGAACCCATTTCATTGTTGACGAGACCGAGGATCTCGAAAACGAAGACGTCGAACAGCTTCTTCAGAAGTGCCAACTCAGCAGGATTAATCTTTGAATGACCGTCTTTCACTGAGTTGATGATGCGCACTGCCTCAAACAAGTTCGCAATCACAATCGGGCTGTTGAAGTCGTCGTTCATGGCGTCGTAGCAGGCATCCATAATCTTCTGAACGCCAAGGTCTTCAGCGCCTTCAGTAGCTGTGAGGCCATCGATGAGACCTGCAGCTTCCATCAAGCGTTTGTAACCCTTTTCAGCAGCCTGAAGAGCCTCGTTAGAGAAATCGACGGTGCTACGATACTGAGCCTGAAGGATGAAGAAACGAATCGTCATCGGGCTGTAAGGCTGTGCGAGCATCTCCTCGCCTTTCGCGTTGATGTGGCTGCCTTTGAAGAACTCATCGAGGGTGATGAAGTTACCCAACGACTTGCCCATCTTCTGTCCGGCGATGGTAATCATGTTGTTATGCATCCAGTAGCGCACCGGTGCCTTGCCGTTTGCCGCCATCGACTGTGCGATTTCCGACTCATGGTGAGGGAACTGCAGGTCGAGACCGCCGCCGTGGATGTCGAACTCCTCGCCGAGGTATTTGCAACCCATAGCGGAGCATTCCATGTGCCATCCCGGGAAGCCGTCGCTCCACGGTGAAGGCCAGCGCATGATGTGTTTCGGCTCAGCCTTCTTCCACAAAGCGAAGTCGATAGGGTTATGCTTCTCGCTCTGTCCGGCAAGCTCGCGGGTGTTGTTGATCATCTCTTCGATGTTACGTCCTGAAAGGATGCCGTAATGATACTTCTCATTGTATTTTTTGATGTCGAAATAAACCGAGCCGTTCTCGATATATGCAAATCCGGCGTCAAGAATCTTCTGAATCATCGCAATCTGTTCGATGATATGACCCGATGCATGCGGCTCGATGGAAGGACGCAGCACGTTGAGCTTGTCCATCGCCTGATGATATCTAACAGTATAATACTGAGCGACTTCCATCGGTTCGAGGTCTTCGAGGCGGGCCTTCTTTGCAATCTTATCCTCGCCTTCGTCGGCGTCATGCTCGAGGTGACCCACGTCGGTGATGTTGCGCACATAACGCACCTTATAACCGAGATGTTTCAGATAACGGTAAACCAAGTCGAAAGTGATTGCCGGGCGGGCATGTCCGAGGTGGGCGTCGCCGTAAACGGTCGGGCCGCAGACGTACATTCCCACATGACCTTCATGAATCGGTTTGAAAGGCTGCTTCATGCGAGCCAAGCTGTTGTAAATATATAAAGCGTCCATATTATCAAAATTTTTGCAAAGGTACGAATTTATTTAGAATTATTGACTTATTAATTTTTATTAATAAATTTGAATTTGACAGTACATTTTTCCAACGGATTTTGTATTTTTGCAGCCAAAGAAAAATCTTAAAACTACATAATATGTATACAAACTTTCAAGAGTATCTGAAGAAGGAATTGGCTCAGATTGAAGCCGATGGCCTCTATAAGAATGAACGTATCATTGAAAGCCCTCAGGGTGCTGAAATCTTGGTAAAAGGCAAGAAATGCTTGAACTTCTGCGCAAACAACTACCTCGGACTTGGTAACAATCCAGAGCTTATCGCAGCAGCAAAGAAAGGCATGGACGAGCGTGGTTTCGGAATGGCATCAGTCCGTTTCATCTGCGGCTGCCAGGACCTCCACAAGAAACTCGAGCAGAAAATCGCTGAGTTCTTCGGCACTGAGGATACTATTTTATATGCCGCTTGCTTCGATGCAAACGGTGGCGTGTTCGAGCCATTGCTCAACGAGCAGGACGCCATCATCAGCGACGCTTTGAACCACGCTTCCATCATCGACGGCGTGCGTCTCTGCAAGGCGCAGCGTTTCCGCTATGCCAACGCCGACATGGCTGACCTCGAGAAACAGCTTCAGGATGCACAGAAATGCCGCTTCCGTCTCATCGTCACCGACGGCGTGTTCTCAATGGACGGCAACGTCTGCCCTCTCGACAAGATCTATGAACTCGCACAGAAATACAACGCCATGGTGATGGTTGACGAGAGTCACTCAGCAGGCGTGGTCGGCAAGACAGGCCGTGGCGTCACAGAACGCTACAACCTCCGTGGCAAGATCGAAATCCTCACCGGCACTCTCGGCAAGGCATTCGGCGGCGCTATGGGCGGCTTCACAACAGGTCGTAAGGAAATCATCGACATGCTGCGTCAGCGCTCACGTCCTTACCTCTTCTCAAACTCAATGGCACCGGGCCTCGTGGCAGCAGGTATCCGTATGTTCGAGATGATGGCAGAGACCAACGAGCTTCAGGACAAGCTTCACGCAAACACCGACTACTTCATCAAACAGATGCTCGCCAAGGGCTTCGACTGCAAACCATCAGAGTCAGCTATCTGCGCTGTGATGCTCTACGACGCTCCGCTTTCACAGAAGTTCGCAGCCAAGATGCAGGAAGAAGGCATCTTCGTAACAGGCTTCTACTACCCTGTCGTTCCTAAAGGCCAGGCCCGCATCAGAGTTCAGATTTCGGCAGCACACGAGAAAGAACATCTTGACAAGTGCATCAACGCATTCGTGAAGATTGGAAAAGAATTAGGCGTTATTAAATAAGATTATCAATGAAAAAGATATTAATCGTTGGTTCCGGCGGTCAGATCGGAACAGAATTAGTAAATAAGCTCCGTGCTACGTACGGCAACCAGAATGTTGTGGCATCGGACCTTCGCCCTTTGACAGGTGAAATCGTCGAGAACGGTCCGTTTGAGCGCATCGACTCGACACAGATGATGCAGATCGTCGAAGTGGTCAAGAAATACAACATCGACACCATCTACAACCTCGCAGCCATCCTCTCAGCTACAGCAGAGAAAAACCCTATGCTGGGTTGGAACGTCGGTATCGGCTCGTTGGTGAACTGCCTCGAGGTGGCTCGCGTGTTCAACTGCGCAGTGTTCACCCCATCGTCAATCGGTGCTTTCGGCGCATCGACACCGCACGACAACACACCACAGGATACCATCCAGCGTCCTAACACCATCTACGGCGTGACAAAGGTGACTGGCGAGTTGCTCAGCGACTATTACTTCACACGTTTCGGCGTCGACACACGTTCAGTGCGTTTCCCAGGCTTGATTTCCAACCTCACATTGCCTGGCGGCGGCACCACCGACTACGCTGTCGAGATTTACTACGCAGCAGTGAAGGGCGAGAAGTTCTACTGCCCGATCAGCAAAGGCACCTACATGGATATGATGTACATGCCAGACGCTCTCGACGCAATGGTCGACATCATGGAGGCAGATCCTAAGAAGCTCGTGCACCGTAACTCATTCAACGTCACGGCAATGAGCTTCGACCCAGAGATTATCTACAACGCAATCAAGAAGTATTATCCTAAGTTCGAGATGGAGTACAAATTCGACCCTATCCGTCAGGCTATCGCTGACAGCTGGCCGAACAAGATGGATGACAGCTGCGCTCGCGCTGAGTGGGGCTGGAACCCGAAGTACGACCTCGACAAGATGACAGTCGATATGATTGAGACGCTGAAGAAGAAGCTTCTGTAGTATCAATAAACGTTGAAATAAAGGAGAATCTTCATTAGGTTCTCCTTTATTTTTAAAAGTAGAATTATGACAGCATTATTACCTTTATTCCTCCTTCTCCTTGGCTTCGTAGCTTTGATAATAGGCGCGAATTGGCTCGTGAACGGGGCTACAAGCGTCGGAGTGAGAGCTAAGTTGTCACCGCTCATCATCGGATTGACAATTGTGGCGTTCGGCACTTCGTTGCCTGAGATGGTCGTCAATATCTTTTCCTGCATCAAAGGGAGCCCGGGACTGGCAATCGGAAACATCATCGGAAGCAACACCATGAACATTCTGCTCATTTTGGGTGTGAGCGCAATGATTTTCCCAATTGACGTGAGCCGCATCTCGATAAGAAGAGACATCCCAGCAGGTTTCATCGCCACATTCGCGATAACGCTGATGGCTAACGACTTCTTCAGAGGAACCTCAGGAACAATCAACTGGGTGGAAGGAATAGTGCTGCTGATGATGGGATTCGGTTATCTTTGGCTTACTTTTAAAAAGAGTTCAGAAACCTCGGATTTATCAGATACTTCAGAAGACTTGGAGACACTACAAGCTTTGCCTTGGGGCAAGACTATATTTCAACTCGTTTTCGGAATCATCGGATTGTATATCGGAGGTGAGCTGGTTTCAAAAAACGCCCAGTTTTTGGCTATCGACTGGGGTATGAGCGAGAGCACCGTGGGTCTCACAGTGGTTGCCACAGCCACTTCCCTACCCGAGCTTATCACTTCTATCGTGGCGGCATTAAAAAAGAACTCCAGCATCGCCATTGGTAACGTGCTGGGGTCCAATATCTTAAACATCTTCATGGTGCTCGGCATCAGCTCGCTGATAACTCCGTTGCCATTCGACACCCGGATGAATCATCAGCTGATGATTTTATTCTGCGCCAACGCCATTATGTTAGGCACCGTCTTCACCGGGAAAGGCCGCAAGATCTCACGTTTCGAAGGCTTACTCCTGACACTCGGCTACGTCGCCTTTATGTTATTTAGCCTCTATAACTAAAACATTATCGTTATGCAGACGCACCTTCAACCAGCGTTCAATCTGGTCGTGAAGGTCCTTCTTTAACGGCTCGTCGCTGGTGATAAACACCACAATCTGTTCCGTTTCTTCGGATGTCATCACATCGATGGTCGAGCCACGAGTGATGCTTATATTCGTAATATGAGGATGTTGTGCAAACAGTTCCTGAGCAATTGAGTTAACAGGTATCTGGTCTTCTTTATAAGCTTCCAGATTGGCATTCAACTTGACGATACTGTCGTTCAACATCTTTATCTGCTTGTCGGTATGCTCATAAAAACTCTTCAATATCTCTGTCTCGGATAATTCATCACGTACAATCGTAGCATCTTCATGAATGATGATTTGATTTCTCATGAGGCCAAAATTGTTGGCGTCTGTCAACAGTTTCTCCCTCGACTCATCTGTCAGCATCTCTCCTGCCACAAAAATCTCAATAGTTGAGAGTTTTCTTGAATAATTGGTACGATAATCATACACGAAGCTCTTGCCCATGTTTTTGTGTTTCTTCACAAGCTGAGCTGCATTAATTCTGAAATTGTTCTCTTTCACCACATTGACAGCTGTCCAGATACTTGGCAGAATGATGATTGTCAAGATTACCGCATACCAATTCTTCGAAAGACCTTTACGTCTTCCGTCTGTAGCTTCAATAATAGGGAATTTAAAGGCTTTCACAGCGATGAAAGTGGCGAGCGCAATGAAAATGGTATTGATGAGGAAGAGATACAACGCTCCGAAGGTGTAAACGGGGTTAAGCCTCGAAATACCGTAGCCCGCCGTGCAGAGTGGCGGCATGAGAGCTGTAGCAATGGCAACGCCTGAAATCACGGTGCCTTTCTCTTTGCGGGACGTCTCAAGAATACCTGCGAAACCACCAAACAAAGCAATCATCACGTCATAAATGGTAGGTTTTGTACGTGCCAGCAACTCAGAAGGATTTTCCAATGTCAGAGGGCTGAGGAGGAAGAACAGCGACGATGCCAAGATACTGATAATCACCATGATAGCGAAGTTCTTCAGTGAATCCTTCAGCAATTCGCCGTCTTCAGTGCCGAGTCCGAGACCCAAGCCCAAGATAGGACCCATGACCGGCGATATCAACATGGCGCCGATGATGACCGGGATGGAGTTGACATTCAAACCAACTGACGCGATGATGATGGCACACGCCAAAATTATCACGTTTGGTCCCTTAAACGCAATATTATTTCGTATAGAATTGTCGGCAGTCTGATAATCGACATGCTCTCTGATGTTGACTATCGCCGCAACTTTGCGTAAATACTTATTCATTCTTCATATTTTTAATCCATGTCTGGGTGCGTCCCAACCAACCACGTTTGTCGAGAGATCCCCTGACACTCAATGTGTTATCTTTTGCATTGTAAGAAATCTTACCGTAATAAGTCTTATCCTCATGCGGCTCGTAGAGCGTACCGCCCACAAGCTGACCGTCTTCCAATCTGAAATCTTTTACCAAAATCATGCCAATGTATTGAGGATCAAAGAGTTCTTTACCTTTTTCATAGACATGTGTCGTCTTGCCATAATACAAACCGTTATCGCCTTGATAGAACAAAATAACACCTGTCACCTCGCCTGTCTTGTCGTCAACCGAGCACCACTCGCCTAAAATTTTATCGATTTGTGCATTGGAAATCAATGCGATAACAAAAAACAAAACAGTTAAAAATAGTTTCTTCATCTAAATAAAAAATTAAAATAACAAATTCTCAATCACTACAGGGAAATTCATCTGTTCGAGGACATGAATCTTCGCTGCCACGTCATCCGGAGTGTCGTTTCTTGAGATAGCGACCTTCGCCTGGAAGATGATATCTCCGCTGTCGTAACGTTCATTCACGTAATGTATCGTGATGCCAGACTCTTTCTCATGAGCTGCCACCACTGCCTCATGCACATGATGCCCGTAAAAGCCTTTTCCACCATATTTCGGCAACAAAGCCGGATGGATATTGATGATTTTATTCGGGAATGCGTCGATAAGATGCTGTGGGATAAGCCACAAAAAGCCCGCCAAAACTATCAAATCGACGTTCATTTTCTTCAACTCCTCGGAAAATGCCTTGTCGTTAAACTTCTGACGGTCAATCATTATCAGCGGGATGCCCAGATTCTTGGCACGCTGGTTAGCATATGCGTCTTTGCTATTACTCACCACGCACGCTATCTCAACATCAGGATTGGGCGCGAAATACTCGGCAATCCTCTGCAAGTTGGTGCCGCCACCCGAAACAAATATCGCCAATCTCTTCATAATCAATCTACATTATCGTGAAGGAATGAGTTCTCCTCACGCAGTCCTGATTCTTTGTCAACTGAATAATGAGAAATCTCGTTGTCTTTCTTGTCGATGTTCATGCCCATGCGTGCGTATGCCGGGATGTTCTCGAAGTTCTCGAGGTTCGACTGGCTTCTGAAGTCAGTGTTGAACGACATGAAACGCTGGCGACGAAGTATCTCTTTCTGGTCGAGCTGTTTTGTATGAGCCGGTTTCGTCTCAACTTTCACTGCTGTAGCCTGATTGTCGGACATATTCTTAAATCCCGGGACATCGATATCGTCATCATCTGATGCGAAAGGATTGTCGAATCTCTTCACCGATGGTGCCGATGGCTCGTTGCCGCTTGGTGTCTCAGGGCTGACTCTCTTCACTATGATACCGCTTCCGCTGTCATCGCCGTAATCCTCGTCATCATTTTTCTCTTTGACTTTCACGTTATTCTCTTCTTCGTCATAGAGCTCATAACGTTTCTTTGGCTGAGGTGCCGGTGTCTCCTGTGTTTCCTGGCTTTCCTGTTTTGGTTCAACAGGTTGCTGAGGCTTCTCATCATCGTGTTTGATAATCACTTTGATCTCTTCCTCTGCAGGTTTCTCCTCTTCCACGTCATCGAAATCTAATCTGACAGGAGGTCTGACGATTTCTCTCTTAGGATCTTTGAGTTTATTGTCGGCAAAGGTATGAATCTTAGGCTCTTCGTCCTTGTCTTCATCCTCGCCGAAGCCTGTTGCTATCAAGGTGACGCGCAGACCGTTTTCGAGCGCCATATCTTCACCGTTACCCCAGATAATCTCTGACACCTTGCCCGTGGCTTCCTGGACGTATTCGTTAATCTCTGTCACCTCGTCGAGTCTCACCTCTTCTGTACCTGAAGTGATATACACAAGGATATTCTTTGCTCCGGTGATGTCTGAGTCGTCGAGAAGTGGCGAATGCACTGCCTCTTCCACAGCGCGCAAGGCTCTATCCTCGCCCACGGCATAACCTGAGCCCATGATGGCCTTACCGCTGTTACGCATGACGTTGTTGACATCTTCGAAGTCGACGTTGACGTAGCCTGTCACGGTGATGATCTCAGCAATACCTTTTGCTGCAATCTTCAACACGTCGTCAGCCTTCTTGAACGCCTCGGTGAGTTTCATGTTTCCATATTCCTCACGCAGCTTGTCGTTGCTGATGACGAGCAGAGCGTCGACATTCTTACGCAGTTCGGCTATACCTTCCAATGCCTGTTGCTGACGGCGTTTGCCTTCGAAGCTGAACGGCAGTGTCACGATGCCGACGGTGAGGACGCCGAGTTCGCGTGCTATCCTTGCCACCACAGGTGCGGCTCCTGTGCCTGTACCGCCACCCATACCGGCTGTGATAAACAGCATCTTCGTCTCACCTTCCAACACTTCGCGAATCTTCTCCTCTGTCTGCTCAGCTGCCTTACGGCCCTCTGCCGGGACGTTACCGGCTCCCAAAGCATGGTCGCCGATATGCAGCTTGTTCTCGACAGGACTCTTCTGCAAAGCCTGGTCGTCGGTGTTGCAAAGGATGAAGTCAACACCGGTAATACCTTCAGAAAACATGTGCGTGACAGCGTTGCTACCGCCTCCGCCAACACCCATCACCTTGATGATGTTGGGTTTTTCTTCCGGCACGTCAAATCTTACTAAATCAGTCATCTTATATTGTTTTAGTTATCAAGATTTTCATTATCAATCTCATCGTCTTTGAGGAATTTGCCAGCGAATGTCGTGATGATCGACTGACCCCAGCGACGAAACAGTCCGCCTTCTTTGCTACTGCTGCTGGCAGTAACGACTTCTTCGTTATGCTTAGGCTCTTCTGTATCCATCACGTATGCTCTCTTCTCGCCGTTTCTCTCGACGAACTGACCGTGTTTCTTGGCGTTCTCATAACGAGCGATACCTTCGATGACGAGTCCGACACCTGTCGAATACATTGGGCTTGCGAGTTCCTCAGCCGTATCGTTGGCGAGATATTCATTCGGGTAACCGATACGAACGTCGAGACCTGTCTTGAATGCCGCCAGCTGCTGGATATGCTTCATCATAGCACCGCCACCTGTGAGAACGATGCCCGCGATGAGCTTATGCTCGCTGTTGACCTTCTGAATCTCATTGTTCACTATGTCGAAGATCTCGCTGAGACGAGCCTGGATGATAGATGCCAAGGTCTTGAACGAAATCTCCTTTGGCTCACGACCACGGATACCTGGAATCGACACCACCTCGTCGTCACGGTTCTCGCTTGCCACTGCCGAGCCGAACTTCACCTTGATCTCTTCAGCGTGCTTCTTGATGATAGAGCAGCCCTGACGGATGTCTTCGGTGATGACATTTCCTCCGAAAGGAATAACGGCTGTGTGGTAGATAATATTGTCGTAGAAGATGGCGATATCTGTTGTGCCGCCGCCGATATCGACGAGTGCCACGCCAGCTTCTTTCTCGTCTTCACCAAGCACTGCCTCTGCTGAAGCGATAGGCTCAAGAATCATGTGCTCCATCTCGAGACCCGCCTGCTTGATGCAAGTGACGATGTTACGTGCTGCCGCCACCTGTCCGATGATGACATGGAAATTAGCCTCGAGCTTGCTGCCGAGCATGCCTTTCGGATGACGGATACCCATCTCGTCGTCGACGATATATTCCTGCGGGATGACGTCGATGATCTCCTCGCCCGGTGTCATGCCGAGTTTGAAGACATCCTGACGCAGTTTGTCGATTTCTTCCTCTGTAATCTCCACATTCGGGTTGTCGCGCATCAACACGCCACGGTGCTGTACACTCCTGATATGATGGCCGGCAATACCGACGTTAACTGTCTTAATATCAACATTCGACTGCTCAGAAGCCATGTCAACAGCTCTGCGTATAGCGTTCACGGTCTCCTCAATATTGAAAACCATACCGCGTTTAACACCAGTCGACTCCGTTTTACCATAACCACGGATGACAATCTTACCATTCTCAACTTTTTCGCCGACGAAGCAGGCGATCTTTGTAGTGCCGATATCAAGGCCTACGATGTACACAGGATTACTCATTATTTTTTAGTTTTATTTCTCGTACAAACAACTTGATTATCAAAATTAAAATTTATCTTGCTGTAGTTCTTCAATTCAGGAGAACCTTGCATCTGTTCAAAGAAATACTCCATATTCTGCAATTTCGCGTCAGTATTCTCGCCATCGCCGAGCACCACCTTCAAATCGACATTGTTCATCACGAGTTCGTAATTCCTTCCGTCGTAATAAACCTGCTTGACGCAACATCTCGAATATTTATTGTTTAAAACACTTTTCATAACTTTGAACATCTTCGGCAAATCTTTTCTTGTAACATTACCGCTACCAATCAGAAGATGCATCGAACAGCCGTCTTTATCAGGATAAACGTTGCCATCTTCATCAAGATAAACCGAATGTCCGTCTTTGAGGAACACACGCACAATCGGCTGACATTCAACGATATTCACCACCATCACCTCGTCGAAAGTGATATTGGCGTCGGTATAGATCGCCCAAGGTATCGACTTGATGTAATTTCTCACGCTATCGACCGGAATCATGGTGATATCGGTGTTATGCACTGTATCGCAGATATTCATAATCTTATGATACACAACGTTTTTATCGATAAAACCATGTTCGTTTGCACTGATGAGATTCAGCTCAACGCCTTTCAACGGATGATCAACATGTTCCTTATGGGTAAAATACCAAAGGCAGGCAATCGCAGCGATTGTCAGAACCCAACCTGATATTTTAAGGAACTTATTTATCATTTTAACAACCTTTCAATTTGTGGCACAAAGCGGTCGATATCGCCTGCGCCTACTGTCATAACTAACTCAGGATCAATGCCTTTTATTGTATTCAACAACTCTTCTTTCGAGCACAGCATCTTGCTTTTTGATGTTATTTTCTCGAGAAGAGCCGCCGATGTCACCCCTTCTATCGGGAGCTCGCGGGCCGGATAGATGTCGAGCAGTATCACTCTGTCGGCGAGTGAAAGGCTCTCGGCGAAACCATCCATGAAGTCACGCGTTCTGGTGAAGAGATGTGGCTGGAAGACCACCGTCAGCTCTTTGTCAGGATACACTTTACGTGCTGCCAGCAAAGCCGCTTTTATCTCCTCCGGATGATGCGCATAGTCGTCGATATAAATATGTTTCTCATCTTTAACTCTGATGTCGAAACGACGCTGCACGCCTTTGAATGTCGCGAGACCTTCTCTGATATCCTCTTCACTCACGCCAAGATACGAGCACATGATGATTGCGGCAAGGGCGTTTTGGACGTTGTGGAGGCCATAAAGCGACATTTTTATCTCTCGCATATTACGCAGATTTGCACAGATTTTTTTATAATCTTCCTCAAATCTTTCGTCATTGATTTTTACAGAGAAACAAGTTTCTCCTTCGATTACGCAGATGTCTTCCGCAATCACGTCGGCGTTCTCGAGGCCGTAGGTGATGTGTTTCTTCTTTGTCTTTATTGGCAGATTGTCATGATAAATCACCAGACCTTCGTCAGATGTCTTGTTCACAAACTCATTGAAGCTGTCAACGAGGTGCTGATAATCGCCGTAGATATCGAGATGGTCGGCATCGATAGACGTCACGATGCTGACGTATGGTGAGAGTTTCAGGAAAGAGTGGTCGAATTCGTCGGCTTCCATCACCACGAGTTCGTCCTTATCCTCGCCTATCACCACGTTGCTGTCGATGTTACGTGCAATTCCGCCAATAAACGCTGACAGTCTCTTGTCTGCTGTCATCAGGATATGTGTCACGAGGGCTGTTGTGGTTGTCTTGCCGTGTGTGCCTGCTATTGCGAGGGCTTTATGCTGTTCCGACAGCATCCCGAGCACCTCGGCGCGTTTCAAAATCTTGACACCTTTGCCACGCAGATAATTCAGTTCCAACGAGTTAGCTGGGATGGCAGGTGTCAGCACGACAAACTCTATATTCTCAGGAACAAGGCTCGGGTCATCGACATAATGAATGCTGATGCCTTCGTCTTCAAGACGATGCGTCAATGGCGATGGAGTACGGTCATAGCCCGCCACTTCATAGCCCTTGGCTTTGAAATATCTCGCCAAGGCACTCATCCCGATGCCACCGATTCCTAAGAAATACAACATACCTTATCTATTTCATTAACAACATCTTCCGCTGCATTTGGTCTTGCAAATTTAGCAATATTTTTTTGCATTTCGCAAATTTTTTCTTCATCTTTCAACAATTCGAAAACTGTTGGCAGAAGCTTCTCCGATGTCTCGTCGTTTTTGACCATTATTGCAGCGTTTTTATCGACCAAACTCTGAGCGTTCTTGGTCTGATGGTCTTCTGCCGCAGTAGGAAGCGGGACGAACACAACTGCTTTCTTCACCAATGAAAGCTCGGATATCGACATTGCGCCGGCTCTTGAAATCACCACATCTGCGCAGGCGTATGCGAGATCCATCCTGTCGATGAACACCGTCGGCTTCACCTTGTCTTCAAGTCCGAGTTCTTTTATCTCATTCTGAGCCTGCTCGATATAATGCTTGCCTGTCTGCCAGATCATCTGACAATCGACATCTTTAAACATCGCGAGTTTTGCCGAGATGCCTTTGTTGATGCCGAGAGCGCCCTGGCTGCCGCCGACGAGAAGGATTATCGGTTTCTGTGGGTCGAGGCCGAAGAACTGTGCGCCTTCATCGTGCTTGCCTTCAGTCGACACCACGTTGTTTCTCAAAGGGTTACCAGTCAAAACGATTTTATCTTTCGGGAACCATTTCTCCATGTTCTCGTATGCGACGCAGATCTTGGCGGCTTTAGGAGCCACAATCTTGTTTGTGACGCCCGGGAAGGAGTTTTGTTCCTGGATGATAACGGGGATTCCGAGAGAAGTCGCCTTACGCATCGTAGGTCCGCTGGCGAAACCGCCGACACCCACCACAGCATCCGGCTTGAATCTCTTCAAGATTCTCTTAGCCTTGATGAGGCTGCTCACCAACTTAAACGGGAAGCTCAGGTTGTCGAGTGACAGCTCGCGTTTGAAGCCGCTTATCCATAGTCCTTCAATAGGATAGCCTGCCTGAGGCACCCTCTCCATCTCCATCCTGCCTTTTGCTCCCACGAACAAGATCTCGGCATCCGGATGACGGCGCTTGAAAGCGTCAGCAATAGCTATAGCCGGGAAGATATGTCCGCCAGTGCCACCGCCGCTAACTATCAGCCTCGGCGACTTCGATTTCTGCGTCTCTTTCATCGTTATTAACTTTATTTATTTCTCTTGTAACACTAATGATAATTCCTATTGAAAGTCCGGTAAACAGCAGCGATGTTCCACCCATGCTGATGAATGGCAGCGGCTGTCCTGTCACCGGGAACAGACCCACGGCGACGCCCATGTTCACCATAGCCTGCATCACGAGGCTGAAGGCAAGACCCATGGCGAGCAGTCCTCCGAACGACTGCGGCGCCCGTAGTATTATTCGCGTCGCCCTATACAGCAGAATCAGGTATAACGCCAACACGAAGATCCCTCCTATCAACCCGTATTCCTCCAAAACGATAGCATAGATAAAATCTGAATAAGGATGCGGGAGCACGTTACGCTGAGTACTCTTGCCCGGCGACTTGCCGATCAATCCGCCGCCAGCGATAGCTATCTTCGACTGCATCACCTGGAAGTTCGCGGTGTCGTCGGCTTCTTCCTCGCTGCTGCTGAAGAAACGCTCGATACGGTTGACCCATGTGGCGCTTCGGTTATCTTTCGCGAAAGCGAAGGACACAAGCATGAAGATTCCGCCTGCCAACATAATGATTCCGATGAATCCGAAGATATATTTCATCTTTACCTTACTCAAAAACATCATCACTATGCAGGTCGCGAAAAGCATTGCCGCCGTCGAGAAATTCTCAGGGAAGATAAGTCCCACGATGACCAGAATCGGCAGCATCACCCTGATGCCAAGCTCTTTGAAATCATCAAGCTCGTCACGACGCAGCGTCAACACTCTGGCAAGGAACCCGATGAGAGCTATCTTTGCCAAATCCGATGTCTGGAACGTCACGCCGGCGATGCCGATGACACGTTGGGCGTGGTTAAGGTTCTTTCCGAAGAAAAGGGTGTAAATCAGCAGCGGGATGGCAATCCAGAAAAGCAGAAGCAACAGCTTGGAATACATCTTATAATTGATGCGCGACGCACCGAACATGCATGCCAAGCCGAGGAGCAACATCACTGCATGACGCAGCAACACAAAGGCATTGTTGCCGTTGTAGCTTCTGTTAGCCACCGACTCCGAGGCACTGTACACCGTGAGCAGCGAGATGAAGGTGAGGATAGCCACCACCACCCAGATCACCTTGTCGCCTTGGAACAGGTTCCTCGTTTTTTCCGCAACCGTTTCTTTATCTATCATAGTTTAATCCTTTGCCATTTTGACAAAAACTTTTTCCATTTTGGTGACATCAGCGCCCTCCACTTCACAGCTTGGAGAGAACAAGATGTTATAACCTGATATCGCTTTCTCTTCCGCCATCTTCACGGCTTCCTCCATACTGCCGGCCACCATCACGCCATCACGGACGAGACATCCCAATGCTGAACGCATCGGCTCGATGTTGTCACCAACGCATATTATCGACTTAACATGTTGACGCACAACAGGAATCATATCTTCATAATCCTCGTTTCCTGCCAAGGCAATCCACACTGTCGGCGCGCTGACGCTCTCGATTGAGAACCATGTCGCAGAGACACTCTTTGCGGCGCTGTCGTTGATATATCGCACGCCGTTGCGCATAGCGACGAACTCGTTTCTGTGCTTGATATGCTCGCAATCAACGAAGCTGTTTTTCAAAGATTCTTTGCGGGCATTGCAGATGTTATGGTTGATCGCAACCGTAAAGATTTCTTTTCTTCTACCTTGTTTTGCCAACTGTTCTAATGTCATAATAATTAAGTGTTATATGTTAAAAATCTGTTATCTAATCTTCAAAGTCAATATTGCAATTGCCACCAAAATGATGGTGATGATCCAGAATCTGATGGTGATCTTCACCTCATGATACAGGTTTTTCGGACCTTTGTGAATCACTGTCGAACCCGGGTCAAGGCTAAGCACCTGATCCATGGAAGTACGGTAATGGTCGTGGATTGGGGTGCGTTTCCACACGCGCTGATGCACGCCTTTTTTCTTACCTGCCCTGAAATATGCTCTCTGGATGATGACCGAGAAACTCTCCACCAAGAAGATTCCGCACATGATTGGCAGCAACAGCTCCTTATGGATGATGATTGCCGACACTGCGATGATGCCGCCGATGGTGAGGCTGCCGGTGTCGCCCATGAACACCTGTGCCGGATAGGAGTTGAACCACAGGAAGCCTACCAGTGAGCCCACGAAAGCAGCAAGAAACACTGCCACTTCCTCACTGCCGGGTATGTACATGATGTCCAGATACCCCGACAACACCGCATTACTCGAGAGGTACGCGAGAATGCCGATGCCCAATCCTATGATTGCGGAGTTACCCGCCGCCATGCCGTCCATGCCATCGTTGAGATTGGAGCCGTTGCTCACAGCAGCCACCACAAACACTGTCAGCAGCACGAAAAACACCCAGCCAGCCCAGTATTTATAAGGCTCGCCCATGAAGTTGAAAATATCGGCATAGTTCAAGTTATGATTCTTGAAAAATGGAATCGTCGTCCTCGTCGACTTCACGTCAGGACTCTTGATGACAACCTCTTTATTATCTTCAATCTTTACACTGACCGTCTCGTTCATCACGACTTGTGGGCTAAAACGCAGCGTCAGACCGACGATAAGTCCTAACAAAACCTGTCCGAAGATTTTATACCAGCCTTTCAAACCGTCTTTATTCTTCTTGAAAGTCTTGATATAATCGTCGGCGAAGCCTATTCCGCCAAGGATGAGTGTCGTCACGAGCATGAGAATCATGTAGATGTTACCTATCTTTCCGAACAGCAGACATGGCACCAGAATCGAAGAAATTATGATGAGGCCGCCCATTGTCGGGACACCTTTCTTGTTCACGTTAAACGGGTCAACTTTGGGGTCGCGCTGAGTCTCAGAGATGTTGCGTCTCTTCATGTAATCGATGAAGAAATTACCGAACCACACCGAGATCACCAATGACACGATGATAGCGATGATGGCACGCACTGTAACGTATTCAAGAATTCCGAAACCCGGCAGGTTGAATCTTTCGCGAAGATAAGTGGCAAGATAGTATAACATTTTAAAACCTCCTATTTTTCGTTAAATGCTTTTTCAAGCTCTTCCCTATCATCGAAATGATGTTTCACGCCCTTCACATCCTGATATGTCTCATGGCCTTTTCCAGCCACAAGAATGATGTCGCCTTTTTTCGCCAGTGCCACTGCCGTGCGAATAGCCTCGCGACGGTCGGTGATGCACAACACCTTATTATAATATTCGCCCGACACACCCGCCTTCATCTGGCTGATGATGTCTTCCGGCTCTTCAAAACGAGGGTTGTCGCTGGTGATGATGAGTCTGTCTGACAGTTTCACCGCCGCTGCCGCCATCTTAGGACGTTTGTCAGCGTCGCGGTTGCCGCCAGCGCCCGCCACTGTGATGAGAGTTTCGTTATGTGTCCTGATCTCGTTGATGGTCGAGAGCACGTTCTCCAATGCATCCGGTGTGTGTGCGTAGTCGACGATGCCCACGATGCCGTCTTTTGAGTTCACCATCTGGAAACGTCCCGAAGCACTGTGCAGCTTGCTGACTTCCTGTAACACCTCTTCCTCTGGCATGCCGAGCAAGGTGGCAGCGCCGTATATTGCCAATAAATTATATGCATTGAAACGTCCCACAAGGTATGTCGAGACAGCCTTGCCGTTGATTTTCAGCTCCATGCCGTCGAAGTAGCTCTCCATCACGAGACCTTTGAAATCGGCGTCGTGTTTCAAAGAATATGTCTTCTTCGCAGCCTTGGTGTTTTGCAGCATCACCATGCCGTTCTTGTCGTCGAGGTTTGTCAACGCAAACGCTGTCGCAGGCAGGTTGTCGAAGAATTTCTTCTTCGCGTCGCGGTAGTTTGCCAATGTCTTATGATAATCGAGATGGTCTTGCGTGAGATTCGTGAAGATTCCGCCATCGAAATGCAGGCCGGCTATCCTGTCTTGGTCAATAGAATGTGAGCTCACCTCCATGAAGGCGTATTCGCAGCCTGCCTCGACCATCTGAGCCAGCAATGAGTTAAGCTCCAGCTGGTCGCCGGTGGTATGTGTCGATGGCACCACCTTCTTCCCTATGATGTTTTCTATCGTTGAGAGGAGCCCGCACATATATCCTGCATCAGTGAAGAGACGGTACAGCAAAGTCGCGATGGTGGTCTTGCCGTTGGTGCCGGTCACTCCCACGAGATGCAGCTTCTTTGAAGGGTTTCCGTAGTATTCCGATGCCGCCAATCCCAACGCCTTGGCGCTGTTCTCGACCACGAAATATCTCACTCCGTCGACCTGTTCCGGCATCTGCTCGCACACTATGGTCTTGGCGCCGTTCTCAATGGCTTTCTCGATATAGTCATGACCGTCGACCTGAGTGCCGCGCACCGCAAAAAACACGCTGCCTTCCGTGCACTTCCTCGAATCGAACTGCAAGTCCTTCGCACCGTTCAAAATTTCATCTATATTCATCTCTATTATCTATTATGGTCGCCTTACGGCTCAAAATCTTAAAAAAATCTATTTAAAAAATCTTAAAAACTCTTCTTCCAAATATCTTTCAACTTTCAACTACTCTAAACTCTAAACTTTCAACTTTAAACTAATAGTCTTACCTTTCTCTAGCTTCGTTCCCGCCTTCACGCTCTGGCTTTCGACCAGCCCGCGGCCGCTGAAACTCACCTTCCATCCCATCGACTCGATGAGATACACCGCATCCATTACGTTCATACCCGTCAGGTCAGGCACCGTCTCATCGTCGAGTTCGACGCTCTTCATCGCCACGCCGCCGTTCACCGAATGGCTAACCTTAACCCACTCTGAATTCAACTCGGCATCCACCATTCTCACACCCGCCATGGTGCAGTATTCATTAACATCTTCATACCATGCCATCGATGCCTTGGTATATTTGTCGGCATTTGCCGGATAGTTAGCCGTCTCATCGGTGATGCCGAGCTCGGTAGCATAAACCTTTTCGGCAATCTCCTTAAACACCGGCGCCGACACCGAAGCACCATAGTATTTACCACCCATAGGGTTGCTGATTACCACGATGCAGGTGTATTTAGGGTCGTCAGCAGGGAAATATCCCACAAACGAAGCGGTGTAGTTTTTCTTATTATAATTACCGTTCTGAGCGATCTGTGCCGTTCCGGTCTTGCCTGCAACTGGGAAAGCGCAAGTCTTCAACAGCTTAGCCGTACCGTTCTCCACCACGCCGCGAAGCAGCTCCTGCAACGTCTTGATAGTCCTGTCAGAAGCTATCTTCTCGTTTATCACTATGGTGTCAAAGGTCTTCACCACCTCGTTGCCGCGACGAATCTCCTTCACAAACTGAGGCTTAACCATCCTGCCGTTGTTTGCAATGGCGTTGTAATATGTAAGCAATGTTATAGGTGTCACCGTCTCTTCGTAACCTATTGACATCCATGGCAACGACACCTTCGACCACAGCTTGCTGCTGGTGCTCTTGATGTACGGCTTGCCTTCGCCTTTGATGTCGAGGTTCAACGGCTCGTTGATTTTTGTCTTGTAAATCAAGTCGATGAAACGCTGCGGGTTGCTCTCAAACGCCTCGGTGGTGAGATATCCGAATGCGATGTTCGACGACTCCCAGAAGCACTGTTTAATAGTAGGATGCCCCTCACCCACCACATGCGAGTCGGTCATGACGCGGTTGTGGAACCTCATCTTGCCTGTCGTGCCGAGATTCAGCACGCGGTTGATGTTGAAGTTAGGGTCATTCTCAAGCAGCGCCGTCATTGTGATAGCCTTGAATGTCGAGCCCGGCTCCACGTTTTCAGCGATAGCGAAGTTATATGACTCCTCGTATTTTTTCTTTTTCTCGTTATATCTCAGCGATGCCATCACCTCGATGAATCCCGATTTCACGTCCATCATGATGACGCAGCCCTGCTGTGCCTTGTTCTCGTCGAGGCAGCGACGCAGCGACTCCTCAGCCACATCCTGGATCTTAGCGTCGATGGAAGTGTAGATATCTTTTCCGTTGCTTGGCGTCACATTGCCCGATGCCGGCACGTCGATAAACCTTCCTCCGTTGATACGGCGACGCATCTGGACGCCGTCTCTACCACTGAGACAGGTATCGTAAGCACCTTCGAGACCAACTTTCACAGGATTCAATGTGTCATTATAATTCACATAACCAATCACACGCATAGCGATGTCGCCATACGGACGCTCTCTTACCAGCTGCTTGTCGGCGATCAGACCATTTCCAAGTCTCTCCTTGAAAATCGGGAATGTTTTCAGTCTCTCATATTCATCCATCTTGAGTTTGCGCGCGACTTTCACATAACGTTTGTTGTTGTTGCGTGCCTTGGTGAACATATTCACAAACTGTGACTTGGTATGCGTCTTTAGCATCCTCGCCAAGCTGTCCGACAGCGCTCCAATCTCCCTGTCGAATCTGTCTTGCGGCACTGCCACCGGGTCAAAATGTATGTCAAAAACAGGTATCGTGGTAGCGAGAAGCGTTCCGTTTTTCGAGAAGATATTACCTCTGACGGCAGGCACCGACACGATTCTGATGTCAGCCTTACGTGCGCTCTCGAGCAATTCCTCTCTGTCAACAGTCTGAATAATAATGATTTTGGCAACAATAGCGATGCCTACCACGAGCATTAGCACGTAGATCAAAACGACACGCCATACATCACCAAAATTCATCTTACTCATAATGTTGCACTATTTATTGTTTATCGTAAGCTTCTTCAATGGCTCCACCGATTCTTTTATACCTTTGTTTTTCAATATCTTAGCAAGCTCCGACTGTTTCGTCATCCTTGTAATCTCCGATTTGTTGTAGACATACTCCACATGACGGTCTTCCAAAAGTTTCGTCTTCGTCAGCACCTCACGGTTGATATCTTCTGCGATATAAGTGTTCGTGATGTAAAGCATCAGCAAAAACACGACATACAGAATGAACGGCATCTGCTTGATCACCGTTTTCTTTGAGAAGACATCGCCTCCCAAATACTCATTGAAAAACGAACCTTTATTTTTTTTCATATTTTCTATTTTTTTCTGGTCGCCTTCGGCTCAAAATCTTAAAAAAATCTATAAAAAATCTTTCAAAATCTTATTCCAAAAACTCTTTCAACTTCAAACTTTTAGACCACTCTAAACTTTCTCTGCAATTCTAAGTTTCGCGCTCCTCGCCCTGCTATTTCTCGCAATTTCCTCATCGCTCGGCA
This sequence comes from uncultured Bacteroidia bacterium, assembly GCA_902774295.1. Classification (GTDB taxonomy): domain Bacteria; phylum Bacteroidota; class Bacteroidia; order Bacteroidales; family F082; genus Limimorpha. The sequence continues at coordinate 868,635 of CACYHP010000001.1, read as the reverse complement.
CTATCGGCTTATGCGTTATTAATTTATAAGGTGTATTACGATTTCCAAAGAAATCCTGTTCCACCTCACCGTCGACCTTGCCGCTGCGCATGAAGTTCTTCACGAGACGGTCTTCCAGCGAGTGATACGACATTACCACCAGCCTTCCGCCCGGCTTCAAGACGTCGGCACATTGCGATAAGAACGCCTCAAGCACCTCCATCTCTTTGTTCACCTCTATTCTCAAAGCCTGAAATATCTGTGCCAGCACTTTGTTTTCCTGACCTTTCGGCAGATGTGACGCCACAGCGTTTTTTAAATCAGTAGTAGTCTCTATCGGCTCGATTTCTCTTGCCATTTCAATATCTCTTGCGAATGTCATAGCATTTTTCAACTCGCCGTAGCGCGAAAATATGCTTGCCAAAGCCGCAACTTCGTATGTATTCACGATGTTCGCCGCGTCCACCGGGTCGTTCTGGTTCATACGCATGTCGAGGCGACCATCAAAACGTGTCGAGAAACCCTTCTCCGGTGTGTCGAACTGGTATGATGAGACGCCCAGATCCGCCAAAATACCGTCGACTTTGGAATTCGCGTAAAGCTGCACGAAGTTCTTCATGTAACGGAAGTTCTGCGGGATGAAGGTGAAACGCTCATCATCAAAAGCGTTCTTGACCGCATCGGCATCCTGGTCGAAGGCATAGAGGTGGCCGCCCTTGAGATGCTCGAGGATGGCGCGCGAATGACCGCCACCGCCGAACGTCACATCAACGTAGATGCCGTCCGGATTGATGTTCAGGCCATCGATACACTCGTTCAACAACACAGGATTATGATACATCGCCAAAATTTTTATTCAAAATCAATGTTTCCAAGACGGTCTTCAAGCATCTGCGAAAACTCCGCGTCCGTCATCTGCGCGTTGCTCTCGTCCATCTTCTCTTTCGCCCAGATCTGCATTCTGTCAGGCAATGAAGTGATCACCACTTCCTTCACCATCTCGCATTTCTCGACGAGGTCCTTCGGTATCTGAAGACGTCCGCTCGCATCCATCATCACCACTCTCGCACCCGCGTTGATGCGGCGCATCATCATCAGGTTTTCCTTCTTGAACGGGTTCAGCTTACCGAGTTTGTCCTGCAGTTTACGCCAATCGTCCTTTCCGTACACGTCGAGGCAGGTCTCGAACAGACCCGGTCGCAGCACGAAACCCTCGTTCAGCGCCTCCCCTAGCTGTTCCTTGAAACTACTGGGCAAGAGCAGCCTTCCTTTGGCATCTAACTTGCAATAATATTCACCAATCGGATAATCCATTTGTATACAAATTTTTCAGCATGTAAAATTATACATTTTTTCCCACTTATTCCCACTTTTGTACAAAAATTTTCAAAAAATTTATCAACAGAGTTATCAACAATGAAAAAAGTTATTAACAACAGTCCTCACTACGTTCGGAAATGTGGTCGCTACGCTCCAATGTGTTGCTTCGCAAATGTGATTCTCCCTTCGGTCGAAATGTGCCTCCTTCGGGCAATTATCGAAGTCCCACATTCCGCGAAGCGGCATATTTCACGCAGTGAACCACATTGCACGACAGTGCATCACATTAAAAAACACTTTTTAAAGTTTTTTTATTAATTTTGCAAAAATTTTCATCATGATAATCAAGACTGCATCATTTCTGCAAAGCAACACCAATGTCGCCAAGCTCCCCAAAGCCGACAAGCCTGAATATGCTTTCATCGGGCGTTCCAACGTGGGCAAATCGTCGCTCATCAACATGCTGACGGGCAACAGCAAGCTGGCGAAAGTGTCGGCGACACCGGGCAAGACCATCACAATCAACCATTTCATTATCAATGACGAATGGTATCTCGTGGATCTGCCGGGCTATGGCTTTGCAAAACGTTCGCAGAAAGATCGTGAGATGTGGAAAAAGATGCTCGACGCATACATCCTCGGGCGTCAAAATTTGGTGATGACGTTCGTTTTGGTCGACAGCCGCATCGAGCCGCAGAAAATCGACCTGGAGTTCATTTCCGGTCTTGGCGAGAACCAGGTGCCGTTTGCAATAGTTTTCACCAAAACCGACAAGCTGGGCAGCAAGCAACTGTCAGCAAACATTGAGGTTTACAAGAAAACACTCCTTAAAGAATGGGAAGAGCTTCCCACAATGATCATCACCTCTTCCGAAAAGAAAATCGGAAGAGATGAAGTTTTGGATTTAATTGAAAAATACAATAAAGAATACCGATAGTCGAGCCTATCGCACCAGGCGCACAGACTGGCCATAAATACGGCGAGAACGGCCGCTAGGATCCAAAGACGTAAAAAGATCGTCCCTGAATAGCATTAGATATACAGCTCTATCATTATAAAGATCAACACGATAATTAGAAAGAGTAGAGGACCAGTAACCACCCTTTATGTTGCAATCCGACACTTTCAGCCCATTGCGCGTGCCAGCACCAGGCAAGAACACAGCACCAGCTGCCTCCATAGATGACCAGTCACCAGCTGAAACAGCAGCCACATTCCGATAATTATTATATGCATAACCACCTATACCACCATAATATCCATCAGGATATACGATAATTCCATAATAACTCTTACCGTCCACTGTGATTCTGGCATGTAGGAAACGATTCCCTTCTCTGCAGGTGACCCCAGGAGCAGCTTGGGCTCTAATACCTATAAGCCACGCCCACTCATCCTCCGAAAGGGTATACCAATGATACGAATTACCAGTCGGATCACCACAATAATCGCCCCAGTCTTTAAATACTTCATAATCAAGGGTATCTTCCGATGTCATAGTTGGGTTATCACCTGTTCCCCAACCGAAGAGACCCACTATATCCTGCCTTGAATAGTTTTCGCCGACATTTTGATACTCTGTTTCAACCACGTCGTATTGATGTTCCATGAAACTATATTTACTGGTTCTTTTGTCGTACTGAAGGTTACCTAAACTAAAGCGGACGACATTACCATTCTTACTCACAGTAAACACTTTATCTGTCGAAGGTGTCGTGTTGTCAATATTAATGGTTAAATAATCATTATCTGTAACTGCCGCCATATCGTAACTATAGGCGACTCCGTCAATCAGAACCAATCCGTCAGTGACGGCATCTTGTGGAAGGATGATGGCCAATTTCTCGGTCTCGTTCTCCGATTTCATTGTAATGGCGTCTCGTGTGCCGTTTGCAACGATTGGATTGCCTGGGTCTGCAAAGTTAATGGTTGCACCAGTCTTCATACCGGTAATCTTGACAGCTTCAGAATTGCCATTGGCGAGGGTGAACTTCACCAGACCGCATTTGTTTTCCAACATGCATCTATATGCCGTCTCTCCGTAATAATGCTCCGCTGTGTGAACATAAGAAAGCACAGGAAGCGTCGTTGCCTGATTGGAAATGTCTACATCGAATGATGTGGTCTCGCCGACAGTGAGCGAACTGAGATCCACGTTGATGCCGCCAATAAAATAAAAATGCAGATAATCTGTCGTCTGTGGATTTGTGATATCACCGACAAACACATAATGGTCATCGGCTTCGTGGCATGTCAAAGTACCGATATACTTGCCTTCATTCCCGACATAAATCACATCGCCTTCGGTATATGTGACCAGTCCGTTTTCAGGGTTGACATCATGTCTCGAGCCATTGGAAACATTAAGGGTGATGCAAACTTTCTCACCGCCAGCAGGAGTTACGTTTTCCAAGCTTTTCCTGCATTGTGTGAACGACAGCATTATTGCAGCCGTTATTAATAAAAGCATTAAAGCCTTTATTATTAAAAGCTTTTTCATATTATTGATTTATTTTAAACAGTTAATTTTTAAACACGGATGAATATCAATTACTTAATTAATACCCATTCATATTATTGGCCGCAAAAATAAACAATAATATTTTATGAAAAACAAAAAAAAATGATTTTTTTATTGATTCTCAAACTTCTTCACCAGCTCTTCCGGTGTCAAGCCAAGGTTTTCTATAGATGCACGGCAGCTTTCGGCAAATTCGCCATCAGGATACATCACGAGATATTGCTCGTAAATCTTCTTCGCCATGTCGTAGTTTTCATATCTCGTCTCAAAAATGAAACCTTTTACAAACAACGCCGCTTGCGTGCGAGGATAATCAGGATAATTGTTTAATAACTTATCGATAATATAAATGGTGCGCTGCGGCTCGTTCAGATTCATCGAGACATCCACCGCCTTGAACAGATATTCAGGCGCCATGGCATCATCAGGATTGGCATCAGCAAAATCGCAATATGCCGACACCAAATCGTTAGCAACCTCAGGATTTATCGCACCTTCAGTAGCAAATGCCTGCTCCTCCAACTTCTCAATACGCTTCGCCGGATCGTTGGTGTTGCAACCAACCAAAACCAAAACGAAAACCAAAACAAAATAAACAATAAACTTTTTCATCTTTCCACTTTAAACTTTTTAAACTACTCTCAACTCTACACTCTCCACTCTACACTTTACCGGCGGTGTTTTTTATTTGGAAAGATCATCTTGTAATCCACATAGACATTGCCTTCGGAGATGTTACGTAACTTATTCTTCAGCAACATCTTACGCATTGAGCTGATTCTGTCGACATAGCATTTGCCTTCGAGATGGTCGTATTCATGCTGGATCACGCGTGCCACAATGCCGTCGAATTCCTCTTCGTGCTCCTCGAAATTCTCGTCCATGTAATACATTTTCACCTTGCTCGGACGTTCCACATCCTCGCCCATGTCTGGCAAGCTCAGGCAGCCTTCTCTAAATATCCACGGCTCGCCGCCAAGCTCAATGATTTCAGCGTTAATAAACACTTTCTTAACACCCGCACCCTCAGGATATTTATCCTTAAACGGGTCGCAGTCGATAACGAAAAGCCGTATCGACTTGTTAATCTGCGGAGCTGCCAAGCCCACGCCTTCAGTATGATACATAGTCTCGAACATGTCAGCAATAAGCTGCTGAATCTCAGGACTGTTTTCTTCAATATCTTCGGCCACGTGCTTCAACACCGGGTGACCGTAAGCCACAACTGGTAATACCATTTTATCTTCAAATTTTAATTTTCTATAAGATTTCTCCACTCCGCCTATCGGCTCCGGTCGAAATGACGGAAGTAGTCAATGATGCCATATACGATTGCAGGATGATCGTCGCGCTTATTGTGTCGACGAGTTCCTTGTTCTGCCTTGCCTTTTTGCCTAGACCTGCGTCTATCATGGTCTGATGCGCCATTACAGAGGTAAAACGTTCGTCGAAACGTTTTATTACCATCTCCGGCAGGGCTTTTTTCAGCTGTTTCAGAAACGGTTCGATATATTGCGCCGACTCCGAAGGGTTGTTATGCATGTCCTTAGGCTCCCCCACCACTATCTCATCAACCGTCTCATTCTTCACGTAATCTTGAATAAAAGCAACCAGGTCGCAGGCTCTCACCGTCGTCAAGCCATTGGCAATGATGCGCAAAGGGTCGGTCACCGCGACGCCGCAACGCTTTCTGCCATAATCGATTGCCATTATTCTTCCCATCTCTGAAAAAATTTTTGCAAAAATAATGAAATTTTTGCTGATGTATTAAAAAAATGTGTACTTTTGCAACCGCAAATCCAGATGGTAGATGTAGCTCAGCTGGTTAGAGTACCGGATTGTGGTTCCGTGGGTCGTCGGTTCGAATCCGACCTTCTACCCTCAAACTTGAACATCTCTTAACGCTTCGTTGAGAGATGTTTTTTTATCTGTCGACTCGTTTCTCTTCTTGATTATCAACGCACAAGCCACCTGGAAGTCGCCTGCCGGGAAGTGTTTGGTATACGAGCCTGGCACCACCACCGAACGTGCCGGCACCACGCCTTTGTATTCCTTAATCTCAGGTCCGGTGACATCCAAAATCTTCGTCGACTGTGTGATGACGGTATTTGCGCCGAGCACTGCCTCTTCCTCAATTCTCACGCCTTCCACCACTATGCAACGCGAGCCGATGAAACAGTTATCTTCAATGATAACCGGCGCTGCCTGCACGGGCTCGAGCACTCCACCAATGCCCACGCCGCCGCTGAGATGCACGTTTTTGCCTATCTGCGCGCATGAACCCACCGTCGCCCAGGTGTCGACCATAGTGCCACTGTCGACGTAAGCACCTATATTAATATATGAAGGCATCAGCACCGCACCTTTGTTGATGAACGCGCCATAACGCACCGTCGCCGGAGGCACCACACGCACGCCTGCCTGCTCAAAGCCGCCCTTCAACGGGATCTTATCGTAATATTCAAAGATGCCGCTCTTCGACACCTCCATGTCGTTTATCGGGAAAAACATGATGACCGCCTTCTTCAGCCATTCGTTCACAACCCATTGACCCTCAACCTTTTCCGCAATCCTCATCTCGCCCTTGTCAAGCAGTCTCACCACCTCACGGATAGCGTCTCTCGTCTCGTTTTTCGCCAGCAACGCCCTGTCGTCCCATGCTTTTTCGATGATGCTCTTCAAATTATTCATTATCACAATTTTTTTTTGCAAAGATAATCTTTTTTTTCGTCATTTCGACCGAAGTGGAGAAATCTCATCCAAAAAATTACTATATTTGCAAAAATAAATTTGTATGAAAAACAACGAATTTCTTTCCCCCGGACAAATTGCCTGGCGTCGCTACAAAAGCAACACCGCCGGGATGATTTCGTTGATTTTCATCATCTTATGCGCGCTGATGGCGATTTTCGCCTACTTTATCATTCCCGACAACACACCGGACGCGAACACCCAAATTCTTGAGATTTCAACCCAAAAACCAGGCTTCGAAGTCGACATTCTTCTCGTCAATAAGCCGACACAGGTAGAGAAAGTGGGATTTTTCAAAAAACTTTGGAGCGGACAGCCCTCGCCATACCGACAAATCCCCGTTGATTCTGTAAAATTTGGCGAAAAAACAACCATCGCTTACATCTTCAACCCGGAGCACGAAGGCACCGCACAAGAGGAAGTCGTCGACAACGCTCTTTTGCCTGAAAATCCTATCATTCACCGAAAATATTATCTTGGCACCGACCAGTTCGGGCGTGACTTCCTGAGCCGCCTCGTCCTCGGCACCCGCATCAGTTTCAGTGTCGGTTTCATCGCGGTGTTCCTGTCAGTCATAATAGGCCTGTTCATCGGCGGCCTCGGCGGCTTCTTCCGCGGGCGCGTCGACGACGTCACGATGTGGCTCATCAACGTGGTGTGGTCGCTGCCTACATTGTTGATAGTCATCGCAATAACATTTGCTCTCGGCAAGGGCGTGGTACAGGTGTTCATCGCCGTCGGCCTCACCATGTGGGTCGAGGTGGCGCGTGTCACCAGAGGCCAGATTCTGTCGATTCGAGAGACGACTTTCGTCGAGGCAGGACGCGCCTTGGGCTTTAAAAACGCAAGAATCATCATCAGGCATATCATCCCGAACATCCTCAACCCTATCATCGTCATCTCTGCTGCGAATTTCGCCACAGCGATACTTCTTGAAGCGGGCTTGAGTTTCCTGGGAATCGGCGTACAGCCGCCTATGCCGTCGTGGGGCTCGATGATTAAGGAAAACTACGCCTACATCATCCTCAACGACGCTTACCTCGCCATCCTTCCGGGCATCTCCATCATGCTGCTCGTGCTGGCCTTCATGCTCATGGGCAACGCCCTTCGTGAAGCCTTGAACGTCAAAAAATAATATTTTTCATTATTATATATAAGGTATAAAAAATTTTTGTAATTTTGCACCCTCAAAAAAATTTGCGGATGTGGCGTAATTGGTAGCCGCGCCAGACTTAGGATCTGGTTCCGTAAGGAGTATGGGTTCGAGTCCCTTCATCCGCACGAATAGATTAAATAACTTATTGATAATGAAGACAACACAGACAGCAAAGGGCGACCTTCTCGCCGGCATCCAAATCGACATCAACAAAGCTGATTACGCTGAAGATGTTAAAAAAGAATTGAAGAACTATCAGCACAAAGCCTCTCTTCCAGGCTTCCGTCAGGGTAAAGTACCGTTCGGAATGATCGAGAAGATGTACGGCTCAGCAGTCACTTTCGACAAGTTGAACAAGAAGGTTTCAGAAGCTCTCAACAACCATATCATCGAAAACAAACTCGACGTGATGGGTTACCCGCTGTCAGATCCTGACAAACAGCAGCCTACAGATCCTGAGACTCAGGAGACAATGAGTTTCTTCTTTGAAGTCGGTCTGAAACCTGAGATCAAAGTCGAACTCGGCAAGATCGCCATGAACGACTACAACATCAAGGCTTCTGACAAAGAAATCGACGAGACTATCAAACGTATCCAGGAAGGCAACAAGAAAGACGATAAGCTTCCTGAACTCAACGAAGAACTCTTCAAGATGATCTTCCCTGGCAAGGATATCAAAGACGTCGAGACATTCCGCAAGGAAATCGCAACAGAGATGGAACGCCAGTATGTGGTTGAAGCTGAACGTATGTTCCTCAACAACGCTATCGACAAACTCGTGAGCGAGGTGAAGTTCGACATGCCTGACGCATTCCTGAAACGTTGGATTGTCGCCAACAGCGAAGGCAAGATTTCTGAAGAAGATGTCGAAAAGAACTACGACAACGTCTATTCAAAGACCTTCAGATGGCAGCTCATCGAAGAGACTATCGCCAAGGCTAACCCAGAGCTCGTCCTCAAAGAGGAAGAACTCCGCGAATTCGTCACAAAGATGTACTTTGGCAACCTCGACCTCGCAGGCATGGACGACGATATGAAGAAACGTCTCGACGGTATTGTCGACTCAGTGTTGAAAGACGAGAACCAGCGCGAGAACATCAAGAATCAGGTCGCTGACAACAAAGTCACAGCATTCTTGAAGAAAGCTATGAAGGTGAAAGTCGTCGACACAGACTACGAAGGCTTCGTGAAGGCAGTGCTTCCACAGGAAGATAAGAAACCTGCTGCAAAGAAGACCACTAAGAAAGCAGCCGAGAAAGCAGAAGATAAGAAGGAGAAAGAGGATAAGAAGGAGAATGTAGAAAAAGAAGAGAAAGCTTCGGCAAAGAAGACAGCTGCAAAGAAAACCACCAAGAAAGCTGAGTAATGAATACAAATAACGAATTCTACAAGTACGCAACCAAGCATCGCGGCATCAATGGTTTAGGCCTTGAGAAATACGCCAACACCATCGTCGACTACATCTCCCCGACTATCATCGAGGAACGTCAGCTCAACGTGGCACAGATGGACGTGTTCTCACGCCTCATGATGGACCGCATCATCTTCTTGGGCGACCAGATCGACGACTATGTCGCGAACATCATCCAGGCACAGCTGCTCTTCCTCGAGTCAGCTGACCCGAAGCGCGACATCCAGATCTATCTAAACTCTCCTGGCGGCTCAGTGTACGCTGGCCTCGGCATCTATGACACCATGCAGTTCATCCAACCCGACGTGGCTACAATATGCACAGGCATGGCAGCATCAATGGCAGCAGTGTTACTCTGCGCCGGCGCCGACGGAAAACGCTCAGCCCTCAAGCACTCACGTATCATGATTCACCAGCCAATGGGCGGCATGCAGGGACAAGCTTCCGACATCGAGATCACTGCACGTGAGATCCAGAAGATAAAGAAAGAACTCTACGAAATCATCGCACAGCATACCAAACAGCCTTATGACAAGGTGTGGGCCGACTCCGACCGCGACTACTGGATGACAGCAGAAGAGGCCAAAGCCTACGGCATGGTTGACGAGGTTTTGATAAAGAACAAGTGACATGCCAAATAACAGGATGTCATTAATTTCAACAGGATTTACAGGATTAACAAGATATTTGACATCCTATAAATCCTGTTTTAATTAAAATCCTGTTAATCTTGTCAATCCTGTCTAAATAAAACATTATGTCAAAAAAACAAGAGAATTACTGTTCATTCTGCGGACGTCCTGAGAGCCAGGTCAACCTGTTGATCTCAGGTGTTAGCGGTTTTATCTGCGACGATTGCGTCGGTCGCGCCCACCAGATGCTCAACGAGGAGATGGCGCACCGCAGCCGTGCCATGGTCCCCGACTTCAAGCTTCTGAAGCCTCTGGAAATCAAGAACTTCCTCGACCAGTACGTCATCGGACAAGATGCAGCGAAACGCGTCTTGTCTGTCGCCGTCTACAACCATTACAAACGTCTCAACCAGAAAGACACCGCCGACAAGGTCGAAATCGAGAAGTCGAACATCGTGCTCGTGGGCGAGACGGGAACAGGTAAGACCTTGTTAGCCAAGACGATAGCACGTATGCTTCATGTGCCGTTCGCCATCGCCGACGCCACAGTTTTGACAGAGGCAGGCTACGTTGGCGAAGACGTCGAGAACATCCTTGTGAAGCTGCTCCAAGCCGCCGATTACGACGTGGCAGCAGCTGAAAAAGGCATCGTCTTCATCGACGAGATTGACAAAATTGCACGCAAAGGCGACAACCCGAGCATCACCCGCGACGTGTCTGGCGAAGGCGTGCAGCAGGCCATGCTGAAACTCCTTGAAGGCACCGTGGTCAACGTGCCACCACAAGGCGGCCGCAAACACCCGGAACAGAAGATGATACAGGTCAACACCAAAGACATCCTCTTCATCGCAGGCGGCGCCTTCGACGGCATCGACAAAATCATCGCCAACCGCGTGGGAACCAACGCCATTGGCTACGGCTCCGACCTCAAGCAACAAATCGACCGCGATAACATGCTTCAGTATATCGCGCCGTCAGATCTGAAGAAATTCGGTCTCATCCCGGAAATCATCGGTCGTTTCCCGATTTTGACATACCTCAACCCTCTCGACAGAGAGACTCTCAAACGAATACTCACCGAGCCGAAGAACGCCATCACCAAGCAGTTCACGAAACTGTTCGGCATGGACGATATCTCATTGGTTATCAAGGAGGAAGTCCTCGACTTCATCGTCGACAAGAGCATCGAATTCAAACTCGGCGCCCGCGGACTGCGCTCAATTCTTGAAGCAATTCTGAACGACGCCATGTTCGACATGCCATCATCCAATGCTAAAGAACTCGTAGTCGACATCAACTACGCAAAAGAAAAGTTTGAGAAATCGAAAATTAACGAACTAAACATTTAATGTGTGCCCTTCGGGCAATGTGTGCTCACTGTGGTCGCTATGTGCAGCCTTCGGCTGAATGTGTCGGCCTTTGGCCGATGGGCGAAGCCCATACATTCCGCATAGCGGCAAATTCTGCATCGCAGCACATTCCGCGCAGCGGCACATTTATTTGCCTCTTCCTTGAATCACAATAAGTACTGTGTAAATCAAAATTTTGATGTCCACAGCGAGGTTCATGTTTTCGATGTAAAGGATATCGTATTTCAGGCGCTCCACCATCTCATCGACAGTTGAAGCATAACCGAACTTCACCTCGCCCCAGCTGGTGATTCCCGGCTTGATGCGAAGAAGCATCCTATAATGAGGTGCTTTCTGAACTATCTGGTCGATATAGTATTGACGCTCAGGACGATAACCCACAATCGACATCTTTCCGCTAAGGACGGTAAAGAACTGCGGGATCTCATCGAGACGCACTTTGCGCATGAACTTGCCCCACTTCGTGATTCGAGGGTCGTCGTCTTTCGACAGCTGCGGTCCCATATCCTCAGCATTGACATACATGCTTCTGAATTTCAACATGTTAAACGGCACGCCATGCTGTCCGATACGTTCCTGTTTGTAGAAAATAGGACCTGGTGACGACAATTTCACCATTATCGCAGTGAAGATGTAAACCGGTGATAATAAGACGATTACTAGTATCGAGGCGATGATGTCGAACATTCTTTTTGCCACTTGCTGCCACACTGGCATAGGCTCCGGCGTCACCTGGATGAGCGATGCGTGCCAGATACCCTCCTGCTTAACAGCGCCGAAAACCAGCTCCTGCATCAACGGTATGATTTTCACAGTAACACCAGAACTCTCCAACGAGACCAAGATCCTGTCGATTGTCTCCGTCTCCGAACGCTCTATAGCGATGATAACCTCTTCAATATCATAGTTTTTGATAACATCCGACAAATCTTTGTACGTACCCAGATGCGGAATGTATTTCTCGACTTTATAAACATCTTTGTCGAAGACATTCACAAATCCGACAATGATATTACCCGAAGCGAATTTCTGACCTGAAATCTCTTCGTATATCGCGCAAGCGTTGCCGTTACTGCCGATTATCAACGTGTTGAAACCAAGCTGACCGTTATGAATCTTTTTCGCAGTAATAGAAGTAATGATAAGCCTTCCGATATACGTAAGCGTAAACTGCAGCAGATACAGCACCAAAAACAGCGTGTAATAAATCTTGTAGTTCTCGATTTTATCGTCAAGAATCAAGGCGAAGAACAGCACGATGGCACCTATCAGCGTCACCAGCATGGTCTGACCGAGCTCGCGAACACGTGATCTGAGATACACTTTCTGATATGAACCGGCCAGCAGATACAGGAAAATCCACGCGAGAGGGATAATCGCTATACCTATCCAGAAATTCTTGTCATCCGCAACAATTCTAAAATCGTGAAAAACATCAACAGTCTCAGTCGTCTTTCTATAGCAGAAGAAGATAAACCAGGTCACGACAGATGCGATCCAGTCCCATAAGACGTATTTAAAAGTCTGTCTCCGTTTGTTAATTTTCTTACTCAACGTAAATCAGTTTAATATTGTCAAAATAAAATTCCGCCGTCTCACCAACAGAGACATTTCCTCTGAAATAAACCTTAAAATACAAGGCATTGTAATTATCAGTAACTGTCGGGCTGAAGTTGATATATGCCTTTTTCCAAGTATTAGTCGCCTTAAGATAATACAATTCCTTGTCCTGCAATCCATGCTGTGGTGACATGATATACATGCCGATAAGCATTTCCCTATCGCATTTATAATCAACCTCCATCATGACGTAGTTTCCTACGGCAGGCAAGTTAGTCAGCTCACCGGTGGCGATGCAGAAACGATTGAGGCTGTCGCCAACATGGATATGTCCTGAACGATAATGGTTGATGGTATCGAGAGGATCCATCCACGCATTAGGATCCGTGCGATGGCTGATCTGCTCAAGCGGAGCATAGGTTGTGTCAATGCTATAAAACTTGATATTGTTAATCTCCTCGAAGTCCTCCATCAACTTGAAATGCACGTTGGTGCTGTCGACGCTGTAATATCTTGTTGACGGCGACACCGAGCCTATCTCACCTTCCACAAAAGTATGTTTGACTTTATACGGCTGATAAAATGGGTATTGAATCCTTGTCGAAGCTATTCCGTTCATCTTGACGCCAGGATAAATCTGCAATGTCTTCTCGCCTTTTTCGAGAAGCGGAATCATCGTATACAACCCGTCGTCATGATTTTTTAACTCAAAACAGCCATGCAGATTACCGTTCACGTACACCCATGCGTCGGTGATGGCTTGTGTTGCTGCGCCTTCAATTTCATAATTGGTAGTCAAAGTCCACGGCTCAATGCGCAGATAGGCAGGAATCTCCTGACTTCCTTTGAATTTTTTACACGAAAAAAGTAAAACTACTATTCCAAACAAAACTATGTAGCGAAGAAACTTCATAGGCAGCTTTTTTTGTTTTAACGAAGTTAAATTACAAATATTGTCTTATTTTAAATGTTTTTTTAGCTGATTTTTATGCTTGTCGATTTCGTCGAGAATCTGATACGCAACCTTAAGAACATCAACGCCATCCTCAATGGTGACAGGCGGTTCTGTGTTGGTCACGATGGCATCGTGAAAGCGTTCCAACTCTGTTTTGATAGCATTAATCTGATTTGTCTCGAGTTCTTCGACGGAAATTTTCTTCTCCTTACCATCAGGAAGCGCGATAGTCATGTCGAATGGTCCGACATTGCCGTTCACGTCCTCAACTCTCACGATATCAGCCTTTTTCTCCATGAAATCCATGGTGATATATGCGCCATTCTGGAAGATACGGAACTTACGCATATTTTTCAGTGAGATACGGCTTGTGGTGAGATTTGCTACTGCTCCGTTCTCAAACTCAAGTCTTGCAGTGATGATATCAGGTGTCGGGCTGACGATAGACACGCCGCTGGCATTGATAGATTTTATTGGTGATTTCACTATTGTGAGAAGGATGTCGATATCATGCACGGTAAGATCCAAAACCACCGGCACGTCGCAGCCGCGAGGGTTGTAAAGAGCCAGACGGTGCACCTCGATGAACACCGGATCGTCGATGTGCGGCTCAGCTGCGATGAAAGCCGGATTGAAACGCTCGACATGTCCGACCTGTACCTTCACGTTGGCTTTTTTAGCTAAATCGATGAGCTTGTTGGCCTGCTCCACCGTCGCCACGATAGGCTTCTCGATAAACACGTTCTTGCCTTTCGCAATAGCCTTCGACGCACACTCAAAATGAGCGATGGTAGGCGTCACAATATCCACAACATCAACAGAATCAATAAGTTCGTCGATGGAAGTATAGTTCTTGACATTGGCTTCTTCAGCCACTCTCTTTGCGGTATTCTCATCCTGATCGTAAAAACCGACCAGTTCATATTTTTCTATTTGTTTGATGCAGTTGATGTGAATTTTTCCAAGATGGCCTGCACCTAAAACACCTATTTTTAACATATCAAAAAATTTTTGCAAAAATACGAAAAAGACTTTAGATTTTAGTCTTTAGACCTTAGTTTTTTTGATATATTTGCAAAATAAAAACGAGGACATGCAGGAAGACAATTACCGTCACAAAGGGATGCGCCAAAACCTGGTGCAAGTGCTTAAGAATAAAGGGATTACAGATGCCAACGTACTCGACGCCATAGGCGCCGTGCCTCGTCATGCCTTCCTTGAATCGATGTTCTTGGAGTTTGCCTACCAGGACAAGGCATTTCCGATAGGCTCAGGACAGACAATATCTCAGCCTTTCACCGTGGCGATGCAGAGTCAGCTGCTTACTGTGACCAAAGGCATGAAAGTGCTTGAAATTGGTACTGGTTCGGGCTATCAGGCATGTATCCTCGCACACATGGGCGCCAAGGTGTTCACTATCGAGCGCCAGCGCAACCTTTATATGAAAACCAAGCCGTTTTTGGCGGAGTTTCCATATAACATCAAGACATTCCTCGGCGACGGCAACAAAGGCCTCCCGACCTTCGCCCCTTTCGACAGGGTTTTGATTACTGCAGCGGCTCCCGAGATACCGCAAGCCCTTGTGGATCAATTGAAAACAGGCGGCATCATGGTGATTCCGCTCAACGATGAAGTTGACGCCACCAAACAAATCATGCTGCGTCTCACAAAACAAGCCGACGGCACCATGCTCCGTGAAGAGTTCGGTGACTGCCGCTTCGTGCCGATGCTAAAAGATATCGGAAAAGACTAGATGTCGGAGATTTCTCGACTTCGCTTCGCTACGGTCGAAATGACAAGCGAAGCATCATTTCACTTTGAATTTCAAATACTTAATCGTTAATCCCTGCTTCAGCCACATCGATTCGTAATAGGTGCGAATCGTCTTGACTTCGAGATTGTCGTCATTGGCATACAGGTCGTTATAGTTGTAAACAATAGGATAACCAGCCTCTTTCACCACATCCATGGTAAAATCATAAAGCAGGTCGCTGTCAGTCTTAAGGTTGATATAACTGTTTTCTTTCAAAAACGTTTTGTATCTCTCAAGATATATCGGGGCTGTCAGACGTTTGCGGGCTTTCAAGATCTGAGGATCCGGGAAAGTGATCCATATCTCATCGACCTCATTCTCGCCAAAGAAATGCTCGATAAGCTCGATGCGGGTACGCACAAATGCCACGTTTTTCAAGCCTTCAGCGATACCTTGCTTCAGTCCGACCCACATCCTCGCACCTTTGATGTCGACACCTATATAATTAATGTCAGGATGCGCCTTTGCCAACCCGATGGTATATTCGCCTTTGCCACAGCCGAGTTCAAGAACTATGGGGTTATCGTTGCCGAAAAACTCATGCCACTTGCCCTTCAAAGGGAATCCCTCCTCTTTGATACGCTCGAACGAATACTCGAAAAGATTATCGAAAGTCTTACATTCGGCAAAACGCTCCAGTTTGTTTTTCTTTCCCACAGTTTTATTTTTTACGTAACAGCCAAGCGGCTTCGTTATAGTCTTTCTTTATGATTTCCAAACGTTTAAGAGCTGCATCCTTACCTATCACAAGCTCGTATGCCACTCGCACATTGCCTTGGTCGTTCATCGGAAGCGCTATAGCATCTTCAAAACCAAGTTTCTGGAAATTCCTGACACATTTCTGTGCTGCAGCGTCATTCTTAACAGAAGCGCCGATGATATAATAACCATTCGGGTCGACAGGAGTTTCTGGCTTAGCCACTTCAATTTCACGAGGTTGGATATAATTCACTTCTTTTTTGAACAATGGAAGATTCAACTCCATTGGAGAAAACAGCTCGAAATTAGCAGCTACGTTAGCATCCATCTTTCCACCTAAATGCTTGACAACGAATTCGTTAGGTGACGAATAGAACAACGGGTTCCATGATGCCAACTTAGAGTCGCTCTTGTCAGCGCCCCATCCGAGTAACACGAGCACCATAGCTATCAGCATCGAATAGGCTGATGCGCGGAACCACTTGTAATTATAGCGGTTTACGCGATGTGGCTTCACCACCTTCTCCTCCTCGTGAACCGTCATAAGAGTGTTTTTCTTCTTCTGTTCGGTTGCAATCTGTTCAGCGATTTGCTTATATGTCTCTCTTCTGTAGATAGGCTGCGCCTTTAATGTCGTCAAACCATAAGCGTCGCCAAGGAGATTCATGTTATCGTCAAGTTGGAAGACGTAGTCCCTGCTGTTGACACGGCTCAGCACACCGAAGCCGTCGAGACGGATTGTGCCGCTGGCTTCAATGACCGCGAGGCTACGCATCGAGAAGTCATGCACCATCTTTGCTGCATCAGTCATCGAAACACCTTGTTTCTCAGCGACATAGCCAATGAGAAGGCCATCATCGGTGAGCAGCTGTCCGTTGAAAGCCACTTCCTTCGACGGAGGTGTCAATATATGGTTAACATAATCAAGCGTGGCAGGAGTCTCTTTCGAGATGAAAGCTCCGAACTCCGGCACTATTACACACTCATGCTCGAGTAATAATTCGGTTATGTATTTGATTATCATTCTTTAAAAATTTTTTCAATTTTAACAATATCATCCGGCACATCGACCGAGAAACTTTCAAACTCAGTCACTCCCATGCGGACGGTGTAGCCGTTTTCGAGCCAACGCAGCTGCTCGAGCGACTCTGCCAGCTCCAGTCCGGACTGTGGAAGTGCCGCGACTTTTTTCAAGACATCACATTTGTAGGCATATATCCCGATGTGTTTGTAGAACGTCCTCTCGATCTGATTTCTCAGATATGGGATCGCGAACCTACTGAAATACAATGCCTTACCGTTTTTGTCGAACACCACTTTCACTGCATTCGGGCTCTTCAGCTCCTCTTCGTCATGAACCGGTTTGCAAAGCGACGCCAGCGGTGTGTCCTTATCAGAAATCAGCTCCGCTATCTGATTGATTTGCAGCGGGTTGATGTATGGCTCATCGCCTTGAATGTTAATCACCGCATCAAAGCCGTTGCCGATTTTATCAACCACCTCACAGCAACGGTCAGTGCCGCTTTTGTGTCTGGTTGATGTCATCACAGCCTTGCCGCCGAAGCCGACTACCGCATTGTAAATACGCTCATCGTCAGTGGCGACGACCACTTCAGAGAGTTTATCGGCTTTCTTTGCCTGTTCATAAACGCGCTGAATCATCATCTTACCGTTGATCAGCGCCAGCGGCTTACCCTCAAAACGGGTCGAGCCATATCTCGCAGGAATGATTCCTAAAATATTCATAATCAGAACAATCCGTTTAATGAACCGTTAATTTGATCAATGACGACACTCAAATCCTCTGGTTTTTCCAAATCAATATTGTCGCTCTCAATAATCAGCAGTTTGCCCTTGTTATAGTTGGCAATCCAGTTTTCGTAACGTTTGTTAAGCGCCTTGAGGTAGTCGAGACGAATTGACTGCTCGTAGTCGCGGTTACGTTTCTGGATCTGGCGTACCAATGTCGGGACACTGGCTCGCAGATATATCAGCAGATCCGGCGCCTGAAGGAAAGTACTCATCAGCTCGAAAAGCTGCTGATAGCTCTGATAGTCACGGGTTTCCATCAGTCCCATGTCATAGAGATTTGCCGCGAAAATATAAGCATCCTCATAAATCGTGCGGTCCTGGATGATGTCTTCACCGCTCTTGCGGATGTCCATCACCTGACGGAAACGGCTGTTCAGGAAATAAATCTGAAGATTGAACGACCAACGCTTCATATCTTCGTAAAAACTCTCCAGATACGGATTATTGTCGACTTCCTCAAAATGGGGCTTCCATCCGAAATGCTTTGATAACAAGCGAGTTAGAGTGGTCTTCCCCGACCCGATATTTCCAGCTATAGCGATATGCATAGTACTCCAAATTTTTCGCTAAAATACGAAAAAATTTGAAAAAATAACTATTTGTTGAAAAAAATTATTTCGGTGCTTTTGCCAAGAAATAGATACCTATTGTCGCGAAGATGATGTTCGGCAGCCATCCTGCCAAGAATGGCGAAATGACACCGGAAATGGCGAAGACTCTGAAGAATTCAAGGAATAAGATATACGTAAAAGTGATGGTGATGCCTATTCCGAGGTTGATACCCATGCCGCCTCGGGTCTTCTTACTCGACAAAGCCGCGCCAATAATCGTCAAAATGATAATGGCGGCAGGCGATGCCAGACGTTTGTGCTTCTCGATTTCGTAAGGCAGGATATTCTCCGCTCCTTTGGCATGCTGTTCGTCGATATATCGATTCAACTCAATGAGGTTCATCTCCTCAAAATCTTCCTTAACGAAATAAAAATCAGAAGGCTTCATCATCAAAGTGGTGTCTTTCACCTTACCCCTCTTCAAATTCTCTTCCGGAAGGAATTGATACTCAACGAAATTATAGATATGCCACTGGTCGCGAAGCGTGTCGTAGACAATCTTATCTGAACTCAATTTATACTCAAGTGTATGATCATCAAACTTTTCCAAGGTGAATTTATAACCTGTTGCGCGCTTCATATCGTAGTTCGACATATAGGCATACGTGCCCTTTCCAATCTGAACGTGGATGTTCTGTCCTGAGCTCTTCATCAGGTTTTCCATATAAGTGTTCTTGAACGTACGACGCACCGTATCCATCCTCGGAATCAAGAAGTTACCGAGATAGAACGAGCTTCCGGCAAGAAGCAATGCCGCCATCATATATGGCCATAAAAACCTCCTAAAACTGATGCCGCTGCTCAGAATAGCGATGATCTCAGTATGCCCCGCCATCTTCGAGGTGAAGAAAATCACCGAGATAAACGTGAACAGATATATGAAAAGGTTAATAAAATAAGGTATAAACGGGATGTAAAAATGGAACACCACCTCATACAGCGAGGCGTGGTTTTTAATGAAACTGTCGACGTTTTCCGACACGTCGAAGACTATCACCACCACAATAAGCAGACTGATGGCAAAGAAGAATGTGCCAATGAATTTTCTGAAAATATACCAGTCTAATTTTCTCATTGTGTTGATATTCAATATTTACGATATACGATTCGTCACTTTAGGAAGCATCATGTCGCGCCATTCGGTGAAGTCGCCCTCGATGATATGTTTTCTTGCCTCGCGCACCAGCCAGAGGTAGAATCCGAGGTTATGAACGGTGGCAATCATCGGGCCGAGAATCTCTTTTGAGATAATCAGGTGGCGCAGATATGCCTTCGAATACTGTCTGTCAACAAAGACGCTGCCGTTCTCGTCGATCGGTGAGAAATCGTATTTCCAACGCTCGTTTTTAATGTTTATTATGCCTTCCGACGTGAAAATCATGCCATTTCTGCCGTTTCGGGTAGGCATCACGCAGTCGAACATGTCGACGCCTCGCGAGATAGCCTCCAAAATATTCGCCGGAGTGCCCACACCCATCAAATATCTCGGTTTGTCTTTCGGCAAGATAGCGTTCACAACCTCTATCATCTCGTACATCACCTCGGTAGGCTCGCCCACTGCAAGTCCGCCGATGGCATGGCCGTCGCAGTCTTTCGATGCTATATACTCCGCCGATTCCTCACGCAAATCACGATAGGTGCAGCCTTGGACAATCGGGAAAAGTGATTGATAATAACCGTATTGCGGCTCCGTCTCGTTGAAACGTTTCACGCATCTGTCGAGCCAACGGTGTGTGCGACCCATCGCCTCCTTAGCATATTTATAGTCAGAAGTACCCGGCGCGCACTCGTCGAACGCCATAATGATGTCGGCGCCGATGGTACGTTCTATATCCATCACGCGTTCCGGAGTAAACAAATGCTTAGAGCCGTCGATATGCGAGCGGAACTCCACTCCTTCTTCCTTCATCTTACGGATGTCCGTCAACGAGAAGACCTGAAATCCACCGCTGTCGGTCAGAATCGGGTGATGCCAGCCGTTAAACTGATGCAGGCCGCCGCACTCATGCAGCACGTCCAAGCCGGGACGCAGGTAGAGATGATATGTGTTACCCAGTATTATCTGGGCTTTTATCTCATCTTCCAAGTCCCTGATATGCGTGGCTTTTACGCTTCCCACCGTGCCAACCGGCATGAAAATCGGGGTCTCGATGTCACCGTGGTCAGTTGTCAGGATACCAGCGCGCGCATTGCTTTTTGCATCGTTTTTGACTAAACTGTACTTCATCTTTAAAATTTGTGCAAAAATACAATTTTTTTTGATTGATTTCCATTTTTAATACCCTTTTCGAATTACTCTCAGTACCCTGTGGTAAGTCGTAATTCTGCAAAGGGTATTAAAAATTAAAAAAACTAATGGCTAATACCCATTTCGAATTACTCTCAGTGCCCTGTGGTAGGTCGTATTTTTCAAAATTTAAAAAAACTAATGGCTAATGGCTAATAGCTAATGGCTTTTTTTGTATTTTTGCAAATTGTAAATATTGATAGCGATGGAAATACTTTTTAACTATAAATCACTGAGTTTCATCATTTTATGTGTTTTTGGCCTCTGCTGGCTGATTCAGATTCTTTATTTCTGGGGTCTTTTCAGCCGTCTGGCGTTTTTCAAGAAGAAAAAGTACGATAACAGCAGCCCGAATTATGAGCCGGTGTCTGTAATCGTCTGTGCCAAAGACGCTTACGAGTATCTCGTCGACCTCGTACCAAGTATTTTATCGCAGGATTACCCTGAATTTGAGCTCGTCATCGTCAACGACTGCTCCACTGATGAGACCACCGACTATCTGAAAATCCTAACCGACAAACATCCAGATATCAACGTTGTTTCGCTTACGCAAAGTTTGAACTTTTTCCATGGCAAGAAATTTCCGCTCAGCATGGGAATCAAGTCTGCGAAGCACGATTTGCTTTTGCTCACCGATGCCGACTGTATCCCTGAAAACAACCAGTGGATCAAGGGCATGGTCAGTGCATACAAAAAAGGCACCGAGGTAGTGCTCGGATACGGACCATATTTCACTCGCAAAGGCTTGTTAAACAAGCTGATACGCTTCGACACGCTTTACACTGCAATACAATATCTCTCTATGGCATTGGCAAAAATGCCGTACATGGGCGTGGGCAGAAACCTTTCGTATCATCGTGATCTTTTCTATAAAAACAAGGGATTTACATCACATTACACCATCCCTTCGGGAGATGACGACATCTTCATCAGCCAGGTGGCTAACAAAAGAAACACACGCATTTTCATCGATCCAAAATGCCGCGTGGAGTCAGAGCCGAAGCATACTTTCAGCGGCTGGATTCATCAGAAACGCCGCCACTACTCCACTGCCAACATGTACAAACGCTCAACAAACATCATCTTGGGAGCACTTTTGTCAAGCAGATTGTTCTATTACGCCTCGGCGGTGACACTTTTCTGTCTGCCTCCAGCATTCGTATGCAACACCGGATGTCCTTTGTATTATGTCGTAATCGGCGGTTTTATGCTTTTGCATGGCATCAGCATGGACTGGATTTACAACAAATCAGCCAAACAGTTGGGCGAAAAGAATTTATATCTCTTCTTCACGCCGCTTTACGATATATTTTTCACGATATTTACCACTCTGCTTGGAATATGGAACACATTCTCCAAGCCGAAAAACTGGTAAAGATTGGTAGTTAACTGATAACTATTTCAATACTTTTAATGTTTTACCATTCAGTTTGATGAAATAAACACCTCCATCCCAATCCGAGGTATCGATGGTGATTTCATCTTGAGCTTCAACTGATATGATTTTTTGTCCCATCGAGTTAAAAGCTTCTATTTCCATCACACCATCCATCTTGACAATCAGCTGATTATCAAAAGGATTCGGATAGATATCGAATGAATCGGCTTCATTTTCACCAACAGAGAGACCATATTGGTTCTCGATGGCGCCGAGGTCGATGATATTATTCACAATACGTTGATTGCCAAGGTAATCGGGGCCAGTGATGCCAGCAATTGAATTATCGCCGGCATTTACGCAAGATGAGAGTATGTCCAAACTATAATCACCACCATCAGGATTGGCGAAGCGAGGATAGTTACCATTGTCGGAGCCGTCGTTTTCATTAGCTAAATTGATGATATTTGTACCTTCGCAACCACCTTGGACAGCACAGTACTTGAACTTTGATTTTCCGCAGATCTGGTCAGGTGAGCCGTTTTTAGTGTTACCCCAGAAGATACTGTTGGAGAATGTGCTGTATTTTGTCTCATTATAAATACCGCCGCCATCTTCAACAGATTGATTATCAACAACATTGCAATTTATTACAGAGATCTTACCTTTGTTATATAGGGCACCGCCCAAATTTGCCGTATTATGGTCAAAGATGGTGTTCACGACCTTGCTTTCCTTGTTTGCAAAGATGTAATAAGCGCCTCCTTTAGTCATCGCAGTATTATTTACAAAACGGCAATTAAAAATTTGAGCACCTGTCATGTCGCAAAGAGCGCCGCCAAGCGAGCCACTATTTCCCTCAAAGGTGCAGTTTGTGAACTTTGTGACAGCATTATTATAATAAGCCGAGATGATGTAAGCGCCGCCACCGAAACCGTTTGCGACATTATTCAAGAATTTGCAATTGGAGAAACGGCTGTTGCTGCACAGATAAGCACCTCCACCGGCACCTGCATTGCCGTTCTGAATGGTAAATCCATCCCAAAGGGAATATTCATAATTCTGGAAGTGGTCGACCTGATAAAGCACACGGCGCTGATTCTGTCCGTCGAGAATGGTCGGATTAGCCTCGAAATCGCGGTCATCAAGGTTGAAGTCGGGGGTTTCGTTGCCAGCGAAACCGCCGTAAACACGGTTATTTTTGTAAATCAGGAATGCGCCGTTGGCATTGTCCACGTCGCCGTAATAAGTTCCTGCTTTCACCCATACCATATTTGAGACACTATTGGCACGTGCAGCGGCGTATTCAATATAAGGTGTGGCGTTAGCCCATGATGAGCCGTCGCCTGTTCCATCAGCGCTGACATAGATGATGCCGTTTTCGTCAGCATTGATTTCCATCGGAACGATATTCACCACGACAGCCTCCTTGAGATGAAAGCCTGCCACGTCGTTGATGCTGTAGTAGTCGTTGCCAGAACCGCTCCATCCGAGGTTAAAATGGAAATAATCGTTAGCATCATAACCGTCGCAAACGATAGCGTGTCCGCTTCCCGAGTCGTTGTTACCGGAGAAATACACCGGCTGCGATTTGTCGAGATCACTCTTCAGCAAAGCAACCCATTCCTCCTCTGTGTATTGGCTGCGTTCTCGATAATTTGCCGCACAATATCCGAAATACTGACGCAGAGCAGTCTCAACATCTTTGGAATAGGCTGCACTACCGTCAGGACCGAAGTTCATATCGACACTAACGCCGCAATGGTACATCAGCAGAGCCACCGCTTTCGCCGCATCATTTGCCTGACTGCCAAGCTGGAAAGGCATAATAGACCAGTTGTAGGTCGTCGCACCGAAATTTGCCGACTGCTCACCATAAGTGCCATGAACATAAGAATGCGAGCCACTACCCTGAACAGGATGATTCCAATATTTCATAATCTGCGACATCGCGCAAGCCACACAACCCGCATAACAACGATTGCCATTCCAATAGTTATTACATTCCGGAGCGTAATAGTTATACGGATAATCCTGATTCCATAACGTCTGAATCAGCGGTTCAACGGTCGTGGCATTTCTCTCCGCAGGCAACTCTTTGTTTTCCAACAAGTTCCATTCCGTATCAGCATCAGCCATCTTAACACCTTTCTCATCACAATAATCGACATTTTTACTGTAATTATTGATAAAATACCAAGCTGGTTCAGGGATTTCGCCATCATAACTGTTTTTTAAGGAATATGCCAACACCGGTTTCATATTTCTTGAAGCGGAGACAATCACAAAACCGCCGCCTTCTACATTATAGATATAAAGATTCGGCTGTCCGTCGTCACCCTTTTCGACATGGAAAAGATTCAACTGCGACTTCTCGTTTCTTGTCTTATTTGAAATAAAATTAGAGCCTATCTTTTTCGCAAAAGATTCATTCACAAAACTTTGAGCCATTGAATCATTCATTATAAACGACATTATAACAACCGTCAGAATGAGCTTGAAAAAATATTTTTTATTCATTTTTACGTTAATTTGATGCGCAAAGATATAAATTTATTAAATTTGCAGGCTATAATTTAAGAAAAAAATATTTAAAATTTACATAAATGAATGATTTTCAAAAAGAGATACTTGCTGGCATCCCTGAACAGCTGCCAGAAGTAAAGGAATACGACAAGAACATCAACCATGCGCCGAAACGCAAGGACATCTTGACAAAAGAGCAGAAAAGACTGGCGTTGAAGAACGCTCTTCGTTATTTCCCGGAGAGGCTTCATGCACAGCTCGCTCCTGAGTTTTACGAGGAGTTGGAGAAATACGGCCGCATCTACATGTACCGTTACCGTCCTTCGTACAAGATGTACGCCCGTCCTATCGACGAGTATCCTGCGAAATGCCGTCAGGCAGCAGCCATCATGCTGATGATTCAGAATAACTTGGATCCGGCTGTGGCACAGCATCCGCATGAATTGATCATCTACGGCGGCAACGGCGCTATCTTCCAAAACTGGGCACAATATCGCCTCGTGATGCAGTATCTCGCCAATATGACCGACGAGCAGACTTTGGTGATGTATTCAGGTCACCCGATGGGACTGTTCCCGTCACACAAAGAGGCTCCGCGCGTCATCGTCACCAACGGTATGATGATTCCGAACTATTCGAAACCGGATGACTGGGAGCGTTTCAACGCACTCGGCGTGACACAATACGGACAGATGACAGCAGGTTCTTACATGTACATCGGACCACAAGGTATCGTCCACGGCACTACAATCACTGTTTTGAACGCATCGCGTAAGCAAGGCGGCACACCGGCTGGCAAGCTTTTCATCACAGCAGGTCTCGGCGGCATGTCAGGCGCTCAGCCAAAGGCAGGCAACATCGCTGGCGTAGTGTCAATCACAGCTGAAATCAACCCGGCAGCGGCACAGAAGCGCTACAACCAGGGCTGGGTCGATGAGATTCACGAGAACCTCGACGAATTATTTGAAAAAGTTAACGACGCCCGCGCAAAGAAGATCGCCCGTTCGTTCGCATACCAAGGCAACGTCGTCGACCTCTGGGAATATGCAGCAAACAAAGGCATCCAGGTTGACTTAGGCTCAGACCAGACCTCGTTGCACAACCCATTCGCTGGCGGCTACTACCCTGTCGGTTATTCTTTGGAAGAGTCAAAGAAGATGATGGCGGAAGAGCCGGCTAAGTTCAAAGATGCCGTGTACGCCTCATTGCGCCGTCATGTGGCAGCTGTCAACAAACTGACAGCCAAGGGCATGTATTTCTTCGACTACGGCAACGCATTCCTCCTCGAGAGCAGCCGCGCAGGAGCAGATATCTTGAAAGAAGACGGCAAGTTCCGTTATCCATCATACGTCCAGGACATCATGGGACCAATGTATTTCGACTATGGCTTCGGTCCATTCCGTTGGGTCTGCACATCAGGCAAGCCTGAGGATCTGCAGGTCACCGACGACATCGCATGCAAGGTCTTGGAAGACATCGCCAAGTCATCACCTAAGGAGATCCAGCAGCAGATGCACGACAACATACAGTGGATCAAAGGCGCACAGGCCAACCACCTCGTCGTGGGCTCACAGGCACGTATCCTCTACGCTGACTGCGAAGGCCGTACCAAGATCGCTGCCGAGTTCAACAAGGCCATCGCTGACGGCCGCTTGACAGCTCCTGTCGTGTTAGGTCGCGACCACCACGATGTGTCAGGTACTGACTCACCATTCCGTGAGACATCCAACATCTATGATGGCTCAAGCTTCACCGCTGACATGGCAGTCCAGAACGTCATCGGCGACGGTTTCCGCGGCGCCACATGGGTTTCCATCCATAACGGCGGCGGCGTTGGTTGGGGCGAAGTCATCAACGGAGGCTTTGGCATGGTTCTTGATGGTACTCCAGAGGCTGACAGACGCTTGAACTGCATGCTGCACTGGGATGTGAACAACGGTATCGCCCGTCGTAGCTGGGCTCGCAACGAACCGGCTATGTTCGCAATCAAACGCGCCATGGAGGTCGAGCCGAGACTGAAAGTCACGATGCCGAATATCGCAGATGACAAGATGATTGCTGAAATTATTAAATAGATAGGATTAACAAGATTAACAAGAATTATTAACAATTAAAAATAAAAAACATGAAAAAATTATTCTTTACATTAGCATTATTGGTTTCTGTGTTCGCATTGACAGCACAGAGCTACACCGTGACAGAAAAAGAAACTGGCAACGTCGTTGAAAACGGCGCCAATTATTATGTTTACGGTGACGGAGTGGCAACTTGGGGTGAGTTGAACATTGAGTTCGATGTCACAGCAAATGAAAACGTCCGTCTCATCGGCGAAAAAGTCGAAGTGCAGGTCGTCGAAAACACACAAAACTATTTCTGCTGGGGCAACTGCTTCCTTTCAACAATATATGTCAGCGACCCTGTCAGCTTGGAAGAAGGACAAATGGAAGT
The DNA here is from genome assembly GCA_902774295.1 of uncultured Bacteroidia bacterium. GTDB lineage: Bacteria > Bacteroidota > Bacteroidia > Bacteroidales > F082 > Limimorpha. Next base: position 841,406 of record CACYHP010000001.1, on the reverse strand, counting down.
TTTCAGCATGCACTACATGTATGATAATGTAATTGAAGATGTGGCAGGTTTGGAGCAAATCATGCAGTACTACCTCTATCCAGCCAACAATCCTGATGACAAATTCGTCATCAACGTTATCTTCAAGTATTCATTGGACGGTGTTGAAGACATCAGCAACATTGATGAGTTCAGCAATGCATATCCAATGCCGGCAAGCAATGTCGTAAACTTCGACTACAACTTCGCTTCAAGCGTTGACGCAGAAGTCGCCATCTACAACATGATGGGTCAGGAAGTTATGAGAAACAGATTCAGTGGCATGAACGGCAAGCTCAGCATCAACGTCAGCGACCTCACCGACGGCGTTTATTTCTACAGCCTCATCGTGAACGGCAAGACCGAGAAATCAAACAAACTGGTTATCAGAAAATAATATTTTCGGTTTCATAAAAAATGTAGAGACGTCACAATGTGGCGTCTCTATTTTTTATTTAGTCTCTACAGTGTTATTTAGCGAACTGCACTGCTCTTGTCTCTCTGATGACAGTAATCTTAATCTGTCCTGGATATGTCATCTCTGTCTGGATCTGACGTGAGAGATCGTATGCGATGCCGTCTGCCTCCTGATCGCTGACCTTGTCGGCGCCCACGATGACGCGGAGTTCACGACCGGCCTGGATTGCGTAAGTCTTAACAACGCCAGGATATGACATTGCCATCTTCTCGAGTTTGTTCAGACGCTGGATGTAAGCCTCAACGACTTCACGGCGTGCGCCTGGACGTGCGCCAGAGATAGCGTCGCACACTTGTACGATAGGTGCGATGAGTGATTCCATCTCGATCTCATCGTGGTGAGCACCGATAGCGTTGCAAACATCCGGTTTCTCTTTGAATTTCTCAGCTGTCTTCATACCGAGGATTGCGTGTGGAAGCTCTTCCTCGTTGTCAGCGACTTTACCGATATCGTGCAACAAACCTGCGCGTTTTGCCACTTTAGGGTTCAAACCGAGTTCAGCTGCCATTGTAGCACACAGACGAGCGGTCTCGATAGAGTGCTGCAAAAGGTTCTGTCCGTATGATGAACGGTATTTCATACGACCGATCATCTTGATGAGTTCAGGAGCGAGGTTATGGATTCCGAGGTCGATGACGGTACGTTTACCTGTCTCGATAATCTCTTGTTCAACCTGTTTCTCAACCTTCTTCACCACTTCTTCGATACGTGCCGGGTGGATACGACCGTCGGTGACGAGTTTCTGCAACGAGAGACGTGCTATCTCACGACGAATCGGGTCGAATCCTGAAAGAAGGATAGCGTCAGGGCTGTCGTCGATGATGATTTCGACGCCTGTGAGTGACTCGAGGGCGCGGATGTTACGGCCTTCACGACCGATGATACGTCCCTTTATCTCATCATTTTCAATGTTAAACACCGAGACAGTGTTCTCGATGGCGTGTTCTGATGCTGTTCTCTGAATCGTTTCGAGAACGATTTTCTTAGCGTCTTGGTTAGCCGACATCTTGGCTTCTTCGACGATTTCCTTTGCGAGCACCATCGCCTCTGCGCGTGCTTCGTCTTTCACTGCTTCTTTCAGCTGTTCCTTGGCTTCGCTCACTGTGAGACCTGAGATCGACTCAAGCATCTTTTTCTGTTCTTCGTGAATCTTGTCGAGTTCTGCCTGACGGTTCTTGATGTTTTCCTGCTGTGTCTCAAGTGCCTGCTGTTGGTTTTTCAGTTCGTTTGCCTTACGGTTAAGTTCCTCGTTGCGTTGGTTCACCTGCTGCTGCTGTTGTTGCACACGGCTTTCCACCTTTTGCAGCTCACGTTTCTTCTCATTTGTCTCTTTCTCGTAATCAGATTTCATCTGAAGGAACTTCTCTTTTGCTTGAAGGATTTTGTCTTTCTTAATCACTTCGCCTTTTTCTTTTGCCTCTTCAAGCAGTTGGTTGCTTTTTCTTGTCAAAGCCTTACGCATTACGGTAGATGCCAGCAAAACGCCAACACTGACGCCCACTGCGGCTCCGATTACTGCGTAAATGATAATGCTTGTGCTTGCTTGTAGTAAAACCATTTTTTAATACCTTGATTTTACTCTTCCGCGAAAAAGAAAAAAATCTGTCTGCCCAAAGGGATCGTAAACCCTTATATATCACGCTTATGGCTGCCACGATACGCAAACGTCCACTGGCGTTAAAGCTCCTCTTACGAGGATGAGGCCTGTTTTTGTACCCATGAGTCAACCGGTTTAAATTGTATTAGTTGTTAAGGTTACATCATGCGGTGGACAGACAGACAAATCTTATAAGTTTTCAGTCAACAGATCATCGATGACATCCAGTTGCTTGTCGAGATATTGATCCTTGAAGGCGGTGTCGCTCTCATACTTCACCACGCTTGTCGCGAACTGTATGCAGGCCATAGAGACCAGTGACAGATAGTCTTTATCTGTATAGACTCTCTTGAAATCTTTCACACGTTCGTTAATCATGTCAGCGGCTTTCCGCACCTTCTCCTCATCAGCCTTGTCAATAGTAAGACGGTAATTGCGTTCAGCAACGGTAATACTAATCTTTATTTCTTCACTTTCGCTCATAACCGTCAATTATTTATCACTGTTCGGCGTTCAACATCGCAACACATTGATCTATTTCCTTCACCAATGTCTTGATCAACTGCCTACTTTCTTCAATTTCTTTCTCGTTTCCGAGTGCGTTAACAATAGTTGTTTTAGTTATTTTATCTCTCAAATCCTCGTTCTCGGTCTGAAGAATCTCAACCTTCAGTCGAAGCTCTCCATTCTCTCGAACCAGCTCACTGTTCTTTTCAACCAGTTGATTTTTAAGCGATACGAGCTTTCTCAACTTTAACTCTATTTCCGAAAGTCTTACACTTAAATCAGCCATTTTTCTATTACAGTTTGCTTTAGAATTTTCGCACAAAATTAAGCATAATTATTGTAATACGCAAACTTTTTTAGAAAAAAATTATCTCGATGCACTAAACACCCTGCATTTCAAGCAATTACGCTTTTTGCAATAGCAATTGTAAAGATGCAGCAATGCCTGTGATTGCTGGGCATTACAAACACTCACCCCCAATTCTCCAAACTTTCGTATTATGACATTATCCTCGGGCTCCATGACATTCAAAAGTTCAATACTTCTGTTTTTCAATTCCTGATTATCATGATAGATACCATAGCTGAACAGCACAGGCACTACCGCATTGATAATCAATACATCGATAGCTGTCACGCCCAATTTCTTTTTCACCTCTTTCGAAGGTTTTTCAAACAGAAAATGTGTGTCCCAATATTCATTGACTTCAACATTAAAAAGATTTCGCACAGATTCCAAGTCTTTGACAGTCTGCAGCTTAGATAGCATATTATCGCAAGAACACACCATAGCTGCCATCTGTGCCAGACGGATTGTCGGGAAATTTGGCGGCCGCAACCTCAGGAATTTCCAATAAGCCATCGGCATCACTGTCAGGTTAAACTTAGATTTCAGCACCTTGAACTCTCTCTGGAGCAGAACAGGATAGCTTTCGGTGAACTCCCGTTCAAGAAAGCCTGCGCAACCGAAAAACATAGCCTCGACCTGCAAAGGATTGTCAAAATGTTTACGCAGAATCCTCAAAGGCAGCAGACTCGCCAGTCTCTCAAAAGCGTCGTTATTAACCTTCAGTCCGCAATAGCGCATAATCCGTTGATACAGAGTCTCTTCCCAGTCGTATTTATTTGCCACGAGTTTTGAAAAAACATCCTTAACTTCAGCCTCGAGCCGCTCAACCACGATACGCTCAAGCCACGAAAGCCATGTAAACTGCTGTATCCCAGCAATAATCTTCTCGCACGGGATCCATCGTCTCGACTTCAAAAAACTATTGTATTTCGCATAAATATTCTCGTCAAATTTTCCTTTGATCTCAAGCATCGGAATCGTAAGCCGCTCATTATCATTACAATATACGACATGTAAAATCACATTATTGTACGCATCATCATTTTGGTGTCCATGACGGAACCAATCAGATGCATTGACATGAATCTCTACATGTCCAACCCACAAAGTCTTTCCTATACGTACGTGAGCATCAAGAAAATCAGGACCTGAGTCATAATTACGAACGCCCACGGAAATAACATAGACAGGCTCGCCATCGACAGTCGCGAGGTCTTTCGATAGCAACCTGTTCTCCCAGAGATAATAAATAAAATCTTCTTTCATAAATAACGTTTTTGTTCTGCAAAGGTATAGATATAAAAAAAAGTGCGTCCAACAACCGGCAACTTTTTTCCGGTTTTAGCGCACTTTTAACATAACTTGCAAAAATATGCAAGAAATCTTAATAAATTTTTACAAATAAGCCTTATTTCAGACCTTTGCACATATAAACGAAGACATATTTTGCAGGTTTGCCGCATCGATCCACAACGATGGTGTCGCAAGGCAAAATCTCTTCAAATTTGTCAGATAAATAACGCTCTGGAGCGTAATAGTCGGAGCTCTCGTTCAAAAACCAGTAATCAGCGCCTTTCTGAAGCCCTCCGCGATATTCGTTAATCCAGGCGTATTTATGAATCTTATCAATGTCATTCACGCCGAACATCTTGATATCCAACGGATCAGCAACATAATAATCGAAATTAGCCATCGGGAACCATTGCAGTCCGACCATGCCATCCGTGTCTTTCATCTCGCCTGAAGATACTTTATATTCGCGGATTTTCTGGAAATCATCTTTGATAGAACGCCAGCCGTAAATAGTGGTTGTGAAATCGCCTTCGCCATAATATCTCACGGAATTGGCACGTTCGCCGAAACGCAATGGGATAAAGCCTGTTTTTATCTCCAAAACACCTACAAACAAGACAAAAATCATCAACGACAAGGTTGCGATTATTGACTTTGGCACGCGTACTTCCAGATTTGCAACATTTTGTTTATCAGCAAGATATGATGCCGGGAACAACAAAAGCAGCGAGAACGCCGGCGCCGACCAATGAGGCAGTATCGGTCTCGTCATGGAGAAGAACCAGAACGTCGCAATAAACGGCAGCGCGAAACAAAGCAAGAGGCGCCGCGGCATCGTATCCATATATTTATTGCCTTTCCACAAAACCAGTAACGCTATGATTATCAACACATAATTTATTGGATTATTATAACCGAACTCGCCTAAAATCTCAGCCAAGAAATTCAGCGGTTGCGGCTTCCCAAAGAGACTTACACGGTCGCCATGGAAAGTGAAACTGATAAAATCATTCTCCATGTTCCAAATCAAGACAGGGAGAAGGCAGATTGCCGATATCAATGCCGCAAGATATAAATATTTGTTTTTCAATTGTTTACGGTCATAAAGCAGGACATATAATCCTACTCCGACCCAGATGAAGATAGCTGAATATTTCGAAAGAAGCGCGAGACCTGCATAGAGACCGCCCCATAACATCGATGTGCTTCGATGCGTCCCATCCAGAAAACAATAAATTGACAGCAATGTAAACATCATCAACGGGGTATCCGGCAAGATGAAAATACCTGTAATGATAAAGCAATACAACGATGCGGTGTACAGCAAAGCGGCATAAAAGCCGGCAAGCTTACTTTTTATCACACAGCCGAGCCTATATATAATATAGGTGTCGATAGTCATGAAAATTATTGATGATAATCTCAGAGCAAACTCACTGTGGAACAATAAGTTAAGACTAAATATCTGCATCACCCACCCCACCATTCCTGGATGGTCGAAATGACTCCAGTCGGGGTACATCGCATAAGTCCAATAATAAACCTCATCGTTGCCGAATTCCACGAAAGCGGCAAGGAAGCCACGCACTATGGCACTGATAATCAGCAACCAAGTGATGTATTTGTCGATTTTATTTTCCTGAATTTTCATTATACAATTTTTATGAGATTTCTCCATTTCGCTTCGCTTCAGTCGAAATGACACGAGACTTAAATAATTTCCTGGCGAAAGCCAAAACAACAATGACATAGACCGCCCACATCAGATAGGTGCGGCCTTTCATGACTTTAGCCTTGTTCAAATCAAAGAAATATTGATATTGATGTCGAACTAACGGATTGAGATACAATGTGTTACCATCTTCAAACTCAATCTCAGTCCTGATATAAGTGTCATCTTTTTGAATCGGGTATAAAGCCTCAGCAACATTGTTAAAAGATTGTTTTACAATGGCATTCTGACCTATGAAACGAATCTCTTTTGCCTTGTCAGAAACTGAAACAATCAAGGTGTCATTTTCAAACTTAACATATTGAAGCTCAGGAACATCCAGCAGGCTTCTATTATATTTCACAGCATACGAATTCCCGATTTCGAGTGATTTGTAAACCGACTCGGCATCATTTTCGCCTATGCAGGCTGTCGCATAATTTTTACCTGTAGCAATGATGTTCACCCGATGTCCGTTGGAGAGTGCTATATCCCAGTAATACAACGAGTTATCGTTTGGCGAAAGCACCTCCATCACACGATAATGGTCGAGGCGTGTCATCTCCCCTTTCTTAAAGCCCTTGGAAGGATGCGCCGGTGCCACGAGACGGCATTTTTTATTCAGTCGATCTATGTTAAACTGTTTATAATGAATGCTTTGCAGGAATGGATAGTCGATTTTTCGTTTAGATTCATAACCCAAGCAAAGATAACGTGCCCCACTCAAGGCATAGCCATATTCATACGTTTTAATACCTTGGTTTTCAAGTGATTCCGAGCGAAAATCAATATAATTTATACGATTTATATCAGAATATGGATTATAGATAAAATCGCCGTTAAAAGGTTCGATATCCGCGAAGGAATAAGAAGGAACAGCGAGATATAACACTAAGAAAAACAACAAGATAGCCCCAACAATTCCTGTCAAGGCGAGGTAAAACCTGTTGTTTTTAATTTTTGCCCAAAACTTTCTTTCTGACATACCTTAAAATTATGATGCAAAGTTAACAATTTTTTTTGTATTTTTGCAAATTAATAATTTAGATATTTGTGATATGGATTCAAATCCAAAAGGGAATATTATTGAAGAGGTAACTAACAAGGACTACGAGTTCGGTTTTGTGACCGATATCGAGACCGATATGATACCGAAGGGTCTGAATGAAGACATTATCCGGCTTATTTCGAAGAAGAAAGAGGAGCCGGAATGGCTGTTGGAATTCCGTCTTAAGGCGTTCCGTCATTGGCAGACGCTGAAGATGCCTACTTGGGCACATCTCACCATCCCACCAATTGATTATCAAGACATTATATATTACGCAGCGCCAAAACAGCGCAAGGCGAAGAGCTTGGATGAGGTCGACCCGGAGCTTTTGGCTACCTTCGACAAACTCGGCATCTCGCTCGACGAGCAGAAAAAACTCTCCGGAGTGGCCGTCGACGCCGTGATGGACTCCACCTCGGTGAAGACCACTTTCCAGGAGACGCTGTCGAAGCACGGCATCATCTTCATGTCGTTCAGCGAGGCAGTGAAACAGCACCCTGACTTGGTGAAGAAATATCTCGGCAAGGTCGTTCCTTACACCGACAATTTCTTTGCGGCATTGAACTCGGCTGTCTTCAGCGACGGTTCGTTCTGCTATGTGCCGAAAGGCGTGCGCTGCCCTATCGAGCTCTCGACATATTTCAGAATAAACGCAGCAAACACAGGTCAGTTTGAGCGTACTCTTATCGTTGCCGACGAAGGTGCTTACGTGAGCTACATGGAAGGCTGCACCGCTCCGCAACGTGATGAGAATCAGTTACATGCGGCCATCGTCGAGATCATCTCAGAGAAAGACGCAGAAGTGAAATATTCGACTGTTCAGAACTGGTATCCGGGCGATAAAGACGGCAAAGGCGGCATCTATAACTTCGTCACAAAACGAGGCATCTGCCGTGGCGACCGTGCAAAAATCTCATGGACACAGGTTGAGACAGGCTCTGCCATCACTTGGAAATACCCGAGCTGTATTTTAAAAGGCGACAACACGGTGGCTGAGTTCTACTCAGTGGCTGTCACCAACAACTGGCAGCAAGCCGACACTGGCACGAAGATGATTCATATAGGCAAAAACAGCCGCTCAACCATCATCTCGAAGGGTATCTCGGCGGGTCACAGCCAGAACGGCTACCGCGGACTGGTGAAGGTAGTGCCGGAAGCCACCAACTGCCGCAACTTCTCGCAATGCGACTCGTTGCTGTTGGGCGACCAATGCGGTGCACACACATGGCCTTACGTGGAATGCGGCAACGACAGCAGCATTCTCGAACACGAGGCAACCACATCGAAGATTTCAGAAGACCAGCTGTTCTACTGCAACCAGCGCGGCATCCCGACAGAGAAAGCTATCGGCTTGATTGTCAACGGCTACGCAAAGGATGTCTTGAATAAATTGCCGATGGAGTTCGCAGTGGAGGCACAAAAGTTATTGTCGATAACATTGGAAGGATCCGTCGGTTAATCCGGTAGGGATAACGCATGCGTTATCCGTACAGGATGGAAAAGAAAAAAATAAAAAATTAAATATATGTTACTGAATATCAAGAATTTACATGTCTCAATCGGAGGCAAGGAAATATTAAAAGGCTTCAACCTCGGAGTGAACGAGGGCGAGATTCACGCCATCATGGGTCCTAACGGAACAGGCAAGAGCACATGGGCTGCTGCCGTCACGGGACGCGAGGGCTATGAGATCACCGAAGGCGAGATCTGGTACAAAGGCCAGAACATCGTCGGCATGCCACCGGAGGAACGCGCAAACCTCGGCATCTTCCTGAGTTTCCAGTACCCAGTGGAGATCCCGGGCGTCTCGATGCAGAACTTCATGCGCACCGCAGTCAACGCGAAACGCGAATACCAGGGACTTCCACCGATGTCGATGATTGACTTCACAAAGATGATGAAGCAGAAGCAGGCCATGGTGGAGATCACCGAGAAACTGCAGAACCGCTATGTCAACGTGGGCTTCTCGGGCGGCGAGAAGAAGAAAAACGAGATCTTCCAGATGGCTATGCTCGAACCGGAGCTCTCCATCCTCGACGAGACCGACTCCGGATTGGACATCGACGCCTTGCGTATCGTGGCTAACGGCGTCAACCAGCTGCACAACGAACATAACGCCTTCGTGGTAATCACTCACTATCAACGACTTCTGGACTATATCGTGCCGGATTTCGTTCATGTGATGTACGACGGCCGCATCGTGAAGTCGGGCGACAAGAAACTCGCGCTCGAACTCGAAGAGAAGGGTTACGAATGGGTTAAAGAACTGAAACTCTAACACTTACGGCGATGGCTTATCTAGAAAACAACATAACGGTCGGAAAGAATCAGAGTCGACAGCTCGTGCTCTTGGACGACAGCAGTCATCTGCAGTCAAACGAGGAGCAGTGCGACATCGTGATGGAGGAAAACTCCACGCTGGAGCTGTACAGGATTCAGAACCTCAACGACGACACCCATCTGACCACCCACATCAACATACAGCAGGCGCGAAACAGCAGCGTGCATTTCGTGTTGGTGACGTTCAACACTGGTTTTGTGCAGAACAACATTCACGTCGACCTCAACGGCGAGGGTGCCGACCTGCAGATTTACGGATTGTATCTCCTCGACAAGAAACAGCATGTCGAAAACCTCATGAAAATCAACCACAACGTGCCGAACTGCTCAAGCAACGAGAAGTTCAAGGGCATTTTGGACGACGAGGCATCGGCAGTGTTCAACGGACATGTGATGGTGGCGCCGCACGCTCAGAAAACCAACGCATATCAGAACAACAGCAACATCATCCTTACCGACAAGGCGAAGATCAACACCATGCCATTCCTTGAGATTTATGCCGACGACGTGAAGTGTTCACACGGCACAAGCACAGGACAGCTTGACCAGGATGCCATGTTCTACATGCGCCAGCGTGGCATCAAGAAAGAGGACGCGAGGATGCTTCTGATGTACGCTTTCGCAGCGGAAATAAGCAACCACATCAAGATTGAAAGCGTTCACGACAGCATCGACGACATGATAAAACGCCGTCTTAAAGGCGAGCTCTCGAGCTGCGACACCTGCATCTTCCAGTGCAGCAACAAAGAAAAAATTTTCAAAATTGATCTAAGTAAAATATAATTTCATATATTTGCGGAATATTTAACACTATAATAATAAAACTATGAAAAACATCTACAAGCAGAGCACAGTTCTCTTCATGGCATTAGCAGTTATTGCCATGATTCTTACAGGATGTAAGAAAAGCGATTCATCAAACAGCGGCGGTGGCGACACACCAACTCCACCTACACCTCCAACAGGCAACTATGGCACGGTGACTGTAGGAAATCAGAGTTATCCAATTGCAATAGGCGGATATGAAGTTTATTATGATGAAGATCTTCAAGCTAACGTCGTGACAGTAGCATTAGCTGACGGAACAAACGAAACAGCAAACATGTTCGGATTTACAATCCCGAACGTTGAAAACCTTCCTACAGGTACATTTGCTTACTGCACCGAAGAACCTATACCAGCTGGCAAATGCGTCGGTATTTTCCGCAATTCCGGTGGCAATGTATTGTATTGTGTTTCCGGTAATGTAACCATTGCAACATCAGGTTCAAATTACAAGATTCAATCATCAGGAAAAGCAAACATTCCTATTGGATCGCCAGCAACGGAACAGAGTTTCGCCGTTAACTTTGAAGGTCCATTATACAACGTGGCAAAATAAAGTTTTTTGATTATAAAAAGAACAATCGCGGTGTAATTTATGCTGCGATTGTTTTTTTTTAGTATTTTTGCAGACTAAATTTTTGGATTTTGAGCAACTTCAACATAAACGATATTCGGAAGCAGTTCCCGGTGCTTGACCAACAGGTTTACGGCAAGCCGCTGGTGTATTTCGACAATGCAGCGACCACACAGAAACCACTTTGCGTCATTGAGCGCGAGCGCGATTACTACCTGCATGAGAACTGCAACATCCACCGCGGAGTGCATTACCTCAGCCAGATGGCGACGGAGGCTTACGAAAACGCCCGCAAGACCGTGGCGCAGTTCATCAATGCACGACAGGCACAGGAGATTGTGTTCACCAGAGGCACAACGGAATCGCTGAATCTGCTGGCGACCTCGTTGGGACAACTTCTTGTGAATGAAGGAGATAAGGTGGTGGTGAGTGCTATGGAGCATCACTCAAATATGGTGCCTTGGCAACAGTTTTTAGACAGGATTAACAGGATTGAAGCAGACAGGATTAACAGGATGGATAATCTCCTGGTGATCCGAATGGACAAAAACGGCGTCCTTGACTTGAACCATTATGAAGAGTTGCTCAAACAACGTCCGAAAATCGTTTCCATCGCTCACATTTCCAACACTTTAGGCACTGTGAATCCTATCAAGGAGATGATAGCGATGGCGCATAAATACAACATCCCGGTGGTGATAGACGGAGCACAGTCGATGGCACATCAAGTGATTGATGTTCAAGACCTTGACTGTGACTTTTACGTCTTTTCAGGTCATAAGATGTACGCTCCTATGGGCATCGGCGGCTTGTACGGCAAGATGGAATGGCTCGAGAAGATGCCTCCGTATCAGTTTGGCGGCGAGATGGTCGACACCGTGAGCTTCGAGAAGACCACGTTCAACAAAGTGCCGTTTAAGTTCGAGGCCGGAACACCGAATGTGGGCGCAGCTCTTGGTCTTGAGACAGCCGTTAAGTTCATCCAAAGCTTTGACCGTCAAGAAGTTGAGGCTTACGAAGACGAGCTTCTGAGATATGCCACCGAGAAGCTTTCAAGTATCGAAGGCATGCATTTCATCGGACAGGCTCCGAAGCGTAACGGATTGATTTCGTTTGTGATAGACGGCATCCATCCTTATGATTTGGGCACCATCATTGACAAAATGGGAGTTGCAGTGCGCACAGGACATCATTGCGCCGAGCCGGTGATGACGTTCTTCGGCATCCCGGGAACGGTGAGAGCGTCGTTTGCGATGTACAACACAAAAGAAGAAATTGATATTTTTGTAAAAGCAGTGAATCGAGCTGCAACGATGTTGAGATAAATGGGTCGCCTGCGGCGAGAAATCCCACAAAATCAATTAAAAAATCTTTCAAAATAATCATCCAAATAAGGTAAAACATTTTGTTAGATTTTAAAAAAGATTTTGAAAGATTTCTGACCGAAGGTCACCGAAAAAAAAGAAAAATATGACAATTAAAGAAATACAAGACAGCATTGTCGAGGAGTTCTCGATGTTCGACGACTGGATGGACCGCTACGCCATGCTCATCGAGATGGGCAAGGAGTGCCCGATCATCGACCCACAATATCGCAATGACAATTACCTCATAAACGGCTGTCAGTCAAGGGTTTGGCTTCATGCCGAGAAACGTGACGGCAAGATTTATTTCACCGCCGACAGCGATGCCGTAATCACCAAAGGCATCATCAACTTATTGATAAAGGTGTTTTCGGGACAGACTCCTGCCGATATTTTGGCAGCGGATATGAGCTTCTTGGATGAGATCGGCTTGAAGGAACACCTCTCTCCTACCCGTTCGAATGGCTTGCTGAGTATGGTGAAACAGATGATGTTGTATGCAGAAGTAATGAACGGATAAGGCATGTCTTATCCATACAGGATATAATTTAAAACCAGTTGGGACAAGACGTGTCTTGTCCATAGAAGATATGAAAGAAGAAGAGAAAAATGAACTGAAAGAGCGCGTGATTGCTGTGTTGAGTGGCATTTACGACCCAGAGATACCAGTTGACATCTACAAACTGGGCTTGATTTATGAAATTAATATCGACGATGAGGGCGCTGTGAAGATTCTGATGACGGTGACTGCGCCGAACTGCCCTGTCGCCGACTATCTCCCTAATTTCGTTAAGGAGAAAGTCAGCGCTATAATGGGCGTCAAATCATGTGATGTGGAGCTTACCTTCGAGCCGGCATGGAGTCCTGCGAGCCTCTCCGAAGAGGTGCGCGCGGAGCTCGGTCTCGACGAAGGCTTCGGCTTCAGCGATATGATGTATTAGTGTTTACTTGCAGTTTCCGATAAGATCCTTCGCCATGCCTAAGAACATGAAGGCGACGGCGTTGAAATCCATATTCAGATCTTTGCTAAGGCCAACTTTATCTTTGAAGATGGCGACGTTGAACCACTGCAGGCACTGGAATGCGCGGTGGAAATACAGGCGGTTCAGCTCTTCCTGCGTAGGTTTGTGTCCGACGTAAGCCTCAAGCAGCGACAAAGCCTTGTCGAAGCCGGCGTTTCCGTAGCAAGCGATATCGTAGAACGGGTCATTCATTCCAGCAAATTCCCAGTCCAAGACATAGAATTTATCTTTTGCGATGACGAGGTTAGTAGGCTGATAGTCGCAGTGGCAAGGCACTTTCTTCACCTCTTTGTAAAGCTTGCGCATCTCGTCGAGGGTGTGACGGAGCTCGACATATTCCTGAGGATGCTCAAAACCCATCTCTTTGCAGTATTTCTCATAGGTGTCGAGACGTCCGAAAGCGTTGTAGTCGCCGAACTTGACATCGCTGTTGTGAAGTTTCTTCAATGCCTTCACAGACATCTCGTTGTAAGATACGACATCGGTTGTCGACATGATGGTACCTTCTACGTATTTTGCGAGTTTTTCGCCTGAGCGAATCTCTACGTAAACGGTCTCGTTGTTAAGATCGAGTTTCTCGACTTCCTTGATGTTGGCATCTTCTTCCACGCGGTCGACAAAGCGCTCAGCGAACTTACCCGGCACGCGGTAGGTGTACATTTCACCTTGACATTCAACAACATAGGTGTAATTACTCATGCCTCCTTCGAGGCGTTTTACAATCTTGGCGTCAGTTGCCTGAAGCAAAGCGTTTACTCTTCTGATGATATAAAGTTCAATTTCCATTGTATAAAGTTTTTAATATTTGTTTTCAAAATTGCGTGCAAAGATATACATAATTTTTCTAAAAAAATGTTTTTGGCTTAATAAAATTTTTGTAATTTTGCGGTCGTAAAATTTGGGGGTTTAGCTCATCTGGTAGAGCGTTAGGTTCGCAATCTAAAGGTGGCCGGTTCGAGTCCGGTATCCTCCACAGAATCAAGACTTTAGACTTTAGTCGTTAGTCTTTAGACGTTAGTAGAGATGTTTTTAAGGCATCTCTATTTTTATTTAAGCTCGTATTTTTCCTTTAATTTTTGTAACGAGCCGTCTTCTTTCATCTTATGAATGAGGTTGTTGACGTATTGCAGGAGGTCATTCTGACCTTTTCGCATCAGGATGCCGATTTCGCCATGGGTAAATGGTTTGTTTAATAATGGTGCCGCCAGTCGCGGGTCGTTTTGGACGTACCACGGCGCCTCTGTTATCTCGGTAATCATCACATCAGCATCGCCTTGTGCCACCAAAGATGGGATTTCTTCGTTGACCGGATAAACAATAATCGTTGAATTGGTGAGATTTTCTTTAGCGAACTTCTCGTTCATTCCTCCGGGATTCACCATCACTCTCACCTCGGCTTTGTCGATGTCGCTCAACGAATGAAACGCCGTCGTATCTTCCACGCGGCATAATATGGTCTTGCCGTTTTCCAGATAGCCTTCGCTCATCGCCATGATTTGCAGGCGCTCATCAGTAATGGTGATGCCGCTGATGGCGAAGTCGAACGTCTGAGGTTCAGCCAGCACATCGTTGGTAAGCGTGGGCCATGACGTTGAGACGAACTCCACGTCGACACCCAGATTTCGGGCAATCTCCGCTGCCATATCAATCTCAAAACCCCAGTAAACGCTGTCATTTTCAACAAACGAGAGAGGCCTGTAGTCGCCAGTGGTGCCTACCAAAAGCACGCCACGTTGCTGAATCCTGTCGATATCCAGTCGGATTTCCCGCCCTTCCGAGATGACAAATATAGCTATTTGGCCGTTTTCCACACCGAACTTCTTGGCTGCCTCGAGGGAATCCTCGGGGAAGATGCGGGTGCTGTCGAAATAATACAGGCTGTCGGTGGTGTCGAGCCATCCGCCTACAAAACCATTGTGTTTAATGGCATGACTGACGACGCTGTCGAGTGCCTCACGCGAATGGCATCCTTGTGTGGCCGCATAAGCGACGCTGATGCCCTCTGCCGGTTCAGTCATGGTGCTGAGGTCTATTGTAAAACCCTCAGGATGGCTTAGGCTATAAGTCCAAACTTGTTCAGCCGTCGTCTCTTTATTAGCTGTTGCAACGTGTTTGTTGCTGAAGCAAGAGGATAGCGTGAGAACCAAAAATAAAGAGATGGCGGTTAGTGAGAGTAAACGAGATTTTGCAAGCATATTACACGATTTTTCTATCCAACCATAATTTTAACAATGGGTCGGAAAGCGAATAAATCTTTTCTTTCCTGGTGATGAGGTCGTATTCCAATAGTTTCAACGCTGCTGACTGTGTGGAACTTGGTGAACGCAGACGATGTTTCTTATTGAATTCGGCTGATGTTATGCTTTGCACCTGACCCTCGGAATGTATCGCATAAAGCAGTTCTTTCTGAGATTCAGAGATATATGAAAGCTGCTCGCGCAGACGAGAGTCGTTTTCATCGATGTAATCTTCTATCAAATTTTTCACAAGATTCAAATCGCATGTGTCGTCAGCTTTTGTTTCCGCGAAAGCGTCTTTCATTATTCTTTGGATATAGAAAGTGACGCCCCAGAACGTGTCGTAAACGTGCGAAAACGCATCTTCGGTGATGTTTTTATTCGCATTCTTAAAATTAGACATCGCAAAATCGAGATAAATACCTTTGTCTATCGGCTCAAGCGGAAGATTTTTTGCGCTTTGGTAAAAAGGCCGTTTCGACGAGAAAAACATCTCGTCCATCAGTCGGCGCTTGCTTCCCGAAAAGACGAAATTGGCATTTTTTAGCTTCTGGATATGAGTGCGAAGCAATGCCTCGACATTCTTCTCAGGATAATACGTAATCTGTTGAAATTCATCGATTACCACAAGACAGCGTTTATCGACTGACTCGAGATAACTAAAAATCTCTCCCATAGTGAATTCCGGATTTTGTAGGTCGCCGAGGCGTATATCGAATGTCGGGACGTTGAGAATGGGGTCGTAGCCGAAGCTCGCGCTCAGCGATTTCAGCAACGTGACAAATTGTTTGCGCAGTTTCTTGCTTCTGGTAGCCACGTTTTCGAACACGGCGGCTCCGAGAGCCATTATGAACTCGCGAAACGTCGTAGTGTGAAGAATATCAACAACAATGGTTATATAATTCTTGCTGATTGCTGGTTTGTCGAGAACAAAATCGACAAGGGAGGTTTTCCCCATTCGGCGAGCCGAGGTAAGCACCACGTTGAGTTGATTGCGCAGTGATTTCTCAAGCTGAGCGGCTTCTTCCACCCTGTCGCAGAAATACTCCGGCGGGATCTTGCCCGACACCACAAACGGATTAAGACTATCTACCATAAGCTTCAAATTTTCTGCAAAGATACAAAAAATATTTTACCGAAATAAAATTACCTAAAAAAAATAATTTGTTTTTGGTAAAAATTTAGTGAAAACCGACTCTGAACTGAAAATATATTGTTTTATTCTACCACTATTTTTCTGACTGAATTGCCCAATCTCGCAAAATACATTCCTTTAGGTAATTCTATGGTCACAAAGTCGATGATTTCTTTTACGAGAACAGTTTGCCCATGTGTGTTTGTTACAACCAGTTGCCCCGAGCCTTCAACAATAATTTTGCCATTTGAAGGGTTGGGATAAACTTTAAATGACATATTTTCGTTTTCATCAATTCCAGAGTATCCACGCACTGGACCTATTACGGGTGAGGTTACGGTTCCTGTGCAGTTTTCAGCGACTACTTGAACACATATTAGAGCATCAACATCATCTTCTGTCAATGTATAGGATTGGAACACAGCACCATCGATATTGGTAGAATCCCTTTGCCATTGATAACTTAACTCACCCAATTCGGGGATAATAGGAGTTGAACTCAGATTGGCTTTCAATGTCAAAGTCTCTCCAACAACAGCTTCTCCTACTATGCCAACTTCGCCAATCAACATTGGTATAACTGGCACATTTAAAAGTCTTTCAATAGCTCCATAAGCATTCAGTCTTCTACCCTCGGCAACCAAGCCGTCGAGGGATGCAAGATTGTCCGCACCGTCAAAAAGCGCTTGCCTTACTGACAAGCAGAAACTGGCAGGATCGCTTTTGCAGGCGAGCATCATTTCCTCTGGCATCGCAGCATACATCAACGCAATGGTACCTGATACTTGCGGGGTTGCCATCGAAGTTCCAGTTTTGAAACTATAATTGTTGTTGGGTACCGTGGAATAAATGGATGTGCCAGGAGCTCCAATGTCTATATTATTGATTCCATATCCAGCACTGCTGTTTTTTACATCGGCGGAAGTTGTGTTGGTGATACCTATCAGGTAGTCGCCAGGACAAGTGGAAGGCACGTCGCCGACCACATCGACATTCACATTAAGATTGGGACCGGCGCCGCAACTCAAAATGCCAACTTGCCCCATTTCATCATACATAGCACACCAAATCGGGTAATTGGCTGGATTACCATAATCAACTCCAAATGACGAATTCGTTGCCACGATGAAAGCCCCTTCCTCCCCGTTAGTCTCATTGTAACGAGCTCGCATTTCCAAAACATACGAATATGCCTCCACAACAATTGATTCATTGCCTGAACTGCCGCAAACAGGCATTATTTTCACATTCCAATTCACACCGCAAACACCTTTTCCGTTGTTTCCGACCGCCCCAATGATACCGGCAACATGGGTGCCGTGGTCATTGCTGGAAACATTTCCATTGTGGTAATAGGCATTCCAGCCATGGTAATCATCAACATATCCGTTGCCATCGTCATCGATGCTGTTATTGGGAATTTCACGAGTGTTTTTCCAAAAGCTCAAGTCTTCATGATTAAGAAAGGCGCCTCCATCAATGACAGCCACCACAATAGTGTCACCTGTAGCCGTGATGCCGCCAGTGGCATATTCCTCCCACGCCTGAGGCAGACTCATGATAGCCATAGCCCATTGTTGGGAATAATAGGGATCATCAGGGATGGCCTCACGCAGCATTATGTTAGTGTGGTTGTTTTGAATGACTCGCACATCGGCGTTTTTGTTCAGGCGACTCATTTTATCTTCTCGAGACTCTTTACTGTCATTAATCTCAAAAAGCCAAATATTAAGACGTTCGGACAACTGTCTTTTAGGCATAATCCCCACATTTGAGTCGGCTGCAAACGCATAAGCATCAACATCTTGCATCAGCCAGATAATGAATTCATTGTCAACATAAGCAGCTTCAGAATTTTGCTCCTGACCATAAGACATCGTTACAAGAAGCATTATGTTCAGAAAAATGATGAATTTTTTCATAATACTTTCCCTAATTCGTGTCGGGTGCAACTTTTGGTTAAACTAACGGCAAAACCCGCAAACATTTCCAATTATTTCCTTATCGGTGCATCTGAAAATGTACAGATTTCGAGCCTTATAATAAAAGCTAAACGTTTTTTTATGTTTTTATTCCTTAATGAACTATTGGTTTATTAAGGATAGGATTAAATTTCGACTACAAAGATACAAAATCTTTTGAAAAACAAGAAAAAAAATCACTCCGTGTATTTAAACACTTTCCTCTGCGTCAGCATCAGCACAAAAGCTAACAAGGCTCCGAAGACATCGGAAACAGTGCAGGAGCAGAACACGCCGTCGAGGCTGTCGAGTCCCAGATTTTGATAAATGACAGGCATGATGTACATCATCGGGATAAGGAAGATGACCTGGCGCGAAAGACTGGTGACGATGGCAATCCAAGGCTTGTCGATGCTCTGGAAGAAGTTTGAATTCACTATCGTGAACGCGATGAGCGGCGTCATCACAGTGATGTAAGGCAACGCCATCTGCGAGATATCGAGCAGGATTGTCTCGTTGGTGAACGCCATCGAGATGATTCGAGGCATGGTGCAACCCAGGATGGCTGTCACAAAACCTATTGCCACGCAGACTTTCATCGTCAGGATATAGACGCGTTTGAGTCGGTCGGGATGACCTGCCCCGTAGTTGTAGCCCGCGATAGGCTGCATGCCCATGCAAACGCCCAAGATGACCATTATCATTATCATGATAAAGCTGTTGGCGATGCCGTAAGCGCCCACCGCCATGTCGCCGCCGAAACGGATGAGCTGCTTGTTCAATATAGCCACGACGCCTGCCGCCGCCACGTTCATCAGGAACGGACTCATTCCTATCATGAAGATATTCTTGAAGATATAGCCTTTCGGCTGGAATCCATGTCTGCGGAAGCGGATGAAAGAGTCACGTTTCAGGAAATGAAGCATCGCGAGGAAGGTCGCAAACGCCATAGAGATGGTGGTAGCCCATGCCGCACCTGCTATTCCCATGTCGAAAGCGAAGATAAACAGGGCATCAAGAGCGATGTTGAGCACTGCACCCGACACCAGCACTATCATCGACTTGTTGGGATAGCCCGACGCACGCATCAGCGAGACGAGGTTGAACGCCATGGTGGTCAGGAACATTCCCGGAAGCACGATGAGCATGTATTCTCGGGCATAAGCCACGGTCTCGGCCGTCGCGCCAAACATAAACAAAATCTTATCAAGGAAGATATACGAAAACAGCATCACCAGGCCGCTCAACACGACGGTGAAAATGACACTGTTGCCGAGGATATGCTCAGCCCAGTTGATGTCTTTCTTGCCCAAAACTATCGACATCCTCGCCCCTGCTCCAACGCCAATCAAAGCTCCGAAAGCGTGGATGATGTTGATTATCGGCAAGGTGATGGCTAATCCTGCAATGGCGAGCGCACCAACTCCATGTCCTATGAAGATGCGGTCACAGATGTTGTAAACCGACGATATAATCTGACTCACCACCGACGGCAAGGCGTACATAAGTAACAGAGTGCCAATGCCTTTCGTCTCCAATTCCTTTGTCTTATCTATCTGCATTTTGTTTTTCAATATTTTTTGCTATCCTAATTCCGTATTCGTATAAAATGTAAAACGGCACAAAAATCAGCAGCTGACTGATGATGTCGGGCGGCGTGATGAGTGCCGAGAGCGCCAAAATGACAACGATGGCGATTTTTCTGTTTTTCCTTAGCCAGGCTGAGGTTATGAGGCCTATAGACGCTAATAATCGTATCAGAAGCGGCAGCTGAAACACCAGTCCGGCGGCAAGACAAACGCCCAAAACCGTGCTGATATACGAGCTGACATCGATGATGTTTTGTATGCTTCTGTTAGCTTCGTAATTTGCCAAAAAATTGATTCCGAGAGGTGCGATAATGAAGTAGCTGAATGCCACGCCGAGGAAGAACCAGAACACTATCTTCCACACTATCAGACGGGTACGGCGTTTCATCGTTGGCGAAAGAGCCGGTTTCACGAAGCCCCACAGCTGCCCGATGATGTAAGGAAACGCTATCACGAGCGCCCCGACCGCCGACGCTTTGATGTGAAGCATAAACTGCCCGGCAATCTTAGTGTTATAAAGATTTAACGGATTCGCATTGATTTTCAATGCCTCAGTGCCGGTCAACTCGGCTAATCTCGCAAAAAGTCTGTTGGTAATGAAATCGCTTTCCGAAGGGTAAAAAACGATGTTGATGATGTCACCTTTGAAAAAAGTGAAGAGCACGATAAAGAGTAAAACAAAAGCAATCCCGATGTGCATCAATACTTTACGAAGCTCATCGAGATGCTCGCCGAAGGTCATCTGAACATCTTCGGATTCATCTTCACTCATACGGAATCCCATTGGGGGTTATTTCTCCTCTGGTTTTTCTTCTTTTTTCTCGCTTTTCTCGCCGCTTGGCTCGTTCATAGCGTCCTTGAATTCCTTGACGCCCTTGCCCATTCCGCGCATCAGCTCAGGAAGTTTCTTGCCGCCGAAAAGCAGCAAAATCGCCAGCACGATAAGAATTATTTCACCGGTTCCGATACCGCCTAAAAATAATGTTGTCATATTTCTAATTTATTTTTTGCAAATATAAACATTTTTTCGAAATCAAGAATTTATTTCGCGCAATAAATCCAAAGCGTCTTTTACCCTGTCTACAACCTTGAAAATCAATATGTTTTTGCCGTTTTGCTCCTTAAACTGACAGCGTTTCAGGTGATCAGAAGCGTAACGGATGATTTTTTGGAAAGTCGCCGTGTTAAAGTATTCCGACTCCTGGTCCTGCAGGAAATAGCAGGTCATGTCGCCTTTTTTGAGAACGATTTTTTCGAATCCGAGGTCACGAGCAATCCAACGTAAACGAACTGTATTCAAGAGGTCATTAGCCTGCGGCGGAATCTCGCCAAATCTATCGATGAGGTTGTCGGTGAAGCGCATCAGACCTTCTTCATTTTCAATGTGATCGAGCTCGTTGTAAAGGCTGATACGCTCAGCCGATGAGTCGACATATTCGTTTGGCAACAGTATCTCCAAATCCGACTCGATAGCACATTCGCGAACGTATTTCTTCTCTTCCTCAGGCTGGGCGAACAGGTCTTTGAACTCGTTTTCCTTGAGTTCCATGATGGCCTCGTCGAGGATTTTATGATATGTCTCAAATCCGATGTCGTTGATAAATCCGCTCTGTTCGGCGCCAAGCAAGTTGCCCGCTCCACGGATGTCGAGGTCGCGCATTGCGATGTTGAAACCGCTGCCTAAATCGGAGAATTCCTCGAGGGCACGCAAACGTTTCTGAGCCTCGTCGCTGAGCATCGCCAACGGAGGTGTCAAGAGATAGCAGAACGCCTTTTTGTTGGAACGTCCCACCCTACCGCGCAGCTGGTGTAAGTCACTCAAGCCGTATTTATGTGCATCGTTGATAAT
This sequence comes from uncultured Bacteroidia bacterium, assembly GCA_902774295.1. GTDB lineage: Bacteria > Bacteroidota > Bacteroidia > Bacteroidales > F082 > Limimorpha. The sequence continues at coordinate 819,509 of CACYHP010000001.1, read as the reverse complement.
GATGGTGTTAGCATTCGGGATATCCAAGCCCGCCTCGATAATCGTGGTACACAGAAGCACGTCGTATTTGCCGTCGATGAAGTCGAGCATGATCTGTTCAAGCTTGTCGCCCTCCATCTGGCCGTGACCGACGGCAACCTTCGCGCCAGGTACGCAGCTGATAATCATGTCGTACACTTCCATGATGTTTTGGATGCGGTTATGCACGAAAAACACCTGTCCGTCGCGCGCCAGCTCATATTGGATGGCATCGCGGATGACGTCTGGAGAGAACGAACGCAGTTCTGTCTCGACAGGATACCTGTTCGGTGGCGGAGTGGTGATGATACTCATGTCACGCGCACCCATCATCGAAAACTGCAGCGTCCTTGGGATAGGTGTCGCCGTCAAAGTGAGGGTGTCGACGTTGGTTTTCAACTGTTTAAGTTTCTCCTTTGCGGAAACACCGAACTTCTGCTCCTCATCAATAATCAGCAAGCCTAAGTCCTTGAACTCCACGTCTTTACTGATGATGCGATGTGTTCCTATCAATATGTCCACCCTACCTGCCTTGACCTCTTCGAGGGTCTTTTTCTGTTCTTTGGCGGTCTTGAAACGGTTCATGTAGTCGATGGTGACCGGGAATCCTTTCAAACGACTTGAAAACGTATGGAAATGCTGCAAGGCAAGCACTGTGGTAGGCACCAAAACAGCCACTTGTTTGGAGTCGCTGACAGCCTTGAAAGCAGCGCGTATTGCCACTTCTGTCTTTCCGAAACCCACATCGCCGCACACCAAGCGGTCCATCGGGGATTCCTTCTCCATGTCGCGTTTCACGTCGATGGTCGCCTTGAGTTGGTCGGGGGTATCCTCGTACATAAACGATGCTTCCAATTCGGTCTGCAGATATGTGTCGGGCATGAACTGGAATCCCTTGGAATTCTTGCGTTCGGCATATAGTTTTATCAGTTCGCGAGCGATGTCCTTGACCTTGCTCTTGGTCTTGGCTTTCAGCTTGCTCCATGCGTTCGAGCCGAGTTTGCTCAGCGACGGCTCAGCCCCGTCTTTACTCGAATATTTCGAAATCCTATGCAGCGAGTGAATACTCACGTAAAGCAAGTCACCATTCTGATATATCAATCGCAGCGCTTCCTGCTGTTTTCCGTTATGGTCGATGATTTCCAAGCCGTCGAAACGTCCGATGCCGTGGTCGATATGCGTAACGTAATCGCCAGGTTTCAAATCGTATAACTCTTTGATTGTCAGCGCCTGACTGCTTGCAAAACCTTCACGCAGATGGAAGCGGTGATAACGCTCGAAAATCTGATGGTCGGTGAAACAGCACAGTCTCTGGTCGTTGTCGACAAAACCGGCCTGAATTGAATATAATATAGGTGTGAAATCGTGATTCGACTCGTCTTTTTGCTGCAAATCGTTCAAAATACTCTGGATTCGCTCGAGCTGACGCTTGCTTTCGGAGAAGAAAAGAATGCGGTAGTCTCTGTCTTTCAACGAGTTAATGGTGTTTTGCAACATCTCGAAGTTCTTGTTGAAGACCGGCTGGCTGGTGGTGTTAAACTCCACAATCTCCTTCCCTATCGAATCGGAATATGTCTCGAACGTAACTGATTTAAAATCATCGAGTTGAGTGAGCAGTTCATCGCTTTGCGCGAATAAAGTCTCTGGCGACTTCATGCCTTCGTTTTCCTCAAATGCCTCGAATGCGTCGACAGCTTTTTTGTACTCGGCATCGATTCTCTCTTTCAGAAAATCGGTCTCATCAAGCCACATAACCGTCTGATTCTGAAGATATTGGAATATCGTCTCACGTTCTTCAGAGAGGTTATGGTCCTGAAGATTGGGCAACAAAACGATGCGTTGCAGCTTCTCGAGCGAAAGCTGGTCGACGGGGTTAAACGAGCGAATCGACTCCACCTCATCGAAATCGAAAACGATGCGATAAGGATAGTCGTTGGCGAATGAAAACACGTCGACGATGCCGCCTCGGATGGCGAACTGACCCGGCTCAACCACAAAATCGACATGCTCGAAGTTATATTCCAGCAAGGTGTCGGTAACGAAATCCATATCGACCTTCTCGCCCACTGCAAGTTTTAAAGTGTTCTTGCTCAATATCTTACGAGTGACAATCTTCTCACTCAACGCTTCTGGGTAAGAAACTATTATTGTCTTTCGTTCAGACGTCGAAACACGTTGCAAGACCTCGGTTCTCGACAAGATATAGGTGTTATCCGGCTTCTCCGGCTCATACGGGCGTTTATACGAGGTCGGATAGAACAGAATCATCTTCTTGGCGTAGTCTTGCTCACGTTCGCCAAAGATATTCTCGAGGTCATTGTAAAAATACGCCGCGCTCTCCTTGTCGGGACACACCACAAAATGCTGTCCGCCGAGCTTCTCAAACGCCGCCGCCACAGCGAAGGCCTTAGCCGAGCCGACGATGCCTTTGCAAAACACGCTCTTCTTATCATTAAGATAATCAACGATTTGCGTGATTCGAGCGTCGTCTTTATAATATGAGATAGGATTTTCTTTCACGGCTGCAAAATTACAAAAAAGCCATTAGTTATTAGCCATTAGCCTTTATATTTTTTAACATTTTTGATGCCATTTGCAGAAATGCGACCTACCACAGGGTACTGTGAGCATTTCGAAAATGGCATTAAAAATGTAAAACTATTTTTCGTATTTTTGCAGCATGAAAATCGCGAATCTTTCTTTCGAGCGTTATCCGCTGCTTTTGGCACCGATGGAGGGCGTCACCGATCCGCCGTTCAGGCACGTGTGCAAGCTCTACGGCGCCGACATAGTCTATTCGGAGTTCATCTCGTCGGATGGACTGATTCGCGATGCGGTAAAGAGTATCAACAAGTTGCGATATACCGAGAGCGAGCAGCCGTTCGGAGTGCAGATTTTCGGCAACGCTGTCCAGCCAATGGTCGAGGCGGCGCAATATGCCGAACGATACAATCCTGACATCATCGACATCAACTTCGGATGCCCGGTGAAGAAAGTGGCGTCGAAAGGCGCAGGTTCAGGCATCATGAACGACATCCCGAAGATGGTCGCCATCACGGAAGCCGTTGTCAAGGCAGTGAAAACACCTGTCACAGTGAAGACACGACTGGGCTACGACAGCGAGCATAAAGACATCGTTGAGATTGCCGAGCGACTTCAAGACGTTGGCATTCAGGCGCTTACCATCCATGGACGACTCCGTACCACGAAATGGGGCGAGCCAGCCGACTGGACGCTCATCGGAGCGGTGAAAAACAACCCGCACATGACGATTCCAATCATCGGCAACGGCGACGTGGTCGACGGCAAGTCAGCGAAATATTTCAAGGACACCTTCGGCGTCGACGGTCTCATGATCGGCCGCGCCACATACGGAAACCCCTGGATTTTCAAAGAGATTCACGATTATCTTGAAAAAGGTGTCGAAGACGAGAGGCCTTCCGTCGAGGAACGCGTGAGGGTGGCGAAGATGCACCTCAACGACTCACTGAATTACAAAGACGATCACTACGCCGTCATCGAGATGCGAAAGCATTGGGGCTTGTATTTTAAAGGATTCCCGAACTTCAAACCGTTTAAGATGCGCCTCATGGAAGTCATGACAGTCGCCGAAGTGAGCGAAATTTTGGATGAAATTCAAAATTATTATTAGTTTTTGTTGTTTCAATCAAAAAATTTCGTACTTTTGCACTCGGAAATTTTTCCAGCTCCTATAGCTCAGTCGGTTAGAGTAGCTGACTCATAATCAGTTGGTCCTAGGTTCAAGTCCTAGTGGGAGCACAAAAAAACCTCGCAAGTTTGCGAGGTTTTTTTATTACCTTAAAAGATGTATCAACTATTTAACCACGTTAACGCGTTTTACAATAGTGCCATTTTCTGTCGAGACTCGTACCATATACATACCAGACTCGTATTGCGACATGTCCAAAACAAACTGGTCGCCTTCAGCATCGGTGTCGTATACCACCTGACCGAGTGTGTTCATCACCGTGATGTGATTCATGTTTGGAGCGATAACATTCACCATGTCATGTGTCGGGTTAGGATAAACTGCGACATTGCTCTCGACCTCGCCGATAACGTCGTAATCATCGACAAAAGCCCAAAGAATAAAGCTATATCCGCTGCCTCCTTGTGCCTGGTTGACATCAATCCACATGTTATAATCCGGCAAACCTGCCCAACGGCTATTGGCGTCGCCCATGTCTTCCATAACGAAAGCAGGTCCTTGCACTGAGCCATCTTGATACAAAGTAACCCAGATGTTTTGAGTTCCATCGATGAGAACAGGCTGATCAAGCGACATCGTCACCACTGTTCCTGTGCCTGAAGTCACAGTAAACTTTTGTGTAAGAGCCAGCTTTTCAGGAGCATAGTCACCGCCAAGCCAGATGTTAATTGAGTATTCACCTGCGTAATCCTCACCGCCGCCTTCCAGATATGCGACTTGAGTGACATACTTTCCGGCATACTCCTCAACCATTGCAGCCGGGAACATATAACCCCAGTAGAACGCCAGCCCACCGAAACCGGCATTTCCGATTGGAGTAACCGATGTTGAAGCATACGATAAGATAATTGGTCTTTCAGCAAGTGAAAACTCTACAGACGACTCGGTGTTGACAGTCATCGTAATCTCATTTTGTGCATTAGCCATGCTCATAATTGCGAAGAAGCACACGATCAAAAATAAATTTTTCTTCATAGACTTTAATTTTAAAATTGACATCTATTTAGGTGCAAAAACTTTGAAAAAATAACTTGAAAGAAAATTTCTGAAATTTGTTAGTTTTTTGCTATATTTGCACCTAATTTTTTTGAACAAAAAAAATAAAATATGAAAAGACTTTTTATCACTATCGCAATTTTATTTGCAACAACAGCAGGAATTCGCGCACAGTACACCAATCTCACCGAAGCCGTAGATTTTACAGCTACCGACTGCCACGGCAACGAGATTCATCTTTTTGACATTTTAGACCGCGGTCAGGCAGTCTTCATCGATTTCTTCTTTTTGACTTGCGGACAATGCCAGGTTATAGCACCTTATATTAATGGTGCGTACACCGCCACAGGCTGTAACCAACATGATGTCTTTTTCATGGAAATATCATATATCGACAGCAACAGCAATTGCCAGCAATGGATTGATCAATATGGCGTTCAGTATCCGACAATTGGAGTGGAAGGTGGTGGAAACGAGATTTTCGATATTTATGGTATCGCCGGATGCCCTACCCTGATTCTCATCATGCCTGACAGAAGCATCCCTATTCAAGGATTCCAGCAGCTTTATCCGTTCTCGGCCAACGATGTTATTAACGCTCTCGCACAATATGGCGGCATCCAGCAATACAGCTGCGAAACAATTGACTGCGACGCACCGTCAGACCTTTCTTTGTTGATGGCAAATGATGTGGTTACATTGAACTGGAACGCGTCAGCGACAGCCATTTCTTACAATGTCTATCGTGATGGCTCAAAGATTGCAACAGTAAACGAGACCACATTCGTCGACAGTGATTTGGAAGACATGCAGGAATATTGCTACAAAATCACAGCCAACTGCGATGGCTATATGGAAAGCGACCCTACCAACGAGGAATGCATCACCTTTGAGGGCGTCGATGAGAATGAGACAGAAAGCTTCAAATTGTTCCCTAATCCGGTTAAAGATATCCTGACAATAACAGGCAACAACATTGAAAACATCGTGATTTACAATGCTTTGGGACAAAAAGTCGATGAGGTTAAAACTGTTGATAATTCGATCAGCATCTCAACGGCAAATTATAACGATGGCGTTTATTTCATAAAAATCAATGAAAACCAGACAAAACGTTTTGTTGTCTCGCACTAAGGATAAGCCAAATAAAGAGCAAGCCTTCAACGCTATGCTTTTGCGTAACAAGGCTTTGATATGGCATATCTGCTCCGATTACAACCTCGGCAAGGTGTGGAAGGTCGAAGACTGCATGCAGGAAGTCATCGTCAGTCTGTGGCGTTATTTCGACACCTTCGAGGGACGAAGCTCGGAACAAACATGGATTTATCGCGTCGCCACCAACACCATGCTGATGCTACGTCGCAAAGATATCAAAAATCCAACAACAGAACAAATTGATGTTCATTCAGAAATAAACGACATGTCGTACGAAGCACACGACGACAACTCGCAATTGCTACGCCAGTTGATAAATGAGCTTCCGGAAGAGAACGGCATGATAATAAGAGCCCACCTCGACGGCTTTTCCTATAAAGAAATAGCCGAAATGACCAACCTTACAGAAGGTACCATTGCGATGCGCATTACACGCATAAAACAGCAGTTAAAAGAAATGTTTGAAAAAGAAAGCAAGGAGGATATATGAACACTAACGATTTCGAGATACAGTGGCAGCGTCGGCAAAACGCTCTGAAGGATGCCCAAAACAGCGCTCCGAGCGATGAAGTCATGCTTAATATGGCAAAAATAGCTCAAAACAGAACCTTTGTACAAGAAATGTCGCCAGTTCGTCATCGCAGACATCTTTGGATTCCATACGTGGCTGCCGCATGTCTGCTTGTTGGAGTGCTTCTATATGGCTTGCATTTGCCGAATAAAGAGGTTAAATTTCTTTGTAATTCAGGGTGTTCGGCACAAGATATCATCATTTCAGCTAACAAAATAGTCAACCAAGAATAAAAAAATGAGGTATTATCTAAACATATTGATTTTACTAATTCTCACAATATTTGCGAACTACTCTTGTGGGAGGAAAGGCACTGCGAAACAGAGCAATCCTGCCCTAGAGCTATACTGCAAATATGCCGACAGCACAAATCTGACAGTAGCTTATCTCTGCGATTTCAATGTGCATGGCAACGAAATCAACACCGTGATGATTCAGGCAGCAGATGAAGACGTTTGGGAATGGCTATTAAGTGAATTTGCTGTGTCTAAGCAGTTTATGTCAGGATTCATCGGTGATACCATGTTCGACCCGAGTTATTCCGTCGAGGTTGGAATGAAATGGGACACACCGTTAGTCATTAGTGATGATATATTCACCAAAGAACACCTCAGCGATGAGGAAATAGAGGTTTTCGCACAATCTATTGTCAATGAGTTCAGTGCTGCGATAAATTCGCTTCTCGAATCCGACAGTCAGGTACATAACGCCTCTATCATCATCAACGATGACATCGACTTTATGAGTGACATGAGTTTCGGTATGGAATTCAAAGACTCCACTGCTGTAAAACGGATTCTTAAGACTGTCGCAGATAAGTTGAACAATAATGGTTTGGCATACAACGATACCGTTCTCGATGCAGCGGCAACGTTCGAATCAATCGACCAGCCTTCTGCAATTATGCCGGATGCTGCACAATACGGTGAAGACGGTTATATCGCGGCTGTCGACCACATAAACCAGACTCTTTGGATTTTCTTCTACGACAACGCCGAAGAATGTGCGACTATCATGCAACATATAAGGAAGGATCTGTTGGTGTTTCAGAAGATTCAATAAACATTATTTTATCAGTTTCCGAAAAATCACTATTTTTGCATAAAAATTTATTACAAAAATGGCAGATCAGGAAACTATCACTAACCTCTCGGAACTCGGCGAGTTCGCGCTTATCGACAAGCTCGTCAAAAACGTCAAGATTTACAACGACTCAACGCTGAAAGCCGTCGGCGACGATGCGGCCGTCATCGACCATAAAGACGAGCAAACGCTTGTATCCGTCGACATTCTCTGCGAAGGCGTGCATTTCGACATGACATACTGTCCGCTGAAACACCTCGGCTACAAGGCAGCTGTCGTCAACTTCTCAGATATTTACGCGATGAACGGCACCCCGACACAGATCGTGGTCGGACTCGGCATCAGCAGCAAATATTCCGTAGAGGCCATTGAAGAGATCTACCGTGGCATCCGCCTCGCCTGCGACCGCTATCATGTGGACCTCGTCGGAGGCGACACAACAGCATCAAAATCAGGACTTTTCATCTCGATAACCGTCATCGGAAAGGCTAAAAAAGAAGACATCGTCTATCGCAACGGCGCAAAACCTAACGATTTGCTTTGCGTGAGCGGAAACCTCGGCGCAGCATACACTGGTTTGCTTATCCTCGAAAGAGAAAAAGCCGCTTTCATGGCCGACCCTAACATGCAGCCTGAATTTGCAGGATACGATTATATTTTGGAACGTCAGCTGAAACCTGAGGCTCGTCGCGACATCGTCGAAAAACTCAAGGAGATTAAAGTGAAACCAACTTCAATGATTGACATCTCCGACGGTTTGGCTTCTGAAGTTCTTCATCTTTGCAAAGAGTCGAAGGTGGGATGCATGGTCTACGAAGACCGTATTCCAATGAATCAGAAGACGATACAGACAGCAAAGGACTTCAACATCGTGCCAAGCATCGCTGCCCTCAACGGTGGCGAAGACTATGAACTTTTGTTCACCATCGCGCAAAGCGACTACGAAAAAGTAAAGGATCTGGACGACGTCCGCATCATCGGCTACATGACTGCCGACGAAGGACAAGCCAACCTCATCACGCCTGACAATCATCAGGCCCCGATTGAAGCTCAAGGGTTTAAACACTTTTAGTTAAAGGTTAAAGGAGCAAAGTTAAAAGAGCTGACGCTTCCAAAACCCAACCTTTTAACGAATCTCTTTTATCTTTTAACATTTAACTTTTAACCATGAACAACTCTGACAAAATAACCTCGATATTAAAAACCATTCCGACCTCGCCAGGAGTTTACCAATACTTCGACGAGAGCGGCGAGATTATTTATGTCGGCAAGGCAAAGAACTTAAAACGCAGAGTATCAAGCTATTTCAGCAAGGAGCAGACCGGCAAGACACGTCTTCTCGTGAGCAAAATCGCCGACATCCGCTTCACCGTGGTGGGTAGCGAAGCTGAGGCGTTCCTGCTTGAAAACAACTTCATAAAGCAGTACAAACCGCGCTACAACATCATGCTCAAGGACGACAAGACATATCCATGGATCTGCATTAAAAACGAGCGCTTCCCGCGAATTTTTCTGACAAGAAAGAAGGTCAACGACGGCTCGCTTTACTACGGCCCCTACCCTTCCGTGATGACTGCGAGAACACTGCTCGACATCTTGAAACAGGTTTACCCACTGCGCACCTGCAAGCACCTTCTTAACCGTCCATGCCTCGAATATCATATCGGCAACTGCAAAGCTCCTTGCGTCAACCTCATCTCCGAAGATGACTATAACACCATGATTTTCAATGTCAAAGAAGTTATAAAAGGCAATATCTCCGGTGTCTTGAAGGATTTGAAAACGCAGATGATGGACCACGCCTCTCGCCTTGAATTTGAGCAGGCACAAATCATAAAAAAGAAATACGACCTTCTCGAAAACTATCACGCGCGCAGCATCGTGAGCAGCAACACGCTTCATGACATGGAGGTCTTCTCTTTCGACGATGCCGATAACTCGTTCTATGTCAACTACATGCGCATCATTCAAGGAGCGATAATTCAGTCGTTTTCCATCGAGATGAAACGCCGTCTTGAAGAGACACAAGAAGAGCTTTTATCATTGGCAATCATCGAGTTACGTCAACGTTTTGAAAGCAGTGTGAAAGAGATAATCGTGCCGCTGAAGCTCGACATGGAACTTGAAAACGTGAAGTTCACCATCCCGAAAAAAGGCGAGAAATTCGAGATTTTAGCACTGTCTACACGCAACGCCAAGCAATATCGTTTCGAGACAGAAAAACTGCGCTCTTTGGTCGACCCCGAGCGTCATTCAAAACGTATTTTGGCAGAGCTTCAGAAAGACCTGCATCTTCCCGAACCACCAGCAGTCATTGAGTGTTTCGACAACTCCAACTTCCAAGGCGACTACGCTGTGGCAGGCATGGTGCAGTTTGTCAACGGGAAGCCAAACAAGGCCGGCTACCGTCATTTCAACATCAAAACGGTGGAAGGTCCCGACGACTACGCCTCGATGAAAGAGGTAGTGCGCCGGCGCTATTCACGCCTCGTGGAAGAAGGCAAAGAGCTGCCTAACCTCATCATCACCGACGGCGGCAAAGGTCAGATGGAGGTAGTGCGCCAAGTAATTCAGGATGAATTACATATCGAAATACCTATCGCCGGTCTCGCCAAAGACAGCAGCCATCGTACTAACGAGCTTCTATTCGGGTTCCCACCAAAAACAGTGCAGCTTAAGCCCAACTCTGACGCATTTCGACTGCTTGCACAGATTCAGGAAGAAGTACATCGTTTCGCCATAAGCTTCCACCGCAAGAAATTCCAGAAAGGCTTCGTTCATTCCGAACTCAACGACATCAAAGGCATAGGAAAGACCACAGCCGAGAAACTTCTTCTCGAGCTGAAATCCGTTAAAAACATTAAAGAAGCTGATTTACAAAGGCTTAGCGAGATTATCGGTCCTGCAAAGGCAAAAATTGTCTTCGCTCATTTCCACTAATTCTTCATCTTTAGCAACCTCGCCTCAACCGAGTCGACAATTCTCTCAAGTGTCTGAGGCTCAACGTCATAGTAATATTTCATATTTTCTTTGAAAATAGAATCGGTGATGCCGTAATGCGAGAAAAGAGTGTCGTAACCAATAGTTTTCAGATATTCAGTCTTCTGATTCACGTTTTTCTTGTAGCTTATCGTCGCCTCCATGATTTGGACATCCATCAGCACGTCAACCATCTGAGGCTCGGTGAGAAGCACAGAAGGAGCAGGTCTCTTCCTCTCGCTGTCGCAGCTGAAGAAAAGAAGTAAACTAAAAGCAAAAAGGACTATTTTTAATCTATCCATATTCTTAATTTTGAGTTTCCTCGCACTCCGTGCTCGGAATGAGGAATCTAGTTTCCAACTTCAGATAAGAACTGGATTCGCATCAGTCGCACCTCTTCCTCTTCATATTCATTCTCACCGAGGGTCTTCATCGCCGTTTCAAGGTCGTCAGATTCCGCCTCCCTGAAGTACTGGATGATATCTTCCTGATGATACTGGTCGATGTTGTCACGAGTGTAATATCTGATGTCGAGATGGGTTCCGCTCGCCACGATGCTCTCGATCTCAGTCAGAAGCTCATCAAATTCGAGGTTCTTCGAATATGCGATGTCCTCAAGCGGAATCTCTTTGTCGATATTCTGTATGATACTGATCTTCAATGCCGATCTGTTCACCACCGACTTCACCACCATGTCGTTAGGACGTGTAATCTCGTTCTCTTCGACATATTCTTTAATAAGGTCGATGAACGGCTGACCGAACTTCTGAGCTTTTCCTGCGCCCACGCCAGCAATCTGTGTCAGTTCTTCCATCGTGATAGGATATTGGATTGCCATATCCTCGAGCGATGGGTCTTGGAAGATGACGAATGGCGGCAGGTTTTTCTTCTTCGCTATGGTCTTACGAAGGTCTTTCAGCATCGAGAACAATGTCTTGTCGGTGCCTGAATCCTTCGAAAGTGCCACTCTTTCCTCATCGAATTCGTCATCGTCGCCCTTGTCGTAATCATGGTCCATAGCCACCATCACGGTGTAAGGCTTCTTGATGAAGTCCTTGCCTTCTTTCGGCACTTTCAAGATGCCGTAGTTGTCAATATCTTTTGTAAGTAATTTATTTACAAGTGCTTGACGAATTATCGAAGTCCAATATTTCTCATCATGGTCATCGCCTGCACCGAAATACTCGTTGGTATCGTGTTTTGCCGTCTTGATGTCGCCAGTCTCTTTTCCGGCAAGGAGTTCAGAGATATGTTTTGTCTTGAACAGCTGTTTTGTCGCAAGCACCGCTTCGATGACGAGTTTGATATCCTCCTGACCGTCGAAGCGCACTTTCGGGTTGAGGCAGTTGTCGCAAGCGCCGCAGTTTTCCTTTTCGTATTCTTCACCGAAATAGTGCAGCAGCAGCTTATGACGGCATACCGGCGACTCGGCGTACGTCACGGTCTCGTTCAGAAGTTCGCGAGCGATTTCTTGTTCTGCGACATTCTTGCCTTTATTGAATTTTTCAAGTTTGTGGATATCTTCGTAGTCGTAGAAAGCGATGCAGTTGCCTTCGCCGCCGTCACGACCGGCACGACCTGTTTCCTGATAATAGCCTTCAAGGCTCTTTGGCATGTCGTGGTGGATAACGAAACGGATATCCGGCTTGTCGATACCCATACCGAATGCGATGGTAGCCACGATGACGTCAACCTCTTCCATCAGGAATTTATCCTGATTTTCCTTACGTGTCTGGCTGTCCAAACCAGCGTGGTACGGCAACGCCTTAATGCCGTTAACCTGCAGAGTCTCAGCGAGTTCCTCCACCTTTTTACGGCTCAAAGTGTAAACGATTCCTGATTTGCCAGGATTCGATTTAATATATTTTATGATATCTTTTACTACGTCTTTTGTCTTCGGACGTACTTCATAATAAAGATTCGGACGGTCGAACGACGATTTGAATATCTTGGCATCTTGAATCTCGAGGTTCTTCATGATGTCCTGCTGCACTTTCACTGTCGCCGTAGCTGTCAGAGCTATTATCGGCAGCTTCGGGTTGATGGCGTTGATGATTGGGCGCAGACGGCGGTATTCCGGACGGAAGTCATGGCCCCATTCTGAGATACAGTGTGCCTCATCGATAGCAAAGAAAGCGATGTCCAAACCACGCAAAAACTCCAGCGTCTCCTCTTTCGTCAACGATTCCGGAGCCACATAAAGAAGCTTCGTCTTCTTGTTGACGAGGTCCTCACGCACCTGCATGAGCTCTGCCTTCGACAGCGACGAGTTCATCACATGCGCGATGCCGGTGTCGGCGCCAAAGTTACGAATCATATCCACTTGATTCTTCATCAAGGCAATAAGAGGTGAAACCACTATTGTCGTGCCCTCGCTCATCAAGGCAGGCAACTGGTAGCACAATGATTTACCGCCACCCGTCGGCATCAGCACAAACGTGTTGTTTCCTGCGAGAATGCTCTTAATGATAGCCTTCTGATTACCTTTAAACTGGTCGAATCCGAAGACATTTTTCAGTAAATCATGTAAACTTTTTTCATCAATTTTTGCCATAGTTTAAGCATTTAAAAATAATCGTTATCTTTGCATCGTTATTTTTACAAAGTTATAACTTTTAATTTTAATAAAGCAAGAAAATTTTTAAAATTTTTTAACAAATGGAAAATTTACGCGATATTGCACTGCAAGTCATTGATAATGAAGCAAATTCGATATTAGGATTAAAAGATCTTCTTACCGATGATTTCGAAAAAGTGGTCGATTTGATCTACCATTCGAAAGGAAATGTTATTGTTTCCGGCATCGGAAAAAGTGCAAATATAGCGCAAAAAATCGTCGCCACGTTGAATTCTACCGGCACCACTGCCGTCTTTATGCATGCTGCCGACGCCATCCACGGCGACCTTGGCATCATACGCGACGATGACGTGGTGATTATCGTCTCAAAAAGCGGCGAGACACCGGAAATCAAAGTGCTGATACCTTTAATCAAAATAAGAAAGAACAAACTCGTTGCCATTGTAGGCAATCTCAGGTCATATCTTGCAAATCAAGCTGATTATGTGTTGGATACAACGGTGCCGCGCGAGGCATGTCCGAATAACTTAGCCCCGACGAGCTCCACCACCGCTCAACTCGTGATGGGTGACGCTATGGCTGTCGCGTTGCTGAAGATGCGCGGATTTACTGCAGAAGACTTCGCCAAGTTCCATCCGGGCGGTGCTCTCGGCAAACGTCTCTATCTCACAGTAGGCGATGTCTGCATCAAAAACGGAGTGCCACAGGTGAAGCCGAACGACATCATGACACAGGCTATCATTGAGATATCCGAAAAGATGCTCGGCGCCGCCGCCGTTATAGAAAACGGCAAACTCGTCGGCATCGTCACAGACGGCGACCTGCGTCGAATGCTGATGAAACATCCTAACATCGAGGCGGTGAAAGTCAACGAGATTATGACGAAAAACCCGACGACAATAGAGAAATCGGCACATGTTGCCGACGCTCTCAACGTCATGCAAAGCAAGGAGATATCAGTGCTTCCTGTCATGGAAAACGGCAAATACATCGGCATGATTCATATTCACGATATTATCAAGGAAGGAATTATATAATGTTACTCAGAACCGATACTTTAGTCAAGAAATACAAGCAACGCACCGTTGTGAGGGGCGTGAGCATCGAGGTGAACCAAGGCGAGATCGTGGGACTCTTGGGTCCTAACGGCGCCGGCAAAACCACCACTTTCTATATGATTGTGGGACTTATCAAACCGTTCTCGGGTCATGTCTTCCTTGATAATGTAGAGATTACGAAATATCCGATGTACAAACGCGCACAGTTAGGCATCGGCTACCTCGCCCAGGAAGCCTCTGTGTTCCGTCAGATGTCGGTTGAAGACAACATCTACTCTGTGATGCAGTTCAAAAAAGACATGACGAAGCAGCAACGCGCCGAGAAACTCGAGTCGCTGCTCGACGAGTTCGGTCTGCAGCACATCCGCAAGAGCAAGGGCATCCAACTCTCTGGCGGTGAACGCCGTCGCTGCGAGATAGCACGCGCACTCGCCATCGACCCTAAGTTCATCCTCCTCGACGAGCCTTTCGCCGGCGTCGACCCGATAGCCGTGGAAGACATCCAGAAAGTAGTGGCAAAACTCAAAACGAAAAACATCGGGGTGCTCATCACCGACCACAACGCCAATGAGACACTGTCAATCACCGACAGAGCTTACTTGGTGTTTGAAGGCCAATTGCTTAAGGCAGGCACACCGGAAGAGCTCGCAAGCGACCCAATCGTGCGCAGCCATTATCTCGGCTCTAACTTCGAATTAAGAAAGAAGGAGTTTTAATCTTCCTGACCTTTGAAAATCAACAGGTTAATCTTGTTTTTATCGTAGATGTCATTAGCGATTTCGAGCAAGTCGCTTGAGGTGATTTTTTCCAGCTTGGCGATTGTTTCAGGCAAAGTCTCGATATGTTCCTCGAAAAATCCGGCTCGCACCATGCTCAACAAATCATTCATCCCCGACTCGTTGCTCAAAGCCACTTGTCCGATGAGTTGTTTCTTGGCATTTGAAAGCTGCAAGGTGCCAAGTTTTTGGGTCATCAGCTTGTTCAACTCTTTGTAAACCAACTCGATAGAACGCTCCTGCGAATGCGGGTCAACACCCATATAAATGGTGTAATTGCCAGTATCCGAATACGCATTGTATTGTGACTCAATGGTGTATGCAAAGCCATATTTCTCGCGGATATTCAGGTTCAGGCGTGTGTTCATGCCCGGACCGCCCAAGATATTATTAAGGAGTATCAGCTTCAGCTTTCTATCGTCGTTGTATTTGTATGCCAGTCCTCCCATGATGACGTGCGTGAGGTGGTTTTGCCTTATCTCAGTACGTGCAGTAGGCACATTAGCCACAAAAGGAATCCTTTCGAACGGCACCGCGTTACCTTGATAATCAGCAAAATACTTGGTGGCGAGCTTTAAAAACGCCTCAAAGGAGATGTTGCCGATACATGCCAGCACCATCCTGTCGGGGGCATAATGCTGGTTGCGGAACTTCACGATGTCATTGCGGGTGTATTGGCTCACCAAGTCGATGGTTCCCAATATGTTACGTCCCAGTTGATGGCCTCTGTAAATAAGGTTTTCGAACTCATCGAAGATCTCGTCGGCTGGAGTGTCGCGATATGAGTTGATCTCGTCGAGAATCACCTCTTTCTCCTTCTCCATCTCGTTTTCCGGGAAGGTGCTATTGAAGATGACGTCGGCGAAGAGATCCATCGCCTTGTCGATATGTTCTTTGAGGAATGAGGCGTGGATGCAGGTCTCTTCCTTGGTCGTGAATGCGTTGAGGTCGCCGCCCACGTTCTCGAGGCAGCTCAGGATATGATATGCCTTGCGTCGTTTAGTGCCTTTAAAAACGAGGTGTTCGATGAAATGAGCGAGGCCGTTCTCATCAGCTTTCTCGTCGCGCATTCCCGCGTTGACCATCAAGGCTAAATGTGATAATTCACCAGCGCGGTGCCGGTGAATTACCTTTATTCCATTCGATAAAATTGCTTGTGAAATCAGCTTCTCGTCCGACATTTTATCTCACTCTAAACATACTGAATGCGTCTTCGTGCGATACTGTCATATCTTCGAAAGCCGCTCTCTTGCTGCCAATCCATGCGGTATCTTGTGCCAGTCCGTCGCCATCGCCGAGCACGCGGAATGAGTTCACAGGTGCAAGGTTAGGGTTACCACTGGTTTCAAGAAGGATAACAGCCACCTGGAAATCCTTAAGTCCACCGTAGCTTTCATCCCATTTTCCACTGAAAATAGTCGACTGCTTGGCATACATACCGTTAGGATAACCTTCTGTAAGATAATAACATGTGAAATCCTCACCTGTACCGATGACATAAAGTCTTCTGTAAGCCTCATTATAATACTCCTGTTTTGAGTCATCCCATTGTTTTCCATAGAAATCGGTCAACTCGCCATTGCCGAAGAATGCGATATAACGGTCGTTGTAAATATGCACCGTATCATCAGCAATTGTTGAATGAATCAAGACATGTGGATGTGACACAAACTGGCCTTGCTCAATGATAATCGGGTCTTCTCCCTGATAAACTGTAAAATATTGACATACAGTGCTATCGAGATATGATGGCAAAATTGCGTATGGCACAGTACCGCCTTCACCTGGTTCTGGAGACCATGAGACCGGCTCTGGATAATCCTTGTCTTTCTTGTCATGTTTACATGAAACGCTCATGAAAGCTAATACGCTTAAAGTCAATGCGATAACAACAAAACTTTTTTTCATACTATTAATCTTTATCTGAATCAGACTGCAAAATTACTATATTTTTTAATATTAAAAAACATTTTTCGAAATAATAAACGAAGTTCAAAAACGTTTATTATCTTTGCAAAGAATAAAAGAAAAATAATTATGAGGTTTAGAAGGTTGATACTCATGCTGTTAGCAGTCATGCCTTTGGCGATGAGCGCGCAATATGACATCAAAAAAGAGAAGATTTCCACTTGGATGTTCGAGGTGTCGTATGCCTATCAGTTCCCGGGCATGGACACTAAGGTGTTGTATTGCAACAACAATTGCATCGGCGCAAGTGTGGATTTCAAGACCGCATCAAACTGGATGTTCAGCATTAACGGCAGTTTTATATCAGGCAACAAGGTCAACATAACCAGAGAGGAACTTTTCGGAGATATTTTGGATAACAACGGCGAGATCATCACTGGTGACGGCATCTACGGAAGCTACGCGCTTTTTGAGAGAGGCGGTCATATCCAGGCTCGCGTCGCCAAGATCTTCCCTGTTTGGTCACCTAATCCCAACTGCGGTTTCTTCGTTCAAGGCGGAATCGGATATCTTTTCAACAGATTGAGAACCGAATTCGGCTCCTACGCCTCACCACCACCGGCGTTGGCAGGCGATTACCTCTACGGCTACGACAAGATGCGCGGCGGATTTGCCTGGTCAGGCGAAATAGGATACCTGTTCTTAAGCAACACGAGAGTGCTTAACTTCTCTATTTCAATAGAATTTAATCAGGCTTTCACCAAGCCGATGCGTAAATGGGACTTCAACACGGGTAAGGACACCCACAGCTATATCGATCAGTATATCGGCATCAGAGGCGCCATCTACATCCCTACCTACAAACGCAAACCTGCTGAATATTACTATTATTAAAATATGAGAATTTTATATACGTTTTTCGTCCGCTGCTATGCCGCTTTGATTCACATAGCAGCCTTTTTCGGTAATAAAAAAGCCAGATTATGGCGCGACGGCCGCAAAGGTCAATGGTACAAACTGACAAAGCAAAACCCTGAAGATCAATGGATTTGGATTCATGTGTCGTCACTTGGCGAGTTTGAACAAGGCCTCCCGATAATCGAAGCCATAAAAAAAGACCTGCCACAATACAAGCTCCTTCTGACCTTCTTCTCCCCTTCCGGATATGAGTTGAAAAAGGATTTCCCGTTGGCAGATATCGTGGCTTACATGCCTCTCGACACCCTTGGAAACGCACATCGTCTGATACGTCATTTTAACTTCAAGGCTGCGATTTTTGTGAAATATGAATTCTGGTTCAACCATATTCAGATGTTGAAAGCCAAAAACGTCCCGCTGTTCTACATCTCGACGACACTCCGTAAAAACCAGTATTTCTTCAAACCTTGGGGCAGATGGTTCAGAAATCATTTCTACGATGTCGAGCATTTCTTCACCCAAAACGAAGAGACCGCCGACCTGCTTCGCAAGATGGGAATCAACAAACTGACTGTTGCAGGCGACACACGTTTCGACCGCGTTTACGATATCGCAATGCAAGCCCAGCGTTTCCCTGACATTGAGGAGTATATCGGAGGCAGAAAATGCATCATCGCAGGCAGCAGCTGGCCGTCAGACGAGAAATTATTATACAATTTCATCGAAAACATGCCTGAAGACTACTGCTTCATCATGGTGCCACACGACATCTCCGACTCACATATCAAACAAATCGAATCGCATCTCCACGATTACCAGTTATATACCAATTTCGTCCCAAGTAACAGAACAAGAACATTGGTAATCAACAAGATAGGCATCTTATCAAAGATTTACAGATACGCCAAATTTGCATATATCGGCGCAGGTTTCTACGATGGAATCCACAATATTCAGGAAGCTATCGTTTACGACGTGCCTGTGATTTTCGGCCCGAAATATCATGCCTTTGAAGAGGCTGTTGACCTTGTGGAGCTCAAAGGCGCTTTCGTCATCAACAACCAGCAGGAGTTGGAAGAGATGTTCTATAAGTTCATCAACGACGAGGAGTTCTACAAAAAAGCATCTAAGATCTGCCACGACTATGTATCAGGAAAAATTGGCGCTACCGAAAAAACAATGTCAAAATTGAAAGAATTTTTATCATGACAACATTAAAATTTAGAAACGACGACAAGATTTCTGCAAAAGTTTTCATTCTGGATTCAGCAGAAAATATCGATAAAATCGGTCTTAATAAAGAAGAAGCCGATTACGTTAGAAAATCATACGATGACGACAAGAAAAAGACTGCCGTAATCAACAGATACACAGAGTGTTACCATATTTTCTTCATCGACAGTGAAGAATGTGAGAACAAGTTCATGGAGAAATGCCGCAAGAAAGGCGCTTCGATTTGTAAGTGGTTGAATGCCAATAAGTACGAAGATGTTTTGATTCAAAACATCGGAGGCAAACGTTGTGTGAAGATGGGTTGCGCCGAGGGCATGATGCTCGCCAACTACGAGTTCAACAAATACAAGACCGATGCCAAGGCTAACACCCTGAAAACCATCTATTTCCTTGAAGGCACTGCCTGCGATAACTGTGTCGAGAAGCTCAACATCACTGTTGAAGCCACGTTGATGGCTCGCGACCTCGTGAATGAGCCGGTCAACCATCTCAACGCCGAACAACTTGCAGAATTAATCAGCGAGAAAGTGCGTTCAGTA
Source organism: uncultured Bacteroidia bacterium (assembly GCA_902774295.1). Classification (GTDB taxonomy): domain Bacteria; phylum Bacteroidota; class Bacteroidia; order Bacteroidales; family F082; genus Limimorpha. The sequence continues at coordinate 799,967 of CACYHP010000001.1, read as the reverse complement.
GGCGGTGAAGCTGAGGTCTTCAACAAAAAGAAGATTGAAGCCCTCAAGATGGGCGGACTGCTCGCCGTCAACGCTGGAAGCATCGACGAGCCTACGTTCACCATCTTGGAATGGAAGCCGGAGAAGCCGGTCAACGAGAAACCTATCGTGCTCGTTGGCAAAGGCATCGTCTTCGACACCGGAGGCTACAACCTCAAGACTTCTACCTTCATGAATGACATGAAAGACGACATGTCGGGTGCTGCCACCGTTGCATGTACCGTCTACGCAGTGGCAAAGGCGAAGCTGCCGATTCATGTTATCGCTCTCGTTCCAGCCACCGACAACCGTATCGACGGCAATGCACGCGTGTGCGGCGACATCATCACCATGTATGACGGCACTACTGTCGAGGTTCTGAACACCGACGCCGAAGGCCGTCTCATCCTCGCCGACGCCCTCGCCTACGCAAAGAAATACGACCCAATGATGGTGTTCGACTTCGCGACACTCACAGGAGCAGCGTCACGTGCCATAGGACCTGTGGCGACAGTGGCAATGGAACACAATGCAGAAGACATATACACACAACTCGAAGCCGTTGGCGAACGCGTCTATGAACGCCTCGTGAAGTTCCCGTTGTACGAGGAATACGGCGAGATGATCAAGTCGGATCTCGCCGACATCAAGAATATCGGAGGAGCGTACGGCGGCGCCAGCACTGCAGGTAAGTTCCTCGAGCATTTCACCGACTATCCTTGGGTGCATTTCGACATCGCAGGAACGGCATTTCTCGAGAAAGCCGAAGCCTACAAACCTGCCGGCGGCGTTGGCATCCACGTAAGACTGTTGATGAGATTCTTCAGAGATATGGTGAAGAAAGACTAACGTTTCTTTTTAAAGAAATCGGTCAACATTTGCAGGCATTCTTCTTTGAGGATGCCTGTTTTTATTTCGGTTTTCGGGTGTAAGAGGTTGCCGAAGCGTTGGAATCCGTTTTTCGGGTCATCGCAAGCCCACACCACCTTTTTTATGTGGCAGTGCTCCAATGCGCCCGCGCACATCACGCAAGGCTCGAGTGTCACATAAAGGGTGCAGTCGTCAAGATATTTGGTTCCCAAGGCATTACATGCAGCAGTGATCGCCAAAATCTCTGCATGCGCCGTCACGTCGGTCAATAACTCGACCTGATTATGGGCGCGGGCTATGATTTTGTCGTTCACCACAACGACGGCACCCACCGGCACCTCATCGGCATCGGCGGCGGCCTGCGCCTCAATCAACGCCTGCCGCATGTAATTCTCATCTGAAAAAACGGATAGCATTATTTAAACTCTCTTACATCGACCAGATTGCCCTCTTCATCGTAATACTTCCAGATTCCATAAGGCTTTCCGTCGCGATATTCATTTTCTATATTGACCTTGCCGTCTTCAAAATAAATCTTGCCTCTACCCTCGCGTTTGCCTTTCACGAACTTGCCAACGCTCATCAGCTCGCCTGAAGGGAAATATCCTTTAAACTCGCCTTCTCTCTGATTATCAACGATTTTACCCTCAAGTTGAAGCACTCCATTATCATGGAACCACCGCTCCTCAACCCAAGTCGAGTCTTTTCCGACCACATCGTAATAATAAATCACCCAAGGAAGGTCGGTTTCGGCATAATAATGAGCCACTTTTTGCACATGACGCACTGATTTGTCCTGACATGACACAAAAACGAGCACTAACGCTATGATTCCCAATAACTTTTTCATAATTCTAACGTTCAAATTCCAGTTGTTTTCCAAAAATTTTATCTTCAACAATACCATCATGATAAACGAGATTTCCATTCACGAAAGTATGTGTAACCTTAGATTTTGCTGACATTCCGTCGTACGGTGTCCATCCGCATTTGTAGAGCATATCGGCATTTGCGATGCGTTTCTCATGATTCAGATCGACAAGGACGAGGTCGGCATAATATCCTTCACGGATGAAGCCGCGCTGTTTGATCTGATACAACTCAGCCGGATTATGGCACATCAGCTTCACGATTTGCGGCAGTGACACTATGCCTTCGCGGTACAGATTCAGCATCATATCGAGGCTGTTTTGTATCGACGGAAATCCTGATTTCGCTGTGAAATAGCTGTCGGTGAACTTCTCATGCCACAGATGCGGCGCGTGGTCGGTGCCGATAGTGTCGATATGGCCGTCAACGATAGCTATGCGCAGAATCTCACGGTCGGAAGCCATCTTTATCGCAGGGTTGCATTTGATGGCAAAACCTTTCTCTTCGTAATCCTTGTCGCAGAATATCAGATAATGCGGGCATGTCTCGGCTGTTATTTTCTTGTCTTTCAACGGTATATCGTTTCTAAACAATGTCAGCTCTGACTTTGTGGATATGTGGAGCACATGCAGTCTGGCGCCGAACTTTGTCGCCATATCGACAGCCTTTGATGTCGATTTGTAGCATGCCTCCGTCGTGCGCACAAAAGGATGTATTCCGGCATCGGCGACGACTTCGCCTTTCGACTCCAAGTCCTTGCAGCACACCGTGTTTTCGTGAATAATCTGTTCGTCCTCACAATGTGCCGCGATCAGGCATGGTGCCTCGTTAAACAGACGTATCAAGGCATCATCTTCGTTCACCAGCATGTTGCCTGTGCTTGAGCCCATGAACAGCTTGATGCCGCATACCTTCTTCGGGTCTGTCTTTAAGATTTCGTCGATATTATCGTTGGTGGCGCCGAGATAAAACGAATAATTCGCTGCTGATTTCTGTGCTGCGAGGTCGAATTTCTGTTGCAGAAGCTCCTGTGTCGTCGTCTGCGGGTTGGTGTTCGGCATATCCATAAACGACGTGACACCTCCTGCTACAGCAGCTCTGCTCTCACTACAAATATCAGCCTTCTGGGTCAACCCCGGCTCACGGAAATGCACGTGCTCATCGATGATGCCCGGGATCAGATATAATCCTTCGGCATCAATAATTTGACAATTCGTTTGGGCGCACGGCAGCGCGTCCCTACCTGGCAGAATCTTTTCGATTCTGTCGCCATTTATGACGACACTTGCCAACGTGGTCGTTCCCTCGTTGACAAGTGTCGCGTTTTTAATGATATATCCCATTACTTTTGTCTTGGTTTAATCTTACCCCACATTCCTCTCCATCTCAGGTTGATAACTCCGAAAATCGCCTCTCTGAAGATGCCACCCGACATCTTGGATGTGCCCTCACGACGGTCGGTGAAGATGATTGACACCTCCTCGATCTTGAATCCAAGCTTCCAGGCAGTGTATTTCATCTCGATTTGGAAGGCGTATCCGATGAACTTGATTCTGTCGAAGTCGATGGTTTCCAACACCTTACGAGTGTAGCACACGAAACCTGCGGTGGTGTCGCGCACTTTCATGCCTGTCATGAAACGAACGTATGCTGAGGCGTAATATGACATCAAAACTCTGCCCATCGGCCAGTTCACCACGTTGACACCGCATTTGTAACGTGAGCCGATAGCCAGATCAGCGCCGTTTGCGCAAGAGTCGTGCAAACGGATGAGGTCGTCAGGATTATGCGAAAAGTCAGCATCCATCTCCGTAACATATTGATAGTCACGTTCCAAAGCCCATTTAAAACCATGGATATAAGCTGTGCCGAGTCCGAGTTTGCCTTTTCTCTCCTCAATGAAAAGTCTGTCGGGGAACTCCTTCATGAGGCGTTTCACGATGTCGGCGGTGCCATCCGGACTGTTGTCCTCGACGACCAGGATATCAAAAGCCATCGGAAGGTTAAAGACGTAACGGATAATATTTTCGATATTCTCTTTCTCGTTATACGTCGGGATGATTACTAAGTTTTCAGCCATAATGCCTAAATATCTATTAGTTTAATTCGTATTCGTTTGTATTTCTCATACCTGACTTGCCCAAGTATGCTCTCAGATTACCCTTCACCTTTATGATCTTATGCCAGTTCTCCGGATGATCTTTCAGGTTGATGTCGCGGATGCCTGAAGGAGCGTTGCTCGGCAGGTATATGACGAGACACTTGTTGATGTCGGTCTCTTCTTCTCTATCAGCAATGATGATATTCGTCACGTTCTGGTCGTAATTGAACTCCGGACCCCATGAAATATCTGAGTCATAGATGATAGCACCTGTAGCGATGTTTGCAGAACCTACGATATAACCACTAACCCACTTAGCTGTATCACCTTGATGTTCGATACCGGCAGCGACGTTATACGGATCGCCTTGTGTTCCCGAGCCTGACGGCGGGATGATTGAAGTCTCACAAGGCTCATTATTCATCGCGACTTCCGAATATGAACGGATGGTGAACTGCCATGCGTTTCCGCTGCTGTAATATGTAAGAATACCTGTTATCGAGCCATTTCCCTGTGGCAGCTGGTTCTTTGCAAAGCTTGCATAATTACTTGTTCTCACGATGATTTTCGAATCAAGGAGATTGCAGTTATCATCATATTGGTTGAGGTTATACTGACCGTATGCGTCTTCAGGAGCGAAGGTGTTATTACGGTCGGCTGCAGCAAATTCCACATGGTTGAATTTCACCAGATGGCAGATATAATCATTTGTCACATCGAGAGTGCTGATTTCAATAGGGTCGATGTGTTTGTTGTTTGCCAAAATGGTGATAGTATTCGGGTCGAGGTCCTGTATCTGAGGCGTGCCGCTGTATTCCGACAATGTGGCGCCTTTCAGGTAAACCCTGATAGAGTCGCCGTTACGCAGACCGCTGGTGCTCTTCAAATAAAGCTCGATAGCGTCATCGCCGTCCTGGATGAATGATGCCTTGTAGATATTGCCTGATGCCTCATCACCGATCACTATACCATAAACCGAGGCATCCTCATTGAAAGTATGCGTTCCTTCAGCATGCCACATGTAAAGCAGAGTGTCGATAGTGTAAACACGGCCTATAGGCAGATTGAAATCAACGCCCGGAACAGGATAGTTGTTCTTTTTCGCGTTCTTGTCGATACACGATGTCAAAACCGCCATCGCCAAAAGAACCAATATGCTGTATTTTTTCATTGACTTTATCATATCTCAAATATTTTATTTTTCAGTATCTCTTTCTTTAATTAAAACATTCTTAATCTCCCAAGTACCTGCGTTGCCATCATCGCTGGTGTAGATAAATGCGATATGGACGTCGGAGTTGCCGAGATATGGTGTCAGGTCGATTTCGCCTGAGCTCACGAAGTTCCAGTTGTTTCCAGCAGGATAAGTCGGGACATCGAGATAATACCAGTCGCCGGTGCCTGGTGATGCCGGGTCGTAGTTCGTAGAGATTCTCACGAAGTAGTACTGCGACGGTGTGCCAGAGTTGAGCTTATTGGCCGCATGGTCGAATGTCAAGACTGCTGAGCTGTATTCACTCAAGTCGATTGCAGGTGAGATGAGCCAGCTCTTTGCTCTATAGCTTGTGTTGTTTGCGAAGGCGCTAGCAACCATACCGTATTGTGAGCTATACTTCCAAACATAGCTGAGTCCTGTCGGGAGAAGTTCGTTGTTGATAGTGAACTCGCCCTGACCTGCTGAGAACGGCTCGCTGAAGATGATCTGCGGTCCAGGAGCAGGCTCGCCTTCTTCGATGGCGATGCTCTTCACCTCAATTGTACGCGACTTCGTTGTCGACGAGAGGAACTTGACAGCCAGAGTCACAGTGTCTCCGATGTACTCGTCGAGGCTTACAGCGACATCCTGGAAGTCATACCAGCCGCCGGTATTCGGGAACTCGACATCAAGCTTGGTCCATGTGGCGTTGGTCGGGTCGTCACCAAACTCGTAGTCTGATGAAACCTGAAGAGTCACGTCATCGTCAAAGCCTGTGTATTGTGCCACATAATTCACGGTAGCCATAGCGTGTTCAACATTATTGATAATAACCGGTGATGAAAGCAGCCAGTCTTCATTCTCATAGTTGGTTTGATTTGCATAACCGGTCATCTTGGCTGTCGAGAAATCGATAATCCAAACCTGATCGCCCAACACGCTGTATGTCGTGTATGTTCCAAACGACGATGTAAAGTTCTGGGTGTATGGCAATTCCATAAGATCGCCGCCTTCGCCGCATCTGTGCTCGTTCATCACTACATCTGGAGTGTTACGAATAAGAAGCTGCCATGTGGTGTTGTAAACCGACACTATGCTTGTCAATGTGCCTTTTCCTGAAGGCAACGGCTCTGCTGCGAATGACGCGTAACCGCTTGTACGAACGATAATTGACTCGCCCGAGCAGCTGATCACAGATCTGTTTGTATTTGACTGATTTTCAGCGTAAGTCAAACCTTCGTAAGACTCAAACTGCACGTCGCTGATCTTGACAAGGTCGCAGAGATGCTCGCCCGCATTGATTCTCTCAATTGTAGTGTTGACAGGCTGAACCTTGTCATTGCAACCTCTTTCATAGATGACAATAAGTTTGTTGACATCATATTCCTGCACCTGAATCTGCGGAAGTCTGCTGTATTCAGATATCACTGAACCATAAAGCGAATAACCGATATGGTCACCAGTCTTGACGTTAAAAGACTCACTACCGCCATCGTTCGCGCCTTTTCTATATAATGCGATACATCTGCCGTCTTCTCCTCTCAGATACACGGTACGATAAATGTTTCCGCCTGACTCGTCAGCGATGACGTAGCCTTTCACTGTCGCGTTTTTATGATAATCCTTGTCAAACTGGAATGTACCGTTAGCGAGGGTGTCCAGAATCTGTCCGACAGTCCATTCATTACCACTTGGAAAATGAGTAATATCCGGTCGGTCCAACTCTTTCTTGCAAGAGACGAACACCATTGTAACACCTATTAATAATATAGCAAGTTTTTTCATGATATTTCTCCTTTCACATTAGTATCTGATTGTTAGACTTAAATAATAGTTGATACCATAGAGGTAAGAGTATTTCTCCGGGAAACGCTCAGGGTCGTCATAGTCGGAACGAAGCTGTTCGTAACCGTAGAGAACGATATTGGTGTTGTTAAGCAGGTTGTTGACACTTAAGTTAAGAAGGATTGTAAATCCTTTCAAGCTCCATGATTTTCCTGCGTAGAAGTCGAGTGTAAATGCGTCGTCAAGTTTCTTCTGTGAAAGAAGCTCATCGGTACGATAGTCTTCCTCATAAAGATGTTCGAAGGTCTCAACTGTATGGTTTGTCGGGTTTACTGCAAGATAATAATTGCCGAAATAGTTGGCGTTGAGACTTACCCACCAATATTTAGGTGAGTTGTATTTCAATCCCACAGAGCCTACTGTCTGCGGCATATCACCGACGTAGTAGCCTTTCAGATAAACGGTCTCACCGTCGTAGATGGCGTGAGCGTCGTTATCCTCATAGACATAAACTTTCGGGCGGTTGGTGTAGATATGCTCACCTGTAGCTCCTGCCAGCTGTGCGCTGATGGTTGGTGTGATGTTGATCTCAGCACCTAACTCGATACCTTGCGACAGCTGCTCAATGCCGTTCATGATGTAGTTGACATATTTTCCTGTCGACTCATAATAGAACGAGCGGTTCCATGTAAGCTGACCCAGACGTGTCTGATACACTGAGATACGTGCCTTCATAAATGGTGAACGGTATTCGTAGCCGAGGTCATAGCCGAAGATTCTTTCATTATCGACATTGTTGACGATGGTGTTACGCACGCGCGGTGCCACGAAAACGCTCTTAAACTCAGGAGCCTCGCTCTTCAGCATGACATTGGCGAAAACATAGTTACGTCCGTTGATGGCATAGCTGCCGCCCACCTTGAAGCTGCCGTTGATGAGGTTGAGTTTCCTGGAGTCGCCGTACGACTCGTTGCCAAGGAAACGGCCGTTTTCAAAGTTACCTGTACGATAAATCTGTGTGTAGTTTGCCTCAAGTCCGACGTATGTCGACCAGCGGTTCTTCACGTAGGTGAGCTCGCCCCAGCCGATAACTTTATTCACATTGGCGATATAGTTGTAAGTGATGATGTCACCGACTGTCGCCACGTGGTTTTTATTACGGATGTTGGTCTGCTGGTCATCTGTGATGTCGAATGCCTCACCGTCGGCGTACTTGTCGATGTCGAGGTAGTAGTCGCCACCGAGGAGGTCAGCCACTTTCTTGTAATAATGTGTCTTAGAAATACCGGCTTTTACACCGCCATAAAGATGAGTGTTCGGGTTGATTTCATATTTGAAGGTGCTTGACAGACCGTATTGGTTCTTATCCTGACGGCGTTCCTCAACGATATATTTTGAGAAATAACCCTGCACTGTTCCAAGGTCACCATTATTTGCATTATTAATGGTCTTAAGGTTCCTTGAGTTGGCTGCATAAAGTTTATCCCAGTCGATCTGGTGCATATTCACATCGTTGATCCACTGGTTGGTATAGTCGATATAGCCTTGTTGTGTATAGCCTTCTTTTCCGAGGTCGAGCATATATTTGTAATAGCTCGGGAGGTTTTTGTAGTAATCAGGACGCGGGTCGGCTGCCTCACCCCATTCGAGAGCGGTGGAGCCACCTTTGCCGAACCAATAATACAATGTGGTGTTTACCTGCCATTTGTCATTTGGATTCCAGTAATGCATCAGCTGGAACATCGGCTGATGGTAGGAACTTACACGGGCGTTACGTTCGAAACGTTTGCCGTTCTGGTCAGTCTGCCAGCCCCAGTTCGGGTTGTAATAGTTGTCGTTCAAGAGGTCAAACGTCTCCTGCACTGCCGGCGATGAGCTTGCGCGTTCAGATGGAGAGCCGAACACCACAAATCCCAACGAGTTCTTCTTGTTCAGTCTCTTCTCAACCGACAAGAAATAGCTCGTGCCAGCGTACCATGTGCCTTCCGACCAGCTCACAGGACTGTTCATCGGGGTGTAACGACCGGATAAAGAACCGGTGATCGCCCATCCGTTTTTCATCATACCAGTGCTGTAAGTCAACATCAGACGATGGTTATATGAACGATTTGACAATGAATAGCTTAATGAAGTCTGTTTGCGGTAGTTACTTGCCCTTGTAGAGATAGCTGTAATGCCACCGGGACCGCCGAATGCGTCATAAGAGATACCTGAGTTGATCAGGATCACCGAGTTACGCATCACGTCGTTCAAGCCGCCCCAGTTGGAATAATATGGACGTCCGCCATCAGGGTCGTTCATAACGACGCCGTTTATCAACACTTCGGTGTACTTCGAGTCGAAGGCGCGGATGCGGTACCTTCTTGTACTTAAGTTGTATGCCGCGATGCTGCTGAACGCGTCACGTGATGACTGCAGGAAACTCGATATATCCGTCGAGCTCTGAGCATCGTCATAGTCTGTCTCAATCATGATGATTGTCGGCAGCGTCATGTTCTCACTGATGGTATCAGTTTTCTGCTCTTGTCCCATCATTTTCAAGCAGATAGCGACAACAGCAAGTAAGAGTAAATACTTTTTCATCTAGTAAAATTTAATGGCACAAATGTACATATTTTTTTCTACATAAAATGAAAAAGGTGAAAATTAATTATTAATCTTTTTTCCTTGCTGTTTGGAAAATTTTGTCTAACTTTGTACCCAAATATTTTGCTCCTATGTTTAAAAAAATAAGCTTATTTGCAGCAGTGATGCTTTTTGTCGTCACTTCTATTACTGCTCAGCAACAGTATAAAATGGGTCTTGTGGGTTTTTATAACCTTGAGAATCTTTATGATACGATTAACGACCCTCACAAAAACGATGAGGAATTTCTGCCTCAGGGCAAAAACGCTTGGAATACCGAGAAATATCTGACGAAACTGCATAATATGGCGTACGCCATCTCCACGATAGGCACCGACAAAAACGACAAATTCTATTCCCCTGACGGGATTATGGTGCTTGGCGTCTCGGAAATCGAGAACCGCACAGTGCTTGAGGATCTGGTGGCACAGCCTGAGATTGCAAGCCGCAACTACCAAATAGTGCATTACGACTCCCCTGACCGCCGTGGTGTCGATGTGGCATTGCTCTACAACCCGAAATATTTTAAAGTCACCAATCACAAATCATATCGTTTGGTGGTTCCCGACCAGCCTAACTTCATCTCTCGTGACCAGCTTGTTGTGACAGGCATTTTCGATGACGAGGAGATGAGTTTCATCGTGATGCACTGGCCTTCACGTTACGGTGGAGAGAAACGCTCACTGCCTGGACGTATGGCTGCTGCCAATCTGTGCCGCCACATCGCCGACTCTATCCTGGCCGAGAAACCTGACGCCAAAATCGTGATGATGGGCGACTACAACGACTACCCTACCAACAAGAGTATCATCGAGGGTTTGCGCGCAAAAGGCCGCGTCGAAGACATGGAGGAAGGCGACTTCTTCAACCCGATGTGGAAGATGCATAAAAACGGCGAAGGCACCAACTATTACCGTGACGTGAAAGGCGTCCTCGACCAATGTATCATCACGCCGGCACTGCTCAAAGACGAGAACGCCCCGTTTGCTACATATCAGATGTTCAAACCTATGGTGCATTCAAAGGAATTCTTGAAACAGCACGACGGTCGCTACAACGGCTATCCGTGGCGCTCATTCGCAGGTGGCGTGTGGCTGGCAGGATATTCCGACCACTTCCCGGTTTATTTGATTTTATTGAAGAAAATATAGCATCCACCTCGTCATTTCGAGCGAAACAAAGTGGAGTCGAGAAATCTCCGGCAATTGGATTCATCAAAATCTTTTGTCGGAGATTTCTCCATTTCGCTACTCTCCAGTCGAAATGACGTAAGCCTTATTCCTTTACATAGATTCGCTTCACCCTTTGTGAAATCCTCGTCATGATTTCATACGGGATCGTGTCGCAGGCTTCAGCTATGATTTCTATCGGGTGGTTGTCGTCAAACAACACGGCTGTGTCATCTTCTTGGCAGTCGATGCCGGTGACGTCGATCATGGTGAGGTCCATGCAGATGTTGCCGATGATAGGAGCAGGTTTGCCGTTGACCCAGAAACAAGCTTTGCCGTTGCCTAATTGTCGGCGCAGGCCGTCGGCGTAACCGATAGGAATCACTGCTATTCTCGAAGGTTTAGTTATCTTTCCGTGGCGACCGTAGCCAATGGTCTCGCCAGGTCCGTATTCTTTAATCTGCTTGATTGTCGATTTCAGCGACATCACGTTAAGCAGCTTGCCTCGGTCCTCGTCGCAGATAGCCACGCCGTAAACCCCGATGCCGAGACGCACCATATCGTATTGATATTCAGTGAATCGGCTGATGCCTGCAGTGTTCAGGATGTGACGTATGATTTTGTAAGGGAACGCCGCCACAATCTTCGAGCTCATCATCTCGAACATCTCGATTTGATGCATCACAAAATCGTCCTCCTCCGGCATGTCGCTTGTCGCAAAATGCGAGAAAACACTCATGATTTTAATGTTCGGATTGGCTTTCACGCGCTCAATCAAGGCATCGATGTCTTCCGGAAGGAAGCCGAGACGATGCATGCCTGTATCGACTTTAACATGTATTCCGACAGGCTTGTCGAGAGGCTTATCCAATTGATTTATAGCATCTTCCAGCTGTGAGAGACAACGGAAGCTGTAAATATCGGGTTCAAGATTGTTTTCTATGATTTCGTCGAAGGTGTTTGTCTCCGGTGTCATCACCATGATTGGCAGTTTGATACCTTTATTTCGCAGTTCAACACCCTCGTCGGCGTATGCAACTGTAAGATAGTCAACATGATGGAATGCGAGAACGTTCGACACCTCGTAGTTGCCGCTGCCATAAGCGAAGGCTTTCACCATCACCATCATCTTGGTCTCTTTTTTCAGCTTTCCGCGATAATAGTTGAGGTTTTTCACCATGTTGTCGAGGTTGATTTCGAGTATCGTCTCGTGCGATTTCTGCTGCAGCACCTTCATGATGCGTTCAAACTCGAAGCTGCGCGCGCCCTTCAACAGAACTATCTGATTCTCAAACATTTTCATCGGATGATGGGTGAGAAAATCAGCGGTCGAAACATAGAAAAATGAATCGATTTTCAATTTGTTTCTCATATTTCGACAGATTGCATCCCCAATCCCGATAAATATGTCAACGCCTTTGTTTTCAATGAGTTGCGCGACGTTTTTGTAAAGGTCTTCTTCGGTAAGTTCGCTTTGCAGGATATCAGAAAGAATCAGCACCTTGTTATCGTGATGCTGCGCGTTCATGAAGTCGAGGGCGATGGCGAGAGCGTTTCTGTCATTATTGTATGAGTCGTTAATAATCACACAGTTACGCACGCCGGCTTTGAGTTCCATTCGCATCTCAACAGCCTCAAGATGTACCATTCGCTGAGCGATGACATCGTTCGGGATACCCAGCAGCAGCGCCACACACCAGCAGTTGATGGCGTTTTCGATAGAAGCGTCGTCGATGAAAGGGATATTTATTTCTATTAAACTACCATTATAGATAGCAGAGATTTTTGAGAATTTTGAGTTCTCAGAGACCTCAATTGCTGGTATGAACAAATTTGCCTGTTTATCTGTTTTGCTCCATGAAAATGCTGGAATTTTTGCATTGGAAATTGCTGAAGAGATTTCTATATTGTCAGAGCAATAAACCAAGGCGGCGGCGCCGCCGCCAAGGTCCTTAAAAAGTTTAATCTTTTCCTCAATTTTCTGCTGCACGTTCTCGAAATTCTTTCCATGTGCCGAGCCGATATTGGTGAAAACGCCGATTGTAGGTTTTATTATCTCGCGCAGCTTCTCCATCTCGCCCGGACGTGAGATGCCAGCCTCGATAAGCGCTACGTCGTTGCTGTGGTTCATCTGCCAAACTGAAAGCGGCACCCCGATTTGCGAGTTATAGCTCTTCGGGCTGCGGCACACCGACATCGAAGGCGACAATATCTGATACAGCCATTCCTTGACGACGGTCTTTCCGTTGCTTCCGGTGATTCCCACAACGGGAATATCGAACTGTGCGCGATGATAAGCCGCCAAGGTCTGCAAAGCCGTCAAAGTGTCGTCAACAACCACAAAAACCGCGTCAGAATATTTTTTTAAAGCGTCAATTTGCGACTTAACGTCGTAATTTTCAATGTTTTTTCGCGAAATCACGAAGGATTTTACCCCTTTTTCATATAATTCCGTGATATATTTATGCCCGTCGTTCCTTCCGCCATTAAGCGCGAAAAACAACGTGTCTTCAGCATCGATCAGCAATCGGCTGTCGAATAAAATATCCTTGATAATAATTGTATCAGATTGATTACCAATCAGTTGACCTCCAACGACAGAGGCAATCTTTTTTATCGTATATCCTTCGTTTAGCATATCGCAAATTTACGAAATTTTCACATAAATAATTGATTTTTAAAATTTTATTAAAAAATATTTGGAATTTTGAAAATTGATTTGTAATTTTGGACTTTCTAAACGGACTACTCTATGACTCCAATATTTAAGACATCTTCTCTTCCGAGAATCGGCATTACTCAAGGTGACATCAACGGCATCGGTTACGAAGTGATTCTCAAGGTTTTATGTGATTCACGCATCTTCGAGGCTTTCACACCTATCGTTTACGGTCAGTCGAAAGTTTTTTCATATTACAAGAAAAATTTCGGCATGGAAGAGATGTCTTACACAGTGATTCGTGACGCGTCACAGGCACAGCCGAAGCGCATCAATATCATCAATCACACCGACGAGGAGCTCAAGGTGGAGCCTGGATTTTCAACTCCTGTCGCAGGAAAAGCGTCGTTTGCAGCATTAAAACTGGCGACCAACGACCTTCGCACGGGTCTTATCGATGCTTTGGTGACAGCTCCAATTAACAAAAGCAATATAATTTCAGAGCAATTCCAATTTAAAGGACAAACGGATTATATCAAGTCGTTTTTCCCTGAAAATGAATACATTACGCTTCTTGTCAACCATCAGATGCGCATCGGTTTCGTGACGAACCACATCCCATTGAGAGAGGTGCCGCAAGCTATCAATAAAGAGCTGATTATCAAGAAGTTAAAACTCATGCACAATAGCTTGATAAATGATTTCAACATTGTGGCTCCAAAGATTGCCGTCCTTGGATTGAATCCTCATGCTGGCGACAACAATATCATGGGAAGTGAGGAGCAAGAGATTATCAAGCCGGCTATCGAAGTCGTTAAGGAGCAAGGTGTTTTGGCATTCGGTCCCTTCCCTGCCGACGGTTTCTTCGGCTCCGACGCATGGCTCAAATACGACGGCATCCTGAGCATGTACCATGACCAGGGTCTCACCCCGTTCCGTGTCCTCGCTTTCGACGGTGGCGTCAGCTTCACCGCAGGTTTGCCAGTGGTGCGCACATCCACGACCCACGGCACCGGCTACGACATAGCAAATAAAAATATCGCGGACCCCGAAGCATTGAGGCACGCGATATATTTAGCAATTGATATACTAAACAACCGTTCCTAACGTCATTTCGAGCGAAGTCGAGACCTGAGCTTGCGAAAGCATTCGCCTCTGGTGAATAAATCTCCTCCATTTGATTGAGATTTCTCCATTCCGCTTCGCTTCAGTCGAAATGACGGGTTGGGTGATTATTGTCTTTCGTAGGTTTGCACTTCGTCGTACACGTATTCCAGTTTGATTCCGGCCTGTCTGAACATCTCCTCTGACTCGGCGCCGTCGTGATATTTGCGTTGGCACACCACGCGCACGATTCCACAGTTTATTATCAGCATAGCGCATGTGCGGCATGGTGTCATGCGGCAATACAAAGTGCTGCCTTCGAGGGCGATACCGCGTCTCGCAGCCTGTGTGATGGCGTTCTGTTCGGCATGCACGGTTCTCACACAGTGCTCAGTGATTCTGCCGTCAGAATGGATCATCTTACGGAAAAGGTGTCCTACCTCGTCGCAGTGCGGGAGTCCGCGAGGCGAGCCCACGTAGCCTGTCACCAAGATCTGGCGGTCTTTCACGATGACGCAACCGCTGCGACCGCGATCACAGGTGGCACGCTCAGCCACGGTGTCGGCAAGATTCATGAAATATTCATCCCAGGAAGGACGCTTATATTTCTGATTCTCAATATCTTGGAGCACCTCCTCCACTTTCTTGTCGAGGTCTTCGATGGTGCCGTTGTTCTGAAACACATAGTCCGCCTGATGGATGCACTCGCCGAGGTTTTGTTTGTTAGGGTCGGCGTTGTTCATCTCGCGTTCCTCGTTGGCGCAGAACGTCTCGTAACTCACTGAGTCTGTCTCCGATTTGCGTTCTGTGATACGCTCATAACGCACCTTACGGTCGGCGTCGACGGCAAACAGATGGAAGTTGCCTTTTGAGCGCAATGCCGTGATCTCGCCGGGAGTACGGATGCTCTCGATGACAGCGTCTTTGCCGTTGTTGTAAGCGCGGTCGTAGAGCTGCTCAGCGATGTAACTTGGCGAGTTATTCGCTCTTAAATCGTTAGCCACAGATGTCAGTGTGTCACGATTCACTTCAAGTCCGCGACGTTTCACCTCTTCTGACAAAAATGCGCGTACAGAATAGTGGACGTAGCCTTTCTTCTCCACGAGGTATTCAACAATAGTGCCCTTTCCAGCACCTAAAGTTCCTGTGATTCCAATAATGTTCATAGTTTTTATTTTTTTCGGTCGCCTTACGGCTCAAAATCTTAAAAAAATCTAATTTAAAAATCTAAAAAAATGTTCTTCCTAAATAACCCTAAAACCTCTCTTTTAACTCTTAACTTTTAACTCTTAACTCTTCCTTGACATCCTGAATCCATTGCTCCATCGTGACCGGGTGATACTGCTCCAGCCGTTGGAACAGCTCCTTCGGGTCGTCGGTGACGATGATGTTTTTGCTGTGGTCGCCGCGCACGAAGCCGTCTTTTATGCCTCGGTTTATCCAGCGCACCAGGTCATCGTAATAGCCGAGGGTGTTATACAGTGCGACGGGTTTCTCGATGAGTCTGAGCTGGTCGGCGACGACCACTTCCGAGAACTCGTCGAGGGTGCCGAAGCCGCCCGGCATGGCGATGAAGGCGTCCGATTCGAGAATCAGTATCTCCTTGCGCTCCGCCATGGTCTTGGTAGAAATCATCTTTGTGATACTCGGATGACCTATCTCATGGCCGAGCAGAAAAGCGGGCATCACGCCGATGACCTCGCAGCCGCGTTCGAGCATCCTGTCGGCGATGACGTTCATCAGGCCGATGCTGCCGCCACCGTAGATCAGGGTGCAGCCGTTGTCGGCGAGGACGTCGCCCAAACGAGCCGCCGCCTCAGCGTAACGCTTGTCGGAGCCGACGCTGCTTCCGCAAAAAACACAAATGTTTTTCATCAGTCATTTTTTTGCAAAAATATAAAATTTTGTATTATAAAAACAAAAATAAATGAGATTCCTCGACTACATTTCACTTTGTTACATTTCGCTCGAAATGACAGTGAAGATGTCAACACCCGTTTTCAAAATCTCGTCTTCAAACACATATTCCGGGTTATGCAGTGGCAGGTGGTCCTCACCGCAGCCGAGGCCGAACAGGCATATCGGGCACACATCGGCGAAGCGTCCGAAGTCCTCCGACCAGCGGAACGGCTCTTCAAGATATTGATAGTCAAGGTTTAACGATTCAGCAGCGTTTTTAATAATCTCCACCGCCTCGTCGGAATTCATCGTGGCAGAAAACGCCTCATGGATGCTGCTTCCGAACTCGAAATCCTGTTTCTCGGCGACCATGGCACACAGCTGCACCACGTCGGCGGTGAGATGCTGCAGTTTCTCGTTGTCGAACGAGCGCAGGGTGAGCCATATCTCGGCATGAGCAGGAGCCACGCCGAAGGTCTCCTCGCCCAACACGGCGTGCGTCATCGTCATCATGGTGAGCGGCTTCTCTTCTTGCAACATGGCGGCTTTCTTGCCGAAAATGTCAAGGAGCGCCGACAAAACATACTGCGGGCTGTGGCCTGTCTCAGGCTGTGAGGCGTGTGCGGTGACGCCGTCGAAGATGAGTTTCAGGCCGAGAGAGCCTGCCGCGAAACAGCCTTTTCTCAGCAAAATCGTGTTTTTCGCATAGCCCGGGATGTTATGCAAGGCAAACGCCATGTCGGGTTTTATCTGCCCGAACTGCGGGTCGGCGATGACGGCCTTCGCGCCTTGCCCGGTCTCCTCGGCGGGCTGGAAAAGCAGCACAATCTCACCTTTCTCGGGACGGTTTTTGCTTAATTTCTCGGCCAACCCCGCAATGATGGAGGCATGTCCGTCGTGGCCGCAGCGGTGTGAGCAGTGACGGCCGCCTTCAGGGATGTTGAGCGCGTCGATGTCGCCACGAATTAAAACACGTTTCCCAGGCTCTTTCCCCTTGAAAACCACGGCTATCCCGTTGCCTCCGATGTTACGTATATGCACATCGGGATTGAGTTTTTCCAAAAATTCGTTCAAGATGGCGTTAGTCTTCACCTCTTTGCCCGAGAGCTCGGCGTTTTCATGAAGAATGTGACGAAGTTCTATGATGTTTTGCATATTTCAAAATTTATTCCGCAAAATTAAGTTTTTTTTCATATCTTTGCACGTTTGATTTAGATAAAAATGAACGTGTTATATCCATTGAAATTTCAGCCTATTTTCCTCGAGAAGATATGGGGCGGGCAGAATGTCAAGTCGTTGCTGCACAAGGACTTCGGCAAGCTGATAAACTGTGGCGAGATGTGGCTGCTGTCGGGTGTCGACGGCCAGAACAGCATAGTGGCGAACGGCCAGTTTGAGGGCGACGAGCTCAACGACCTCGTGGAGACCTTCATGGGCGACCTCGTGGGCGACAACGTTTTCGACAAATACGGCGAGACTTTCCCATTGTTAATCAAGATAATCGACCCGCTGACATGGTTGTCGGTGCAGGTGCATCCCGACGATGAGATAGCACAGAAGATAGGCCTCGAGAACGGCAAGACCGAGATGTGGTATGTGATGCACGCCGACAAGGACGCGGAACTCGTCTCAGGTTTCAACCGCGAGGTGACGAAAGCGGAAGTGGAGAAGCTCATCTATGACAAAAAAATCTCGGAAGTCCTTAACTATGAAAAGGTTAACGACGGCGACGTGTTTTTCATCCCGGCAAGGAGAATCCATGCCCTAGGTCCGGGCTGCATGGTGGCTGAGATACAGCAGACCAGCGACACCACCTACCGTGTGTACGACTGGGACCGCCTCGACCAGCACGGGATGTACCGCGAACTGCATATCCCGCAGTCGTTGTTCACCTTGAACTACAAACACGAGGACAACTACCGCACCGAATACGACCGCGACAAGAAAGACGCCACCGTCAAGATGGTGGAATGCCCTTATTTCACCACCAATTTCATCAATATTGAAAAAGGTATGGCGTTGGCAAAAGACTATTCGGAACTCGATTCTTTCGTCATCCTGATGAGCGTCGGCGGCAGCTTCACCCTGAAATACGACGGAGGCGAAGAGATCGTCGGCATAGGCGAATGCATTTTAATTCCGAATATTATCAATAAAGTGGAGATAAAAGCGTTAGAAGGTAAAATATTAGAGACTTATATTGTTTGATTATTTAAAAATTTATATCATGAAAAAATTTCTTGCATTTTTACTTTTCGGCTTGATGTTTTTCGGCTTGAACGCGCAAAACAAATCAGATTTGCCGAATATCACACTGAAAGACCTTGACGGTCAATCCATCAACATCGCAGAGTTGAGCAACGACGGCAAACCGTTTGTTATGACATTCTGGGCGACCTGGTGCGGTCCGTGCGTTAAGGAGCACAACGCCCTCACCGACGTCTACGACGACTGGGTAGAGGAAACCGGCGTGAAGATTTTCTCGGTTTCTATCGACGACGCCCGTTCGACGGCAAAAATCAAGCCTTTCGTCGACGGCAAAGGCTGGCCTTTCGAGATTCTGCTCGATGTGAACAAGGAACTGGCTCGCGCCATGAACGTCAACAACCCGCCTCACACCTTCCTTTTCGACGGTGACGGCAAGATTGTGTGGCAGCACACCGGATATCTTGATGGCGGCGAAGAGGATTTGTATCAGGAAATTCTGAAGATTGCTAAATAGTTGGAAGTTAACAGTTAGAAGTTAGAAGTTTCTCCTATCGTCATTTCGACCGAAGCGAAGCGGAGTGGAGAAATCTCACGAATAAAAGAATCAAACATGAAAAAATTATCATTATTAATTGTTTTTCTTCTGGGTATCACCGCTGTATATGGCCAGGATTTCCTGAAGAAATCTAAGGTCAGCGGGAGTTTCCAGATGGACGGCAACTACTATTGGGAAGACAACGGCATCGGCATCACCAAGGACGACATCAACGGTGAGGAGTTCGGCGCCTACGGTTTCGGCAAGCTGCAGTATCAGCTTGGAAACTTCACTGCGGGATTCCGTTTTGAGGCATATCAGACCACTCCGATGTCGGGCTTCGACAGCAGAGTCAAGGGCATGGGTATCGCCAACTATTTTGCCACTTACGACGACGGCACCATCGGAGTGACCGTGGGCGACATCTACGACCAGTTCGGCAACGGCTTGGTTTTCCGCAGCTATGAGGAATGGACCCTCGGCTTCGACAATGCCTTGAGAGGCATCCGTGCCGTGTATCGTCCTTGGGAAGGCGTGACACTCAAAGGACTTTACGGAAAACAGCGTTTTTACTGGGCAGGATACGGTGAGAATGTCCCCACATCGGAAAACAGAGGCCTGGTGCGCGGCGTTGACGGCGAATGGGACCTCAACAGCAGCATCGCTTCGATGAACAACAGCAAGTTCCGCGCCACCGTGGGAGCCAGCTTCGTAAGCAAATACGAAGACGCCAGCACCCTGTTTGTCAATGGAGAGGAACTTGTCATGCCACAAAACGTGGCATCATACGCCGGAAGACTTAACCTCGGATACGGCCGTTTCACCTTCTCGACAGAGTATGCACGCAAAATCAACGACCCGTCGGAGTTCAACAACTATATTTATAAGGATGGCCAGGAGCTGCTGGCATCATTGGCCTATTCACAGAAAGGACTGGGCATGGTGCTGCAGGTGAAACGCGTCGACAATATGAGTTTCAAGTCGAACCGACTCGCCACCCAGAACGACCTCGACATCGGGTTCATCCCGCCTTTGAATTATACGCATACGCACAGCCTTCCTTCGATGTTCTCATACGCCACGCAGCCGTTGGGCGAGATGGGAATACAGTTCCAGGTGAACTACACCATCCCGAAGAAGACCGTCCTCGGCGGAAAATACGGCACCAAGCTGGCATTCAACTACAGCCAGGTAAACGACATCAAACGCGACTCCATCAACGTTAACGGCGTGAACATGCTCAACCAGCCGGGAACAAAGGGCTACAAATCAGATTTCTTCGCTGTCGGCGACCGCATGTTCTATCGTGACTTGAACTTCGAGATTGAGAAGAAGATCAGTGCTAAATGGCATCTCACCTTGATGTACATCAACCTGTATTACGACATGGAGACCATCGAGAACCACCCTGGCGCAGAGGCTGTCGAGGCCAACATAGCTTTCGGCGAGGCGATTTATAAAATCAACAGAAACAACAGCATCCGCCTGGAGTTACAGCACATGTGGGACAATATCGGTCCTAACCACACCATCGAGCCGGGACATGAGTCTTACTACACCAAACGAGGCAACTGGTTCGCATTCCTTTTGGAATACACCATCGCCCCGAAATGGTTTGTGAGTGTCGCTGACAAATACAACTACGGCAACCCTATCGCCGACAACCGCGACCATTACATCACAGGGTCGTTCGGCTACATCAAAGACCAGACGCGTATCGCCATCAGCGGCGGCCGTCAGAGCGAAGGCTTGGTCTGCGTGGGAGGTGTCTGCCGCACAGTGCCAGCATCAAGTGGTTTATCGCTAACGGTTACAACATCCTTTTAGGTAAGAGTGAAGAGTTGAGAGTTAAGAGTTAAAAGTTAAGAGTTAAAAGATAAAAGAGAGGTTTTAGGATTATTTGGGAAGAACATTTTGAAAGATTTTGAGCCGTAAGGCGACCCGAAAAAAGAATAAAAAATAAAAATAGAAAAAATGAAAAGATTTTCTTTGATTTTAACAACAGCGGCAGTCGTTTTAGGAATGATGTCGTGTGATAAATTAAAAGAGCCGTATATCGTCGAATCAATAGTGACTGAAAGCGACACCATTCCGTTGGTGGCATCTGACACCATCAATTTCGATGGCAAGAAGGTGACGCTTTTGGAAGACTACACTGGCGTGAAATGTAACAACTGTCCGGAGGCCGGCGCTTTGGCACTGCAGCTTCAGGAGCAGTACGAGGGGCATCTTGTGGTGTTAGGCGTGCATCCTAAGGGAGCTTTGCAGAATCCTGCAGGCGGTTTCCCGGATTTCAGAACCGAAGACGGCAACGAATGGAACAATGCGTTCAACATCGCAGCATATCCTAACGGTCTTGTGAACCGCACAGGAGGCGTACTCGGCGCGGCACAATGGGCATCGGCAGTGAGCAGCTACATGAACACACAAGCACCAGTAAGACTTATTGTCAAGACCGAGTTCGACGATGCCACACGAGAGCTGAAGGTCAGCATCCACTCAAAGTTCCTGCAAAAGTTTGAAGGAGCCGACATCCGACTCACCACCTGTCTGATGGAGGACAACATTCTTGGCAAACAGGTGACGCCGACAGGCATTGACACCGCTTATATGCACCGTCATGTCTTCAGAGGCACTGCCGACGGACAGACATGGGGCAGACTGTTGAGCAGCTCTGATATCATCAATGCAGGACAGAACTTCATCACAAATATGAAGTTCATCTTAAACGATGACTATAACCCAGATCAGTTCTATATCGTGGCATTCATCACCGACAACGACACCAAAGAGGTGCTGATGGCTGCTGAGACGAAGATAAAATAAAAAAAGGAGGCCTATTGACCTCCTTTAGTAGCGGGGGGCGGATTTGAACCACCGACCTTTGGGTTATGAGCCCAACGAGCTACCGGACTGCTCCACCCCGCATCGTGAATTGGGCTGCAAAAATACAACATTTTTGCGCTCGTGTCAAGTGTTTTTTGAAAAAATTTTGAAATATTTTTAAAATATGGATCATAAAGCAGGTTACGTCAACATAATTGGCAAACCAAATGTCGGAAAATCAACGCTTATGAACGACTTGGTGGGCGAGAAAATAAGCATCATCACGTCGAAGGCGCAGACCACCCGACACCGCATTTTGGGCATCGTGAACGGCGATGACTTCCAGATAGTGTTCTCCGACACCCCCGGAATCATCAAAAATCCAGCCTACAAGATGCACGAAATCATGAATCAGTACATCAACGTGGCGTTTATCGACGCCGACTTGATACTGTATGTGGTCGACATCACCGACAAGAAAATCGACGAGGAGACGGTGGAACGCATCAAGAAAATGGAGGTTCCGGTTTTCGTTTTATTGAATAAAATCGATCTTTCGAACCAGGAAGATGTGGAAAAAGCCGTCGAGTTCTGGAGGAACGCACTTCCGGCAGCCACGGTGTTCCCTATCTCGGCAATGCATCAGGCCAACATCCAATTTGTGTTTGAGAGCATAATCGAGAAACTGCCTGTTTGTCCGCCTTACTTCCCGAAAGACGAGCTCACCGACCGCTCGATGCGATTTTTCGTTACGGAAATCATCAGAGAGAAAATTTTGTTGAATTATCAGCAGGAAATCCCTTATTCCGTTGAGGTTGTCGTCGATGCTTACGAAGAAAGTGCGAAGCTCATCAACATCAAGGCGACGATTTTCGCCTCACGCGAATCGCAGAAAGCTATATTAATAGGTAAAGGCGGCGCTGCCATCAAGAAAGTGGGAATTCAGTCGAGAGCTGATATCGAAGAGTTCACCGGAAAGAAGATTTTCTTGGATTTGAGAGTGAAAGTCGACAAAGACTGGCGTGACAATGAAGAGGAATTGAAACATTTCGGATACGAAGCATAACCCGTAGGGTGCAAGGCATGCCTTGCACCCACAGAATGAAAAAAACACAAAATTATGTCAAATATAGTAGCAATAGTTGGAAGACCGAACGTCGGAAAGTCGACGTTGTTTAACCGTTTGGTGCAGTCAAGACAAGCCATTGTGGAAGAAAGCAGCGGAGTTACCCGCGACCGCCATTATGGACACAGCGACTGGAACGGCAAGTCGTTCACCGTCATCGACACTGGCGGTTATGTGGTCGGATCAGATGATATCTTTGAAGAAGAGATCAGAAAACAAGTCGATTTGGCTATCGATGAGGCCGATGTCATCATCTTTGTCGTCGACGGACAGGCGGGAGTGCATGTCTTGGACGAAGACGTGGCGTTGATTCTTCGCAAATGCAAGAAAAAAGTGCTTCTCGGCGTGAACAAGACCGACATCCCGAGCAAGTTCGGCGAGGCAGCGGAGTTCTATGCCCTCGGCTTGGGCGAGATTTATCCTTTCTCAGCCATGACAGGCACCGGCACAGGCGAGCTTCTCGATGAGGTGGTGAAATATCTGCCAAACGACACGACAGAAGACTATTCGGATCTGCCGA
Source organism: uncultured Bacteroidia bacterium (assembly GCA_902774295.1). GTDB lineage: Bacteria > Bacteroidota > Bacteroidia > Bacteroidales > F082 > Limimorpha. The sequence continues at coordinate 776,457 of CACYHP010000001.1, read as the reverse complement.
GATTCGCCGTTGTGGGTCGTCCTAACGTCGGAAAATCGTCAATGATAAACGCTTTCCTTGGTCAGGAGAGAAACATCGTGACAGATATCGCTGGCACCACGAGAGACAGCAACAACACGCGTTTCAACGCCTTCGGCATGGACTTCATGCTGGTCGACACTGCCGGTCTGCGTAAGAAAAGCAAGGTCTACGAAAACATCGAGTTTTACTCGGTGATGCGTTCTATCAGAGCCATAGAGGAATGCGACGTGGCAATCCTCATCATTGATGCCACACAAGGCTTCGACTCACAGGATATGAATATCTTGAGACTCATCGAGAGAAACAAGAAAGGCATGGTTTTGGTGGTGAACAAATGGGATTTGGTGGAGAAAGACAGCAACACTCACCTCGCCTTCGAGAATATGATTCGTGAGAGAACCGCGCCTTTCGTCGATTACCCGATTATCTTCACCTCGGCAATCAACCGTCAGCGTACATTCAAGGTGCTTGAGATGGCGCAGAAAGTCTACGAAAACCGTGAACGTAAGATTTCGGTACGCGAGCTTAATGACACCATGCTGGAAATCATCAACAGCCAGCCGCCGCAAATCGCTTCACGTGGACGTTATCTGAAGATAAAATACATAACCCAGCTGAAGAGCCCAACCCCGCAGTTCATCTTCTTCTGCAACCTGCCAAAGGACGTGAAAGACAACTACGTGCGATTCCTTGAGAACAAAATCAGGAGCATCTGGGACTTCCACGGGGTGCCGATACAGCTGTTTTTCAGAGAGAAATAGCCAATTTGTCATTTCGACTGAAGTGAAATGAAATGAAACGTAATGGAGAAATCCTTGTTTAACGAAATTATTCGATTGTTAACGAATACAAAAGATTTCTCGACTCCACTTCGTTTCGCTCGAAATGACAAGGGAAGAACGTTTTGAAAGATTTTGAGCCGAAGGCGACCCGAATAAGATAAGAGTTGAGAGTTGAGAGTTAAGAGTTAAAAGATAAAAGTTAAAAGAGAGATTTTGGGATTATTGGGGAAGAATATTTTGAATGATTTTTAAAAAGATTTTGAAAGATTTTGAGCCGAAGGCGACCCGAAAAAGATAAGAGTTGAGAGTTAAGAGTTAAGAGTTAAGAGTTGAGAGTTAAGAGTTAAAAGTTAAAAGAGAGGTTTTAGAATTATTGGGGAAGAATATTTTGAATGATTTTTAATAAGATTTTGAAAGATTTTGAGCCGAAGGCGACCCTAAAATTAATATGGATAACGAAGAATTAAGAATCGACAAATGGCTTTGGTGCGCAAGGCTTTTCAAGACCAGGACGCTGGCTGCTGATGCCTGCAAAGGCGGCAAGGTGAAGGTCAACGAGGTCTCGATGAAGCCTTCGCATGACGTGAAAGTCGGCGAAGTCATCGGCGTACAGCTCGGTCAATTGCACAAAATGGTTGAGGTTTTGAGCATCCCGAAGAGCCGCGTGTCGCCTAAAGATGTGCCGAACATCTACATCGACCGCACGCCGACAGAGGAATACGAGCGCATAGAGTTCATGCACGCCTACAAAGCAGAATATCGTGACAGAGGCGCCGGCCGTCCAACGAAGAAAGACCGCCGAATACTCGATAAACTTAAAGGAGAAGATTGATTAAACATTAATTACCGTTATTAAACATTAATTACCACTAATTTATCATTAATTTTTCATTAATTATTTTAGATTGAAAAACAGAGATTTGTCGAAAGAAATAATTAATGAATAATTAATGGACAATTAATGACAATTAATGTTAAGAATAAAAAAAAATGACATTTTACGATGATTTCGCACGTTCAAAATATAAATATCTCGGAGTACGACTACCCGCTGCCGGATGAGAGGATTGCAAAATATCCGCTGGCAGAGCGTGATGCATCGAAGCTTTTAGTGTTGAAAGACAATAAGATAGGCGAAGACCATTTCCGCAATATCGGCGGTTACCTTCCGGAGAAATCCGTTTTGGTGTTCAACGAGACCAAGGTCGTTCGTGCGCGTCTGCAGTTTGTGAAAGACTCCGGCGCCGCCATCGAGGTGTTTTGTTTGGAGCCGATAACCGGCAATGGCGACTATCAATTAGCGTTTTCGGCATCTTCGCCTGTAGAATGGCATTGTCTGGTAGGAAATTCGAGAAGATGGAAAGACGGCATACTGACCATGCCTTTATTAATAAAAGGTGTCGACGTCGTCTTGAAAGCCGAACGTATAGAGAAGACCGACGCTTATTCAGTGATACGATTCTCGTGGGAGCCGGCAGATATCAGCTTCGCGGAGGTACTTGAAAACGCCGGCGAGATCCCGTTGCCGCCGTATCTGCATCGCGAGGCGGAGCCGAGCGATAGAGACCGCTATCAGACCGTATTCGCGAAATATGAAGGCTCGGTAGCAGCGCCGACAGCCTCGTTACATCTCACCAAGCCATTGATAGCCAATCTCAAAGAGCAAGGTCACACAATAGAAGAAGTGACACTTCACGTCGGCGCTGGCACGTTCCGCCCGGTGGCTACCGACACCATCGGAGAACACGAGATGCACTCAGAATCCATCATCGTGAAGAGACAGTGTATCGAGCATTTGCACGAAAACATAGGCAGGACAATCATCCCTGTCGGCACCACCAGCATGCGCACCATTGAGTCGGTGTATTGGATCGGAGTGATGCTGCTCGAACAAGGTTTCGAAGAGCGCAACCTGCATGTAAACCAATGGTTCCCGTATCAGGACAGAACGACTTTGCCTTCTGCAAAGGAAAGCCTTGAAGCTATCATGAAATATCTGGAGATGCATCATCTCGATGCTTTGCATGCCACCACAGCTTTGATGATTGCCCCCTCCTGCCCTATCATGATCACAAAGGCACTCATCACCAACTTCCACCAGCCGAAGAGCACCTTATTATTATTAGTTTCTGCCTTAATCGGCGAGAAATGGAAAGAGGCCTACAAGTTCGCGTTGGAGCATGATTTCAGATTCCTCAGTTATGGGGATTCGTGTTTGTTTATCCCGTAAAAAATGTGTCACTCCCTTCGGTCGTGAGATGTGCAGCCTTCGGCTGAATGTGATAGCCTTCGGCTAATGTGCGCGAAGCGAAACCACATTCTGTGCAACGGCACATTTTGCGCAGCAACACATTCCGCGTAAGCGGCAAATTATTTGATTCTGTTATACAAATAATCAGCGTAATTTTTCAGCACCGCTTTCTTTTCTTCCGGAACATCAATGGCATCGAGGTGTTTAAGTGAGTTGTTGTAGTAATCGGTCATCACGTTGTTGACGATTTCTCTCACATTATATTTTGCAAAGATGTCGAGGACAGCCTGCATCTTCTTGTCGTCACGGCCTTTGGGCATCGAGAAATAGCCTTCGAGACGTTTTTTGTCGTCGGCTGAGGCGAGTTCAAGGGCTTTAAGATAGAGATATGTCTTCTTGTTGTCGGCGATATCGCCACCAGGCATCTTGCCGAAAACCTTCACGTCACCGTAGCAGTCGAACAAATCATCTTGAAGCTGGAACGCTATGCCGAGGTCGATACCGAAATCATAGACCTTCTGCATATTCTCCTCGCTCGCACCTGCCACGATAGCTCCTATTTTCAAGACTGAGCCAAGCAGAACAGCGGTTTTCAGACGAATCATCTCGATATATTCATCGAGGGTGACATCGTTGCGAGTCTCAAAATTCAAGTCATATTGCTGACCTTCGCACACCTCCATCGCCACCTTGCAGAGCTCTGTCAAAACCTTCTGAGAATAGGCTTTGTTGGTACTCAGCGCATATTGAAATGCCTTGATAAGCATGGTGTCGCCCGAAAGCAATGCGATATTGGAATTCCATTTATGATAAACAGTCTCCAAGCCACGGCGAAGCGGTGCCTCGTCCATGATATCATCGTGAATGAGAGTGAAGTTATGGAAAATCTCAGCAGCCACTGCCGGTGTCAGGCATTCATTGATGTCGCCGCCAAACATCTCGCACGAGAGCAACGCCAAAGTCGGACGCATACGTTTGCCCTTCTGGCTCATAGTGTACTCGATGGGAGCGTACAACTCGCTCGGAGTCCCCATAAAATCCTGATTCTCAATAAACTGAGTTATCAGATTCTGAATATTCTCAACAGATGTCATATCTTTTTTCTATAAAATGTCAAAACTAAAGCTGGTAACACCAAGATATTGGTTATCAATGCGATGAGCAAGGTAAACGGTACCAAGAAGCCCACGATCTTCGTGCCGCCGAACGACGAGAATGAGAAGATGAGGAAGCCGCAGATGAGGATGCTCGCCGAATAAATCATGCTCGGGCCAGTCTCTAATATCGCAGCCATCACCGATTTTTTGATATCGTTGTTGTTCACCTTCATCTGCAGACGGTATCTTGCGAGATAATGGATTGTGTTGTCGACGCTGATACCGAGCGCTACGCTGAACACCAATATCGTCGACATCTTCAGCGGGATGCCGCAATAACCCATCACGCCAGCGGTAAACAGCAACGGGATAAGGTTTGGCACCAGCGAGATAACCACCATCTTGAATTTATGGAATGTTACCGCCATCAACAAGGCGATGACGATGAATGCAAGCAAGAGCGAGTGCGACAGGTTGACAATCAGATAGTTGGTGCCTTGCAATGTCACCATGGCGCTGCCTGTCATCACCACGTCGTATTTATCTTTAGGGAATATCTTGTCGATTTTCGGCCGCAGCGACTTGCTGATAGCATCGATTTCAGGTGTGGTGACGTTTGCCATCTGCACCGACACACGTGTGCATTGCATCTCTTTGTCCATGTACTGTGTGACTATGTCAGGCATTTCGCCGCCCTTGGTTTCAGGCATGTATTTCATGATGAAACCGAACTCGTTGTTGCTCGGAATCTTAAACTGATCGCGTTTGCCGTTGTAGAAGCCTTGACGCGCGAATTTCACCACCTCAGCGATGCTCAGAGGCTCGCTAAACTCAGGGTAAAGCGCCAGAGTGTCTTCAAGCTGCTGCACTTTACGCACGAAAGCAGCGTTCATGATACCTTTAGGCTTACGTGTGTCGATGGAAATCTCGAAAGGCATCACTCCACCAACGTTCTCCTCGAAAAACATGATGTCTTTGTAGAGTTTGTCGCTCTTCGCTATGTCATCGACAACACGACCTGAGGTGGAAATCCTCACCGCGCCAATGCCGCAAACAATCAAAAGCACAGCAAGAACAGCATAAATAATACGTTTCTTACTCAGAACAAAGGTCGAGACCTTGTCCATGATGTAATTGATTCGCGGGCTGTTCATATAGTTGACGCTCTTGCCTTCAGGTTTTTTCTGATAGCTGAAGAAAGTAGGCAGAAGCACCATCGTCAGGATGTAGGTCAACATGATACAGACGCTGGCGAGTATTCCGAAAGGCACCAGAAGTGCGTTTCTCGTGATGATGAACGAGGCAAAACTCACCGCCGTAGTCATGTTTGTCAGTAAATTGGCAGGTCCGATACGCACAATCACGTTTTTCAAAGCCTGCATCTTGTCGTGGCAAGCATCATATTCACGATGATATTTGTTAAGCATGAAAATGGAGTTCTCCACCCCTATTATAATTAATAAAGGTGGCAAAACGCCTGTCAAAATGGTGACCTCATAGCCGAGCAACACCATGATTCCGAACATGTAAACCACTGAGAATAAAACGATTGAGACCACCGACACCAGCGGACGCCATGAGCGGAAGAAGAGGAACAGAATGAGTCCCGCCACCAAGATTGAGAGAGCGGTAAACCCTACGATCTCCTTCACCATCTTCTGCGTGGTAATCTCACGGATGTAAGGCATTCCGGAGACATGCATCTCGATGCCGTGAGCATCGCCATAAGCGTTTAGGATGGCTGTCATATCAGCAACCACAAACTTTCGCGCCGATTTGTTGGCATGGGCGCCATCAAGGGTGACGAGCATCATCGTGGAATGCTTCTCGGAGTTAAAAAGCAGCCCGTCATACATCGCGAGACTTTCAATCACCTCTCTTATCGAATCGACTTCAGCCTGCGTTTCGGGACGGCGGTTAACCACCTGCACGAGGTTGAACTTTTTGACGCTGTCGTTCTTTACGAGATTGAAAACCCTTGTAACAGAGAGACATTCTGACACTCCGTTGATTGCTCTTATATTCTCGTTAAGGTCGTAATAATCTTGAAAATGATCCAAGTCGAAAAGATGCTCATCGCACATTCCGATAAAGACAGCACGTCCGTCTTCGCCATATTTATCAAGGAATTGGCGATACACCACCATGGTGGAGTCGTTTTCCGGAAGGGTGTTGGCGATGTTATGCCCCATCTTCACTTTCAACGCCTCCAATCCTAAGAATATCAATAAGATAGAAGTTATTATAAGATTTAAAACGCGATGTTTTAAAATATAATCGGCTATTTTATTCCACATAATCTGCACTTAATACAAAATGCAAAAATAGGAATTATTGTTTAATGTTTGCAAAAAAAATCGTCATTTCGGCAGAAGTGAAACGAAATGAATAAATCTCCGACAAATTTTAATTAGTAATATTCAGATGCCTGAGATTTCTCCACTCCCTTTGGTTGGTCGAAATGACGGAGTGTGAGATTACGCCCACAATTGTTTTCCATAAGTTCTCTTATAAACAATATAAGAGATTATGAAATATACAATTGTCTGTATCCACAATATATTCAGTTCATGCTGCACATCTGCCAGCGTTGCTCCCATTTCGGTGATTCTCACGAATCCGTTGACTCCGAATGTCGACGGGAAGAGCCATGAGAAGCCTTTCCAAAAGATCGGGATGTTGCTTGAAGGCCATGAGATGCCGCTTGCGAAAAGCAACGGTATCGAGATGAACACGAACATGATGATGAACGATTCTCTGTCGTGCGCTATAGACGACAGTGCGATGCTGAAGAACACGCATGATGTGATGAACGGCACCATGAATGCCAGCAGCGTCTGCCAATGCCAGATATGGACGAGGTCGAACAGATAAGGCACTATACACACCAGATACACGGATATAATGGCGTAGATGGTGAAGATGACCGTCGACCTGCCAATAAGCATCTCGATAGGTTTTTTCCCGATGACATATGGCGATGCGATGTGTTTGCGCACCTCTTCACGTTCCTCGCCAGCCATCATGCCAACGCCGAGCACCATCGTCTGCTGAATAATCATCATCAGGATGGCTGGGATGAGGAAGGTGGCGAAGCCGCTCTGGGTGTTAAACATCGGGACATATTTGTATTCGATAGGATACTGGAATGCCGAAATCTGCTGTTCGGTAGCTCCAGGTATCATCTGTGCCTTAATCTCTTTGTTCATCTCCAACGAGACTTCGGTGCAACTGCTAAAAACGGCTTTATAATAAAGAATTCCGCTCATGTCGGAATACAGCTCCACAACGGTTTGGCGATGCTCTGCCACGTCTTTTGCGAAGTCTTTCGGGATATAAATAAGGCAGTAAGCGTCACGATGATGAATCATCTTCTTGGCTTCCTCCATATCCTGGCAGTGCGACACGATCTGCACGTCGGCTGTAGCATCGACACGACGTGTAAACTCGCGGCTCAGCTGTGAATGGCTGTTGTCGACGACGACAGTAGGCACCTCCCTGACACTTTCATTATTATAAAGATATGCATAGAGAAGTGGGTATAACAGAGGCACGATGACGAAGAAGACCACGACGCCTTCGTCGAACAAGGTGTTTTTCATGGCATACGTCCACACCTCAATCATATTTTTCAACCATTTCATTTTCATCATATTAATGCGTATAATGGTATTCTAACAAGAATTTCTTCAAACGTCCCAAGACCAATATCGGCAATGCCCAGAACGCTATCTGGATGGCGATGTTAAGCCACGAATAGTACAGCGGCAGTCCGTTGAGTGCCTGGTCGACATATATCAGGAAGTAATGACGCAGCGGGAAGAGCCACGACAGGCCTCTGAGAGGTGCCGGGAACGACATCTGCGGGAACGAGAATCCTGATATTGGGAACGAGAGCACGCCCCATAGGGTGGCGAGACTCAATGCCCAACGCAACGACGGCAAGGCTCCGCAGAAGAAAACGCCGAGCGCCAGCGAGGCGTTGATGAGCAAGAACATGTTCAGAATCATCGGCCAGATGCCGCTATGCAACGGGAAATGCCATACTCCATACAGAATAAGCAAGCAGAACAAACCCATCAAAGACCATGTCACAATCTGTGGCAACAGCTTGCCTAACAATGCCTTGACGATATCGTTGTCAGCCATGGCAAGCCATTCCTTTGACGTCTCTTCCTTAAGCTCTACATAGATAGAGTAAATCGAGACCTGCATAATGAGCAGCATCAAGATTCCCGGAAGGATGGTGTTACAGAGGTAAATCGAGTAGTTCAGACCCGGGTTGTTGACGGCGTGCATCTCCATCTTTATCGGCTGCAGCACTGCCATAGCCTGGTCTTCGGTATATCCTTTAGCGTACAACGTGGCACGTCCGACGGCTCCCGAGGCATATTCCGACATCATCTTCATGTCGCGATATTCCAGTGAGCCCGGGATGAGGTACGATGCAGCGGTGTAGAACGACACCGTTGGCTGCTTGCCGGAGATGGCGAGCTGCGTAGTACCCTTCGGGATATAATAGAAAGAGTAAATCTTTCCTCTTTGCATGGCTTTTCGCGCTGCGGCTACATCAGGATAATGCTCGATGATGTTGGTCTGCTGGAACGCGTCAAGGTTGCGGATGACCTCACGTGTGGTGGCGGTGTTGTCCTCATCGACGACGCCAGCAGGCAGTTCAGCAGGCAACCCCTCGTCCATCAGCGTGGTGAAGAAAAGGAACGCCACGACAGGCGCGATGACCATACAGAACGTATAGATTCCACGCTGAAGCATTCTCTTCTGCTCACGTTTCGCGATAGCCACTATCTGTTGCAGTCCCTTCATCTTCTTTCTTCGCCAATTCTGTAAACCACAGTCATGCCTGGTCTCAAGCCAGGGACAGCAGACACCGGCACTGCACGCACCTCGAAGGTCTTGAGGTCATATTGTCCGGTCTGTTTTGTAGCTTTCCAAGCGGCATAGTCACCACGGTCTTTCATATAGGTGACTTCCATGATGACGCTTGTGCCGCCCAATGCCGGGAACTCAGCGGTGAAACGGCTTCCGAGAGGCATATTGCTGAGATGGTCCTCACGTACATTGAAGGTGGCCCACATGTCGTCCATCATAGCGATGTTCATGATAGGAGCGCCAGTGCCGACGAGCTCTCCGATATGCGGGAAGATGTCGGTGACCTCACCGTCAGCGTAGGCGAGCAAGATAGTCTCATGGATGTATGAGTCGACTTCTTCGACGACGCCTTTAGCCTGTTCGACCTTAGCGGCAGCCATCTCTTTATCTTGTTTCTGAGCACCTTTCACAGCCATGTCGTATTGTGACTTGGCGGCTTTTTCGGTGGCGACGGCGGCATCGTATTGAGCTTTGGTCTCATCATATTTCTGTTCGCTCACGACGCCTTCCTTGAAAAGATTCGATACACGTTTGAACGATTTCTCCCAGATGTCGCGGTTCACGATGGCTTTCTGCCACAGCTCGTAAGCGCCCTGGATCTGTTCCTCGCGGGCACCTGCCTCAGCCTTGTCGTTCAATGCCACAGCAGCCGTCTTCACAGCCTCAGCCTGTGCTTTCTTAGCCTTTACCTCAGGAGCTTCGATGATTGCCAAAGTATCGCCAGCCTTCACCATCTGTCCTTCTTTAACTCTGAATTCCAAGATTCTGCCAGGGACTTTCGACGACACACGGTACTCCGTGACTTCCATCTGACCCTGCATAATCTCGTTTGTCTTGCCGTAAGTGATTGATCCGATGACACAAACGGCTGCTATAACAATACCCAACACCGTCAATGAGATAATAGTGTTGATTCTCTGTGTTCTCTCTGTTGCCATAATCTTAAACCTATTAACCTATTAAACTATTAAGCTATTAAACTAATTCAAAACCCCTATTGATTTCTTTAAATATGTATTTGCCATTATGACATCGATTTTTGCGTCGATATATTCTGAGTGAGCCTGCATCCACGATGTCTGAGCGGCCTCGAGTGTCGATGAAGGTATCATACCCTCGTTGAAGCCAACCGTCGCCATACGCAGGTTTTCTTCAGCATCCGACATCTTCTCGGTGGTCATCTGCAGACGCTGCTCAGCCTCTTTGATTTGTTTTTCAAACTGGCTGACCTGCAACATCACGAGCTCTTTGGTGTCTTCCAACTTGAGTTGTGTTATCATCGCCTCAGACTTCGCTTTGCGAATTTTGTTGTAGCCTTCGCCGAAATGGAAAATAGGCACTCTCGCGACCACGCCGAAGTTATAGAATCCGCGGAACTCGGTCTCGAAGCCGTTGAACATCGAAGGGTTGGTCACTATGTAGTTGCCATACAAAGCTACTGTTGGCAAGAACTCAGCACGTGCGATGTTCACTTTCTTGTCGTAAATCTTGGTGGCGAGGGTAAGACTCTGGAGCTCAGGTCTGTTGTTCATGATGTCCTCTTCGGTATATTCATTGGTATAAGCCGGCACCGCCACATCGTCGAGGTTCTCGTCTTCCAACACAATCTCTGTGTCGAGAGGCAGTCCGCAGCTCTGGCAAAGGAGCATCTTGGAAAGTGCCACACCGTTCTGCACTCTTATCAATGACAGCTCAGCGTCGTTGAGTTTCACCTTGACGGAAAGTCTGTCAGCATTGGTTGCCATGCCCTCGTTCACGAGTTTGTCGACGTTGTCCGACATGGTACGGAGCAAATCCACATAGTTCTCGGTGAGTTTCTGCTTGTTAGCCAACGAAACGATTTGCCAATAGGCCTTGTCTGTCGCAACAATGATTTCCTGCTGCTCGGTAGTGAGCTGCATCTGTGCGAGATCCTGAGCGTAACGTGCCATCTTGTTGTAAGCGCGGATCTTACCGCCGGCGTACACAGGCTCCATCACAGTAATCATGCCCGCATACACGTTACGGGTGTCGAGGATGAAGTTCTTGCTTATCTCCTGACCGATGGCGTCGATAGTCTCAAAAGCCCCGATATGATGCAGGTTGTTGATCAACGACTGCAGCTGTGGGCTGTTCATGATTATCTGATACATCAACGGGTTATCCATCAGATTCTGGATGACCGGGTCGATGTAGCCGTTCACGCCGTTTTGCAGCGAAGTTCCGACAGTGCTGATGGTGTTAAGCTTGTCGTCGCTCAACAGCTGAAGTTCTTTCTCGTTGTGCATGTAAGTCCCCTGCGCCGAAATCGACGGGAAATAGTTCGATGCGGCGATTTTCTTGTCGTAATTCGCCATGTTGACCTTCTCCTGCGAGATCTTGAGATTCTTATTGTTCTCCATCGCCATGTCACGACAGTTCTGCAACGACAGCACCTGCTGCGCCATCATAGGAGAGACAACCGCCAAAATCACGGTCAAAATCACCAATTTCAATCTTTTAATTTGCATTGTTTTATATTTTTATCATTTATTATTCATTAATTTCTTCATCTCGAATGAAGTGAAATAATATAGAATGCAATAACAAAATCAGTCGATTGCAAATGTTAAAAAAGTAATTCTAAACTCCACTTCGTTCTGTTCGAAATGAGGGTGCAAAATAACAACACTTTTTAATGCCAGTAAAGGTCAATTTTTGACTAAAATATATCTAAAGGTCGAATTTTTGCAAATATATTAACATCATATCATAAAAATAGTGTACTTTTGTCGAAAATATTTCGAAATGGATAATAGATCGTACAACAGGTTCACCCTATCGAAAGTTAAAGAGTTGTTCTTAAAGGACGACATCATAAGCATTGGTGATGATTTTATCTTTGCGCGACAGAACAACAATGTCGACTGGGAGCTGCTGAAGTTTCCGAGCCGCATCGACGGTTTTGTGGCGGCGTATTGCCGAAAAGGACATTTCAAATGCACCATTAACCTCACGGAATATGAGATTCATGACGGAATGCTTGTGATAAACCTTCCGAATAATATTATTCAGCTGCAGCCTGTAAACCGCGATGACGAGCTTGTCGAGCTGACAATTATCGCTGTATCGCCGAAATATATGACAGCATTAAGCACCGACCTCGACAAGATATTCATCGATGCCATCAATATGCTGCAAAACCCAATCATGACAACGACTCCCGAAGAGGTCAAAATTGCGACAGAGTATTTCAAACTCGTTGATAATGTTTTAAATATCGACTCGGAGTATCGCAATGTCAGTGTCGGTTATCTGCTCACTTCGGTGTTTTATCTCATCGGCGGCATGCTGAAAAAACGTCTCGATGCTGAAGCCGATGCTGAAGAAAAAACACCTTCAACAAGACATAAACGAGTGTTTGAAAGCTTCATCAAACTCGTTGAGAGATATCATAATAAGGAGCGTATGGTCAGTTTTTATGCCGACAGGTTGTGCATCACACCGAAATATCTTTCGCAAATCGTAAAAAGCGTGAGCGGTTTCTCGGCGCCAGAAATCATTAATAAATATGTGATACTCGAGGCGCAGCATCTTCTGCGTCATACCGATTTGAGTGTCAAAGAGATAGCCGACCAGCTCAATTTCCCTAACCAGTCGTTTTTCTACAAATATTTCAAGGCTCACACCGGCTGCACCCCAAATTCTTATCGTCAGAAATAAAAAATTATTATTTTTGCAAAAATTTGAGTCATGTCGATAGTCAAGCACATACCGAACACCATCACATGCTGCAATTTGTTAAGCGGCTGTGTGTCAATACTTTTACTCTGTCAGAATCATGTTTTAGGTGCTGCAGCGATGATATTTGTCGCCGCCGTTTTTGATTTCTTCGACGGTTTTGCCGCACGTATGCTCAACGCGAAATCGCCCATCGGAGGCGAGCTCGACTCCTTGTCGGATGTCGTCTCTTTTGGGGTGGCGCCGTCGTTTATCATTGCGATGCTACTGGGTAAAACCGGCATCAGCTGGATGGTCGCCGACGTCAACGTCTTCCCTATGCTGGCGTTTGTTTTGGCGGCATTTGCTGCTGTGCGTCTTGCGAAATTCAACATCGACACACGTCAGAGCACGTCGTTCATCGGACTTCCGGTGCCTGCAGTAGGCCTTTTCATCGCTTCGCTGCCTCTGATGCTTTCGCGTATCTCAACAGAGAGCGCTCTTTATAATTTTATTGTAAACCCATATTTTTTACTCGCCACCGTTGCCATCTTCAGCTGGCTGATGATCAGCGAGGTGCCGTTCTTCTCTTTTAAAATCAAGAGTTTACGTTTTAAAGAAAACATCCTGCGCTATTTCGTGGTGCTTTTCGCCATCGTCGCTTTCATAATCCTGAAACTGGTGGCGCTGCCGTTTGTTTTCTTATTCTATATTTTGCTTTCGGTAGTTTGCTATAGAGGATAAAGACCTTAAAAAATTAAGCGGCAGCCTTAAAGACCTTAATGCCATTAATGGCTTTAAAGCCTTTAGGGTTGCCGCTTTAATGTGATTAAGGCTATTTATCTCTTAATCACCTTCGTGACCTCACCGTTCGCTTTCACGAAATAGACTCCTGCGTTGAGGTCATTGACGTTGATTTGCATGTCGCCTGACACGTTTTCATAACGTCTCACAACCTGTCCAAAGCTGTTGTAAATCTCAACATCCGAGTGATTTTCACCGAGTTGGATATTCAACACATCGTTCACCGGGTTAGGATAGATTTCGACATTGTTCTTTTCGACAACTTGGTATACACCCGTGATAATTGTTGTTGCCGGGAACACTATGTTGTCGATCCATGCGCAGTCGCTGCCGCTCGACATTGAGCTGTCCTTGCTATATTCCCATCTAAGCTCGTGAGAGCCGGGGGTCAGGGTGTATGAAGCCTGTGCCCATGCGACCATGCCCGACCAGTCGCCTTTCTCTGTTCCATCAATCTTAAAATACAGCTTATCCCAGTTACTTTCAGACGACACCTTATAATAGAAACTCACCTCACTTTCAGAGCTGGTTTCAATAGTTATGAACAATGCTGTTGTCTCACTGTCTGAAATACCTGATGACTTGGCGCAATACATGCCTTCATAAGGATTCTCAGTCACCACTGTCCATGCATAAACCGGACTAATGCTTTGCCAGTCGAATGCGCTGAAGTCGCCTGTTTCGAAGCCTTCCATCGATTGGCCAACAGAGACATAATATGAGTCTTGCAGCATATAATTGTCATAATAAGCCGAATAGAGCAGTTCATACATATTACCAATAACAGCGCTTTCGCTCAATGTCAACGCCATATCTGCTGTAAACTCTTCGCCTGCTGCAACGGCGCCATATTGCCATTCTGTTGTAGGTATTGTAATCACATCGTGTGAGTTGAAAATCACAAATGTTGCTGAAGGCACTTCCGCTCCGCCGTTGTTTCTAAAGACAAAATGCACCGTGCCGCTGTCGCCAGGGTTCAGAGATGAGCCTGAAGGTGTCTCGAGCACTGCGCTAACCAATTCAAATTCAGGAGCATAGATTTTTGCGTTGAAATGGCTCTCCCATGTCTCTGTGCCATCGGTGCAGACGACATTGAAACGTACGTTGGTGTTGTTAGGCACGTCGTTGCGCACTGTGAAAGCGAAGGCATTTTCGAGTGTTGAGCTCTGGTTGCCTGCCACATTGCCGACCGTTGCCGATGTCTCATTAAATGTCACATATTCGCTGTCGCATGAAATTGTCGCTGTCACATTGCTTGCGCTGACACTTCCGACATTAGTCATAACCATATTGAACGAATAGTTGCCATCGAATTCAATCTGTGAGCCGCCGTTCAAGGTGTAGCTCTCATACACCACGTATGGAGTGTTGCTTGGCACTGCCATCATCTCGACATTCTGAGGATATGAGCTCACGCCATAGACTTTCATAATCATTGTGCCAACGTTCTGGAGTCCGCCTTCGAATGCGATTTCTGCGACACCGTTTTCGTCGGTGACACCCATTGCGACGACTTCGTCATCCATATAAATGAGGCAGCGGAAGTTCTTCAAGCCGTTGCCGTTAGGGTCGGTAACTGTCACCTCAACTGACTGAGAGCCGACGACAAGCTGTCCAGGAGCATTAACTGTTGCTGTGTAAGGCTCATCAAGCCACACGTTGACCACGCCATCACCGAGGATGTTCATATCGTAGAAGTTCCAGCGCAATGCGCCTTCTTCCCATTGACCTGGAGCCGTGACCCATGGTGCTGTCATGCATTTGCCTTCAGAATGAGCCATACTGAGACAACCCAGACGGTCGTTCCACTGAGCGTCGGTCATCTCTCTCTCGAGGTGTGTGCCAGGACCTTCAGTCTGACCTTCGTTAAACCATCCGTAACGTGAGTTTCCGATGACGGCAACAGCGAAATTCTCAATCTTCACCATCTTCTCAAGGATGCAATCTTCATCGAAAGCGCCGCAGTCGCAGCCTTGCGAATGGAAGAACGTGTAGTTGTGATTAACGCCGTTGGCGCCAGAGAAATCGCTGTTTGAGATGCCATACCAGCCAGCCACGTAATTCGAGTTGGCGTGACCATTATGGTGCACATATCCTGTTCCTGCATTGATTGCCTGTTTCAATGCCGAACCGCTCCAAGTACCTTCTTCTTCATAAAGTCTGGTAAAGTTATAAGTCGCAGGATAACCTAAAGTTGTATATCCGTTATCATCATGCAAACCGATAAGAAGCTCGAGATAATCCGAACCGTTTGATGTCGGGTTGTCGTAGAGATGCTCACCTGCCAAAATAACCTTCTGGAACTCGCCCATGACAGGAGTCTGCTGATATGACAAGGTCTTGTGAATCATATTTTGAAGTTCCGCAACGGTCTTAAACGACATACGGCTGACACCGATTTCCGGGAGGAGGTCGTCCTCACCCGGCTCACCGTAACGGTTGTTACCATTGTCATTCCAAGTGCCGTCGAGGCCCGAATAATAAAGGTCTGCCGGGATGTTGTTGCTTTCCTTGTCACCACCACCAGATGTCACATAGCAATAGAATCCACGGTAAGGGACAATATTGATGTCGCCACCCAAAACAACCATCAAAATACCGTTGTTCTGGTATTCCTGGATGATGTAGTTACGAATCTTATCCTGGTCGTCATTGCCAGTCATATTAGCGTAAATGTCTGACACCAAAGCGATTCTGTTACGCAAACCGATTGAGTTGTAATAGTTACAATACTCGCTGTAAGCATCGACAAATTCTGAGCTTGTGATGATCAAAACATCGTAAGCTGTCACTTCACGGCCTCTTGTCTCATAGCTATCAACCATCTCAGGGTTTTGAGCGAGACGTTTCACGCTGTTTTTAATTTCTTGTGTTCCCCAGAGATTTGCGCTGTTGTCGGCTCTGGAAGCTTTAACGTTTACACGCACATTCGCTGTTTTTGCATACATCACCTTGTCTTCCGAAGGGATATACTGCACTGGAGTGAACGAGGTGAATGCGAAGCCATAGCCATTTTTGTATTGTGTGGTCACAACACCATGATTTTCAGCAGGATACACGCTCTTTGACGCATAAATTGCCTCATTGACAACCAAATCTTTCTTTTCATTATCTCCAATTGTTCTTGAAGGCTGATATGGGAAAAGGTTTAAACTGCTTTCAATTTCTTGAAAATCAGAGAGTTCCACTTCAATCGACTCTGCCTCAGTACCTTGTGGCAGCAACAGGCTCACCGACTGGTAAGGCAATGAAGGATTTCCAGCCACAGCGGTCTGCAAACAGCCGTCAAAGTTGATTTGTTGATATCCGCGAAGCTCTGTAACCTTCGGATTATCAAAATGATAGGTTTTCTCAACTGTCTGAGCGAAAGTGATTAAGCTCATAACTGACAGAAGTACTAATAAGGTTAATTTTTTCATTTTATAAAATTTTAATGATTATTCATAAAAGTCTGCAAAGGTACATTTTTTTTATAAATAAGGTGCAAATTTTTCAAAAAAATAACAATTCATATTGATTTCTTTGTACTTTTGTAGTATGAAAACGAAATTCTACATAATCATTGCGTTGTTTCTCTTGGTGTCGTGCTCGACATCAAAGAAAGACGACATCGACATCAAGGTTGATAACTTATTGAGTCAGATGACTTTAACAGAAAAAATCGGGCAGCTGTGTTGTCCGATAGGCTTTAATCTTTATGACGACGAATCGTACAAAAACCTCATCGACACCTTGCCTGTTGGAGGTTTCTGGGCCGTTTTTCGTGCCGATCCATGGTCGCAGAAAACACTTAAGACAGGACCTGGCGCTAATAAGTCAAGGTTGATTTTCAAGGAGATGCAGCGATATGCTGTGGAAAACACGCGCCTCGGTATTCCGATTTATTTTGCCGAAGAGTGTCCGCATGGCTTGATGGCTGTGGGTGCCTCCGTGTATCCGACGGGACTTGGAATGGCGGCGACTTGGGACGAGGAGTTGTTGTATTCATTAGGTGACGTGATAGGCTTGGAAGCTTACAGCAGAGGCGCTCGGTTCGGATACGGTCCGGTGCTCGACATCGCACGCGACCCGCGCTGGTCGAGAGTGGAAGAGACTTTCGGTGAGGACCCGTATCTGTCTGGAACATTAGGCAGCGCCATGATAAGAGGCATGCAGAACTACGTTGGCGCCACAGTGAAACACTTTGCGGCTTACGGCATCCCTGAAGGCGGACATAACGGTGCCGCCGCACAGACAGGGCCCAATTATCTGATGTCGGATTATCTCTCGAGTTTTGAAATCGCCGTGAAAAACGGTGCAAAAAGCATAATGACATCATACAACGCCATCGACGGAGTGCCTTGTACTTCAAACAGTTGGCTCTTGAAAGATGTTTTGCGTGAGCAGTGGGGGTTCAAAGGCGTAGTGTTCTCCGACCTTGGCAGCATTTGGGCACTCCACAGCACACATCGCACCGCTGAAAATCAATTAGATGCCACCGCTCAGGCGATAAATGCCGGTGTCGACATCGATTTGGGTGCATCGAATTACGGGACATATCTAAAAACCGCCGTCGAAAACGGATTGGTGCCAATCGAGAACGTCGATGAAGCGGTTCGCAGGGTTTTACGGTTCAAATACGAAATCGGGTTGTTCGATGATCCGTATAAAACCGTAAAAGTAATCGGCCGTGATGGTGCATTGGGGTGGGCAGCGGCACATCATTCCGTAGTTTTATTGAAAAATGACGGTATTTTGCCATTAAAACGTGACGTGAAATCCATCGCCGTCATCGGACCTAACGCCGACAATATGTACAATCAATTAGGCGATTACACAGCACCACAAGACCCTGACAAGATTGTCACAGTGTTGGAAGGCATTCGCGCTCACGCTAACGCTGAAACAAAGATTTTTTATGCCAAAGGCTGCTCCATCCGCGACACCAATGATGCCGACTTTGAATCAGCGATAAAGGCAGCAAAATCAGCGGATGTCACCATTTTGGTGGTCGGAGGCTCAAGCGCTCGTGACTTCAAGACTTCATACGAGTCGACAGGCGCCGCCGTCGTCAACGACCACATCTCCGACATGGACTGTGGTGAAGGCTACGACCGCGTTTCCATCGAGCTATCAGGCTTGCAGGAAGACCTCATCAAAGAGATTGCAAAGCTGCATAAGCCATTGATTATCATTTATATAGAAGGTCGTCCATTGCTTAAGAACACTGCCAACGAAGTCGCCAACGCACTTTTAACAGCATTCTATCCTGGCGCACGAGGTGGCGGCGCCATCGCTGACATAATCTTCGGAAACCAAAACCCTGCCGGTCGTTTGCCAATATCGCAGCCACGCAACACAGGCCAGATTCCGATATATTATTCGCAACCGAGACCTCACGACTACGTCGAATGCGAGAGCACGCCACTATTCTGCTTCGGTCATGGTTTGAGTTACACAAAATTTGAATATAGCAATTTGATTATCAATAAATTAAATGATACAATAGAAGTCTCCGTCGACGTCAAAAACATTGGCGATTACCACGGCGACGAGGTCGTACAGCTGTATCTTCGCGATGAATACGCCACCATCACTCCTGCCGAGAAGCTCCTTAAAGGGTTTAAACGTATTTTTATCTTAACCAATGAAACTAAACATATTACGTTTACCATCCCAACGGAAAATCTCGAACCCGGAGAGTTCACCATCATGGTCGGCGCCTCGTCTGACGACATCCGCCTGAAAGAAAAAATTGAAATTTAATTTGCTTTTTTAAATAAATCTACGTTATTTTGCATTATGGATATGCTCATTTTAGTACCTAAAACGACTAACCGTCTGCACTATATCTTTGACTTGATTATCAAAGACTTACTTGGTATTTCTTTTAAATTAACGACCGATAACGAGACTTTTGCATCGTATAACGGCCCGAAGATGCATTACGGCAACAACCAGTTTTGGAACGAGCCGTTTCAGAAAGCGACGAGCCTGCTTTTCGAGCACGATATCACCGAGAAAGAACTGAAAATCATTGATTATAAAGATGTTAAGGCATTCTTTCCGGTTTATAACGACAAGTCAATATTTCCTTTCGACATCTTCGCTGCCTCGTTTTACCTCGTGACACGTTACGAGGAATACCTGCCGCACATCACCGACAAACACAACCGCTTTCAGGCAAAGGACTCTATCCTATTCAAAATGAATATGTTAGACAAGCCTTTGATTAATATCTGGGCAATGGAACTTGGCAATATTCTGACTGCCATTTATCCTGAGCTTCAGCTGAAAAAGAAGACATTCTCATTCATCCCAACTTACGATGTCGATGCGGCTTGGGCTTACAAAAACAAAGGCATCTTCAGGACTTTAGCATCGTCGGTGAGAGACATCTTAAACTTTGATTTTCAAGAGTTTAAAAAGAGATGGAAAGTCATTTTCGGCAAGACAGACGACCCGTTTGACACTTTCGACTATCAGCTTCAGCTGCAGAAAGAGCTGAATCTGCGTCCTTTGTACTTCATCCTTTGCGGAGAATATGACATCAACGACAAGAACATCTCGCTGAGAAACACGAATTTCCAAAACCTGATAAAACGCCTCGGCGACTATGCGAAAGTGGGCATTCACCCGTCATATAACTCATATCTCAACAAAGAAAAAGTCAGAATCGAGATTGAAAACCTCTCGAAAGTGCTGAACCGTGAAATCACCATCAGCCGCCAGCATTTCCTCAGACTTCGTCTGCCTTTGAGCTATCAGATTCTGCTCGACCACGACGTAACTGACGATTACACAATGGGGTATGCCACATTGACAGGCTTCCGCGCCGGCATCGCCGACACTTTCCGTTTCTTTGACCTCGAACACGATAACGTCACCAACCTCAACATACATCCGTTCGCAGTGATGGACGGCACCTTGCGCGACTACCTCGACCTTAACATCGAGGAGGCTTATGAGAAGACGACAAGAATCATCCAGGAAGTGAAAAACGTGAACGGAACATTCATACTTTTGTGGCATAACGAGACGCTCAGCGACAAAAAACGTTGGACAGGCTGGAAGGCACTGTATAGAAGAATCCTCGACTACGCATTAGACAAGTCATGATAAGCTATTTAACTCATAATCAGATAGATAAGCAACGTTGGGACGAATGTTTGGCGCAAAGTCCCGACGGCTTGATCTATGCCTGGTCATGGTATCTCGACGTGGTCCATCCGGATTGGGAAGCTTTGGTCGAAAACGATTATGAGACGGTCATGCCGCTTACCGGTAACAGGAAATTCGGCATAAACTATCTGTTTCAGCCTTTTTTTACACAAAAATTTGGTGTTTTTTCCAAAAAAGAGGTTTCAGAAGCTAAAATTATGGAGTTTTTGGAGGCAATTCCTGCGACATTTGAGTTTGCGGAATTCCGCCTTAATGGCCTTAAGGGCGTTAAGGGCATTAATGGCGTTAAGGGCCTTAACCATCGTAATATTGAACTTGATTTAAGCCCTGAATATAGTGTTTTGGCAGGAAACTACAACTCCAACACCAAGCGCAATCTCGCGAAAGCGAAAAAAGAAGGCCTGACAATCGTAGAAGATGCCAAACCATCAGTGATTATTGAGCTTTTCAGAAAAAACAGAGGGAAAGACATCAAGCATTGGGGCGACACGGAATATGAAAGACTGTTGAATCTCGTCGAGACGGCGAAAAGTCATGGCAGATGTCTGGTTTTAAGTGCACAAAACACTGATAATCAGATTGTTGCAGGAGCATTTTTCATGATGAGTCATAATAAAATAGTGTTTCTATTTTCAGGCTCTGACAAGTCGAATAAGGAAAACCATGGGCTCACGTTTTTGCTCGATTACGTCATTAAAAAATACAGCGGCACGCAAGACATCCTCGATTTCGAAGGCTCTGACAACGACGGATTAGCCAGATTTTACAAGGGTTTCGGAGGAGAAGAGACGACATATACAGGCATTCGTTTCAACAAGGCGAAAGGCTTGACAAAACTTGCATTGAAAATTTTAAAAGAACATAAAAATTAACAAACCATGGTAAAAGTAGTAGAATTTGATGCATTCAACAGTATCATCAATAATTTCGTCGCGGAAGTGAGAAATGTGGAGGTTCAGGGCGACAGGATGCGTTTTCGCAAAAACCTCGAGCGCATAGGCGAGCTAATGGCTTATGAAATCAGCAAGACCCTTGATTATGAGAAGGTTACCGTCACCACACCGCTTGCTGAGAAAGACACCAACATACTCGTCGACCAGCCTGTTCTGGCGACCATCTTGCGTGCGGGAGTGCCTATGCACCAAGGCTTTTTGAACATTTTCGACAAGGCTGACAACGCTTTCATTGCTGCGTATAGAAAATATGACAAAAACGAGGATTACGAAATTCGTATCGAGTACTATTCAGCTGCAAAAATCGACGGTCGTGTTCTTATTCTCGTCGACCCTATGCTCGCCACCGGCTCATCGATGGTGCAATGTCTCGAAGGCCTGCTTCACGGAGAGATGAAACCGAAAAAACTTCATCTCGTGTCAATCATCGCTAGTGCTGAAGGTGTCGATTATGTAAAGAAAAAACTGTCGAAATACGATGCCACATTATGGGTCGGGAGCATCGACGACGAGCTTACAGCTAAGGCATACATCGTGCCGGGGTTGGGCGATGCCGGCGACCTCGCTTATGGGGAGAAGGAGTAGTTTACTGTTTACTGTTTAATGTTTAGAGTTTAGAGAAAGATATGAGTAAGAAGGAGAGTTTCGGTTCCAAGTTTGGAATTATAGCGGCAGCAGCGGGTTCTGCCATCGGATTAGGTAATATTTACCGTTTTCCTTGTGAGGCGGGAGCCAACGGCGGCGGTGCGTTCTTCATCGTATATCTCGGCATTGTGTTGCTCATGGGATTGCCACTAATGGTGTCGGAATTCGTCATCGGACGACGCTCAGGCAAGAACCCTGTGGGCGCATTCAAAGCACTCGCTCCGGCATCAAAAAGCTGGTCGGGAATAGGTTACATGGGAGTGTTTTGCTCTTTCCTCATCCTCGCCTTCTACTGCACAGTGGCAGGCTGGACCATCGACTCGCTGGGCAAATCCATCATCAACTATTATCACGGCTTGGATAAGGATACCATCTTGGCTGACTTCAACGGCTTAATGAATGAGACATGGCAGCCTATCCTCAGCGAAGGCATTTTCATCTTTATCACCGCTTTTGTTATTATAAAAGGTGTGAAACAAGGCATCGAGAAATACTCGAAAATCCTCATGCCGGTGCTGTTTGGAATTTTGATTGTGTTAGCAATTAAATCATTGACATTACCGAAAGCAGCCGAGGGCATAGGATTTTTCCTGAAGCCGGATTTCTCAAAAATCACGGGTAAGGTGCTCATCAACGCACTCGGACAGGCCTTTTTCTCATTGAGTTTAGGAATGGGAGTTTTGATCACCTACGGCTCTTATATCGCGAAAAACGACAACCTCACCTCCACCGCATTCGCAGTGTGCGTCAGCGACACTCTCATCGCGATCTTGGCCGGTATCGTGATATTCCCTGCAGCGTTTACGTTCGGCATCCAGCCTGAGGCAGGCAACGAATTGGCATTCGTGACATTGCCGATGCTGTTCGACAAGATGGCAGGCGGTTATTTCTTCTGCCTCATCTTCTTCCTCCTGCTGACGATAGCGGCACTCACCTCCTCCATCTCATTGCTTGAAGCTCCGGTTTTGTTCCTCACTGAAGAATTACACCTAAGCCGTAAAAAAGCCACTATTTACTCGGCAATCGCAACATTTGTGCTTTGTGTCATCTCAAGTGAGAGTCTACACGACGGCACCCCATTGAAGATTTTCGGATTTAGCGTTTTCTCCGCCCTCGACATGATATCATCCAATTTCCTGATGACCATCGGAGGCTTGTTAACAATATTATTCATCGGTTGGAAGATGAAGAAATCCGATTTCATGGACGAATATACCAACGGCGGCACCATCAGTATGGGATTGAGAAAAATCATGTATTTCATCATTAGATTCATTGCACCAGTAGCAATTACAATAATTTTGATAACGCAGTTTATGAAATAATAACTCTTCTCGTCATTTCGAGTGGAGCGAAGCGGAATCGAGAAATCTCCTGCAAATGAGTCGGAGATTTCTCCACTCCCTTCGGTCGGTCGAAATGACGATAATTCAAACCAAATTTTATGAAAACCGACAATTTCAAGCGTTTTATGACCTTTTCGCGCAGCGAGCGCATAGCGGTCATCACCATCGTCTCGATGATTGCTATCTCTTTGATTGCCAAATATTTAATAATCAACAACCCGCCTAAAAGGGATTATTTCAAACATGATTTGGATTCGATAATTGCACGGCGGGAGTTTGTGATGGATTCGGTGAGAAGAGCCGATTCGATAGAGAGAGCGAGTGCTAAGCACAATGAGGTTCCTCGCTACGCTCAGAATGACAGGGGGGCGTCATTTCGACCGAAGCGCAATGAAATGGAGCGTAGTGGAGAAATCCTCAATAGCACAAAGCAACTGAAAAAAAAGGATTATCAGGATGGCGTTGACCTCAACACCGCCGACACCACACTTTTGAAGCGGCTGCCTGGCATCGGAAGCTCATTTGCAAAACGCATTGTGGAATATCGCGAGAAGCTCGGCGGATACTGCGAGACCGTGCAACTATTGGAGGTTTACCGTATGGATACCGCACGCTATAACGAAATCAAAGATTATGTGAAAATCGACTCGTTATTCGTCCCTAACAAACTGAAAATCAATTCGGATTCTTTCAAGATTTTGCTAAAACATCCTTATCTTGAATACGATGACGTGAAGAAAATCGTGAACCACCGCGAACAAAAAGGATTTATCACATCGTGGGAGCAACTGAGAAACATTGTCGGCGACGGAGTCAATCCAAAATTAAGGTATTATGTTGATTATCAGTAGGCTTGCATTCCGCCAAGAAGATTGAAACCAATGATGATGAGATTTAAAAAATTTGTATATTTGCATCGTAGAAAATAACAAAAAAGTATTATGAACAACGCAGAGTTTTGGGCTTCGGTCAACGGCATAATAGCGGATGGTTTCACGCCTGAAGGTCTGCAAAAATTGGATAGTTATGCAGAACAATTCATCAGTGGAAGGCTGGTATATCAACGATTTTCACCGCGCGAACAGCATGGCTGCGCAGCGGGAGGTGCAACGCATGTCATTGCATCCCTACTCGCGGGAGCAAAAGCTGGAACAGATAGCGAGCATCAGGCAGCAATCAGCGACTTCAAAAGAGAATGTCAACTTGGAGCGCAGCAGGAAGTAGTAATTGAAAAATGGGCAAAACGTGTTTATTGCTGGTATGAAAATGTCGAGCAATTTCTCGAAGTTTCATTTGGTAGTAGATTAGCTGAAGGAGGCGAGGCTGTCGTTTATGACCACGGCTCAACCCTTATCAAATCAATAGGATTGGACTATTTTATCCAACCTATTTTTGCACTTGACCGCATATCTTTGCACAATGCATATTTCCCTGAAACGGCAATGAAAGTGCTTGGTTTTGGCAGAACTGAAGAAGGTGATTTTAAAGTAATCGTTGAACAACCTTTTATAGAGGGTTCACATGTATCAGACGCAAAAATTGCCGAATTCGCTCAAAAAATGGGATTCAATTTAATCAATTCAAAAAATTGGACTTATTCCACTCCAGAAATATATTTGAGCGACCTTCATGATGAAAATGTAATTTGCTCGAAAGAAGGAAATGTATTCGTTGTGGATTGCGATATAAGGATAAATACGCCAAAGTTGAGATGTGGAGGAAAAAGAAAATTGAATACTGATATAGAAATCATTAATTACTTATAATCATATCTGTAAAAACACTATCCCAATTCTTTTGATGTTTATCACTCTTCATTCCAAATCACAGAGAAAAAAGATAAAAATTTAATCTTATTTCCGCTTCTCAACAAATATTTGTTGTTGGTCGAGACTAAATGTGAACATGCAATTATAAGCCGTGCTGAGCACACTGAAACTATTCATGTTTTTCGGACGATAAAGCAGGAAATTGCAGATGTCGGTCGGCGTGATGAACGGATTGTCTTGCAGATGTGAATGCATCGTCATTCTTACTACTTCGCCATTATCTTTTGTCGGGATAGCTATCAATGAATTATGATATTTGCGGAAAGCAATCGGCTCCAGATTTTCGTCAAAATCAATAGAATAATCATTACCGAAAGGTATCAAATCATGCTTAATAGTTCCTTGAAGAAAATACATCCTTATGAGGTGGTCATTAATTTCAATAATATCAAGATTTGGAGAACCAAATGACTTTGATGCAAACTGCATCTTATCGCCATATTTGCCGATGGCTTTATTAATCAGAGTATTATTTCTAATCCACAAAATCCTCTCCTCCTCTGAAATCGGACGGATAGAATCAAAGACATACGCTTCGTCGCTAAGAGTGCTGACACGATATTCAAGCACACAATTTTCGTCGTCTCTGTCAAAGAAAACAACTACCCAGGTATTGTCATCAGGCTGGTATGTAACACTGCCGCCTACATTCGCCATATCACATTTTTCAAACATAAGGTCAGTGGCAACCCAGTTGGCTCGCTCAGAGTAATATAGTTGGAAACCTTCAGCGACAATGCTGTCGTTAATTGCCTGCATTTTAGCAGACGAAGGCATCTTCTTCAAAGTTGAGCATGATGCGAGAAATAATGCTGCACAACAAAGTGCAAGAGTCAGTTTTAAGATTTTCATGGCAATTATTTTTCGATGCAAAAATAACAAAAAATCATTATCTTTGCATCGATAAAACTTATAATATGAAAAACATCTTAACACTCTTTTTCGTCGTGCTAATGACTTTCGCTGCTTCAGCACAAAACACCAAACCACAACCTTTAACCCAGGAAGAGTTTGAGGCGCTCTGCCCCACTCCGCCAATGGGCTGGAACAGCTGGAATAAGTTCGGCTGTGACGTTAATGAGCAACTACTGATGGAAGCTGCCGATGTGATGGTGGCATCAGGCATGAAAGACGCCGGCTACGAATACATTGTCGTTGACGACTGCTGGCAAATCGACCGCGACGCCGACGGCAACATTGTATGCGACCCTGAGCGTTTCCCTCATGGCATGAAATATGTGGCGGACTACATCCACTCCAAAGGTCTGAAATTCGGCATTTACTCTTGCGTTGGAGCATACACCTGCGCCGGACGGCCGGGCAGCATGGGTCACGAATATCAGGACGCGCTCTTCTACGCCCGCACCGGAGTGGACTATCTGAAATATGACTTCTGCAACAACCGCGGCACCAACTCGAAAACCGCCTACACTATCATGCGCGAGGCTTTGAAAGAAGCCGGCCGTCCTATAGTGTTCAGCATCTGCGAATGGGGCAGCACCAAGCCTTGGGAATGGGGCAAAAGCATTGGCCACCTCTGGAGAGCCACAGGCGACATCATCAACCTTTGGGACGGCCGCGAAGACTGGGGCGGTCACGGAATGGTGAACATCATCGACCTGGTTCAGGATCTCTACCCTTACAACGGTCCAGGTCACTGGAACGACCCCGACATGCTTGAAGTAGGCAACGGAGGCATGAACGCCATCGAAGACCAGAGCCATTTCTCGATGTGGTGCATGCTCGCCGCTCCGCTGATGGCAGGCAACGACTTGGGTAACATGAGCGACGACACCAAACGTATCCTAACAAATAAAGATGTCATAGCCATCGACCAAGACTCATTGGGCATTCAGGCACATCTGTCGGTAGCGATGGGCGATCACCAAATTTGGGTGAAGCAGCTGGCAAATAACCAGTGGGCAGTGTGCTTCTTCAATCGTGGCGAGACAGAATGGAACCTCAACTTTAATTGGAACGACATTCCTGAGCTGCGCGCAACAGACAGCAACTTTAGCGTTTACGACCTTTGGCAGCACAAAACCATCGCCAAGTCGACAAAAAAGAATGTGGTAACCAACATCCCATCACATGGCGTGCTGATGGTAAGACTGTCACCAGTCAACTAATGCCTGAAATATTTCGGCTGCGTCAGCTCTTCTTTCGGGGGCTCAGGAACGTCCCAATAGCGGTCGTCATCCTCGTTTTCGTTATCGTTATCGTTATCGTTATCGTTTTCGTTTTCGTCCTCACGCTGAGGCCCTTCGTGGCGATAGACGATAGCGAGGGCTACGCCCATGATAAGTCCTGCGAGATGTCCTTCCCATGAGATATGGTTTTCGATGGCGTATTTCGGATAAATGCCCCAAATCAGACTGCCATAGAGGAAAACCACCAACAACGAGACGATTATGAGGTTTCTGTTACGCCTGATGAAGCCGCTTATCATCAGGAAATACGCCAATCCATATATCAAGGCACTGGCTCCGATGTGTACTCCGCCTCGAGCGCCGCACCACGTCAGCAAGCCCGAGGAAAACATCAAAAGCAGCCATATCTTGGTGGCTATCGGCTTGTAGAAATAATAAAGACATGCCCCCAACACAATTATTGGCAATGTGTTGGCATAAAGATGGCTCCAGCTTCCGTGAAGGAAATGGAACAGGAAAATGCCAGGTATGCCGTCGGCCTGCAACGGCTTGATACCGAGAAAAGAGAAGTCAAGATGGAAAATCACCTCTATGCCTTTCACAATCCAGCAGATGGCGACAAACGCCACAGGCACTATAAAACTGCGCAAAAGGCGGCTTCTCTCCTCCTTGACCTCGACGCTGCTCATCAATTAGTCTTGAATTTGTAATGAATCTCCTTCAGCTCCTCGTTAGCTTTAGCGATTTTCTTTTTCAGATTTTCCTTGTATTCGACAACCTGTTTTGCTACCGTAGGGTCGCCGACAGCAAGGATCTGAGCTGCCAAAATAGCTGCATTCAAAGAGTTGTTGATACCCACTGTCGCCACCGGGATTCCTGGAGGCATCTGCACTATTGAGAACAGTGCATCCATGCCGTCATTGCCTGATTTTACTGGTATTCCGATGACCGGTATCGGTGTCATGGCTGCAATCACACCTGGAAGATGTGCTGCCATTCCCGCTGCAGCGATGATGACTTTTATGCCACGTTTCTGAGCGTTTCTGGCAAATTCTTCAACCAATTCAGGAGTACGATGCGCGCTCAAGGCATTCATCTCAAACGGAATCTCCATCTCATCGAAAAACGTCAACGCCTTCTCCAAAACCGGAAGGTCCGACGTGCTCCCCATAATAACACTTACTAAAGGATTCATTTTTTAAAAATTTATTTTTTGCAAAGTTACTAAATTAATTTTTATATTTGCAAAAGTTAATGATTTTTAGCACAAATTTATAACTCGTTGATTATGAGCATCATAAAAGTATCCGACAAAGAGTTTGCTCCTTTTATTCCACAAGAGAAAATTGAAATCGAGATTCACCGAATCGCCAGCGAAATCAAGCGGGACATGGCAGATAAAGACCCACTTTTCCTCGTAATGCTCAACGGAGCGTTCATGTTCGCAGCCGAGCTGTTTAAGAGCCTCGACATGGCTTGTGAGATGGCGTTTGTGAAATACAAGACATACGTCGGGACACACAGCACAAGCAAGCCAAATGAGCTGTTAGGCATCGAGCATGAGAAGGTCAAGGACCGCGATATCGTTATCGTGGAAGACATCGTTGACTCGGGCTTCACCATGAACGAGCTGCTCAAAGACCTGAACAATAAAGGCGCCAAGAGCATCAAAATCGCCAGCATGATGTTCAAACCTAACGCTTTTAAATACAATTTCAATATCGACTATATCGGGATGAACATCGGCAACGACTTCATCGTCGGATATGGCCTCGACTACAACGAATACGGAAGAAATCTTAAAGAAATCTATAAAATTGTTGAATAATGAATATCATACTTTTCGGACCTCCAGGTGCTGGTAAAGGCACTCAGTCACAACAACTTAAGGAAAAATACGGTCTCACTTACCTCTCAACGGGCGACATCCTTCGCGAAGAGATGGCTGCCGAGACCGAAATCGGCAAAAAGGTGAAAGACATCATCAGCAAAGGCGGATTGGTGTCAGACGAAATCGTGGTTTCGATTATCAAAGGAAGAGTCGCAGCCAACCTAAAATCAGCAGGATTCCTGTTCGACGGCTTCCCACGCACGGTGAAACAGGCCGAGATGCTCGACGAAATCATGAAAGGTTTCTCGTTGAAAATCAATGCTGTTTACAGCCTCGAGGTGCCTGAGGAAATCCTCATCAACCGTATGCTTGAACGCGGCAAGACCAGCGGTCGCGCCGACGACAACATCGACAGCATCAAACACCGCTTCGTGGAATACAGAGAGAAGACCGCTCCAGTGCTCGACTACTACAAGAAACAAGGTAACCTCGTAGGAATCAACGGCGTTGGAGAGATTAGCGAGATTTTCAACAACCTCTGCAAAGAAATTGACAAGCTATAGTTTTGACAAAAATAATTATTAGACAGGATTAACAAGATTAACAGGATTATGACAACCAATTTGGGCAACAAAAATCTTGTAAATCCTGTTAATCCTGTCTTAATAAAAACAAAACATGTCGTACAACCTGCCATATCATTCTGGCGTTGCGGTACCGGTTTTCTCGCTGCGAAGCGATGACAGCTGCGGCATCGGTGAGTTTCTAGACCTGAAGAAGCTTGCCGACTGGTGTGTTGCTACTGGTCTGAAGATGATTCAGATACTCCCTGTCAACGACACCACCACCGACGGCAGCTGGAGCGATTCATATCCTTATAAGTCGATAAGTACCAAGGAATTACATCCCATTTATCTCAACGTTGAAAAAGTAGGTTTACTTAAAGACGAGAACGACAGGAAATGGTTCGAGGAGCTGAAAAAAGAGCTCAACGCCAAGGAATTCGTGGATTATCCTGAGGTTTTCAAAGCCAAGATGGACTACCTGAAAAAGGTCTATGCCCAGAAACGAGGCAAGAAACCTGATTTCTATGAATTTCTTCAGCAGCATTGCGACAAGCAGCTCTCTGAAGCCGTTGATTATCTTCACGAAAGAGGCATCATGCTCAAAGGAGACCTACCCATTGGGGTGAACCGTGAGAGCGACGACGTGAAACAGCATCCGCATCTCTTCAACCTCGACATGGAAACCGGCGCTCCGCCTGACGGCTTCGCGCCTCAGGGTCAGAACTGGGGTTTCCCCACCTACAACTGGGCAGCGATGGAAAAAGACAGCTTCCAGTGGTGGAAAGAGCGCGTCGTATGGTTCAAAAAATATTTCGACGCCTTGCGCATCGACCATATCTTCGGCTTCTTCCGCATCTGGGAGATCCCGAAAGGCAGCCCCGACGCAAGCTACGGCCATTATTCGCCCGAGAACCCGAAAATGTGGGAGATCGAAGGACGTAAACGGTTGTCTAAAATATTCAATCTGCCAAACAATACGTCATTTCGACTGGAGCGTAGCGGAATGGAGAAATCTCAAACATTTGCTGGAGATTTCTCGACTTCACTACGTTCCGCTCGAAATGACGGGCTTTTAATTTGTGGCGAAGACCTCGGCATGGGGGCGCCATGCGTACCCGGTGTGATGCGTGAGCTGGGCATCCTCAGCCTTGAGGTGCAGCGTATGCCGAAAAACAGCTCACGACCATTCAGCGACCCGCGCGAGAACCCTTATCTCAGTGTCGACACTACGGGAACGCACGACATGCCTACGATTCGCGGATGGTGGGAACAAGACCGGGAGCTCTCAGCACGTTATTATCATGAGATGCTGCATCATACCGACAACCCGCCGTATTTCTGCGAGCCGTGGATTTGCCAGGAGATTGTGGAACAACACATGAACTCCAGCTCACAGTGGGTCATCCTCCCTATCCAGGATTACATCGCAATGGACGGCGACTTCCGCTGGGACAACACCTGGGACGAACAAATCAACGAGCCCGCCGACTCCAAGTGGAAGTGGAAATACCGCATGCACCAGAGTTTGGAGGCACTCTTGAACAATGAAAAACTGATATTGACGTTAAAGAATATGATAAGAAAATATAGCCGTCAGCATTAATCTTCCAACAACAGCTAATGACTAATGGCTAATGGCTAAAAATTATAGGACATGAACTTCCCTTTGATAAAAAACACCACCCAAGGCACCAGACTCCTGACTTTCATGCTTTTGCTGATTTTCGGAATACTTTTCAGCAGCGTGTTGGGCGTTTTTGTTGCCATGATAAACGGAGGTGAAATCACTGATTTGAATAACCTCCAAATCATTCAGGTTTTAAACCAGGTAATAGGTTTTATGTTGCCTGCAGTGGTTTATGTGATGCTGGTGTATAAAAGGCCTCTCAACTATCTGGGATTCCGCAAGATACCAGCTTGGTCTTTGCTCGGAATCGCGGCGCTTTTCACAATAATCCCGTTCCTCAGCTGGGTGACGGATTGGAACGACAGCATCGTTTTCCCTGAATCGATGCGCGCATTAGAGGCAAAGCTCCGCTTAACACAGCAGAAGTCGGAAGAAGTCATCAAGATGTTCATATCACAAGGCTCGCTTTTCTCAAGCATGCTGATTATCGCGGCATTGGCGGCCGTCAGCGAAGAGCTTTTATTCCGCTCGGTGCTTCAAAAGGGGTTGATGAGACTATTCAAAAACGTACATGTCGCCATCATCGTTACAGCCTTTGTTTTCTCGGCTTTCCACATGGACTTCTTCGGCTTCCTCCCAAGATTTATCCTCGGATTGATGCTCGGCTACATGTTCTGGATGACAGGCTCCATCTTCCCTTCCATGCTGATGCACTTCGTCAACAACGCCACCATCGTGATGCTCCATTACCTTAACACCAGAGGCTTCATCGACATCGACGTTGATCATTTCTGCAGCACTGACAACGTTTTAGTGATAATCCTCAGTTTAATAATGACTGTTGCAATATTTATTATTTGTAATCGTTTTTCAAAACGACAGGATTCATTTATTGGACAGGATTAACAAGATTAACAGGATTATTTTTAAATATAAACTTTAAACTAATAAATGGTAATTGACAAGTTCTTTATATTAAAATTCCTCAAGTTCGGAGTCGTCGGCTTTTCCGGCGTTTTCGTTGATTTTGGCATCACTTATCTTTTCAAGGAGATTATTAAAATCAACAAATATGTGAGCAACGCCATCGGTTTTGTCTGCGCCGCCACTTCGAACTACATCCTGAACCGCATCTGGACGTTCCAAAGCGAGAACGCCGATGTCGCGACAGAATACGGAAAGTTTATGCTTGTCTCCGCCATCGGATTGGGAATCAATTCGTTAACACTTTATCTTTTGACCGACAAACTGAAATGGAACTTCTACCTCAGCAAGATTTTCGCCATCGGCATGGCGACGTTGTGGAATTTCTTCGCAAATCTGTTGTTTACGTTTAAATAATCTTACGCAAATTCCGTATATCTCTTCAAGAAATCTTTAGCGAACGTCAGCGGCATGAGGTTTTCCATCCTTTCGCTGATGATGATTGGCCCTTCCTCGCCTTGCATGATGACGCGCAATGGCTGGTTGTGGCGGCTCTCGGCCTCAATCATCGCCTGACGGCAGCTGCCACATGGCGGGACAGGCTGCGAGATCTTGCTGTCAGAACCGATAGCGGTCACTGCCAACGCTACGATAGGCTGGTCGGGATAGTTTGCCTGGGCGCTGAACAGTGCCACCCGCTCAGCACACAAACCAACAGGAAAAACTGCGTTTTCCTGATTTGAGCCAATGATTATCATGCCGTTAGCGAGACGTGCCGCCGCTCCTACTTTGAATTTGGAATATGGCGCGTAAGCGTTTTTCGCCGCCTCCTTAGCCTTCAGCAAAAGGGTGCGGTCGTCGTCGTTCAACTCATCAATAGAGTTAAATTCCAAAAAAGAGAGTGTAAGTTTATGTTTCTTCATGTTATTTATTTTGTGCCTTTCAGAATATCATTGTATTCCTCTTGGTTTAAAATCACCTCAAACGCCTTTTCAAGCTCAGGGTCGTTGTCCAAAGCGGCAATAATTCTGCCCTTCTGGTAATAATAACGGCTCACAATCTCCGTCTCAAGCATCTCCTCTATCTCTTTTCTGTTGTCGATAAGATCTTTGGTCTTCTCCACCTCTATCGTTGCAACCACCTGATCCAGAATAGGTTGTATCTCTTCAAGATATCCTTCTGCCTTTGCTATTTTCTCAAGATTCTTAATCTCATTTTCACTTTCCGATGTAAATGTAAACCCTTCATCCTTAACGAATTGCATAAAATCTTCATAAATCGCGTCGGTAATCTTAAAGTCTTTCGGCGATTTTATCGACTTATGCTCTCTGTAGAACTTGTTGGCATATTTGAAGAACAGATTCTTCGCGTAGAGATGCATGGTTATCGTCGAAGCCATCGTAGGCTCAATCTTCACATCAGGCTGGATGCCGTGGCCTTCGTAGACGACACGGCCGTTGGCGGTATGGAACACCTTGCCCAAAGTGTCAGCTTTTGCTAATGTATCCGCGACATTACCCTTCTTCTTTTTTGAATAATCGACTTCCTGGATGCAACGGTTGCTCGGCAGATAATAATGTGCCACCGTCACCTTTATTTGAGTGTTGTAGCTCATCGGGAAGATGTTCTGCACCAGGCCTTTGCCGAATGTGCGCTGTCCCACGATGACGCCGCGGTCGAAGTCCTGAATGGAGCCCGACACGATTTCCGATGCCGACGCGCTGCCTTCGTTGACAAGAATCACCAACGGGATGTCGAGATCAAGAGGCTCATGCTGGGTGTAGTGGTTATAGTTGTTCTCCGGAACCTTACCCTTTTGATACACAACGAGTTTGTTCTTTGGAACGAACATATTCACGATGTCGACAGCTTCGTTGAGCAAGCCACCGCCGTTGCCTCTGAGGTCGAGGATGAAACCCTTGAGCTCATGTTTTTTCTTCATGTCGATGATGACTTCCTTCAATTCGCTGGCGCAATCCTTGGTAAACTGCGACAAAATGGCGTATCCGATGCCGTTGTCAAACACTGTGGAATATGGGATGTTGTCGATTTTTATCTTCTCGCGTTTGAGCTCCTTCACGTAAGGCTCCTTATCGCCCGGGCGTTGCATCTTGAGTTTCACGGTGGTGCCAGGAGTGCCTTTCAAGAGCTCGCTTATCTCGTTTGAGTTTTTAGTCGTAACGTCGATATCGTTGATTTCCAAGAAGATATCACCTGGAATCAATCCCGCTTTGGCTGCAGGGAAGCCTTCGTAAGGCTCAGAGATCTGTGTCTTGCCTTCGAAATACTGAATCAGTGAGCCGATGCCGCCGTATTCGCCTGTCGTCATGAGCTTCACGTCCTCAATCTGCGACTCGGTGATGAACACAGTATACGGGTCAAGGCCTTCGAGCATGGCGTTGATAGCCGACTCGTTAAGCTCTGCCGGGTCGATCTCATCGACATAGTACATGTTGAGCTGCCTCAACACATTATTATATATATCTATGCTCTTTGAAATCTCGAAATTGTTCTTTTTAGTCTGGCCTACCGCTGTCGTTGCAGTCAGAACCAATAAAATCAGCAAAGTCTTTAAATGTTTCATATTGTTAATTTATTTATTATCGGGTCGCCTTACGGCTCAAAATCTTTTTAAAAATCTTAACTCTCCACTCTCAACTCTTCACTCTTAACTTTAACTATTACGGCACCGGGTCGTATCCTGAGCCGCCCCAAGGGTTACACGATGCCACTCTTTTTATTGTCAGCCAGCCGCCCTTGATGGCGCCGTATTTGCGTATTGCCTCGATGCCGTAGTTGGAGCACGTCGGAGTATAGCGGCAGTTGCGCCCTATGAAAGGCGAGAGCGTGTACTGATATATTTTTATCAGCAGTATCAGGAAATTTGCCGGTAGTTTTATTATGAATTTCAACATAGTTTCTCAACCAAACGTTCAACCACAATCTTCATCTTAGCCTCAATCTCTTCATATTTAAGAATGACTGTGGCATTATAAACAAACGCAACATCGAGTGTTTTGTTGTTCGATTGGCATAATTTCATCAGCTCGGCCTTGTTTTTGCGCCAGCTTTCGCGAATCAGGCGCTTGACACGGTTGCGTTTTATGGCGTGATGAAATCTTTTTTTGGAAACGGAGACGAGAATCCTCGGAAGTGCATCTTCCTGATTCTCAGCATCATACAGATGTACAATCACTCTGAAAGGATACAACGAAAACCCTTTTCCTTCTTCAAATAAAGTCTGGACAGCTTTTTTCAGATAGATGCGCTGCGATTTCGGTAATCCTTCCTTGAGTTCCAATTATCTTTTCTTTGCTTTTTTGATTTCAGCCTCAAGATATTCCTCGATAGCCATTGTGATTGAAGGGGCTGTCTTGGTCGGTGCGCTGAAGCTAAGGTTGAATCCGGCGTCGGTAACGGCTTTGGCTGTTGATGAGCCGAGAGTTCCTATAGCAACCTCTCCCTGAACGAAGTTAGGGAAGTTGATTTTCAGCGAGTCGATACCGGCTGGGCTGAAGAACACGAGCATGTCGTATTTTGTGATGTCGATTTCGTGTAAATCTGATGGCACGGTGCGGAACAGCAACGATTTTTTGAAGTTGAGCTTCGCCTCTGTCATCATTCCGACATAATCTTCGCTTGTCACGATGTTTGAAGTCGGCAGGAAATAAGTCTCTTCACGATGTTTTTTCATTATCTCGACGAGGTCTGCGAACGTCTGGTTTCCGAAGAAAATCTTACGTTTGCGGAACTGGATATAATGCTGGAGATACAATGCTGTCGATTCGTTTACACAGAAATATTTGAGGTCATCCGGCACGGTGTAGCGCATTTCCTTGGCGATGCGGAAGAAATGGTCGACTGCGTTGCGGCTTGTCAAGATGATGGCCGTATAATCGGTGAGTTTCACGTGGTCCTGCCTCAACTCCGACGCCTCTACGCCTTCAATCTTAATAAATTTCTCAAAATCAATCTTTACGTTATATTTCTTGATGATACTTTCAAAGTGAGTTTTGGAAATATCAACCGGCTTCGGCTGTGAAACGAGAATGTTTTTAATCTTCATTTTTCAAAAACACGTTTTTATATAAACCTATAATACACAATCAGTTGCGACCAATCTGCACACCATCGTGATGGCTACTGAAATAGGTGCAATTTCGAGTGTGCAAAAATACAAAAAATTATTCAATAAATTCATCTTTGATAACATTCGGAACTCAAAAAAAGTTTTTATTATTCGAATTGCCGTGATTATCAATACAATAGATATCGTTATTATTAAAATTAATTTTGTCGGATAAAAAATCAGGATGAGTCCGAATATTATCATCACGATGTTGAGAATCGTCATTGTGGAGAGATGCGTCACCTCCTGATGCGTGGTGGCGGCTTCGATGCGGAAAAGCCAGCCGTAGAGCGACACCACGAGGTATTGGAAGATACAAATCATGGCGATGAAGGTGCAGATGTCGAGATAGAAGCCGAAATTGTTGTAAAGTATAGTGTTTCCTGAATAAACCACTACGATTTTTTGCACAATCAAGGCAAGCAGTGCGATGTACGACACGAACACCGTGAAGCCGTTAAGACTCACGATAGGGTTCCATTCACGCATAATCTTTTCGCTGTCATGCGACTGTGTCAGAACCGACAGCATCATGTGGAAACGCATGTTATAAAGCTGTTTGTTGAGCACCATAAACAGCATTGCCATGAAAACGACAATGAAATTCCACGAGGGCGAAATATACTCCACCACACGCAGGCTTGGCTCGAGCGTCGAGGCGATGTTTTCAGTAACTAATTGAAAATCAGTAATTTCTCCCATCGAATTTCTTAATAATTTTATTGTGCAAAAATATAGAAAAAATTTGGATTTTTAATAGAAGGTTTGTATTTTTGCGAAATAATTTTTAGAGAATTTTTAAATCTATAAATAATTGAGTAATGGGACTTATTGAAGAAATTATCGCTAATGCGCAAGCCAACAAACAGCGCATCGTGCTCCCTGAGGGAGATGAACCAAGAACATTGAAGGCAGCCGACCGCATCATTGCCGACGGCATCGCCGACGTCATTTTGATCGGACCAGCCCAGAAGATCGCCGACATGACGACCGAGTTTGGACTCAAAAACATCAGCAAGGCCCGTATTATTGACCCACAAACCAACCCTGAACGCCAGAAATACGCCGACCTCCTCTTCGAACTCCGCAAGAGCAAAGGCATGACACCTGAGCAGGCATACGACCTCGCAGGCAACTTCATGTACCTCGGCATCTTGATGGTGAAAGCCGGTGAAGCCGACGGCCTCGTCAGCGGCGCCCGCTCAACCACAGGTGACATGCTCCGCCCGGCATTGCAGATCATCAAGACTGTCCCTGGCGTGACATGTGTCTCAGGCGCTTTCACAATGTTCTTACCGGAAGGCTGCCCTTACGGCACTAACGGAAGAATGGTGTTCGCCGACTGCGCAGTGACACCTATGCCGACAGCCGAACAGCTTGCAGAAATAGCCATCTGCACCGCCGACACTGCCAAGGCTATCGCCAAGATCGACCCTGTGACAGCTATCTTGAGCTTCTCAACAAAGGGCTCGGCAAAACACGAAGTCGTCGACAAAGTCATCGAGGCCACACGCATCGCACAGGAACGCCGTCCTGACCTCGTCCTCGACGGTGAGCTCCAGGCTGACGCCGCCATCGTGCCATCAGTCGGCTCAAGCAAGGCTCCAGGCAGCCCAGTGGCAGGAAAAGCCAACACATTGGTATTCCCATGCCTCGAGGTTGGTAACATCGCTTATAAACTCGTGCAGCGTCTCGCCGGCGCCGAAGCAGTGGGCCCAGTGCTCCAAGGTCTCGCAAAACCTTGCAACGACCTCAGCCGTGGCTGCTCAATCGACGATGTCTATAAACTCGTCGCCATCACCTGTAACCAGGCTATCGCACAGAAAAAGTAATAATTAAAAAAAATTATCATGAAGATATTAGTTTTAAACTGCGGTTCGTCATCAATCAAGTATCAATTGATTGAGATGGACGAAAAGAACCACTCGGTATTAGCCAAGGGTTTATTGGAGCGCATCGGCCTCGAGATGGGCGAATTTACCCACAAATGGAACGGTCAGAAGCACTATGAGCAGCTTCCTATCCCGAACCACACAGAAGGTATCAAGATTGTGCTTCAGGCACTTACAAATAAAGAATACGGTGTCATCAGCGACCTGAAGGAAATCAAGGCAGTGGGTCACCGCGTGGCTCATGGCGGCGAGAAGTTCACCCACAGCGTCCGCATCGACGACAATGTCATCAACCAGATCAAGGACCTCTGCGACCTCGCCCCATTGCACAACCCAGGCGCTTTGCAAGGCATCGCAGCAATGCAGGCAGTGCTTCCGGGCATCCCGATGGCAGCGGTGTTCGACACCTCATTCCACGCCACCATGCCACCAGAGGCATATCTCTACGCTATTCCTTACGAATACTACGACAAATATCGTGTACGCCGCTACGGATTCCACGGCACCAGCCACAAATACGTCGCTGAGAAAGCCGCTGAATACGTCGGAAGAGACTGGAAAAACACAAAGATCGTCACATGCCACCTCGGCAGTGGCGCTTCCATCGCAGCAGTCGAAAACGGCAAGTCGGTGGAGACATCAATGGGCTTCACCCCTGTTGAAGGCCTCGTGATGGGCAGTCGCACCGGCGACCTCGACCTCGGCGCTTTCATGTACATCATGGACAAGGAAGGTTATAACACCAAGGAGATGAACACATTGGTGAACAAGAAGTCAGGTCTCATCGGCATCACCGGCAACTCACAGGACATGCGTGACGTGCGCGCTGGCCGTGACGCCGGCGACGAACGCTGCACCTACGCCTTCAACATGTTCGCACACCGCGTGAAGAAATACATCGGCGCCTACGCAGCCATCATGAACGGCATGGACGTCCTCGTGATGACAGGCGGTATCGGCGAGAACGCATGGTTCATGCGCGAAGCTATCCTCGAGAACATGGAGTTCTTCGGCATCAAACTCGACAAGAAGCTGAACGAAACCATCATGGGCGACGCAGCCGTCATCTCAACACCTGACTCAAAGGTGAAAGTGGTTGTATATCCTACAGATGAGGAATATATGATTGCTAAGGATACCTTCGACTTGGTGAAATAACGAGAATCATAAAAAAACGGTAGAGACGTCATATTATGGCGTCTCTACATAATTATGAAAAGAATTATTGCCATATTGTCAATCGCATTTTTCCTTGCATTTATTGCGAGTTGCGATCATTATGACAATTTTCGTGAACCTAACTCCAATTCGCCGCAAGACCTCACCTATACAAAAACCCTCGACTCCATTGACTCTCTCATCACCGGCTTTTATTACTACGATTTCAACGATTCAATAATTCTGCCGGCATTTGAATATTACAAAGAAAACAACAGCCGGCGCAACTTATGGATGCAGGCTCGATGCCATTATCTCATAGGTGCGCTGCAGTTTGGCGAAAATCATGTTTCAGAAAAAGCAGCGAAGCATCTGGTAGAAGCGTTGAAGATTTTAGATGAGAATTTTGATGATTTTCAATTGCGCAGCAAAATTTATTACATCAATTCAAGGATAGCGTTCAATTTCTCTGATGGCAGCGCTTGCAAGCGTTTTGCGATGCTTGGCTTAGACTATGCCACACGGGCTAACGACACCGCATGGATAGCACGTTCGTGTTCCAACCTTGGCATCACATACGAGCGCTTAGGCAAGGCAGGCGAAGGCGACACAGCCTACATGTATTGCCATAAGGGTTTGGATATTGCCGATGCACTACGGTATCCGCTGGAACGGGCATATCTTGAAAACACCTACGCCAATTGTCTGCGTCACAGTCATCAATATGACTCGGCAATATATCATTTTAATATAGCCAAGTCATTGATTAACAATGATGTTTTGCTATATCATAAGACTTATTTGGAAGAGGCCTTCGTTTATTATCAGAAGCATGACTACCAAACTGCTATCACTGAACTGGAAGTGGCATTTCAGACACCTGACCATAATATCCGGAAACAGTCTGTGGCAGGTTTGGCAGACTGTTGGGAAAAGATTGGCGACACTCTGAAAGCTGCGCCATATCTCTCAATGTTGAAGACATCAAACGAAAAGGAAATTGTAGACAGGCATCATAACACCAATGCATTGCCGATTCTAAATGCCTATCTGCAAAGCCTTGACAAGTCTGATAAAAGCGCCAATGTAGTTTGGTTGATTGTAATAATTTTTACAGCCTCAGCTGTCGTTGTGGCATTTTATTTCATTTGGAAGAAACGCCATCTCAACACCATAAAAGACAAGGATTATGAGGCTTTGCGGCTCAAAGGCCGAGCTATCTTCAGCGACCGGCACAACAACAAGATGGAGCGCATCCGCAATGAGTTTAACACCGCCTATCCCGATGCCATGGCGAAACTCAGCGCCGCTCATCCCGATTTGAGCGACACGGAGCTCGACATCTGCATCCTTTCATTTTTCTCGTTCCGCCTGAAAGAAACCGCCGACATCATGCACCTCAAGGAAAACACTGTGGCGAAGTACCGCACAGCAATAAAGAAAAAGGTGCAAACCGACGATTTGGAAAAGATTTTCCACTAATTCCATGCCAACTTTTTTGTGGATTAAAATTTCACAACTCTTTGATTTACAATCACAACTTTAAAAATTTTTGTGGATTGCCAGTCTCCTGTTGCTTTTTTAGCGAATTTTTATTATAATTTTGCAAGGATAAGAAAGATTGATGATTTAAACTTAGTCCTATGAAAAAACAATTACTTTTGACAGTCATTTTTGCCTTCGCGATGATGTGCGGGGCGCAGACACCTTGGAACGGCACCGTCGCCGACGCTTACGACGGTGGCGACGGCACTGCCGAAAACCCTTACCAGATTGCAACAGCGGAACAATTGGCGTTTTTAGCACAGCAGACCAACAACGGCACTGGCGGTGACGTCTGTTATATCCTCACAAACGACATCATATTAAATGATGGCGACTCTCTGCTATGGACCCCAATAGGCAGCACCGGCTCATTCACAGGCTTATTTGATGGTAACAATCATGCTATCAGCGGTTTATATGAAAACGGACAAAAAATCTCAGGATTGTTCGCAGTCACTGAGAACGCCACTATTAAAAACACCATTTTGGAAAAGGCGACTGTCTTGGAATATGAGCAGGCATTGGTGTACACCGCCATAGGTGGTATCCTTGTTGGAAAAGCCAAAAACACCAATATCTTTGACTGTTCGGTTGACGGTCTGATAGAGATTTTCAGTGCTAAGCCAAGCGGTGGCTTGGTTGGACAATGCGAAGTTAACGTCAGCGACACTGTTTTCATTAAAAACTGCGTGAACCATGCTATAGTTTCCGAAAACGAATGCACTGGGGGCATAGCTGGAAAGACAGTTGTCAGTAACGGCAACCTTGTCATAGACAATTGTGTTAATTATGGCTCTATTAACGGTTGGACTTTTTCCGGAGGCATGGTGGGTATGGTTGGCAATGGAGCATTTATCATCAAAAATTGCGACAACTACGGTGAAATCGTTTCAGAAGGAACCGCAGGAGGCATGGCGGGACAAGGCGGACTGGATTGCTCTATCACCAATTGTTTTAATCACGAGTCGGGCACGGTCACAGGTGGCATGAATACAGGTGGCATCATCGGTACGGCGATAACTACCGTGATGTCATGTTGCGGCAACGCAGCGCTTCTTACTGGTGTCAACGATGATGAAATTATGGTTGGCGGCATCTCGGGAGCCGACGGCACCATCTACAATTGTTTCAATCGTGGTGAACTGACAGCTGTCTTCACCAGTGGAGATCCGTTACTCATTCAGATGGGTGGTATCATGAGCACGCCGCCTACCGACGGATATATCAAAAACGTATATAATGCCGGCAATATATACCCCTGGACAACAACCCTTATTCAAAGCAAATGGTACGGCTATATCGTTCCCGCGATATGTAGTGATACCTTAGTAAAAAATTGCTATTGGAGCAGCGATGAGACTTTAGCTACAGAACATGTTTACAATTTGGAAACAAGTACATGGGTCTTGCTCCCCTATTCAACCCGTTTCCATGAAGGGACGACTGCAACATCGTGGATACTTAAAGCGCAACAGTACGATACATACGATTTTCTTGAAGCGTTGAATGCCGGCGCAATGGGACAATGCGTCTGGGTTGAGGATACTGAAGGCGTGAATGGCGGCTTACCGATTCCGATACCGGTTGAATATGCTGAGGTTGAAGAGATTCAAGACAATACCGCAATTGTTTGGGCTTTCCCGAATCCGGGACAAAACATTCTCAACATTAAAACCGATCTGCAGAACGCTGAAATCAAAGTCTATGATATGATGGGAAGGATGATTTATAACCAAGATGTAATGAGCGATATCACAACTATCAACTCCGAAAACTGGGTCTCCGGAATGTATGTTTGGAAAGTGATGGCCAATGGCAGAGAAGCGGAAAGCGGAAAATGGATAAAACAATAATAATATGAAAGCAACTAAAATTTACACCCTGCTTGCGTTCCTGATGATGGG
Source organism: uncultured Bacteroidia bacterium (assembly GCA_902774295.1). Lineage (GTDB taxonomy): Bacteria > Bacteroidota > Bacteroidia > Bacteroidales > F082 > Limimorpha. The sequence continues at coordinate 733,274 of CACYHP010000001.1, read as the reverse complement.
AGGGGTGCGAATGCAAGCCCAAGTGAACGAACCAGAAGAAATCCTTCCGTCGCCAACACTGATTGTCTATCACATAGACCAATGGAGCGATGGTCAAATCATCCTCAACGCCGTTGAAAGCGGTGTCGGGCTCTACGCTGTAATCATCGATGAGGAAGGCAACATCATTGATTACGAATTGTGGCACAGCTACACAAACACCTGTTATTTCCTCACCGAAAGCAAGTTTTTCAGGATGAGCGACGGCGGTCTTTGCTTCTATTATGTGAAAGGCCCGGATCATCCTACCGTTTACAAGGTCTCCATTTCCGAAGACTTCGAGCTCACCACTTTCGAGTTCGCGGATGCATTTCCTTTCCCTGAAGAAATCACAAATGACAACTGGTGGAATTTCGCATGGCTTCCTAACGACGACGGGAGCACGTTCGTTTCGGGCGTTTACATCGAAGGAAACCATAGTGTTCAAATGATGGTGCGCTATAACGAAGCTGGCGAGATCACTCACCAATGGTCTGAAATCACCAGCCGCGCCACCACCAGTTTGTTGCCGCCCGAAAGAGGCGCTTCGGGTTGTCGCCTTGTGATGGAAGACCCCGATGCCAAAGATGTCAATTCGGAGTGCGTCTTTTTCGACGACAGCCTGAATGTTGTTGACACCAAACATAGCATCTACAATCAGGCAATTGGAATCTACCGGCCTCATTACGAATATTTTGCGGTTCACCCAGAAACCGACAAAGTGTATCTGATTTCTGATGTGAGTTTTCCAGCTTTTAATGGCAATCCCGAAATAAAGGCTGATGTGTATATGGGGCAATTCAATCCTGATTTCACTCAGACGAAATGTGTTTTGGGACCATATACTCCAACGGAATACGACCAAATGGCATTATGCGAAGCCATTGATTTCCATGGAGAAAACATATTTATGTGCAGCTATATGAATACCGATTGGGGAGGCTACGATCCCGAATCCGACAACTTCTATGTTGCTATGCTCGACGGAAACCTGAACATCGTTGGTGAGATTTATTACCACAACGTAGAGCGTATGGTGGTTCCATACAGCATCCTCGTCATCGAGTCAGGCGACTGCCTGGTCTCCACTGCCGGAAAAGACCGCAAATCAGGAGAGATGCAACATGCCATCTTCAAACTATCGCATGCCATCTTCGACGGCATCGAGGAAGCCCATGATGCAGGTTTCGCTTTAGCTATTGCTTATCCTAATCCGGGAAGAGATGTTTTAAATATCCGCACAGCTTTACAAAACACCCATGTGGAAATCTATGATATGAGTGGAAAACAGATTTATAATCAGGAAATCACCAGCAATATCACCATCATCAATACATCCTATTGGTCCTCTGGGACTTATATCTGGAAAGTGATTGCCAACGGCAAGGTTGCTGAATCCGGCAAATGGATAAAAGAATAGCAACACTAAATCCCTGTGACAATGAAAAAGTATCTCAAATATGTGATTCTCTCCTTTGCAATGCTCGTTGTTTGGCATAGTACCTTTGCCCAAAAAGCAACGAATATTGAGCAAATCATACAGACTCCAAATAGTATTCCGTATAATATGATGTATTCAAACGAAAACGAAATCACAGTTTTCAAAATCTCAAATTCCACAACAAGCCGTTATTCTGTCAACAGATATTCAACCGACGGACAGTTTTTGGGTTCCGTAATACCATGGAGCGATGAGGAGCTAAGCACCATGCGAATCCATGACGTGGAGTTGTACAGTGAGCTAAACGGAAATGTCGGTCTTTATTATGTGTCAACACGATTGGGAACCGACACGGCGACTTTCCATAAAATCACTGTCACCGAGGACATGGACTTGGTATATCAGGATTTCCAATGGTATGGCCTCGACTTTCCCGTCCAAACTCAGGATAGGAACGGCGTGAAAACATTTGTGGTCAAGGACGGAGATGTGCTCCTATCATATAATGACAGGTTCTTGGATAGCGTCCATATCGTCAGGTTTGCTGACGATGGAGCAATCCTTGCAGAACGTAAGATGAAATGCTACGGAGGACAAGTGAGCGGTGGCCTTGTTTACGAAGAAACGTATTTCCACAAACTTATCCCAACGCCTGATTCGACCGGATGTCGCTTCATTACGGGACGAAACTATGTATGGGGACCATATAACCCTCCGGGGCCACTCGTCTATACTTGCTTCACAATGGATGAGCACCTCAACGTCGTTGATTCCATAAAGAATACCGACACGCTTTCTTTCCCTTTCTTATGCGGTAGTATGGCCTATTATCGGGTCAATCCCCACAATGGCCGTTCGTATTCCGTCAATTCTTTTTCCTTTCCTGCCTACAATGGCAATCCCGAAATAGAAAAAGACCTATTGATGGGCGTTTACGACGAAAACATGTTCCAAACGAATTACGCTTGGGCGAAACATAGCAACGAACGTTTCGACGGAGGATTCGAACATTCCATCGATTTCGACTCGGATGACAACGTGTATATGCTTGGAGACGTGGACTATGAGTTTCTTTACATTGCCTGCATGGACGAGGACTTGAACAAAATCGGAGAGATTTACATCAAAGAACCCGGTACGCCCTTGGCGGCGATGGGGCTTGTAGCCTTGCCCGAGGGCGGTTGTTTGGTAAGCAGTTCCAGTTTCTATTCATACGAAGGATACATTCACAAAGTCACATTGTCCGACCTCTTGGACATCGAAGAAGCCCATTCCAATGGTTTTGCTAAGGCGGTGGCTTATCCCAATCCGGGAAAGGATATTTTAAACATCCGCACCGCTTTGCAAAACGCCCGAGTGGAAGTTTATAATTCTCTAGGACATCTCGTCCTCAATCTAGAACTTTTAGAAAACGTCACTTCAATAAATACATCCTATTGGCCTTCTGGGACTTATATCTGGAAGGTGATGGCCAACGGCAAAGAAGCGGAAAGTGGAAAATGGATAAAACAATAATAATATGAAAGCAACGAAAATTTTCACCCTGATTGCGCTCCTGATGTCTGGAGTAATAGCAACACAAGCCCAATCCGACCTCGAGGCACTTATGGCCGCACGTGGGGAATATTATTTCTCCATCGGGATTCAACAACCCGAAGAGGTCGCTCGGCTGACTCGCCTCTGCTCCATCGACAGGCTGGATGGACTAAACCTGATTTGCTACGCAAACGCTGAGCAATATCAGCAGCTTTTGGCAAAAGGTTATCATCCTACGTTGCTCACTCCTCCTTCAATGGAACAGGATTATGCCATGTGGGACGGCTCCAACCGCGAAGCCTACGACTGGGACGCTTATCCGACCTACAATGCTTATCAGGATATGATGCAGCAGTATGCCAATGATTATCCCGAAAGATGCTCTTATTTGGAACTGGGCACTCTTGCAAGCGGACGCAAGCTGATGTTTTGCCGCATCAACAACGGCGAGCCGGACGGCAAACCGAAGTTTCTTTACACCTCCACCATGCACGGCGACGAGCTGACTGGCATGATGCTGATGCTTCGCCTTATCGATGAGTTTTGCACCAGCGACGACCCGCGGATTTTGAATCTGATAGAAAATCTCGACATCTTCATTTCACCTTGCACCAATCCAGATGGAACTTATTATGGTGGAAACAACACCGTGAGTGGCGCCAGACGCCGCAACGCCAACGATGTTGACTTGAACCGTAACTATCCGGATTTCGATAACGGTCCGCATCCAGATGGCTACGAATACCAGCCTGAAACTCTTTGGATGATGGAGCTGGCTGAGCAATATCCTTTTACGATGGCTGCCAACTATCATGGCGGTGCCGAGGTGATGAACTATCCTTGGGACACCTACCAGCCGCATCACCCCGACGATGCTTGGTGGCAGCTGGTGTGTCACGAATACGCCGACTTGACACACCAACACGACCCGGTATATATGAGCGACTACAACAACGGTATCGTCAACGGTTATGTGTGGTTCCCTATCTATGGCAGTAGGCAGGATTACATGAACTATTACGCCCAGTGCCGTGAGGTGACTATCGAGTGCTCGTTCTCTCATACGCCCGACCCGTCGCAGATGCCGATATATTGGACTTATAACCACGAGAGTATGCTGTGTTACATGGAGCAGAGCCTTTTCGGAATTCACGGCACCGTCACCGACTCGATTACAGGCGAACCTTTGGAAGCGACAGTATTCATTGAAGGTCACGACCATCATGGATCAGAGGTCAGCAGCCACTTGCCCGCAGGCGACTACCATCGACCTATCAAAGGCGGCACATACGATGTGACATTTTCTTGCGAGGGATATCGCCCCAAAACCTTCACGCTGACAGTAGCCGACCGCGAGACTCTGTTTCATGATGTCCAACTGGTTTCAGAAAACTATGGGTTGAACAAAAACTATGTTTTTGGTGATTATCAATATCCAACCGAATATCGAATCATCGACGTAACAGGTCATATCCTGATGAAAGGCAGAATTGATTCAGAATCGCGCCAAATTGATTTTTCAGAGCTGCCAATGGGCATTTATTTTATCACAATTGGCGGTCGAACAACGAAATTTTTAGTCTCGTATTAAAAAATTTTGTATCTTTGCAACTGATATTATTTAATCAGTTAATAGATAATTATGGATTTAAGTGATAAAATGCTGCCATTTGACATAGTTTCGCCAGAAGGCAAGGCAAAGGCTTTGGCAGAACGGGTAAAGACACGCCGGTTGGAGATGAATTTGACACAGGAAGGTATTTCTGTTCGCTCAGGATTGCCATTGGCGACTTATCGCCGTTTTGAACGAACAGGCATGATTTCGTTGGACGGTTTGCTCCACATAGCCTACGCTTTGGACGCATTGAATGATTTCGACCATTTGTTTGAATCACCTAAATACGCCTCCATGAATGAGGCTCTTGAGGCCAACCAAAAAGACAGAAAGAGGGGGAAACGCAATGAATGACAAGATTGTTGAAGTAATGATAGGTTCGCGTAAAGTCGGACGGATAGCCTTGGGCAAAAACGGCTGTGCCATGTTCGAATACGACGCAGAATGGATTCGAAACGGATACTCCATCTCCCCTTTTCACCTGCCTTTGGAATCAAAACTGTTTACAGCCGATGCAAAACCTTTTGACGGTAACTTCGGAGTGTTTGACGACAGTTTGCCTGACGGATGGAGCGCCTTGGTACTCGACCGTTTTTTGAGAGCACAAGGCAAGTCGTTGGCATCGTTGAACTTGCTGGAGCAACTGATGTTTGTCGGCAGTCGTGGACGTGGCGCATTGGAATATCATCCTGATTTAAGCACTGTTGATGAGCAGGACATCATTGATCTTGACCGTTTGGCCGAGGAGTCGCAGCGTGTATTGAATACCGATTATTCAGACGATCTCGACAAGGCTTGGCGCCGCGGTGGCTCGTCGGGCGGCACAAGGCCAAAGGTGTTTGTACATTATGACGGTGCCGAGTGGCTGGTGAAGTTTCGCGACCGCACTGATCCGCCTGAAGTGGGAAAAATTGAATATGAGACCTCTTTGCGTGCCAGAGAATGTGGCATAGAGATGGCAGAAACACGCCTTTTTGATGGGAAATACTTTGGCTCAAAACGTTTCGACCGTACAGAAGACGGAGGAAAGTTGCATGTCATCAGTTTATCAGCACTAATGAACATCGACTATCATCTGCCATCTGCTGATTACGGACATCTGTTTTGGGCTTGCAGCCAACTGACGCATTCCGTCAAGGAGTTGTGGAAAGTGTTCCGCTTGATGGCGTTCAACCTTATCATCGGCAATTGCGATGATCATGTTAAGAATTTTGCCTTCATCCGCCGAAATGATATCTGGCAACTGGCTCCGGCATACGACGTGTTACCCTGCGAAGGCGTGGGTGGATATCACAGCCTTTCGGTAAACGGCAATTATCAAAACCCAAGCAAAGCAGATGCCGTAAAACTTGCCGTAAAATTCGGATTGCCCAAGGATGAAGCTGAAGATGTTTTTGAGGAAATCAAGAAGTGTGCTATCTAATATTATGAAAAAACTAAATTTGATATTACCATTACTCTGCTTGCTGCTCCTCGCCTCCTGCACACAAACTGCTCCTACATCTTCGGAAGATATGCTCTACGAAGTCGAAGGTTTCTATCAGACAAATCCGGGTAAGGCGTTGAGAATACTTGATAATTACAACGTTTCTTCATTGTCTGAAAAAGAACAGGCACATTATTGTTTGCTTCGCGCTAAGGTTTATGATGTTCATTTCCAGCATAATAACGAGATGGATTCATTACTGAAAGTCGCTGAAAATTACTATGTTGGAGGAGATGACAAGTATTTCGAAGCTGTTACCTGCATGTATCTCGCCAGGTACGCCCAAGTGACAAGACAAGGTTTGGATGATGCTCTCAACTGGGAATTGAAAGCGTCGCAAAGCATCGAACAATGTCATAATGTTGATGAACGTCTGGTGTCTTATTCCCAAACGCCAACCGACGTACAAAATGAAATTGACAGGATAAAATATGTTGTGCATCAACGGCTTGGAATGCTGTATGGTGAAATGGGCAATTGGCGTGAAAGCATAACTCATCTGAAGATTTCGGAAATTTACTACGCTGAAAAACAACGATACAGACTTCACATGATGTCGTCATATTGCCTTGGCAACAGTTATCTTGCTATCAAAGAATACGACAGCGCGTTTGTCTGTTTTGACAACGCCATGCACGATGCTGAAATCATAGGTGAAAAAGGTGAGCTTCTTTATATAAATAACGGTCTTGCAAACTATTACCTTAGCCGTTACGAAAACGGTGAATATTCAGACGAAGTTGAGCGCGAAGAACTTTTGCATAATGCCATGCTGGAAATCAACAAATTACAGATGGCACAAATGCCAAAACGTATTTTTGTATTATTTCTGGTTGCCGTTGTGGTAGTGGTTGTTTTCGTGTGTCTGCTGATAGTTCTCAGATATCGAAGAAAAAAGGGCATAGAGTTATTAAAGATAAAAAACTCACAGCAGCAAACGTTAATCAACTGTGTTTTCGCGTTTTACAAAAGCAATCAGGATAATCGGACGAAACAAATCTTTGACGAATTTGAAAGGACATATCCTGGAGCTGTAGCAAGATTGAAAGCCGCTCATCCTGACTTGAGTGATATGGAAGTCAATGTTGCTGTTCTTTCGTTCCTGCATTTCCGTGCGAAAGAAACCGCCGATCTTTTAGGACTCACCGAAAACACAGCAATGAAATACCGCTCAAACGTCCGAAAAAAGGCAGGGCAAACACCGATTTCTGAAATTCTCTGACAAGAAAAAGCTGAATCTGTGTTCTTATAAATTATTGTTATTCAGCGATTTATCATTATATTGTTATTAAAAACCTGAATAGAAGGGTTCCACTTTGTTTTTACGCTAAATTTTATTATAGTTTTGCAATGTTAACCTTTTTATAAAGCAAAAAATGAAAACATTCAGATTTTTTACATTGCTCACCATCCTGTTCGTTGGAAGCATTAGCGCACAAGCTCAAGAACTCATTGAAATTGTAAACTCTCCCGATTCGTGGATTTATAGCATAATGTTCGAGGACGAACACACCTTCGTCGCCAACAAGACCATCGTTGATCAAAACTCCAATGTTACAGAAATCCAATTCGTGAGGATGACCGACGAAGGCGAGGAACTGGCTTCGCAGCAGCTGTTTTCTGGAGAAGAATACAACGCAGAGGTCGTTTGGATTAGCCCGTTGCAACGACTTCCTAATGGTAATTTGATGCTATGTTACGCAAAAAGAGTAGCCGACATCGCCACTTTCTATCGGGTAAATTTGAATGACGACCTTTCATTCTCAGTCCTTCAATTGGATTGGGAAACCGACGATTACTATGACAGCGATAGAACTTTCTATCCTTATAATACTGGCGTAGTCGTAAATAAAGACGGCAACGTTATTATCACTTATCCACCTCACAGTCAATACCATCTTAACGGCACCGAAGCCATACTGTTCTTAAAATTCGATGCCGAAGGACAACTTGTTGGCCAGCGATTGAGGGAAGGCTTGCGTGGACAAGACCGCCATCACACGCTTCCGGCACCTGATTCGTTGGGATGTCGCATCATTCTTAGGAACAACGGTTCGCCCAAATTGGATTGTCACACTTTGGATGCCGATTTGAATACTATCGCCGTCAAAGAAAACGTAGAAGAATTGTCATGGCCTTACCAGTGCTGCCGTTTTGCCTATCTCAAAACCAATCCTGCCAATGGCAAGACATACTCTATAAACACCATCAATTATCCCGCTTATGGAGGCAATCCCGAGATAGTTGAAGACATTATGATGAGCGTGTTTGATGCTGAAAACTTCCGCCAAACGAATTACACTTGGGGACTTACGACTCAAGGTGAGGACAATGGAGGTATCCGGCAATCCATCGGCTTCGACAATGAAAATCGTGTTTATATGGCAGGCGAAATGGATAGGGTTAACGAGTTCTTCAACCGCAACCTGTACATCGCCTGTTTGGACGAGAACCTGAACAAACTGGGCGAAATCTACCATGTGGATGACTACGTTTATATGATCAAATCACTTGGTGCCTGTCCCGAAGGTGGCTGCCTTGTGAGTTGCCATAAAATCCTTGAAGCCACTAATGAAGCAGGGAACTGCCTGATAAAAATTCCGAAACAAACATTTTTAAACATTGACGAAGCCCACGATGCAGGTTTCGCCGTTGCCATAGCTTATCCTAATCCGGGTAAGGATGTGCTTAATATCCGTACAGCTTTGCAGAATGCACATATCGAAATTTATAATTTGTCAGGAAAACTTGTTCACAATCAAGAAATAACAGATAACATCACCACCATCTATATGTCCCATTTGCCTTCTGGGACTTATATCTGGAAGGTCATCGCCAACGGCAAAGAAGCTGAATCAGGAAAATGGATAAATAGCCATTAGCAGTTTTTAGAATTTCTAATGGCTAGTGGCTAATATCTAATGGCTTTTATCCTCTATCATAATGCGGCATCTCCTCAGGAATTATTAGCGATAACTCCACGAGGCCTTTCACTTCGCCGTTTTCATACCAAGGCGTCTGATAAATCAGTTTCTTTTTTCCTTTTTTAGAAATAGTGTAAACGTTAGTTGCTGCATGTTCGAGCATGTGACGAATGATCTGCTGCGAGCGTTCGTTATGGCAGCCCATCATGTTCTTGCCGCGCACGTCGCCATTGACATCAACAGAGCTATCGTTCTGATACACAACATTTCCCTCGGTGTCGCTCACTGTGACAGCCAGGTTCACTTCTTTAAAAAAATCGAGATTCATAGCTTATATTTTTAAAATTTTTGCAAATTTACATATTTTTATATAAAAATTGAAAATTATACGTTATATTTGCAATTTATTTGGAGTGAATTGAAAAAGCTAAACATTTATATTATCAAGCAGTATATTGGAACGTTTATTTTTACGTTTGTCATAGCTGTTTTTATCCTTTTGATGAATTTTTTGTGGACGTGGGTCGACGAGCTTATCGGCAAAGGTGTTGAGTTTTCGGTGATGTTCAAGCTGCTTTTCTACACCTCCGTCACCTTTGTGCCGATGGCGCTTCCGCTGGCTATCTTGCTTTCTTCGCTGATGTGCTTCGGCAATCTCGGCGAATATTACGAACTTGTCGCAATGAAGGCGAGCGGCATCTCCACCTGGAAAGTGATGCGTCCCCTACTCTATTTCTCAATGACGATGAGCCTTTTAGGCTTTTTCTTCTCAAATGATGTGATGCCCGTCGCCAACCTGAAAATGCAGTCGACACTCTACGACGTGACTCATAAAAAGATGACGCTGGAGATTCCGGAAGGCGTGTTTTACCGCGGTCTCGACAAATTTGTCATCAAGGTGGCGAAAAAAAGCAAGGACGACAACTGGATGTACGACATCATGATTTACGACCACAGCGACGACAGAGGTAACGTGAAAGTCACAGTGGCTGACTCCGGCTATTTGGCAATGACGCCAAGCCAGCGTGATATGATATTCACTCTTTACGACGGCTACAACTATTCTGAAATGGTTGAAGACAAAGACTATCGCACACGCCGCCCGTTCCAAAAGATGTCGTTCAAACGGCAGCTGGTGACGTTCGACATGTCGCAGTTCGACATGAAACACATGAATGAAGACGCATTCAAAAAACATCAGACGATGTTGAACATCAAGCAGTTGAACGTAGCGATAGACTCATTAAACGTTGCCTATGATGAAAAAGTTGATCGAAACAACGATGCTTTAATCAACAGGTTCCAATATCTCAATCTCAACAAGGAAAGTTTCGCGAAAGCCGACAGCAAGCTCAAGAAAAAACAGGGCGATGCGTTGGCGAAAGACACCATTGAGGTCTTTAATTGGCCGTTGTTGAGCAACCTCTCGGAGAAAGAGCAGCAGCATGTGTTGGGCATTGCCGCGACGAGCACCACTAACCTGAAAGAGAATATCAGCATCACCAACAACAACATGAAACGCGACCGTGTCAACATCAAGAAACACGAGCAGGTGCTGAATCAGAAGTTCACTTTGAGTGTGGCTTGTCTTCTCTTTTTCTTCATCGGTGCGCCGTTGGGAGCCATCATCCGCAAAGGAGGCCTCGGCATGCCGGTGGTCACCAGCGTGGTGTTTTTCGTCATTTACTATGTCATCACCATCATCGGCGAACGTGTGGCGGTAAACGGCGACATGTCAGTGTTCCTCGGTGCATGGATCTCGTCGATAGTACTCTTCCCTGTCGGCATCTTCCTCACATTCAAAGCCACCACCGACGCAGCATTGCTCGACGCCGAGTCGTGGAAAAAACTATTCACAAGACGTAAAAAAAATCAGACGATATGAATATCCTTCTGTTATGCAACAAATCACCGTTTCCGCCCAGTGAAGGCGGTCCAATGGCTATGAACAGCATCGTAACCGGGCTGCTCGATGCAGGTCACACGGTGAAAGTGATGGCGTTCAACAGCGACAAATATCATGTCGACATCAACAGCATTCCGGAGGATTATCGTAAGAAGACAAGGATAGAGTTTATCGATATCGACCTGAGCATCAAGCCTTTAGAAGCGTTTAAAAATCTATTTTCAAACGAGTCGTATCATGTCCAAAGATTCATTTCAGACAAGTTTAAGGAAAGACTCATCAAGGTTTTGAAAAAAGAACGTTTCGACATTGTACAGCTCGAGATGATATATATGGCGCCGTACATCGACACTATCAGGGAGCACTCGAAGGCTACGATAGTGCTGCGCGCGCATAACGTGGAGCATAAGATTTGGGAGCGCATGGCAAAGAAGACGTTTTTCTTCGCTAAACGCTGGTATCTCCGCCACTTGGTGCGTACGCTGCGTAACTACGAGATGAGTGTGCTCGACAAAGTCGACGGCATTGCGGCAATCACCATCACCGACGCCAGCTATTTCAGACGCGTGACGGCGACACCGGTGATAGACCTGCCTTTCGGCGTTGACATTGACAAATTCGACCCGGTTTTTGAAGTCGGCGACGCCCCTACTTTCTATCACATCGGCTCAATGAACTGGATGCCAAACGAGGAAGGAATAAAATGGTTCTTGAATAACGTGTGGGACAAGGTATTGAAACGTGTCCCCGACGCCAAGTTATATCTCGCGGGTCGCAACATGCCTAAATGGCTCAAGAAGACAAAGAAAAAGAACGTCTTCGTGGTAGGTGAAGTGCCCGATGCACATCAGTTTGTCGACGAGCACAACGTAGCCATCGTCCCGCTGTTCTCAGGCAGCGGCATGCGTATAAAAATCATCGAGTCGATGGCATTGGGTAAGACCGTGATCACCACGCTGGTGGGTGCCGAAGGTATACAATACTCGGAGTTTGACGACATCATCATCGCCGACAACGAGCCTAAGATGATTGAAAACATCTGTCGATTGTATAAACATCCGGAAGAAGCGGAGGCTATCGGACTCAACGCGCGCCGCCTGATAGAGGAAGTCTATGATAACAAGAAGATTATCAACAGATTACTTATTTTTTACAATGAATTAAAGTCAAACAGAAAGATAACAGTATTGAATTAATGAAGATATTTGTGCTATTACCAAGAATCCCGTGGCCGCTTGAGAAAGGCGACAAGCTGAGGGCTTACAACCAGATCAAGCAGCTCGCGAAGAACAACGAGATTATTCTCTGCGCCCTGAACGATGACAAGAAAGTCGACAAGCAAGCCGCTTTTCAGGCGATGCAGCCTTATTGCAGCTCGATAAACTTCATCGACCTTCCGAAGATGGGAATTCTGTTTAACATTTTCAGGTCGTATCTTCTCGGTTTGCCGATACAATGCGGATATTTCTACAGCTCGAAGGCAAAACACAAGGTACACCAACTCATCGAACTCCATAAACCCGACATGCTTTTCGGACAGCTGTTGCGTGTAGCGCCATATCTTCATAAAGTCAATATCCCTAAGACCATTGACTATCAAGACGTATTCTCGATGGGAATGAAACGTCGCGCTGAGATAGCAGGCGTTTTCACAAAGCCGTTTTTCGAGATGGAATACAACCGTCTGCGTCATTATGAACGCCGTGTTTTCGATGAGTTTGATGTAAAAACCATCATCAGCGAGCCTGATAGGGCAAACATCGACCATCCCGATAGGAATAAAATCCTCATCGTGCCAAACGGCGTGGACCATGAATATTACAAGCCACAGGAACGCGAGAAGCTTTACGACATTGTGTTTACCGGCAATATGGGATATGCGCCTAACGTCAACGCGGTGGAGTTTCTGGCGTATGAAATCATGCCGAAAGTATGGGAGAAACTGCCTAACGCCAAGCTTTACATCGCTGGTGCGCAGCCCGATCCGAAGGTGAAGAAGGTAGCCTGCGACAACATCATCGTGAGTGGCTGGATCGACGATATGCGCGACGCTTATGCCCAAAGCCGCATCTTCATCGCCCCGATGCGCATTGGAACAGGTCTTCAGAACAAGCTTCTGGAAGCAATGTCAATGAAGATACCATGCATCACTACAGCATTGGCAAACGGCTCGTTGCACGCTGTCAATGGAAAAGAAATATTAGTCGACAACAGCTCGTCGGAACTCGCAGCTGACATCGTGTTCCTGCTGAAACGTCCAGACAAAGCTGCCGAAATCGCCGAAGAAGGCTACAACTTCGTAAACCGCGTCTACGACTGGGGAGCTGCAACAAAGATTATGGAAGACGCTATGATAACAGTATTACAGAGTTAAGAGTTAAAAGTTAAAAGTTAAAAGTTAGAAGTTAAAATCGGAATTTTGACAACTGCTAACTAAAAAAAAGAGTTATGGCAAATAACAACGACGATAAAAAGATAATCTTCTCGATGGTAGGCGTGAGTAAAATCATCCCGCCGTCACGACAGATTTTGAAAGACATATACCTCTCGTTTTATTACGGAGCGAAGATAGGCATCATCGGTTTGAACGGCGCCGGAAAATCAACACTTCTGCGCATCATTGCCGGCAAGGAGAAGTCATACAACGGCGAGGTGGTGTTCTCTCCAGGCTATTCGGTAGGTATGCTCGACCAGGAGCCGCAGCTCGACGAGAACAAGACCGTGCGTCAAGTCGTAGAAGAAGGCGCGCAGGAAGTTGTCGACATGCTCAAGGAATACGAGGAGATAAGCAATAAGTTCGCCGAGCCTGACGCGGATTTCGACAAGCTCATCGAACGCCAGGGCGAGCTCACCGAGCTCATCGAGCAGCACGACGGATGGAACCTCGACAGCAAGCTCGAGCGCGCCATGGACGCCTTGAACTGCCCTGACGGCGACACGCCGGTGAAGAACCTCTCGGGAGGCGAGAGACGTCGCGTGGCTTTAGTGCGTTTGTTATTGCAAGAACCCGACATCCTTTTGCTCGACGAGCCCACCAACCACCTCGACGCTGAGGCTATTCAATGGTTGGAGAGCCACTTGCAGCAGTACAAAGGCACCGTCATCGCCGTGACGCACGACCGTTACTTCCTCGACCACGTCGCAGGCTGGATCCTCGAACTCGACCGCGGCGAAGGTATCCCGTGGAAAGGCAACTACTCGTCATGGCTCGACCAGAAGACCGCTCGCATGGCGATGGAAGAGAAGACCGAGAGCAAACGCCGCAAGACCCTCGAACGCGAGCTAGAATGGGTGCGCATGGCACCAAAAGCACGTCACGCCAAAGGCAAAGCACGTCTGGAGTCGTATGAGAAGATGCTCAACGAAGACGTGAAAGAGAAAGAAGAGAAACTCGAGATATACATCCCTAACGGCGACCGCCTCGGCAACAAAGTCATCGAGGCTAAAAACGTCACAAAGGCATTTGGAGATAAGGTTCTGTTTGAAAACCTCAGCTTCAGTCTGCCACCGGCGGGCATCGTAGGCGTCATCGGACCTAACGGCGCCGGCAAGACTACCCTCTTCCGCATGATCATGGGTCTCGAAAAACCCGACGCAGGCACCTTCGAAGTCGGCGAGACAGTGAAGATTGGCTACGTCGACCAGCAACATGCCGAGATAGACCCGGAAAAGACTGTCTGGGAAGTCATCTCCGGCGGAAATGAGTTGATCCAGCTTGGCAAACGCACCATGCCGTCAAGAGCTTACGTCTCTCGTTTCAACTTCGGTGGTGACTCACAGCAAAAGAAGGCTGGCGTGCTCTCAGGTGGTGAACGCAACCGCATGCACCTTGCCTTGACGTTGAAACAGGAAGCCAACGTACTGCTTCTCGACGAGCCTACCAACGACATCGACGTCAACACTTTACGTGCCCTGGAGGAAGGTCTGGAGAACTTCGCAGGTTGCGCCGTCATCATCTCACACGACAGATGGTTCTTAGACCGTATTGCGACACACATCTTAGCATTCGAAGGCGACTCACAGGTCTATTTCTTCGAGGGAAGCTATTCGGAATACGAGGAAAACAAGATCAAACGTCTTGGAAATCAACAGCCTAAGAAGTTCAGATACAAAAAACTGATGTAATGAGCGACGAACATCCAACAAGATTACAAATCCACAGATGGTACAGACGTGGCAAGAGAGCCTTCCGCGGCAATTTCAAAAACCATTATGAGGTTGCCGTTGAGTGGTATCGCAAAGCCGCCGAGGCAGGTCACAAAGACGCGCAATACGAACTCGGGATGTGCTATCTCCGAGGCGAAGGCGTGCCAAAAGACGACTACACGGCCTACTGCTGGTTCAAAGAATCAGGACACAACGGTCATGCCGACGGGCAATATCTCGCCGATGATATGCTCAGAGTTCATGAAATGATGCTATAAAAACAAATAACATGAAGAAAATTTTTACCTTACTAACAGCTATTTTATTAACAATCAATGCATTTGCACTTGACGTCTGGGACGGCAGCTCGTCGCCTTGGACCAAGGGCAGCGGCACCTCAAGCGACCCGTATCTCATCGAGACTGCGGCGAACCTGGCATATCTTGCCGAGAAAGTCAACGAAGGCTATCAGGCACAAGGCATGGAGGTCTTCGCCTACACATACTTCCAGATGACCGACGACTTAGACCTGAACAACATCAACTGGACGCCTATAGGCAACGTTGATTATATCGGCGGAACATTGTCAGGCTATTATTTTGCAGGATATTTCGACGGTTGGTATCACAATATAGACCATCTGAAGATTCAGACCAGCGATAACTTGACAGGCTTGTTCGCAGGCCTGGGTGGCATACAGGCTCCGCCTCCAGGTGGTGGCGGCGGCATGATTATGCATCTCTCAGTGACTAACGGCAACATCATCTCCACTGGCTTCGGCGCAGGAGGCATAGTGGGAGCCATCGGCGGCGACTCGCAGGTTTATCAGTGCAGCTTCTCTGGCACCATACAAATCAGCAACAGCGATGAATTCTGCGGTGCGGGCGGCATCGTGGGAGCAGTGGCCGAAAACGGCGGCGTCAGCGAATGCAGCTTCCATGGAAGCATTAACGCAACAAATAACAGCTTCATGGGTGCTGCGGGAGCAGGAGGTATCGTGGGCATTGCTCTCGACCAAGCTTCTATCAGCGGATGTTATAACACAGGCAGCATCACCTCAAACGCATTGATGTTCGCTGTGTCGGCAGGTATCTTGGGAGCCACTTTGGACGATGCGCATGCCAGCGTTGACGACAGCTACAACGTCGGAACGCTCAATGGCAACACCAAAGGCGGCATCTTCGGCATGATAAGCCCAATAAACCCGTTCAAAGGCGAGGCGGAAATCAATGTAAGCAACAGCTACTATCTGAACACCTGCGGCGGCACCACCAACTACGGCACCAGCATGACATCTGCCGAGATGCAGACCGAACAGTTTAAGAATCAGATTGACATGAGCGCAATGAAATACGTGATGGACAACGGCACTAACAACGGCTACCCTATCCATTCACTCAGAGGCGTCAATTTGAACAATGTATCAGATATCACAGCACATTCAGCCATGTTTTCAGCTGATCTGCATCCAGGAAACACGACTTTTATGAGCGTCACTATTTACTGTTACGATGTCAACGAGACCGACTACCATGAGTTTGAGATGGGCACCGACGGACATGTCGAAATAACAGCCGAAGGCCTCTTGCCTAACACCGATTATGTGTATTCGATGAGCGTCGAACTTGAAAACGGAGGCTTCACCTCCTCTGGCCCACGTTGGTTTACGACATTAAATAATGATAACATCAATGAGATTTCAGATAATTCAATCCTGATTTATCCTAACCCGACATCAGACTTCATCCATATCGATTGTAGAGACGTGCCATGGTGCGTCTCCACACCTATTACCATCTATTCCCTCGACGGAAAATTGATAAAAACGGTTGAAGACACCAACATTGTTGATGTAAGAGATTTGAATGAAGGTCTATACCTTATTAATATAGGCGGCAAAGTTGGCAAGGTGATTATAGACAGATAATGAAAAACAGTATTCTCAAATGGATTATATGCGTAGCACTGGCAGCAATTGTCAGTGTTACTGCTATTCTTTTGATAATATCTGTATCTAAAAACGATTATCCCACTGAAGGTGAAGTCTTTATCGTCATCTCAAAGCAGGATTTAAAGCTTTATGTCTATCAGCGTTTAGACGGCGAAAACATCCGACTGGCTGAGTATCCAGTATGCATCTCGCAAAAAATAGGAGCCAAGCAGCGTAACGGTGACAGCAAGACTCCGGAAACCACCTGGAAACGACCTATCTACATCACAGAAATCGTGGATGCCACCTCATGGGTATACGATTTTCAAGACGGACGAGGCCTGATCTTAGCTTACGGAGATTGGTTTCTCCGATTCTCCAAACCTTACAATAGCGTTGGAATACACGGCAGCACCAACAATGAAGAGACAGTGCCGGGCCGATATAGCCACGGCTGTATCAGAATGCATGACGATGATTTAATAGAACTCACAGAGGACTACGTCTTCGAGGGCATGAAGGTTTACATCATGCGCGAAGACGAAGAGTTGTGCAGCTTAGATAATACAATTTATTGATTCAATTCTTCCATCACTTTTCCCGCCAGTCTACTCGTTCCGACGCGGAAATAATTCTTGTTGAGCCATTTCTCGCCGAGAACGTCTTTAACTATATAATAATAGGTGAGCGCGTCTTCGATTGTCGACATGCCGCCGGCTGGCTTGAAGCCTATCATCTGACCTGTCGTCTCAAAATATTCCTTGATGGTGTCGCACATTATGACAGCCGCCATCGGTGTTGCGTTGACAGCGATTTTTCCTGTCGAAGTCTTGATAAAATCGGCACCTGCTAAGATAGCTAACTCACTGGCTTTGCGAATGTTTTCAACGGTTTTGAGTTCACCTGTCTCAAGAATCACTTTCAGATGAACAGGAGCCTTGCAGATCTCACGGATAGCCTGAATCTCGTTGTAAACCTCGTCGTAGTTTCCTGCGAGGAACGTGCCGCGTGAGATGACCATATCGACCTCGTCGGCGCCCTGCTCGACGCAATATTGCACCTCTTTTTTCTTCAATTCGAACGGCATCTGACCTGAAGGGAAGCAGCAAGCCACCGTCGCCACCTTGATGCCACTGCCTTTCAAGAGGCCTTTCGCCTGCTTCACAAACGGACTGTAGATGCAGATGGCTGGAACCGAGATTCCCTTGCTATTCTTCTGGAAATCAATGGCTTTAGCACAAAAATCCTCAATCTTCTTTGCATTGTCAAACGCCTCCAAGGTAGTGAAGTCGATGCTCTGGAAGATAGTCTTCAGCGCCTCTCTCCTATCACAGCTTTTGCTTTGTTTTTCAATGATTTGCGCAATTCTTCCCTGAAGTTCTTCCTCAGTATAGTTGTAAGGTCCGAAATTCATGATTTATTATTTTTAATGATTTGCAAAGATAGGAAAAAATTTCATAATTTTGCAGCAAATTTGATAACGGGTTTTAAATGATGAAAAAATTTTTGTTTTTAGCGTTTTTTGCAATTATTTCGGCTTTTTCTTTCGCACAGACGATGTCCAAGGAAAACGATTATGGCATCAACAATCTGCGACTTGAAGCCAGGGTTGACTTCGACTGCTTCTCGCAGAACGACAGCCTTTATTCTGGTTTCACCGGAAGATATCTCAACTTCATCATCGCCGGCGATATCACCGACAACCTTTATTACGCTTATCGTCAAAGACTTAATAAAATCCAGAGTATCAACAACTTCTTCGATGCCACCGATTATCTTTATTTAGGCTGGCGTATCACGAAGAACATCTCTTGGACGGTAGGAAAAGAAGTGATTGCCATGGGTGGCATAGAGTATGACCTCGCCCCTATCGACGTGTATTTCCACTCGGAATTATGGAATCAGTTTAACTGCTATCGTTTCGGTACGAACGTCGAGTTCACCACCAACGACCGCAAAAACACCTTCACTTTCCAGTTCACCAACTCGCCTTACGATAACAGCGTGCTTTACGGAAGTCTTTACAACTACAGCATCCACTGGCGTGCCCATTACAAGCACTTCGGTCCGGTGTGCTCCATCAACATGTATGAATATCGTAAAGGCACCTTCCAAAACGTTATAGCACTCGGTACGACATACACTTTCGGACCTATCACAGGCTATATTGACTTTTTGAACCGCGCTTCAGGCGACCAGAAAGACTTTTTCTTCAAAGACTATACCGCGATAGGCAAAATAGGCTACGTTTTCTGCAATGACAAAGCTCATTTCTATATCAAAGCAGGTCACGATGTCAATGACACTCAAGACTATACGACACCATACGACGAGGTTTACGATGTCTGCATCCTGCCTGGCACCGACATCATTTTCTACGGTTGCGGATTTGAGTATTACCCATTGAAAAACAGCAAAGACCTCCGTCTGCACGCCTTTTTCGCAGTCAACGACGCCTCGAAGAGCAAGGTGAATTACGCACCTATAACATATCAGGCCAATGCCGGCGTGACATGGAGACTCAACTTCATCAAGAAATAACAAAAACTTCAGAATATGAAAATAAACAACTGGCAATTTCTAAGTAAGAGACGTCTCGAGGCAGGTATCTTCCTCCTTGTCTTCGCTCTCTTTTTCGGATTCCTCGGCACTCGCATGGGCACAGCCAACATGCTGAATACCATCATGCAGACCGCATATCATCTCCTTCTGGAGACCGTCTTCTTCCTGATGGCGGTGTGCGTCGTCTCAGGTGCTCTCGGCAAGCTTTTGGTCGAGTTCGGCGTGGTTCGACTCATCGAATACGTGCTGCGTCCTCTGATGAAGCCTATCTACAACCTTCCCGGTGTGGCGGCTCTCGGCGGAATCCTCACGTTTTTGTCGGATAACCCAGCTATCATCACCCTCTCGAAAGACAAGTATTTTGCGCATTATTTCAAGAAATACCAGCTCGCCTCTCTTACCAATTTCGGCACTGCTTTCGGCATGGGTCTGGTGGTGATTTTCTATATGCTCGGTCTCGGTTTCTTGAAAGGAGCCTTGGTCGGCTTGCTTGGCGCCATCATCGGAAGTATCGTCTCCACGAGGCTGATGCAGCGTTTCACCTTGAAGGCATATCCTGAACTCGACGCTGACGAGAATCCTGACGGCGGCGATGAGCAGAAGATCTCATTCAAGTCGGAAGGCAACGTGTTCCTTCGTTTCCTCGACGCCATCCTCGACGGTGGCAAGGAAGGCGTGGCGATCGGTCTCGCCATCATCCCGGGCGTGCTCATCATCTCCACCGTGGTCATGATGCTGACCTTCGGACCGGCAACGGGTGCTGAATACACTGGCGTGGCTTATGAGGGCGTGCCTGTGCTGCCTTACCTCGCCGGAAAGATCGACTTCGTGTTCGACTGGCTCTTCGGTTTCAAAAACCCGGAACTCGTGGCGTTCCCTATCACCTCATTAGGTGCTGTCGGCGCCGCACTCGGTCTGCTGCCTAAGTTCATCGCAGAAGGCATCGTCAACAACAACGCCATCGCAGTGTGCACCGCCATCGGCATGTGCTGGAGCGGCTTCTTAAGCACTCACACTGCCATGCTCGACTCACTCGGTCACCGCGAACTCATCCCTAAGGCTATCGGCGCCCACACCATCGGCGGCCTGGTAGCAGGAGTGTCAGCCCACTGGATCTACGTTTTATTAGCACTTATATTCTAAACAAACATCATTAATTACCGTTAATTAACCATTAATCGACCATTAATTATTTTTTAGAACAAATTTAATTAATGAAAAATTAATGGCCAATTGATGGTAATTAATGTTTTTAAAAATTAAAATATTCCTTATCTTTGTGACGTTATTTTGAAAAATAGAATCTCGTCATGATAAATCGTGTTTATAAGTTCGGAGGAGCGTCGGTGAAAGACGCTGATGCTGTCAGGAATCTCAAGCATATCCTTGAAAATGAAGACCGTAGCGACTTGATGCTCGTCATCTCGGCAATGGGAAAGACGACCAACGGCATCGAGAAGGTGCTCAAGGAATTCCGCGACGCCGACGGTCATCTGCCGATAGGCGCCCTCAAAGACCTCATGGAATATCATGAAAAAATCATGCTCGAGCTTTTCAACAACAACGCCGAACATCCTGTGTTTGAAGCGGTTACGAACCTTTTCTTGGATTTGTATCTCAACCTTCAGGAGACAGGTTACGACTACGATTATCAGTACGACCAGACCATCAGCTTCGGCGAGATGCTGTCGACGACGATAATCTCGGCTTATCTGAACGACAACGGCATTAAAAACCAGCTTCTCGACGCACGCGAGTATATCATCACCGACCATACTTTCCGCGCCGCCAACGTCGACTTCGACGAGAGCCGACTGAGGATTCAGAAACTTCAAGAAGAACACGACGGCACGATGTATATCACCCAAGGTTTCATAGGCTCATCGACGAAGCCAGTAGTGACGACGACCCTCGGCCGTGAAGGCTCTGACTATACCGGTGCAATCTTTGCCAACTTACTCAACGCCAAGGAGTTATCGGTTTGGAAAGACGTCGACGGAGTGCGCAACGCAGACCCGAAACGCTTCGAGCACACCGAGAAGATTCCGCATCTCTCCTACTCCGAAGCCACCGAGCTGACATTTTACGGCGCCACAGTGCTGCACCCGAAGACCACCAAGCCGCTGCAAAACAAGAATATCCCGTTGAAAGTGCGCTGTTTCCTCGACGCCTCGCTTGAGCCGACCATCGTCGACGGCACTGACAAGTTCATCAAATACATCCCGTCGTTCATAGTGAAAGACAATCAGACACTTGTCACCATCCGTCCTCGCGACTATTCCTTCATGAACGAGCAGAACCTCGGCATCCTCTTTGCGATGCTCAACGAGCTCAACATCCACGCCAACATGATTCAGACCTCGGCCCTGAACCTCTCCATCTGCTTTGACGAGAACGAGCGCAAGCTCACACAGCTCATCGCCTCCCTCGAGCAGTCGTTCATCATCCGCTATAATAATGGCTTGCAATTATTCACAATCCGCCATTACAAAAACGGCATCGAAAAAGAATTCATCAAAGGAAAAGAAGTCTTCGTGGAACAAAGAAGCCGAAGCACGCTGCAATTGGTGATTAACTAATAATCAACCTCGCAGCCTTTAATCCATTTGATTAATGACTTGAAGGGTCAAGTTTTTCATAAACTACTGAATCCTCATTAACTGTGTGCTCACAATAGCCAGCATCGGCGAACATTCCCTCAAAACTTAAATCTTCATCAATTTGAGGCCAATAGATGCCAAGATATGTTAATTGGAAATCTTCACGTTGCGCCTTGGTAGCATTAGCAAGGCGAGGCCATCTTGAAAAAGCATAGCTTGCCACGAGACCATCCTTTGTCTCGACATAAACGTTCTTATCGTCCACCCAAACTTTTTTAACTTTTTTATTCATAACCTCATTTTTTAAAATATGATTTCCATTTCTCAATTATCACATCTTTCTTTTCAGCAACAATTTCCTATATTTCTTTAATCTCTTGCTTTTTAAAACCTTTGCAATTCACCTGTTCAATTGGTTCTACATTATATTTTGCAATACAATTGTCCTTTTCAACATGTACATGAATCGGTTCATGATCATCCGAATAAAACATGAAACGATAACCTTTTATATAAAAAACGGTTGGCATAATTAATTTTTAGTCCCTATTACAACTGCAAAAATAATAAAACTTTTTGTAAATAGAAACTTTATTGTAAAAAAAATTGGGACGCCGCCCGCGACGTCCCTACAAATATCTTGTAAATCATGTTTATCCTGTCTGAATAACAATCCTGTCAGAGAATTATTCCGCCCAATTCAGAATCTTCCTGAAATCGTATTCCTCAGGATTTTCAACGAATTTCTTTGCTTCTTCGTAGTCGGCTGGAGTGATGTACTGCATGCAGTGGTTGAACACTAATTTTGCCTTCTCGCCTTGCATGTTCACGAGACGTGGTTTCACCTTGCCGTTCTCGTCTTCCACATCTTTCAGATACAGCGGGCTGACCTGGCCTTTCGGGTCAGCGGTGACCATGGCGCCAGTAATGCCCATATCGAACAGCTTCTTCACGCCGTAGCCGAGGATTGAGCAATATTGCAAATCGAAAGCGCAAGGATCGACACAGCGAATCTCATAACCGACTTCCACCGGACGGCTCTTGATACCCAAGCCTAACATCTTCAAACGCTGTTGCAGCAACATATTGAAAATGTGAGCCTTACTGACGTTGCCAAGCTCAGGATGTCCGTGCTCGTCGTAGGTGAAGTTCACGCCCGAGTTGTGAATCTCCTCATCAGTCATGAAGTGGAACACACCTTCCGAAACGCTCGCCACACCATAATTGATGCCCAGCATCTTACGTTTGATCATAGAGCTGATGATAAGCCTCATAATCTTGTCGAATGTGACCTCTGTCTTATAGAACATCTCCGGGATGATAATCATCGGGTAATGGCAGGCATAGCCCATGCCGAATGCGAGGTGACCTGCCTCACGACCCATTGCCGACACCACAAACCAGTTGCCGCTGGTGCGAGCGTCCTCGTAAACGGTCTGTAAAATCTTCACACCAGCTTCCTTAGCTGAATAATATCCGAATGTAGGGCTGCCTTCAGGCAACGGAAGGTCGTTGTCGATGGTCTTCGGCACATGGATGTTCTGAACGTGTACATTGTTTTTCATCAAGAACTTGGAGATGCGGTTCGCTGTCGAGGCTGTGTCATCGCCACCTATTGTCACCAGGAGGTTCACATCGTTTTTCACGAAGAAATCAACGTTAAACTCCTCGTCTTTCGGTTTATAACGGCTCATCTGCAGTGCCGAGCCACCCATTTTCATGATTTGGTCGGCGTAAATAAAGTCAATATCGACCGTCCTCGGATTAGGTTTGAACAGGTTTTTATAACCCTCATGGAGTCCTATCACGCGGAACCCGTCGTTTAAAAATGTCTTCGCCACAGTGGCCACCACCGTGTTGATGCCTGGTGCCGGACCACCGCCGGCGAGAATAACAATTGATTTCATATCTGTAAATTTTTATTTGTATTGACAAAACAACACTGCAAATTTATTAAAAAATTCCTTAATTCCCATATCAATTTTTTTATTATTTTTGCAAGTTTTAAGATAACAGACAATTTTTGATATGTATAGTTTCATTTCGGGAACCGTTGTTGAGAAAAATCCCACTTACGTAGTGCTTGATAATCAAGGAATTGGATATTTGATTAATATCACCTTGAACACTTTCACGGCGATTGGCGAACAACAGCACGTGAAGCTGTTTGTGCATCTCGCGATACGTGAAGACGCGCATACTTTGTACGGATTCTACACTGAGAGCGAGCGAGAGCTCTTCCTTCAGCTCATCACGGTGTCGGGAGTGGGATGCAACACCGCCCGCCTCATATTGTCGTCGATGACAGTGAAAGAAGCAGTGGACGCCATCGCCACCAACAATGTCCGGATGATTCAGGGAGTGAAAGGCATTGGCGCGAAGACAGCACAACGCATCGTCGTCGACCTCCACGACAAGGTCGGCAAGCTCGAGGCGGGCGGCGATGAAATTTCACCTGTCGGACACAATACATTGAAAGACGAAGCGTTATCTGCATTAATGGTCTTAGGTTTCAACAAGACGAGTATCGAGAAGACCCTCGACAAACTCCTCAAACAGATGGACAACCCGTCGGTAGAGGATCTCATCAAGGAATCACTTAGACTTTTGTAATTAAAATAGTATGATTATCAGGAAGTTAATATATATTTTAACCTTATTGCTGGTCTGCCTCGGCTACAACGCCAACGCGCAGAGCAACGACGACCCTTTTGGTCAGGGCGAGCAGACTGGCATACAGCTTAAAGATCCTGAAAACATAACACGCACCATAGAATACGACCCGGTCACCGGACAATATGTCTTCGTCAGCAAAATCGGCGACTTCACCTACCGCGAGCCGTACATCATGACGCAAGATCAGTATTCCGATTTCGTACAGAAAAAAGCTATCAATGATTACTGGAAAGACCGTCGTGAGTCGGCAATGGGCAACAGCAACGGTAACTCGCTGATACCTCCTATTTATGTTGGTGGCAAGGTCTTCGACAAGATTTTCGGCAGCAACACCATCGACATCAAGCTGCAAGGTTCCGCCGACGTGACATTCGGTATAAAATACCAGCGCCGCCGCGACCCGTCACTCACCGTGGCACAACAGAGAACCACAAACTTCGACTTCACTGAGAACATCCAGCTCAGCGCTTCCGCGAAAATCGGCGAGAAGATCCAGTTTAAGATGAGCTACAACACCAAGACACAGTTCTCTTTTGAAAATAAATTCACCCTGAAATACGAAGGCGACGAAGACGACATCCTGCAACTCATCGAGGCTGGTAACGTCAGCATGCCTCTGCAAAGCACCTTAATCACTGGTACTCAATCACTTTTCGGTTTTAAAACAAAACTGAAATTCGGTAAGACGACAGTCACTGCCATCGCATCATACCAAGACAGCGAGACACAAAACATCGCGGTGAGCGGCGGCGCACTGACACAGAACTTCTCACTCGAAGCCCTTGATTACGAAGAGAACAGACACTTCTTCCTCAGCCAGTATTTCCGCGATAACTACGAGGCAGCACTCGCGACACTGCCAACGGTGACATCAGACATCAACATCACCAAGATAGAGGTGTGGGTCACAAACACCAACTCGAACTTCGACGACTGCCGCAACATAGTGGCATTCACCGACTTAGGTGAAGGTGAAGAAGAATGGATTTATAACCAAGACAAGGTTCATCCGAATATTTATTCAGGTCCGCCATTCCCTGACAACTCAGCCAACGACCTGATCCAAAACATGGACACGACACAGATCCGTAACCTCAACACTGTGACATCATACCTCACCGGATTGGGTTACACCTCAGGCCGTGACTTCGAGAAGATTCAGAAAGCGAGAAAGCTGAGCACCAACGAATACACCGTGAACCGCAAACTGGGTTTCATCACGTTGAATATCACGCTCAACTCAAACCAGACTCTTGCCGTCGCTTACCAATATACCGTCATCGGACAAGACGGCGTGTTCCAAGTCGGTGAATTCTCTGACCAAGGTATTCAGGAGCCTAACCTCTTGACAGCCAAGATGTTGAAGAGTACCACCGTCAACACCAAGATGCCAATGTGGGACCTTATGATGAAGAACGTCTACAACATCCGCGCCTATCAGGTTGCTTCGACAAACTTCACGATGAACATCCTCTATCTCGGCAATGAAAACGGCGTCGCGACAGGTTACTTTGCCGACGCACCGGACAACATTCGTGAGTATTCATTGTTGAACCTCATGGGCATGGACCGTTTGAACAGTCAAAACAACCCTATCGAAGGCGGTGATGGCATGTTCGACTTTGTGAACGGTGCTGCCACCAACGGAGGTACCATCAACGCGTCGACGGGACGTATCTATTTCACTGTGTTGGAGCCTTTCGGAAGTCAAATCAGAGAAAAGATTTTCCCACATAACCCGGAGTTAGCCGAAAAATATGCCTATGACTCTTTGTATACTATGACGAAAGTCATGGCGCAGCAATATACCGACAAGAACAAATACCGTTTGGAAGGACGCTACACTTCGTCGTCGGGCAGCGAGATCAACCTCAACGCGCTCAACGTGCAACCAGGTTCTGTCCGTGTGACAGCAGGCGGCATCCCGCTGGTGGAAAACGTCGACTACACCGTTGACTACACCCTCGGACGCGTGACGATTCTTAATGAGGCTCTCCTCAATTCGGGAACCACAATCAACGTGTCACTCGAGAACAACACAGCGTTGTCGACGATTAGAAAGACGTTCCTCGGGGCGCGAGTGGAACATGAGATCAACCCGACATTTATCATCGGTGGTACCATCCTCCATCTGAGCGAACGCGCATACACCACGAAAGTGAATTATAACGATGAGCCAATCTCCAACACCATCTACGGCTTCGATATCAACTATCAGACTGAGTCACAATGGCTTACCGACGTGCTCGATAAGTTACCTCTTTACGAGACGAAGACCATGTCGCGTGTGACGGTGTCGGGAGAGTTCGCGCGTTTCATCCAAGGCATCAACAAGAGCAGCCAACAGACCGGAACATCGTACATCGACGACTTCGAGGGAGCGAAATCTACCATCGACATGCATCAATGGAACTTCTGGCATCTCGCCAGCACCCCTCAAAACCAAAACAACCTCTTCCCTGAAGGAAGCTCAAGCGGTCTCGAAAACGGTAAAAACCGTGCAAAACTCGCATGGTACACCATCGACCAGTCGGTGTTCTACGACAGATACGGTAACCTCTTGCCTCCAAACATTACTAACGAGGAGCTGTCAGACAACCGCGTGCGTCAGGTGTTGCTCACCGAGGTCTACCCTAACAAAGACATCCAAGCAGGTACTTCTACCAACATGGCGGTACTCAACCTTGCATACTACCCGAAAGACCGTGGTCCTTACAACTACGACACCGACAATTTAAACGAAGACGGTACCTTCACCAACCCTGAAGACAGATGGGGCGGTATCATGCGCGCTATCGAGTCATCGGACTTCAACTCCACCAACGTGGAATACATCGAGTTCTGGATGATGGACCCATTCTATGAAGGTCAGGATCAGACGAACATCGGTCAGCTGTATTTCAACCTCGGTGATATCTCCGAAGATATTCTTCGCGATGGAAGAAAGTCGTATGAGCATGGATTGCCAACGACATCTGTCGTAGAGAACGTCGACACCACCGTTTGGGGTCGTGTGCCATCGTTGCAGGCCCTCGTCAACGCCTTCAACTCAGACCCTGATTCACGTAAATATCAGGATATCGGTTACGACGGTTTGCAGGACGGCGACGAGCGCTCGTTCTTCGCTGACTTCCTCAGAACGATGCAGACCAAGGTCAATGCTGCGGCTTACAGCCAACTCAGCAACGACCCGTCATCCGATAATTATCATTATTTCCGCGGAAGCGACTACGACAGCGACCCTGTTTATTCAAGCATCCTCGAACGTTATAAGAGATATAACGGCAACGAAGGCAACTCCCCTTCCGAGACAGAATATACCGAGGACTATACCACAAACAACAGCACCCTTCCTGACCAGGAAGATATCAACGGCGACAACACTCTGAGCGAGTCGGAAAACTACTATCAGTATGTCATTGAACTCGACCCGAGCAAGATGCGCACATCCGGACAGAACTTCATCTCCGACATCCGTGAAGCTGTGGTTCAGGTCGCCAACGGGACGACACAGAGAGTGAAATGGTATCAGTTCCGCATCCCTGTGCGCGAGCCAAGTCGTGTGATAGGTAACATCGAAGGCTTCAGCTCCATCCGCTTCATGCGTATGTTCATGAAAGGCTTCAAGAGCGACATCGTGTTGCGTTTCGCCACCCTCGACCTCGTGAGAGGCGAATGGCGTACATATACCAATGCCATCCAAGCTCCAGGCGAATACCAGCCTGGTGACCAGACCAACCACACCGTGTTCGAGATGTCGGCTGTCAATGTGGAAGAAAACAGCGGCCGTCGTCCTGTGCCTTACTGCATCCCTCCGGGAATCGAACAGGAAGTTTACACTGGAGCGACATCAACAGTGCGTCAGAATGAGCAGGCACTGCAGCTCACAGTCAAGAACCTCGTCGACGGCGACGCCCGAGGCGTTTATAAGGCAACCGAATTCGACTTCCGCTTCTATAAGAAACTGAAAATGTTCGTGCACGCCGAGAGCTTCTCCGACACCGACCCGGTGCTCGACAACGAAGTCACGGCATTCATACGTTTCGGCTCCGACATCACCGACAACTACTATGAATATGAGGTACCTCTGAAGATGACACCATGGGGCACTTCGATAACCGACGAATACGGCATCTGGCCTGAATATAACAACTTTGAGATCGAATTCGAGAAGGTGGTTAACGCTAAATCTAACCGTAACACCGCTATCGCCAACGGTAACACCGAGATAAAAGTCAACAGACTTTATGTCGAGTACGACGGTAAGAACCTCATCAAAGTGTTGGGTAACCCTACCATCAGCGAGGTGCGCTCCATGATGATAGGTATCAGAAACCCGAAAGTTGATGGCGAGGTGCCACAAGACAAGAGCGTCATAATATGGGTCAACGAGTTACGTATGACCGACCTCACCAGCGACGGAGGTTACGCTGCCACAGGACGTGTCGAGGCATACCTTGCAGACCTCGGTCGTGTGACGGTAGCAGGTTCATATAAATCGGCAGGATACGGCTCCCTCGAGACCAAAATCACTCAAAACGACCTTCGTTCACAACGTTATTACAGCGTGGCGGCCGACCTCGACCTCGGCAAGTTCATGGCCCCGGAAAAGAGCGGCATGACAGTGCCTGTCCACTTCGACCATAACAACACCACCATCACTCCTGAATACAACCCTCTCGACCCTGATGTGAAACTCAAGAGGTCGCTGCAAGACCTCGACAGCCACGGCAAAGACTCGCTCAACGCCCTATCGCGCGACGTGACGACGCAGACCAACTTCAACGTCACCAACATGCATAAGAACCGTGTCGGCTCGAAGAAACCTCACTTCTGGGATGTCGAGAACCTCAACGCGTCATACGCATACACCAACCAAGAACAGTCGACACCTGACTTGGAATACAACCGTCAGAAGTCACATCGTGGCGGTATAGGATACACCTACACCACCAGCGCGAAACCATGGACCCCGTTCGCAAAGAAGAAATGGGCATCATCGTCGTACATGCAGATATTCAAAGACTTCAACCTCTATTATCTGCCGAAGAGCTTCTCGTTCAATACCGAGATGTACCGACAAATCCATACTCAGAAGATGCGTAACAAGTCAACAGGCTTGATTCTCCTGAAGGAAACGACAGCCAAGACATGGGACTGGACTCGTAACTACGACTTCCGTTATGACATCACGAAGAACCTCAACTTCACATACACCGCCGCGACACAGGCTTACATCTACGAGCCTGCCGGCAACCCGGAGCGTAATAGCGACGAATGGAATGCTAATCGAGACACGGTGCGTGACGAGCTCATGAAATTCGGTTCTATCTCACGTTTCAACCAGACAGTGAAGTTGAACTATACTATACCTATTAATAAATTGCCTTTCTGCGACTGGCTCGGCTCGACAATCAACTACACTGGTAACTACAGATGGATCGCCAATTCACGTTACACCCAGGTACGTCAGGGTAATACCATCGAAAACGATAACAACGTCCAGTTTACAGTCTCTGCCGACTTGACAAAACTGTATAACCGCTCGACATATCTCAAAAACCTCATGTCGCCTCGTCGTACCCCGAACAACAAAGGCAGAAGCAGGGAACAGAGCAACGACTCCGTCCAGAAGAAAGAATCGGTAAATATCGGCAAAGCCATAGCCGACAACACCTTACGCATCTTATTCAGCGTGAAAAAGATAACATTCACCTACGCCAAGAATAATGGTGTCAGCTTGCCGGGCTTCATGACTGAACCTAGCATTCTCGGTATGGACTATGCATGGGCGCCTGGATTAGGCTTCGTCGTCGGTCAAAACAACCACGTACTCAACACTGCCATCAACAAGGGATGGCTCACATGCGACTCGACATTCAACAGGCCTTACACCGAACGAATGAGCGAGACATATAACTACAAGGTGATAATGGAGCCGTTCACCGACTTGAAGATTGAAGTCACAGGTAACCGTACCTATGCCGAGAACTTCTCCGAATACTTCCGTGCCGATGAGATGGGCATATTCCAGTTCTACACCCCGACAACAGGCGGTAACTACAGCATCTCATATCTCATGACAGCCACCTCGTTTGCTGACGGCGACAAGCTCTTCAACAACCTGCGTGAATACCGACAAGAGATCGCTAACCGACTCGCGCATGAAAACGGCACCTGGGTCAATATGGGTGAGCCGTATATCGAAGATGAAAGCACAGGCGACATCTACCCTTACGGTTACACGTCGAACTCACAGGAGGTCCTCACCTACGCCTTCCTCGCGGCATACAGCGGCAAGAGCCCTGACAAGGTCTCATTCGGACTGTTCCAAAAAGTGGCATTGCCTAACTGGACCATCAACTTCACAGGACTCACGAAGATTCCGGCTTTGAAGAAATATTTCAAGACCATCACCCTATCACATGCCTACAAGTCGACATTCTCGATCTCAGCATGGTCAAACGACATCAACTACGACGCCAGCAACGACATGGCGGTGTATGCCGGTACCAACACAAGAATCTCGCAGTACGACATGTCGCAGATTCTCATCAGTGAGCAGTATTCACCGTTGATCGGTATCAATCTGGCGTTCAACAACAGCCTCACCCCTTCTATCGAATACAAGAAGACAAGGACGGTGACATTGGGATTCAGCAACAACCAGATCACTGAGGTCAACGGCCGCGAAATCGTCATCGGATGCGGCTACACCTTCAAAGACCTCGGATTCAGCATGTCGCTGTTCGACGGTAGCGGCTCGAAGAAGGTAAGCAACGACCTCAAACTCAAGCTCGACATAGGATTCAGAAGAGACATGACCAAGTTGAGAAGCATCGACGAAGGCAACAGCCAGATCTCATCAGGCCAGGATAAAATTAATATTTACCTCACAGGAGACTACACTCTCAGCCAGCGTCTCGGCATGCAGGTATTCTTCAAATACGACATGACAAATCCGTTTATCGCCAATGCCTACAAGACAACCAACGTGTTTGCAGGTATCACGGCACGCTTCAGTTTGTCACAATAAAAAAATATTTTTACAAATATGAATCATGATAAAAAAATGTCGTATTTTTGTAGCGGAAATTATTAAGTAAAATTAATTTTAAATAACAGATATGAACATTCCAACAAACTTAAAGTACACTAAGGATCACGAATGGATCCGTTTAGAAGGAGACAACGCATACATCGGTATCACTGACTATGCACAACACGAACTTGGCGACATCGTTTTCGTTGACGTCGACACACTTGACGAGACACTCGAAGCTGAAGAGACATTCGGCACAATCGAGGCTGTTAAGACATCTTCAGAGATGTTCATGCCAGTAGGCGGCAAGGTCATCGAATTCAACGAGGAACTCGCTGACGCTCCAGAGAAAGTCAACAGCGACCCATACGGTGAAGGCTGGATCATCAAAGTTGAAGTCACCAACGCAGCTGAGATGGACAACCTCCTCGATGCTGAAGGTTATAAAGCCCTCATCGGATAATCTTTGGCACGTCTGACAAGACATATCTACCCCGGCCTGTTCTGCGGTATCATCATCATGATTCTATGCGGCTTGCCGGGGTCATATTTTCATGGTGTCCCGACTAATTGGGCTTATCTTAGACCCGATAAAATAGTCCACGGCATCATGTTTGCTGCTTTCTCTTTTTCAATAATCTGGGGCTATCGCCGTGAATATTGCGAAAAAGACAGTTCGTATCGCAACGTTCTTCAATTAGTTACATTTTTTGTATCAATATCCTACGGCGCTCTGACAGAAATAATACAATGTTTCCTCCCGGATAGAGAAGCCAATATTTACGATTTTCTTGCCGACGTAATCGGTTGTGTATTAGGCATTTTGATATTTAAAATCATTTTCCGAAAAAAAATGATAAAAAAATAGTTCCATATTCAATAATTTTTGCTAACTTCGCAGCGTTTTTAAATAGGAATAAAATTTAATATTATGGAAATAAAAAAATCAGCAAAAGCGAATCTTGACGACAAGAAGTTAACATTCACACTCATCGGATTGGTCGTTGCATTGTTTATTGTCTGGCGTGTCTTCGAATACAGAAGCTACGACAAGCAGGAATATGAGGCCTTCACAAGAACAGTGGAAGTTATGGATGAGGAAATGGAAATCACAAAACAGGAACAGCCAAAACCTCAGGTCCAAGCTCCAAAACCACAGGTCACACAAATCCAAGTGGTGGAAGACGACACTGAAGTCGAAGACATCGATATCAACGCTGAAGTCGACCAGGACGAGGTCATCGAAGAATACGTTTACGAAGCTCCTGAAATCGAAGAAGAAGAAATCGTCGAGGAAGAAGTGTTCCTCTCAGTGGAGGAAAACCCTGAGTTCCCTGGCGGTCCTGCAAAACTTCTCGAATATGTCCAGAAAAACCTCAAATACCCTATGATGGCTCGCGAAAGTGACATCCAAGGTAGAGTGTTCGTGGGATTCGTCGTCGAGAAAGACGGCTCAATCTCCAACGTGAGAGTGCTCCGTGGCATAGGCGGCGGCTGCGACGAAGAAGCTGTGCGCGTGGTACAGAGCCTGCCTAAATTCAAACCTGGCAAACAGCGCGGTAACCCAGTGCGTGTTCAGTACACACTGCCTATCGTGTTCAAACTTCAGTAGTGGATACAAGCAAGTATAAACTGAAAATATTCGGCAACAAGGAGCTGCCAAGCTACTTGTTGGAAAAAAATAACGTGGTGAGGATGATACTCTTCACCACTGTTTATTCTTTGGTGTTCATAAACATCTTCAGACCTTTTAACTCCGAGACCTGGATCCACAACATCAACAGCACCAACTACTTCATGTACTCGTCAGTCATGGTGCTAATAGGCATGGTCGTAGTGTCTCTGAGCCGCGTCATCATGGGATTGGTGGTGAAAAAAGTACAACTAACGTTCCCCGACTACGTCATCTGGCTCGTCAGCGACGCCGTGATACTCTCCATTTTCTATACCTTCGTGGCTTATAAAGTGGGATTTATCGATAACTTCCTCAACGACAACCCGGAGATGACCACCTGGGAAGCTATCTACTCCATCTTCTGGAAATCGACAGCCAACACAGTGTGGATGCTACTCATCCCCTACACCATCTCACTTCTTTTCCTTGATAATCAATATCTTAAAAATAAAATAAAAGATATAGACTCGAGAATACCTGAGAGCAACATCGTACATCTTAAAGACGAAAAAGGCGAAATCCGCCTGTCAATCAACATTGAAAACATCCTTTATGCCGAAGCTGCTGATAACTACGTGATTATCAAATACATAAACAACGATAAAATCGTCGACTTCCTGCTGAGAACCAACCTCAAGAAACTGTCCGACGACCTCCGCGACACCCCTATCCAACGTTGCCACCGTTCGTTTATGATCAACCTGCTGCACGTCACATCATTAAAGAAAGACGTGACGGAGTTTATCATACAGTTCGACACCACCAGCATCAAGGACATCACAGTGTCGAAGACCTATCAGGAAGCTATCATGGACGCGTTCATGAAATACCAGAAATAACCTTGAAAAAGCTTATCGTCATATTGTTTTTCCTTCTCGTTTCCTTGACGGAGATGAGCGCACAGATTAACCATAAGCACTACATCCTTATGGGCAAGGTCGAGCTTTCGAAGGAGAACTATACCGAGGCGATACACAATTTCAACATAGCCACCATCGCGAAACCTAACGATTTCGAGGCTTATTTCCTCCGCGGAATAGCAAAATTCAGTCTTGGCGACTACAGCGGTGCCGTCGACGACTTCACACGCACCCTCGAGATACATCCACTTTATGTGCGAGCCTATCATTATCGTGGCGTCGCCAACGACCGACTCTCGAACTACGCCGACGCTATGGCCGACTATAAACAAGCCATCAGCCTCGACCCGTTCAGCGAAGAGCTGCACATCGCATCAGGCTCGACACTCATGCATCTCAACGACTATCAAAACGCTGTCGCTGAATTCGATACAGCATTGATTATCAACCCGGAAAATGCCAACGCTTATATCTCACGAGGCATAGCAAAACGCTACCTCGACGACCTCGACGGAGCTTTGATTGACATGAACAACGCCGTCTATTACGACTATTTCAACATCGAAGCTGTGGTAAGAAAAGGCATGATAGAACTCGAACGCGAGGAATATGAGGCTGCGATGGCCGACTTCAACAACGCGCTGCGCATGGATAAGGACAACCCGCTTATCTATTTCAACAGAGCCATAGCTTACCTTAACCTCGGCGACACCACGGCAGCATTGAAAGACTATGAGAAGGTGAACAACCTCGACCAACGTAACGCCCTCACCTACTTCAACCGCGCTATCATCTATTCGATGCGCGAAGAATATGACGTCGCGCTGGCGCTGTATAACAAGGTGATTGAAATCAACCCGCAAAACATATACGGATATTTCAACCGAGGCATCCTGTTCTATAAGATGAAGGATTGGGACGCCGCTGAAGATGATTTCACCACAGTCATCGAGCTCTTCCCCGATTTCATAGATGCGTGGATAAACAGAGCGGTGGTGAAATTCGAGAAAAACGATATTCAAGGGGCGGAACAAGACCAATGGCATGCCAAGCAAATCATGGCATTCGTGAGCGAAGACCAAGCCAACGTCGACTCCCTCTTCGCGCACTACTCAAAGATGGATTACAACAAAATCATCAATTTCGAATCTGACTTCGTCGACGGCAACCGCCAAAAGACTCTCATACAGTTTGCCGACATCGACATCAGACCTCGCGGAAGCCTCATCGTGAACATCACCGGAAGCGAAAACTATTATATCGACGCCACGCTCAGCCAGATCTCGCAGACCAACAACCTCGACGGCAAACTGGCTTATGTAGTGAACGATCTGTTTAATCCGAACCATCAATCTTATATCAACGATTCGATTATTGAATCAATTGATAATCAGAATCTCAGAGAGTTTATCAACGGCATTTACAACTTCGAGATTTTCAACTATCAGAGAGGTGAAAGGATTTTTAAGTCGCTGCTCGACGACCCGGTTTTGGGCATTTATGCAGGCATCAACCTGTCGGCATTGCAAAACGCCAAGGCAGAGTTGATTGTCAACGACAAGAGTTACGACAACTCCATCTACATCACTCAGAAAAAAACCACTGAGAGTTTCACGCAGCCACAGGAAAAGCCTGATTATCAACAGTCTCTGATTACGATTACCAACGTCCTGAATAAAAACAGAAAAAACCCTTACGTTTGGTACAACCTTGGCAACATCCATCTGCAGATGCAGGAGTTCGAAAAGGCTATTGAAGACTACACCAAGGCAATCCAATTTGAGAAAAACCTCGCCGAAGCGTATTACAACCGTGCGTTGACGCTTCTTTATCTTAACAATAAAGCACAGGCTATCAAGGACTTAAGCAAAGCCGGTGAGCTTGGAATCCAAGAGGCTTACGTGGTGATGAAGAGGTTTAATTAATCAGCTCTTCGTCGACTTTTGAGAATTTGTGGCTCACGCCATAATCGTCATCGTATTCCATCACATCAAGTTCAAGAACTCTCATGTTATAGATTTTCGGAATCACGCCGCCGATTTCCATTTTATAATAATGGGTGAAGATATTGTGTTCAAGAGTCCAGTCGAGTTCTGTGCCTTCATCTTCAAGGACATCGTCGGCAAGATCCCAGGTGACGGCTGTTCCGTCGTCGTTGTAGCGATAATACAAATCCTCTTCTTTCCATACGCCAATCAGCAGGTCGGTATCGAACTCGATGTCATGAAAAACAGGCGGTTCCACCACCTCTGGCTGATAATACTTTTTATGGTCGGCAAACCAGATATAATACACTGCAAAGGCGACACCTGCCGCTGCTATAATAATCAGAATTGTAATCCAAAGCTTTTTTTTCATAACGTATTCTTTAAATTTGTCATTTCGACAGAAGTGGAGAAATCTTCGATTATCAGGAGCTTTCGTTTTCGTTTGTCTGAGATTTCTCGATTCCGCTTCGCTTCACTCGAAATGACGAGAATGATTATTTCTTCAATTTAATAACTTTTGGCGTCTTATTCTTATACTGAGGCATTGTCATGCCAATCGATGCGTTGATGTATGTCGGGTCGCAGACGTAATATTTCTTGCCGCCGTACATGAAGCCGTCGCCTTTGACCTCGGCATCGTCACCAAACCAGACAGCTGTCGCCACATGTCCTTCGTATTGAAGTCCAATGACTTTGGCATTGGTGTATTTCTGAACCAGCCAAGCGAACATCGCCGAGCGGTCTTCGCAGTCGCAGTAAGGATATCCTATCACCTCTTCCGGATAGAAATATTTCTCGTAGCCGAACTGTTCCTCGTCGGTTTTATAGTCGAAGCCTGTCTGCACGAAATGGAGCAGCATCGCGATGAACTGTGTAGGCGTGTAGTCGTTTTTCATCTCGTTGAATTTCTTTTGGAGCACCTGCTGTGCCTCGATAGCCACCGGGCTCTGGAAATAAATCGGGAACACCGTCATCGGGACATCGTCGAGATATGCCATGTGCGACTTGTTATATGGCAACGTGATATTGTCGGTCTTTGTGAGTTTCACGGTTCTTCTCACGTCGCAGCTGCCCATGTTCAGGTTGTTGTTGAAGTCAAGGCACATCTGTCGTTTCTCGGCATCTTGTTTGCAGTAATCGTAAGAATACACGGCCTCGCTGGCTTTTCCGCCGCCGTACACGGTGTAATATTTCACTTGGGTCTTGCCAGAATCGTCGTCGTTGAAGCGGAAATAAGTGTAGGAATAAACCTGTTTGCTGTTGTCAATCGCGATGAGCAGCGTCAGTGCACCCGACTCCTGACCGCGTGCCAGACGAGTCTTGAAACCGCCTTCATTTCTAAGCATATAGAAGCAGAAAAGCACTCTGTCGTTGACATTCGTGAACATCCTCTCCGAGAGGGTGCGCAGGAGGCAGAAATAGCCCCATTCGTTCAGCCCGAACTCATTGACAACGTTGTCGATTTCACCCCACAAGGCATGCGTCTCATCCTGGCATTTCGATATGTTCGTGAAATAATTGGCAACCTGTTTCTCCTCGATTCCGGTGCTTTTCATCTTCAGCTTCGGGTCAACATGAATAGAGACCTGACGACCGTAGAAATTAAGCAAAATATTAGTGCTGTTGTCAATGTTCAATCTCTTCGACTTGTCGAAATCCTTGGTCGGGAGCTCGACAGGTCCGTCAGCGCCGAGGCGGTTTTTCAGCTCATAGTTGTTGTCATCTTCATCCTCATACGCGACAGCGATAGAATGTGTCACTTTGGGCAGTTCTTCCTCCTTATTATACCTGATTTCCGATGACTTTATAGTGATGTCTTCACCAGTATTTTCTGCTACTGGCATCTTTTCCATCTTAGGCTGCGACATAGCGAGTCTGTCCTTTGCGAAATCGTTGAAAAGCTCCCATTGCTTAGCCACGAAATCGGCAAACTCCTTATTCTGTTTATCGATATAATCCTGCATCTCCTTATTCTTATCAGCCACACCCTTCTGATAAGCAGCCTGCTTCTCCTGAAGCTGTTTATTTCTTTGCTCTATAAACTTCTGATACTCATCATCTTGCGAAAATGAAGCAAAAGCGGCAATAATAAAAGTCAAGGTGAAAATAAGTTTTTTCATGTGTGTTTTTATTTTGACATTGCAAAAATAATAAAATTGTTGATAATTGTTCTAAAACAGGTATTATTTTTCAGAAAAAAACATTATTTTTGCAAAAAATTTTGACAGATGAATTTTAAGGATGTTTTAAAGAAATTTTCCAACAAATATGTCATCGCGACGTTGATATTCGCCGCTGTCATTATTTTTATCGACCAATATAACGTTTTTGAGCAGGGAAAGAGCTACAGAAAGTTGAGGAAAGTAAAGAAACAGGTCGAGTATTACGACCACGAAATTGAGAAGCAGGAACAGACGCTGCACGATTTGAAGAAGGACTCGGCATTGCTCGAGAAAGTGGCGCGCGAGCAGCATCTCATGAAACGTGACGACGAAGTGATTTACATTTTGGATAAAAAAGAATAACATAACAATCATAAAATTTACAGATATGAAAAAGTACTTATTAGCAATCGGTCTCGTGGCATTTTTGATGACATCATGCTGCGAAAAACAGGAAAACAACGCTAACTGCGAAAAACAGTGCAAAGACAAAAAAGAACAGTGTGACAAGCATCAGCATGAATGCGATCATCACGGTGATATGCCTATGCCAGGTATGTGCCCAGAGATGATGGCTTGCATGGACAAGATAGTTGAAAGCGTCGCCAACTGGGAAAACCTCAACGAGGCTCAGCGCGCAGAAGTCATCGACATGGCAAAGAAAATGCAGGAAGTGAAAGCCAACATGCCAAAACCTGAATGCAACAAGCACGAAGGAAAATGCGGAAAACATGAAGGCGAATGCAAAGAGCACAAAGGTGACTGCAAAGAGCACAAAGGCGAATGCAAGCATGAAGAAGGCAAAAAGTGTGACGGCAAGAAGTGCGAAGGCAAGAAGTGCGAAGGCAAGAAATGCGACGGCAATCACGAAGGTTGCGACCATCAGCATGAAGGTTGCGACCACAATGATAGATAATTGAAATCAAATTTTTAACTAAAAAGAAATATGGCAGAAAAAAAGTTTATGACATGTGACGGCAACCAGGCAGCAGCCCACGTTGCTTACATGTTCAGTGAAGTTGCCGCCATTTATCCTATCACCCCGTCATCACCGATGGCAGAGTATATCGACGAATGGGCAGCAAAAGGTCAGAAAAATATTTTCGGCGACACAGTGAAGGTCGTTGAGATGCAGTCAGAGGCTGGTGCTGCAGGCGCAGTGCACGGCTCATTGCAGGCTGGTGCTTTGACCACCACCTACACAGCATCACAGGGCTTATTGCTGATGATCCCTAACATGTACAAAATCGCCGGTGAGTTGCTCCCAGGCGTATTCCACGTCTCAGCACGTGCTCTCGCAGCACAGGCATTGTCAATCTTCGGCGACCACGCCGACGTGATGAGCGCCCGCCAGACAGGTTTCGCAATGTTGGCAACAAGCTCAGTGCAGGAAATCATGGACCTCGCCCCTGTTGCACACCTCGCAGCAATCGAAGGCCGCGTCCCGTTCCTCCACTTCTTCGACGGATTCCGCACATCACACGAGATCCAGAAGGTTGAAGCAGCCGACATGGAGAAACTCCGCAAGCTCGTCAACTACAAGGCTTTGAAGGCTTATCGCGACAGAGCTCTTAACCCAGAGCACCCTGTGACACGCGGTACAGCACAGAACCCTGACATCTACTTCCAGACAAGAGAGTTGCAGAACAAGTACTACGACGCTCTTCCTGACATCGTAGCAAAATATATGAAACAGCTGAGCAAGATCACTGGTCGTGAATATGCTCCATTCGTATACTACGGCGCAAAAGACGCAACAGACGTCATCATCGCAATGGGTTCAGTCAACGACGTCATCAAGACCGTCATCGACAAGGAGAACAAAGCAGGCAAGAAACTCGGTCTCGTAACAGTTCACCTCTATCGTCCATTCAGCGTGAAGTACCTCGGTGCTGTCCTTCCTGAAACAGTGAAGCGCATCTGCGTCCTCGACAGAACAAAAGAACCGGGTGCAAACGGTGATCCTCTGTACCTCGACGTTGTCGAAGCATTTGCAAACTGCAAAGATATCCCTGCAGAGAACAAGCCTCTCATCATCGGCGGTCGCTACGGTTTGTCATCAAAAGACACCACACCAGCTCAGATTTTGGCAGTTTACAAGAACCTCGCTTCAAACAAGCCAATGAACCAGTTCACCGTCGGTATCAACGACGACGTGACACACCGTTCACTCAAAGTCGGTAAGGAAATCTCTATCCTTCCAAAGGGCACATTCGAAGCCAAGTTCTACGGCCTCGGCGCAGACGGTACTGTGGGTGCTAACAAGAACTCTATCAAGATCATCGGCGACAACACCAACAAGTACAGCCAGGCTTACTTCGACTACGACTCAAAGAAATCAGGCGGTTACACCTGCTCACACCTCCGTTTCGGCGACCAGCCAATCTTGGCTCCTTATCTCGTCGGCACACCAGACTTCGTGGCAGTGCACGTCCCGTCATATCTTAAGAAATACGACTGTCTCCGCGGTTTGAAGAAGAACGGAACATTCCTCTACAACTCACCATGGAGCGTTGCTGAGACAAAGAAACATCTTCCTGACTATGTGAAGAAGTATCTCGCTCTCAACAACATCAACATGTACATCATCGACGCTACCAAGATTGCAGCTGAGATTGGCCTTGGCAACCGTACCAACACCATCCTCCAGAGCGCATTCTTCAAGATTTCAGGCGTTATCCCTTACGACCTCGCAGTGCAGCAGATGAAGAAGTTCATCGTGAAGAGCTACGGCAAGAAGGGTGAAGACATCGTCAACATGAACTACGCAGCTGTCGACCGCGGCGGTGAAATCACAAAGGTTGAAATCCCAGCCGAATGGGCAAAACTCGACTGCACAACAGACTTCGTGTTCGAGCACAATGCCGACGATCCTGAGTTCATCAACAAGGTGATGCGTCCGATGGTCGCCCAGTGCGGTAACGACCTCCCAGTGAGCGCATTCAAAGACATCGTCGACGGTACATTCCCGGCAGGTACAACAGCCTACGAGAAACGTGGCGTCGCCACCGTCGTTCCTGAATGGAACCCAGCCAACTGTATCCAGTGCAACCAGTGCGCTTTGGTCTGCCCTCACGCAGCAATCCGTCCGGTCGTCATGACAGATGCAGAGATGAAGAAGGCTCCAAAGGGCATGAACGCTATCGACGTGAAGATGCCGAAAGAATTGGCAGGCATGCACTTCAGAATGCAGGTTTCAGTGTTAGACTGTACAGGCTGCGGCAACTGCGCCGACGTCTGCCCTGCTAAGGAGAAAGCATTGGTGATGAAACCGTTGGAGAGCCAGCTTGACGAAGCCAAGAACTGGGAATACGGTCAGAAGAAAGTCACCTACAAAGACAACCTCATCGACAAATACGCCAACACCAAGAACAGCCAGTTCGCACAGCCATTGTTCGAGTTCTCGGGCGCCTGCGCAGGCTGCGGTGAGACACCTTATATCAAGACCATCACACAGCTCTTCGGTGAGAGAATGCTCGTCGCCAACGCAACAGGTTGCTCGTCAATCTACGGCGGTTCGGCACCTGCGACACCTTACTGCAAGAACAACCGTTCAGGCAAGGGCGTGGCATGGGCTAACTCATTGTTCGAAGACAACGCTGAGTTCGGTCTCGGTATGGCAACAGCCACACGTAAGCTCCGCGACCGCATCGAGCTCATCATGAAAGACGCCATCGCCAACTGCAAGTGCTGCAGCGACGACCTCAAGAAGCTCTTCCAGGAGTGGATCGACAACCGTGAGAACGGCATCAAGACAGCTGAGTTGGCCGACAAGATCGTTGCCGGTTGCGAGAAGTGCGGCTGCGACAAGTGCATGCAGATCCTCGACCTCAAAGATCACCTCGTGAAGAAGTCACAGTGGATCTTCGGTGGTGACGGTTGGGCATACGATATCGGATTCGGCGGCTTAGACCACGTGCTCGCATCAGGCGAAGACGTCAACGTCCTCGTCCTCGATACTGAGGTTTACTCGAACACAGGCGGTCAGTCATCAAAGGCTACACCAGCCGGCGCTGTCGCCAAGTTCGCTGCATCAGGTAAGAAAGTACGTAAGAAAGACCTCGGCATGATTGCCAAGAGCTACGGCTACGTCTACGTGGCACAGGTGGCAATGGGTTCATCACAGGCCCAGTACTTCAAGGCAATCAAGGAAGCTGAAGCATATCCGGGACCATCATTGGTCATCTGCTACGCTCCATGTATCAACCACGGCATTAAGATTGGTATGGGCCACTCACAGCAAGAAGAGAAGCTCGCCGTCGACTGCGGTTACTGGCACCTCTGGCGCTTCAACCCAGCTGAGGAAGAAGCAGGTCAGAACGGTTTCCACCTCGACAGCAAAGAGCCTGACTGGAGCAAGTTCCAGAACTTCATCATGGGTGAGGTCCGTTACAACTCACTGCTGAAGACCTTCCCAGAGGAAGCAAAAGAGCTGTTCACCAAGACAGAGCAGTTTGCTAAACTGAGATATGAAGGATATAAGAAGTTGAGCGAAGGAAAATAATCTTTAAGAAGCCAGAAGACAGTAGTCAGAAGACAGAATAAAGAATTTCCGCAATAAAAAAAAACCGGCGCGTCAATAAAAAGATGCGTCGGTTTTTTGTTTGGTACTATAAAATTGTTTATATTTGCCATCTAATATAAAAATTAACCAAAATGGAAGTTGAAGATTTTTATACTGGCGAGAAAAAAGAAATCGTTATACCCGAAGGATGTATAATGATTGATGAAGAAAAGCTTTCTTACGGAAACTATGCTTTAATTGATGACGATGAAGACATTGATGGTTTTCATGCAAAAATCATTGTAGATTTCTTTCCTAATAAACCCAAACGTTTCTCCGACATTCCATTATTTAAATCATCCGAAGAAGGTCGGTTTAAAGTTATTGTCATTAAAGACAAATATCTTAAATGGGTTGACTTAAATCGGCGTCAGAAACAAAATGATATAAAAAGACTGCAAAATATTGAAAAACAACAGGCTATATACGATAAAATAAGTCATTTAAGACTTGAAGGGGATATTTATAGACAAAAATATCAGTTTGAATCTGCTATAACTTCATACAATCTGTCTTTACAAACAGATTATAAAACTGTAAACAAATGGTTCAAATCAGATTGCATTGGTCAAAATCTTTTAGCATATAATGGTCTGATTGCCATTTATCATAAGCTGAACGATTTTGAAAAAGAACGTGAATATTTA
Organism: uncultured Bacteroidia bacterium; assembly: GCA_902774295.1. Taxonomy (GTDB): domain Bacteria; phylum Bacteroidota; class Bacteroidia; order Bacteroidales; family F082; genus Limimorpha. Next base: position 689,496 of record CACYHP010000001.1, on the reverse strand, counting down.
GATAGTGCAATATCATTAGCTTCTTCGGACTCAAGGGAGAAAGACATCTCAATATATAAACACAAACTTGAGAAACTACTTGGAACATACAAAGAAAAAATAATTCCACCTGAATCACACATGAAAGTAGTTTATACAGATTTATGCAATGATTTGGATGTATATAATATGCCTGTCGTCAATGACGCAAAAATTGTAAAAAAGTGCAGAAAGATTCTTGATTATTTCAACAAATTGATCAAGGAAGGACGTGTGGCTGATAACGGATTTGATTATAAAACAGCAGCAGACATATATGAGAGGCTTATTGCTGAAAAATACAGAGGTTTATATTGGACATCTATGTATGATAGACTAATTGCAATGTATTTCAATTATAAATTGTATGAAGATGAAGTACGAATAATCAAATTGGCTATTCAAACATTTAAGGAAATAAAAGAAAATTCTATTGCAGCATTATATCATGAGCATGATAAACGTATAGAAAAATTAGAGCAAAGATTGGTTGCTGCACAAAAAAGATTACAGAGTAGCAAATCAAAGTTGTAAGCAATAATTGAAAACCATGGAACGTCCCCATTATCCAAATTTTGAAATCCTGTGGAATATCACAGGAAAATCAGCATACGTTTTAACAAATGATATTGAAAGGTATTATATGCGTATTAACGATGCTATTTCAGATATTGGAAAAGATAAAAAAGAGGAATCATCGTATTTAGCATTTGCTTTTATTGCTTTAGCTGCAGCAACATTAGAGTACACATTAAATTTGATGGCATCATGTTATAGCCTTAATGTGTTTAAGAAAACCGAAAGATGGATTAGATTAGAGTACAAATGTGTTAGTGACAAACTCCTAGGAATTGTAAAGGATATTACCAAAGGCCACTACCAAATTTACAAACATCATGTGAATATACAAAATCTATTATTCCTTATTACAACAAGGAATAAACTAATGCATAACACCGAGGCTGTAAAGATAGCGAAAAATAAAATGCCCGACATTAATGCTCAAGTGATTGATGGATATCTTGTGATTCCTGAAGAAAAAGCCATTGTTGAAGCTATTATTAAAACAACAGATAACATTGTTGACACAATTACATATAAACGGTGTATTGAAATAGGTAAATCCTTAATTGCTTTCAAGGATAAAGTTGCCGTTCCATATCTCACTTATCATGAATTTGAAGAAAATGACATGGTAATTGCGCACATTGGATAGTGTCCAAACATATTCGAAATTCCTCAAGTTTTTCAACAAAAAATTCCCAAGATTTTCAATTTTTCCATAGGCGAAGGCAAGCATTATCTTAATAATAAACCGAGGCGGCGATAAAAAGATGCGCCGGTTTTTTGTTTGGTATGTTTTGTCTTGCATTTTAATCTAAATAGTATTATTTTTGCGCTTTAATTCATGACTGCCTCTAAAAAAGAGGAAGTTTATAACTTAACGATCTAACAAACACACTATGTTTTGGGAGGATTCTGGTGCTATAATAATATTTGCTGCAATATTATTGATTTCTATTGTCATAATATTATTGGTAAATCGTTATCAAAAAAGATATGAAGAAACACAAAATCTGGTTGTTACGACAAGTAAACGTTATGCTTACATGCTCAAACAAAAAGAGATTATTCAACCAGAGAAACTTGATGCAGTTTATACGATTAACCGATACATGAATAGCAAAGCTCAACTTGATAGACTTAACCTATATAATCAAATGATAAATATTATTCAAGGAGACCCAGAAATTCAAGATACCATCTATAAATGTCAAAAGAATATCGATTTGAAAGTGATTTATGATAATAATTTGCAAAATGCACCAAATTATAGTAACCAAGAGATGGGCTTTTCTAGATTGTACTTAAAAATTGAGCATAAACTGTCTAATGCTATATCTGATGAAATATGTCCAATAATTCCCCAATTTCATATTTATTTTAGATATACTAGTCCTCAAGGTAGAAATAGCTATTATATCAATTATGAATTTTCAGCAGAGGAAATGGTTGATTGTTTAAAATTATGCGAAATTGTTGAGAACAATAAACAAACTGCGATATATCAGAGAAGTATTATGACACCCGCATTAAGGTATGACGTGATGAAACGAGATGGATTTCGATGTGTGTTATGTGGCAGAAGTGCATCGGATGGTATAAAATTACATGTCGACCATATTGTTCCAATCGCAAGAGGAGGAAAAACCATAAAATCGAACCTTCGCACTCTATGTGAAGATTGTAACTTGGGTAAAAAAGATAAATATGATCAGGACGGAATAAACTAATTTTCCCAATTTTTTCAATAAAAAATTCCCAAGATTTTCAATTTCTCCATAAGTGAACGCTATAAAACTATTCTTTCCTTTTTTCTGGCAACAGTCTGTTTTCCCAGCGTTGGCGAGCGGCTTCAATGTTTTTAAGTAGCTGTTTTCTTGAAGGTAACTCTGTGAGGTATTGTGCCACTTTTATGCCAGATTTGTCGAGCTGCAGGAGTTCGATTTGTTCTTCGCTGCCTTCGGTGCAAAGTAACAATCCCAGAGGTGATTCTTCACCCGGTTCCATTTCGTATCGCTCAAGCCATCGCAAATAAAGCTCCATCTGTCCTTTGTAAGCAGCTTGAAAACGACCTTTCTTTAGATCAATAGCAATAAGCCGATGCAACCTACGATGATAAAACAGCAAATCGAGATAGAAGTCTTCCCCATCGATAATAATTCGCTTTTGTCGGGCAACAAAACTAAATCCACTCCCCAACTCAATAATGAACTGTTCCAAATTGGCAACAAGACAATCTTCGAGTGTTTTTTCGCTATACATTCCTTTCAAACCAGTAAACTCCAAGAAATATGGGCTCTTGAAAACCAAATCCGGAGTTATTGTATTATCTTGTCGAAGTTCGGTTAACTCTTTTTTAATCAGTTCATTAGGTTTGCCACTGATAGCAGAACGCTCGAAAAGCATTACATCGATTTCTTTGCGGAGTTGGCGAACCGACCATCGTTCTGAAGCAGCAAGTGTCAAATAAAATTCTTTTTGAATACTATCTTTTAAAGGTATAACTTCAACAAAATGAGACCATGACAATTGTGTCGACAGTGTCGACACAATTTGTAAATCGGAGAATAGATTTGCAAAATCCATCATTCGGCGGATGTTCCTTTCCTCAAACCCCTTTGCTCCAAATTCATCTTGCAATTGTCGCGACACTGTCACGACAATTTGTTTTCCATATTCTGCCCTTTCATTTCCAAGCACTTCGCGGTTTATTCGCTCGCCAATGTGCCAATACATCAAAGTAAGTTCAGCATTGACATTCACTGCAACACGATTACGGGCTTCGTTAATTATCTGTCGCAAATCATTGACAAGCGGTGTTATTTTATTATTCATATGCCATTTTTTGACAAAATTATAGTCAAAATCTCTATCGCCAATACTATCAACACCCTTATTTACATCGTTGAAGTGATTTTTAACATAATTTGCATCAAAATGAAAGAAATGTTAAAAAATATTAACATTTCCATGCAGCAAATTCCCTATCTTTGCGTTCTCAAATAAATTAACATCACTTAACCATGAAAAAAACTTACTCCATTATCAGAAGCATTCTTGCCATAATCGGCGGAATCACTATTATTGCTGCAATTATTGTTTGGATTGAATCACCAAAATACGATTGGTATTTAGACAAAAACAACTACGGTTTGCTCGACGAACGCCTTGATTTGCTGCGCACTTCAGGCGAATATGCCGCCGACACCAATGTGTTTGAGATGAGAATCGTTCAGGATGAGGCAAGAGCACAGGAGATTCGCGAGTATTTCCAACTTGACACCCTCTACCCTGCCGACGCCACCACTTGGGAGAAAGCCGTCGCAATCGGCAAGTTCGTGTCATCGAACGTCCCGCACGCCAACCAAAAGATTTGGCCTGACCATATCAATGCAATTGGACTTTGGGAATATACAAAGGATGTCGCACCGGCGTTCAATTGCCGTCTGCATAGCATTTTAACATTTGAGCTGATGCTTGCCGCAGATATCCAGGCGAGATATATCACCTGCATGCCGCAAGACAAGGACGATATGGATTGCCACGTCGTAAACGAGGTGTGGCTGCCGGAACTCAACAAATGGGCTATGGTCGACACCGACATGGGCGGACATTATGTTACCGATGCAAATGGCACGCCTCTGTCGCTCAAAGAGATGCGTGAGCATTACATCTCAGGCGAGAAGATGATTATTCATCCTGCCTTTGGAAAAGCTCAAAAAGATAACGATTACTATGCCTATATGGCGAAAAACACCTATTGGTTCTCTTGCTGGGGAACTCTTTCGTATTACCAGGAAGAATATGAAGTGAAAGGTGTAGACCGCAACAGCTACGTCAACCTTGTTCCATCAGGATTTGAGCCATTCGACATCGGCGGCGGAAATACCATCACCACCAATGCTGAAAAGTTCTGGAATATTGCTTATTGATTGTATTTCTCGTTCAGCTCCTCGACCTTCTTCCCTGCTTGCTGCAACTCATCGTAATAGTCAGTGAGCACAAAGACATGGCCGAACAAACCTAATGTCAGCGGATACACCTGTTCTTCATAGGTGAACTTTCCGACATTGCATACGAAGTAATCATCAAGGAAAAGCATATTTTCCACCATGTATCTGATAACAGGTTTATAAACAGCTTCCTGTGACAGGAACTGCATGACCGACTCTTTGTCGACATACTGCCCGATAATCTCATCGAACTCATTGCCTTCGATGACTTTTTCCTCAACAAAACTTGCAAGTTGCTCTGACGCGACTTCATAATGCTTCTCAATCGGCGGCACCGTGAATTTCATAGCCACTACCAATGCCACTAACACAATGATGAAAATAAACGATTTTTTCATAGCTATACTTTTTTGCAAAGATAATAATTTTTCTTAAAAACTTAAAAATATCTGAATAATTTGTAACTTTGCGAAAATTTTAAAGATATGGCATTAGCAATATTATACGTAGTCGGCATCATCCTCGGAGTGGTGGCAGTACTCGAAATTTTAGGTCAACCTATCAACCTTCTTGCTAAGATTTTAGTTATCGCATTCGTCCTTCTCACCAGCTGGATCGGCTTGGCGATTTATTACCTTGCCTTAAGAGGTAACTTAACAAGATGGTTTAGATAACCGGAGATTTCTCCACTCCCTACGGTCAGTCGAAATGACGTTTTCAAATAATGGACAAGAAAGAATTAAGAAATACCATTAAAACTCTCAAGAAACAGCACACCAAAGAGCAACTTCTTGAGCAGTCAGAGATTATTTTATCCAAGCTTGAGCAGCATCCTGACTTTCAGGAAGCTCATATCGTGATGATTTACAGCGCTTTACCTGATGAAGTGCAGACTCAGGCTTTCCTCGAAAAATGGCGTCATAAAAAGAAAATCATCCTTCCGACTGTTGTCGGCGATGACATCATCCCTGTGGAACTTGCAGAAAACACTGGCTTTGCCGTCGGCGACTTCAATATCTTAGAGCCTCAAAACGAGCCTTACACCGGCGACTACGACCTTATCGTTGTCCCAGGCGTCGCCTTCGACCGCAACGGCAACCGCATCGGCCGCGGCCGTGGCTATTACGACAGGTTTCTTTGCAAACACCTGAACGTCAAACGCATCGGAATATGCTTCGACTTCCAACTCGTCGACGAGGTTCCAACGGAGCCGAATGACATTAAAATGGATGAAGTAATTTCGTTGTAGTCTTTAGTCATTAGTTGTTAGTCTTTAGTAATCTGACAAAATAAAAAGAGCTGCAAATGCAGCTCTTTTTGTATATTAGAACTAAATTCTAAAGACTAAAGACTAAAAACTAGAGACTAATTACCAAGCGAACAATGGTCTGTCAGCCATCATTTCGTTGACTTTACCCTTCACTGCCTCGAGTTTCTTGGTGTCGTCGATGTGGCTGATGACATCGTCAATCAAGTCTACGATTGGCTCCATCATGTCTTCCTTCAAACCACGTGTTGTGATAGCTGGAGTACCAACGCGGAGACCTGAAGTCTGGAATGGTGAACGGCTGTCGAATGGAACCATGTTCTTGTTGACTGTGATATCAGCCTGAACGAGGGTATTCTCAACCATCTTACCTGTGATCTCTGGGAACTTCGAACGGAGGTCGATGAGCATCAAGTGGTTGTCTGTGCCACCGCTGATGATGTTGTAGCCTCTGTCGCTGAATGCCTTTGCCATAGCTGCTGCATTCTTCTTCACCTGGAGGATATACTCGAAGTATTCGTCTGTCAAAGCCTCGCCGAAAGCGACTGCCTTTGATGCGATGACGTGCTCGAGTGGTCCGCCCTGGACGCCTGGGAACACTGCGCTGTTGAGCAATGCAGACATCATCTTAACCTCGCCCTTAGGTGTTGTCAAACCCCATGGGTTAGGGAAGTCTTCACGCATCATGATCATACCGCCACGTGGTCCACGGAGGGTCTTGTGTGTGGTTGTTGTCACGATATGGCAATACTCCAACGGGTCGTTGAGGATGCCGCGTGCGATGAGACCTGCCGGGTGTGAGATGTCAGCCATCAAGATAGCGCCGACTGAGTCAGCAGCCTTACGCATACGTGCGTAGTCCCAGTCACGTGAATATGCTGAAGCACCAGCGATGATGAGTTTCGGCTTGTACTGAGCGACTTTCTTCTCCATGTCGTCGTAGTCGACCATACCGGTTTCCTTATTTACTTCGTATGCTACTGGGTTGTAAAGGATACCTGATGAGTTGACAGGTGAACCGTGTGAGAGGTGTCCGCCGTGTGAGAGGTCGAGGCCCATGAATGTGTCACCTGGCTTCAAGCATGCCAACAACACTGCCATGTTAGCCTGTGCGCCTGAGTGTGGCTGCACGTTGACGAATTTTGCCTGGAAGAGTTCACCTGCGCGGTCGATAGCGATCTGCTCGGTCTGGTCAACAATCTGGCAACCGCCGTAATAACGCTTTCCTGGATAACCTTCTGCATATTTGTTTGTCATCACTGAACCCATGGCTTTCAACACCTGGTCGCTGACGAAATTTTCAGAAGCGATAAGCTCGATGCCGTGCATCTGACGCTCTTTTTCCTTACGGATAAGGTTAAAAACCTTTGTGTCTTTTTTCATGTCAAAAATATTTAGTTGATATTCAATTACTTACAAATTTTTCATGAAATTATTTCAATTTTCAAAATTATAAATTTTTTTTGATATAATAAAATTTTTAATTATTTTTGCACTTTAAAACGAATGACAACTCTCGACGACATAAAATTAACCGTTTCCAAAGAGCTCAAACAGTTCGAGGATTTTTACAAAGAAGCTCTGCATTCCGATAATTTTTTATTGGATAGGATCGGTCGTTATACCTTGAAACACAAGGGAAAACAGATGCGTCCTTTGTTTGTCTTCCTCTCCGCGAAATGCTTTGGCGATATCACCGAAAGCTCTTTCAGAGCTGCCACTTTTATCGAACTTCTGCATTCAGCGACGCTCATTCACGATGACGTCGTCGACGATGCTGCCGAACGCCGCGGTTTTGCTTCTATAAACGCCCTTTACAAGAATAAAATTGCCGTTCTCGCTGGCGACTATCTCCTATCACAAGGCATGATGATTGCCCTTGAAAACCGTGATTATCAGATGCTCGACATGATTTCGGAGACGGTGAGAAATATGAGCGAAGGTGAGATTTTCCAACTCGAGAAAGCCAAGAATTTCGATATCTCCGAAGATGATTATTACGAAATCATTGAGAAAAAAACCGCCTCGCTGATTGCCTCGTGTTGTGCTATCGGCGCCGCCTCCGCAGGTGCTGCTCCAGAACATGTCGAGGCATTGCGAAAATTCGGCACCAACGCCGGCATCGCTTTCCAAATTCGTGACGATATATTTGATTATCAACCATTTAACCATTGTGGCAAGGGCTATGGCAACGACATTCGCGAGCACAAGATGACATTGCCGCTCATCCATCTTCTGAAAGAAAGCACCCCTATCGAAAGAACGTTGATACTCACTAAGATACGCCTTTCAGGTAAGAAAAGAAGTACCGTCAACGACATTATTAATAAAGTAAACGACAAAAATAGCCTGCAATACTGCGAAGACAAAATGAATTTCTTCATCCAACAGGCTGAAAATCAACTGGATATCATAAAAGATTGCGAAGCAAAAAGCGCTTTGAAAAACCTATTATATTACTGCATAAAACGAGAAAAATGAAAAATAAAACCGTCATTCCGAGCACAGCGAGAAACCTCATCATGTTATTGTTTTTTATAATAATAGGAGTGACAGCTAACTCTCAGGCTTTCTATGGCGGCATCGCCCTCGGCGGCGTCACTTCTCAGGTCGATGGCGACCACAACAACGGTTTTCATAAGGTTGGATTCACCGGCGGCGCTTTTGTAGGTTATGAGATAAACGATATTTTCGAGGCTCAGTTTGAGATAAAATACATTCAAAAAGGCTCCCGCTCCAGTGCCGATGAGCCCGTTCAGTTCCTCATTCGCCTTGATTATGTGGAGCTTCCGCTCGTCGCAGCAATGAATCTGGGCTTCTTCGACATCAACGGACACAAATTCGACTGGATCTCCATCGAGGCCGGCGCAAGTGTCGACGTCCTCGCCTACACCAATCAGAAAAATAACGGCGCAAACGAAAGCTCCAACAGATGGAAACGCTTCTGCGTCAACGGTATACTCGGCGTAAAATTCAACGTGGTAGAAAAAAAGTTCCAAATAGGAGCCCGCGTAATAACCTCGTTAAACTCAGCTTACGCGGGCAATTATCTTCAAGCGTTGCGATTCGGACAGTGGGGCGCGTTCAACGATGTTCTCGAACTCGTCGCCTACTACCGCTTCTAACACTATCTCACAATAGAGATTTTCTTTGTCACAAGACCTTTTTCAGTCAAAATATTGACGAAATACATTCCTGATTCCAGCTCTGAGACATTGATTTCAGGCTCTCTCGATGTAATCATCAACTTACCTGTAACATCATAAATATCAATGCGTTGTAATGGCAAATAATTATCTGCCGTCACGAGAATATAATTCGTGGCAGGATTCGGATAGATATCCACATCAACATAAGTGTTTTCATCAACACCTTGATAATCTTTATCGATACAATCCGACCAATAAATAGTGTAGCCGCCATCAACACTCACACCATATTTATATTGACCAATTGGCAATGTAACCCAATCATTATCAATATACTGCGCATTGATAACAGCCTCGGCAACCAAAGTCTGATCGCTGCCGTCGCAGTTTGCGCGATAGATGTTGTAGGCATTTCCAACAGTGACATCATCGACATAAAATGCGTTTTCGTAATCGCCTTCCGCGAGCTGGTTGCCATATTTCCACTCAAGTAAATGATTACCAGGATTCAACGTCACTGAATAACGTGTCCAAGGTACGATATCTTTTATCGTCTCGCCATATTGAACGTTGTCGATAAAGAAACCGCCGCCATTCAACGGGAAACAGCTGATTTTTGCGTAATACGTTACTACACAGGTCACTGGTACATTCACGCCAAGCGTAATCTTACTCGTCGAAAACATGGATTTGTTTGTCGATTTCACGCAATAATTACCTTCATGCGGACTGTCCATCGTCACCTCCCAAGGATAAGTGCCGTCGTTAACCCACATATTCTGATATAAATCTCCCGACTCGAAGCCATCATAAATGCAGTTTGGCATGTCCCAAGTCAAAATAACCTTGGTCTGATTTATCACTTCTGTCTGAATATCAATCACTTTTTCAATCATGACATAATTCGACGACAAAGTCGTCATGTCGTTTTCCAACTGCGCTTTTACATAATAAGTATATTTTCCAGCGTATGTCAGTTGGTCAGTGTAAGTCGTTGATGTTAAATTATTTGCGATACGCAATCCATCACGATAAACGCTGTATGAAGTGGCATTTGCAGCAGCATCCCAGTTCAAATCGACATAATGTCCATCAAAATTGGCTGTGAGATTTGTGGGACCATGATAATACAATGCATTTATTGCTGCAAGTGCGTCGACGCGGCCCGAACCTGTGATGTTGTTTTTCACGGTATTACCGGCATTTGCGGCTGTCAACTCAATGATTGAATCCAGTTCAGCAGGCAAAAGCTCCGGATTTGCATCAAGCAACAATGCCAAGACAGCTGAAACACAAGGCGTTGCCATTGAGGTGCCGTCGTAAGCCACATAGCCTGTCATTGTCTGATAATTCAACGAGGTGACGTTTGCACCTGGTGCCGAGATGTCAGGACGAATCAAGCCTGGCTGTGATGCATCGCCATTCTCATACGGATAGTCATTGTAATCTCCAACGTGTACGCCTGCTGACCATGTCACAGGGCCGACAGACGAGAAGCTGCAATGCGCATCGTTTGAATCTGTCGCTCCAACGCAAATCACACCTGATGTGCCGCCGGATATCAGGTTCACCTGATCAGGATGCAGCCATGGTGGAGGGCAGTTACCAGGGCATTCAACATTAAAAGGCACCGGATAACTGTATTGCGTATCGCCAACATTGCCAGCCGCCACAGAGGCAATGATACCAGCCTCCTGCACAGTGATAAAAAGGTCACGATACACTGCCGAAGGACCCATCTCAGGATCACCAAGCGACAGGTTTATGATGTCAGCATCATGATTCATTGCAAAATGAATGCCGGAGATAAGGTCTGAATCAGAGCCGTATCCCGATGAGTCCAACACCTTGACAGCCATGATCTTAGCACCTGGCGCTATACCTGTCTGAGTGCCGGCATTACCTTGTCCTGCGATGATTCCCGCCACATGCGTTCCATGGCAATAGTCATCCATCGGGTCGTAATCGTTATTGCACACATCATATCCGTGATGAGGGAAATCTTCACCGCCATCCCACATGCTACCTGCAATGTCAACATGGTTGTAATCGACACCGGAGTCAACGACAGCCACAATCACGCCGTCACCGTTATAACCTGTCGAACCATTATAGTTCCACACAGCCGGAGCGTTGACCTTGTTGACATGCCAAGCTATATCTCTTGATTCGCCTGGCTGAGACTCAACCATATCCGGAACCATCTTTTTCTTGTCATCACGATAAACGTATGCGACATCTGCGCGTTTTTCAAGCTGCGCAATCACATTTTCTGAAGCATCACAGCTGAAACCGTTGAAGCCCCAATACTGCTCAATGTCGCTCACTTCGCCTTTAAAACCATCGAGAAAATCCATGACATTTTGCTGTGAAGCCTGACAAAACGCCATTCTTTCCTGCCTAACAAAATCGCGACGCTGAGCCTTCGTCATGTACTGTGTTCTCACAGCAGTATTCGAATTGTCATACTTCTCAGACATCACCACAATCACCCTCTGTTGGGCAAAAACAGTGCCAAAGCTCATCAAAAGCACTAAAAAAACAAAAAATCTTTTCATTGTATAAAAACTAAAAATTTACAACTGTCTGTCGATGGAATCTTTATGAATTATCTCAAAAATATCCTTCACCGACTCTCCGTTAAGGCCAAGATTCACACCTTTATTAATATGATGCTCAAGAATTTGCTTCCAGCGGCCCATCTGAAGCACCGTCACCTTATGTTGTTTCTTGAAATCACCGATTTTTTCGGAAATATTCATTCGCTTCGCGATGAGATTCAGCAGCTCGTCATCGATTTCGTCGATTTCCTTACGGAGATTTTGCAAAACCATCTCATCTGTATCGATTTTTTTCTTTCTGAATATCAATCGGTTAAATGCATTTTTCAGGCTATCGGGCGTAATCTGTTGTTTTGCATCCGTCAATGCATGATCCGGGTCGTTATGTGTCTCTATCATGAATCCCAAGGTGCCCATGTCGAGGGCTTTTTGTGCCACTTCCTGCAACAATTCACGGCAGCCGCAAATATGGCTGACATCAGTAATTATTGGCACGTCGGGACGCAGACGCAACAACTCAATCGGAATCTCCCAAAGTGGCGCGTTTCGATACGACGTCTCTTCAATTGACGAGAAACCGCGGTGTATGGCTCCGATATATCTCAGCCCTGCGCCTCCAAACCGTTCGATGGCACCGAGCCACAGTTTCACATCGGGAGCTATGGGATTCTTCACAAACACAGGGATATCGCAGCCTTTGAGGCAGTCGGCCAGATCCTGCACCGAGAACGGATTCACCACAGTGCGTGCGCCGACCCAGAGAATGTCGATGTCATATTTTAAAGCAAGTTCAACATGTTCCGGCACCGCGACCTCGGTCATCGTCAGGAAACCATAGCGCTGCTTGGCTTCTTGCATCCATTTCAGACCCTCTTCCCCTATTCCTTCAAAGGCTTCCGGTCGTGTGCGAGGCTTCCAGATGCCGCCTCTCAACACCTTGACTCTGTCGATTTTACTCAGACCTTCCGCCGTCGCAAGCAGCTGCTCGCGGCTCTCCACACTGCACGGCCCGCTTATGACCAGCAAATCTCTAGGATTCAAAAACCACTCTCTTATGTCAAAGCTTTCGCCCATCTCACATTTTTTTGCAAATATAAAAATAATATATGATAATTCAGTAAAAATTTGTAATTTTGTAGATTGAAATTTTAAAAGATAAAAATCGTGAAACGTACAGAGATTAAAGCCGCTCTCGCAATGCAAGAGCTTGATAATGAGATAAATGTGAAAGGCTGGGTGCGTAACAAACGCGGCAGCAAAAACGTCGCTTTCATCGCTTTGAACGACGGCTCGACCATCAACAACCTGCAATTGGTCATCGATTTGGAGAAGATTCCGGAGGAAAACCTCGCCCTCATGCACGTCGGCGCATCGGTTTCAGCCATCGGTAAACTCGTGAAATCAGCGGGAAGCGGACAAAACGTGGAGCTTTCAGTAAGTTCAATCGAGCTGCTCGGCCCGGCAAACCCGGACTTCTACCCGCTTCAGCCTAAGAAACACTCATTGGAGTTCCTGCGCGACATAGCACATCTGCGTTTCCGCACCAACACCTTCGGAGCAGTGTTCCGCATCCGTCACGCCATGGTGTTCGCCATCCATAACTTCTTCAACAGCAAGGGCTTCTACAACATCCATACCCCGCTTATCACAGCATCAGACGCTGAAGGCGCCGGCGAGATGTTCCAGGTGACAACCCTCGACCTCAACAACCTCCCGAGAACAGAAGAAGGTAAGATCGACTACAGCCAGGATTTCTTCGGAAAGTCAACAAACCTCACCGTTTCAGGCCAGCTTGAAGGCGAACTCGCAGCAACAGCACTGTCGAAGATTTATACTTTCGGACCTACTTTCCGCGCCGAAAACTCAAATACCACACGCCACCTCGCAGAGTTCTGGATGATTGAACCTGAGATGGCATTCTACGACATCCACGACAACATGGAGCTCGCAGAAGAGATGCTTAAGTATTTGATTCAGTATGCATTAGACAACTGTATGGACGACCTCCTCTTCCTCAGCAAACGTCTCCAGGAAGAAGAAAAGAACAAGAAAGAAGAAGAAAAATCAATGGAACTCATCGAGAAACTGCATTTCGTTCTCGAGCACCCGTTCCAGGTTTTGACATATACAGAAGCTATCGACATCCTCAAGAACTGCAACTACAACAAGAAAGGCAAGTTCCAGTATCCTATCACAGGCTGGGGCGTCGACCTGCAGTCAGAGCATGAGCGTTATCTCGTCGAGAAACACTTCAAGAAACCTGTGATTTTGACCGATTACCCGATGGAGATCAAGGCTTTCTACATGAAACAGAACGAAGACGGCAAGACCGTCCGCGCTATGGACGTCCTCTTCCCTGGCATCGGCGAGATCATCGGCGGCTCAGAACGTGAGACCAACATGGAGAAGCTTCTCAAACGTATGCACGAAGTGGGCATTCCAGAGGAATCGATGAACTGGTACCTCGACTCACGCCGCTTCGGCTCAGTGCCTCACTCAGGCTACGGCCTCGGCTTCGAACGTCTCTTATTGTTCGTCACCGGCATGAGCAACATCCGCGACGTCATCCCGTTCCCACGTACACCTAAAAACTGCCTATACTAGTTAGAAGTTATGGGCTCTCAGCGATTGACTCAAACCCAGAAGCTGCTCCAGAAGCTTTCACCGCAGCAGATTCTCATCATGAAGCTGCTGCAGATACCGACTATGGAGCTCAGCACCCGCATCAAAGAGGAAATCATGCAGAACCCGGCCCTCGAAGAAGGCGAAAACCACGACTACGAGGACGATATCAACGGAGAAAGCATCGACGAGAATGACGAAGTTGATACTTTCGACGACAATCAAAGCGACGACGACCACTACGACCCGCTCGACGACTTCGACGACTATCTGAAAGATGACGACGAAGACGATGCGGCGTACAAATACGTCGCAAACAACAGCAGTCCCGACGACAAACACTACGAGGCTCCGATTACCAACGAGACTACGTTCCAAGACACCCTCATGGAACAGCTCGGCTTCCGTAAACTCGACGAGAAAAAACGTAAGATCGGAGCATATATCATTGGCAACCTCGACGATGCCGGCTATCTGTCACGACCGATTTCTGGCATCGCCGACGACCTGCTTTTCACCCAAAACCTTGATGTCACCGAAGACGAGGTGCGCGAGGTTTTGGAAATAATCCAAGACTTCGATCCTGCCGGCGTCGGAGCCGCAAACCTCCAGGAGTGCCTGCTCATCCAACTGCGCCGTCTCAACCGCGAGAACCCCAGTAAAGAATGCGAGAACGCGATAAAAATCATTGAGGATTACTTCGAAGAGTTTACAAAAAAACACTACGACAAAATCGTCTCGCGCTCCGACATGTCGGAAGAAGAATTCAAAAAAGCCCTCGACATAGTCTTGACACTTAACCCGAAACCAGGCGGCTCGATGGGGTCTGTCAGCCAAAACAACAACTACATCATCCCTGATTTCACCGTCATCAACAACGACGGCGAGCTGGAGCTGCAGCTTAACAACCGCAACACGCCTGAACTGCATGTCAGCAAGGACTTCCTGAACATGCTGAAAGAATATGCCGCTGGCAAAGACAGCCCCGACAAACGCGAAGCCGTAAGTTTCATAAAGAGCAAAATCGACTCGGCAAACTGGTTTATCGATGCCATCAAACAACGTCAGGATACGCTTTATGTGACCATGAGAGCCATCATGGAATACCAGAAAGAGTTTTTCCTCACCGGCGACGAAGGCAAGCTTAAACCGATGATTCTTAAGGATATATCCGACATGGTCGGCCTTGATGTCTCAACAATTTCACGCGTTGCCAACAGCAAATACGTGCAGACAGCATACGGCACCTTCCCTCTCAAATTTTTCTTCAGCGAAGGTCTCCTTAACGATGAAGGCGAAGAAGTATCAACCCGAGAAGTGAAGAAAATCGTCCGCGAAAGCGTTGAAAACGAAGACAAAGCCAACCCATTAACCGATGATGAGTTGACGACAATTTTGAAAGAAAAAGGCTACACCATAGCACGCCGTACCGTTGCAAAATACCGCGAACAACTGGGCATACCCGTCGCCCGCCTCCGCAAAGTGATATGAAAACAGCCAAAATCATATCCATAATAGGACATCCTATCTTCCATCCCACATGGATGATGATAATCCTATTGCTCTCAGGACTCACACGTTTCACCCCAGGCAACGATTTCACATTCTTAACAATCACATTATCAATGACATGCATCATCCCAGCCTTGATTATCGTGATGATGAAGAGATGGCATATCATCGACTCGTTCGAGATGGAAGACCGCGACGACCGACTGGGACCACTGTTCATAATGATACTGTTCCTTTACGCAACACTCAGGTTTTTCAGTAAAGTACAGCTATTATCGGTTTTCAATTTCTATCTCACAACGGTTATCGTGGTGACAGTTTTGGCTTTCATCATAACATTTTTCTGGAAAATAAGCCTTCATGCACTCGGCTGGGGCTGCTTCTCGGCATGTCTCTTCATAATGGCGATAGCATATATGCGCATGTATCTGCCTTATTTTATTGGCAGTATCATCATTTCCGGCATCGTCGCCTCAGCCCGCTTGAAACTCAAATCCCACAGCAACGCCCAAATCTATTCAGGCTTCGCCATGGGATTCTTAACAGTTATTATAACCTACTTTGTTTCCTTGTTTTAATAAGCTCTGATGCCAATACCGATTGAGAATGGCATGATCTGAGGACCTCTGTCTTCTTTGAATGAACTGCGCACCTGGTAGCCAACATACAAATTCACGCATCTGTAGCCGACTCTCGCAAACAAGCCGTAAACGATGCTCTCCAACGCATTGACGTCGTCGTATTTTATCTCCCATTTATGACCGTCGCCATAGACGTCTCCAATAACTTTCGACTTGCTGCTCAACAGGAAACTTCCCTTTGCGCCAAATGAAATCTTGAATTTGTCAGCAATACGGAAGTTCAACTCAATCGGGATGTCAAAATAGTTGACATTGATTTTGCTTCTCTTCACCGCTTCGTCTGGTTTAAATGTTATTGTAGAATTGTAAGGCTCTGATAACCAAGCGTTTTTCATGTAATAATTATGACAAGAGAAACCAGCTCCAAGCGACACCGTGTGTTTCGACTCGCCCATCGGCAAATTGTAAGTGATATATGTGCCAAAACCCTGATTTATCGCGCGCAAATCGAAATTTTCATATTTGTTGCCAGTGTTTATGTCGGTGTATAAATCAAAACCGATGGTAATCAGGCCATTGGTGCGGTCTTTTATAAGCTGTGCATTCGCCATAAACGATAGCAACATCAATATCGATAAAATCAAAAAACTTTTTCTCATATCTATTTTCTTTAACTATTAAGCTTTTAAACTATTAAACTTCAATTTCTGTCTTTTATCCAGCAAACTATCCATCTCTTCATCAGTCAGGTCTGGGTTTTTCAGCTGGGCGTCGATGGCGTCAATGAGGGTCTGATAGTTCTCGCCTGTCTGCAGCGATTCGAACGCTTTCTCTTTGATTTCCACCTCTTTAATATGATCTTCAGGTTCATCGTCGATGTCGGCATCCTCGCCAAGTTGCTCTCTGAGTTTGTTTGTCAGCATCGATATGAACTGACGAGCCATTCCATTGTCCATCATGCCAAACATCTCAACCGAAAACTGATCCTTAATCGAGTCATACTGAGTGAGATACGCCTTCAGCTGTTCCATCTGCGCCTTATCCATTCCAGGCACGTCATCAGGCGGATATTTCTCCATCACCTTCCTGAAAAGCCTGAAAAGCTCGTCTATCTGTTTCTTTAAATCATCATCTTCCATAAAATATGATTTTATTCATCATAAAAAATGTCATCGTCAATAGCATTGATGGAATCATTGTACATCAGACTATCAAGCAACAGAGTATCAATGACATAAATATCTTCTTCCACAAACACTTTCTCTTTGACCTCTGCTTTTTTGATGGCGCTCCAATCAATGACATTTGAGCAAAGTGCTATATACGGCATATTAATTCTGTCGGCTGTCACGAAGGCGTTTTTATATTTTTTCTTCACCCTCTGATACATGTGCTCCGCCTCAAGACGTGTACGGAAATCGCCAATACGCAAGCGGTAATACGGCTGTCCGAATATCAGATATATCGGGACATCCGGATATTTTGTCGAAAACACTTCCTTCACACTGTCGGCATGACGCAGCGCATCGTTGCCGAGCTCCATAAAAATCTGCACTCTGAAGCCGTCAATGGTGCTGTCATTGACATGAATCTGACGCTGTTTCCATATCAAAGTGTCAATTTTAGTGCTTTGATTTAAAATCAAAACGCCCTTTTGTGCGACACAACTTATTGATAATAAGCATGTTATGATAAAAAACAAAAATTTCTTCTTCAAAACACAAAATTTTTTGTAAAATTACGCAAAACTTTTCAAATTAGTATGCGATTTTTTGTAATTTTGTGAATAATTTTTAGATATGAATGAAAATCTCGACGCATACGGCACTTCGATGAGCAAGGCTGAGAAAGAAATCGAGCAGGTTTTGCGACCTGACGCTTTCGCCAGTTTTGCCGGACAGGAGCAGGTTGTGGCAAATCTCAGGGTTTTTGTGCAGGCGGCTGCCCAGCGCGGCGAGTCGCTTGACCATGTGTTGCTACACGGACCTCCAGGACTGGGCAAGACCACCTTGTCGCACATCATCGCCAATGAGCTCGGCGTGAATATGAAGATGACTTCGGGTCCTGTGCTCGACAAGCCAGGAAACCTCGCCGGGTTGCTCACGAGCCTCGAGAAAAACGATGTGCTGTTTATCGACGAGATTCACCGCCTAAGCCCTGTCGTGGAGGAGTATCTCTACTCCGCCATGGAGGATTTTCGCATCGATATCATGATTGAGACTGGTCCTAACGCCCGCAGCGTGCAGATCCAGCTCAACCCGTTCACTCTGATTGGCGCCACCACACGTTCCGGACTGCTCACAGCGCCTCTGCGCTCACGTTTCGGAATCAACATGCGCCTCGAATACTACGATTCAAAAACGCTTTCCAACATCATAAAACGCTCAGCGTCGATTCTGAAAGTCCCGATTGACGATGAGGCCGCCTTCGAAATAGCCAGACGTAGCCGCGGCACCCCTCGTATCGCCAACTTGTTGTTGCGCCGCGTCCGTGACTTCGCACAAATCAAAGGCGACGGCAGAATCACCATCGACATCGCAAAAATAGGTTTGAAAGCCCTCAACGTCGACCAACACGGCCTCGACGACATGGATAACCGCATCCTGCTTACTATCATCGAGAAATTCAAGGGCGGACCTGTGGGCGTCAACACCATCGCCACAGCCGTCGGAGAAGAAGCGGGCACCATCGAGGAGGTCTGCGAGCCGTTCCTCATCCAGGAAGGCTATCTCATGCGCACACCGCGCGGACGCGTCGCCACCGACCTCGCCTACAAACATCTCGGGCTCTTCAAAGGCGCCGACCAAGGATCTTTATTTTAGGATGTCCTTCGGACAGAAATCTAAAAAAATCATTAAACAAAATCTTAAAACTATTCTTCCAAGGGTTTTCTTTTTAGGATGTCCCTCGGACAGAAATCTTAAAAAATCATTAAACAGAATCTTAAAACAAATCTAATCAAAGAAATTTTGAGGAAGAATTTCTATGGAAGATTTTCTAAGGAAGAATTTCTAAGTAAGAATTTTTGAGGAAGAACTATTTTTTTTAGATTTTTAATTAAATTTTTTTAAGATTTTGAGCCGTCAGGCGACCCCCCAAAAACATCAGACCTCATAAAAAAGAAACAGCTTCCTGGGGAGGGAAGCCGTTTCCAAATTAACCATTTAAAACTTAATCCTATGAAAATCAAAGCTTTACTCTCTCTTGCTTTGTTTTTTTCTTGTTACTCGCCCACAGACCGTAAACCTCGCTGACGTTGCCGGCCGTAATGAACGCGTTTATATCGTTGACGTTGATGTGATTCATCAACTTGGCGAATTCGTCTTTGGTGAGAAGGGCTTCGAGTTCGACCTTCTTCTGATTGCTGTAACCGCCAGTCACATCGTACATTGTAACACCACGCTGAAGCTCATTGATGATGAAGTCCTGGATGTGTTTGTACTGTGGACTGATGATGCAGACACGTTTTCTGTTGTTCAAACCCGCTGTGAAGTAATCGACCACAATACCGTTGATCCATGTACCAATCAAACCGATTACCACAATGTTGAATGGGTTAATAGCGAAAGCTGTCAAACAGATAATTGTGCCTGCCACTGTCACTGATGCTCCGATGTCGAAGTGTAAGTACTTGTTGACAATCTTTGCAAGGATGTCCAAACCACCTGTCGAAGCATTGATCTTGAACAAGGTTGCTTGAGCAAAACTGAGGATAAGCACGAAGCAGACAAGGTCAAACCAAGGATCGCCCATCAACGATGAGATACCTTCCTTAACTGCCACTGGTGACCAGCCGCTTGCTGCTGTTGCGTCGAAGAAGGCACTCTTTTCACCATACAACCTGGTAATAACCATCTGATATGGTAAGTACTTCTCAAACAACGCTGTGAAAGGTCCTAATATCAAAGCTGTGTAAACTGTCTTGATACCGAACTCTTTTCCGATTAAAAAGTAAGCCAAAACAAGCAAGATGGCGTTGATGACGAAAATCATCACTGACACCTCGAGATGCACACCGAACAATGACTCCGACACTGTCGCCAAAACGATTGAAAGACCGGAGATTGTACCGATGATGAGCTTGCTTGGAACTAAGAAATAGTGAACACAGATGGCTGTTAAAATCATGCCAAATGTCATAATAAGGAACTCAACCCAGAACTTCTTGGTTGCTACATAATTCCATATTTCTTTTGCACTAATCATTGTAAATTTTAACTGTTAATCACCTGTTTCGGAGTGCAAAAGTACTTATAATTTTCCACTATTCAACATTTTTTTTGAAATATTTTAAAAATTTTTATTTATCATTGATTATCAATGTTTTAAATGATTATTTTCGTTGTCTAAAATGCTATTTTTTATGATAAAAAATCGAATTTCCATCAACTTTTTACGCTTTTTGCAAAAAAATTTTTAGCAATTTTACGCCAAATTTCCCAAAACACCATTAAATGTGTGTTTTTCAATGCGATTTTCACATATTTAAATTATTTTTTTAAAAATATATTCCACTATAAAAATTGTATTATCTTTGCAGGCTGAAAACGAGTTATTAATGAAAAGAGTAATTACCCTTATCACTTTGGTATTTGCTATATTTTTGTCATTAAATGTATTAGCAGATACAGCGAAACCATTCAACATAACAGGAAAAGTCGTCGACAATGACACCGGCGAGGCTTTGGAATATGCTACCGTAAGCCTTTTCAACCGTGCCGACTCCACATTTGTTGCAGGAATCATCACAAATGCACTTGGCATTTTTAATCTTGAAGCCGGTGAAGGCAGATATTATCTGACGATACAATTCATTGGCTATCAAACGAAAACACTGAATGTCACGGTTAAAAAAGATACTGGAGACGTCAATCTCGGAAAGATAAACCTCTTCCCTGACGCCGCACTTCTCGATGAGGTGGAGGTCATAGCCGAAAAAAGCACCATGTCGATGACTCTCGACAAACGTGTTTTCAACGTCGGAAAGGACCTTTCAAGCACGGCAGGCAACGCTATCGAGGTGCTGGAAAACATCCCGTCAGTCACCGTGGACGTTGAAGGAAACGTGAGCCTGCGCGGCGACGACGGAGTGCAGATTCTCGTCGATGGCAAGGTCTCAGGTCTCATCGGATTGAGCACACAAGACGCCTTGCGCAACCTGCAGGCCGACATGATAGAACGCATCGAGGTGGTGACCAACCCTTCGGTGAGATACGATGCCGAAGGAAGCGCCGGAATCATCAATATCGTCTTGAAAAAAGACAAACGCAAAGGCTTCAACGGAAGCGTCGACGTGCGCGGCGGCTTCCCGTTCGAATGGGGCAAGGCACAACCGAGCCCGTTCCCGTTCCAGGCAGGTATCGGAACAAACCTCAACTACCGCCTGAAACGCTTCAACTTCTTCGCGAGCTACAACTTCAACTATCGTGACGACATCAGCGACGGATATACCAAAACCGAGTATTACAACGGCGGCATCCCTTACGATCCGTCACTGAAAAACCATGACGACGCCACCCAGATCTCCGAACAGACCACTATCCGCCAGCGCCACATGCAAGGCAACACCATCCGAGGCGGCCTCGATTACTATATCACCGACGACGATATCATCTCATTTTCAGCGATGTACCGCCAAGGCGAAGGCCACAACACCCCTACCGTGACTTACATCGATAAATTCCCATTTGGCGGCGACCCGCAATACAAAAAACGTTCCGAAGACTGGCACAACAACCGCCCGATGAATGAGTTTACCCTCGATTACGACAAGTATTTCATCACAAAAGACAACTACCTCAAGGCTTCAATGCGTTATTTCCAGAATCAGAATAACGAATGGTCGGACATCTACGACAGACATTACGCTTCGCAGGAAGACATGGACAACGACATCGTTATCGACACTTCCGTGATACGCCAATACACCAAAACCACCGAGACGCACCGCCGTTTCCAGGGACTGGTCGATTTTGCATATCATCTCGGCCTGCACAGCATCGAGGCGGGTGCTAAATACACCAACGGAATGCCGAGCAACGACGCCATCGTGATGCAAAACGGCGAATATCTCACCGACTACTGCCATAATTTCGATTACAACCAGCAGGTCGCGGCTCTCTATGCGAGCTACGGCACTGAGGTAGGACTCTTCTCTTTCCTCGTCGGCGCGCGCTACGAGTACACCTATACCATGGCGAACTACAAAAACAAACCCGACGGCAAACACACTCAAAACTACAATGACTTGTTCCCAAGCGGCCATATCAACTTCAAACTGACCGAGAGCAACCAGTTGCAAGTCAGCTACTCGCGCCGCATCCGCCGACCGGGATACTGGCAGATGGCACCTTACCGCTCTTTCAACGACGACCGTAACTTCCGCGTAGGTAATCCTGATCTGAAGCCAGTATATACTGACAGTTACGAGCTTTCGTTTTTAAAATTCTGGGAAGGCGGCAACTTCAACCTCACCGGTTACTACCGCCACAACACCGACGTGATACGTTATTTCACCGAAGTGACAGGCGATATCTCTGTCGGAATGCCGCACAACTTCGGCATTGCCGATGATTACGGCCTTGAACTTGTTGGCTCGGTGAAGATTTTCAAATGGTGGAGCCTCAACGGAAATATCAATATTTTCAGGTCATCAGTGGTGGGCGACTACACCTCTACGACGACCGGAATAACAAGCCATTACACCACCGACTCATACAATATGTACGGTCGTTTTGTTACGAAATTCGAATTAAAGAATATCTGTAACATGCAGCTTACAGGGCATTTCTCGACCCCTCGCGACGAACCTCTTGGCTATCGTGAAGCACATTACTGGTTCGACTTTGCCGCCTCACGCGACGTGCTCAAAGGCAAAGGCACAGTCTCGTTGAATCTCAAAGACATCTTCGGCACCCACTCACACGGTGGCGAGTCATGGGGCAGCAACTTCTGGCAATATAGCAAAGGCTCCTGGAGCAAGACCACCATCACGCTCAACTTCAACTACCGCATCAACCAGCAGGTGAAGAAACAACGTGAAGAAGAGCCTTCTCGCGATGACGGTGACGACGGAGACGAGGATTAAAACTATTCAATGACGACTTCGTCGCAGAACAGCCACGATTTCTCGCCAGCTCCCACATGCCAGTCTGGGCAGAGACCTGGGTTTGTCGCGACCATGCGGACATAGCGGGCACTCAGTTTCTTTCTTATATCAAGTTCCTGAATGACAGCGTCTTCAGCTTCTTGGTCGATCTCATTCTCAACAACACCTACCGACTTGAAGTTCTTGCCGTCGTTTGACACGAAGAACTCTACCTTCTCAGGCATGAAAATCCATGATTTCTGATCCTGCAGGAAGCTTCCGGCAAGACGGTTGATATCTGTCTTCTCACCCAAATCGATGGTCACGTCGATATCCACGCCATAGTAGCCCTGCCACATTCCGACGCGGAAATTGTCGTTGCCACGCTGCAAGTCGATGAGAGCGATGTTACCACCCGCCTCATATTGGTTGCTGTATGGATGTTTTATCTTGATTTTACGTCCTTCCTTGATTTTCTTGAATGAGCCTGATGCCACTGTCGACACGCATGACTGCTCTTCACCGCATTCGACAACCGCCACAGCGTTGACTTCGGTAGTGGCTTTGATGACAAACGGTCCTGTGTATTCCGAAGCGCTGCGAACAGTGCCGGCCGACGGGTCTGAAGTGTCGAAAGAATAGTAAATCATAGCATTTTTGTCAGGATGTGTGATGCTAACCATCAAGCTGTCGTAGAAAACATACTTGTCAACATTGATAATTGGCGTCGTCACTATCAAATTTCTGTCGATGCGCATCACCGGGCAGTCTTTCTCATCGGTAGCCCAGGTGGTGTTGCGGTCGTTAGTCATAGTAAATTCAAGCTTTCCGCCTTTCAACACCTCGTCGCAATACAAATAGCTGCGATTCAATTTCTTGCCGTTAAGTTTTACAGATTCGATATATCTGTTCTCTCTCGAGAGATTCTTAGCAATCACCTTGAATTTCTTACCATTCTCAAAGTTTATCGTCATCTCTTCGAAATGAGGCACACCAATGATGAACATGCCGCTTGCAGGTGTCACAGGATAGAATCCCATTGCGCTCATCACGTACCAAGCCGACATCTGACCGCAGTCCTCGTTACCGCAGAGACCATCAGGCTGGTCGGTGTAAAGCTCATTCATGATTTGGTTGACGATCTTCTGTGTTTTAACAGGTTTTCCAACGAAATTGAACAGATAAGCCATGTGATGTGAAGGCTCGTTGCCGTGTGCATACTGACCGATAAGACCTGTAATATCAACCTGTTCGCGTCCAGTAAGACCTGATGATGTATTGAACAGCTGGCTCAGCATATTTTCATATTCTTCCTTGCCGCCCATCATGTCGATGTGAGTGTTAACATCTTGAGGCACAAAGAAGTTATACTGCCAAGTATTAGCTTCTGTCAGCATGAAATTGACCTGACGAGGATCGAATGGTGAAACAAAACCACCGTTTTTGCGTCCACGGAAGAACTTTGTCTCAGGATCATACAGATTCTTGTAATATTGGGCACGTTGATAAAACTCGGCAGCGATGTCGTCTTTGCCCATCTTCTCTGCCATTCTCGCGATACACCAGTCGTCGTAGGCATATTCAAGAGTCGTTGAGACTGATTCGCCTGCCATGTCAGCTGGGATATAACCGTATTTTTTGTAAAATTCAAGACCCCACATATCCTCATTTGCTCTCGTAACCATAGCATTCAAGGCTTTCTCGGCATCAAAACCCTTGACACCATTGATATAAGCGTCGGCAATGACAGGAATTGAGTGATAGCCTATCATACAATGCGTCTCATTGGCAGCGAGTTCCCATGTCGGAAGCAGTCCGCCAGTCTCGTAATTGTCAATGAATGTGTTGATGATATCCACAGCGCGCTCGGTCTGCACCATGTCGAGCAGAGGATTCTCGGTGCGGAATGTGTCCCATTGTGAGAAAACAGTATATCTCGGACGATCCGACTGATGCACTTTCAGGTCATGGGCACGATAACGTCCATCGACGTCAGAATAAAGATTTGGAACTATAAATGAGTGATACAGAGCGGTGTAGAAAACCTTTTTATCTTTTTCGTTAACGCTGTTAACCACTATACGGTTCAACTCTTCATTCCATGAGTTATATGTTTTTGCTGCCAAAGCCTCCAAGTCGAAGTCTGTGATTTCCGATTCAAGGTTTTTCTTTGCGCCTTCCACATCGACTGCCGAAATACCGATTCGCATCACGAGAGGCTCGCCATCGTTATCAAAATCAAAGGCATAGACGAGACCTTCCTCATTCTTCTCTTGACCTTTTATAGGTTTAGAAAATTCAGCGTAGAAATAAATATACTGGTCTCTCGCCCAATAGCCAGAGCGACGGAAACCGCTGATGGCGTTGTCGTTTTCAACTTTTGCCCATGCCTCGTAAATCTTCTCTGCCGACAGCGTCGACTCCTTCAGATCGAGGATTACAGTGGCGTTTGTGCCTTGAGGGAAAGTATAGCGATGCATCGCGGCACGAACTCCAGCAGCAAGTTCCACCTTAATATTATAGTCGTCCAAAACCACGCTGTAATAACCTGGACGTGCCACCTCTGTCTCATGACGGAAAGCCGAACGGTAATCGTCTGATTTATAATGCTTTTCACCAACTATTGGCATAAAACGGAAGTCGCCGTAGTCGTTGCAGCCTGTTCCGCTCAGATGCGTATGGCTAAATCCAAGGATATGATCATCGGAGATATGATAGCCTGAACATCCATCCCAGTCATCCATTCTGGTATCCGGACTGAGTTGCACCATTCCGAATGGCGCCGTAGCTCCAGGATATGTGTGTCCGTGACCACCTGTTCCGATAAACGTATCTACATAATCTACAACGTTTTGCGGCTCTTCTTTACCGCATGACACTAGCAAAAATGCAATAGCAATTAAGTAAGTTATTCTTTTCATTTTAGTTAATTTTTCAAGGCATAAAATTACATCATTTTTCAATACCCGTTTCAAAAAAATTTAAAACTTTTTTTCAAAAAAAAGATACACCTATTATAATTATATGTATCTTTGCATCCTAATTTGAAATTAGATTTGAATTTAATATTAACTAACAACAAAAATTAACAACAATGAAAAAAGTATTTTTACTTTCTTTGGGCCTTGTTTTAGGCTTCAGTGCTTTTGCACAAAACAGAGTCATGAAAAATGACGCACAGAAAGCTGTTGCTAATGGCAAAATCGTTGCTGTTGGTACAGAAATGACAACAGAAGCATCAACTTACGCTCCTCAGGCAGCTAAGAGCGTTGTCATCAGCAGATATGATGACCTTGAAGATGCTGAAACAATGTACACATACTATGACCTTCAGTCAAACCAGTATGTAGCAAACCGTATGTATCAGTTACCTAACGGTAATGTTGCTGTTACAGCTACAATGTCACACGAAGCTAACCAGTCAGCTTCAGACCGTGGTACAGGTTACAACTTCTACAATGGTGAATGGAATGACATGCCAGAAACACGTGTTGAGCCTTTCAAGACAGGTTGGCCATCAATCGCTCCATGGGGTGAAACAGGTGAAATCCTCCTCTGCCACGGCAACGGCCACATGCAGGTCTTCGTAAGAGAAGTTGCTGGCGAAGGTGAATGGAACAACATCAGCCAACTTCCAGACTATCCAGAAGGATATCCATATTCAGAGTATCCAACATGGCCAAGAGTGGTGACATGCGGTGCAAACAACAACGTCATTATCGCTGTTGCAGCTCTTCAGCACACAATCAGTGATGATGAGACAGATATCCGTACAGTTATCTTCCGTTCAGAAGACGCTATCAACTGGACAGTCAACTACAGCCCTCTCGCTGACCTTCCAACACCATATCACATTGGAAACTTCTCAGCTGACGACTATGCTTTGGCAGCTAACGGCAACACAGTGGCTCTCCTCTTCTCAGGCTGCTTGACAAACAGTGTTTGGATGTTCAAATCAGAAGACTGCGGTTTGACATGGAATCCAACAAGAGTTTGGGAACACCCATTCGAAGGTGTTGATCTCGACGAGCCAGGTTTGGACTATGGCGACAC
The DNA here is from genome assembly GCA_902774295.1 of uncultured Bacteroidia bacterium. Taxonomy (GTDB): domain Bacteria; phylum Bacteroidota; class Bacteroidia; order Bacteroidales; family F082; genus Limimorpha. Next base: position 662,129 of record CACYHP010000001.1, on the reverse strand, counting down.
TCTGTTCATGCCTATGAACGGTTCTATCGTTATCGACAACAACAACGTTGTTCACATCGCTCTCAACACATTTGAAATGACACACTTGGCTGACACTGATCCAGGTTACTACACATACTGGTCAGGCCGTGCAGTCGACGGTATCCTCTACTGGAATGACACACAGGATCCTATCCACGACACAGAACACCCAGAATATATCGGCACACCATACGAAGCTCACTTCGCACACCCGAACCAGTTCCACGCAGCACGTCTCTGGTGGCCAATCGCAGATGAACAAGGTTACGTTCACATGCTTCCAGATTCAACAAAATGGATCGGTTACATCCCAATGTACGAAGGCTATTCATGGGACAACGGTATGTACTTCATGAGCGGTACAGAATATGTTAGCAAGCTCTATGGTGCTTCAGGTCACCCAGCACTTTCATGCGACCCAGCAGGTAACCTCGCTTGCGCATTCTCATCACCTAACATCACACGTGAAAACGGCTCATATTTAAGAAGCATCTATGTCAGCTACCGCACCGTTGAAAACGGTTACTGGGAGCAGGTTGAAGACGACATCACAGAAGATGTCATGCTCATGTACTCAGAGTGCCTCTTCACAATATCAGTTCCTAACACAGTCAACTTCGGTGAGTACTGGTTCGGATACCAGGCTGACGATCAGCTCGGCTTATACTGGGGCAGCAACGCTTCACAGACATCAGCATCAGAAAACTTCATCCACGTTTCTAAAGTCTTCAGAGGAGACGCTGTTGAAGAAGGTGCTCAGGATGTTGTCTATAACATCTATCCTAACCCAGCAAAAGACTATGTCGTAGTAAGCTCAGCAATGGATGCAAACGCAACTATCACCTTCGTCAACCTCGCAGGTCAGACAGTGAAGAGCTTCAACAAAGCCCTCACAACAGGTGAGAACACAATCCGCATCGACCTCGAAAGCGGCATCTACTTCTGCACAGTCAATGCTAATGGCTTCAACAAGACAGTTAAAGTCATTGTTAAGTAATCACGTTAAAAGATTATAATTAAAAGAGCGCGATGCGGATCAAAATCCCCTCGCGCTCTTCTTTTATCTTTACTCTTTACTCTTTTAACTAATTAAAACCACCATTTGCGGTGACGGAACAAGAGTGTCAATCCCACTCCCATCACTGCCATCACTCCAACAATAATCCATATTGCAGTTGTGGAGCCTTCAGGGATGAACGGGAACACCACATTCATACCGAAAATACCCGTGATAAACGTCAAAGGAAGTATAATGGACGAAATCAGAGTGAGAATCTTCATGATTTCGTTGGTTTTGTTGGTCTGCATCGAATCGAACGTCTTCGAAAGACCCTCGATCAAGTCTTCATAGTCCTCGGTCATATCCCATACCTTCTGGTAGTAGTCGAGGATATTGCCCCAGTAGTCTTCCATGTACTCCAAATCACCGAAACCTTGGATCTGACCTGTTTCGAAGGAGTGGAACACCCTCAGCTGAGGTTTGAAGATAGTGTTCACCGTGATGATATTCTTTCTCGTGACACTGATTCTCTCAATAATCTTAACCTGTTTAGTACCGAAAAGCTCGCGGTTTATCAACTCCAGGTCGAGTCCCACCTTTTTTAATAAATAGAGTGACTCCATCATCAGCTTTTCGAAAATGCGATACAGCAAGATATCCGAAGTCTTGAGGTTTTTCTCAAGTTCGTCGATGTCGCGCTCCTGATATTCGTTGAAAAGCTGGCTCACATACCAAGGCGATTTCTCGATAGTGATGATATAATCCTTGCCCCAGAAGAACTTCACCTCCTTGGTCTTGATGAACTTGTTCTGACGGTCGAAATTAGGATACTGAAGAATCAGGAAGTAATAATCGTCGTAGATATCTATTTTCGGGCGTTGGTTGACTGACTTGCAGTCTTCAATGTCCAAGGGGTGGAAATGGAATTTTTCCTTCAAAAATTTAAAGTCTTCATCCGCCGGATTCGTCACATGACGCCATTTCAGCGAGCCGATTGTCAAAGTCTCAATCATGCTGTCCCCCTTTCTTTTATGATAAAAATTCTACATTCGATCAATGTTTTACGATAAAAACGTGCAAAAATACAATTTTTTTTCAAAAAAACTCGTGATTTTTTTGAAAAAATCATTTCTCTTTCCTCAGAAACATTCCAGGCTGCACCTTACAACTGCCTTTAAACTGTGTCTCGGTGATGCGGAAACCTTCCTTGTCGCGCTTCTTGAGCGGCACGTTGGCGGTTTGTCCCTGTGCCAGTCTATTCGAAGTGGCATTGTAATAATAATTATCCCAAACCTTGCCTTTTGCCACCTTCACTGATCCCACTTTCTTTAGGCATTGGTTAGCTGCATCATATTGATACACAATGTATTTATCACCTTCTTCGACACCCTCTTTTGTACCGATTCTCGCCGCGATGCGCATCTTCTTTGGCGGTTTCGGGTTCGACAGAATCAAGCCGGTGCGTGCGTTTTTCAGCTTCACGCCTTTGAATGTGGTGCAAGTAACTGGTTTTCCTTTCTTATCAACTTGAGGCTCATAAAACTCCTGGGCGTCACCGTCATTTTCGTCACCATTATCCCAAACCTTGCCTTTCTGGGCTATCGCATAACCGTAAAAGTTGCCATCTTCGTCATAAACTGAGAACTGCTCGCCACCGCGAAGACCTTCTTTCGTCCCAATTTTTGCCGTAATCACCTTGCCATCGACGGTTATTGGCGCTTCGAGACGCGGACTGACGAGGCTGTAGAAGTCGAGAAGCGGAGTCCACACTTTGAACACATCATTGCGGTTCTGCAACTCTACGAACACCTTGTTCAAATTTCTCACCATCGTCAGATTGATGATTTGCTCAAAACTTCTTGCCGCAGAAATAATAACGGTGCTCTTATTGGACTGACAGTCGACGTATTCCATCTTGAACATGTCGCTACTTTCAAGAAGCCGCGGGTTTTCAACCACCTTATTATTAAAGTAAAGTTGGGTGTTCTCGTCCCAAACGAGTTTGTAAAGCCATGTGTTCGACTTCAAAGTATAGCCGTCTTTCGTCGAGTTATATACGACATTTGCCGCTGAAACAGCGAGATCGCGCCAAAAACCAGCTGTCTTCTTGTCTGTTCCGTCCTTCACCGCTTTTTCGTATGCCGCATTAGCTGCAATGACAGCAGCGTCACGCACAGCTCGCGCTACTGGCTCATTTTCATAAAATTCTAATTTCGTGAAAGTCATGAAAGTGAACGGAATAAGCTTCATCGACAATTCCTTGATTTGAATGTCCCTATCACGTTTCAATGCCGACATCGAAAGATTCTCATCGCCGGCATTTACTGTATAATAGCCTCTGTCGAAGATGGTTTGCATGTTAATCATAGCCTCAGGATTCTCAGGATAATCGACATCGTATGTGATTTTTCCGTCCTTGTTATAATTAAACCATCTCATTATCAGCTTGTTAGCCACCTTATTTCTATTGATGTAATTCAAAATAAGACGTGCCATCTCCTCGTCCGACACCTCGCTGTTACCTCCCAATGGCACCACGCCTATCTCAGCGCCGTGCTTGTTATACTGGTTCGGGAAGTTTTTTTGAGGATCCATGTAATCGTTCCACGAGTTGTCAACAATTTCCTTATTCGGGAAATATTCTGAATCGAGATATACCATCTCAAGCGAGCTGCGCATATAGAAATAGGTGCCGTCCTCGTCTTGGGAAATCATTCCGGTATAATGTTGCGTCTGCGACAAGCCATTGATTGTCAGCAATATAACACAAAACAAGAGAGCATATAATTTTTTCATAGTATTAAATTATTTCCATTCAAGAGTCTGAATCAGATGTCTCACATCGTCAGTAATGAAGTCGATAACCGGCTGAAGCGAGTCGTTGTTAGGATAAGTGTTAAAATACAGCGAACCGCGCAGGAAATGCTCGGTGCTGTCGGTTAAATAAAACTGCAATGGTGAGGCAACTCCTTCACCATCAAGGAAATAGACAAGTCCAAAAACGTTTTTATCTTTATTTATCACAACGCTGTCGCGAATGCCTGTCGCCTTCGTTATGTGCTTGGTAATCATGCGATAAGCGTCTTCAACGTATTCAGAAAGGTTGTTTTCAACATTTTTGTAAGAGATGTGCACAGTGCCTTTGAACGACGGAAACACCACATTTGCCCAGTCTTTCTCGTTCAGCGAATAATAGTCGGGAGTGATGGTGGCATAAACCGGGTATTCGAAGGAATAGCGAGGCATGGTATCGAGTGTAACATATTGTTTTTCAGGCAAATCGATACGAAAATAGCCGCGAGGTTTCGGTTGCGGTTTGTTATCTCCGCAAGCCGTTGCAACCACGAGAAGCAGCAGCACCGCCAGGCTATTAGTCAACTTGCTCATTGTATATGACTTTAATCTCGATAATCCTACGTTTGTCAGCTTTGACAATTTGAAACACGAATTCCTTATATGATGTTGAGAATCCTGCACGCGGGATGCGACCTTCTTTTTCAAGGATGAGACCAGCAAGCGTGTCGGATTCGCCTTTTATATCTTCAAAGTATAACTCATTGATTTCAAACACCTTACAGAAATCAACAAGGCTTGTCTGTGCTTGGAAAATATAAGTTTTGTCATCAAGTTTCTTATAATTCTCGTTTTCTGCAACCACATCGAATTCGTCGCTGATGTCGCCGACAATCTCTTCAAGCACGTCCTCCATGGTAACGAGGCCTGATGTGCCGCCATATTCATCGACAACGATGGCGATATGAATTTTTTTGGCACGGAAATCCTGGAAAAGGTCGTTTATTTTCTTGTTTTCCGGCACAAAAAACGCCGGACGGAGCAGATTCTGCCATCTGAAGTCGGGTTCTTCGAGATGTGGCAGCAGGTCTTTGACGTACAAAATACCTTTTATCTCGTCGAGAGTCTCTTCATATACTGGTATTCTGGAGAATCCGTTCTCGATAATCATCTCCAGGAGATTGTCGAATTTTGTAGTGTTTTTCACTGCGAACAGCTGCACACGCGGTTTCATAATATCGCTCACCTCTTTCTCACCGAAAGTGGCGATGCCTTGCAACATTGAACGTTCCTCGCTTGGTGTCTCTTCCGCTGTAGTGATGTCAACTGCCGTAGTCAAATCACTGATTGACAATGTATTAGCATTCTTTTTTGCCATACGCTTGTCGATTATCATAGTCGATTTTATCAACAAATTGCTAAGTGGTTTGAAGATGACCACGAGCACACTTATCGTCGGGGCGAGGGCTCTTGACAATTGGCGGGCTCTTTTCGCCGCTGTGATTTTCGGAATCATCTCGCCGAAAATGAGAAGCAACGATGTAACTACTACTACATTAATTATGAATGCCCACACAGGATTTGCCGCCATATTGAACATTCTCGCCATGATATATGTCGAGAAAATCGTGATGGTTACATTCACTAAATTGTTGGTAATCAATATAGTAGCAAGAAAACGCTTAGGGTTGTTCCTAAGTTCGAGTACCAATTTGTCGGAACGTTGTTCGGAGTTCTCCATTTCGTTGATATCGTTAGGGAGAAGCGAGAAAAATGCCGTCTCGCTCGCCGATGCGAGTGCCGAGCAAAGGAGAAGTACCAAAAGGATGACGAGACATATTACCGTCACCCAAGTTATGCCGAGAAAAAACGGAGTTTCAACCATAATTTAGAACGGGAGGTCGTCGCCATTATAATCTTGACTTGGCATCTGTGCCTCTACAGGCTGTTGATACTGCGGTTGAGGCTGCTGATACTGTTGCTGGGGCTGCTGATTGCCGTATGCGTTATATGAAGCGTTAGGGTTTTGCTGTTGTTGCTGACGGTTACCGCTAAGGCTCATCATCTTATCGACGACGATTTCCGTAATATGTCGTGTAACATTCTGGTTATCAACATATTGACGTGATTTTATCCTTCCTTCGACATACATCTGGTCACCTTTTACATAATTACGACGTTTGTCGGCTATATCTTGGGCGAGGTTGCCCCAGCTGACGAGGTTATGCCATTCGGTTTGCTCCTGCCAGTTGCCGTCACGGTCACGGTAACGCTCTGTGGTTGCGAGAGATACGGTCATTTTCTTTGTTCCGTTGTCGAAAGAAATCACTTCCGGGTCCTTACCCAAATTTCCGATTAAGATCACTTTATTCAGACTTGCCATAGCACTAAAATTTTACACAAAATACATATAAATTAATATTGCAAAAATAAGAAAAAAAACGTATGTGTAAGAATATGAACGAAAAAAATTAATTTTTTTGTGCACGATAAAAAAAATCTTATTATTTTTGCAGCCGAAAAAGAAGTAATCATAACAATTAAAATATTAAAGACATGACAAAAGCTGAAATCGTAGCAAAAATCGCTGAAAAAACAGGTGTTGAGAAAGGCAACGCCCAGGCAGTAGTTGAGTCTTTCATGGAAATCGTGAAAGAGGCTGTTAAGAATAACGAGGACGTGTATCTCAGAGGCTTTGGTAGCTTCAAGAGCAAACAAAGAGCAGCTAAGAAGGGTAGAAACATCCGCGCTAACGGTGGCAAGGGTGCAACAATCGTTATCCCAGCACACAAAGTACCTGCTTTCAAGCCAGCTAAATCATTCATCAACGACCTCAAGTAATTTGGTCTTATAAACTTTTTGTAATATGCCAAACGGTAAAAAACACAAAAGACACAAAATGTCTACCCACAAGCGCAAAAAACGCCTCAGAAAGGATAGACATAAAAAGAAATAATCTTTAAGATTGATTTCTTACGGTAAACATAACACAGCATTGCCAATACCGATGTTGTGTTATTGTTTTTAAAATGAATTTTAAACCTTTGTAATATTATGGACAACACAACTACAGTTCCGACAGTCAACAGAGAGCTTGTCATCAGTTCTGATGTTTCAGAGGTTAATATTGTTTTGTTGGAAGACAAGCAGCTTGTTGAACTCCACAAAGAGCAAATCAACAGTAATTTCGCTGTTGGCGACGTATATTTCGGCAGGGTGAAGAAGATTTTACCGGGCTTGAACGCCGCTTTTGTCGATATCGGCAACCAGAAGGACGCTTTTCTTCACTATCTGGATTTAGGTCCGCAGATCAATTCGTTGCTTCAGTTCTCGAAGCTGGCGCACGAAGGCAAGACGGCGCAGGCAGTGATGAGCAAGTTCAAACTGAGTCCTGACATTGACAAGACGGGCAAGATCTCGGATTTCATCCAAGCCGGCGACCAGATTCCGGTACAGATCGCAAAAGAGCCAATAAACACTAAAGGTCCGCGTATCTCAGCAGAGATTTCATTTGCGGGACGCTACATAGTGTTGGTGCCGTTCTCGAACCGTGTGTCGGTGTCGCAGAAGATACGCAGCGGCGAAGAACGCAGTCGTCTTAAAAAACTCATTCAAAGCATCCGTCCGAACAATTTCGGCGTCATCATCCGCACAGTGGCGGAAGGAAAGAAAGTCGAAGAACTCGACGCCGATATGAAGTACTTGCTCGGCAAATGGGAGCAGGTCACTGAGTCGTTATACGGAAGCAAGGCTCCGGCAAAGCTTGTGAGCGAACTTGACCGTACTTCGGTGATGCTGAGAGACATCCTCAACGAGTCTTTTAACACGATAACTGTTGATAATCAGGCACTTTTTGATGAAGTCAAGAGCTACATCGCCACCATCGCCCCACAGAAAGCCGACATCGTGAAGCTCTACAAAGGCAAAGAGCCTATCTTCGAGCATTACGGCGTGGCACGTCAGGTGAAGGGGTCGTTTGGTAGGATTGTCACAATCAGAAATGGTGTTTACCTCATCATTGAACACACCGAGGCAATGCACGTCATCGACGTGAACAGCGGCCATCGGTTGAACAAAGAAGCATCTCAGGAAGAGAATGCATTGGCTGTCAATCTGGAATCGGCAGTGGAGATAGCGCGACAGGTGCGCCTCCGTGACTTGGGCGGCATCATCATCGTGGACTTCATCGACATGCACGAAGCGAAACATCGCAAAGAACTGTTCGAGAAGCTACAAGAAGAGATGGCGAAAGACCGCGCCAAACACACCATCCTCCCCGCCACAAAATTCGGGCTCATCCAGATCACACGTCAGCGTGTGCGCCCGGCAACGGAAGTCACCGTACAGGAAAAATGCCCGGTTTGCGACGGCACGGGCAAGATAAAACCGTCGCTAGTGTACATCGACGAGATAGAAAGCAGCCTCAAGTACCTGCTCCTCGACCAAAACGAGAAAGAAGTGACACTTCAGGTGCATCCTTTCATTTTCGCCTATCTTACAAAAGGATTCTTCTCCATCGCAAGAAAATGGAGATGGAAGTATCACAAAAAGATACACGTCCAGGAAATCAAGTCATTCCATGTCCTTCAGTACACTTTCCTGAATAAAAACGGGGACGAGATTACTTTTTAGTTTACAGTTTACTGTTTACCGTTTACTGTTTAACAATGACGGCTGACGATTTAGGAGACGGAAACGTCTCCTTTTTTGTTTTAAAAAAAAACATAAACAGTAAACCGTAAACTGTAAACTTTTTTGTATATTTGCAAGTTTAATTATCCTTCTTATGAAAGAAATCGTATTGAGCGGCATCAGGCCAACTGGAAACTTACACCTCGGAAACTATTTCGGTGCGGTGAAGAACTTCATCCGCCTCCAAGATAACTATAATTGTTATTTCTTTATCGCTGATTATCATTCACTTACGACACATCCGCATCCTGACGACCTTCACGGAAGAGTGCGGCAGATTCTGGTGGAATACCTCGCTGCAGGCGTCGACCCGGAAAAAGCCACATTGTATGTGCAAAGCGACGTTCCAGAGGTAGTGGAGTTGTATCTTTTCCTCAACATGAACGCATATATCGGTGAACTTGAGCGTGTGACTACATTCAAGGAAAAGGTGCGCAAGCAGCCTGACAACGTCAACGCCGGCCTCCTCACCTATCCTACCCTGATGGCAGCCGATATCTTGATTCATAAGTCACAATATGTGCCAGTAGGCAAAGACCAGGAGCAGAATCTCGAGAAAGCACGCGATTTCGCTGCACGTTTCAATAACATCTATGGCGTTGAATACTTCCCGATCCCGCAGGCATTTAACTTTGGTAATCAATTAGTTAAGGTACCAGGACTCGACGGCAACGGCAAGATGGGCAAGAGTGAAGGCGAAGGCAATGCTATCTTCTTGGCTGAAGACGACGCCTCGATCCGCAAGAAAGTGATGCGCGCTAAGACCGACAGCGGTCCGACCGAGATGAACCAGGAGAAGCCGGAGCCTATCGCGAACCTCTTCCAGCTGATGAGCATTGTGTCGAAACCTGAGACAGTGCAGTTCTTCGACGATGCATACAACAACATGACCATCCGCTACGGCGACATGAAGAAACAGCTGGCAGAAGATATGATTCAGTTTGTGACGCCAATCCGTGAAAAGATTCGCGAAATCGACGCCAACGACGAGTATATTAATAAGGTAGCTCGCATGGGAGCTGAGAAAGCACGCGAAAGCGCAAGAAAGACTATCAAAGAGGTAAGGGAGATTATAGGATTTAAACCGTTTTAACCCCATGTAGGGGATAAGGCATGCCTTATCCCAATATCCAAGCAGAAAGTAAAATAATCCCTTCGGGATTTTTAATATATGATTGATCACGAGAAGAAACAAGAGAGAGCGGTTTTGGTGGCCGTGAGCACCTATGAGCAGAACCGCGAGCGCACGGAGGAATACCTCGATGAGCTGGAGTTCCTTTTGGAGACAGCGGGAGGCATCGCCGTGGAACGTTTCGTGCAGCCGCTGGAACGCCCAAACAGCGTGACGTATCTGGGAACTGGAAAACTCGAAGAGCTGAAGCAATACATCAAGGCGGAAGAAATCGACATGGCGATTTTCGATGACGAACTGAGCGCCACACAGATCCGTAACCTTGAAAATGAACTTGAATGCCGCATCCTTGACAGAACCAATCTTATCCTCGATATTTTTGCCAAAAATGCAAAGACCGCTTACGCCAAGACGCAGGTGGAACTCGCTCAGTATCAATATATGTTGCCACGTCTGACCAGGATGTGGACACACTTGGAACGTCAACGAGGCGGTATCGGTATGAGAGGACCTGGTGAGACACAGATCGAGACCGACCGTAAGATTATCCGCAACAAAATAGCTTCTCTGAAAGAGAAACTCGAAGAGATTGACATGCAGAAGTCAGTGCAGCGTAAAAACCGCCAGCAGATGGTGCGCGTGGCTCTCGTGGGATACACCAACGTCGGTAAGTCGACGATAATGAACATGTTAAGCAAAAGCGACGTGTTCGCCGAAAACAAGCTTTTTGCCACTTTGGACACCACAGTAAGAAAGGTTGTGATTGAAAACCTGCCGTTTTTGCTGTCAGACACCGTCGGTTTTATCCGCAAACTGCCGACACAGCTGGTTGAATCGTTCAAATCGACCCTCGATGAGGTGAGAGAATCCGATATTTTGCTGCATGTCGTGGATATTTCACATCCTGACTTTGAATCGCAGATAGAGACGGTGAACCAGACCCTGACCGACATCGGGGCTGGCGACAAGAAAGTCATCATGGTGTTCAACAAGATCGACGCTTACACTTTTGAGGAGAAAGAAGCCGACGATTTAACGCCGATTACCAAGAAAAACTACACTTTAGACGACTGGAAGAAGACCTGGATGGCCAAAGGCAAGCCGTGTATCTTCATCTCGGCAGCGGAAAAGACTCATTATCAAGAGTTTAGAGACCTGCTTTACAAGGAAATACGCGACATGCATGCCATCAGATACCCATACGACAATTTCCTTTATTAAGACGTAACACGATGATTATCAACACACATAGTCACATCTACGACGAAGCTTTCGACGCTGACCGCGAAGAGGTGTTCAAACGCGCGATGGAGGCTGGTGTGGAGATGCTTCTTTTACCGAATTGTGATGAGAGAAGCATCAAACCCATGATGGAGTTTTATGAGAAACATCCTGATAATGTGAGGGTTATGATGGGACTGCATCCGGAGGAAGTGTATAAGGATAAGGAGGATAAGAAGGATTATAAGGATAAATTAAAGATAATAGAAAAGGAGATTTCTCAGCTCGCTACGCTCGGTCGAAATGACGGGAACCCTATGGTTGGCATAGGAGAGGTTGGGCTTGATTTTTATTGGGATGATACGTTTAAGAAGGAGCAGATCGAGGTTTTGAGTGAGCAGCTGCATTGGGCGAAGGAGTTGGGACTGCCAGTGTCCATTCACACTCGCAATGCCTTTCATGACATGTTCAAGGTTCTTGACCATGAGCAGGATGGCCGCCTCGCTGGCGTGATGCACTGTTTCAATGGCACTTTCGATGAGGCGAAAACCGCGTTATCCTACGGCTTCCATCTGGGGCTCGGCGGTGTCATCACGTACAAAAACTGCGGAGTGAAAGAGTTTCTTGCCGACATCCCGATGGAACGCATAGTGCTTGAGACTGATGACCCGTACCTTCCGCCAGTGCCGTATCGCGGTCAGCGCAACGAGCCGGCATATATCGTAAAAACAGCAGAGAAAGTGGCGGAGATTTATGGCGTGACAACAGAAGAGATTTGTAATATAACAAGTAATAATGCAAGGAGTTTGTTTAAGTTATAATGACAAGTACAAGCTCGGAATGACAGATAAAATATGAGAAAACCTTCAATTTTAGTGCTTTACACCGGTGGCACGATAGGAATGATGAAAGATCCGAAAACTGGCAGTCTGGTGCCTTTCGATTTCGGCAATATCTATGAGCACATGCCGGTGCTTCGTAACCTCGATTACGTCATCGATTTCTACTCGTTTGAGAACCTCATCGACTCATCGAACATGACGCCTGAATTTTGGATAGAGCTCGCAGAGAAAATCGAGCAAAACTATGAGAACTATGACGGTTTTGTGGTCTTGCACGGCAGCGACACCATGGCATACAGTGCCTCAGCATTGAGTTTCATGCTTGAAAACCTTGCCAAACCGGTTGTTTTCACAGGTTCACAGCTACCAATGGGCATGGTGAGAAGCGACGGACGCGAGAATTTCGTCACCTCGATTGAGATTGCAGCCTCGAAGATTAACGGCATGCCTTGCGCACCTGAAGTCTGCATTTTCTTTGAAAATCAATTACTTAGAGGTAATAGAGCGACTAAATTCAACGCCGAGAACTTCAACGCCTTCTCGTCGGGCAACTACCCTACCCTGGCTGATGTCGGCATCAAAATCAAGTACAACAGGGAGTTTATTGCGAAGCCGAAAGAAGGTAAGCTTATAGTTCACAAGAAGTTCGACAGAAATGTAGGCATTTTGAAGCTTTTCCCAGGTATTACTCATGCTTTCGTAAAGCACGCCTTGAGCACGCCGGGGTTGAAGGGCGTCATAATGGAGACTTTCGGCTCGGGCAACGCCCCCACAGCCGAGTGGTTCTTGGATGACCTCGCCGACGCCATCAGAAAAGGACTCATTATCTATAACGTGACACAGTGCAAGTCTGGCTCAGTGGAGATGGGACGTTACGAGACCAGCTTGACTCTCGATAAAATCGGTGTCATCAGCGGCTACGACATCACCACAGAGTCGGCATTGGCAAAGATGATGTACCTTTTAGGCGAAGGATTCAGCAGAAGTGACATCAAAAAGTATTTACAGGAATCATTGAGAGGTGAAATGACAGTGTAATCGTCATTTGGCCTGCGCTCGAAATGAGGTATAATAATCCGTTGATAATTAACATCTTATTTCTTTTTTCAAAAAAAGTATAATAAAGTTTGAAAAATATTGTTTGGTGAAAAGAAAAAATTTGTAATTTTGACACGATTTTTGTGGAGTAGAAAATCCCTGGGAGAGATGTCCGAGTGGTTTAAGGAGCACGCCTGGAAAGTGTGTGTACTTCAAAAGGGTACCGCGGGTTCGAATCCCGCTCTCTCCGCAGTGAAAGTGTAGAGTTTAGAGTGTAGAGTTTAGAGTAGTTGAAAGTTAAAAGTTAAGAGTTGAAAGTTTAAATAGAATTAATTAAATATTAACAAATTAAAAAGTAGTAATTCAAAATTCAAATCATGAAAAAGTTAATTGCTTTACTGACAGTTGCGGGATTTTTGACATTCGGAATCAGCAACGCACTTCTTGCACAAGAAGAAAATCAATCAGCACAGCCAGCTCAGACAGAGCAGGTGGTTGAGACTGTACAGACAAACCCATTGGCAGCACCTGCAACAGATGCTACATTCCACGAGGTTTTGAAGAAACAATTCATCGATGGTGGCTGGGAATTCATGAGCATTATCTTGTTAATCTTGGTCCTTGGTCTCGCAGTATCAATTGAAAGAATCATTTATTTGACATTAAGCACAACAAACACCAAGAAGCTTCTTGCTCAGTTAGAAGAAACATTGAACAAGGGTGGCATTGAGAAAGCTAAAGACCTCTGCCGTGACACACGCGGTCCTGTCGCTAGCATTTTCTACCAAGGTTTGATGCGTTACAACGAAGGTCTTGAAGAAGTCGAGAAAGCAGTCGTTTCATACGGTTCAGTTATGACAGGTAACCTCGAGAGCGGCGCAAGCTGGATTTCATTGTTCATCGCATTGGGACCTATGTTGGGATTTATGGGTACTGTTATCGGTATGATCGCTGCATTCGACGCTATCGCAGCAGCAGGTGACATCAGCCCAACAGTTGTTGCAGGCGGTATGAAGGTCGCTTTGTTGACAACCGTGTTCGGTCTTATCGTCGCTGTTATCCTCCAGATCTGCTACAACTTCATCCTTAACAAGATCGAAGGTATCGTTAACGATATGGAAGACTCATCAATCACATTCATGGACATGCTCCACGCTTATTCAAAGAAAAACTAATCTAACAAAAGAAAAATCATGGTCGACAAATTAACAAAATATTGCAAATTTTTGCTTATTGCCTTGATGGTGTTCAACGTCGTCTTTGGTATCATCACAATCTTCCGTGGTGAAGCCGGCGTCGGAACATTCATGGGATTTGCATATTGCATGCTTGGATTGACTGTGGTTGCGATTTTGTTTGCACCTATCTATGGAATTATCATCAATCCAAAGAGTGTTAAAACTATTGGTTTGGTATTAGTCATCGTGGCAGTCATTGCTCTTATCGCATTGCTGCTCTCAAAAGGCGCAACATTGTCAGAGGAATACCTCGAATCAATGGGAGTAACAAAGGGAACAGAGTCCTTCGTTGACTTCTTCATGGTGTTCACTTACATTGTCGCTGGTGCTACAATCGCGGCTGTAATCTATTCAGCAGTATCAAAACTCATTAATAAATAATAAGGAAGGAATTTATCATGGCCCGTAAGAAAAAGAAAGTACCGGAAATCAACGCCAGTTCAATGGCTGATATCTCTTTCTTGCTGTTGATATTCTTCCTCGTTACCACTACGATGGACACTGACAGCGGTATCACCCGTCGTCTGCCCCCACCAGTAGAAAACCCAGACATGGATGTCAAAGTGAAAGAAAGAAACATTTTGAACGTCATGATCAACAAGTACGACAAACTTATGGTTAACGGTAAAGCATGCGATATCTCTGAACTTAAAGACAAGACAAGAGACTTCATCACTCCTAAACCGAATGACGAAAAAGCTCCTGAAGTCGAAGTGAAAGAAATCGAACTCATTGGTAACTTCATGACTAACAAAGGTGTCGTATCACTTAAGAATGACCGCGGTACTTCATACCAGATGTACATTGCAGTTCAAAATGAATTAGCAAAAGCTTTCAATGAACTCAAAGAGGAGGTCTCTATGACATACTTCAAACAGCATTTCAGCGACTTGACCGACAAAGACAAAGTCGACGCAGTCAACAAAGCTGTCCCTGTACGTATCTCAGAGGCTGAACCAGAGGAAATCAAATAATAGGAGAGAAAATTATGGCAAAGTTTAGAAAAGGTGGACAAAAAGAAGTTCCGGCAATTTCAACCGGTTCAATGCCTGACATTATCTTCATGTTGATTTTCTTCTTCATGGTTACAACCTCTATGCGTGAGACCACATTGAAAGTCAAGATGAAATTACCAGCAGCGACGGAAGTCCAGAAACTCGAGAAGAAATCTCTCGTGAGTTTCATCTACATCGGACCTCCGACGAACACTAAACTCTATGGTACAGAAGCTCGTCTGCAGCTTAACGACCAGTATGCACGTATCGAAGACGTCATCCCATTCATCGAACAGGAACGTCTCGACCGTCCAGAAGCTGACCGTCCTCTTCTCACAACATCACTCAAAATCGATGAGAACGTGAGAATGGGTCTCGTCACCGACGTGAAGCAGGAGTTACGTAAATGCGGTGCATTCCGTATTAACTACTCTGTACGAAAAGGAGAATAAGACTTTAGACTTTAGTCTTTAGACTTTAGACTCTAGTGGAGACGTCATAATATGGCGTCTCCACTGTTTTTATATCGGGTCGACGTCGACGGAAACGTTGACAGATTTATAGTCGTTATTTCGTTTGAAAGATTCCAACTTGGATTTTATGATTTCCTTGATCCTCATCGAGTTGTCATTTCTATCGAATTTGATGAGAATCTGTTTTATGTATTGATTCTTAATCCTCGAAACGACAGGGTATTCCGGTCCAAGGAGATTATGCTTGAAGACAGGACGCAGCTGCTTGGCAAAAAACTCGGCTGCGACATTGAGTTTGTTTGAGTCAGTATGACGTAACTTAATCATTATCAAGCGATAATATGGCGGATAGCAGAATTGTCTCCGTATCGGCATCTGCTCCTCGTAAAAGCGGACAAAATCATGGTTGACAACATTCAGTATTACCGGATGTGTCGGCTGGTAAGTCTGGATGATGACCTTGCCCTTCTCCCCTTTCCTTCCAGCGCGTCCGCTGACCTGTTCCATGAGCTGGAAACTACGCTCAAACGCCCTGAAATCAGGGAACGAGAGCATATTATCGGCGTCGAGGATGCCGACGGCCTTCACATGGTCGAAGTCGAGACCTTTGGTGACCATCTGGGTGCCGACGAGTATGTCGGTATCGCGGTTTTTAAACTGGTCGAGGATAAACTGATACGAGTTTTTCGAGCGCGTGGTGTCGAGGTCGAGGCGAGCGCAGCGAGCCTCGGGGACGACGGCAGAGAGGTCCTCCTCCACACGCTCTGTACCGAAACCATGCATCTTCAGGTCGGTGCTGTGACATGACGGACATTCGGAAGGCACCGCCATGGTGTAGCCACAATAATGGCACTTCATGATGTTCTGCGCCTTGTGGTAGGTCATCGAGACATCGCAGTTGATGCACTGCGGCACCCAATGACAGACGCCACACTCGAGACGAAGCGAGAACCCGCGTCGGTTTTGGAACAGAATCACCTGGTTTTTATCGTTCAATGTGTCACGCATCGCATCGACGAGCACGCTGCCGAAGTTGGCCTGCATGAGCTTGCGGCGGCGTTCCACACGCATGTCGTCGACAATGATTTCAGGCATTTCCACACCTCCGAAGCGTTCCGTGAGCGAGACGAGATGATAACGTTGTTGACGAGCGTTGTAGTAGCTCTCAAACGACGGCGTAGCCGAGCCGAGGACTACATCGGCACCATGGAAGCGTGCCAGTATCATGCTGAGGTCACGGGCATTATAACGCGGTGCAGGGTCAATCTGCTTGAACGAGCTGTCGTGCTCCTCGTCGACAATGATGAGCCCGAGATCAGAAAACGGGAGCAAGATAGATGAGCGGGAACCGATAATAACCTGATATTTAGAGCTTTTCGTACGCTCGAAGTCAAGGACCTGCTCCCAAATCTCAACACGCTCCATGTCGCTGTAACGCGAATGATACACACCAACCTTGTCGCCGAAATAATTCTTTAAACGATTGATAATCTGTTCGGTAAGTGCTATTTCCGGCAACAGATAAAGCACCTGTTTACCTCTATTTAAAGCCTCCTGTATCAGCTTAATGTAAATTTCGGTCTTTCCCGAAGAGGTGACGCCATGCAGCAACACCGGCTTTTTATCAGCAAAGCCTTGATGTATCTCATCAAAGGCAACTCGTTGCTTATCAGTAAGTTGTATCGAATCGGCATTTGTCAAGGCATTGAAGCTCTTAAGGCGGCTGACGCGTTTTTGGTATGTTGTGAACACACCTTTATTAATAAGAGCCTTCAGGACGGTGCTGTTTGCATTTGCTTTTTGCAGAAGCTCGGATGCGAGTACATCGTTTTCGGCATTTCCGCCAAGGACAAAGAACAACATCACCACTTCGAGCTGCTTGTATGCGCGTTTTGTGAGCTCGTCCATCAACTCATGCATCTTCTCATCACTGTGATATTCAGGTGCGAGAGCCACAAAACGCTCGTATTTCGCCTTGAATTTTGCGTCAAGCTCCTCCTCCATCACCACGATTTTACGCTCAATCATCGTCTTGATGAGCGGCATCACCTTTTTGTAACCGATAATCTTGCTCACCTCGCTGATTGTGAGCTTCGGCTGAACTTGCAAAGCCTCAACAATAAGATATTCGAAGTCGTTGAGTGTCAATGTGTCGAGCTCAAACTCATCGGAAAGCTTTATCCTCGACTCGCTCGAGAGCTTCATGGCAGAAGGCAGTGCAGCCTGCATCACCTCGCCCTCATAACAGAGGTAATAGTCACAAATCCATTGCCATAATTTCAGCTGAATAGCATTGACAACAGGATTCTCGTCGAGGATGTCAAGGATATATTTAACCTGCTCATAATCAGGCACTTGCTCGGTTATATCGCTTATCAGACCAGACATAATCTTCGTCTTGCCGAACTGCACCACGGCGCGCTGTCCGACACGTACGCTGTCGTTGAGGTCATAAGGCACACGATAGGTAAATGTGCCCGGAACCGGAATCGGCAGAATGACGTTGACGAAGAGAGTCTTTCTTTCCATATTGCAAAATTAATACATTATTTAATTATTTTTATTAATTTTGGAAAATTAAATTTAATAACATCATGAGATTTAAGTTGTTGATAATCATATTGTTGACTCTTTCAACCAACATTTTTGCGCAAAAACATCTGTCATATTCCGACATGAATTACCGTAATGAGGTGCAAACTGTGCTGCTACACCCGACCGATTACGAATACGACAAACCGGTTATTTATCTCAACCACATGAAGGAGCAGCTGCATCTGCAGTTTGACCTGCTTGTAGACGATGCACCTTTTATATATTACACCTTCATTCACTGCAGCAACGATTGGCAACCCACTGATATTCAAAAGAGTGAGTATATTACCGGCTTCTTTCAGAACGACATTGACAACTTCAGTTTCTCGCTCAACACTTACGTGAATTATGTGCATTACGACCTCCTTTTTCCCACCGAAGACATGATGCCGAAGCTTTCGGGCAACTATCTTCTCGTGGTCACAGGCGAGAATCCTGACGATGTGTATTTCACCCGCAGGTTTTATGTCGTCGACGATAAATCTGTTATTGCAACGAAAATGCCACGTTATCCTTACGACTTGAATCTCGGTCAGAACAAGCAGGAAATCGACCTTGACATTGTGTATCCTGATTTGTTCAACAGTCGCGCCGACCAGTATTCCAACGTCACCATACAGCAAAACGGGCGCTGGGACAATGCTGTCTTTGGCTTGAAACCGACGTATATCTTACCCGAAAAATTATCATATATTAACAACGAAAAATTAGTGTTTGAGTCTGGAAATCAATATCTTAGAATCAACACCAGTAATTTCGACAACCGCCCTGAGAGGACAAAAAGCGTCTATCTTGAAGATAATGGCTACATCGTGACACTTCACGATGACGAGATACGCAACGTCAATAACTATATCTTTGACGAGGATTTGTTCGGTGAAAAACATATTTATCTCGAAAAAGACAACCTCGATGCCACCGTTGAAGCCGATTATTCTCCAGTGAATTTCTTCCTGAAATGGCCTCAATATATGATTGGCAAAGACGTGTATATCATTGGAGCCATCACCGACTGGCGCATGGACGACAACGCCAAGATGGAATACGACCCCAATCGACGCGGATATAAGAACACTTTGTTTTTAAAACAAGGCTATTACGACTACATGTACGCCGTGAAAGACAACGCCAGCGGCATCACATCGGTGGCACCTATCAACGGCGATTTCTGGGAGACGACAAATATGTACCACATTTTCGTATATCTATTTGACCCGACGCAGAATTATGACCAACTTATCGGGTATAAGGTGATAAGATCTCATTAGTTAAGAGTTAAGGGTTAAGAGTTAAAAGTTGAGAAGGGTATTGGTTATATTAACAATTTTAATGGTTTTTGCGTCTTGTGTAAGGCAACCGCAGAAGATCAGCTATTCAGGCATCACGCAGGGATCGTACTTCTCGATTACCTATTATGATGAGGATGGCAGGACTTTTGAAGATGAAATCGACTCGATTTTTAAGGAGGTCGACAATTCGGTGTCGCTTTGGAACGAAAATTCCATCATAAGAAAGGTGAATCGCAACGAAGATGTCGTTGTAAATCAGATATTTAAGGATAATTTCGAGTGGGCTCGCAAGGCCTCGGAGTTTTCTGACGGTGCCTTCGATGCCACCATAGGTCCGCTGGTTTCAGCATGGGGCTTCCATTATAAAAAACAGCTTGAGATGACTTCGGAAATGGTCGACTCAATTCGCCAACTTGTTGATTATCATAAGATTGAGATTATCGATGATAAAGTCGTGAAAGCTAATCCCAACATGACTCTCGATTTCAATGCTGTTGCGCAAGGTTATACCACCGATTTGATTGGAAAGTTTTTAGAATCACAAGATATAAAAAATTATCTGGTTGATGTCGGAGGTGAGATTTTGGCGCGTGGCACGAAGCCGAATGGCGAAAAATGGACCATCGGCATTGAGAAACCTGCCGAGAATTACGATTCGGAACGCTCCGTGCAAATCAAAATAAACCTCAAAGACAAAGGTATCGTAACCTCTGGAAATTACAGGAAATACATTGAAAAAGACGGCATCCGCTATTCGCACAGCATCGACCCTAAGACGGGGTATCCTGTCGAGCAGAATCTTTTAAGCGCCACTGTCATCGCTGACAACGCTTCGTGGGCCGACTGCCTCGCCACAATCTGCATGATCGTTGGCAAAGAAAAAGCCTCGAAACTGCTTGCTGACCAAGATGGTATCGAGGCATATTTTATCTTTGTTGACGAGAATGGAACTCTTCAAACAGAATGGTTTCGTTAAAAGAGGATTTCTCCACTACGCTTCGCTTCGGTCGAAATGACGATTTGGGCAGTTGCCGTCATCACCACCGCACACGCATTTCGCATCGGGGTCGAGCGAATGGGCGCATTTCCGTTCGAATTTGCCGTTTTTTTTCACAATAGCCTTGATTCCTATCGCCGCGAACGCCAACAGGACGAGAAACAACGTAGGAACCAAGAATACCCAGTACATTATGCGCAAACAATTAAATAATAATTCTTCTTGCCTTTCTGCACGAGGATGTATTTGCCGTTGAGGAGGTCGTCGGTGCCGACGGTCTTCTGCTCAGTGACTTTGTCCTTGTTGATTGACACGCCATTGCCCTGGACCATCTTACGTGCCTCGCCTTTAGACGGGAAAACACCAGTCTGCACAAGGAAGTCGACGATGCCGACACCTGCTCCGAGAGCGTCTTTCGAGAAGTTAGACTGCGGCACGCCGTCGAAGATGCTCAACAATGTGGCTTCATCGAACTTATGCAATGCCTCTGCTGTGCCTTTGCCGAACAAAATCTGTGTAGCCTCTTCTGCCATCTCAAGGTCTTCCTTCGAGTGCACCACGAGAGTAAGCTCGCGTGCCAGTGTGCGCTGAAGCTCGCGGAGATGCGGCTCTGCTGTATGTCTGGCTATCAAAGCATCGATTTCATCTTTCTTCAGCAAGGTGAAAATCTTGATGTAACGGGCAGCGTCCTCATCGGTGCAGTTCATCCAGAACTGGTAGAATGCGTATGGTGAGGTCTTCTCAGGGTCGAGCCAGATGTTGCCTTTCTCGGTCTTGCCGAACTTGCCGCCGTCAGCTTTGGTGATGAGGTTGCATGTGAGTGCAAAAGCCTCTTTGTCGGCGCCGAGTTTGCGGCGGATAAGCTCTGTACCAGTTGTGATGTTACCCCACTGGTCGGAGCCGCCCATCTGCAGCTTGCAGTTCTTATGCTCAAAGAGATAGAGGAAATCGTAGCCCTGCACGAGCTGGTAGCTGAACTCTGTGAACGACATGCCTTCGCCTTCGCCGTTGAAACGTTTCTTCACGGAATCCTTTGCCATCATGTAGTTGACGGTGATGTGCTTGCCAATGTCACGGATGAAATGCAGGAAAGTGTAGTCTTTCATCCAGTCGTAGTTGTTGACAAGCTCAGCGCGGTTCGGGGCGTCGCTGTCGAAATCGAGGAACTTGGCGAGCTGTTTCTTGATGCAAGCCTGGTTATGCTGCAATGTCTCGTCGTTCAACAAGTTACGCTCAGCTGACTTTCCTGACGGGTCGCCGATCATACCTGTAGCGCCACCGAGCAATGCCAACGGTTTATGGCCGGCAGCCTGAAAATGACGCAGCATCATGATGCCGCAGAGGTGTCCGATATGGAGTGAGTCGGCGGTCGGGTCAATGCCGAGGTAAGCCGTGGTCATTTCTTTCTTCAATTGTTCTTCTGTGCCTGGGGTCATGTTGTTCAACATACCGCGCCAGCGCAATTCTTCTACGAAATCTTCCTTCATATAATAGTTATATTTGTCTACTGATTTAATAGGATTTCTCGACTTCACTTCGTTTCGCTCGAAATGACGGAGAAAATGCAAAAATACAAAATTTTAAGGTATCAATTATAATTTTTAATATTTTTGCAAAAAATTAAAAGCGTGCTCTTCAACTCTATAGAATATGTGATTTTTCTGCCTATTGTGGTGATGCTGTTTTATTTGCTGCCACACAGATTCCGCTGGATGATGCTCCTCGTCGCCAGCTGCACGTTCTATATGTGGTTCGTCCCGAAGTACATCCTGATACTTCTCATCACGATAATCGTCGATTATTCGGCAGGTATTTTGATGGAGAAATACGCTGACAATCATAAACTTAAGAAGCGGTTTTTGGTGATAAGCATCGTCTCTACATGTCTTGTGCTTTTCATCTTCAAATACTTGGGATTTGTCAACGACAACCTTGTGGCTTTATGCCAATCGCTGCATATCAACCTCAACACCACCGTCGATTTGATTCTGCCGATCGGTCTCTCGTTCCACACTTTCCAGAGCATGAGCTATGTGATTGAGGTGTATCGCGGCAACCAGAAAGCCGAGCGCAACTTCGGAATCTATTCACTTTACGTGATGTTTTTCCCACAGCTCGTGACGGGTCCTATCGAGCGTCCGGGCAACCTTCTGCGCCAGCTTCGTGAAGAGAAAAAATACGAATACGACAATATCTCCAAGGGTTTCCGACTGATAATCTTCGGACTTTTCATCAAGATGGTGGTTGCCGACAACGTTGGCGCCTACGTCGATATGATTTATGCAGATCCCAGCAAATACAACTCTTGGGACATCATCCTCGGAATGTTTTTCTATTCATTCCAGATTTACGGTGACTTCTTCGGCTATTCGACGATTGCGTTGGGCAGTGCCAAATTGATGGGTTTCGACATCACCGACAACTTCAACACGCCATATCTCGCAAAGAGCATCGCTGAGTTTTGGCACCGCTGGCATATCTCGCTTTCGACATGGTTCCGCGACTATGTCTATTTCCCGTTAGGCGGCAGCCGCGTGAAGTTCGGCCGTTGGGCTTTCAACATCATGGTGGTGTTCGTTTTGAGCGGCATCTGGCATGGCGCAGCTTGGAACTTCCTCATCTGGGGTGCCGCACACGGACTGCTTCATATCATCGAGAAAGCCATACTGAACCATCTTCCTGAAAAGAACAGAGGAAAACTTGAAAAAATCGTCGTCGACGCCTTCAAAATCGCCAAGACTTTCATACTCGTGACGCTGTTCTGGTCGCTGTTCCGTGCCACCAGCTTCGCAAATATCAGCGATTTGTTCACCTCGTTGGTCAACAATTTCAACACAGGCGAGCATCTCAATGTCGCGAACAACATCTGGGTTTACCTCGGATTGTTTATCCTTATCGATGTGTTGCTTTACAACTCACGTTTCGACAAATGGTGCGACAACCGCCCTGCCGTAGTCCGTTGGGCAATCTATTTCGTGTTGATTTTCATGATAATAGCATGCTCAAGTGTCAATAATTTCCCATTTATCTATTTCCAATTCTGATGCCATGAAGAAACTGATCTATAAATTCGCTTTGCTCGCCGCGCTTCTGGTTCTGATGAATTGGATTTACGGAAAGTTTTTCTTCAAAGACGACCTTCTGAAGCATTCCGACGAGGTTGAGTTGGCATGGCAGGTAACCAACGACAGCTGCGTGGTGGTTTATACTGGCGAGTCATCAAACCACACTTTTTCGTGGAAAGACAAAGATCAACGGAAAATCAGTGATTTCATTTTCGACCATTTCCCCGGCTTGAGATGCGGCGACATGACCAAAGACGCGTCTCATGCCGAAGTTTATTATTACCTTTTGGAAAACATTCCTGAAGATTCGCCTGTCAAGACTGTGATTGTCACCATGAATCTGCGTTCTTTCGGCTATGGATGGATAGAATCCGATCTTGAGACAGCTGTTCAAAAACAGTTAGTCCTTTTAAAGGACTATCCGCCGTTTTTCAATCGTTTTATGCTAGCTTTTAAGGCATACGACATAAAATCCATTGACGAACGAGGCGATGCGCGAGAATGGCACCGAAAACACGATAAAATCACTTTTCCATATCCGTTCAAATATGATAATGTTGATGACTGGGATTACGCCAAGGCACATCAGGGTGTTATCCTTGATGGGAAGTGGAACCAACCGCTGACAGAACTCGCTTGCCATTACATCAAGACGTATGGATTCCAGATTCACGAAAACAACCCGCGAATCAAGGATTTCGACAATATCGTCAAGCTTGCGAAAGAACGCGGCTGGCATCTCATTTTCAACCTTTTGGCAGAGAATGTTGACCGTGCCAACGAGCTTGTCGGGAGCGATATCCTTTATATTATCAGACAAAATCGCGATTATCTGTTGAACAGATACGGAAATATTGAAAATGTTACCGTAGTCGACAATATTGGTGATGTCAGAAACGGTCTGTTTATTGACAAAAACTGGACAACTGAGCATTATTCCGAGATGGGACGACGCACAGTAGCGAACCACGTGGCGCAAGCTGTCAGCAATTATTATCCTGACATTTATGTGGAAAAAATTGCTTACGACATCCCTAAAAACCATTATAGGAAAGACCTCGGTTTTGACTCGTTGACGGTGTGTTCTGCAATGCCTTACGGACTGACCATCAAGGGCAGACCTGCCGATATCGACAGTAATTGCGAAAAGGTTTATATCTCATCAAGGATCTGGAAGGAAGAAAACTCGGCCGCGTCCGCGATAGTTATGGAGCTGAACAAAAACGGTGTGAAGACACATTTCAGCAATCTGCCGTTGAACGACATGACTGATGCGACCGGCAAGTGGGACTTCACCACGACGATGCTGCCTGTCGACTCCACCTTCTTCGATGCCGATGAGTTCAGGATTTTCCTCTACAATCCAGCTGATTCGCCGATTCACATCAAATCGTTGGACGTGTCGTTTGAATATGATGATTATGCAAGGTCGAGGTAATTATTTTTTCGGGAGTCCTTCAACCTCAATTCTCAAGTTTTTATACTCAATATCAAAATTAACTTTCGAGAACATGTTAATTTTAAAAACAGCATCTTTTATATCATAACCGGCAAGGAAAAACGTCGTTTTTACCTTGCAATGCATTGATCCATCATCGTTTGGAGTCGACAGATTCGATAATTTATAGCCTCTAAAGAAATCGACGGTATTGCCTTTAACTCTAAACTCGGTGAAAATGTTGTCCGAATCTGCGTTATTGCAGTTTTTGTAATCAAACTCCATTTCAAGATAAATTTTCTCAAAATTCTGTTTGAAATGATATGGTTTCATGATGTCGGAATACTCCCCTTCTATAAAACTCATTGAAATTGACCCATCGATTCTTTCAGAATAAATCTCTATCACATCCGGGCTCTTTTTCCAAAGATAATCATTCTGTGTGACGTACCAGTCGACGTTTTTAAAACAGCGAAGGCAGTCGGCTAAGCTATCGCGAATTGCATCGTCAAAAATCTCACAAATTTCAAGCGAATCGGACACTTTAAACAAACGGTCGCGATCAAGTAGATAGTCGCCATGCATATATTCAATTTCTTCACGGCTATTGCGCATAAATGCCACCGACTGCTTGCATCTGTATTCGGCAGTTGTGTCAAGCGATGTGCCAAGCCAATGGCATTTATCAGCCGAAGTATAATCATAATTCTTTGAAAGATATGCCGTTACGGTT
This sequence comes from uncultured Bacteroidia bacterium, assembly GCA_902774295.1. Taxonomy (GTDB): domain Bacteria; phylum Bacteroidota; class Bacteroidia; order Bacteroidales; family F082; genus Limimorpha. The sequence goes on along the minus strand of CACYHP010000001.1, from coordinate 636,567 downwards.
GGTGCTATATCGTGATGTGTCACCACGGCTTTGTATGTTTTCGGAGTCTTTATAAGTGGCGAATAAACAATCAACGGCACATTATATTTCAGCAATGGGCTCGCATTGACATAAACGCGCCCCATTCGATGGTCACCGACTATGACAAAGATGGTATTGTCAAACTCAGGCTGGCTTTTGTAATAATCGACAAGCATCCTTACGCAGTCATCCATGTAAAGGAAACTGGCGAATGTTTTTTTGTTGTTGAGTACGGTGTTTTTTTCCGATGGACCGAAAGATTTGGTGTTAGCCACCATATCCTCCACCTTTTTCACATAAACTTCATTCCCTTCGAAACACCAAGGTTCATGTGTTGATAAGGTGATATAAACATCAGTAAACTGGCGGTTTCTGGCAGTAGTGTCACGATGACGGATTGCGGCATTGAACATATCTTTGTCGTACATACCCCAGCTGTGTTCCTGCATCATCTGCTCTTTTTTCTCCTGGTCGAAATCAGCCTCTGATGGCTTCATAATATAGCCCACGCCATTGCCTCGCATATACTCATCCTGTCCATCGAACGATGCATTACCACCATAATAAAACGACAATGTATATCCGTTGAGCGACATCTCTTTCAAAATTGAATTATGGTCTGGAATTGGGAACCATGTTCGTGCAAAACCAGTTTTGTCATATGGCGCAGAAGAGAAGATATTCGGAAGAGCGCCGAAGGTTCTTTCTGCCAATGCCAAGCAATTCGGCCAATATAATGACTCTTTTTTCAGACTGTCGAGAAAAGGCGTGAACGACATCTTCGGTTGATCTGACGATAACCTTTGTCCCAAACTCTCAATAATAATGAACACAAAGCTTGGAGCTTTACCGTCAGTCGTTGGATTCATTAAATCGCCAAACACATCGGCATCATCGGCTTCACGCATGAAAGGATAATGTATGTCAACATATTTGAAGTCTGGGAATAGACGCTGAAAAGTCTCTGCATCTTCAAGTACATTTTCATCATATGAAGTAAAATCCTCAGCCTTTGCAATTTCATTTCGGTAATCGTTGAAGTCATTGAATGTATATGCAAGCTGATTTGCTGCAAGGCAATAGTCTCGATATGATTTATAACATTTATCATTGGCAATCAATGATTTAAAATTAAAAAAAATCACAAAGACAAGAGTCACTATGAGAAAAGCGGCCGATAATCCGTACGGAACTTTGACTCTTTTATTCCAAAAACCAATTAAAAGCGAGTAAAGCGCTATCAAGACCAAAACACCGAGAAGTGGCACAACTGAAAACTTAACCGAAGACACGATTATATTATACATCTCCCCGAGGCCGTAGACGAAAAACACGCGGTCAAGCGGCAGGTTCACATTCGAGAAATACCCAATGAGACCACCATAAACCACTACATAAAAAGTAATGAAAAAGATATATAAAATTTTCGTCAGTTTGGGTAAAAACCAATTGACAATCAATGTGGGTATAAGCAATACCGAGCTCACCTCAAGCACAACGGCAATGTCAAAATAAATACCGGAAAGTATGGTGAGGAATTTGTCTGTTTCAATTAAACCTGCCGTCAGCATAACAAAAAAGAAGCCAACACGAAGTATGAGTGCGAGCAGCAACCATAACAGGGCATATTTTGTCCAAACACTCAGCCCATTCCAAATTTTATTTATATCAAAACTTCTCATTTCCCAAGCATTTCCAATTTTATTACACCCATGTCGGCAAATATCACAGCTTTATTGAACTCATCTTCCATAAAATCAAACAGTTTGTTCTCTTCTTTCAGAAACTTTCCAAACGACACCATGCTCGACTTGATGTTTCTGTCTGGCAAATCAGTAAAATCACTATTTGCTCCATTGGCATCGCGATATTCCAGATACATGTCAAAACGTTTGGTATCATAGCCTGGTGCAGATATGGCAAAATGCACACATTCGTCGTTACTGTAAAGATTAAAGACGCCATTCTCATCAGTGAAGGTGTTCAGGCCTGTTCTCCAAGTATTATTCCAGCCCCTAATAACAGCCCCTTCAATAGGCTCACCTTTATAATTCACAATTCGACCTGTTATTTTGGCATTATGATAGCCAAAATTGTTATAATAATTGACAGCCTTTTCAGGCTCACCTTTTTTCAACGATTTAAGTCCGGCGAAAGAATATGCTACAGGTTTCAATGTTCCTTGTATGACATACCCATTTTGTGTCGTCATAGTCCCTTCATGATTCAAAACACCAGAATAAATACCTTCATAGTTAATGTCATCAGACTGGGAAAAATCCTGGAAAGCCCACCAGCCGAAGCCAATACCGCCACAATCTATAGTGTATTGGTAGGCTTGTTCAGCAAAAAAGCATTGTTGTTCATAGCTCACCGAGTCGTCGTCAGCTGGCAAAGAAGTCTCCCCTATCATCCAAGGTTTTTTGACATAATGACTATACCACCATATTTCATTGGGGATACTCAAAGGATTGTATGTATGAATCTCGATGAAATCAACGGGCATTATAGACGGATCCCAAGAAAAAACCTCTATCGGCTCGGCGAAACCTATTGTAAATAAATGATTTGGCGCATCTGTTTTAGCTTTATCGACCCATTTTCCGACCAAATCTACTGCATCAGCCTTCAAACGGTCTTTCACTTCGTCAAAATAAAGCGGTTCATTCATAAGGTCATAAGCAAAAACCGTCTTTTCATTGGACAAACGCTTCATCAGGGCAGAATTAAATTTGGCCAGTTCAGCATCCCATGAAGGCTTTAACAACAACATCACCTTCATATTATGTGAAGCCACTATGGAAACCATTTCCTCCACAGCATCAAGGATTTGATCGGTTTTATCTTTCAAATAAACCACACCACTCTGTACCGAAAAATAACGTCCTTTATCATTTGCAGATATCACATTCAAACACAATCTAACGGTATTAAAACCAAGATCCTCGACAATTTGCATGTGACTGGAGAACTGATCTAATGCCTCTTGCTTTGTTGTAGGCTCATATATTTCCGGATTATCATAATATTTTACAGCTCCTAACACCAAATCATCGCCAAAAGTCATCATATCCACCTTATAATTAAGCATCAATGGAAAAAATTGCTCACCATCAACCTTAAAAACACCATCTTCAATATAAACGAAACCTTCTTTAGCACCGTGATTACTGGTGCATCTCGTCACAATAACGACAGCAACTGTCATTATAATAACAAACAATACTTTTTCAATTACTTTTTTCACCATAATTATGCAAAGATATATATTTTTACCTTATAATGAATAAAATTTCTTATTTTTGCCACCAAATAAACATAACATGACTTACAAAACTTCTATAGCTTCATTTACTAAAGATCAAACTTCCATCATAAAAGGCACAGCTATTTTAATGATAATATTCCACAATTTTTTTCACTGGATTGAGCCTGTTGACAGTATGGAAAATGAGTTTTTCTTTAAAACAGACCATGTCAAAGTGTTTCTGCAGTCTTTTGCCGACTCTCCTTGGGAATTCATAAACATACTTTTCAGCTATCTAGGTCATTATGGTGTCGAAATATTCATTTTTATCAGCGGCTATGGACTTGCCAAATCATTTTTAAGCAAAGAAAAATCTTGGGGCAGGTTTATGATTGATCGTCTAAAAAAACTCTATCCGCTGCTGCTTATCGGATTGGTGGTTTTCATCTTATTCAAGATCACCATGACCTATGCTATTCCAACAGCTGCAGAATGGAGAAGCATATTGTATAAACTGCTTTTCATTAATCTTTTTATTCCTGGAGAAACTATGGTGCTTTGCGGCCCTTGGTGGTTTTTCGGTTTGATAATTCAACTTTACATTTTCTTCCCATTACTTTATAAATTGATATCAAAATATGGTTTCAAAGCCTTTGCTTTAATATCAATCACATCATATCTGTTTGTATATTATGCGCTTAACAACTGGCATCTTACCGGAGGTCTTACCGTGATGCAACATTGCGTCGCACATTTCCCCGAGTTCTGTCTCGGTATTTATCTTGGCAAAAAGGAAAATATCACCGCAAATATATGGGTTTTCTTAATTGCTCTGACAGTGTTCATATTGGGTAACTTTTATGAAGCATTTTTCCCAATAACATTCTTAAGTGTAACGTATGTTTTATTGTTTATATTTGTAAAAGTGATAAGTTGGAATCCAAAACCAAACATGATTCGCCGCATAATTGTTTATTTTGGCAATATTTCAATGATGCTTTTTGTCATTCACGGAATGTTCAGATGGCAGTTTGTCTGTCTTGCAAAGCATTATAACAATCCCGGAATAACTATTATTTTCGCACTTTTATACTTCCTTGAAGTATTCTTTTTGTCACTTTCCGCAAAGGTTGTTTACGATTGGATTCAACAACTACTCAAAAAAACAAAACCCGAAGAATAATCCTCGGGTTTGTCTATTATCATTATTCAATTCTACTTAAACGCATTCTCGCTCAAGCCCTTACCTGTAATCTTAAGGTCTTCCATGTAACCTGGAACCGGCTTGCCGAGATATTTGTCAACGTAAATCTTAGCCAGATACTGGCCGAGCATGAAGCCGTGGCCACGCAGACCTGTCAACAGACCGACCTCCGGGTCGACGATGTAACGCGGCTCGGTGTAACGACCAGCCCAGCATGCCAAGAAGCTGACCTCGCCGAGGTTCGGAATCCACTCTGCGAAGACCTCTGAGACGATCTCCAAAAACTCCTTGCTGTTGTACTTGATGTTCTGGCGTGCCTCGTAAGCGTCGGTGTCAGGGCTTGCGCAACCGATGATCTGACCTGTATGCGCCCACTGCTGTCCATAAACAGCGCTGAAACCTTTGTAATGACGACGGTCGATGATCATATCCAACGGACCTCCGTTTGGTCCCATCATTGGCAGACGGCGTGTGATGAATGCCTGGTGCTTGACAGGATACAAGCCTGTGTCTAATCCGAGCATGTCGTTGAACTTCTCAGCACCCCATCCCATCGCGTTGACGAAGTGGTCGCAGGTATATTCAACGTAGGCGCCTTCATGGGTGCGCACCAATGTCACATAATGTCCGCCGACTTTCTGGACATGCAGCAACTCGCAGTCCTCGAAATAACGGCCGCCATTCTGCACACCAATGCCTCTGATGTAGTCGATAACACGACCTGGCGTAGCCTGCCAGCAGTCACGGGTGATCAAAGCATGGCTGTAGGTGTCTTTTTTATCGTCCCACAATGGTGAAATCTCCTTCTTGAAGTCCTTGCGGTCGATCATATATGCATCACTCCAAGCACGTGAGGCGTCGAGCGACTTATAGGTAGCTTCATCATGCACCAAGTTGACGTAATGTGTCAGGTGGTAGTTGATGTTGTGCTCCTTCTGCATGTTCTTGAAAATCTCATGGTTATGCACAGCGATATCGGCGATGTCCGGATTCGAGAACGCCGGACGGCCGCCTCCGATGCATCTCCACGAAGCACCACGACTGTAGTTGATCATCACAGGCTTCTTGCCGGCTTCTGAGAAGTAACGGAACAAAGCACTACCAGCGATACCGCCACCGGCGATGAACACCTCGACTCTCTCCTTCTTAACGCCGTTCATCTTCGGGAAGATAAACGTTTCCTTGGTCTTCGGGTTGTATAAGTCATCCAGGCTCACCTGGTTTGAAAGAGGAGCACGTGGAGTGGCGTCGCCAACCAACTCGATGCCGTATGAACGCAAGATCTGGCGTGCGCGTGGGATACAACGCTTGCCACGGCACGGACCCATACCCATACGTGTGATATGTTTCAACTCGTCAACAGAGATGGTCTTACGGTCACCGATGACGCTCAACACTTTATCCAATTTGATATCCTCGCAGTGGCAGACGTATGTCTCTGATTCAACATCCTTCAAAGGCTTGAATGCTATCGGTTTCGGATAGTTTTCCTTCACGATGAAACCACGTGCCTCGGTCAGTTTGTCGCGTGTCACATCCTTGGCAATCACTCGAGCCACGTTGGTCTTGTTGTTCTTCTTGAGGACCTTCTCAACGACGCCCTCGCCCACTTTCTTGCCGTTGTCATCAACGAGGAACACCTCGACGCCTTCGTTTACCTCATATTCAACAGGCAGGAACAGCGTGTTCTTCTTCATGTCGTAGCCGAAGATTGCCAAGCCCGGGCAGTGGTTCACGCAGTTCATACAACCGATGCACTTGTCGTAATCGATGACAGGCACGGTGTTTGTGCTCGACTTCGTGATAGCGCCCTGTGGACATGAGAACGAGCACGGGTTGCAAGCGAATCCGTAAACACAGTCGGCGATGACGAAAGGTTTCGCCACCATTCTTTCAGCTGTCGGCTTGTTAGGCTCTTTCAACACTCTTACAGGGTGCTGCTGCGACTCTATATACTGCTTTGAAATCTCAAGATACTCGTCATAATTGAATCTCATTCCCATGTTCTGTGCCACCTCGAAAGCTACCTGCTTACCGCGCAAAACAGCGCTTGTGCCTTCGCCAATACGGATAGCATCACCTGCACCGTATGTATTAAGACCGAACACCTCGCGACCTTTCATCAACAGCTGGCTGTCAGGAATCAAGCCTGTGCAGATATTGATGATGTCGATGTCGTCGATAATCTGTTCTGTTCCTGGAATCGGCTTGAAGTTCTCGCATTTAGCGATGACTGCTCCCACGATGCCAGTATGGTCTTTGTTAGGGATAGCCTTCAACAGGATATGCGATGTCATGATCGGGATGCCGAGTCTGCGCACGCGGTTAGCCTGCACCGGGAAGCCGCCTTCATGATCCATACCCTCGATGATAGCCTTGATTGTTGCGCCAGCCTGCATTCCTTGATATGATGTCAAATAACCAATGTTTCCTGCACCTACCGTCAGAACCTTCTTACCAAGCAACGTATGCTCCTGGTTCATCATCTTCTGGAACACGGCAGCGGTGTACACGCCTGGAAGGTCGTCGTTTTCAAATGTAGGCATGAACGGCACTGCACCTGTAGCGACGACAAGATGTTCTGCGTCGATATATGCCATCTCCTGTGTCACTATGTTCTTGATAGCTATGCGTTTGCCTTCGAGCAAGTCCCAAACAACATTATTCAGCAGTATGCCTTCGTGGTTGTCGCCAGCCAGAGTCTTCGCGATGTCGAAACCACGCATGCCACCGAACTTCTGCTCCTTCTCGAAGAAGAAGAACTGGTGTGTCTGCATGTTAAACTGACCGCCGATACGAGCGTTGTTGTCAATCACGACATTGCTGATGCCAAGTTTATTAAGCTGTTCGCGGCAAGCGAGACCTGCAGGACCGGCACCGATGATGGCGACCTGTGTCTTGTAGACCTTCACCTCGCGTGGCTGCAGTTCTTTAGCCTCCGGAAGCACGTTAGCCTCGTTGTTGATAGGCTTCACTTCCTTCACTCCGTCGACCAAAGTGATGCAGATACGGCGGATCTTGCCGTCGACAAGCATCTCGCAGGCGCCGCACTTTCCGATGCCGCAGTTAAGGCTTCGGTTGCGACCGTCGAGGCTGTGGCTATGAACCGGAAAACCAGCCTGATGCAAAGCGGCAGCGATGGTGTAGCCCTTCTTGCCAACCACTTTCTTTCCGTCATAAATAAACTCTACTGACTCGCCCTCGGCGATGTCTAAAATAGGATGTTTGGTTATTTTGTACATACTTTTCAATTTTGCTAATAAGAAATGCAAAATTAAAAAGGTGTTTTAATAAATGCAAGAAAAAAATTAATTATTTTCTCTTATCTTTTTATCTTTATAACTTCCCTCAAAAATCTCAAACTTCTCAAACTTGCACTCCAGCGGTCCGTTATAAATATCGATTTTCTTTGATGGTTTCAGTCCTATAAGCTTCAGCGCATCCTTGTTCGAGCTGATGATCCATGCCTCGAAGCCCTTGAAGTTCTTCTTCAAAGCGTCGCCGATGCCTTTATATAGATTTATAAGGTCTTTTTCTTCCAATCTCTCACCGTATGGCGGGTTGATAATCATGATTCCGCCGCCCTCTGGTGGTACCATGGCAAACATGTCCTGTTTACTCAGCTTGATGTCGTACTGAAGATGTGCGTTTGTGATGTTTGCCTTTGCGATCTCCACAGCTTTCGCTGAATGGTCTGATGCAAGTATCTCATATTCAAACTCTTCCATCGTGGCGCCGGCATCCAGCACTACGTTCTGCCACAGCTCCTTGTCGAAGTCGTGCCATGTCATGAAGCCCCATTTCTTTCTGAAGAATCCGGCGGGGATACCCAATGCCATCATTGCAGCCTCAATCGGGATGGTGCCCGAGCCGCACATGCAGTCGACGAAGTTGCAGTCGCACTTCCAGCCTGTCAGTTTAATCAAACCGGCAGCCAAAACCTCGCTCATCGGGGCTTTGTCGACGGCTTTTCTATATCCGCGTTTGTGCAGCGAATCACCTGAGCTGTCGAATGATAGCGTAACCTTCTCATTCTCAATGTGTACGTTGATTCTCAAGTCAGGGTTCTCGACATCCACCGACGGACGTGCTCCGAAATGTTCGCGGAACTCGTCAGCGATGGCGTCTTTTACCTTCAATGCTGCATATTGAGAATGAGTGAAATAGTTGCCACTTGTGACGGCATCTATCGCAAAGGTCTCGTTGATGTTGAAAATCTCATGCCATTTGATTTTGAAGATGTGGTTATACAGCATGAGCTCGTTGCGTGCCACGAAACTCATTATCGGCTTCAGGATGCGCAATGCTGTACGGCAGCAATAGTTTGCCCTGTACATCATCGCCTTGTCGCCTTCAAAGCTCACGGCGCGGTTCAAAACCTGTACATTTTCAGCACCTAAGGATGTCAATTCCTCGGCGAGGACGTTTTCCAGCCCCGCCATGGTCTTGGCAACCATTGTAAAAGTGTTTTCCATCTTTACAGATTCTCAACGATTTTCTTCTGCCACTCTTTGAACTGTTCTTCTGTAGGGTGCATCTTCTCGCGTCTGAAGTCGATGTCGCCTTCTCTCTGCATTGGCACGAGATGGATGTGTGCGTGAGGCACTTCGAGACCGATAACAGCCACGCCGACTTTCTTGCATGGGATGGCTTTCTTTATCGCGATAGCAATCTTCTTTGCGAAGACTATCATCTCGGCGAGGTCAGCGTCAGAAATGTCGAAGATATAATCCTCTTCTTTCTTAGGAATCACCAGAGTGTGACCCGGCGTGAGCGGACTGATGTCGAAGAATGCGAAAAACTTGTCGTTCTCAGCGATTTTATAGCAAGGAATCTCACCTGCAACTATTCTTGAAAATATTGAAGCCATAATTATTCTCTTGTTATTTCAACGATTTCAAACAAAAGCTTTCCTGCTGGCACCTGAATCTCCACTTCTTCGCCCACTCCTTTGCCGAGAAGGCCTTTCGCGATTGGTGATGTGATGGAGATCTTTCCTGCCTTGAGGTTTGCCTCTTTTTCAGGAACGATGGTATATGACATCATCTGTTTTGTCTTCACGTTTTTGATTTTCACTGTAGAGAGAATCAAAACCTTCGATGTGTCCATCTTCGATTCATCGATGATTCGTGCGTTAGCAATGGTAAGCTGGAGCTTCACAATCTTCATCTCAAGAAGTTGCTGAGCTTCTTTAGCTGCGTCATATTCAGCGTTTTCCGACAAGTCACCCTTATCGCGAGCCTCTGCTATTGCTGCTGCAATCTTCGGACGTTCGTTAACACAAAGATTCTCCAGTTCGTCCTTCAGCTTCTGTAATCCAGCTTGTGTAAAGTATTCTACTTCTGCCATAACTTTAATTTTTAAATTGTAAAAAAGAGACCCTTACCGAAATAAGGGCCCTTTTTTCCGTAAAATTGTATGCAAAGATACAACTTTTTTTTCAAATGCAAGTTTTTTTTAGAATAAAATTCTTGCACCGACTGAATGTGTACCTTTCCAGTGTGCTGTGTCACGGTATGAATAGTCGAGACAGACCTTCAAACCCTTCTTGTTAAGAGGAGCCTGGACTGTAGCACCGAGTGACAAACCTCTGTTGACGTTTGTGCAGTCAGCGTCTTCGATACTCTTTGTGACACCGCTCTCGAATGTGTAACCGCCACGGAGCATGAGGATGTCGCGGAACGAACCCTCAACACCGAAAATGAACTGGTCTTTCGAGAAAGCGTTTGAGTTGAAGTTGAAAGCGAGTGTCAAACGGCTTGCGTTTTCAAAGTTGAAATCGTATGCCGCAGCGATATTCAGCTGTGTAGGAAGCTCAAACTCGTCGGCGCGCTGCACCACTGTAAGGTCTGAACTCATGTCAGCCATAGCCACTTTGAATGAAAGACCGTCGCCGCTGTACTTCATGGTAGGTCCAATGTTCTTCAAGGCGATACCGAAGTGGATGTTATCGGTAAGACCTGTCACATACTGGATACCTGCGTCCAAAGCAACACCTGTACCTTTCATATCTGTGATTGACTCGCTAATGATCTTCAAAACAAAACCGCCGTGGATACTGTTTGAGAACGACTTCGCAATAGCGATGTTGATGTTCATCAAACTTGGTTTATAAGTACCAATACCACCGTCTGGGTTTTCTGTAGTTGTTCTCTGAATCTCACCGAAATTCATTGACATGACTGACAAACCAGCGACCACTGATTCTGAAACGCGTGCCAGTAAACCGAATGATACTACACTTGTTCCTGAACCGGCAAGCCAGTTGGTATATGAGAAGTCAAGATCCATTGTATTCGTGAAAGAGATACCTGCCACGTTACTCCAGATAGCATCAACACCTTTGACGCTTGCCATACCGGCATTGCCCCATCCTGATGATGCTGCCCATGGATTAACCAGCAATTCGTTTGCACCTGCTTGACCTGCTCTATCCTTATTACCTGCGAATGCTTCTGTGCTCGTAAATCCAATAATGATTGTCAAGCTTAATGTTACGATAGTTCTAAATAACTTTTTCATGATCGTGTACTTTTAATTTGTTCGCAAAATAATTAGAATGTATTTAAGTCAACCTGACGCATTGCGCAATAGAACTTAACAGTATGTTCACCGCCGTTCACGTTATCTTTCACGTGGATGATGTAGATACCGCTTGCGATAGGTGTGTTAGCATGGTTGGTCAAATCCCAATCTATTGACGTCACTGGTGAGTCTTTCTTGAACTGACGAATCTTTGTTCCGTTTACAGTGTAAATCGTCACAACGCACTGGTCAGGAAGGTTGGTGATCTTAACTCTGTGGATAAGAGCGTTAGACTCATAGTTAGCGTATGCATAGTATGGGTTTGGAACAACTTGGATAAGGTCAAGGTCTGATTTGCCTTTAGCTTCATCCTTGTATGTCGGACCATATCCCTTAGTTGAGAAGGTGTAGTATGGCAAGTAACCTTTGTGGTTAATTGTGTCAACAAGTTCTTCTGACTCAACCTCCAACGGGATAGTGCTATAACCTAACTGATAAGGCTTCTTGATGCGGACCGAAATCTTAACAGGATTACCTTCTGGCAACCATGGTCTGCCTTCAACTGCCATTGGTATACCAGCCCAGATTGGCTGACCCCAGAATGCAGTCTTGAAGACCTTACTTTGTGAGCTTGTTTCAATAAGAGTCATCTTATCGATCAAATACTTACCACCGTCGTATGCAGGGCATGTGAAGTCATTACCCGCCATCACAGAACCTTTATGCATTGGGAAGATGTAGACATAGTGTTTACCACCAAATACCGGAGTACCGTCAACCTGATCGAACACGACAGGGTCTATGAGCTGATAATCAGCAGCACCGTCAGCTGTTCTCTGCAGCAACGCTGGTGGGTTCAACTTCATATCACGTCCGTTGAGATCAGGATAGAATGAGTCTTCACCGAAACCGATGTTGAAACGAGTACCTGTTTCAATATCAATTGCATAGCCTGGGAACCAACCCATACCGTATGCACTGATGTAGTTGGCATCGTTCTCATTGTCGCTTGCATCCATGTTCAATGCTTCCTGATATGTAGCAGCTGCTGGATTACCGTTCTTGTCGACTGATGGAGCTCTACGGATACCGAATGGCTGAGCATTGTTCTCCGACATACTTGCGTCCATACACATCTCAAACACTGGGCAACGAGTCCATTTTGACTTATCGGCTGTCAACACGATATCGATTGAACCCATCTTTTTGAAGATAGTGTCTTTATGGCTACCCCATTCAAACATTGGGCCAGGGTTGTTAGCACCTGAGTTACCGGACCAGTTAACAAGCATGTATGGTGCCCATGTACCGCTAGCAATCTTTTCATAGTTGCCATCCGGGTCCCAAGGTTTTGAAGTCTTTGTTGATTCTGACTCAACATTGTAGTCGTTGTTCTGTTTGTCATCCTGGTCAGCATAGTTACCGGCACGGATCCAGTTCAAAGCGTTAGATGCGACAGCATCACTATCTTTGATACCGCTGAGCCAACGGTTAGAACTGTCGGCGTATGTCACTGATGATGTGATGAGACCGTTGTTTGGTGACAAGATTGAATACACCTGATTTGCATCACTGCTACCTGGTGCACCGCCAGTAGTACCGACTTTATAGGTACCGACGTTCCAGCACTGCTGAACATCAATTGAAATACCTCTGTCAAGGAACAACTTCTCATTTGAAAGCTCGGTTGTTGTGTCTGATTCAAACACCTCACCTGTCTCAAGGTCTTTCAAAGACCACTTGAAGACTTTCATATCCTGGCTATCACCTGAGATACCTGTATTTCCTGTAACATGCTCGATAGTGACAGTCTTGAAATCATGGAACCAAAGAGCATAGTCTGTTGGTTTTACGTTCAATGGGTCAACAATCTTAACATTGACAGGACCACAGCCTCTCTTGTATGTTGGGTGATAGATAACTGGGTAGTCAGGATCACCGAACTTGTTGGTTTCGCTTGCGATTGGACGTGAGAGCAACTCTGCGACGTCAGCGTCTGACATCTCTAGGCGGTTGCCACCGTTTCCGATACCGGTCCAACGGTTTATGACTGGCTGGTCACCGTATGATGAGTTGATGACTGTACCATTCACAATCTTATGTGGAACAGCTGAATACAACTTGATGTTCTTACGACCTGCGAGGTAAGGAAGTTTCTGTCCTTGGCCTTGTGTTGTCTCAGGATCGTATTCTCTATAGTTGTTGTAAGCGTAAGCTATTGCCATGAAGTAATATGTGTGGTGGTTCACCAATGTAGGGTCGTTGTTCTTTGTGAATGCGTCTTGTGTCACAACGAATGAGTGTGAAATACCATTGTCAGCGCCTTCAACCATGATTGTAGGGATACTGTATCCAATGTAATCATCATAGATGAAGTTGACGAGTCTGCTGACGTTGTTCTTAATATCGCACTGGAAAATCAAACGAGCTTTTGTCTCATCTGTCAACTGGTCAACACTGACTTCCTGGTTGGCGAGCTGATAGATCTGATAACCTTCGAAACGGAAGTACTTATCAAACTGAACATACTGTCCATTGATTGTATCTCCATCAGGAATGTTAGGATCCATTTCGATATAGTCTTCATTAGCGTTATTTGATGATTCTGAATTTGACAGATAGATAATGAGTTGTCTGTCAAGTTCGCGGATTGTCAAATCAGGAGCGTTAGGTCCGTCGAGGACTTTGAAGCAGTTATCGAACATTGACTGGCACTTATCGTCGACCTTACGGAGGAGTTCGACTGAAGCCCAAGCCTTGCCTGTGGTAGCGCGAGCCCATGGCACACCGAAAGTGATGTAGTTAACAGCACCAGCTTTCAAGGTGAAAGGACCAGCTGACTGCATGAAACGACGGTCCTCAGGTGGGTTAGGTCCACCGTTGTTACCTGTCTCTTCACTCCAGTAGAATCCGTTCTGGTTGAAGCCGCCGTTAGGCATCAAACCGCCAGTACCCCAGTTGCAAGGGTCTGAATCGAATGGGAACATGAAGTCGCAAGTTGGACCGACTGTACCGGCAGCGCCTGGAACAGCTGTACCACCGTACTGCATCTTAGCACCATTCTTCCAGATACCTCTAAGGAGGAGGTAGTATTCAGCAGCGACATCAGGGTCACCATACACTGAGTTGTTTGAGTTGTTGTGATACACGAAACGGCGCATACCGAAACGTTCGTCGTCGACGATGCCGTTGCCGAAGTTCACACCATTGATACTCTCATCGCAGAGCTGGTTGCCTAATGTATCATACTTAGGGTTATCGAGTCCATCTGGATCGAGGTAAGGTCCCTGGAAGAAGTCGACACCGACCGCTGGAGGGTTGGCACCGTAAGCTTCTGTCTGACCGTTACCATCGATAGGAGCACCGTTGTAACCATAACCGAGACCACGTGAAACGTCGCAACCGATGTAGTCGTCCTTAGCATAACCAAGGTCAACGTCAGTCCATGGTGAGAAGTATGTGTTGGTCAAAGTATAGGTTGAACGGTTGATGATCTCGTAGCTATAGAATGTCATGTTGTTGATCTCATCATTTGTCGAGAAGGCAAATGCTTGAGCTCTGATTTCCATACCGATAGCTGAACCGCCAGTTTCAGTGTGAGAGTTACCTTTATCGTTGAACACCCACCAGAGAGTCTGGTCACCTTTGATAACTTGGTCAGCGAGGATAGATCCGTGAACTGTACCTTCATTAAGCTCTTCCATTGTAGGAACTTGAGTGTGGCAGAGTTCGTTGGTGATATCGTAGTATGGATAGTCACCCTGTGAAGGATCGTAAGTACCATCTTCGTCTCTATCATAGAAAGGAGCGAGGTAGTAGCTCATGCCTCTTGCCGGGTCGCCGTGAGCAGGCCAGTTCAAGATGTTGGTTGGGATTTCGTATCCTGGGAGAGGAATACCGTTTTCATCACAATTCTGGAGGAAGTCATCGACTTCGGCGCGTGTGATGTTGTACATTTTATCGTACTCCATACATGTTGCAGCGTCGATAGATGCTGTTCCATCAACTGTAAGAGGACCTGTCCAGAAGTCGTTACCGATCTGACGGAAACGGATAGCGGCGCACTTCAACTGGTTGTTGATGTCCATACCTGCGATCCAAAGAGATCCTGCATACAATGAAGTTGCTGAACCGTTAGCTGGAATGTAGTACTTTGATCCAGAACCACCCGGAAGATCCCACCACATATCACCACCGGCGTTGACACGCACTCTGGCGTTGTTGATGTTCAACCATGCATAGGTTGAAGATGGTGTACATCCAGCAGTGGTTTGTTTCAGATTCCGAGTTTGAGGGCCATTCATCTGGATCTTCTCGGCTCTTACTTCAGTTACACTTGCAATAAGAAATGCAACAGTTAATAAACGAATTATAGTCTTCATATTATCAGTATTTATTATTCTGTTTAGAAGTTAAAGATCATACCAATTCTAATCTGACGTGGTGATGAGTAATTGTACATGTTGTCGACATACAGTCTGTACAATTCAGCATATGAATCAGCATTTGTCTGGTTAGCGATTTCACGCTGCCATTCAGGAGCTGAGAGGTAACCATCGTCATCTGGATTACCGGTTGATGAATAGACATCAATGATATTCTTTGAATTAAGTACGTTGAGCACCTGGAGATAAACGTTCAGGTAAGCTGGACGTCTTTCACCTTCTTTCTTACCAAGCTTAAGGTCGATATCCTTGTCGATCTTCATATCGAAACGGAATGCCCATGGGAGGCGTGATCCGTAGTATGAACCTTTCAACAGTCTAGTACCTTGAGTGATAGGTGAGTTGATGTTGCTCTGTGCTGTGTAAGGAGTACCTGAACCACCGTTCATTGTGACGGCGAGACCAGTGTTGGCGAGCCATTGGATAGGTTTCTTACCTGATTTCTCGCGTTTTGACACAGGACCGTTGTAGTCCTTGCCGCTTGCGAAACGGTAATCCAATGAAACGTTGAACTGGTGACGACGGTCCCAAGGCATAGCGAATGTTGAACGCAAGTTAGGAACACCAGCTGCGATCAAAGCTTCCATTGTGGTTGATGAAGCACCTGTAGCGTTTGAATACTGCAAGGTGTAAGAAGCACGCAGACGGACGTTCTTTGTTCTACGCAAGTCGTATGATGCTGTGAGACCTTTCACAGTACCGAAGTCCAAGTTGCTGTATGATGAGTAATCCTTAGGATAAGCACCTGTGTAACGGTACATCTGGATCATGTTACGGAACTCCTTGTAGTAAGCAGTGATTGTCATTGATGACGAGTTGGTCAGCTTCTGGGTGAAACCGAGCTCATAGTCGATTGTCTGTGAAGGTTTCAAAGCTGGGTTGTTGATAGTACTGCTGTTCTGTTCGAAGTAGTAATAATCATAGATGTTGGTGTGGATGTTTGTAGGACGCTGTGTCAAAACGTCATAGTGAGCGAAGAACAAAGCGTCGTCTGAAATCGGGAATGAGAAGGAGATACGAGGCATCACTGTCCACTGTGGGTTGTAATCCTTGAATGACTTAGCGTCAACGTGTGACTGGTCTTTATCCTTCACCCATGCTGTGACACCGTTACCGGCGTTCAAAGTTGTAGGGTCGCTGATTTCAGCACCTTCTGCATTGTACCAAGTGTTATCAATACGATAACCCATGACTTGAGTAATATCCTTAATATTATTAACGTATACTGCGTAGTCGCTGCCGATGTTATCCGGAACGTCAACTGAAGTACCGTTAGGAAGGATGAGTTTACCGTTGTTCATCTTATCGCCTACTGTATAGTAATCATAGAGGATATAAGGGTCTTTCAAGACTTTCTGGTTAGCGTCGAAACGGTCGACACGGACACCGATGTTGAAGATAAGGTCTTTGAAAGCGAACTTATCCTGGAGGTAACCTGCCATGTAGATAGGTCTGTATGAACCTACTGGACGTGTGTAGTTACCGTTTTCATCTGTCTCTGTGAAGAAATCATCGAAGCTAGGCTGTTTCTTGAGTTTCTTACCGAGGTAGTCATAGCCGTAGTATGATACGTATGAGTTACCGTCCTGTGTCAACTCGTCTGGTGTGAACATGCTGATGTCGAAGCCGTCCTGGAGGTAAGCTTTGTGCATGACACCGTCTCTGTCGTAGTATTCAATTGAGTTGTCGTTGAAATCGTATGAGTCAGTGTTGATCCAGTCGACGCCTGTTGTGCTAAGACCGAGGGCTGAACGGAGGTTCTTGTCGAACTGATACTGATCGGCAGCGTTATACATTCTGTAGAATTTCACTGTATCAACGAAGCCGTTGTAGCTGACGATTTCAGGGTTATTGACATCCAACTGATCGATATGGAAGTTGGCGAGGTTTCTCATGAGGTACCACAAGTTACGACCACCAACGCCCCATGATCTGCTGTTACGCTGTTCATACTGGAGACCGAACTTGATTTCGTGGTTGCCCATTGTCATAGCTGTTGCGAGGTTCACTGCGAACTGGTCGCTTTCAGAATAGCCGTAGTTGGCCTGGATTGAACCAGGAGCAGCATACAAGCCATAGAATGGTGATGGTGAACCTGAGTTGAGAAGACCCTGGCTGAGCTGGATATCATCGAAGTTTGTATAGTGTCCTGCAGGATCATTATACAAGTCATAAATCATAGAGGTATATTTGGCGAGCAATGGGTTATAGTCTGATGGTGCGAATGTGACCAATGTATCATAATCCCATGATGCTGTATGCCAAACGTTTGTATAAGTATGACCGTTAACTGTGATGGCTGTATCCATTGTGTAAGATGGGGTCTTATAGATGGAGTACTTACCGAGGTAACCATATTTCCAAATATCTTTCTTATGGTCTGGGTCATAGTTTGAACTGTTCACTCTTGAGTAGTCGACCTGCAAGCTATAGTAGAAGTTCTTGATAAGAGAAGTGCTCTCAGGTGACGTTGGGAATCTCTGGGTGAAACGTCCATAAACGCTCCAGTTCTGGTAGTCAGAAATATAGTTCTTATCGAAGTTAAAGTATTCCTGGTTACGGCTGAATCCGTGAGCTTTCTGTTTCATGTAGCTACCACCGATTGTGAGGTTGATAGTCTCGGTAGTACGGATACTCACGTTACCTCTGGTGTTGATTGTCCAGTTTGATGTGTTCTGAGAGTTCTTTACATATTCCATTGAACCCATTCTTGTGAACTCACCGTTAGGATAGACACCTTGTCCGTCGCTAGCGAGGCGGAGAGGATGTTCCTTGATATAATCCAACCATTCGTCGCTTGCTTTATGGTGACCGATTGCAGAAATCGCGCCATCTTTGTTACGGGTGAACTCACCAGCGATGAAGAATCCTAAGAGAGCTGTCTCAGATTTCTTACCTTTGATGAGAGGACCTTGTGCGTTGATGCCGACTCTGGTGTGGCCGTAGCCGTCGACTGACTGTTCAACTTCCAAACCTGCACCGAATGTTCTTGAAGGTCCTTTAGTTGTCATGTTAATAATACCACCGGTGACGTCGCCGTACATAGCAGGGGTACCAGAAAGCATGACCTCGACTTGGTCGATAGCTGACTGAGGCACCGAGTGGCTACCGATGACGCGGACACCGTCGATGTAATAAACTGTACCTTCAGAACGTGCACCACGCATGTTACCGACTTCACCGTCTGACGAGAACACACCACCGACGGTAGCTGCAACAGCGTCTGCCGAACGGTTAGGCATCTTCGCGATTTCCTCGGCGGTGATGGTAGCACCCGCTGAAGTCTGGTCCTTTGAAATCAAAGGCACTTTGTAATCGACAATCTCAACAGCATCAAGCACTTCCGACTGCATGCTCATCTTGATGTCTTGGAAGGTAATCTTGTTACCTGGGATAACAACGCCTGTCATAACGACAGTGTTGTAACCAACGAATGTTGCTCTCAGGTCGTAAGTTCCCGGAGGAATAGGGTTGATGTCGTAGTTACCGTCAAAGTCCGTACTGGCACCACCCACCTGCGTACCGCCGTTTTCCAAAACGACATTGGCAAATGCGATAGGCTCGCCGGTATCCTTGTCAGTAATGACACCCTTGAGACGACCTTGTTGTGCAAGTGCCAACGACCACGACGTCAGCACGATGCAGAGTAAAAATAGTAATTTTTTTAACATACCTTGAATTTTTATGTTATACTATCAAATAATTTCCATTTTTCAGGACACATTTTTAGGGTTCAAAATTACAACAATTTTTTCATACCGACAAGCAATTAATTTTAATTTAGGAAAAATATTTTTCAACATTTTCAGTTAAAACATTGTAACACGTTAGAAATAAACATTTTATAATCGTGTATTTTATTTGAAAAATTTTGCTAAAAATCAAATTTTAGGGTTTTAGGAAAGATTTTTAATCCACATTTGGACCTCTTTTTGTCAAAAAAAATATTAATTTTGCACCAAAATAATTTTGAAATGAGACATTTTTTAAAAATTTCGATGATTTTTTTTGTCGCTTCAATGGCGATTTTTGCCGTTTCATGTAACAGCAAACCCGATAATCCTAATACTCCAGAGGTAAGCCTTAACTTCGTGATATATCCAAATACTATTGAATTTCAAGAACTTAACGCTGTAGGTGGCTGGATGTATATCACTGCTCCGTTGCCGAGCTATGGTATTATTATATATAGGTATCATGTTGACGAGTTCAGGGCTTACGAGCGCATGGCACCTAACGAGCCTTATGCTTGTCCAAACAACCGTCTGATTGTGGAGATGCCATTTGTTGTCGACACCTGCCTCGACTATAAATATTCTATTTTAGATGGTAGCATAATAGAAGGCACCGGCTATCCTCTGACGCAATATTTCACGCAGTACGACGGCACTGCGTTGAGGGTTTACAATTAATAAAAAAAACGGCGTTTGAAAACGCCGTTTTTTTTTTAATATCTGTAGATATCCGATTTGAATGGTCCATTGATCGGAACGCCAATGTAATCGGCCTGTTTCTGTGTCAGTTTGGTGAGCTTCACCCCTATCTTCTCGAGATGTAAGCGTGCCACCTCCTCGTCGAGATATTTCGGCAGGCAGTACACGTCGATCGGATATGTTCCGCGTTTCTCCCAGAGGTCCATCTGTGCGAGGGTCTGGTTGGTGAATGAGTTACTCATCACGAAGCTGGCGTGACCTGTAGCGCAGCCGAGGTTCACGAGACGGCCTTCAGCCAGGATGAAGATGGCTTTTCCATCAGGTTTGACGAACTTGTCGACCTGCGGTTTGATGTTGATTTTCTTGACACCTTTATAGTTTTCAAGTGCGTTGACCTGAATCTCGTTGTCGAAGTGACCGATGTTGCAGACGATAGCCTGGTCTTTCATCTGGAGCATGTGCTCGAGTGTGATGACGTCGCAGTTGCCTGTGCATGTGACGAAGATGTTGCCTTCTTTCACTGCCTCTTCCATTGTGGTGACTTCGTAGCCTTCCATTGCAGCCTGCAGCGCGCAAATAGGGTCTATTTCTGTCACGAGGACGCGGGCGCCGTATGAACGCATCGACTGTGCGCAGCCTTTACCGACGTCGCCGTAGCCGAGCACCACAATGACTTTACCAGCCAGCATGACATCTGTAGCACGTTTGATACCGTCGGCGAGTGACTCGCGGCAGCCGTACAAGTTGTCGAACTTACTCTTTGTGACGCTGTCGTTCACGTTGATAGCCGGGACGAGAAGTTTGCCTGCCTCTTTCATCTGATAGAGACGGTGAACCCCTGTTGTTGTCTCTTCCGACACGCCTTTCCAGTTAGCGACAACTTTGTGCCAATGCTGAGGATCCATCTTATAAGTCTCTTTTATGACACCCATCAAGGCTTTTTCTTCGGCGTTTGCGGGTTCCACTTCGAGGAGTTTGGGGTTGTTTTCGCATTCGTAGCCTTTGTGTATCAACAGAGTAGCGTCGCCACCGTCGTCGACGATGAGGTCCGGGCCGTTGCCATCAGGGAATGTGAGGGCGCGCATGGTGCACCACCAGTAGTCGTCGAGGGTCTCGCCTTTCCAAGCAAACACTGGTGTTCCGCCTGCCACGATGCCTGCAGCGGCATGGTCTTGTGTCGAGAAGATGTTGCAGCTTGCCCAGCGCACCTCGGCGCCGAGAGCTTTCAACGTTTCGATGAGACATGCGGTTTGGATGGTCATGTGGAGCGAGCCGCTGATGCGTGCGCCTTTGAGAGGCTTGCTCTCGCCGTATTTCTTACGAAGTGCCATCAACCCAGGCATCTCGTGTTCTGAAATTTCAATGTCTTTCCTTCCCCACTCTGCCAGACTCAGGTCAGCGATGAGGTATGGAAGATCCATTCTTTTGAGTTCTTCTTTCATATTTCAATTTTATTTTAATTCAAAAACGACGGCGTGTTCGAGGTTGACATCGCCATTAATATTAATAAGGTATCCGTCGGCGGTCTTGGTGAGCTTCGCTTTTGCCTTGCTGCCGAGGATTTTTACCTTGTTTTTATTCAGTTCTGCATTGATTTTGATTGAGTTAGGCATCGTTTCGCCTTCGTCAAGCATATAAATCGCGTAAATCTTGCCGTTTTTCTGAGTGAAGCGCACTTTGCCATCGCAATATGGATAGAAAGGACGTGTACCATAGATGGCTTCACCATTGATTTTCATCCAGTTACCGATTCCGTGCATACGCTCAACAGCTGTTGGAGGCAGCTCGCCCTCAGGTGACGGACCTACATTGAGGAGGTAGTTGCCGCCTTTTGCCACGATATCCACAAGAAGATGCACTATCTTATTGGTACTCTTATAGTTATCGGTTTCAACATAAGACCACGAGTCACCCATTGACATGCATGTCTCCCACGGGAACGGAAGCAGAGTGTCAGGCACCTGTTGCTCAGGAGTCTGGTAGTTCTCAAATTTTCCGTGCACTGTGCGGTCGACGATGATGAGGTCGGGGTTGTTTTCGCGAGCCATAGCTGCTATTTTCGGCATGTCGATGTCCTGGATATAGCCTTTGCAGCCGAGCCATTCGCGATATTCGTCATTGAGGCTGTATTCCGGACGCACCCAGC
Source organism: uncultured Bacteroidia bacterium (assembly GCA_902774295.1). Lineage (GTDB taxonomy): Bacteria > Bacteroidota > Bacteroidia > Bacteroidales > F082 > Limimorpha. The sequence continues at coordinate 614,546 of CACYHP010000001.1, read as the reverse complement.
CGCCATCGAGCCACAAAATGTCGATGTCACCGTAGTTGTGAGTCAACTCATGAATCTGGTTGTAGGTGAAATCGCAGAAACTCTGCCATCTTTCAGGATATTTCTGAGGGTCGTAGTTGACGTTTCTATCTGGAGTCGCCCACTGTTCAGCCCAGTAGTCCGGATGATGCCAGTCGGCTTTAGAGAAGTAGAGACCTGTCCAAAAGCCTTGATTTCTAAAGGCTTCCACGATAGCACCAGTGATGTCGGCTTTCTCATTTTCTGAAAAAGGACATGACGGATCGACGGTGGAATAGGTCGTTTCTTTGGTGTCGTACATGCAGAATCCATCGTGATGCTTGGTGGTGAATACGACGTACTTCATTCCTGCCTCTTTTGCGAGCTTAGCCCACTCTTCAGGATTGAATTTCGTTGGATTAAACGTAGTGTTAAGTGCTTGATAATCAGCTTTATACTGAATATAGTTAGCACCATTGCGGTTAATCCAGTCTTCGTTACAGATAGACCACGACTCGACCACGCCCCATTGAGCATACATGCCCCAGTGCATCATGAAACCGAACTTAAGATCCTGCCATTCCGCGATGCGGCTGGTGATGACAGGGTCTGTCTCAGGTTGCGTGAGGTCTTGAGCCGAAACTGACGCAGTTCCTATTAATACTAGTATCGCAAAAACCAGTTTTTTCATCATCCGACAACAATATTGATAATTTTCTTAGGGATGAAGATGACCTTGCGGATACTAACGCCTTCGAGCCACTTCTTAGCTTCAGGTGCGTTGACGACAGCGTTCTGGACTTCGTCCTGCTTGATGTCGAGAGGCAGCTCGAGGTCGAAACGTTTCTTTCCGTTGAATGACACCGGGTAAGTGAAGGTGTTCTCAACCACATTCGATGCATCGAACTCAGGGAATTTCTGGTTGACGACGCTGTCGTTGTGACCCATCTGATGCCACAGTTCTTCGGCGATATGCGGTGCGTAAGGTGAAATCATGATTGCGAGAGGCTCGAGGATTGCACGTTTGTTGCACTTCATATCGGTGAGTTCGTTGACACAAATCATGAAAGCCGAGACGACAGTGTTGAACGAGATACGTTCGATGTCTTCTTCCTCTTTCTTGATGAGTTTGTGCAGAACCTTCATCTCTTCTTTTGTTGCAGGCTCGTAGCTTATCTCTGAGTAGAGCTTCCAGAACTTCTTCAGGAAACGTGATGTGCCTTCAATTCCTTGGGTATCCCAAGGTTTTGACTGTTCGAGAGGTCCGAGGAACATCTCGTAGAGACGCAGGGTGTCGGCGCCGTATTTCACCACGAGGTCGTCAGGGTTTTGTACGTTGAATTTGGACTTTGACATCTTCTCGATGAGCCAGTCGCAGACGAACACCTTGTTGCCTTCTTTATCTCTTTCGAAGAAGAAACGGGCATTTTTGAGGTCGTCGCGCCATTCGCGGAAAGCGTTGACGTCGAGGATGTCGTTATGTACGATATTGATATCCACCAACATAGGGTCAGTAAACTGCTCGATGTCAGGCAGATTCTTCGATGCGAATATAGGTCCGCCGCTGTATCCCTCACCTTGGATGAATGAAGGGACGTCGTTGCCGAGGCAGAACTCGCGCATACGCTGGCGCACGTAGTCGGTGCCTTGTTCGAAGTCGTTGATGATATCTACTAAAGGTATCAACAGCAGGCGGTAGCCGTGTTCGTCGGCATATTTACGCCAAGGCTCAGCCACACGTTCGAGGTTGCCCATTCTGTTGATTTCGATGATAAGGCCTTTTTCGGGGCAGAAGAAGTCGAAGCGACGGCGTCCTTCCTTGTAATCGCGCACGAATTTAAGTCCTAACTTATTCTCTTTCAGTCGCTTCCAGACGGCATATTCGCATATTTTCTCGAGATTGACACGGTAGGCGATGCTTGAGCGGCCTTGGATCATGCCTTGGTTGACCATCTTCTGGAAAGGCTCGTCTTTGCAGGCAAGTCCGAGGTCGAACAAGAACTTGTTCCAGAAACGGCTATAGATGAGGTGACCAGTAGCATGTTCGGCGCCACCGATGTAAAGGTCGACATTTTGCCAATAATCGTTGGCTTCTCTGCTGAAATATTCTTTATCGTTATGCGGGTCCATGTAGCGGAGATAATAACCGCTTGAGCCAGCAAAGCCTGGCATTGTATTAGTTTCGATAGGATAACCTTCTTCGGTGACCCAGTTTTTAGCTCTTGCTAATGGCGGCTCGCCGTTCTCTGTCGGTTTGTAGGCGTCGATAGAAGGCAGTTCGAGTGGTAACTTATTGACATCCATGGCGTAAGGCATGCCATCCTTATAATAAATCGGGAATGGCTCGCCCCAGTAACGCTGACGGCTGAAGATGGCGTCGCGCAGACGATAGTTGGTCTTTCCTTTGCCGATGCCGAGTTTCTCAAGCTCCTCAATCATGCGGAGGATAGCCTGTTTCACTGTGAGTCCGTTGAGGAACTCAGAGTTTATGAGTACTCCTTCTTTTGCATCAAATGACTCTGTCCATGTGGCAGGATCTGACGGCTCCTCGCCTGGTTTTGCCACCACCTGGATGATTGGAAGGTTGAAATGACGTGCGAAAGCGAAGTCGCGGCTGTCGTGTGCCGGCACTGCCATGATGGCGCCGGTGCCGTAGCCCATGAGGACATAATCTGAGACCCAAATTGGGATTTTTGTTCCGTTGAACGGGTTGACGGCGTAAGAGCCTGTGAACACGCCGCTCACCTTCTTCACTTCTGACATACGCTCGCGCTCGGAGCGGTTCTTAGCCCAAGTGACGTATTCTTCGACAGCGGCGCGCTGTTCTTTGGTGGTGAGCTGTTTTATCATCTCGTGTTCAGGTGCGAGCACCATGAAGGTGACGCCGAACAAGGTATCGGCACGAGTTGTAAACACCTCGAAATCTATATCTTTATCAGCGACTTTGAAGAACACCGAGGCACCCATTGACTTGCCTATCCAGTTACGCTGCACGTCTTTTATTGACTCGGTCCAATCGAGGGTCTCGAGACCTTCGAGGAGACGTTCGGCGTAAGCTGTGATACGCAGCAGCCACTGTTTCATCGACTTACGGATCACAGGATATCCGCCGCGCACTGAGAGTCCATCCTGAACCTCATCGTTGGCGAGCACCGTCCCGAGTTCCGGACACCAGTTGACCATGGTGTCGGCGAGGTAAGCGAGGCGGTAGTTCATCAGTGTTTCCTGCTGTTCACGCTCGCTCATCATCTTCCACTGCGCGGCGGTGAAGCTCATCGGCTTGGTGCAGGCGATGTCGAGTCCGCTGGTACCGTTTTTCTTGAAATAGTCGACGAGGTCGGCGATAGGCTTGGCCTTCTTGCATTTGTTGCAATAGAATGAGTTGAACAGCTGGATGAACGTCCACTGAGTCCATTTATAATAATGTGGGTCGCTGGTGCGCACCTCGCGGTCCCAGTCGTAGCAGAAACCGATCTTATCCATCTGCTCACGGTAACGGTTGATGTTTTTCTCCGTGGTGATAGCAGGATGTGTACCTGTCTGGATGGCATACTGTTCAGCCGGAAGTCCGTAGGCATCGTAACCCATCGGGTGAAGCACGTTGAAACCCTTCAAGCGCTTGTAGCGAGCGTAAATATCCGATGCGATGTATCCAAGAGGATGTCCCACATGAAGACCCGCGCCCGACGGATAAGGAAACATGTCCAAAACATAAAACTTCGGCTTATTGTGGTCAATATCAACATGATAAGTCTTGTTTTCACGCCAATATTCCTGCCATTTTTTCTCGATTTCTTCAAAATTATATTCCATAATATTTTAAAAATTTTCGCGTTTGAAAAAACGTGTAAAATTACAACATTTTTCGCTACACACCTTATATTATTTAAATTTTTTGTATTTTTGTGGAATGAAAACTAACATTTACATTCAGAAGAGATGGTGGAATCTGGCGCTCTCGGTGCTGGCGGTCATCATAATAAGCATTTCGATACAGTATACGAGCCGTTTGGTGAAGCGTTTTGCGGCACAGGAGACGAAGCAGATTGAGATGTGGGCAGAGGCGATGCAGAGCCATGCTGAGCTGATGAATTACACCAAAGTCTTCTTCAACGAGGTGAGCGAGCAGGAACAGAAACGCGTGCAATTGCTGGCGAAGGCGTACGAGAGCTTTCTTGAGGCAAGTCCGGAGGAAAACACCTCAATATATCTTGACATCATACAGAGCAACATCAGCATTCCGGTAGTGATTACTGACAATTCCGCAAAGATAGACCTTTCCATCAACTTGCCGGAACATCTTAAAGACAAGACGAAGTTCGACGAGGAAATGATGATGGAATTCAGCGTTTATCAGCCTATAAAGATCGACCTTTTCGGAAAGACAAAGTGGCTTTTTTACAAAGAATCGTTGATTTACACTGAGTTGAAAGGTGTTTTGGATGATTTGTTCAAACTTTTCATCAACGATGTGACCGACAATGCCGTCGGTGCGCCTGTCATCATCATGGACAGCATCGACAACACCGTTTTGGCATACGGAAACCTCGACTCCATCAAGATGAAAGACCCTAAATACGTTGAGAATCAGATTCGTACGATGCAGGAAGAGAACTATCCCATCAAGGTTAATTATCTTGACGACAATAAGGCTTACATTTATTACAGAAGGTCGGATTTGCTGCTGCAGATGCGCTATTTCCCGCTGGTTCAGATGCTGATTTTCGGTCTGTTTGTGCTTCTGGCATATCTGATGTTCAGCTATGTGCGCCGTTCGGAGCAAAACCAGGTATGGGCAGGCATGGCGAAGGAGACCGCACACCAGATCGGCACGCCTCTGAGCTCGCTGATGGGATGGATAGAGCTGATGAAGCTGGAGGAGCATCCGTTTTACGGGACGGCAGAGATGGAGCACGACCTGAAAAGGCTCGACACCATAACGAAACGTTTCTCAAAAATAGGCTCCATCCCGACTTTGGAGGACACCGACGTGGTGGCGTCTGTCGACAAGACCATGAAATACATGCAGCGCAGGTCGTCGTCGAAGATCGAGTTCGCAATACTGCTGCCTTCCAGAGAGATAGTGATACCAATGAACGCCCCATTGTTCAGCTGGGTTTTGGAAAACCTCACCAAGAACGCCATCGACGCTATGGGCGACAAGGGCAAAATCACCATAGAACTCACCGAAGACGACAGCAATGTGTTTATCGACATCAGCGACACCGGCAAGGGCCTGCCCCGCTCCATGTACAAGCAGATTTTCAAGCCCGGCTACACCTCCAAGAAACGCGGCTGGGGTCTCGGACTGTCGCTGGCGAAGCGTATCATCGAGGATTACCACAAGGGAAAAATCTTCGTGAAGAACAGCGTGATGGGTCAAGGAACCACTTTCAGAATCATTTTGAAAAAATAATGGCTAAATAGCGCTGAGATTCAATAAAAAGTTGTAATTTCGTGGATTAAAATTTTATTATGGCAATATACGACAAATTTCAAGATAAGACACGCAAAAAGCTTGCCGTTCTTGTCGATCCCGACAAGCCTACCGACGAGCAGATTCTCTCGATTGTCGAAAAGGCTAACGCTGCCGATGTGGATTTCTTCTTTGTGGGCGGCAGCCTGCTCGTCACCGACAGCCTCGATCACTGCATCAAGCTCATCAAGGAGCACTCGAAGATCCCGGTGTTGATTTTCCCTGGTAACTCTTTGCAAATCAGCAAGTATTGCGACGGATTTCTGTTGCTCTCGCTCATCTCCGGAAGGAACCCTGAGATGCTGATTGGACGTCATGTCATTGCGGCGCCGTATCTGAAGCTCTATGGCAACGAGATTATCCCGACAGGTTACATGCTCATCGATAGCGGCAAGGCCACATCGGTGACTTATATGAGCGACACCACCCCTATCCCGCACGATAAGGACGACATCGCGATGTGCACCGCCATCGCCGGCGAGATGCTGGGCCTGAAACTCATATACCTCGAGGCAGGATCTGGCGCACTGATGCCGGTGTCGACAAGCATGATATCAAAGGTGAGCCAGATGATCAACATCCCGTTGATTGTCGGCGGTGGCATCAAGACACCGGAGATGGCAGCAGACGCTGTGAAAGCCGGAGCCGACATCATCGTGATTGGAACAGCGTTTGAGAAGGAGCCGGAGATGCTGAAGAAGTTCGCGGAGGCGATACACGGAGCTTGATAAGCCTTGAAAGCGGCAGCCTTAAAGGCTTTAATGCCATTAATGCCGTTAAGGTCATTAAGGGAGCCGCTTAAGGGTGATAAGGAATAAACTAAAATATTACAATATGAAAAAATTATTATTTACAATCATTGCATTGATGTTTGTCATGACATCATTTGCACAGGAAAAGAAAATGTTAACACCGGTGGATGCATCGTACAATAATTATGATGTTTATCCTAAAGGCAAGAGTTTCAAATGGTTAGGCGACAGCAACAAATACGTCTTCAGCGAAGGTGACGAGCTGAGATACCAGAATCCTGGGGAGAAATCATCGCACACGCTGCTGAGCCTCGACATGCTCAACGGCATCGCCAAAGACAACGGCATCGAGGTCTTCAAGAGACTTCCAAACATCACATGGCAGAGCGAAAACAACGGCTATTTCTACAGAAGAGGCGACGACGGCAGTCTCACCCTCAACACATTGAGTGTCAGCGAAAAATCCGTAAAGGAAGTTAACACCTTGCCAGCCAACGCCGAAAACGTGACTCTCAACGAGAAGACTTTCAGAATAGCTTACACCATCGACAACGACCTTTACATCGCCGATGGCGGCAAGCAGATTCGTTTGACAGAGAACCCCGAGCATGTGATTGCCGGACAGTCGGTGCACCGCAATGAATTCGCCATTGACGGCGGCATTTTCTGGTCACCTGACGGCAACAAGCTCGCCTATTATCTCATGGACGAGAGCATGGTGACAGACTATCCGCTTGTCGACATCACCACGCGTATTGCTGAGGCGAAACCGATAAAATATCCTATGGCAGGAATGACTTCACACATAGTGAAACTGCATGTTTACGACATCGCAGCGGGCACTGATGTGGTGATGCAGACTGGCGAGCCTGAGGAGCATTATCTCACAGCCATTACATGGAACAACGACAACGAGAAGATTTACATCGGCATCTTGAACCGCGGTCAGGACACGTTGAACTTCAACGAATACAACACTTTGAACGGCGAATTCTGCCAGACCATCTTCCATGATGAAGATGAGCAGTATGTTGAGCCTCAGGGACCAGCACACTTCCTGCCGGGCAGCACCACCGAATTTGTATGGCTCGCCCAACGTAACGGCTATTATCATCTCTGGCTGCACAACACCAAGACCTTGAAGGCAAAACAGATTGAGAAAGGCAACTACGTTGTCACCTCATTCGACGGCTTCGACGGCAAAGGCAACGCATACTATACCTCGACTGAAGTCAGCCCGCTGCAGCGTCATTTCTACAAAGTGAATATCAAAAACGGCAAGAAGGTACGCATCACTCAGAAACACGGCACACACAGCGTGATTCCGAGCAAGAGCGGCGATTACTTCATCGACAACTACAGTAGCACCGACGTGCCGAGAGCCGTTTGCATCCAGGATGAAAAAGGAAGATTCTTCGCACCGCTTTATGAGGCCGAAAATCCTTTAAAAGACTATAACCTCGGCGTGACTGAGATTGACTCCATCAAGGCGGAAGACGGGCAGATGCTTTACACACGTATTGTAAAGCCTTACAACTTCGACGAGAGCAAGAAATATCCTGTTATTGTTTACGTTTACGGCGGTCCACACGCCCAGCTCATCACCGACACATGGTTGGCAGGAGCAGGCATCTACCTCAACTATCTGGCACAGGAGGGATTCATAGTGTTTACTGTCGACAACAGAGGTTCTGCCGACCGTGGCGAGGCTTTCGAACAGGTGATTCACCGTCAGTGCGGACAGATGGAGATGCACGATCAGATGACAGGCATCGAGTACCTCAAGACCAAGCCGTATATCGACCCGGAGCGTATCGGTTCAGACGGCTGGAGCTATGGCGGTTTCATGTCTACATCATTGAAAATCAATTATCCTGAGACATTCAAGGTGAGTGTGGCCGGCGGTCCGGTCATCAACTGGAAATACTACGAGATAATGTACGGCGAGCGTTACATGGACACTCCTCAGGAGAACCCGGAAGGCTATGAGCTGACGGCTTTGGACAACAAGACCGACAAGCTTGAAGGCAAGCTTCTTATAATCCACTGCTCAACCGACCCTACCGTAGTATGGCAGAACAGCCTCAGCTTCCTGGAGAACGCCATCCACAACCAGAAACAGATGGATTACTTCGTGTATCCTGGCCACGACCACAATGTGTATGGCATGGATAGGGCGCATTTGATTGAGAAGATTACTGAATACTTCAAAGCAAATCTTTAATCCTCAGAAAGTTAGAAAGGATAAGAAAGATAAGAAGGATAAGCGCTTCGCTGATAAGACTTATCCTTCTTATCCTTTTTTTATCCTTCTTATCTTTATTTTCTGATTCCGTTTTCGAATTTCACAACAAAGGCGCCGTCGTAGCCTTGTTTTATTACCTCTTTGAGGTAGGCATCGGCTTCTGATTTGGTGGCAAAGCAGCCGGCAGTGTATTTGAACATGCCGTTATGCTCATAATAATCGACATCTCTCAGGTTTTTATAAACAGACGAAGGGTTGTCGACAGGGCGGTTTTTGGTGGTGAACTGCACCTTGTATACTATTCCAACGTTTTTGTCGATAGCTGGTTTTTCGGGCTGTTTAGGTGTCTCCGACACTTCCTGCTGGAGCTCAACGGAATCTTTCTCATAGTTGGTCTTGTAGGTGCAGAAGGCGCGATATATTGCCGACGCGAGGACATCCTGGCCGTCTTTCGACATCATATAAGCCTCCTCGGTGGGATTTGAGATGAAGCCGAGCTCCACCAAGATAGATGGCATCGCGGTCTTGTAAAGCACCAGAAATCCTGCTTGCTGCACTCCCCTATCGTGCCGTTTTGCCCTGTTAACCATCTCACTCTGAACGAGTTCAGCGAGCTCGAGCGAGTGCTGTTTGAACTCACTCTGGATGAAGCTGAAGGCGATATATGCCTCGGTGCTGTTCGGGTCGAAGCCGCCATAGTTCTCCTCAACGTTGCTTTCGTAGAGAATAGAGGCGTTTTCGCGTTTAGCGACAGCGAGGTTGGCACTGTTGCGGTGGTCACCCATGATAAAGGTCTCCACGCCGCCTGTTTTAGGCGAGTTAGCCACTGAGTTACAATGTATTGAGATAAAAACGTCGGCATTGTTGCGGTTTGCAATGCGGGCACGTTCCATCAGCTCGACAAAGACATCGGAGGTGCGCGTGTAGATGACCTTCACATCAGGGTATTTCTTCTTGATATATTCGCCTGTTTTTTTAGCCACTGCGAGGGTTATCTCCTTCTCTTTCGACTTCTTTCCGACGGCTCCCGCATCCTTCCCGCCATGACCCGCATCGATCACAACAGTCTGAATCTTAGCATTTTGGGCTTGAATCGCAGGAGTGAAAAGCAAAAATCCTATTAATATAATAAAAAATATAAGTTTGCCGTTCATAAAAAATCGTATCTTTGCAGTTTGAATTGATTTGAATTTTTTACAAAATTAGATAAAAATCTTGTACACAAGGCCAATATATCGTTTTTTTGTTGTTTTTTTCTTCTGCATGATGGTTTTTTCGCTTATCGGCAGGGGTCAGAGCAAGATTGACGCTCAGATCGAACGCAGCTGTAACGACTCCACCATCCAGGATTTCAAGAACAACAAGATTTACTATTTTGGCGGCGCGGTAATCAAATACGACGACATAGAGATTCAGGCTGACTATATCGAGTTTAACTTCGAGAAGCACTCCGTTTATGCGAAGGGAATGCCTGATTCCACAGGGAAAATCGTCGGGAAGCCTATCTTCACGCAAGCCGGTCAGAAATACTATTCCGACGAGATGGAGTTTAATTTCGACACGAAGAAAGGTATCATCAGGAAGGTGTTCACCGAAGACAACCAGAACTATCTTCACGGCGACAAGATTAAGAAGATGGACGACGGGAAGATCAACATCAGGTCGGGCTCGTTCACCACGTGCAGCAACCGCGAGCATCCGCATTACGAATTCCATTTCAACAAGGCTATCGTCATCCCTGACGACAAGATTGTGGCTAAGGTGCTTTACGCGAAGATAGAAGAGACGCCAATACCCATTGCGATTCCTTTTGCCTTCATTCCAAACAGCAAGGGGCAGCGTTCGGGCATCATCATACCGTCGTTCGGTAACTCGGCAAACCGCGGTTATTACCTTGAAAACGGAGGTTATTACTGGGCTATCAACCCGCACATGGACCTGCAGGTTCTCGGCGACATCTACACCCGAGGCAGCTGGGCGGTGAAACCTACGTTCAGATACGTCAGCAGATACAAGTTCAACGGCTCGCTCTCAGGAAGTTACGCCATCAACAAGGTGGGTGTCGAAGGCTCTGCCGACTACACCGAAAGCACCGACTACAAAATCAGATGGGTGCACAAACAAGACCCGAAAGCCAGGCCGAAATCGTCGTTCTCAGCCGATGTCTACATCGTGAGCAGCAACTACAACAAATACAACGCCATCTCGACGACAGAGTATCTGAGCAACACCTTCCAGTCGAGTATCGCCTATCAGACGAGCTTCGCCAACCTGTTCTATCTCACCGTGAACGGCAGCCACAGCCAGAACACCCTGACACATCAGATGACTCTCACCTTGCCGGAAGTCACCTTCACGATGAACCGTATCTATCCTTTGAAAAACATTGGAAAGGCTGGCAAGAAACACTGGTACAGCGAGTTAAACCTCAGCTATACAGCCAATACCAAGAACTACATCAGCATGCCTGACAGCCTCTTCTTCAAAGACGGATGGCTCGACAACATGCAAAACGGCATGCAGCACCGTGTGCCTATCAACTTGCCTATCAAACTCATGAAATACTTCACATGGACCACGTCGTTGAATCTCACCGATAAGATGTACCTCCAATATTACAAGAAAGACTGGGTCTGGGACACCATCGGCAGTGGACATGTAAATACCGACACCATTCCTCATTTCAGCAATGTATTCACATACGACGTGTCGAGTAATTTAACCACCAAGATTTACGGAATGCTCACCTTTAAGAAAGGTCCGGTGAGAGCCATCAGACATGTGTTCACGCCTACCGTGGGATTCTCCTACAACCCTGACTTCAGCAACAGCTTCTGGGGTTATTATTCGTCATATGTCGACGGCAACGGCGTGGAGCAGAAATATGCCTACAACCAAGGCGGCATCTATGGCACTGCACCCGCACAGCGTTCAGGAAGGCTGACATACAGCTTTAGCAATAACATCGAGATAAAAGTGCCTTCAAGAAAAGACACGGTGACGGGTCTTAAGAAGATCGTCCTCATCGACAACCTCACATTATCAGGCAATTACGATATCGCGAAAGACTCCTTGAACTGGTCGTACCTCAACATCAGCGGACGTACCACGCTCTTCAAGAACTTCACGATACAATATGCGAGTGTGTGGGACCCTTACGTCTTGGATTCGACAGGCACCAAACAGCTCAACAAATACGAGTGGGACGTCAACAAGAGACTTTTCAGAAAGAAGAGCGTGGCATGGAACTTCAGCGCAAGTTATACCATCAACGACAAGACATTCGGAAAGAAAAAGAGCAAAAACAAAGAGGCTGACGACCGGCCGCTGATATCATCGCCGAACGCCTCCGAGGAGGAGCTTAACGACATCCGCAACAACCCCGATGGATATGTCGACTGGTCGACAAGCTGGTCGCTGTCGCTGAGCTATAACTTACGACTGACAAACAATTTATCGTATATAAACTGGATTTTGAATGACAACAGGACGACGGTGCAGACGCTGGGACTCAGCGGTGAGATAACGCTTTCGCCAAAATGGAAGGTGTCGGCGCAGACAGGTTGGGACTTCGAGTCGCATAAGATAACATACACCTCGTTCACCGTCTATCGCGACCTGCACTGCTGGGAGATGCGATTCAACGTCATCCCTTACGGAACGTACAAGTCGTGGAACTTCCAGATTAACGTGAAGGCGTCGGCGCTGCAGGATTTGAAGTTGACGAAGAAGAAGGATTATCGTGATAATTATTAACACTCCACCGTCATTTCGACTGGAGCGGAGCGGAATGGAGAAATCTTCGATTAACGGAATTATTCGATTGTTTACGTAAATAGAGGATTTCTCGACAAGCTCGAAATGACGGAAACAAAGTTTTGGATGACATAAAAATTTGGATAATTTAAAAAAAATTAGTATTTTTGCAGAAATTAATCTTTAAAGATATGAAAAGAATATTATTGATTGCATTGGTTTTCAGTTGTTTCGGCTGCTTCGCCCAGGTGGAGACGGATTTTGAAAGATATCAACGCGAGCAGAATGAGAAGATGCAGCAGATGAAGAAAAACCAGGACGAGGGCATCGCCAGGATGCAGAAAGAATACGAAGACTACGTGAAGGCCGAGCAGGCCGCCTACGCCAAATTTGTCAAGGAAAGAGCCGAGAAATGGGGCAAAGGCAACGTGAAGGAGAGCACGCAGAAAGACTGGGTGGAATATTCCGACGACGGCAAGTCGAGAAGCACCGTGGACTTTGAAAGCGGCGAGGCCACCATCGAGATAATACAGGAAAAAGGCGAAAAGGTAGATAACAAAGAGATTGAGAAGAAACTAAAGTTTTTGTTGACAAACAAAGGAAAAACCAAAGACTACGACTCTGAAGTCGAGAAGGCGAAGCCTCTGCAGGAGAAGCCGGTGCTCGAAAACCAGGTGGTGACACCTAAAGGCGAGGTGGTGACAGAGAAAAATCTCGACGAGGACGTGAAAGAGATCGTAGAGAACGTGAAGCCTGAGGTGAAGACCATCAAAGGCGACGACAACGTCGAACGTCAGGTGGTGACAATCAAGTTGGAGCTCGCTCCCGACCACATCCGCACACGCGCAGAGCAATACAAGCAAGAAATCCAGAAATACTGTCAGAAATGGGATGTCGACCCGGCGTTGGCGTATGCCATCATGCAGACCGAGTCGTCGTTCAACCCGAAGGCAAAGTCATACGTGCCAGCCTACGGCCTGATGCAGATCGTGCCTCGTACAGCAGGCGCCGACTGCGCTCAAAGCCTCAAGAAACCGTTCTCAGCACCAACAGGCAACTACCTCTATGAGCCGGAAAACAACATCGAGATGGGCGTACATTACCTCTATCTCCTGAAAAAAAGATATTTCACCGGCGTCAACAGCGTGGAGAAGCAGAACCTGTGCGTCATCGCATCGTACAACACAGGAGCAGGCAACCTGGCTAAGGCACTGAGAGGCGACACCAAGATAGGCAAGGCGATACCGCAAATCAACGCGATGTCGTACGACCAATACTTCAAATACCTCGAGAAAAACCTCCTGCCAGAGACGCAGAATTACATCAGAAAAGTAACAGAAAGAATGAATAATTTTAAAAATTGGTTAAAATGAAAAAAGCTATTGCAACAAACAACGCACCAGGCGCAATCGGACCTTACAGCCAAGCCATTGCCGCTAACGGATTCTTATTCATCTCAGGTCAGATGCCGGTAAACCCGGCGACAGGCAACGTCGTCGACGGCAGCATCACCGAGCAGACAGAACAAGTCATGAAAAACCTCGAAGCCATCCTCAAAGAGGCAGGATGCACCTTCGACAACGTGGTGAAATCGACATGCTACCTCAGCGACATCGCCAACTTCGGCGCCATGAACGCTGTGTACGGCAAATATTTCAAGCAGGACCCTCCAGCAAGAGCAGCTTTCGCAGTGCGCACACTGCCTAAAGAGGTGATGGTGGAGATTGAGATGATTGCGGCGATGTAGTTTACTGTTTACTGTTTACCGTTTACTGTTTACTGTTTAAAAGTTTAAAGAGATGAAAAAATTAGCATTATTATTAGTGGCAGCGTTTATCGTGACATTGTTCACGGTATCGTGCTCAAAGAAGAAAGACGACAACACTGCGTCTTCAAAGACTTATTCCGAGCTTATCGTTGGTCGTTGGAAGACAGCCGACGGCGGTCATTATGAGGTCTACGAAGCCAACGGAACAGGCCACATGTGGAATCCGGCCGACGACGTCCAGGAAGACGAAGCCGACACCTTCACATGGAGTTTTGACTCAAACAACAAGCTTACACAAATCATCACTTATCAATCAGGAGCCGGAGTGATACCTCAATACTGCAACATCCTGATTCTTAATGAGACGACGTTGAAGTACAACAACGACGGTTGGAGAGCTGAATACACATTGACAAGAGTTAATTAGTTATATGAAAAAAGCATACAAGGTCACATGGATAAGCCTCGCCTCAATACTGGGCGTGGTTGTCATAGCGCTTATCATAGCGCTTTATCTGGTGCTGAGCCCGAAACGCCTGACCTCGCTGGTCAACAAATACGCGTCGAAGGTCATCACCTGCGAGTATAATATCGGCAAGGTGGACCTCACCTTGTTCAAGACATTCCCTGACGTGGGGCTTGAAATCAAAGACCTTGTGCTCATCAACCCTACGAACGGCTGGACCACCGACACCCTCGCCGCCATCGACGAGTGCCTGCTGTCGGTGAACCTGAAAAAAATCTTGTTTGAAGACGAGATAATCGTGAATAGCTGCTATCTCAACGGCGGTGATGTCAATGCGTTCTTCGACAAGGAAGGTAACACCAACTTCGACATCTTCCCGCCGAGTGAGGCGGAGCCGAACGAGGCGGATAACGATGAGAGCTCTTATGCTATCAACCTCGACAAACTGAGACTCAGCAACATCAACATCAGCTACACCGACCTGGGCGCCAACACCATCGCCAACATCGACGGACTGGGACTGAAAGCCAAAGGCAACGTGAAAGACGAACTCATCACAGGCGACATCAACCTTACCATCAATGACTTAAGAGCGATGATAAACGACGACACCACCAACATGGATGCCTCCGCCAAGAATATCGTCCTCAACGGAAAAATAAAGATGACTGGCGACGACATCAACGCCAACGTCAACCTGACCTCAGGAGCATTGGCGTTTCTCATGCATGGCGACGACAACATCATGGCTAACCTCAACAGCCTCGGCGTAAGCTATAACGGCGACATCTACAACTACGAGCATCTCAAAGGCAACGTCAACCTCATCGTCAATGACGCGACAGCTTTGATGGACGGCGACAAATATGCCGACAACGCCGACATCAGCCTTAACATCCCTCTCGATTTCGATCTGAATCAAAATTATGCAAAATTTGAGAAATCGGAGTTAAAGCTCAACGATATCAAAGTCGAATTCATCGGCGACGCCATGATGAACGACGACATCAAACTCAACATGGACCTTCGCACCAACACGATGATTATCAACGACCTGATCCGTCTTATCCCGGAAAAGATGAGAGAAGACCTGCTCAGCGGCATCAAAGTCAACGGCAAGCTGATTCTCGGCACACATGTGGAAGGCACCTACAGCGAGAACCAGATGCCGTCGATAAAAGCCAACGTGACGCTCACCGACGGTTACTTCGAGATGCCCGAAGAGCTGCCCTACCCTATCACCGGCTTGAACACCACTCTTCACACCGACCTCAACCTCAACGGGAAATCACACGTCGACATCAAGTCGTTCCAAGCAAGGATGAACAACACCGCAGTGGCCGCCAACGGCAGCATCAGAGACGTGCTCGACAAGATGCTCTGCAACCTCAACATCAAGGCGGACGTGGACTTCGACGATGTGAAGTCGTTCCTGCCTGAAGAACTCATCGCTCAAGGCGTGATGAATGCCGACATCAATGTGAAAGGCAGCGTCGACCAGTTTGCCGAGCTCGACCTGATGAACACCAAACTGAATGGTAACATCAAGTTCAACGGGATGGACATTCAGTATGCCGACACTATAAACCTCAAGTCATCCGACCTGAACATCAATTTCGTGTTGCCTAACCCGACATCCAACACTTTGCGCGACGGTCTGGCTTATGTCAGGCTCAGCGGCACCGACATCAATGCCGACATCACCAACATGATGACAGCATCGCTTGCCGATTTCAACATCAACGCGCAGGTGTCGAACGTCCTCGACAGCACCGCCATCATGGCTGCTATTGCCGACTTCGACTTCAGCAATGCCGACCTCGTTTATGAAGACATGGCGATACGCTCTAACAACGCCTTAGGAAGCGCTTACATGCTGCCATCAGCCAACGACAGCAAGACATCATACGCGGCGGTATACAGCAGCGACTCGCTCGTCTTCGTCATGGGCGACGAGATGTTTTTCGCGACAGAGGGGCTGGCACTCAACGCCAATGCAGATTACGACGAAACCGAGGAAGACATATTCGTGCAATGGGATCCTAATCTCGACCTCGACCTGAGCAACGCCGTCTTCGCCATGCAAGACCTCAGCGAGCAGGTGTTCATACCTACCATCGACCTGAACTATACCGACGAAGGTCTGAATGTCAACAACAGCCGCATTCAACTCGGCAACTCCGATTTCAGCCTTGACGGCACGCTGACCAACCTCTACGAGCATTTTAAAAACGACGAGCTGCTCAGAGGTGAGTTCAACTTCACGTCAGATTACTCCGACGTGAACCAGCTCATGGACATCTTCAACGGCATGGGCAGCGAAGAAGAGACGCAAGAAACAGCTTCCGCCGAAGGTGACGCAGAAGGCGCTGAAGACAACCCGTTCATGGTGCCTTACGGCGTCGACATCATACTGCACACTACAATAAACAACGCCATCGCAGGCGACATGAGCATTCGTAACGTGGGCGGCGACATCACCATAAAAGACGGCGTCCTCGTGTTACAGGAGATGGGCTTCACCAGCGACGCTGCCGAGATGCAGCTCACAGCACTGTACAAATCGAAACGCAAAAACCATCTCTACGCTGGCTTCGACTTCCATCTGCTCAACATCGACATCGCCGAGATGATAAAGATGATTCCTGACCTCGACACCATCGTGCCGATGCTGAAATCGTTCGCAGGCAACGCAGAGTTCCACTTCGCAGCCGAGACGAACCTGAAATCCGACTATACGCCGAAATATTCCACACTTAAAGCCGCCTGCAGCATAGAAGGCTCCGACCTCGTGGTGCTCGACAGCGAGACTTTCGATAAAATCAAACGACTGCTCATGTTCAGCAAGAAAACCGACAACAAAATCGACAGCCTCGACGTGCAGTTTACAGTGTTTAAAAACGAAATCGACGTCTATCCTTTCGCCGTCTCGATGGACAAATACTCCGCCATGCTTTACGGACGCCATAACCTCGACATGAGCTACGACTACAACATCGCGGTGCTCAGCCCGCCTATCCTCAGCCGACTCGGCGTCGAGATAAAAGGCCCTGACTTCGACAACATGAAGTTCAAAGTCAGAAGAAGCAGACACAGAAACATGTTCAAACCTGAAAAGCGCGACTACAAGGAGGAAAAGATCGCCGAGATAAAGAAGATTATTTCCAACTCCTTGAAAGAAAATGTCAGACAGTAGCTTCTCAAATATCTCAAGACTCACGATACGGCTGTTGCTCGGTGTGTTTTTCATCGGCACAGCCGTATTGAAATTATTGTCGATAGACAACTTTGAGGTGTACATATACAGCTTCGGGCTTTTCAGCTACACCTGGACGACGTTCTTCTCGCGCCTGTTGATTTTCATCGAATTGATGATAGGCCTAGGCCTGATTCTTAAGATTTATTTCAAGCAAATCTGGTGGCTCACCATGCTGATGATGGTCGGATTTACGCTATTTCTGGTTTACGCCGCCATCTTCCGAAACGACAGCAACTGCCATTGTTTCGGCAGTCTCATCGAGCTCGACCCGAGGCAGTCTATAGTGAAAAACCTCATCACGATAGCACTGCTTCTCTTTATCAGAAAAGAACAAAGCCATGATTATAAACCCCTTTTAAAAAAATGGCTTGTCGCTTCAACTATAGTGGTTTCGCTGGTTGTATCTTTCGTTTTACTCCCGATGGACGTGATTTACAACAGGATTTATTCTGAAAAGGAAAACGTAAACACTGTGGCGTTTTACGAGAGCATGAGCGACTCTACCTTCGTTGGCATCCAGAGCGGCCGATACCTTATTAATTATGCGCTTGCCGGCTGCAAATACTGTCGTCTCGGCGCTGAGAAGGTTACGATGATGATTGACAGGCACGGCATCAGTCACGACAGGCTGAAGTTCATCATCGGAGGCAGCGATGAGGCTATTGCCAATTTCGTTGAAGCCACTGGAACTTCCGATTATCAGCATTGGAAGATTCCTGCCCCGGAGTTCATGGCGATAACATACGGAAAGTTCCCGTTGTTTGTTTTCATCGAGGACGGCAAAGTGGTGAAGGCCGGGGATTTCAGGATTTTGGATGACAATATGATTTTATCATTGCAATAAAAAAACCGCTTGATAATCAAGCGGTTTGTGGAGCATAGGAGAATCGAACTCCTGACCTTTTGAATGCCATTCAAACGCTCTACCAACTGAGCTAATACCCCTTAGTTTTGCGCTGCAAAAATACAAAAAAAATTATTATCGTAACAATTTTTTAAAAATTATTTCCGGCGCCCTCTTCTGCGGCCTTTTCCAGTGTCATTTTCCGTCTTTTTCGCCTTGCGGAAGATGTCGTTAGGGTCGGTCGGCCGCAGCTCGTCGAGCCATTCGAAGCCCTTCAGAATCTCAATGCCGGGCTTCATCTTCTCCTTAGGATACAAGGTCTCATTGGTCTTTTTGAAATATTTGATTCTGACGATCTGGTTTTTCTCTATCTTGATATCCATCGCAACGCTCTGCGACACGTTCACGCCTATCATAGTGCCGTCTTCCTCACGCAACCAGTACACCGTCTCAGCATTGCCGTCGTCGTACACATGGTCGAGCTCATTGTTCTTGAAATAGGCAATCATCGTTTTACCTTTAATCTGGTTGAAGCCCTCGATGGTGTCTTTCTGGATGATAAACCCATTCGGATAAAGCAGCACCGTATCAATCGACTTGTTAGCTATCACGATGTTGATGGAGTCACCGCGCAGCTGGCTGTTGTCGGCCCAGACGATAGGGTCTATTCGCATCTTGGCACATGAATCCGCAACGTAATAGTTCAACGAATCGCATTTTCCCTGAATGTCACGACGATAGAAACGCACGTTGTAATACGCCAGCATCTGCTTGGCTTTCTGCTCTACCGTATCCATAAAGACAAACAAGGTGTCAGAATGCAGATACAACGTGTCTTTATCAGCAAAATAACGTGCTCGCACGCTGTCGGTGATGAAACTCTTTCCCAGTTTCTTCCACAACTCGGCATAATTGCCCTCCACAATCGCCTTGTTGACCGTATCCTCGATATAGACGTTGCTCATCGCCTTCGCAAAATCGGCTTTACGACTGTAAAACATTGAGTCAGAAGTGATTGAATAACCCTGATTGCTCAACGACGCACCTTTGTCGAGATATGCGACATCGTGTTTGGCATCGTACCAACCATAGTTTCCGACAAGGACATTATCTTCATAATAAATGGTAGTCGGGCCATAGAAATACATTTTCTCTTCCTTGATACGATACTCCAAAGTATCAGTAATCATTCGGCTTTTAGGCGTTGTCACCACCACATTCTTACGGAAATAAGCCACCTGGATGTCATCGCGGTAATAACCCTTTCGGGAAATGAGCTTCTTGTCGTTTCTGGTAATCGATCCATGACGCGGATATGTGGCAAGATGTTTGTTGCGGTCGTATGTCATGTAATTGGTTTTCAACGTGGTAGAGTCATCTTTGAGGATGACATCGTCGAAAAGCTCAGCCATCTTGATGTCGCCCGAATACTTACATTTTTTGCTGAAGATGTCGGTCGAGTCATTCACCTTGATATGAATGTTGCCGAATCCGTCGAAATAACGTGTTTTCTCGTTGAAATGCGCACTGTCGCTGTAAAAATACGCCGAGTCCTGACGCAGTACGACGTTGCCGATGAGACGTTCGATGTCTTTGCCAAACGACTCCTCGTACACCTGATAGTCGGCGTGCATTATATGGACAAACGTCTTGCCGTTCTGCTGGGCGGAAAGGGTCCAACAGAAACAGACAAACAATGTCAGGATTATGATTTTAATAATACGCATCTGCAACTGCAACGGATACGCCGTAGAGACGTCATATCGTGGCGTCTCTACGCGTACCAGTTAATGATTATTGTCAATCAAAATAATTATTCGTATTTCTTGTTTTCAGCCTTGCCGTCGAGCACCATGATGCCGTTGAGGGCGAGGGCGAGCATCTCGTCTTCACCCGGGTAACGGTATACAGGGGCGATTTTCTCGACGTGTTCGGTCACGATGCCGCAGAATGTCTTGTCGTAAGCCATACCGCCAGTGATGAAGATGCCGTCGACGTTCATGTCGAGAGCTGCTGCTGCGAGACCGCCGATTTCCTTGGCGACCTGGTAAGCCATGGCGCGGTACACCTTCTCCCATTCTTTGTTGCCGGCCTTCACTGCGTTCTCGACCTCGAGGGCGTCGTTGGTTCCGAGATATGCCACGAAGCCGCCCTGGCCTTTAAGCATGAGGTCGACATCTTTCTTGGTGTATTTGCCGCTGAAGCAGGCTTTCATCAATGGTCCTGACGGGAGAGCGCCTGAACGTTCCGGTGTGAAAGGACCGTCGCCGTTCAAAGCGTTGTTGACGTCCACCACGCGACCTTTCTTATGTGCCGCCACCGAGATGCCACCGCCGAGGTGCACACCGATGAGGTTGAGGTCTTCGTATTTCTTGCCTACCGCCTCAGCATGCTGACGGGCTATCATCTTCTGGTTGAGGGCGTGGAAGATAGAGATACGCGGAAACAGCGGGTGACCCGAGAAACGTGCCAGCTCTTCCATCTCGTCGACCACGACAGGGTCAGCGATGAATGCCTTCACACCGTATTCCTTGGCGATGTCGTTGGCGATGAGACCACCGAGGTTGCAGGCGTGCTCGCCGTATGTTGCAGCCTTGAGGTCACGCATCATAGATTCGTTCACCTCGTAAACACCTGATGTCAGTGGATGAAGCAGACCGCCGCGGCCTACCACAGCGCTGAGACCGTTGATGTCAACGCCTTCGTTTTTCAACTCATTGAGAATCACTTCTTTACGATAAGAGAACTGGTCAGCAATCTTATCGAATTTAGCCAAGTCTTCAACAGAATGTTTGATATTCTTCTTGAAAACCTGTTCCTTGTCATTGAAAACAGCAACCTTCGTTGATGTCGAGCCTGGATTGACGATTAAAAGTTTATACATAATTTTTTATTTCTGTGTTATTGATAAAATTTCTTATGCGATCAATGCTGCGAGAGCGATTGAATAAAGCTTTGTGAGCGATGTGTCGCCGCGTGATGAGAGGACGCAAGGGACCTTGGCGCCCATGAGCATTGCTCCGATTTCCGATTTGTTGAATTTCGAGCAGCATTTGTAGAACACGTTCGATGCTTCGAGGTTAGGGAACACGAGGCAGTCGGCGTCGCCGGCCACTGGGCTGTTCATGCCTTTGATCTGAGCTGTCTCAGCGTCGCAAGCGAGGTCGAGAGAGATAGGGCCTTCCACGAGGCATCCTTTGATCTGGCCGCGTTCTGCCATCTTAGAGATGATAGCTGCGTCGACGCATGCCGGGATGCCAGCGCTCATCTGTTCGGTAGCTGTCACGAGAGCCACTTTCGGGGTCTTCACGCCGAGAGCCTTCGACACTGTGGTGACATATTTCAAGATGGTCTGTTTCTGCTTGAGGTCCGGCAACGGGATGATAGCGCAGTCAGAAGCCACGAGGAGCTTGTGGTAAGCCGGGTTCTGTATCACTGCGACGTGTGCCAAGGTGACGTTAGGTGGGCAGAGACCGCGTTCCTTGTTGAGGATGGCGCGCATGTATTTGTCAGTCGGGAGAAGACCTTTCATGAGGATGTCGCCTTCGCCGCGGTTGATGAGGTCACATGCCAATGCAGCTGCCTTCACGTCGTCTTTTTCCTCAACGATCTTGAACTTGTTGATGTCTATCTTCTCTTCCTTGCAGATCTCAGCGATACGGGCAGGGTCACCGATGAGGGTGGCGTCGATGAGACCGTTTTCAACAGCGTCGTTGACAGCGCAGACAGTGTGGTCATCCATAGCATAAGCTGCTACGAGACGTTTCTTTGGACGGCTCTTCAGCACGTCGAACATTTGATTTAATTTGGTGATTTCCATTTGTTTATGTTTTTATATTATGATTTTAATTTAAATTCCTTAACTACCTTTGCGGCATCCTTAACGACCTTAAGGCATCAGCATCCTATATACCTTGAGATAACCAACTTCAAAATTTCGCTCGTTCCCTCTCCTATCTGGAGGATGCGCTGGTCGCGATAGAAGCGTTCCATGTTGAAATCCTTCAACAGGCCGTGGCCTCCCATCACTTGGACGGCCTTGTCGCAGACCTCAGCGGCGACCTGTGAGCAGTACAGCTTCGCCATCGCGGCTTGTTTTCCGTAAGGGAGATGAGCGTCTTTCATGCGGCAGGCCTTGTAAAGCAGCTCGCGTGCCGCTTCGATTTTCATCGCCATGTCGGCAAGCATGAAACTGACAGCCTGGAACTTACACACCGGCTTGCCGAACTGCTCGCGCTGTTTCGAGTATTCGAGAGCCATCTCGAAGGCACCTTGAGCGCAGCCGAGACCCATCGCTCCGATGGAGAGACGTCCGCCGTCGAGGGTCGCAAGCATGATATGCGAGCCGTCGCCCGGCTTTCCGAGGATGTTCTCATCGTTGAGCTTCACGTCGTTGAACTTCAGCTCGCCAGTGTTAGAGGCACGCCACATCATCTTGCGGTCCATAGGGCGCTGAGTGAAGCCCGGCATGTCGTTTTCAATCAGAAACGCCGTAAACTCAGGCTTACCGTTGCTCTCTCCGCTGATGACCTGAATGGTGCTGCCCAACGTCATCGGAGTGGCACTGTTGGTGATGAATATCTTCGTTCCGTTGACAACCCATTGATTGTCAACCTTCTTCGCAGTCGATTTTGTCCCTCTCGAGTCGCTGCCAGCCGTCTCTTCTGTCAAGCCGAAGCCCCAGAGATGGTCTTTGCACAGACGCGGGAGATATTTCTCTTTCTGTTCTTTCGTTCCATAGTCTTTGATAGGGCCGATACCCAACGAGTTGTCAGCCGCTATTGTCGCTGCTGTGGAGCCGTCAATACGTGCAAGTTCCTCAACAGCAATGATATACGACAATGTGTCGAGGCCTTGTCCGCCGTATTCCTGCGGCACGCACATGCCAAGAAGCCCGAGTTGTCCCATTTTTTTGGTCAGCTCGACGTCGAATTTTTCGTGCTCGTCGTTGAACGCTGCCACTGGTTTCACCTCTTTCTCAGCAAAATCGCGCACCTTAGCGCGCAATTCAATTTGTTTTTCAGTCAATCCGAAATTCATATTCCAAGTTCAATTAAAACTGTTTTCGTATCTACTTTTTCACCTTCTTTAACATTGATTTTCAGCACCTTGGCATCGCCTTTCGCCACGATGTTGTTTTCCATCTTCATTGCCTCCACGATGCAGAGTATGGTGCCATAATGCACCTCGTCGCCTTCTTTCACGTTGATTTTCATCACGTTACCTGGCATGGGCGAGAAGAATTTCATGTCGTCGCCAGCCACGTCGGTATGCGAATAGTCTTTCATGTCGTTGAGTTGGTCGTCGCGACGGCAAATGAAATCCAAGCCGCGCAGATGCACGCAGTAGTCGTGATGCGGGGTCTGCGACACAAAGACAGGCTCGGTGCGGCCGTTGATAATCACCTTCTGCACGTCGCCATTCTGCGAAAGCATCACAGAATAAGGCTTTCCGTTGATGACGCAATCGAGATTTTTGCTCGAGAGATGGTTTATCTGCACCTTCATCGACTGCCCTTCCACGGTGACGTTCAGCGACATCTGGAAACGCCAGTAACCTATTGAGTTCCAGACATCTGCAGTATTCTGACGGTTGTTGAAGTCATGGAAGAGGAACAGCGCCGCCACATCTTCTTTCTTGATGTTTTCGCGTGTCTGACGCATGGTCTCAACCAATTCTTCCTGATGCTTTCCGCAATATGAGGTGTCGATTTTATTATTTGTAAAATCTTGATTATCAATGATACTTTGCAGATAAGGGATATTTGTCTTGTCTGTCTGTACGATATATTCCTTCAACGCTCTGCGTGTTATCTCGATAGCCTCTTCGCGTGTCTTGCCGAAGCATATCAGTTTGGCGATCATCGGGTCGTAGCTGTCGCTGATGGTGCATGGGCCGTCGATGCTGCTGTCGATACGCACGCCGCGCATCTGAGGCTCGTGATAGAGCGTGACCTCGCCGGCAGCCGGGAGGAAGTTGTTTTCCGCATCCTCAGCGTACACACGGCATTCGATAGCATGGCCCTTGTCTTGTATCATATCCTGTGTCCACCCCATCTCCTTGCCTCGCGCTATGCGGATCTGTTCCTCGACGATGTCGATGCCTGTGCGTTGTTCTGTGACCGGATGCTCCACCTGGATTCGGGTGTTCATCTCGAGGAAATAGAAATTGAGGTCGTTGTCGACAAGGAACTCGACAGTGCCTGCGTTTTTATAACCCACTGCTTTACAGAGGTTTACGGCAGTCTCGCATATCGCCTGACGTTTCTCGGGAGTGAGTGTCGGCGACGGCGATTCTTCAATGATCTTCTGGTAACGACGCTGCACCGAGCATTCTCTTTCATAGAGATGAATGACGTGACCGTAGTGGTCGGCGAGCACCTGCACCTCGATATGACGCGGGTTTTCCACATATTTCTCGACGTATACCTCGCCGTCGCCGAAGTATTTCTGTGCTTCGCGTGACGCTTTCTCGAGTTCGTCACGCAGGTCAGCTTTACTTCTTACGATGTGCATGCCTTTTCCGCCGCCGCCTGCCGCTGCTTTGATGAGCACAGGATACGGAAGCGTGTCGGCCTGACGCATGATGTCGTCCATAGTGCCGGTAACGCCTGTCGTCACTGGTATTCCGTGAGACTTCGCGAACTCGCGGGCAGCAATCTTGTTACCCATGAGACGCATGGTGTCGGCATCGGGACCGATGAAGATGATATTATTGTTAGCGCAAGCCTCGGCGAGTTCAGGGCTCTCCGACAAAAATCCGTATCCTGGATGTATGGCGTCGGCTCCGGTATCCAAAGCTGCGTCGACAATCTTCTGAATATTGAGATAAGTATCTTTGAGTGTGCCGTTTCCAAGCGGACGTGCCTCGTCAGCCATACGGCGGTGCAGTGCGTCGGCATCGTTGTCAGCATAGATAGCTACTGAATTGATACTCAGCTTCTTAAGCGTACGCATCACTCTCACAGCGATCTCGCCGCGGCCAGCTATAAGCACTTTATGTATCTTTCTTGATGGCATAGTGTATAATTCGTTGCAAAGTTACGATATTTTATCATATCTGCAAACGAATTACGAATTAATATTTATCGCATGATGCAATCAGCTTTGTGCTGTTTTTTCTTTTTCAGCAATCTGTCGAAAATGGCTGCTCCGATGATGATGCCTCCTGCAATGGCGATGGTGGCTCTTAAGGCGCCGGTGCCCGCTTCAAAAGCAAGTCGCAAGCGACTGGTCAGCATATAATAAAGTGTCCAGAAGAGACCGCCTCCAGGCACGAGCGGGATGATGCCGCAGATGATGAAGATGGTGACTGGACAACGTTGAATCACGGCGAAGACATGGCTCATCACAGCTATGATAAGGCTTGCGACCAGGATGGAATCTGTGAATATATACGCCATCCAGCCAATCATTCCGACGAATCCGCAGGCGATGTAATAGCGTCGAGGTGCTCCGAAAAGTGCCGAAAACCCTAACGTTCCCACAAACGCAGCTATCAGCTGGATATACCAAACGGAGGTTTTCATGTCGTAGACAGGCATCCCTATAGCCTCGATATCGCCGAAGACCAAATCATCAAGATAAAACACCGCAATCACGCCGAGGGCGATGCAGAAAAACACTATCAAAGCGTCGAGCAGGCGTGTGAAGCCGGCGATGTAGTCCTCGTTGGCAAGGTCGCGGATGCCATTGGTGAAAGGCACTCCGGGCACCAAAGCGATGATATTTCCTATGATGATATTCGGGAGGTTGAGATGTATGCCGTAGCCGCCGAAGATACGATATGCCACGATGCATAGCAACGCACCGAAGAACCCGCAGATGAAGCTGTTGAAGAACCGTGAGATATGTCTCCCGGCGAAGGTGATGAAGGCACCGAGCAGCAAGCCTGTAAACAACGACGAGAACATGTCGATGAAGCTGCAGCCGAATATGATGCTGAAACCCATAATGCCCATGGTGATGCAAGGAAGCATCTCCCACCACGGCTTGGGCTTGTCGTTACGTATACCATCGAGACGTTTTTCGAGCTCGTCGAGGGTGCATTTGCCGTCTGTCACGTCGCGGCTGATCTGGTTTACCTCCACTATCTTGCTCAGCTGCATCCCTCTGATTGGGATGAACTTGGCGTCAGCGTAGCCGTCGCCAGTAGCTATGATGCCGTTGCTAAGCACAAAAAAGCCCGGATCCTCAACGCCATAAGCCGATGAGATGCGTTCCATGGTGTCTTCAACACGTGTGATCTCCGCGCCATTTTCAAGCAGGATATGCCCCGCTTTGGTGGCAAGCCTCAGTGCCCGATCTTTATCGTTATCCATAAATCTGGAGTTTAATTAATATTTTTTGCAAAAGTAATGATTTTTTTATATTTTTGTGCCTTAAAACTCAATTAAAGTCAAACTAAAAAATTTACACACTATGAAAAAAACTAAAATTTGGCTTGCCGTAACAGGCGTTTTGTTGGTAATCCTCGGCATTTTATGCATTGTTTACCCAACTGCGACACTCTTCACCCTCGCATGGATGATCGGTTTGTTCACACTCTGCACAGGTATTTCGAAATTCATTTTCGCAATTCAAACAAGCAACATGCTGCCTAACAGCGGAGTGAGAATTTTGTCGGGATTGCTTCAGATTCTCATTGGTATATTGTTCCTCTGCAACACATTCTTTGTCGGACTTTCGTTGGCTATCGTCTTCGCTATGTGGGTGCTTTTCGAGAGCGTGCTCATCGCCGTTCAGAGTTTCGACTACAAGAAAGTGGGATATAACGGATGGTGGACGATGTTGCTGTTCGGTATCGCTGGCGTGATACTTGGCATTGCTGGTCTTTACAACCCAGACCTCTCAGCCGACTGGCTCTCAATACTCATCGGCATCGCTATCATCATTATCGGCATCGCTCATTTCTTCGGATTTGCCGGTATCAAGAAATTCGAGAAAGATGTTGAGAACTCAAAATAGACTGATTTAGAAAAAACAAATCCGCAGCCCATTATTGAGTTGCGGATTTTTTATTATTTCACTTTAGTTGAAAAAACCTTCGTGACTTCCTTCCCGCGTTTTGCGATATAAAACCCAGATGGCAAATCACTGATATTCAGATTATTATTATCTGTACAAGCGGTTTTAACAAGTTCGCCAAAGAAATTGTAAATATAAACGACCGAGCTGTCGTCTGCCTTTATCTCCTCAACGGCAAGAGGGCTTGGGCGGACCCAGACGCAGCCGTAAGTCAGGCCTTCCTCGTAGTAGCCGCAGGCATATACCACGCCATCGACGACATCAATACCCAGGACCTCACTCGAATGTTTATCGGCACAATAGGTGTAAAGCGGCGTGGTTTCGCCATTTTTCCACACTGCGGCAACCGACTCATAAATATCGTTCATATAACCGGCAGAATATATGTCATCACCGTCAAAAGAGATGTCATTGATGCAGGTCCCAATCACATTATCCAGCAAAATCTCATCGTTTTTCATCACATAACCGCAGCCCTCGGAGATGGAGTTCTGAGGAAACGCGTTAGCCGACCAATAGACGTCACCGCTCAGCGTATCAATAGCGATTGCAGATGAATAAAAATCTTTTCCAAACTGTTTCTGGCTGTATAACGCCATGCCGTTTTTGAACACCGCAGCCACTTGGGGCCCGTCGTCAACAGTGAAATATCCGGCGGTGTAGATGTCTTGAGAGTGCAGAGAGATAGCGAAAAAAACCGCAATTGTCAGAAGTATTGATGTTTTCATTACCCTAACCTTTTCTCATCCAGCCTGTATATCGTCCAGTCTTCCATCGGCTTGGCACCCAATGACTTATAAAAGTCGATTGAAGGCTGGTTCCAGTCGAGGCATACCCACTCCATGCGGCCGCAGTTACGCTCCTTGGCAAGGTGAGCGAGATGCAATAACAATGCCTTGCCGTAGCCTAAACCGCGTTTCTCCGGGATGACGAAGAGGTCTTCGAGATACAGGCCTTTGCGACCGACAAAAGTGCTGAAGTTGTGGAAAAACAAGGCAAAACCGACAGGCACGCCGTCCTCACAGCCAAAGACGACTTCAGCATCATGCTTCACAAACAAGGATTCATGAATGGTGTCGACAGTGGCTTCGACCTCATCGAGCATTTTCTCGTATTTTGCCAACTTTTTGATAAAATCAAGAACCAATGCTGATTCAGATTCTTTTGCGGGACGAATTTCGAATTTAGGCATAGTAATCGGTATTTATTCGTTTGTCTTCGTTAATGGAGGATTTCTCGACTCCACTTCGTTTCGCTCGAAATGACGGGAGCCTTATTTTTCTAAAAATTTCTTCATTCTTTCTTGGCCGTCAGGAGACATTCTCTCGTTTGCAATGAGCGCAGATGTCATGTCGAAGACGGGGCTGTATGGGTCGTCGTGGCCGCAGACTGAGCGGATGAGCTGTTTGCAGTCGCGTATTGCCGATGGCGACGCCGCGAGATAGTTCTCTGTATAGAAATCCAAGCGTTTGTTGAGCTCCTCCATCGTGCCAACATAGTTCACGAGGTTGAATCTCAAAGCTTCCTGAGCTGTGAACTTACGCCCGCTCAGCATGGTGTCGCGAGCCATCGCCTCGCCGCATTTTGCGATGATGAAAGGCGATATCGTTGCCGGCGTGATGCCGAGTTTCACCTCGCTGAAGGCGAATACGGTGTCGTTTTCAGCTAGCACCACGTCGCAAGCTGCAATGATACCGTTGCCGCCTCCGATGACGTGACCGTGCACCAAAGCGATAATCGGCGTGTTGCAGAAATATATGGTCTTAAACAGCTTCGACAGCCTTTTCGCATCCTCGAGATTCTGGATATATCCGTTGTTTGCGATGTCTTTCATGTAGTTGAGGTCGGCGCCGGCGCAGAAACTCTTGCCGTTGCCGCAAATCTCGATGACATGGATGTCGTCGCGAGCATCGAGCCAGTCGACGGCTTCGGTGAGTTCCTTTATCATCGTGACATTCAACGCATTACGAACCTCGGGACGGTTCAGCGCGATGCGAGCGACGTTTTTCTCTATTCCTATTTGAAGTGTTGTGAATTCCATAGCTTACATTCTAAATACTCCGAACTGTTGTGGCGGGAACTTCTGGTTGAGCGATGCTGCGATGCCCATGGCGAGGATTCTTCGTGTGTCGACCGGATCGATGATGCCGTCGTCCCACAGACGCGCAGTGCTGTAGAACGCCGAGCCTTCGTAGTCGTATTTCGCCAGAATCTCGCGTTTCAAAGCCTTGATTTCCTCTTCAGGCACCGGCATCCCCTTGTAATGGTACTGGTCTTCCTTGACGGTTGCGAGCACGTTGGCAGCCTGTGTGCCTCCCATGACCGAGATCTTGGCGTTAGGCCACATGAAAAGCAGTCGCGGGCTGTAGGCTCTACCTGCCATTCCATAATTTCCGGCACCGAATGAGCCACCGAAGATGACCGTGAACTTCGGCACGTTGGCGTTGCTCACAGCATGCACCATCTTGGCGCCGTCCTTGGCGATGCCGCCGCATTCGTATTGTTTTCCGACCATGAAGCCGGTGACGTTCTGTAAGAACACCAACGGTATGTTACGCTGGCAGCATAATTCTATAAAATGTGTCGCCTTCAATGCCGACTCGCTGAAAAGCACGCCGTAGTTGGCGATGATACCCACCGGGAAGCCCATCAGATGAGCGAAGCCGCAGACGATAGTCGTTGCATATCTCTCTTTGAACTCCTGGAAGCGGCTGCCGTCGACGATACGCATGATGACCTCGCGCGGGTCGACGACTTTTCTTAAATCCACAGGTGCGATGCCATAGAGCTCCGTCGGGTCGTAGAGAGGCTCTTCGACAGGAAGCATATCGAGCAGCTGTTTCTTCGGCTTCTCCAGCGTTTTAAAGATGTTACGGCATATCTGCATGGCGTGGCTGTCGTTCTCCGCAAGGTGGTCGGCGACGCCGGAGACAGAGGTATGCATCTCGGCTCCGCCAAGCTCTTCAGCGGTGACGATCTCGCCTGTAGCTGCCTTCACTAACGGAGGTCCGCCGAGGTAGATGGTGCCTTGTTTCTTAACTATGATGGTCTCGTCGCTCATCGCAGGCACGTAGGCGCCGCCAGCGGTACACATTCCCATCACGATGGCGATCTGAGGTATGCCCATTGCCGACATCCTCGCCTGGTTGTAGAAGAAACGTCCGAAATGTTCCTTGTCGGGGAACACGGTGTCCTGCTCTGGCAGGAAGGCGCCGCCGCTGTCGACCATATACACGCACGGCAGATGGTTTTCCATCGCGATCTCCTGTGCGCGCAGGTGTTTCTTGACAGTGTACTGCATATATGTGCCGCCTTTCACCGTGGCGTCGTTGGCAACGATGACAGCCTCGCGGCCTTGAATCATGCCGATACCTGTGATGATGCCCGCCGACGGGAAGTCGTTGTTATACGTGTCGTAAGCTGCCATCGGCGAAAGCTCCAAAAACGGAGTGTTCTTGTCGATGAGCAAGTCGATGCGCTCGCGAGCCAAGAGTTTGTTACGTTTCTTATGTTTGGCGATAGCCGCCTCGCCGCCGCCGTGCATGCTGGCGTCCATGGCATCGTGATACTTCGCCATCAGCTCCATGAAAGCTTTGCGGTTCTCCTGAAACTCAGCGCTTGCAGGGGATATTTGAGATTTTAGTGTCTGCACTTTCGTTGTATTTTTTGCAAAAATACAAAAAAGTTAGAAGTTAGGAGTTAGAAGTTTGAAGTTTTTTACAATCTATTGAGAATTTCTTCTTTTGAAAAATGTAGTTTCGAAAAGCCAAACATTTTCTTTCCCATATCTTTCAGGGATGCTCCTATGAGATAAATATCATCATCGATAATAAGAAATCTGTCATGAGATTTATTATAAACCTCAACTTTTATTGGTTGATATTGCGAGTTATGCTTTTCTAAATCAAGTTTTAATCTATTAGGAAAATTTGCCGTATAAACTGTGGCAGACACCCCTATCGCTATGAAGAACAGAAGCAAGCATTGCTACCCCTTGTTCCGTAAAAGCATAAGAAGGTTTTCTATTACCACCTTTGTTTGATGTCGCAATTTGCGATATCAAAGGATCCGAGTTTTTGTCAATCGTAAGAATATTGTCTCTAAACGTTTCATAATTTTCCTGTTCTTCTTTTGTTAGTTGAAACATAAAATGCTCGGGAAAACGTTCTTTATTTCGTTTAACTTGTTCGTTCAAACGTCTTGTTTCAACACCATACAAATCTGCTAAGTCCCTGTCAATCATGACTTGACAGTTGCGAATGAGAATTATTCTTCTCTCAATTTCATTTGTTTTTATTACACCTGAATCATCCATTTTTTAAGACTTTAAGAGGTTACTAAATTATGATTTGCTACCTGACTGCAAAGATACAAAAAAAAGTTAGAAGTGAGAATTTTTTAGAAATTATCGAAAAGTGTAAAATATGGATAATTTTGCAATAATCCAAAATTTTGTCCTTTCTAAAAAGGTGAATCATTTTTATACCCTTTCGGATATAATTCATCAAAAATTTATTATTTTATACCTTATCGGGTATATTTTATCAAAATTTATATTTTTTATACCCGAAACGATATAATATGTGAAAATAATTTTGTATTTTTGCAAAAAATTATTGGTTATGGCTGAAAAAAGCAGATTGTCACAACAGGTTAAGGCTCTGCGAAAGCAATATGGACTGACGCAGGAAGATTTGTCGTACAAATCGGGCGTGGGACTTCGTTTCGTGAGAGATTTGGAGCAAGGGAAAAAGACCTTGAGGATGGATAAAACAAATGCCATCTTGGCACTTTTCGGCAAAGAATTGGGCGTTGTCGAACAGCAGAGAGGAGATTCTGTGTTATGAAGAAAGCAGATGTCTTTTATAGGGAGACGAAGGTCGGACAACTCGTTGAAGACGAAAACGGCTATTCATTTTGCTACGACGAGGATTATTTGACATCAGGAAATGCCGAACCAATAAGTTTAACTTTGCCGTTGACGAGCAAGCCTTATCAGTCGTCAACCATGTTCCCATTTTTCGATGGTCTCATTCCAGAAGGATGGTTGCTAGACGTGGCCTCAAAAAATTGGAAACTCAACCCCAACGACAGAATGGGATTGCTTATGACTTGTTGCAAAGACTGTATCGGCGCCATCGGAATAATAGGATTGGAGGAGGCTGAATAGTATGTGTAAATGTCTGTATTGCTATAAAGAACTGGAAGAAGGACAAAAGGACTATCATCCGGGATGTGCCAAGAAATTCTTTGGAAAAACCGAAGCACCAGTCCTTCCATATTCGAGAGATAATATCAATGATTTGGCTAAAGAATCAGTTCTAAACAGGATTGCCGTCACTGGCGTGCAATCGAAACTGTCGATGGACGTAAACAAGGGAGGGAAAGACGAACCCGACCGCATGACTATAGTCGGACTTTGGGGCAAATATATTTTGAAACCGAAATCTGACGATTTTCCTTGGCTTCCGGAAGTCGAAGACCTCACAATGCACCTTGCCGAAATAGCCAAAATTGCCGTTGTTCCACACACATTGATTCGTTTCAGTGATGGCGAAACGACATATCTGACACGAAGAATAGACCGCGACAACCACGGCAAAAAATATTTGATGGAAGACCTTTGCCAGATAAGCGAACGTATTACTGCCGACAAATACAAATCGTCATACGAAAATATCGCCAAGATGATCAAACATTATTCTTCCGCCCCAATGCTGGATTTGGTTAATTTCTGGGAAGTAGTGGTGTTTTCTTGGATTGTGGGCAATTCGGACATGCATCTCAAAAACTTTTCGCTCATAAGTAAGATGCCAGGGAATTATGTGCTTTCACAAGCTTACGACCTTCTTAACGTTCATTTGGTTTATCCTAAAGACATAGAAGAACTGGCATTAACACTCGACGGACGAAAGAAAAAAATCAATCGTCAGAATTTCATGCGGGCAATGTCATTATCAGGATTAGAAGAAAAAGTTATCGAAAACATTTTTAACAAGTTTATAACAGTCGCCCCTAAATGGCATGATTTTATCGACATAAGTTTTCTTCCGGTGGAACTGAAAGAAGCGTACAAAGAAGAGATTGATAAAAACCTGGCTAAGCTTATATAAAACGAAATCGTTTTAAACTCTCTTCGTCGACAGCAACCCACACGCAGCATCGATGTCTTGACCTCTCGAAGCCCTTATCGTTGCTATAATTCCTTTGTCGTTGAGTTTATCGCGGAAGCGGACCATGTCTTCCATTGAAGGACTTTGCAAGTCGATGTTAGGGATTGCGTGGAACCTTATTAAATTGACGCGGCAACGGAGGCTGCCAAGTTGTTTTGCGAGCTCGTTGATATGCTTCGGAGTGTCATTAAGGCCTTTAAACACTATATATTCGAACGACACACGACGCTGACCGCTCCAGTCGTGTTGGCGGATGGCGTGTATGACCTCATTTATAGGGTATGACTTCTCTACAGGCATGATTTTCGCGCGCTCGTCGTGGAACGGGCTGTGCAGACTGACGGCGAGGTTGCATTTCGACTCCTTGATGAAGCGTTTCATGTTCGGAATGACGCCTGCTGTGGATACCGTGATACGTGTCGGACTCATCGCCAAACCCCAGTCGGAGGTCA
Organism: uncultured Bacteroidia bacterium; assembly: GCA_902774295.1. Lineage (GTDB taxonomy): Bacteria > Bacteroidota > Bacteroidia > Bacteroidales > F082 > Limimorpha. Next base: position 580,332 of record CACYHP010000001.1, on the reverse strand, counting down.
TGATTTCGAGCACCCGCATGATGTTGTCATAGTTATCCATCGGCTCGCCCATGCCCATGAAGACGAAGTTCGTCAAAGTGTCGTATTCCGGCAGGTTAAGTATCTGATTTATGATGTCGCCAGCCGACAGGTTGCCTTGGAAGCCTTGTTTTCCGGTCTGGCAGAAGAGGCAGTTCATCTTGCATCCCACCTGGCACGACACGCAAAGCGTAGCGCGTTCTTTTTCAGGGATATACGCTGTCTCGATGAAGCCGTCTTCAGCCGGAAACAGATATTTCTTGGTGCCGTCCTTCGATTCCTGCACATCGGCGTAATCGCGATAACCGGTCTCGTAGTTCTCAGCCAAAACCTGACGAGTCTGCTTAGACAGATTTGTCATCTCATCGAAGGTCTTTACACGTTTGCGATAGAGCCAGTCGACGAGCTGTTTGGCGGTGAATTTCGGCATATTATGTTGAGCCACAACGTTTTGCAGCTCTACGAGGGACATTCCAAGAAGTGATTTCATGATGTTGTAAATTTTTTGCAAAATTACAACTATTTCACAATGAATTTAGTCGTTTCAAGGAATTTTTCACCTTTGATTTGCAAAACATAGAGTCCTTTTTCAAATTCGGCAACGGAAATCTTTCCATTTAAAGTACCGGCACCCACCTTTTGTCCCATAACATTGAATACTGCGTATTCTGCTTCTTTGCAAGGAAGATTGTCTATGTAAAGAACGTCGGAAGCCGGATTCGGATAAACCTCAAGTGAGTGGCTTAAGACCTTCTGGACAGCATCATTTGTAGGAATGATATCCAAGATTATGCCTTCCACTTTTGTCATTCCATAAGCAAAATTAGGGTCTGGGATGTCATACCAGTCATCATTAGGACCACCCCAGCCAAAGTTGATATGGAACTTGCCATCCGTTTCGCGATAGCCGTCAACCACGACATTATGTCCTATCGTTCCCTCAGGATTTTCAACAGCCAGATGGGCAGGATAGCCGTCTTCCAGGTTGGAAATCAGAATCTCGTACATCTCGTCAGTCGGGTCACGGAACAGCTTACAGTCAGTGAAGCCAAAACGCTTATATGCTGCAAACGCCTGATCCACAAAGAAAGTACCAGAGCCCATATCAGAAGTATAGATCTGTGTACATGCCGTGCCGCAAGCAAAAATCACAGCAGCCTTCAATGTGTCGCTGAGTTCATCGCCACGTTCGAAAGTGGCATCGACAGAATCCAGCATAACGTTCAGCATTGGGAATGACGGGAATTGCAATCTTTCCCAATCGTCATCAATATTATATGTTCTACCTACGTAATCATGGAGATAGTCATCACCATCGTCAAAGCGAGTGCCTTGTGTTGTTCTCAAATAATTGATAATCTGCCCCATGGCAACAGCTGGACAACCGGCAGCGCAATACGCATAACCGTTAAAAGGATCTCTTGGGCAGAGCATGTTGTAAGGATAGCCTTGGTCCCACTCTGATTTCAAAAGAGGTACTTGCGCAAAGCTCGTCAAAGCGCAAAACAATAACAATACAGATAAAGTTTTTTTCATCTTTTTTAATTTTATGGTTAATTTATTTTGATTAAGGACTGCAAAAATACAATTATTTTTGAAATGTTTCAAAATTTTGACACAATTAGAAAAATCATTATCTTTGCATCGTAAAAAAATTGTTTACGACAATGTCACTCGATCATATATCCACCTCCATCATATTATTTTTCATGCTCTACGGCGTATCAGCAATAATAGCGCTCAACGCCTGCATATACTTGCTGTTTCGTAAGGGCAACGCCTTCTCAGCCGATGTCACGCCACCCATGCCACTGCGCCGTTGGGCTGCGGCACTCTTTGCCTTAACATTTTTGGGCCATATATGGTGGCTCTTTTTCCGCATCTATTCCGGCGACACTAATTCTGTGGCTTTTATGGTGCTCACTTATCTCGACTGTCTAACGTTGTTCACCACCATCCCCGGCACTATGTTTGCCATGCTCCAAGACCGCAAGCGGCACGTCTGGCCCATCGTCATAGCGACTATACCATTCGCGGTGCTCAAGATACTCCACATTGTCAATCCCAATGGTTATTTCCAAACCTTCGGATTAGCATACATCTTGTTGGTTTACGTCATTTTTACCATATATATGGGATTTGCTGTCAAGCAATACGGACGTTGGCTGCGCGACAACTATGCCGACTTGGAGAACAAGGAGGTACGGCTGAGCCATGCGCTGATAACCGTCATCCTGCTGTTAATCATGATCTATGGATTCGATGGCGAAGACCTTACAATAAACTATATCGTGCAATTCATCTCAATCATTTTTTACTGCTTCCTACTGTGGCGTATTGAGACGCTGCCGCAGCTTAAAAACATTACAGTCGAAGAACAACCCGAACAACCGGAGGAACAACCCTACGAATCGACACGACAGCCTTTGGTCATTCCTTCCAACATCGAACATCTGCTCGATGAGCATTGTGTTGCCACTCAGCTCTACTTGCAGCACAACCTCACTCTTCCACAGCTCGCAAAGATCATCGGCACCAACCGTACCTATCTCAGCCAGTATTTCTCATACCAAGGTATCACCTTCAATGCCTATATCAACAATCTCCGCATCAACCACTTCACGAAGCTCTATCGTGAGGCAGTCTCTGCCGGAAAGACCATCATCGTACAGCAGCTTGCCAGCGAAAGCGGCTTCCGCAGCTACAGCACCTTCAGTCTCGCCTTCAAGCAGCGCATGGGGCAATCTGTAACCACCTGGATGCAGGATATGTAGTTTCAAAATTTACACGCCGAAACTGCGTATCTTTGTCGTTCCTTTTCGCACTTTACTATTTAAAAAATATATGATATGATAAGATTTAAAACCACATTGATGCTCGCAGCCATCATCATTTGCTGCGCAGATATTTTCACATCGTGTAAAAAAGAAAACAACACGGGCAACCCTATTTCGGACAGCACACCAAAGAAAGCTCTTTTGGTAATCCTCGACGGCTGGGGCATCGGCGACCAGGGAGAGGACGACGCCATCGCGAATACTCCCACGCCTTATATCGACTACCTCAACGCCACCTATCCTCACTCACAGCTTCAGGCTTCGGGCGAATACGTGGGTCTGCCCGACGGACAGATGGGCAACTCCGAGACGGGACACCTCAACATCGGCGCCGGACGCGTCATCTATCAGGATCTGGTGATGATCAACCACGCCTGTGACGACAACTCCATCTTGCAAAACCCTGAAATCCAGTCGGCTTACAGCTATGCACAATCCACCGGCAAGAGCCTTCATCTTATGGGCTTGACATCAGACGGCGGCGTCCACTCTTCAATAGACCACCTCTTTAAGCTCATCGATATCGCCGCACAGTATAACATTGAGAACTGCTACGTGCACTGCTTCATGGACGGTCGCGACACAGACCCTATGTCGGGCAAAGGCTTCGTCATCGACCTGCAGCAGCACATGGCAGAGGCAGGCACAGGCGTTGTGGCAACTGTCATCGGACGTTACTACGCCATGGACCGCGACAACAACTGGGACCGCATCAAGCTGGGTTACGACCTGCTCGTACATGGCCAGGGTCGTGAGGTGACCGACATGGTCGAAGGCATACAGTCGTGCTACGACTCGCACACGCCTGAACACAAAAACACCGACGAGTTTATGGAACCGCTCGTCAACAGCAACGTCGACGGACGTATCAAAGATGGCGACGTCGTCATCTTCTTCAACTTCCGCAGCGACCGCGCCAAAGAAATGACCATTGCGCTCACTCAGCACGACATTCCTGAGCAGGACATGCAGACAATTCCTAATCTCCAGTACTACTGCATGACACCATACGACGACTCTTTCACAGGCATACACGTCATCTTCCCTAAAGGAAATGTTGAGAATACCCTTGGCGAATATATCGCAAGCAAAGGTCTGAAGCAGCTTCATGCCGCCGAGACCGAGAAATATGCCCATGTCACCTCCTTCATCAACGGAGGACGCGAAGAGCCGTTCGAGGGTGAAGACCGCATCCTGGTGAACTCTCCGGCGGTCGCCACCTACGACCTGCAGCCTGAGATGTCGGCCTACGAGTTGAAAGACCGTCTCATCGAGGCGCTCAACACCAACCGCTACGACTGGATTGTGGTGAATTTCGCCAACGCCGACATGGTGGGACACACGGGGGTTTACTCCGCCATCCAAACGGCAGTGCAGACTATCGACCAGTGCCTGAGCGAACTGGTGGAGGCAGCCAAAGCGAAGGGCTATGAAGTCGTCATCACTGCCGACCATGGCAATGCCGACCATGCCATCAACGACGACGGCACACCCAACACCGCACACTCCACCAACCCTGTCCCTTTCATCTACGTGACAGAGAACAGCAACGCGAGGGTGAGCAACGGCGTCCTTGCCGACGTGGCTCCTACCATCCTCCACATCATGGGCTTGCAACAGCCACAGGAAATGACCGGCCAGTGCCTCATTTCCCAGTCATGTAAGAACCTCAACATTTTGAGAATTTCGGGAAAATCGCCATTTTAAAATGGCTTTATTTCATATAAACATGTCATAAAACTCCAAACTTTCAAACTCTAAACTCCTCAACTACTCTCAACTCTAAACTCCTCAACTCTCAACTTTTTGCAACTCCGACTTTCAAAATTTACAATTCCGAGTTTCAAAATCGTAAAAATCACTTTCAAAATTTACAAAAAGTTTCAAAATTTACAAAACTTGCAATCCAGGGCTTCAAACCCCCTTTTGTTTGGAATAGTTTGATTATTTTTGTACCTCTTTTTAACAAAAAAATCAAACTACTAACATAATTATGAAGAAAACTTTACTATTTTTCGCTCTGCTGTGCGCGGTTGCACAAGGAGCATGGGCACAAAACAGTTGGGAGGAAGTTTATGCACTGACGCTGACCACCTCAGGCGACTGGACAGCCATTAATTCAGGCTCCACCTCGGGGCATACGCTAGGTAGCACGGGTAACACCACGTACTATTATGTCAATTCAAATCTCAGCTTCACCAACAGCAACGTTGGCGGCAGCGGCCTTAAAATTCAGGGCACGGTGTATCTCTACGTGCCTGAGGGCGTGACCCTCACCTGCACGGGAGCCAACGCCAACGCTCCTACGGGTGCCGGTGCAGGCATCGAGCTGGCATCGGGCAACACGCTATACCTCCTCGGCGGCGGCACGGTGAATGCTACTGGTGGCAATGCTGCCAACGGCGGCAATGGCGGCACAGGCGGTAACGCAACAGGATATAATGGTGATTGGACCCAGACAGGTGCGGGTGGCACTGGTGGCACTGGTGGCGGCGGCGCCGGTGCGGGCATCGGCACACGCGGCGGTGCTGGCGGCAGCGGCGGTGCTGGCGGTAGCGGCTATACGTATGATGATTGGAAAGCGCATAATGGAACCGGCGGTTCTGCAGGTAATGCTGGTTCTACCGCTGGCGCGATGGGCAATCTCTATTGGCTCCAGTCTTTCGTCCATATGACTGCCACGGCTGGCAATGCAGGCTCATCCGGTGGTAGTGGCGGTCAGCGTGGCCGTAGCTATGCATGGGATGGATCTGGTAATAACTATACTGTGGCCGGTGGCGGCGGCGGTGGCGGCGGCGGCTTCGGCGGTGCAGCCAGCAACATCGGCACCGGTGGTCCCGGCGGCGGTGGTGGCGGCGGCGGAGCCGGCGGCGCGCAGGATTGGAGGCCCAACTCTAGCGGTGGAGTTTATGAAGTAACTGCCTACGGAGGCCATGGTGGTCAAAATGCTAATGGTAGTTATGCTGCCGATGGTACAGAAGCTGCCACTAATGCTACTGCGCAAAGCCAAGGCTGGGTCTATGTCGATAACGGCAGCTTTGATAGTGATGACTGGCATGGTGTAAGTGGTGATTGTTCTTTTGGCTCTGGCGGCAACGGCGGCGCCTGTGGAAATACCAGCACCAGTATTACCATAGTCACCAGCGAGATGACCACTATGACCTCGGGCATCTATACGGTATTAACGGATGTCACCATCTCAAATCGTATCACCATCGAAGGCAACGTCGTGCTGAACCTCGGCGAAGGTGCCACCCTCCATGCTCCCAAAGGCATCGATGTGAGCAGAGACAATAGCCTGATCATCAACGGTCCGGGCACACTGACCATCGACGGCTGCGACAGTGATAAGGCGGGTATCGGTGCCAAGGATGTGGGCACGCTCACCATCAATGGCGGTATCATCAACGTAAGAGGCGGATCAAATGGAGCAGGCATCGGTGGCAACGCATATAACGATGGTGGCGGCACCATCACCATCAATGGCGGCATCGTGAATGCCAATGGTGGTTATGGCGCCGCCGGCATAGGCGGCGGTATTCCAAACAGCAGCACCTATAACAATGGACATGGAACAGGCATGTGTGGCAACGTTTACATCTATGGCGGCCAAGTGACGGCCGTTGGTGGATCTATGGCTGCAGGCATTGGCCCGGGTGTGTGTACTTCAATTATTTGTATGTACCCCCCAATTAGCGGCAATCTCACCATCGGCTGGACCAATCCTGAAGATTTCCTCTATAACAGTGGTTTCTACTCTCAAAACGGCAGTTACAATCAAACATTGAGCGGCATCAGCTTTGTCGAAGGCAAGCAATTTATCATCGAGGGCCTTGGCGAGATTGCCAATCCATCCCTCCCCACCAACTTCGGCTCCAGGAAGATACTTCCTCTCGTCGACCAGGCCACGGCGCTTCCAGGCTCGGGCTCTCTGAGCGACCCATACCGCATCAGCAACCTCTCAGACTGGATGAAACTGGCTGTCAACGTGAATGGCGGCACAAAGAACTATAGCGGTAAATATGTGCGGCTTGAGAACGACCTCAGCGTATCAATCATGGTGGGCAAGGACGAGACCAACTCGTTCCAGGGCACCTTCCTCGGCAACAACAAGACGCTGACCTTCAGCTATAGCACATGGGAAGAATACGCGGCACCTTTCCGCTTCACCAATAATGCCACCATCAAGGACCTCAAGGTGGCAGGCAGCATCAGCACCTCCGCCAAGTTTGCAGCAGGACTCGCCAGCCGCACCTTCGGAACTACCAGTATCACCAACTGCCAGGTGGACACCTATATACATAGCAACATCAACGGCGACGGCACCCATGGCGGCATCGTGGCCATGCCGAGCGGCACACTTAACATTGAGGGTTGCGCCTTCACCGGCCGTCTGCTGACCAACAAAGGAACCCACAGCTGTGGCGGCTTCGTGGGCTGGCACAACAGCTCAACCATCAGCGTCATCAATTCGCTCTATGCCCCAAGCAGCAGCATACCTTCAGGCTGGTCGGCCATCACCGGCGGTGCCACCTTCGTGCGCGGCGGTAGCGCAGGCGAATACTGCTACTACACCGAGAAGCTGGGCGACGTCCAGGGTTCGCTTGTATTCGTATATCCCTCCGACCCAGGCAATCTAGGCAACGTGGTACAGGCCTACAGCACACTGACGGCATACACCAACGGTATCTTCTGCGACGACATATATTATTTGAAGGCCGCCACCTTTAGCGGTGCAGGCAATGAGGGTTCCCCATACCTCATCAGTAATGAATTCGAATGGAAGTCTTTCGCCGCCTATGTCAATAGCGGCTCCAACACCTACAGCGGCAAGTACATGAAGCTGACCGCCGACATCAGCGTGACTGAGATGGTGGGCAGCAGCGAGGGCAACTCGTTCCAGGGCACCTTCCTCGGCGACGGCGTTCACACGCTGACCTTCACCCAAGGCACGTCAGAGAGCGCCTTCAACGAACAAAACTGCGCCCCGTTCCGCTATGTCAACGGAGCCACTATCCGCGACCTTAAGGTGGCAGGCTACATATACACCTCACAGAAGTTTGCGGCAGGACTTGTCAGCAGACCATACGGCACGACGAACATCACCAACTGCCAGGTCAGCACAGTCATCTATAGCAGCGTCAACGGTGACAGTACCCATGGCGGCATCGTTGCTATGCCAAGCGGCACACTTAACTTCGCAGGCTGCGTTTACACTGGCCATCTGCTGACCAATAACGGCTCCATAAACTGCGGCGGCTTCGTGGGCTGGTACGGCAACGCAACCATCAGCGCCACCAACTCTCTCTATGTCCCAAGTGGCAGCATAGCAGACGGCTGGTCGGCCATCACTGACGGAGTCACTTTCGTGCGAGGAGGCAGCCCAACCATCAACAACTGCTACTACACCGAAACATTGGGAACGGAACAGGGCAAGATGGTTTATACTATCACCACCACTGTCCCTACCAACCTCGGTACCCTTAAGGCGGACTACAGCATGCTGAAGGCATACACTAACGGCATCCTCTACGACGGCACGTATTACGTTACTCGAGCCCTCAACGGTACAGGCACGGAGGGCAGCCCATACATCATCGCCGATGCTGACGACTGGGGAACTTTCGTCTATAACGTCAACAATGGCTATAACAACTACAATGGCGAGTTCGTGAGACTGGATGCCAATATCAACATTTCCCAAACAATTGGATTACGCGACAACCGTCCATTTAGCGGCACTTTCCTCGGCTATGGCAACACCATCACGGCAAGCATCATCAGCACGACGACCGGCGAGGGTGCCAATGAGCAAGGTGTGGCTCCGTTCCACTATATCAATAACGCCACTATCAAGGACTTGACAGTGGCTGGTTCCATTGCCTCAGCAAGCTACCACACCTCAGGAATCGTGGGCTTCGCTAATGGCACCAATACGATAGAGGGCTGCGTTGTCACCGCCACGCTCAACATCAGCAACAACTACGCCGGCGGTATCATCGGTCACGGACAGAGTTCCAACACCACCATCCGAGGCTGCGTCTTTGCCGGCACCATCAACGGTGTTGGCGGCAATCGTGCCAACGTCGGTGCCATCTGGGGCTGGAGTGCCAGCGGCACTCCTACACTGCAGAACTGCCTAGAGGTCGGCACTTATATCAACATCGCCTCCATGCACCCCATGGGCCTGCAGAATAACAAAGGCACCATCACCAACTGCTACTACATGAACCCAGAGGAAGGCTCGCCTTCCAACGCATGCACTGTCAATGGGTCTAAGCATGCTTATACCTTCGCTACCACCCCTGCCAACCTCGGCGACGCTGGTACGGACTATGGTATGGTGAAGGCCTATGCCAATGGCATCCTCTTCGACGGCACATACTATGTGCCATCAACGGGCAACATCAGCCGCACAGTGGAAGGCTACGGCGACGAAACAGGCAAGTGGGCATTCATCGCTTCACCTGTCAATAGTAATATCAATCCAGCAACAGTCACTAACCTCATAGGAACTCAAATTCAGACCGAACCGGCGTTGTACGATTACGACCTGTTCCGTCTCAATTCAGTAAATAATCAATGGGAAAACTACGTACAGCACACTGCAGGCTTCAACCTCACAAACGGTAAAGGATACCTCTACGCCACCAAGGAAACGAAAACATTGGTGTTCCTCAGCACCCTCAACACGTTCAACATGGAAAACGAGAAGACAGTCGGACTCAGCGAAGGCTTCAACCTCGCTGGTAACCCGTTCGTCGTTGACGCCTACGCAAACAGAAGCTACTACAGGATGAATGCAGAAGGCACAGATATCGAAGTAATTGAGAACTATGCTGCAACCACAATACCAGTCTGCACTGGCGTTGTGGTGAGAGCTACCGGCCCATACGAGAGCATCACATTCAGCACAGAGGCACCTGTAACATCGACAGGCAATAACGGCAACCTCCAGATGACACTGACAAAAGCAGGTGCAAGAAACGATGCCTTCCAAGACAAGGCCATCGTGAGCTTCAACGAAGGCAGCCAGCTCGAGAAGTTCGTCTTCAACGAGAAACACGCTAAATTGTATATCCCACAAGACGGCAATGACTTCCTCTGAACTTCAAAACTAACGAAACTGGCCGTTACACCATCGGCTTCAACTTCGAAAACGTCAATGGCGTGAGAATCCAGCTCATCGACAAGCTTGAAGATAAAACTATCGATTTGAACAAAGACGTTTCAGGAAACGTCTCTGCATACACCTTTATGGGCTCAACAGTCGACCGCAGTGACAGGTTCACCTTGGTCTTCACTCAGGTCGAAACCGACGGCATCTTCGCCTACCAAAGTGGCAACGACATCATCGTCAGCGGTGACGGAGAATTGCAGGTGTTTGATGTGATGGGACGCTTGGTGATGACCCAACACATCAACGGCGTACAAAGTTTACATTTTCAGATTGAATGGAAAGACACAGAAAATTGTTATCAAATAAATACCCAACCCGTCATTTCGACCGAAGTGGAAAAATCTTCTTTCTCCGATGACATGTGAAAAATAGGATTTCTCGACAAGCTCGAAATGACAAAAAGAAAGGAAATATATATGAAAAAGATATTATTCGCAATAGCATTGACAATCACTTTGGGATTTACCGCCAACGCGCAGTTTAATAACACCGACGCTTTCTTCAACGACTGGGATTTAAGCGACCGTTTTGCAGAGGGTGGCTTCAGCTTTGTGCTGCCCGCCAGTCACGGTTTCGGTGCCGACACCCCGTCAGCCCCAGTGGGCAGCGGCCTTCTCATCTTAACCGCCCTCGGCACCGCCTACGCCTTGAAGAAAAAACGTGAAAAATAATCACATAAGAAAAAAAATCCCTTGAAAATGCAAGCATTTTCAAGGGATTTACTTTTAAAATCCGTACCCAGGGCCGATATTTTCACTCTCTTTCCATGAAACCATTAGAAACCAAAAACATTGATAATCAATGGTATAAACTTTTACACCTTCCCTTTTCCACCCTTGTTTTCCTATAGTATTGTCGTCTGTGGCTACCCTGTGGCTACCCAAATTCTGTCTCTTTTCATCATCTGGACACTTTACTAAAACACCAATAACTCCAACACTTTACAATAATTCTTTCCCTTGTTTTCCCTTACTATAATTTTTATCTTTTTTTGTAAAAAAACGTAAAAAAGTTGCTCTTCGTATCTTATTTTTTCGTATCTTTGCATCAATAACCTATAACAATTTTTACTCATGTCTGCTAGAAAAGATATCCGCAGCGATAACACTTATATTATCAGCACCGACCCCACCGACAATCCGAAGCTCGGTGCCAAGATCCTTACCACTGGAAAAGAATCGCTGTTTCTCGATTACTATTTCGGATTCACCAAATCCATCAACAAAGAAACCGGTAAGATTACCAAAAACAAGGAACGCCGCAGGGAATTCTTAAAACTCTACCTATGGCAAGCTCCGCGCACTCCTCAAGAGCGTCTTCAAAACAAAAAGACTCTCGACCTCGCCAAAAATCTGCGTTACGAACGCAGTCAGGATATGCTTGAAAACATGGAAGGCTATCGCATCAAGAAGGAAACCAAGGTCAACTTCCATACTTATTTCAAACAATATATCAAAAACTATACAAAAAAGGATATCCGCATGATTGAGCTTGCGTACAACCGATTTACGGATTTCCTCGCGCAGAGTCCTGCTTATAAACGCTATTCTCGCGTCCTCCGCCCAGATATAATCGACAAGGATATGATGACAGCTTTTGCCGAATATCTTCAAACACGCTCCAAAGGCGAAGGTGCTAAAAGCATATTCCAACGTTTCAAAAAAGTCATCAACTATGCCGTCGAACATGAAGCCATGAAGAAAAACCCCTGCACTGGCATCTCTATCAAGGTCGACGACCAAATATTAAGGAAAGATGTCCTCTCGGAAGACGAAATCCAGCAGCTCCTCGCCTATCACGATCCGAAGCAGAACGATGATATCCGCCGTGCATTCATATTCTGTCTTTACCTCGGTCTGCGTTTTTGCGATGTCAAGGATCTTACATTCGCCAATATCGATTATTCCAACAAGCTGCTTAAGTTTGAACAAAGCAAAACAAAAGGACATTCAGCCAATAGTGGAGTGATTATTCCATTAACCGACAACATCCTCACCCTCGTGGGCAAACCAGCCGATGGACATGACAAAAACAGTCTCATCTTCAATCTGCCATCATACACCATGTGTGTCAAGTCGGTCAAACGTTGGGTTAGTAGTGCCGGCATCAACAAACATATCACCTGGCACTGCGCACGCCACTCTTTCGCCGTCAACATCCTAAACAACGGTGCCAATATCAAGACAGTTGCCAGCCTCCTCGGTCATTCCGGCTTGAAGCACACCGAAAAATATACCCGAGCCGTCGATAGCCTCAAAACCGAAGCCATCATGAGCCTCCGCAGTTTTAATGTCGATAACCTCTAAAACCTGTTGCCATGAGAAGAGATTATAAAAATGAAGATATATTCGATGGTGATTTCGATGCCTATGTCAAAGATATGATTGCCGACTGCCCAAATCACAATATCACCAATATACTACATTATATGGTTAATGATGCCATCAACGACGAAGGCAAGCCTGTCCTCTATGGCCATCGTGACTCCATCAAAAGTTTCAACACAATCCCCGACGATGAAATCTACAGGTTCTGCATCGAGCATTCTGATTATGATGCCTGGGCTTTTCAGATGACTCTTTATCTCTACGAAAATAAAGACGCTCCGCTTCGAGCCAAATGCTTCTGCGAGCCTGTCGCCAATACCATAATAACTATCTTCGATTATTATCGCTTCACAATTCTGCCTCGTTATTGGCTCAAAGGCACTCTACCGATACCAGGCACCATCAACAGTCCTTCCCCACTCAATTCGTCTTCTGAGCCCGTCTCCGATCCTATCGACAGCTATATCCTTTATACCGATAAAAACAAATTCAAAGATTCCATGTCCTTGTTGCTCCAAGGCACCAAAGGCAAGCAGTCTGCCATCTACATCTATATGGCCATCAATCGCGGTTTCATGAAGAGGGCTTCCGCTCCTCTCTTGCAAAACACCTTCAAGTTCGGTGGCTCTATTGCTGCTTTCAACGATTACTTCAGCAAAATTTCCACCACTCCAAAGCAATATCATGTCGAGCTTGACGACGCCTACGCCGCCTTGTCCCAACTTTTCGATACCGTCTGATTCTGGCATTCTTTTCCCTTTTTTATATTTTTTGCTTGTTATAGCTTGTTTTTACTTGTCAACAAGTTGTAACAAGCTGTAACAAGTTCGCAGTCAATAATTTTGCCCTGCATTCATTCAGCAATGCGGGGCAAAGACGGGGATGGTTGGCGCCACCTACCCCACGACAGCCCCAATCTTCAAATCAACAAACAAATGACACCAGAAGAAATCAAGGGGCTAGCCGACCTTATCACGGCCAACATCATCAACTGCACCAAAGAGGTGCTCACATCCGACGAAGCCGCCCAATATATGGGCATCTCCAAGTCCTACCTCTACAAGCTTACTATGCGCAAAGAGATTCCTCATTTCAAGCCTATGGGAAAGGTTTGTTACTTCAACCGCCTCGAGCTTCAGCAGTGGCTGCAGCGCAACCGCTACGAAACCCAAGAGGAACTCGATGAGCGCACCGAAGAGTATCTCGCTAATGCCAATTCGAAAGGAGGCCTCCATGGACACCGTAACTAAAAAAGAACTCCTCGAAACTCCTGTCGAGGATTGGATCGACAGCTACGATGTCATCCGATTGCTTCGCATCAGCCCTCGCACCCTCCTCAAGCTCCGCAACGAGCACATCATCCCTTATTCAAAAATCAACAATAAGGTGTATTTCCGCCGTCAAGACATCCAAAAGATTCTTGCCGATAATTATGTAAAAAACGCAATACTCTTCGACAATGGTAAGATTATTTGACCCCATGGCACGATTCTCTTTCTTTAGTCGTCCCATCACCAACATCCGTCCTTGCGCCAACTTCGCTCTGTCCGACGCCTACAAGTACATCACTGGCGACTTCGCTCTGGAAAGCACTTCAAAGCTGCGCTCCATCGCCGATATCAAAATTGCCCGCACCTTCAAAGCCGCCAACTTCGACTACGTCACCTTCAGCGGTCTCTTTTCCAAGCGCAATGAGAAAGCTCAAATTTCCCATTCAGGCCTCCTCTGCCTCGATTTCGACCACCTTGAAAACCTCGACAAAGTCCGCTGGCTACTCCTTAACGATGAGTATTTCGAAACCCAGCTCCTCTTCACATCCCCCTCTGGCCACGGCCTCAAGTGGGTCATCGAAATCGACCTCTCAAAAGCCTCCCACCTCGACTACTTCAACGGCGTTTCCAATTATTTGAAGCAAACCTACAACCTCACCGCCGACCCTTCTGGCAAAGACATCTGCCGTGCCTGCTTCCTCCCCTATGATCCCAATTGCTACATCAATCCTAAAAAACTTTAAGCCATGAGCAAAAAAGATTTCAATCCCCTCGAATGGAAAGATAAGAAAGAAATATCGTTAAATCCTAATCCCGATATCTCGTCTCCTATCCCTGCCCATTCGCCCCATTTGACCCATAAGACCTATTCCGTGGAAGATGAAATCGAGGCGCTGACCAGCGCCGTAGAGTCAGCTTCTGTTGATATTGCTCCCACTTACAGCGATTGGCTTGATATGGCTTTCGCCCTCTCCGACGCTCTCGGAGAGGGCGGCAGAAGCTACTTTCACCGCCTCTCTCGTTTCTATCCCTCCTACGATGAGCGTGAAGCAGATAAGCAGTTCACTGCTTGTTTGCACTCCCACGGCAGCGGTATAACAATAAACACCCTCTTCCACTTGGCAAAGCAAAGTGGAATTACCCTTCGTAATAGCTCCAGCGGTCGTTATATCGCTTATCCCGAAATCACGTCTCGTGAAAAATCGAAAAATTCCGCTCCTTCGGAATCTTCGGAATCATCGTATTCTTCGGAATTCCCCAATTCCTACGATTCCCACGATTCCGAAGCCATGCCAACTTTCTCTCAAGACATCTATGGCCTCTTGCCCGATTTCCTCACCCAAATCATCAACAAAGCCAAAAACTACGAAGACGCCGACCTCCTCATCCTCGGCACCCTCACCGCCATTTCAGCCTGTCTCCCCAACATCTCCGGCATCTACGCTGAGCGTGAAGTTTTTCCAAATCTATTTCTTTTTGTTTCAGCCCAAGCTTCAGCAGGCAAAGGCCGTCTCACGTTGTGTCGCCATCTCATTAAGCCCATTCACGATAATTTGAAGCGTCTCTATTCCATCGAAATGGACGAATACAAAACCCTCCAAAACGAGTACTCTCAGGATAAAAAGAATCGTGAGCCTCCCATCGAGCCTCCTATCAAAACCCTATTAATCCCAGCCAACAGCAGTGCCACTTCAGTGTACCAGGTTCTCAACGACAACGGTGGAGTAGGCCTCATCTTCGAAACTGAGGGTGACACCCTTGCCAACTCCTTCAAATCCGACTATGGCAACTTTTCCGACGGCTTCCGCAAAGCTTTCCACCACGAAATGATTTCCTACACCCGTCGTAAAGACCGTGAGTTTGTAGAGCTTACTAAACCACGTTTGTCGGCTCTGCTATCCGGCACTCCGCACCAAATCCTTGCGCTCATCCCTGATGCCGAAAACGGTCTCTTCAGCCGTTTCATCTTCTACAACATGAATCTCAAGCTCGAGTGGCGTGATGTCTTCTCCGAATCAACCGACTGCCTCGACGATTATTTCATAAACCTTGGCCAACAATTTTTTCAGTTCTACCAAACTCTTCAGCAATTCCAGCCAATTCGCTTTTCGCTCTCCACAAGTCAACAGCAGCAGTTCAACGTATTCTTTGCTGAAATCCAGGAGCAATATGCCAATCTTTTCGGTCTCGATATTGTTGCCTCCGTCCGTCGCCTCGGTCTCATCACCTTCCGCCTCGCCATGATCCTCACCACGCTCCGCCTCATGGACGGCAAAGAGAAATCGGACATCATCGTCTGCGATGACACCGACTTCCGCACAGTCCTCATCATGGCTCGTGTCCTCCTTCAGCACACCGCCCATGTCTTCGGCACCCTTCCAGCCGTCCAGTCTGACCAATCCACCAAACGTCCCAACGCCATCATGCAAACATACTTCAACAGTCTTCCACACGAATTCGACCGCCACGACTACATTTCAGTCGCCGAGCGTCTCAATATCCAGCCTCGCACCGCCGAGTCCTACATCCACCGTCTATGCGCCTCCGGCCAACTTCAGCACCCAGCCTACGGCATATATAAGAAGTCCTAAAAACTCCTACGGTTTCCTACAAATCCTAAAAAATCCCTATCCTACAACAAAAATAATTTGTAACTTTGCCACGTAAAAAAAATTGACTGCTATGACAATCAAAGACATTGAGACACTGATACACAACGACGAGACGCGCGAAATTGAATTGAAGAAAACCACTGGCGAGCTTAAGGATGGCATAAAATCTGCCTGCGCTTTCCTCAACACCGATGGCGGTTGGCTGATATTTGGTGTCACCCCAACAACGTTAAGAATTGTTGGCCAAGATGTCACCGAGAGCACAAGAAGAGAAATAGCACTAGCGTTGACTCATCTTGAGCCAGCCTTGGATATCGAAGTGGAGTATATAGATGTGCCCGACAGCGACGGCAAACAACTGATTGTCATGCGTTTTGATAAATGGGTCTGGGGCATGGAACCATACACCTATCACAAGTGTCCATACTATCGAGTCGAAAGCGTCACCAAAGAAATGCCGAGAGATATGTTTGTTGAGCGACTTAAAGCGGCTCGACCTCTCGATTTTGCTTGGGACGAACAAATCGCACAAGGCATCACCATCAATGATTTGGATGAGGAGCGCATCCGCAATGCAGTGCGCTTGGGTATCGCTGGAGGTCGCATCAATGCTTCAGCTGAAGGTGCCACTGTCGAAACTCTGTTAGGCAAACTGAAGCTGCTCAACGATGGCAAACCAACCAACGCCGCTGTAATGCTGTTTGGCAAAAACACCGATGATTATCCTCAGCTGCTTATGCGCATGGCGTGTTTCAAGGGTAACGACAAAAATGAGTTCTTGGACAACAAGCGTCAGTATGGCAATTTCTTCGACCTGCTCGATGCCGGCACCGCATTTTGTTTTCGCAACCTTCGCCTTTCAGGAAAGATATTAGGCATGCGACGTGAGGAACAGCTCGAAATTCCTGCGGAGGCTTTGCGCGAAGCTTTAATCAACGCATTGTGTCACCGCGATTATAGCAATCCGAGAGCATCAGTCAGCTTGGCAATCTATTCCGACAGGGTCGAGATTGTCAATCCGGGTCGTTTCCCCACGCAGCTAACCCCCGAAAACATCAAGCGGCAGCACGACTCATATCCTTACAACATAAAAATCGCCCAAGTCCTCTATCAGACCACCTATTTGGAAAATTGGGGTTCTGGTGTCATGCGCATGATGGATCTTTGCAAAGCCCAGCACATGGCCAACCCAGATTACCAGCTTGGCGAAAACACGGTCACTATCATTTTCCACAGGCGCAATGATAGTCAAAGTGATAGTCAAAAATCGCTCAATGAGAGGCAAAAGAAGATAGTGATGCTTATGCGCAACGACCAGCATATTTCTGTTGGTTCAATAGCCGTAAAGCTTTCATTATCAGCACCTACCGTATATCGCGAGATTAAAAAAATCAACACCGTTAGCGAGCTTTATTGGGACGGTTCGGCTAAAACCGGTCACTGGGCAGGAGCTGTTTTTGACAGTCAATTATGATAGTCAAAGTGATAGTCAAAAACCGTCTCACTTTCGGGCTATAACTCAAAAAAAATCGACTTATAGCCCAAAAGTTTGCATTTTTATCCCACCAAATCCTACAATTACTATTCGTCATATCTGTCCTATCGGACTTATTTCTCTCTTAATTTCACTGTCCATTTTGTGAAATCAACTTCAGCTTCTGCTCTTTTCTCGATTTTGTCGGGCAGTGACGGGAAGAAATCAATACCTGTCAACTCTTCAACCTCGTCAACACTCATCGCATAAGTCGACATCGGACGGCGACCTGCAACGTTTTCATAAACAAAGCCTATCGTGTAGATTTCGCCATTTTCTTCTTGTAAGAGCACTTTGAAAAATGCTTGAGGAATAACCACTTGGTTTTCTCCGATTGTCTGATAATCAGCAGAAACTATCGGTCCGCACACCACATAGATATATCCTTTTTGTGCTGCGAGATCTCGCACCTGCTCTTCAAGTTCTTTCCATGCGCCTGCATTGAGATTGCGGTTTTGCGGACATATGTTTGACAGATAAAACGATTCTTTCATGGCTTGCGGATGCCATTTCATGTCAGCTGCAGGTGCCATATGACCACGATCCCAGCCTGAGTTCTTGTAGTCTTCAGTTGTAGCCGACTCGTATTTTGGTACCATCGGGTCGGGTATAAATTTTTTGCCTCGCGGCTCCTCGCCAGCCACTTCCTCATCGGTTAATTCATAAGCCACCCAGTTTGGAATTTTCCAGTCAGCATTATACGATACGGTATATCCCTTATGAACGATAACACGTTCAGTGCGACCTTTTATTTTTGCCGGAATCTCAACATTATCAAGGTTTACATGTTTCTGCGAGTACACTGATATACTCGCAATTATCATTAGGAAAAACAAAAACGACTTTCTCATAAACATATAATTTCGTCAGCAAAGATACGATATTTTTCTTATCCAGAATCAATCCATAACACACCTATTACATATTGGAGTATCAGCGTTTCATTTTTACACAAACCCCATATTTTAACCCTGTTGATAACTTTTGCAACAATTAATTTGTATTTTTATTTTCCTTTGTTTAACTTTGCAGCGATAAAATGTTGTTTAACTAAACTTCAAAAATAAAAACAGAAAAATAATTATAAACTGACATAATTGATAGCGTTTGTGGCTATCCTTGAATCTCAAATTTTCCACATAGTCCTCGTCAGGAGGACGAAACACGTCAAGGATAAGTTGCGAAATGCCGTTCGTAACGGCGTGGAATGACTTGTTAGACGTGTGGGCGTGGAAACCCTGAGATTCAAGCAAGGAATAGGTTCCACGCTTTTTATTTTTAATAACATTTATATGAACAGAAAATCTTTACTACACTTAACTACAAGGCATATTTTCGGATTGGTCATAACAATCACGTTGGTTTTTATTCTCTCATCATGCGTTAACGAGATTAATACAAATTTTGATCCTCGTTTTACCGAAGATGGATATAGAATTTACACTGATACAGTAAAAACTTCAGTTCCATTGAAACAGGTTAAGTTTTATGTGGAAGTTTCCGGAAGCATGAATGGCTTCTTCAGACCGGGACAGACAACATTTTTCAAAGAAGATGTTTGGAGAATATTAAGTTATTATTCAAATTATGCACATGGTGTAACAGTATTGACAAATGACGGAGTATCTGGGGAAACGTATAATATGAATGAGTTCCAGACCCAGATGAACACTGGTGCTGTTCTTTCGACAGCATCCACAAGAGTGCCAGTTATGCTTCAATCTATAATATCAAATTTGGATGCAGATAATGGAGAGGTTGCAGTTTTAATCTCTGATATGAAATACAGTCCAGTTGGTCAGGCCGCACCTCAAGTTTTACTTACACAGTATAGCACAGATATCAGTAAAATATTAGGTGATTATGGCAAAGCGATTAGTTTAGTTTGTGCAACTTCCAATTATGTTAATAGACAAGGACAATCCATTTGTGACGCTTCTCCTTATTATTATCTGATAATAGGGAAAGAGGATGGAGTTGCCAAATTAAGAGACGGGATATCTACATTATTGGACAATCAACATAGATTCGTTGACAATATTGAAACTGGGTTTGATTATGGCAAAATCAAACATAGTTTCGGTATTCCAAATAAATGCTTCCAAATGGATTTAAATGAGCCTACTTTTGTTGCGTACGAAGAGGCCGATTCATATGATACTTGCATTATCAATCTTAAAATTGATCTAACACCCTATAGATGGAATTTAACTGATAATTCTTGTTTTTATAATGCGTTTAAAGCTAAAACTCTTTATGGATCGAACATCATTATTGATAATGTCAACATAGATGTGCAAAACATCACGAATAGAGAACTAAAACGCACTGCTGTCGCAACAGTTAGATTGAAATTGTTTAATATGCCGACAGACTCTGATGTTATTGAATGGACAATGGAATTATTAGATACAGATTATACCAAATTTGCTCAATTTTGTGGAGCACAAACTGAAACGGATTTTACAAGAACATATTCCTTAGAGGGTTTTTTAATTGGAATGTTCTATGGAGGTGTGGTTAACAAAACGCTTGAACCTAATTATATCTTAGTCTCTAAAAACAGTTAATTGTATGAAGTTACTGAAGTTATATGAATGGATTGCTGGAAAGATGACCGACTTTTTAAGTCAATTCCAGAACAATGACAGCCTTTATCAACAAGCCAGAGTATTCTGGAACAAACTCGAAGGTATCTCCACGATACTTCTTATCATCTTCTTGGTGTTAGGAATTTTGCTTGCCTTCTTCTATTACAAGCCCTACAACAACAGACCAGGAAGGCACTATACTCCTGCACATTGGCTATTCTTCTTGCTGGTCACATTTATTGCTGGGTTTGCGGTGACATACGGCGTAGAGTATTTGATGGTTCCACCACGCCTTAATGGAGCATGGAAACTGGAGTTTATGATTGCTTTAGGAAATGCCATTTATGCTTCGGCGGTGTATTTCATTGTTTCCGTATTGTGGTGTAATTTCCTACCAACAAACGCATACAGATTGTTTAAATTCTAAATTCTGACGCGATATGAAAAAAGTATTTGTTTTTTGCATTGGAGGCACGGGCATTCGTGTGATGAAAAGCGTCACCATGCTGATGGCAAGTGGTTTGAGCACCAATGGATACACAGTTGTTCCTGTTATCCTTGACCCACACCTGGATTTAGAGGAAAAGAAGAATCTTCATTCGTTGATTGAATCATACGAGGAAATCTATAGACATTCGGTCAACAATGGGACATCTACGTTGAATGCCCTTGACGGCTTTTTCAACTCACAAATGCTCACCATTGGAGAGCTTAATGAACAGCTCAATGACACACAGCAAGCAGCTGGGAACAAAGAGAAATTCCGTTCGTATATAAATGTGGCAAATTTGGGTGCCAATGATATCAATAACTATTTCGTTCAATCATTGTTTTCAAGCAAGAATCTTAACAACCCGCTGTCTGTTGGCTTCAAAGGCAATCCCAATGTTGGCACGGTAGTGCTTGGTGAGATGATTGAAGGAGCGGATTGGTTTAAGGCATTTAAGACCCAATGTGAAAAGGATGACAGAGTATTTATCATAAGCTCCATCTTTGGAGGCACTGGAGCCTCTGGCTATCCTTTACTGGAAAAGAAAATTAGAGGTGCGACAGATAATCCTACTGTCAAAAATGCTCTTATGGGAGCTGTGACCGTTTTGCCGTATTACGGCCTGAAGGATCCTACCACAACTGGCAGCGACATTGACTCTGCCAACTTCTATACCAAGACTAAAGCTGCTCTTGCTTATTATCAGAACACCGTACAGTCTGATTATCTCTACTATGCTGGAGAAAAGACTTTGAGGCAGGTTTATGAGAATGATGAAAAGAAGCAAGAGGACACAGCAAATTTCATTGAGTTGGTGGCCGCTTCCGCTTTGTTTGATTTCCTAAGAAGAGAAAGGCCGGATAAAAGGCAATACTTGACCAGAGCCATCAATGATGACGTGGAGTCGTTAGACCTTGTTTCGATGGGTAGTGGCTATAAAGAAATTGTCAAGTGCGTTGCTGATTACATGATTTTGAGAACCTTCATCCAAAATCTGCCCAACGAGAATTTCTTCCCGTTGAAGAAAAACAGAGGATTGGATGGCAGCTTCTATAAAGATGCGGCGTTCCAAACGTTGGTGCGCTTTACGGACAAATACTATCAGTGGTACTCGGAGCTTTCGACAAACAAACGTGCGTTTGCTCCGTTGCATTACGACAACATCAAGCAGATGGATGGATGGGTAAAATCCATCGACCTTGAAGCAAAGGACGACTCCTACTATCTGCTTCGCATGATTGAAGCCAGCAATGGTTATAAGGCAAAAGATCATAGCAACAAATTCAGGTTCTTCCTGCAATTCGCCTATGACGCAATTAACAATTACACCAAGAAAATAATGAAATAAGATATGGCAAAAGTTGATTTGAATATTGTTGACCGTGGCACATCGAAAAGCGATTGGACTGCTGAAGATGTTGCATTGACCGCAGAGCATCTTGACGATGTGATGGAACAGAAAACCGACAATAGCGGTGCGTTGAACTCACTGCCCACACCTTTTGCCAGGTTTTTCGTTGCCCGCGAAGCATTCAGAAGAGTCAATGAGGAAAAACTGAATGCAAAAAAAGCAGCTGGTTTTGCTTATACACAACTTGTTTCTGACATCCTTGATGTTTACGAGTTGCTATTCAACCTGAAATATCACAGGAACAACACTTGGAAAGATGGTCAGAAGCTCGAACTGAGAGAATGGAACAGCAAAGAGAACTTGACTTATCTCAAAGAGAAGATGCCTGTTCTGTATAATTCAGTGGTTGATTATTACAAAACAGACATAGTTGACGAAAAGCTTTATTTCCTCATATATACCGAGAATGGCAAAGAAGTCCTGCTGGCGTGTAGCTCCCCTATTACTGGATTTGTAACGCCTCCAGATATGGATAAGGCTATTGTCAAAAAAGACAATACAGCTACTATCACTTTTGCTGGTGAGCAGTACAAAGACCTGCACATCAGAAGAAAATCAGGCGGCGAGTATTTCCGTGGAGATGTAAGGCTTCTTGGCCAGAGAGACGCAGAGTTTAAGAACTACCTCTATTCAATGCTGTTCGGCTCAGATTCTGTTGACGCCAGATTTAAGGCCATCAAGGAGTATGTGCGCAGCTTCAGTAATGACCCAGAGATTCGCAACGATTTCAAATTAAAGACCACACCTGTGCTGACAGACCAAAATGACAAATTGGTTATCAATGGCATTAGTATTATGTCTTCAGATGAAATTGACATCAACAGCTACTTTACGGACACTATGATTAGGTTGCCTTATCGCATATCGAGAGACAACTATAAATCTGTCGTTTATCAGAATGACGTGGCTGATCGTGATTATGATTATCTGTTGCCGTTTAAACCAGAGGTGATGAATTTGTTTGAGAGTGGCGAATTGGATTCAGATGTACATATCAATAGAAATTCGGTTACTGTTACGCTGCGTTATAATGGCAAGGAGTATGTGAAGGAATATGCTCAGGATTTGTTCCGCCCTGGCCAAGGGAAAATCGTTGACTTGCAAGGGGCAAAGATTAGTTTTGATTTGGGTTTGTTCCCAAACATCCTTTCCTATAAAGAGCAAGAGAACAATTACTTCAAGGTAATGGTTGTTGCGGCTGATGAAGATAATGATGCGCCGAATTTCAACATCGACCAAATATCACTATCTTTCTTCAAGATGGAGAAAAATGGCTGCAAGGAAATCAAAGAGGCAGCGCCAGAAGACAACGCACAATATGGTGTTGAACCTGCGGTGATTCGTTCACGTCAAAAAACCGATGAAGAAGAAAGCGGTACGAAGTTCTATGAGTTGTTTAACACAGCCTTTGATTTAATTGAAATCAAAATTCTTAATGATACTGGCTTGCTGATGCCCGTTTGGCAGCGCAGTCAGTCAAGTAACGAAAACTATACTTATGCCATAGACCTTGGCACATCCAATACGTTTATGTCGCGTTGCAAGAATGACAGCCAAGGCAAACCTGATTTGAGCAGAAAGCCCGAATTGTTCAAGATGGAAAAGACTATGGTTAATTATATGCATGAGTATTCAGACGATAGTCAATACTCCATCACCCGTCGTATTGAGGATTCGATATTTGAGAGAGCGCGGAAGAAGATTAAGACAGAGTTTGTCCCAGCCATCATTGATGGCACGGATTACAAATTCCCAATTCGTACTGCTTTGTGTGGAATTCACAACAAGACGAAGAGGCCAAAGTTATTTGACAACCACAACATCGCATTCTTCTATGAGAAACTGATGGCCAATGATGATCAGGATGTGAACACCGACATCAAATGGGAACAAGACGAGAATAAATTGCGCGTCTTTGTCAGAGAGCTTTTGCTCATCATCAAGTGTGATATTCTCCAAAGAAACGGCGACCTTGCCAGGACAAATCTTGTTTGGTTTAGTCCTTTGAGCTTCATGGGGAACACTAGGGATGTGTATGAGAGGATTTGGAATTCCGAGCCAAACAATATACTGTTCATTCAGCCGAGTCAAATAGTGCGCTATTCAGAATCAGAAGCACCCTATTATTACTACAAAAAGATGGATTATATCAAAGACTCGGATGCTGTCACTGTTGTTGATATTGGTGGTGGCTCGACTGATTTCGTCTATTTTAAGGATAATCAACCTCAGGTTGCAAATTCCGTCCATTTCGGCTGCGATGTACTTTGGGAAAACGGCTTCATTGAATTTGAGAATGCGCGACAGAATGGCATTTTCAAGAAGTATTTTGACATCATACACTTCCAGCGGAAAGACCTTGAAAATTTGAACGAATGTTTCAAAGATGTCGATTCCATGAAAACAAAGGATGTCATCAATTTCTGGCTAAGCAATGCCAAGGATTGTGAAATCATCAAGTACATGGGGCAGGACTTCAAACCAGTGTTTGTATACCACTTGACGAGTATCCTGTTCTATATGGCCTACATGTACAAGGAGAAGGGTCTTGACGCTCCTCGTACCCTGGTCTTTAGCGGAAATGGCAGTAAGTACATCGACAACTTCATTTCAAGAGACAGCAGCGTTTTGAAGAAAATCATTGATATGGTGTTCCAGAAAGTGTTTGGCGGAGAGCATGATGTCAATATAAAGCTGCCTGAGGAACGCAAAGAATCGACTTGTTATGGCGGTCTGTATCGTGACAAGGATGCATCTATCGTTAAAGACATTGTTTATCAAGGCGACATGACGAGAAATTATGAAAAGGTCGGCGACATGAACAACAACTTGGAATCGCTGAAAGCATCACTGTTGCTAAAGTATAAAGAACTGGCTGATTTGTATAAGCAAGTCCTTGATATTCTAAAGCGTGAACGGATTATCGACGGGACTTCTGATACAAATAAATATGTCGGTAAGGCAAACGAAGATATGGGAACTCCTTTTGCTACCTATTACAAAACTCAAGTCAAGGAAAAGTATGGAGATGAAGTTATCTATAACGATTCCGTGTTTTTCCTGCCTGTAATCAATAAAGTTTTTGAAATGACTAAAATCTAAATGCCATGCATATCGTAAGCTGGATTGTATCGGCGATTGCTTTCGTCGTAT
Source organism: uncultured Bacteroidia bacterium (assembly GCA_902774295.1). Taxonomy (GTDB): domain Bacteria; phylum Bacteroidota; class Bacteroidia; order Bacteroidales; family F082; genus Limimorpha. Next base: position 554,908 of record CACYHP010000001.1, on the reverse strand, counting down.
GCTTTTTCTTTCAGTGGAGGTATTTTAAGGAAACCGCTAGGTTTAGGGCACTGTTTTCTGGTTTCTTTGATAAGACAGAGGATTATGGAACAGAAAAGAAAAGCACAGAGATTGGAGAGACCTTAACTCAGCTGAAGCCTGTTGGGAAAAGTGGGTCTGATTTGAATGTGTTGATTGAAGAGATCAACCATTATGTGATGAAGACCAAAGGTACAACTGATTTTGCGGTCATTCAGAACAAAATTGAGCGCAAACTGAATATGCGGTACGACCAATCTGTTGCCAAGTTATCTTTTCCAACATATTTGGGTTTGATGGGAACATTTGCTGGAGTTTTTATTGGCATATTGATGTTCGTTATAGGCTTTGATGGTGCAGGTAATATTTCTGATGATTCTATCAAGAATCTTCTTATTGGTGTGCTGGTCTCCATGTTAACTAGCTTAGTGGGATTGATAATGACCACAATAAACAATGCCCAAACAGGAGAAGCAAGAAAGAAGATTGAAGAAGACAAGAATGAGTTCTATGATTTTGTACAGACGGAGTTGATGCCGGAGTTGGATGTTAGTATGGTAGCCGCAATTTCTAAATTGCATAATACCGTAGACCGATTTGAACCTGCTTTTAATAGAGTTATCAATCGCTTCCAAGAGACGTTTGATAGTTGTACAAAGGCCTTTGGCAACAGCTTTGAGCAAAATGTTAGAGCCGTGGCCAATGCCGTTGATGTGATGGGCAGAAATATGGACAAGATCAATAAGAATATTGACCTTCAAGAGAAACTGCTTACAACTCTTAAGAGCGGCGAACTGGTTCAAGGTCTTGACAGATACATTGAGGCCTCCAATAACTTTGTCAGCATTACTCAATCGCTTAATAAGTTTGAAGAGGCTCGTAGGATGATGTTGGCAGCAACGCAAGAGGCCATCAATATCCAGAATGCCTATTCGGATTCATTGAAGATTCCGCGCGAGGTTGCAGTGCGCATCAATCAGATACTTGATAGAATTAAAGATTTCGAAGAAAGTATCAATCGTATTGGCGGCGTGATGAACCGTAGGGAAATCTTGGGCAATGACGTTGTTAATGCCATCGAAGATCAATTAAAAGGCATCTCGAAGAAGGGCAAAATTGCAGACAAGTATCTGGAGATGGCCGACGGCCGCTTAGAAGATTTGTATGCTCAACAGACCAAGGTCATTAGTGATATGAATAGGCGTTATAGAGAAGCACTTGAAGGTCACATGGATGGCTTTGAAAAGATGATTGAGCAGCAAACAAAAGACCTTGAGAAACGACATGCTGAATTTATGAATGCTATTGAGGAAAAGTTGAACATTGAGGTTATAAGGCAGGAGTTTATAAATTTGAGCAAACTGAAAGATATCGACGGAAAGATTGCAGAGGTTACAAAACGAGTCCCTACGTCAGAAGATATCCAACGGGTTGTCCATAAAGCCGTTCAGGATGCAGTTCAACCAATCAATCAGGAATTAGATGAAATGAAGAAGGACTATAAAAAGCAAATGGAAGAATCCAAATCTGGCATCTTTGGAGGTCTGTTTGGTAGGCGTTGAAACTAAGCGTTATGGACAACAACAATAATGGTGCGTTTTGGCCGAGTTATGTGGACGTTATGACGACATTGTTTGCCATAATGCTTGTGCTATTTGCAGTGTCATTTAGTCGTTTCAAAATCAAGGAGAAAGAATTGACCCAAAAAGTTGAAGAGCTTAGAGATACAGAGACAAAACTTCAGGAGATTGTGGATGAATATGATGATATTCTAAAAATTTATTCTACAGTAGGGGAAATCGATGCAACAGAATATTTTGGATACAACAAGCCTTATCTGAAGCATTTATTCCAAATCAATGTCGAATATCAGACGAAAGAGTATGCTATAAACAAACTTAAACTTGATTTAATTGATACAGATGCAGCTAATAAAAAAAGAGATAGCATAATTGCAGCAGGAAAACTAATCAAGGAAACTATTTTGCAATTAAATCGCAATATGCCAGAAACTAATGATAATAACATAAAGTTTCTCGTTATTATTGAGGGTCAATCATCTAGAATTCCATTTCAAGAAGGACCTTGGAAAAACAATTACACATTGTCCTATATGAGAGCTCAATACTTAAATTCTTTTTGGAAAATGAATGGTATAGATTTAAACTCAATAGATAGATGCGAACTGATTATTGCTGGTAGTGGTGAAGAAGGCGTACCCCGCGAAATACCAAATGAAAAAGAATTAAGACGACTTTATACGACCACTAATGTTTACTATAAGCAATGGTCTCTGATAGAAGAAAAAAACCAGCGATTTTTAATCAATATTGTTCCCGTATTGGGTAATATAGATAGTACTAGAGAAAAAATCTACCGAATAAAAGATGAACGATAGTGTATTGCTAGAATACGAAAAACTAGTAGGTAAGCCGACTAAATGGACACTCTTTCCTGAAAATGAAAAAGAGTATGAAACATTTAGACTATCCATTATTGATTCCCCATACTGCGCATATGATAAAAAGAAATTGCCTTTTACGGATATAAAAGTTTATAACTATGATTTATATCTTTTAAAAAAATATTGCGATATTAAGAAAAAAGAGGGCAAAAAACTTTTTTATATTAAAGATGATACTCCTGGACTAGCTCTAGTTTTAGCTTTTGGATACTTTGATGAAAGTAATAGTGCCTTTAATTTGCTTGCTAATAGTCTAATAAGAAAAACCGATTTTAGTGATAAGATAATGCAAATACCTTCTATGCATAATTCAAAAATTAAATTCAATGGAAGGATTACGGTTAGAAAAGAAAATATTAATGACACTATTTCACAAGATAACTTCGGACAATTATACTTTTTTAGATCTCAAGGTTATCGCATAACGGCAGACATACCATGTTCAGCTTCACTGGCTGCTAGTTATGTGTTAGGTGAAAAAGCTGATTACAATAGATGGAAAGGATTGTCAGGAAAATCACTAGCAGAAACATACAATTATTATAAGAACAATTTAAAAGAATTGGTTTTTATAAAAATGGTATGGAATGATGCTGCTAATATAAAATTAGAGCCAAAAGGTGAAGAAGCATATAACGCCAGTTTGCTCTATGATAAAATAATAGCGCCACTTTTACATTATAAGAAGCAACAAAAAACTTAAATATTTGTCAAAATCAGGAAGCGAAGTGTTTCATTCACTGTTTTTTAATTGACAATAATAAAAATCCCCAATATTATGCTGAAGGATTTTACAACCCCCAAGATCATTCTCTAAACGTAATGGCAGGAGCGGAATTGGCCAATGATGTTGTTTCTTCAATGTTGTATTCTTCTGAGGATATGCAAAGAAGAAATTTTATTAGAGATAAGTGTATGATTAGAAAATCAAAAAATGTCCTTAAACGAGATCACGCCTTTGATATGATTGATACAGCCACATTTTTTATTACAGGACAAGACATCAACGGATTAAAAGCATGGAAGACATCTGATGGTAAATCACTCATGTTTTTTATCTAAGCCAGTTAAACCATAATATGATAGATTAACAGCTTGATAAAAAACAGTTAATGTGTTGTTATTGACACACCTTGTTAACCTAAAGCTCTTATCACTTTAGCTCTAGTGTGGTGAAGTGATACATTATGAATAATGATTTAGTGAAAACTGACGATGGCGAATGGTTACAGAAAGGTGAAGCAAAGAGCCTCACAGCAGAAGAGCAAGATCAAATCACTAGCATCACGGTCGTGCCATCAGACTTTGGCGCATCTGCATGTATTCTATTGAAGAATGGTCATACTACATTTATACCATTATCCAAGGATGCTGCATATGGCATCGGTGAAACTATTAATGTGGAGAACCTTAAGATCATTATTTTGACCAAAGATGGCAGGGATGTTTTCAGAGCGCTGTGATGAGTTATTGAGAAGAAAAATCCCACTAGGTCGGTCAAAATGCAATTGTAAAAACAACCATATCAGGAAAAATTAGGTCGAGTGTGGCTGTTGTTGAAAACTTTTGCAACATTAATTTTGATATCTTCTTTTCACTTGTTAACTTTGCAGAGTCATCTTACAGATAATTTCCACTATGGCTCAATGGCAGAAAACAACGATAAAACGTGACAATGGCGAGATTGCGGAAGCTCAAGCTCCTGTAATAATTTCGGCTAGTCGAAGCACTGATATTCCTGCTTTTTATGCCGATTGGTTTTTCCATCGTCTGAAAGAGGGTTATTCAGCATGGACGAATCCATTCAACGGCGTAAAAAGTTATGTGTCTTATGAAAACTGCCGTTTTATCGTGTTCTGGTCTAAGAATCCTGAGCAATTGCTCAAACATCTTGATTATCTGAGAGAAAGGAACATCGGATGCTATATTCAATATACGCTCAACGATTATGTTTCAGAAGGTTTGGAAAAAGGAGTTCCGTCACTTGCTTATCGTATCGATACTTTTAAACGTCTCGTTGACAAACTTGGTAAAGGCCGTGTTATTTGGCGTTTTGACCCATTGATTCTGACAGATCAAATTAGTTTGGATGATTTGATTGGAAAAGTTGAACACATTGGCGACCAATTGTTTGGCTACACTGAGAAACTTGTTTTCAGTTATGCCGACATTGCTTTATATAAAAAGGTGAAATCCAATCTTGAGAAAAGCCATATACACTATAGAGTATGGTCTATGCCAGAAATGGAAGAATTGGCCAGAATGCTTGCCGAACTCAACCAGAAATGGCATTATCAGTTGGCTACCTGCGGCGAGGAGATTGACATTGAGAAATACGGTATCAAGCATAACCGTTGCGTTGATGACGATTTGATGATTCGCTTTGCATACCAAGATAAGGTTTTGATGGACTTCCTTGGTGTGGAGATTAAGACAGTTGAAAATTCGTTGTTCGGCTCGGAGCCTATCCCAGAAAATGCCATAAAGCTCAGCGAAACGCAATACGCTATAAAAAGGAAAGACAATCGCGATAAAGGTCAGCGACAGTTTTGTGGCTGTATAGTGAGCAAAGACATTGGCGAGTATAATACCTGCCCCCATTTGTGTGAGTATTGCTATGCGAATGCGAGCAAGGAAAAGGCTATTCAGAATCATAGGAAACATGAATTAAATCCTTTGGGAGAAACTATAATAGGATAATGGACACTCAAGAATTGATAAATTATTGCACGTCGCAACTTCCCGAAAACATGAAAGCACAGCCATGGGATGCTACAGACCACGGTAGAGCTATCTTGCAGACCGAGAACCAACTGAATGCATACATTGCAGCATACGGAGAGATGCATTTTATCAAATGCAGAGCAGCATTGCAAAATTTTCCATTCGAAAGTCTGACCAATTTTGAGATTGTTGATTGGGGCTGTGGCCAAGGTATCGCATCACTCACGTTGTTTGATATGCTGAAAGAACATGGAAAGGTTTATGGATTGAAAAAAATAACACTCATTGAGCCTTCAGAACCAGCTTTACGAAGAGCAATGTCATTCGTGAAACGTGTGGTAAACCAAACAGTTGAAGTCGTTACTATCAATAAATGCATTCCAAATTCAGAAGAGTTTAATGAGTTGTCCGAAGTTACATCATCTACTCCTATTGCCATACATCTTTTTTCAAACATTCTTGATATTAGGACGATTAATTTGAAGGGGTTGGCAAGAAAAGTTGCAGAATATGCAAAGCAACAGTATATTGTGTGTGTTGGCCCTGCAATTAGAGAAAATAGCCGTATCTCTGACTTTGGTGAGTATTTCCAAAAGAAAACTATCTTTTCAAGGTTTTCACAATACCCATATGCTTATACGAAAACACACCATCCTTATGGATGTGAAACAATGTGTTTTTCTCTGACCTCCAAAGATATCAACGAGAATTATGTTGAAAAGGCAGAAGCAAACACATTCATTGATGATTACAGCTATGTTGCGGAATCATTGAGGGGAATTGTAAACGACAATATTTTAAATGCCTATAATGCCATACGCGCAAAATTGACTGATGCCGACAGCATATTCATTCAACCTCATATTTCGACGGATGTGCCTGATATTGTAGTAATACGACCTAAGATCGGAGTGCTCATCTTCAATGTTTGTAATGACATCAAGAATGTGGTAACTCAATTTGAACGAACAGATATATATCAGCGAAATCTGTTTAATGTACATCTACGGGATGTTTTTGGAAAAGCTTTGTTGAATCCATCATACTGGACCGCCATAAAACAAGCGGTTTTCTTCCCTTCAGAAAAAGATGGGAAAAGAATTGGCGTAGACGAAAACAAATTCAAATATATCATTCGTATTTATAGTGAAGATATTTTATCTGAAGACCTTCTCGGCAAACTCAATCTTTCGTGGGATAATAAATATTTCAGTGATGAATTATGCAATAATGTACTTGAACTGATTACCAGTAAGGGTTGGCACAGTTACAAAGAAGGTGATGAGAATATTACTCCAACAACAAAGCAACGTGAATTGGCACAAAGTAAAAGTGTTGAACAAAAAATCAAAGGCGTTGCAGGATCTGGAAAGACACAAGTTCTTGCTTGGCGGGCGGTAAATGCTCAAGTCAGAACTGGAGGCAGAGTGCTTGTGTTGACATTTAACCTCACCTTGGTAAACTATATAAAATATAGGATGGGACAGGTCGCCGCTGACTTTAACTGGGGGTTATTTGATATAACAAACTATCATCAGTTTTTTAAGTCACAAGCGAACAATCACAATCTAAAGCCTAATATTGACGATTGGGATAACGAAAACTTCTTTGAAAGATTCAAGAAGAATACCATTCGTTATGACACAATCCTTTTTGATGAAGCACAAGATTATAGATACGCATGGCTTCTTTTGATTAAAAACTACTTCCTCAAAGAAGACGGTGAGTTCGTCGTTTTTGGGGATGGAAGGCAAAACATATACAGCAGACAACAAGACGAGCATCATATGCCTCGGATTCCTGGAATGCCAGGTCCATGGACTCAAATAAACGACAATTCAAACATCGCTTTCCGAATTGAGAATCCAGAACTTACACGGCTATCCTCTCTCTTCCAAGAGTCTTTTTTTGATTATTCAGAACCTTTGGCACAACAAAGCATAATGCCTTTTGAGCAGTTCTACATAAAATACTGGAATGTTGGAAAGAATGTCACGGCAGAAACGTTATGCTCAAATATCTTTTGGATACTCAATGAGTTCAAACTTGACCAACGAGATGTTACCATTCTTTCGCAGACATGTAGCGTTCTCCGAAACATTGAGGATGTTTACATTAAGTGTGGATGCACACATCCAATCACTACATTTGAAACCAAAGAAGAATATGATAGAATACAAACAGTTAGCAAGTGGCCAAAGTCTGATATTGACAGCATTCGACGAGTGAAAAAAGTTCACTTTACAATAGACCACGATGGTATTAAGATGGCTACGATACACAGTTTTAAGGGGTGGGAGTCTCATACAGTTATATTGATACTTCAGCCCGAAGGTTCTATCGAAGATGATGTATACAATGTTATTGAGAATGAGAACTCTCCAGCACTTGTTTATACTGCTATCACACGAGCGAAGCGAAACCTATTCATTCTAAATTTGGGCAACGATAAGTATCACAGTTTCTTTATAAACAACATAGAGGTATGAGCCAGTTTAGCGAAAACGAAAAAAGGACGATACTCCATATTCTCACAATGATAATGGAGGCTGATTCAGTTATTCACCCCAAGGAAGTTGAATACATTAAATCCCTGATGAAGGAATTCGGCCTTTCAACTGCAGAGTTTGACCACATGGAAATGCTTGATTTCGATGTGTTAAAGAATGAGTTCAAGATGATGGATTTGGAGAAACAAGATTTGGCCAAAGAGTATTTTGTGGAAATGGCCAAAGTCGATGGTTTTATTCATCCAAAAGAAACGGAGTTAATAAATAAAGTCCTAAAATAGCCATACAATGATATGATAAAATACAGAGACTATATTAAGTCCATATACAGTAAAGAGATGAGCTTTTCTTTGAGAGACGAAAATCAAAAAGAATATGAAACTCGCTTAGAAAATGGGTTTGTTATAAATAACTATTTTATTACCGCAGCTCATGTTGTGGAAAACCGGGATCCTTTTATTAAAGTCGATGACAGAATTATTGGATTATCATGCGACAATCTTGTTATTTGGCGAGATATGACAAAGTTTAGAGATCCTTCTAATTTTGACTACGTTCATTGTCAAAGCAATGATTATTATAATCAAGATAACGGTGACATTGCTGTATATAGAATAGATGGAATTAAAAGTCCTTTCATATTAAGTAAAGAGATGCCTGCTATAGGTGATTCTCTCGTGTCTTACTATTATTATAAAAATAGATGGCATAAAGCATCAGCAAGTGTTTATGAAGTGAAAGGAAATTTCTTTGACTGTATAATGCAACCAATTCACCCAACAGAAGGAGGTAGCAGTGGTAGTCCTGTAATAAAGAATAATATTGTTTATGGTTTAGTTAGTGGAGGCTATGTTGCTGACAAGAGAATATGTCAGTGTACATCTGCTTGTTTCATTAATAAGTTATTATCGCAAATTGATACTAATGGAAATTGAATTAAGTATTTAGATATTTACTATGCCAAACATCACCATCATAATAATTTTCTACCTCGCTATCAATCTCCTCATGCTGGTTTTCAAACCAGTAAGAGAAGGGTGGATTGACTTTTTGAAGAACTATGTGGAGTTGCCAGACTTTTTTAAAGATGTTTTTGACAAAAAAATTTTTAAAGAAGCACGATGGTGGGAGATTTTATTAATGGTGCCATTATATATATTTGTGTCATTGTTAGGTTTATTATTGACTGTTGTTATGACTTTGATACCCATTGGGGTATATACGAGAGCCATTGATTCAATTAAGCATTCCCGAAAAACAGAGCATATAATCCCAGACCGTTACCATTGGGGCGCAAACACCAATCAAAACCGAATAGCTTTTGACCTGAATCTGCCTTTTAAACCAGACACACATGAGGTTATATATATCGAGTATGAACATGACCCTGTTGTTAATGAATATATTCAAGAGCATTTCGATGAACTACAGAAACAATTTCAGGCAATAGATGTAAACTTTGTTTATATACCAAAGCATAATGATCCAGATGTTCAGGAAGAGACACTAATGTATATGTTTCCATACTTAACGCAGGATTCATCCTACACAAAGCATCTGGTGACGGCGGATACTCTGAAAAAGCACATCGCTAATGGATCAATTGTCGGACCGGCAATGATACATTATCTTGAAGAATACGAGTCGAGCGACAAATATTTGTTCTCGTACTGTCCATTGGTGCCAGATTCTACAGTTTCGCTTTCCGACCAATTCAAATGGTATGTGGATGCTGTGCGTAATAGTTTGCCGGGCAGAGAGTGTTATCGTGTCGCTCTTCCTGAAGGCGATGAAGTAGCTGACGCTTGTTTTAACGACGGTGACGAAGACTCTGCGTCAGCCTATGCTCCATACATGGATCTTGAAGACCAAAAAATGATTCAAGAGATTCGTGACAGGATTCATAAGCTGCGTTTGAAAGGTTATAAATTGGGTATTCTTCATGATCTTGTTGAAGAAAAGCCCACGTTAAGTCGATTGGTTATCGACAAAGATTACAGAATATTCCTGCCGGATTATAACAATATCGAAATCACAATGTCGCCACTACCTAAAGCAGTGTTCTTACTTTTTTTGCACCATCCTGAAGGAATTCCATTTAAGCAGCTCAGCGACCATTATACTGAACTTTTGAATATCTATAGAGAGGTTGGCAATCGTGAGGTGGAGGATAATATCAAAAACAGTATTCGCGATATCACCGACCCAACCAAAAACTCAATAAATGAGAAATGTACCCGAATACGTGAGGCATTCTTGCAAAAATTCGATTATGCATACGCCAAGCATTATTACATCACAGGCAAACGTGGTGAGCCGAAGAAAATTACGCTCCCACGTGAACTTGTAGTTTTGCAAGCCTTGTAAAAGTCCGTTGCCATATAACTTATAGTGTACTTTTGTGCTGTCAATTAATTTTAACACACAAAAACACGACTATGCTCTATTCAATTCAAAACACCATTGACAAAGCCAATTTACTTCTCATATCTGTTCAAATATGGGAGTATAAGTTGGTTTTCGACATTGACACGGGCGCTACATACAATATAATCTTTGATTATGTGTACAATCAGCTAAAAGAAGGTTTTGTGGATATGGGCAAATCCATAAACATGTTCGGTATTGAAGGTAAACGTACTGATAACAAAACGGTTAAAGCTGACCTTGAATTCGATAAAACTATACTAACCACAGAATTTCAAGTCGTTGATGCCATGGATGCTGTTACAAATTTTCAAAACGATTTTGGAATCCAGCTCCACGGCATCCTCGGAGTCCAATTCCTGAAAGATAACAACTGCGTGATAGATTTTGCCAACAAAACCATAAAAATAGGAGAGTAAGCTATGGGCACTATCACCAACGAATATGTTGACCTCTTAAGAAAAGAACTGTCATTGGTTGATGATGTGGAGTTTAACAGAAAACAGGCACAAAAAGAAGAAGCCAAACTCAAGAAAATACAAAGATTTATTGAGAAAGACTTGAATGCAATAGAACTGGACTGGAACGACTTATACATAATCGACGAATTAGAAATCAAAAAAATTTTACCAAAAACGTTTTTTGATGTTTTTGGAAACAATAGGGACATTATTATTCGTAAAAGTCTTTATAGCCTTCGCTTATCCAATCCCGAATTGATTGACACGTTTCTTCGTCACTTGTCGCAAGACGAAATCAAATATGAAAAACGTAATAATAGTGAAACGAGGCATTATGAACCTTTAGACTATCTCTTTGCTCATCAATATGAATTGGGCGCAACCAATTATTATATGTTGTTTGGGCAACTCTGCGGTAACAAAGATTTTATCATCGACAAAAAAAGACTATCAGCTAAACAATACTGTAATGTAATGGGATTACGGAATATTCATCTTGATGACTCGGAAGCCGATAATTTATTGTTTGGACACATATTGAAATTTCTTCACTTCGATTATAAACCGCCAAGATATGCGATAGACAATTATATGTTCACGGATGGTATACGCGCAGCTTATGATATCAAAGATATATACAAAAAATATAGAGTATATCAATCCCTTTTTCATTGGTATACACCATCATTAGTTTATTTACCAGATATGGCATTTTACATCCACACTATGATAGGAACTGGCAACAATCGTACAGTAGCTAAGTTTATAGCGTGGGATAAGTATATTCGTCGATATATACCAAAATTTAGCGCTTTGAAAGAGGAATCATATATTATTAAAGGCTTAAAGGATCAGAAAAAACTAACATTTTCAGAATATCTCGACTGGAGCTGGGAACGCTTGATGGAAAACGCCATAGAGAACTTTCCATTTAAAAGAGAAGACATTATCTATGAATTTGGTCTGCCAGACAACACTCGATAATAAAAACAGCAATTGAAAAATGTTGATAACTTTTTCAAATCACTATTGCAAACCCAATTCCAAGACACTAATTTTGTCAGTCTAAAATATTAAAATAGGAGATTACATATGAATAGAAAAGAATCAGTTAGCATGTCTATTGACAATATAAAGGATTTTTCAGCAGAGCTTCATGCATACAACCTATACCGTGCAGCCAAAATCCTCCGCAAGTCACATAGTGACGATTTTGACAAATACTTTGATTTGCTTAATCAGGCTGCGGAAGGCAACAATCATACTGCATTATTTACATTGGCTTACCATTATTATTATGGAGAATATATAGATAGAGATGTGGATAAGGCTTTGAACTTATGCAAGAAGGCAAGCAAGTTGATTGAAAAACAAACTATTAGCGAGGAAAATGGTTTGTTCATAAAAACATCTAAAATTGCGTATAAGTTTTTCTACAGGTATATGAAACGCATGACTCCTAAAACACCATCGAAACATTATATGATAGTTTATAATGCATTGACAACTGGAGATTTGAGTCTGCTTGAGCCATTACTAGATAAAAATGTTGTCTATTCAAATATATTTCACAAACCATTAGTTGGCATAAAAAACATTATTGCATGGTTTAAAAAGATAAGTCTAGATAATAGTATTCGTGTTTCTTTTATTGCCACGGAGCGTTATGGAACTGTGATAGAATTGTATCGAAATTATCCAGCAAAACCCGCATTGGTTATAATTCGAGTTAATGAACAAAATCTTATTGATAGAATAGCAGCGCAGCCAATATCTTGGGGACCTGACTCTGATTTTAATGGATATTATTATAATGTTGGAAGTAAACCACTCCCATGGAAGCATATCAGGCTTTTCCTTGAGAAAAATACATTACAATACGAATCAACAAAAGTCGGTGGAATGTATTGTATGAAATGCGGAAAATTGAGTGAAGATTTGACATGGATTAATTATCATACCAAACCAGACCAATTCAGCACTGCAGAATTTGGTGTTATGTCTGTTTGCCCTGATTGCAAACAAATGGTGGAATTTCGCCCGCATAGTCAGGAAGTTGTTCATATTCAAAACAATGATTGTGTTGATAACTTTTTCTAATCACTCTTGCAAACCCTATTTCGAGACACTAATTTTGTAGCATAAAATCATAGAATTATGTTAGGCGCAATTACTGGCGACACGGTAGGGTCGCGATATGAATTTAGTCCAGTTAAAACAACGGATTTTCAGTTGTTTGGCGATCACACTACATTTACTGACGACACGGTTATGACAATATCTGTAGCCCAATGGCTGCTCAATGATCCAATTCATTCCCATAAATCGTTGGAACAACAAATGGTAGAACTTGCCAAAGAAGAACCACAACGTGGGTATGGTGGACGTTTTTTTAACTGGCTGTTTATGCCAAGAACCATTAATAAAGATGGCATCCGTCGTCCGTACAATAGTTTCGGCAATGGATCTGCTATGCGTGTCAGCTCCGTCGGCTGGATGTTCGATACTCTCGAAGAAACAGAAAGTGTAGCTGAAATCTCTGCCAGTATCACCCACAACCATCCTGAAGGAATAAAAGGCGCTCAATCCGTGGCAGCTGCAATTTTTATGGCTCGTAACGGAAAAAGCAAAAAGGAAATCAAAGACTATATAGTCGGTAAATATGGTTATGATTTGAACCGAACATGTGATGAAATCCGTCCTCGTTATGGATTCAACGAAACATGTCAAGGTTCAGTGCCAGAAGCCATCATCGCATTCCTCGAAAGTCATGATTACGAGTCGGCTATCCGTTTGGCAGTATCTCTCGGAGGCGATAGCGACACTCAAGCCTGTATAGCAGGGGGCATAGCAGAAGCCTTCTACGGAATGCCTGATGAAATCATAATAAAAATGGCTGATTATATTCTTTTAGATTATATACCAACGATATTTCGCCTAGGTGAAGTATCGGCTTACCGCTGTCATTTGGAACAGATAAAGAAATGTTGGAAATTATGAAAACTATCAAAATCATCACTTTATCACTTGTCGCTTTCGTGCTGTTATCATGCGGAGAAACCGACCAACAACAAGTGCCCGAACCAAGAGCCAGCTATAATGATGAGCTTCAAAAACTGGTTGTCGATTACGGCAACGCCATGAATAACATGGCTAGTTCATCATTGTATTTCGGTGCTGATACCGAAACAGAATGGGCAATTGACACTGTCAATCAAATATGGGAAAAATGTCAAGAACAACCTTTCGATTTCCTCCAATACATGGCTGATATTGCTATTATGGAAAAGTTCTTCGCTTATGGAATTGATTACGTTCCAATGACTTTTTATTGGTCTAAACACTATTATGATAAAGATAATCTTGCCAACTACAAAAAGATGTTTGACAACGCCATGCTTGCTACAGATTCACTCTATCAAGTAATAAGATCCACAGGCAATTGGCATGATTATTTCAGAATGCATACTTATTCATTAAATTTGGTTGATTTGTACTGTGCATTTTTTGATGACCTAAACTATTGGGAGCCACAATCAGATTTCAGCTCATTATATTATCAGGGCATAATTGATGATATATACCTACATAAAGAAATAGATCCAACTAAATACGCCTTGCAAATCGATGGTTTGTCTGTGTTTGTTACATATAATTCATTTTTAAAACGATTTCCAGATTATGATGATAACAAGTTAAAAGAATATGCCAACATATTTCATGAATACATTCGTCCCATTTTTTCAACATGGAATACTGATTCTGGATATCAAAATATATCAGATTCTGAAATAGAATTCTACTTAAAAACAGCATTGCCTATTTACACAGACATTTTAAACATGATGTCAGAAAAACTTAAAAATATTCCAAATGAATAGAATTACAAAACTAATGGTCTTGGCTTTATTAGAGATATTAAGAAACAACGCTTTAACATAATAAAATGAAAACCCTTAAATACATATTATTGTCATTGTTCTCTTTGGCCGTGTTATTGATAGCCATTGCGTTGTCTTATTTGTATTATCCATATTACTATCGCAGCCATCACTTTGTAAAACGGCAAGTTATTGAAAACATCACAGGCGTAAAATTGCCCAGATACAAAGTTGTTGAAAGACACCTATGTGACGATTTCTTTAGCAATAAACATTATAGTTCTAAAATTGAAAAGTTTCTTGAAAATGGTTATGAAGATACATTTGTATTGGAATTCAAGAAATTACCCGACAGTGCGTTTTATCAGAAACTCATTGATAACGATTTTGAATATCGAGAGGGCTGTTATAATTTTTTGTTAGATTGGGGCTCTGGGCTGATAAAAAATGAAACGCCACCCAAAGGTGAAAGCGGCAATTATCAGTTCAAGATGAAAATATGTGAAGGGGAAAAGAGGTTCATGGTAACAGTTATGGAAATGTAAACCTATAATATCAAGACACTAATTTTGTAAAATAAATTTTAATAATAACGAGTATGAAAAACACATTTTTAGCCATCATTTTAGCAACATTTACATTGGCCGGTTGTACTGATAAACAGTCGTCAAATCATCAAACAGCACAAAAAAGCTCTGAATATTATAACTACAATCCCAACGACACCATCGGCAATCCCTACTTTTTCAACCTGCTGAAGATTGATTCGGCACGCATTTATTACAAACACTCCTTGGACGTGGTCGATTCCATAATGGATAGACCTGCTGCTGATAAAAGAGAAGATGATAGCATGTATATTGAAACATCCAAAACATGGTACAAAATTCTAGACTTAGCTGCTAAGAATAAATGGAAAGAAAGCCTTCAGTTGTATCGTGACAATCATGTTCCGATGTATATAGCTCTGATAAAATCAGATGCATTATTTAACGCTGATTATCAAGTATTTGCATTGCAAACGTATGACCATTATCCAGAATCAGAAGCCAATCAAATAAACTTACGATTATTTGAAGAGGACTATCTTATTACAGCAAGTACAATGGCATATAACGAAAACTATTACCCCGAACACATAGTTGATTTGACGTGGGTTCTAAGTTCATTATATGCTGAAGAAGGCAACCGCAACAAGGCATTGAAATATTTGGAGTTATATAAATTATCCCTTATGGATTTTGAAGACCCATTCATTGCTCAACGTGATTACACCTTAGAATCAATGAATATATATACCCTCCTTGGCGAACCCGAAAGCGCACTTCAAAGCTTATATGATTTCAGAAACTACGTTATACAAAACATTGAAGATGAGGAGGAAAAGTCCTTTTACTTATATCAAACGGATGAAGCTATTAATGATGTAAAATCCAAACAGAATACAAAATGACACTTATACTAATCATAATAGCAACAGTAATCATCGTCGCTTTAATAGTGAATCATGTGAAATGCAACTCCAAACTCTGTTATGAAGAGAGTACAGACCAAGCAATGCAACGTTGGCTGAAATCTTGGCATAAAGACATAACATACGCCGATTTAATGCCTATCTCGGATGATGAATACGACAACCTTTTGAATGAATTGAAAACTAAAGTCAATGAGCAAATTGGTGATGAACCGGATCGTGTCGGTGAGATGCAATTGCCAAACATTTATGCATGGACGGAGATTATTCAAAGTATGGAGTCTCGCAAACGTGAAGCCTACTACGTTAACAACAAATCATGTTCAAATTGTGGTGGTAATCACACGATATTATTTCATTACAAATCAAATGAAGACAGCTGGAAAGAACTCTGTGGCAGGGAAGGATATATGCATATTTGTCCCCATTGCCTAAAAATTTTGAAACTTTATAATTATCGTGTAAGTTGATTACTCAGGTAAATAATAATCCAAAAGTGTATTCATTTTTGGTTTCTGCTCCTACACAATGTTTACTGCCCAGTGTGAGTGTGAGGGCGGGAAAGCGGTGTTCGCTTTGCTTTTTGCTTAAAAGGCTTTTTGCCCCCTGCAAGGGCTTCGCGAGCTGGAGATAAAAAATCTCCACCCTCCGGGTAGTATTTTTTACCTCCAGCCCTTGCATGGGGTAGCACGCTCAGTGCCTCTGCATCACTGTTTGTCACCGCTGCCCCTTAATTCCAGGGGCAGCCCGCCCGCTACCGTGTTCCGTGCTGAATTGAAGGTGTTTCAAAAAGCCTTTTAGGCGCAAAAAGGCAAAGCTCACTCGGGGCTGCCTCTCGGCGGGGTTTACAGGTAATTCCATCGTTTCTGCACATTGGCATGTCAAGGCATCGCAGAATGTCGCTACTTCCAAATCCCGCCGCCAGCCCCTTTAGTTAAAGCGCGCCGCCCGGCGGGGTGGCAGGGTGCCAGCTTTTTAGCCGACCTATAATGTTACCGAATATCACAATGTCTTTGCATTCATTGATAGTCCATACTAATTCAATTGTTTCTGCGGCTTCAAAAGCTGTCACCTTTCAGCGCAGGGCTACTCGGCTTGACGCCTCCGTGCCACCTCTGCGCTGCCGCCACCCCGCACGCGCGTCGCGCGCACCCCTCAGCAAAAAACTTCGTTTTTGCTTCGGGCGCCTCCATTTCATTCCGGCGGCGTGCGCAAAGCGACCTCGCTTGCGCTGCGTCCAGTCGCTCCGCTTCCTTTCCTTGCCCATTGGCAAGTTTTCTGTTCTTCCACGTCTTAGTTTCTGGGCACTTGTTTGTTTACGGCTTCTACACATTGCCGCGGCATCAGCTCGATGTCAGCCGTTTCCCAGTGGGAACCCTCGGCTGCCATCAAGCTCAAGCCGCTTCGTACTGATTAAATTGTTTTCTTTTTTTCTTGGTTCACGGCTTCGATTGAATGTTTACGGCTCCAAGGCAAAAGCTTCGGCTCCTTTCAGCACTCCATTTCGCGGTTCTGGATTCCGCATCCCAATGGGAACCCTCGGAATCCAGACCGCTTCATTGCGTGCTTCTCTCGCCCAAGCATTTGCCCACAATGTTTCGTCCCCGCCCGCCCACCCCTTTAGGGGGCATACTTCTTTGAGTGTTTCTGCACAAATCAGAGATCTCTTAGTTCTCAAAGAACTCCGATTTTTTGTTGATTAGTGATTGATTATTTGGTGATTTCAAAAATTCAAAAAAAGTTGCAAAGTTAGCTCGTTCCGCTTGTCCGTCAAGGTCAAGCCCTACGGGTTGCTTCGGGAAAAATCTTCCTTTTCTCCGCTTCGCTACGAAAAGAGTATTTTTCGCTCGCAAACCTTGACTGACTGCGCTCCTCTACGCTGGCAAAAAAGCATCTTTTTTTTATTTTTTTTGTTTCGTTGTTCGTTTTGGTGAAAAATTTTAATACTGCTTCGCACCTCGCAAAATCACGCAAACACCCACTTTTTCACGCATCCCCGTCTAAGTTCGGCTTTCTCGTCCTTTTATTTTATATTATTGCTCCTGAAATCACAATACAATCATCAATCAATTTAAAAAAACAATCATCATGAGCACAAGAAAAAACAGCTGCAACCCCAAAAACACCCTAAAAAAGGTCATCAACCACATTTCCAAGACCGACAAAGAGAAACTCGAACTAGCCCGATGCTTCCTCTATCCGATACTACGTTTCATCAACATAGGCTTCAAACTCGTGGCCAAAAAACAAACGCCCTACAAGTACGCTGTCGCCAGGATGGTCAAAGAAGCCATCTCATCAAACGGACATCCCCACGAGTATCTCCTCGATTTCTCACGCATCATCCTCTCCGAAGGCGTCCTCACCCCTCCACAGGTCGAAAGCGTATCCTTCACCGACAACGCCTGCGACATCATCCTTGCCGACAACTCTAACGAGGGCAATGCGAAACCAACCGATGTCTCTCTCGTCCTGTTCTACAACGTGGTGAAGAATGAGTTCACATGCTTCCTCAAAGGCAACCCGCGCAACGACGCCACTTGTCTCTACCAGCTTCCAAAGCACTGGCTCGGCGACCGAATCCACCTCTACCTCTCCATGCGCTCCCTCGACGGCAAGCTCGTCTCCGACTCCGAGTACCTCGGCGACTATATCATCCAATGACACCTCGCAAATTCACGCAAACACCTACTATTTCACGCATTTATAACCGAAGACTAAATCATCTTCGGCTTTTTTATTATACTTGCAGCGAACCTCGTTTTGAAACCGGTTTCAGACCATACCAAGTCCGTACCAAGTCAAGACCAAGGTTACCTAATTAAACAATTTTTTCAACCTAAAAAACAATTTAAAGATTATGGGTACTATCAAACAAGGAATCCTCGGTGGATTCTCAGGAAAAGTCGGAACCGTCATCGGTTCATCGTGGAAAGGCATCAGCTATATGCGTGGCCAAGCCCAGCATGTCAAAAATCCTCGTTCGGCAGGTCAGGTCAACCAGCGCACCAAGTTCGCTCTAGTTTTGAGCTTCCTCCAGCCAGTCGTGCCGTACATCCGTATCGGCTTCAAGAGCCAGGCTGCTAAGCAGACCGAGTTCAACGCTGCCATGTCCTACACCATCAAAAATGCTGTAACTGGCAGCTATCCGAGCTATGCTCTGGATTTCACCAAGATTATCGTTTCAAAAGGCGGCTTGACGCCAGTCACTGGTGCCTCGGCAAGCTGGGCTGCTGCAACTCAGAAAATCACGGTCAGCTGGACTGACAACAGCGGTGTGGGCAACGCCCTCGCAACCGACAAGGCCATGCCTTTCATCTACAACAAGACCAAAGGTGAGACCATCTACGACACCGCAGGTGCAACCCGAGCCACCCACACTCAGGATCTCATCGTTCCTAACGACTGGGTTGGCGACAAAGTGGAGGTCTATCTCGGCATGGTGTCTGACGACGGCAAAGAGGTGGCTGATTCCATCTATCTCGGTGAGAAAACTCTCAGCGAGTAACCCTTAAAACCGCTGTACTATGGGAACTATCAAACAAGGCATCCTCGGGGGATTTAACGGCAAGGTCGGCACAGTGGTGGGCAGCAGCTGGAAAGGCCAGGCCTACATGAGAGGTCGGGCACAGCACGTTAAAGACCCCCGCACAGCGGGGCAGTTGTACCAGCGCGAGGCCCTAAAAATCCTCGCGCTTGCTTTAAAGCCTATCGCCTCTCTGCTGAGCGTCACTTTCAAAGAACGCGCTCACAAAATGTCAGGCTACAACAAGGCCGTGTCGGTCAACTACAAAGCCGCCATCTATGAATCTGGTGGCGAACCTCATTTCAATTACGAACATCTAATCCTTTCACAAGGAAGTCTCAAGCCATTTACCTATCTGGTCATAAACGACCCAAGTGAAGATGGAAATTACTATATATCAACAATCTTCGATGACAACCAGTATCCAGAGTATGATGGTCTGATATTCGCAATCTACGATGTCACTGGCGGTGTATGGCAGACAGGCATCATCCGTCAGCATTTCCATGTGGGCGACACACTTGAATTTCACGGTATGCCCCTACTCGAAGCCAAGGAATATCTCGCCTACGCTTGCACTTACAACCCAGCCTCCGGCAAGGTCTCAGACCCCATCGCCGAAGTCGAGGCCTACGGGAGATAATAAATTTAACAAAACAATATAAAGGTTATGGGAAAAATAAATCAAGGAATATTGGGCGGCTTCAGTGGTAAAGTCGGAACCGTTGTAGGCGGCAGCTGGAAAGGCACCGCCTACATGCGTGGCTTGCCAACTCATTACACAGCCACCCAGTCTGATAGTGTCATCTTTTGCCGTAAAGCCCTTCGTGCTGTCATCGAGGCGCTGCGTCCTATAGCACCGACTCTCCGTCTCACTTTCGGCGATTACGACCATAAGATGTCAACTTTCAACAAGGCAGCTCAGATCAACTATCATGCAGCCATCGAAAAAGTCGATGGCGAGCCAGTTGTCAATTACAAGAAACTCGTTCTCTCAAAAGGCTTCCTGAAGAGCTTTGACATGTTTTTTGTCGATGACCCAGGTCAAGACGGCCACTGGTATGTTGGGGCAATCCAATACGACAACTCCCACGTGGAGTATCCTGGCTTCATTTTCATTTTGAATGAATTGGGCACCAACAATTGGTTCAGCTATGTTTACGACAAGCCGTTCACAACTGGGGCGAGTGACATTCAAATCCAAAGCTTTCCAATCGATGGCCACTGTCACTATCTCGGATGGGCTTTCGTTTACGATAAAGCTTTGGGACAAGTTTCAGAAAGATGTAGAGATTTCTATGCACCATTCATCAACGATTTTGAAGATTAACAATTAAACAATACAAAGATTATGGGAACAATTAAACAAGGAATCTTGGGAGGTTTCAACGGCAAGGTCGGCACCGTTGTGGGCAGCAGCTGGAAAGGCGAAGCCTACATGCGTGGCCTCGCTCAGCACGTCAAGAACCCCAAGACAGAAAAACAGCTCGAGCAGCGTCACAAAATGGACATCGCTCAAAAGTTCATGAAGCAGGCGCTTCAGTTCATCAACCTCGGTCTCAAAGACGTGGCAAAGAAGCAATCACCTTTCAACTACGCCGTCCGTCAGATGGTCAACAACGCCATCGGCGATGCGCCAGACTACACCATCGATTTCAGTAAGATTGTCCTTTCCAAAGGCATTCTCACACCGCCATCGGTGCAAATCATGTATGTCACGATGACTGACATCGACATCCTTTGGGGCGATCAAAACGGTCATGGCAATGCAAAAGATGATGATGTGTCGGTTTTCTTTTGCTACAATGTGGAAAGGCAAGAGGTCTTTTTTGATCTCAACGGCTTCATCCGTTCATTAGGAACATCACACGTCTTTTTGCCAGACAGCTGGGAAGGCGACCACATCCATGCATGGTTTGCCATGCGCTCCGCCGACAACAAGCTCATCACCAACTCCGAATATCTCGGATATTACAGGCTTGAATAAATTTTCGTTCAAATTGATGTGTTTTAGGAATTTTTTTGTATCTTTGCATTGCTATTTATTAGCAGACAAAAGTATAGGTTATTGTGCAGATATGTTTATCACATCTGCACTTTTTTTGTTATCTATTTTATCACTCAACCATCCCTCCTCACAGTTTCTATTAGCTTCATAAAAAAGACCATAGTGATGTCGTCTGTGGCTACCCAGTGGCTACCCAAAAAGAAAAATCCCTTGCAAATCGTTGATTTACAAGGGATTAACTTTCTAAATCCGTACCCAGGGCCGGGATCGAACCGGCACGAGTGTTACCTCATCGGTTTTTGAGACCGACGCGTCTACCAATTCCGCCACCTAGGCTCAGTTTTTTCAATGAACTTTTTTCGGCTGCAAAATTAATACATTTTTTGTTACACGCAACATTTTTTTTTATATTTTTGCACCCGAAAAATTAAACAGACAAATTTTAAACTATGCAAGAGCCCATTGTATCAATCTTTTCAGGCAGAGCCACGAAATATTTGGCAGATCAAATCGCCCAATATTATGGCAAACCTCTCGGAACATGTAACGTAACAGTGTTCTCCGACGGAGAATTTCAGCCAAGTTTTGAGGAAAACTTACGCGGAAGAGACGTATTTTTGATTCAGTCGACCTTCCCGCCAACAGAGAACCTCATGGAACTTCTGATGATGGTCGACGCTGCAAAACGTGCTTCAGCACGCCGCATCATCGCTGTCATCCCTTACTTCGGATTCGCCCGTCAGGACAGAAAAGACCGTCCGCGTATCAGCATCGCCGCCAAGTTGGTCGCTAACCTCCTTCAGACAGCCGGTGTCACACGCGTCATCACAATGGATATCCACGCCGACCAGATTCAAGGTTTCTTCGACATCCCGGTCGACAACCTCTACGCATCGAAGATTTTCGTACCTTATATACAAAGTCTGAACCTGCATGACCCGATCATGGCATCACCAGACGCCGGCGGCACACGTCGCGCCTCATCATATGCCAAGATGCTCGGCACAGTGTTCTGCATCTGCCACAAGCAGCGTTCAAAACCGAATGAGATCGAGAAGATGCTCCTCATCGGCGACGTTCAGGATCGTGACGTCATCCTCATCGACGACATCATCGACACAGCAGGCACCATCACTAGAGCCGGTCAGTTGCTGAAAGACCACGGCGCACGCAGCGTCCGCGCCTTCGCAACACACCCGATTTTCTCAGGCTCAGCAATGGAAAAAATCGACAATTCAGTATTCGACGAAGTGGTCGTAACAGATACCATCCCGCTGAAGAACCCAAGCAAGAAGATTCACGTGCTCTCAACAGCCGAGCTCTTCGCCGAGGTCATCAAGAAGGTGGAGAATTACGAGTCATTAAGCGAATTCTTTAATGCAAAATAAATAACTAATTAAAAACAAACAAAATGAATTCAGTATCATTGAGCGGTTCTCTTCGCGAGAACGTAGGGAAAAAAGATGCTAAAGCATTGCGCGCAAAAGGTCTCGTACCATGCGTCATTTACGGTAACAACATCGAACAGGTGAAGTTTGCAACAGATGCAAGAAGCTTCAAGAAGATTCTTTACACACCTGAGACCTTGATTATCGACTTCGAAATCAACGGTAAAGTTTACCACACAATCCTCCAAGACATTCAGTATCATCCAGTTACTGACGAAGTCCTTCACGCTGACTTCCTCGATGTCAACGAAGACAACCCAATCACAGTCATGCTTCCAGTACGCACAACAGGCACATGCCCAGGCGTCATGCGTGGCGGCCGTCTTATCATGAACCTTCCTAAACTCAAAGTTCGTGGTTATGTCAACGACCTTCCAGATAACGTCATCGTTAACATCTCACAGCTTCAGATGAACCAGTCAATCAAGGTGAAAGATTTGAACCTTGAAAAGATGACTGTCCTCGTTCCTGAAAACACCATCGTGGTTGACGTCAAGGCTCCACGTAACGCAGCAGCTGAGGAAGAAACTGAAGAAGCTCCAGCAGCAGAAGGCGCAGCAGCACCTGCAGCAGAAGCAAAATAATGTAAATTTCAAGAAATTTATATGGAAAAAGCCTTCGTTTGAAGGCTTTTTTTTATTTTTGCATCATGAAATACTTGATTGCTTGTCTGGGAAATATAGGAGCCGAGTACGCCAACACGAGGCATAACATCGGTTTCATGGTCGCCGACCATCTGGCGAAAAACCTCGAATGTACCTTCACCACCAGTCGTCTGGCGATGGTGTCGGAGATGAAATACAAAGGCCGTCAGATGATTGTGATAAAGCCCACGACATATATGAACCTCTCCGGCAAAGCCGTGAAATACTGGGCGACACAGGAAAAAATCCCGATGGAGAACATCCTTGTTGTCTGCGACGACATCGCTCTCCCTGTCGGCACCCTCAGAATGCGCAAAAAAGGCAGCGACGGCGGTCATAACGGTCTGAAAAACATCATCGAGTCACTCGGAAGCAGCGAGTTCTGCCGCCTACGCTTCGGCATCGGCAACGACTTCGCCAAAGGAAAACAAGTCGACTTCGTCATCGGCGAATGGAAACAATCGGAAATCGACGAGATACAGCCCCGCCTCGACGTCGCCGTGGAATTCGTCAAAAGCTTCGTGGCAATCGGCCCGGATTTGACAATGAATCAATACAATAATAAATAACATGAAAAAATTAGTAATCCTCTCCGGAGCAGGCATCAGTGCAGAAAGTGGAATCAGTACGTTTAGAGACGCTGGCGGACTGTGGGACAAATACCCGGTGATGCAGGTGGCGTCAATCGAGGGCTATGAGGCTGATCCTGAATTGGTTATCAATTTCTACAACGAACGCCGCAAACAGCTTTTAGATGTGAAGCCAAACCAAGGTCATATCCTCTGCGCCGAGTTGGAGAAATATTTCGACGTGACTGTTGTGACGCAAAACGTTGACAATCTGCACGAACGAGCCGGCAGCCATCACATAATCCATCTTCATGGCGAACTGACAAAGGTTTGTTCGAGCTATAATCCCAACGACCCTCGTTATATCCGTGAACTGAAACCTGAGGAGTTTGAGGTGAAAATGGGCGACAAAGCCGGTGACGGAAGCCAGTTGAGACCCTTCATCGTTTGGTTCGGCGAGGCAGTACCGGAAATCGAGACGGCAGTAAGATACGTGGAACAGGCCGACATCTTCGTCATCATAGGAACCTCGATGAACGTGTATCCGGCAGCAAGCCTGCTGTATTATGTTCCATCAAATGCTGATGTTTATCTTATTGATCCTAAAGATGTTAACATCAACACACACCGTCTTATAACCCATATCAAAAAAGGTGCTTCGGAAGGAATGAAGGAGCTTTTACAGCTATTATCCTCTATCCATTAGAAAACCAGTTCTCTGCTAATGGCTAATAACTAATGGCTTTATTTCTTTTCATTTCATTAAGCACAATCCTCAATTCTCCCCAAGAGTACTCCTCACCAAGCACATCTCTCGCTGCTCCCAATGATGAATCCTGTGTTTCAGTGAAGTATTCAACGATGTTTTCGTAGTGTTCTTCGCTCATGAAATCCTTGGCATCGGCATAGCCTTTCATCACCAGCTCCGCCGCATGCTGCTCGATGGTCGACCGCGCCATATTGCGTTTCTCGGCGATTTCATCAATCGAAAGCCCCTCCTCTATCAGCTCTTTGGTACGCTGAACAGATGAACTGAGTTTAAGTTCCTCTTTTGATTCCGCATCGTCGAATTCCTGCTTCGTAAATCCTTGATGCTCAAGCACTATGTTCAAGATATCGGCACCATAACGCTGCAAACGTGTAGTCCCTATCTTCGACAGCGACTTAAGCTCTTTCACCGACATCGGCTTCTTCTCTGCGATAGCGGTCAATGCTGTCGTCGGAATGACCTTTGTCTCTTCAACTTCAAGAGCGTCAGCCACTTGCTCGCGCCATGCCACCAACGCCTTGAACAGCTTGTTATCATCTCTCGACAGCTGTTTTCTACTTAACTTCGCTTTCTTGGACTTGTTAAGTTCCTCAGCCTCAACGATTTTCTTATTTTTAACATTGAGATATTTCTTCATCTCATAGCCGCCCAAGCAGCACTCAAGGCATGCTTTTTTCACGAAGAAATCGGTGTTGAAAGCATCCAACTCCTTCTTTATCTGGTCGTTAACGGCTTTGTTGTCGGTCTCAAACGGCAAACCGGCAATATCTTCCAAATCCGACAGCTTGTCCAAGAAATAAGAACAACCTTTTTTGACACGTTCTTGAAGCTGTATATTGTTGTCAATCTGCAAATTATCTTTCAATATACCACCAATCTGGCGTTTGAATTTTTCAGACACCTCAACCACTTCTTCATGGAACTTCTGCCCTTTCGGAGCTATTTTTTCGCTCACCGAAGCGTCGAAACTGCCTTTGTTGGCGAAAACCACCTTCCTGATGCCGTTCAAATCGCTTTCAATATCAATAAAATCTATCAATTCGAAGAGCATCTGCGACTCGTAGAGTTTTTTGTTGTACTCAAACTGCTCCTCATTCGGCTCTCGTGAAGGTAATTCCGTCACAAACTGATTGATTGTCAAGTCGTTAAACAGTCCACTTTGTGACAGTTTCGCTTTCAAAACCAATCCTTCGAGCGAAGTGCAACGGCTCAGTGCCACGTAAACCTGACCGTGCGCGAACGCCAGACTGGCATCCAAAATCAGCTTATCGAATGTCAAACCCTGGCTCTTATGGATGGTGATCGCCCACGCCAGTTTCAGCGGGATCTGCGTGAAGTTTCCGACCTCTTTCTCTTCAATTTCCTTGGTCTCTTCGTTGATTCGGTACTCGAAATTCGACCATGTGACAGGTTTCACCTCAATCACTTCGTCGCCGCAGCGCACCTCAAGGCCGCTTTCCTCGTCATAGCTGACAATCCTGCCGATTTTTCCGTTGAAATACATCTTCTCCGGCGAGGGGTCGTTTTTCACGAACATCACTTGAGCCCCGATTTTCAACTCAAGCTCCGCTTTGGTAGGATATGACGTCTCCGGGAAGTTGCCGAAAACCTTTGCTATAAACTTCAACAATTTGGTTTTCAATGCGTTAAGCTTACTTTCATTAATCTCATCCACCTGACGGTTATGCGTCATCAAGGTGATGTAGCCCGCATCTTCATCAGGCTCGAAGTCAGGATGATAGTGACTGTTTAAAACTTTAAGGCTTTCTGCATCGAGGCAGTTGTT
Organism: uncultured Bacteroidia bacterium; assembly: GCA_902774295.1. Taxonomy (GTDB): domain Bacteria; phylum Bacteroidota; class Bacteroidia; order Bacteroidales; family F082; genus Limimorpha. The sequence goes on along the minus strand of CACYHP010000001.1, from coordinate 528,199 downwards.
TCGCACCTTATTTAATATATCAATAAACTGTCGGTCCTCTTGTCGATAGATATGCTCCAGCTCGATGCAGCAGTACGGTGTCTTCGTAAGCACATGACTATCAAAGAAATACACTGATTTGTAATAATCACGGAGCAGTGCCCATTCTTCTTCTTTTGCAACCGGAGCGAGCTGGTGAATATCACCAATCATCAGCACTTGAAGGCCTCCAAAGGGTTTTTCTTTACGACGCACACGCCTCAAAACAGCATCCACGGCATCAAGGAGGTCGGCGCGCACCATCGAAATCTCATCAATAACAAGGAGTTCCAGCGAGCGGATGATTTTCAGCTTGGCTGCCGAAAACTTCTGATACTGCACTGCGGAACGACGCATAACGTCGGAACTGCCGGAAATTGCAGCACCTTCTGGAATCTGTGGCCCGAATTCCAGTTGGAAAAACGAATGAATCGTCTGGCCTCCGGCGTTGATGGCGGCGACACCGGTCGGTGCCAAAATCACCATTCGTTTTGTCGGATTCTCAGCCAGACCTCGCAGAAACGTCGTCTTACCCGTACCGGCCTTACCGGTCAGGAAGATGTTCATGTTGGTGTAACGGACGAACTTGTCGACCATCTCCAACTTCGCGTTCTCAATCATCTGCGTCTGCATACAAATGGCTTAAAATGATTATTGTTTTGGCAGCATTATCTCGCAACGGTCAATAATATCATTGGCAAGACGAAAACCCGAATCACAAATATCTTTCGACTGAACGCCATCATAATTCATTGACAAATGCAATACTTTGTACCCATCATCCACCAAACTTAATAGTTTTCTGTCCCTTTTGCCGATGGTTTCCAAATAATTATTTACGTTAACTCTTGTACGATGATCTGTTCTGACATCAAATACGGCATCAAGTGCTTTCAGTACGCCAAGCCAAAGATAATTACCTGCTGCACGTACATATTTATCGTCTTGATAAGCTCTTAATTCGACATCGAGCTCACCTTTCTCCTTCAATGTCTCTTTAGCGTTTTCAACGTAACGTCTCGCTTCCGCAATCGGATCTTTACGTTTCATATATTTATTTTTTAATTCTGTTCAAAAATGTTATCGCTGCAAAATTATACAAAATTTTTGAATAAAGAGCAAACTTTTTTCTTAAAAATTTTTAAGATTTCTTGCAAAAAAATGAAATCAACATGTCATTTCGACTGAAGCGAAGCGGAATGGAGAAATCTCATACAATTACAGGAGATTTCTCGACTCCCTGCGGTCGCTCGAAATGACGAATACCAACGTCATTTCGACCGAAGCCGATAGGCGTAGTGGAAAAATCTCATACAAACAATTCCGAAGCTATTCCGTCAGCAAAGAGCATTCCGTTGTCGTTTAAGATAAATTTTTGGTCTTTTTGGAACATTTTCCCATTTAAAATATGCTTTTTTATGCCTTTTTCGAACTTTTGGACATATTTTTCGCCAAAATTTTGCCTGATAAATTCAACATCACAGCCCCAGCATGTACGAAGCGATGTCATCACATATTCGTTATAGCGGTCATCGAGCGTAAGTGTCTCTTTTTCAAAGGAATAGTTGTCGCAATAATCTTTCACGCCTGCCACATTCCACTGTCGTGAAACGCCATCAAACGAATGTGCCGATGGCCCTAATCCAAGATATTTCTCACCTTTCCAGTAAATGGTGTTATGCTTTGAATAATGTCCCGGTCGCGCGAAATTGCTTATCTCATAATGCTCAAACCCTTGATTTTCAGTCATTTCACAAAGAATCTCGTATTGATGAATAGTAGCATCCTCATCAACCGGCGCAGACACACCTTTATTAATACGCTGCCCCAAAGCCGTCTTCTCCTCCACCGTCAAGGCATAAGCTGAAAGATGATTGAGGCCTGTCGAGAAGAAAATCTCAAGATTTTTACGCCATTTCTCGTCTGTAAGAGTCGGGATGCCGTAAATCAAATCCATCGTAACCTCCTGAAAGCCAACTTCTTTCGCCCATTCAAGCACTTGCAAAGCATGCTTCGAGTCGTGTTTGCGGCTGAGATATTGCAAGTCGTCATCGAAAAAGCTCTGGATTCCGACGCTTAACCTATTGATTCCCAATTTATTATAATCCAAAAGCGATTCTTTTGAAACGGTATCAGGATTTGCTTCAAGAGTGATTTCCGGGTTTTCAACGATAGGATAATGTTTATTTAAAACATCTAAAATCTCCAAAACCTCAGAAGGCTTAAGCAAACTCGGAGTGCCGCCGCCGAAATAAACCGTACGCACCTCTTCACCTCCTAAATAATCTTTCCGGTTAACGGCTTCTTTCTTCAAAGCCTCAAGAAAATCAGCACGTTGCTTCTCGGAAACGACAGAAAAGAAGTTGCAGTAAGCGCACTTCGACTTGCAAAACGGAATATGGAGATACAATCCTGCCATGACGCAAAATTACAAATTTTTAGTTTAGGGTTTAGAGTTTAAAGTTTAGAGTAGTTAAAAAGTTTATAGTTAAAAGTATTTAAGTTTAAAAATTTTATATATTTGCAGTTGATTAAACACTTGATTTTATGAAAAACGACAAACTAATTATCACAATCAACCGCGAATACGGCTCGGGAGGAAGAGAAATAGCATATAAACTCGGTGCTTTGCTCGACATCAAGGTCTACGACAAGAACGTGCTTGAGGAGATCGAACAGGAATTTGACGTCGCCAACGAGCTTCCTGACGACATCTATGCCATCCAAAAGAAGATTTTGCTCAACATCGCTGCCAAAGAATCGTGTATTATCGTGGGACGAACAGGTTTCGACATCTTCAAAAACCATCCGAATGTGGTGCGCGTGCTGCTTATCGCCGACTATGACGCCAGGGTGAAACACGTCAGCGAGAAACACGGGCTCACCAAGGTCGCCGCAAGAAAACGCATCAAGGAAGTCGACAAAGAACGTGAAGAGTACACTATGAGATATGCCGGAGTGTCACGCTACGACGCCCGCAACTACGACTTTGTGCTCAATGTCACTAACATTCCCGGCTATCATGTCGCGGCATTCCTCGCACAAAATGTCAGGATGAAGTTTATGAAGAACTGATAATTTTTTCTTGCCTTTCGAAAAAATTTTGTAATTTTGTAGCTTGATTTAATAATATAATTATGGCTACACGTTTACAAAATCTTAAGAAATTTGCGGTCTTAGCTATCGCAACCATCGCTATCTCATTGAGTGTCAATGCTCAAACATGGTATATTTATGGTGTTTACACATGGAGCGCTCCGCATCCTGTAGGCTCATTTTACGAATATCACCATCAGGGTGAGGCTGTGAATATTGGCGGTCTTGAATACAATACCATTTATATTCAGAATCCTTCAACAGGAAATCAGCTCGATGGCGCTTTCCGCAACGACGGAAATCAGGTTTATTATTGCAAATGGAATGGCTCTTCATACGAAGATGAAGTTCTGCTTTATGACTATGACCTCGAGGAAGGCGACTTCTTCCACGATGACGACGAGCACGCGATGCAAGTCACGGAAGTCACAACAATCATTGATAACAACGGAGTTTCAAGAAAGAAAATCTCGTTCAGCTTCATCGGTCTTCCAGATGCTACAGAGTTTTGGGTTGAAGGCATCGGCAGCAGCAGAGGTTTCATGAACGTCGGCATGTACGAGCCTGCCCACGACAGCGACGGCGAGATGTACCACATGCTTTGCTATCATGTTGAAGACGATGTGATTTTCGTCAACCCGGAATATGATGAATGCGACATCGACAACATCGATGAAAGCATAGCTGAAAACAACGTCAGCATCTATCCAAATCCTGCAAAAGATGTTATTAAGATATTGAATGACAATAACTTAAATATCACAAACGTCGAGATCTTGGATTTGACAGGCCGCACCGTTTTGAACACTGAAAAGACTTCAAACATCAACATCTCAGAACTTCCGGAAGGTCAGTATTTCGTAAAGATTTACGGCGAAACAACGATGGTGAAGAAATTGTTCATCACAAAATAAAACAACATGCAGAAAATCTGGCGTTTCATAACATCGCTGCTGTTCATAATCACCTTGATTATCACTGGGCTGGAGTTTTTCAGATGCGCTCAAAGCATATATAACTCATTCAGTACCAATCAGTATCAGGGTTATTTATGGCTTTGTGTCGGCATGATGTCATTCGTCTTAATCGCAATCATTTTCTTCAGGAAAAACCTCGACATCATGCAGACCATGACGCATGAAGGCGCACATATGCTCGTCGGCGGTCTCTTCCTTCGCAAGAAAATCTACGAGTTTAACGCAAAGTCATCGGATACGTTGAAGCAAAACGACAACACTCTCGGCTATGTCTCGTCAAACGCCCAAAGTGCCAATATTTTCTCGACATTGGCGCCATACATGTTGCCATACATCACCTTCGCGATGGTGTTTTTCCGCCTGATGATTAAAAACGAGTGTCTCCCGATTATCGACTTCATCATCGGATTCACCCTGATGTTTCATTTCTCATGCTGGAAAAAGGACATGCGCATCGACCAAAGCGACATACAACGCTGCGGAGTGTTCCGTTCGTACCTCTTCATCTGGACCTTTATTTTCTTTAATCTTGCGATAATTTTTTATTCGCTCGGCGGCGGAATGACTGAGCCTGTCAACATCATACAAGCCAACGTCGAATGGTTCAGCCAGGCATGGACAGATATAAAATGGTTAGTATCTTTAATATAGAATAAATTTATAACGATATGAAATTCAAAACATTAACAATGGCATTAGCTATCACAGCAGCGCTTTTCAGCTGTGGCGAAAAGAAAAATGAGAAATCATGCTGCAAAGAGAATTACGAAGCCCTTGCAAACCAGTATGCCAAGGTGACTTTGACCACCGACATCAGCCATCTTTCAGACAATGAGGTGGAAATGCTCGGATTGCTTTTCGAGGCGGGCAAACTCATGGACGACATCTATTGGCATGAGAACCTTGGCGGTTGCAAACACAAGTTTTTAGAAGGCATCAAAGACCCTAACGCACGCAAATACGCGGAGATCAACTATGGTCCTTGGGATCAGCTCGACAACCGCCGTGTCTTCATCCCTGGATACGGTCCAAAGCCTGAAGGCGCAGGTTTTTATCCTACCGACATGACAAAAGAAGAGTTTGAGGCTTGGGAAAACCCTGACAAGACCAGCCAGTACACTTTGGTGTGCCGCGACGAGCAGGGCAATCTCCAGACCGTTTGGTATCACGACGCTTTTGCCAATAAGATCAACAAGGCAGCCGATTTGCTCAAGAAGGCATCCACACTCGCAGCAGACAAAGAGTTTGCAGAGTACCTGGAACTCAGAGCACAGGCTCTTCTCACCGACGATTATTACTATTCAGACATGGCTTGGATGGATGTCCGCAACAACAACGTCGACTTCGTCGTTGGACCTATCGAGAACTACACCGACGGTCTGTTTGGCTACAAAGCCGCTCACGAGTCGTTCATCCTCATCAAGGACCAGGAATGGACGAAGAAGCTGTCGCGTTATGTGGCATTGTTGCCTGAGCTTCAGACAAAATTGCCTGTCGATCCTAAATACAAACAGGAGAAACCGGGTAGCGACGCTGACCTCGCAGCATACGACGTGGTTTACTACGGTGGCGACTGCAACATGGCATCGAAGACCATCGCCATCAACCTGCCTAACGACGAGAGAGTGCAGCTGCAGAAAGGCACCCGCAAGCTTCAGCTGAAGAACGCCATGGCGGCAAAATTCGACAAGATTGTCGTCCCGATTTCAAATGTTTTGGTCGCTCCAGAAGCACGTCAGAACGTGAAGTTTGACGCATTCTTCGCCAACGTGATGTTCCACGAGGTGGCTCACGGTCTGGGTATCAAGAACACCCTCGACGGCAAAGGCACAGTGCGTCACGCATTGAAAGAGCAGTATTCAGCCATCGAAGAGGCTAAGGCCGACATCCTCGGTCTGTTCCTCGTCACCAAGCTCAGCGAGATGGGCGAATACACCAACACCACTATGGAAGAGAACTACACCACCTTCATGGCTGGCATCTTCCGTTCGGTGCGTTTCGGCGCCGCCTCAGCTCACGGCAAGGCCAACATGATTGAATTCAACTACTTAGCCAACGAAGGCGCTTTCACACGCGATGCCAACGGCTTGTACAATATCGACTTCCCGAAGATGAAGCTCGCAGTCGAGAAACTCGGCGGCGCCATCCTCAAGGCACAGGGCGACGGCGACTATGAGTTCGTGAAGAACTGGATCGCCACCGACGGCGTCATCAAACCTGAACTCCAGGCTGACCTCGACAAGCTCGCAGGAAGCGGTATCCCGAAGGATATCGTCTATAACATGGGAATGGAATTTCTTACGAAATAGTGTAGAGTTTAGAGTGTAAAGTTTAGAGTAGTTTTAAAGTATAAAGTTGAAATTTTTAAAGTTTAAATCTAATAAAAAATGAAAAAATTATCAGTTTTCTTTGCCATCATCTTTGGTATGATGGGCATCGTGCGCGCTGACGAAGGCATGTGGTTGCCAATGTTCGTCGAGCGTTTGAATTACGTTGACATGCAGAAAATGGGTCTCCAGCTGACACCAGAGGAGCTCTACAGCATCAACAACAGCAGCTTGAAAGACGCTATCGTGGGCCTTTCAAACGGTGCCAAACCACGCGGTTTCTTCTGCACAGGTGAAATCGTTTCTAAAAACAGTTTGCTCTTCACCAACCATCACTGCGGCTACAGCTCAATAGCAGCCCTCTCGACGGTGGAGCATGACTATCTCAACGAAGGCTTCGCAGCTAAGAATTTCAGCGAAGAGCTTCCTGCTGAAGGCGTTTCAGCATCATTCCTCGTAAGAATGGAAGATGTGACAGCCGAAATCCTCGGCGTCGTGACCGACGACATGGATTACATGGCAAGACAGAAAGCCATCAACGCTAAGATCAAAGAATTGGAAGAAGCAGCATCAGAAGACGGCAAACTCAACCCAGTCATCAAAGGTTTCTTTGAAGGTAACGAGTATTACATGTTCGTTTACAAGACCTACACCGACGTGCGTCTCGTGTTCACAGCAGCACAGTCAATCGGCAAGTTCGGCGGCGACACCGACAACTGGATGTGGCCTCGTCACACTGGCGACTTCAGCGTGTTCCGCGTCTACGCTGACGAAAACGGCGAACCAGCTGAGTATTCAGAGAACAACAAGCCTCTCACTCCTAAGTACAACCTCCCAGTGAGCCTCGACGGCGTCCAGCCAGATGACTTCACAATGATTTGGGGCTTCCCAGGTTCAACAGAACGTTACATGTCATCATACGGCATTAACTACAACGTTGACGTGTTCTATCCTATCGTCTACGAAGTGTTCAAAGCCGAGACAGACGTTATGGACGAATATATGAAGATTGACAAGGCTGTCAACATCGCTTACGCTGACAACAAAGCTGGTTTGGCAAACACATGGAAGAACTTCGAAGGCCAGATCACAATGCTCCGCAAGAATAAAGTCGCTGAGCGCAAAGCCGCTCTTGAGGCAGACTTCACAGCATGGGTCAACGCTGACGAAGACCGCAAAGCTGAATACGGCGAGGTGCTCGAGACACTCGATGTTATGTACGCACAGATGAGCGAAGCAGCAAGAACACTGTTCTACCCTAACTTCACAGCACAGCTCAACCCAGTTGCAACAGCATCAGAGTTTATGCAGTTTGTCGAGGTTTCAACAAGCAAAGATTCTACAAAAGACGACAAGAAGGCAGCTGTTGAATCACTCAAGGAAATCGATGTCGATGCAATGTTCAAAGACCTCGACCCACGCGTTGAAAAAGGCATGTTCGTGGCAGTTATGAACATCTACGGCAGCAAGTTCACCACAGAAGAGCTTCCAGAATCATTACAGAAGCTCCTGAAGAAAGCTAAAGGCGACTGGACAGAATTGGCAAACTACATCTATGACAACTCTATCTTCAGCACTCCTGAGTCAGTGAAGGCATTCATCGAGAAGCCAAACGCAAAGAAAGCTGAAAAAGACCCTGCTTTCGTCACATACAAAGCTATGATTGAGCAGATCATGTCAATCGCTCCTGCTTACAGAATAGCAAACATCGCTATCCAAGAGGCTAATCACGAGTTCGTGAAAGGACTCCGCGAGTTCTACGCTGAGACACAGCCTGAGAAGGTCCTCTATCCAGATGCAAACTCAACAATGAGAATGAGCTACGGCTCAGTGAAAGACTACAGCCCTGCTGATGCTATCACTTACGACTATGTCTGCACCGCCAATGGTATCCTCGAGAAATACATCCCTGGTGACTTCGAGTTCGACGCTCCACAGCGCCTCCTCGACCTCATCGAGGCAAGAGATTTCGGTCAGTATGCCGACGACAACGGCGAGCTCATCACCTGCTTCTTGTCAACCAACGACATCACAGGCGGTAACTCAGGCAGCCCTATCATGAACGGCAAGGGCGAACTCATCGGCCTCGCTTTCGACGGCAACTGGGAAGCTATGAGCGGCGACGTCAACTTCGAGCCTAAACTCCAGCGCACAATCAACGTCGACATCCGTTACGTGCTCTTCATAATCGACAAGGTGTACGGAGCAACCAACCTCATCGACGAGCTCGATATCCACAAGGCTATGCCAGAGCCGATAAGAGTTGAAGAAGAATAATTCCTCACCCCTCACGGGGTTCGGAATAACAAGTGGCGGCCGCCCTAAGGGCTTTAATGGCATTAATGGCATTAATGGCGTTAAGGCCCTTAAGGTGGCCGCTGCTATTTTTTATCAAAATTTTGATGAAATCATAAAAAATTCATATATTTGCAGTTTAAATTCATTCTGAAAATGAAGAAATTAACTGCAATAATATTATTACTTCTCTTTTCGCTTGACGCGATGGCACAGCTGGAGGTGAAGCCGGATTCATTTAAGGAAGTGGCAGGCTTTGTGAACATCAACCTCGACATTCAGGAGGATGACAACAACGTGCCATACGCCGTGGTGAAGGTGAAGACCGAGAATATCAACGACAAACAGCGTCGAGAGCTGCTTTTCCAAGGCGACGCAGCCACTTTCATCGAGTGCGAGTACAAAGTTGGCGAGGTGTGGGTTTATCTCACCTACAAAGCCACATATCTCAAAATCTCGCATCCAGACCTGAGCTCGACAGAGTTTTGGTTTCCCTACGACATGGAGCCGAAAAAAGGCTATGAGCTGACACTTGTAAACAATGCCGCTCTAGCAACCGACGAAGAGACCCTGGAACGCATCAGAAAGCTGGAAGAGGCCTTGCGAAACCAGACCGAGCCTCAGATAGTATATGTCGAGAAACCTGCGGAGCAGAAACAAAAACCGGAAACGACAGATAAGCCGCGGACTCCGCGTTACAGCTTCATCGTTGCCAACGCATCTATCAACACCTACGGCAAACCGGCGTTCGGTGTCACACTCGGAGACATGCGCAAAGTCGGTGTTTTCGCTACCGCAATGACCAACTTCAGAATCGAAAAAATGGGATTTGAAGGGAAGTTCGAACATGCCAACAGCGACCAGATACAAGCACTGATTGACAAAACAGGATATAACTCAAAAACCGATTATATGTCTTATTCGGTCATTTTCGGTGTGATTTTCAGAGCCTATGGTCCGATAAATGTAAAGATTGGAGGCGGTTACAGCAGCAACTCTATGTTTGTCACTTTAAGCTACAACAATAATTACAGTAGTACATATTGGGTAAGTGACGTCAGCTCGTATGGTTTCGGTGGCTTGATAGGCGTGCAGGCACATTTAGGCAATTTGATCATCTCACTTGATGGCGCCACCACCAACTTCAAGATTTTTGAAACCCGATTAGGAATAGGATTTGGAATGAAAGGGAAAAAATGATTATGAAAAAGTTAGCAAAGATATTAGCATTAGCGGCAGCGGTCATAATAGTTGCGACCGGATGTAAAAAGTTGCCTACATTCACTTATACAGGCGGCGGAGGCGACACACCTGCAGTGGTGACCCCTGATGTCCACACCAATAAAGTCACAGATATTACCGACAATAGTGCGCTTTTGCATGGATCTATCGGCAATTTCAGCGGTTTCAATGAAGGCCTTTTTGAGTATCTATCTGCCGATTTCATTGCAGGAAAAACGTATTACGTCAGAGCATTGGCATATTTAAACTCAAATCCCGATGAGGTTTATTATGGAGAGGATATGTGGTTCACTACATCCTCTGGAGGTTTATGATGCATATAAATAATCGAATAAAATTTTCACAAATATGAAAAAACTCCTTTCTATTATCCTGATTTTCACGACATTGTTCGCTTACGCCCAGACTCCGGGCGAAAACATCAATGTCACTCATTATGAAATTCATTTGAATAACTTCGATTTCACAAACCACACATTGCAGGCACAGACTGTCGTCACCCTGACAGCGCTGAATGCAGTCAATTCTTTCGAATTAGAGCTTAAGAGCTTGAATGTAACCTCTGTGACATCAAACGATGCTAACGTCAGCAGTTTCGCGCAAAGCGGTGACATCCTCAGCATAAACCTCACATCGGCTTTGGCAGCAAATGCAAGCGCCTCGTTCACGATAACTTACGGCGGCAACACCTTCAACGAAGACTGGGGCGGCGTCATGTGGAGCGGCAACTACGTCTGTAATATGGGCGTCGGCTTCGAGTCGATCCCGCATAACCTCGGCAAATGCTGGTTCCCGTGCGTCGATAACTTCACCGACAAGGCGACATACGACGTCTATGTCACAGTGCCGACAGCGACGACTGCCGTTTGCGGAGGTAACCTCGTAAACAACGTCGATAACGGCAACGGCACACATACTGTGCATTACAATGTACCTCAGGAGATTGCAACATATCATATCTCGTTCGCAGCCGGCGACTACGTCGAATGGACCGACATCTACAACGGCATCGAACGCGACATCCCGATAACGGTTTATGTCAAGCCGAACCAAATCAACAACGTGCCAGGCACTTTCGTGCACGTTAAAGACATCGCGAGTTTCTATGAAAATAGCTTCGGAGCTTATCCTTTCAACCGCATCGGCTATGTCGTGACCAGCGTCGGATGCATGGAACACGTCGACAACATCGGCATCACCAGCGGTATAGTGACAGGCAACACCTCGCAGGAGGAATACGTGGCACACGAGCTCTCGCACATGTATTTCGGCAATAAGGTGACATGCGCCACAGCGGAAGAGATGTGGCTCAACGAAGGCTTTGCACAGTTTTGCGGAGTGTTCTACCGCTCGGATATTTACGGAGAAGACGACTTTCAGCAGGCTATGAGCTCCAAAACCAACAACATCACCACCTGGTGCAAGAGCGAAAACAACTGGATTCCACTCAACAACGTGCCGCAGACCATGACATACGACAACAGCGCTGTCTACAACCGCGGTGCCGTCGTCGTCAATACCATGATGAACTACATGGGAAGAGAGACCTTCTTGGCAGGCTTGCGCAGCTATCTTAACACCTACAACTACAGTGCCGCCTCGTCGGAACAGCTCCGCGACGCGCTCACAGCAGCCACAGGCATCGATATGACAGGATTCTTCGACACTTACGTGTTCACCGCAGGCATGCCGCACTATGGCGTTGACCTTCTTAACGTTACACCTAACGGAAACCAGTATGATGCCACAGTCAAGATGACTTACCAGCACTACGGTCCGGAACACGTCGGTCAAAACAACCGCGTGGAAGTGACTTTTATTGACAATGCAGGCCAGTTGCAGACAGAATTGGTCAACTGGAACGGTTTGGAAGAAAACAAGACTATCACTCTCGACATCAACCCTATTGCAGCTTTCGCTGACTATTACAATCATTTCCTTGATGCCAAATACAGCAACAACATGACAGCCACAGCACCTGGCAGCTTGGGAATAAACCAGCAGCTGTCGATCACTGTGAACAGCGTCAGCAACTCGGTGATGCTCCGCGGCGAAGAGCATTATGTGGCACCCGACAACGACCCAAACATCCCGGGACTTACACTTTCAACCAAGCATTATTGGAATGTGTTGCGACTTGACTTTGGCGATTCTGATGTCTCAGGAAAATTCACATTCTCCAACAACGCCAGCATGGACGGCGACATCATCCACAGCGAAAACGACTCTGCGGTGCTGCTGTATAGAGCTAACATCAACGAGGCTTGGCATACCATCCCATACGAACAGCAAGGCAACTGGAAAATAGGCATTTTCACGGTGAACGACCTTCAAACCGGACAATACACCCTCGGTGCCATCGACAAGACACAGCTCGGCCTCGGAGAGAACAATTTCGACACAAAGAAAATGTTGCTCACCCCAAATCCGACAGAAAACTACGTAAAAATAAGCACAAATTACAACAATTCCAAGATATTGATTGTTAACAGCTTAGGACAATTGGTCAATTCGTTTCCCATTTCTGAAAATGAAATAACCATCTCCGTCGAGGATTTTCCGGCAGGCGTTTATTACGTAAATCTTCTTGACGAGAAGAAAAATATCATTTCGACAGAAAAATTGGTCAAGAGATAAGTTTTTTTCGTAATTTTGCACTCGAATTCGAGTTTAATTTTTATTTATAAATAACGTTATTCTATTATGAATCCAACTCATATTGAACACATTGGAATTGCTGTCACAAGCTTAGACGAGTCGATTCCAGTTTTCGAGAAAATGCTCGGAACAAAATGCTACGCCATCGAAGAAGTTAAAGATCAGAAGGTGAAGACCGCATTCTTCAAAGTCGGTCAGACCAAGATTGAGCTTCTTGAGCCAACATCACCTGAGAGCACCATCGCTGCTTTCATCGAGAAAAACAACGGCAAGGGCGGCATGCACCACATCGCATTTGCAGTGGAAGGCATTGAGAATCAGTTAGCTGAGGCTAAGGCTGCAGGTTTCCGTCTCATCGACGAGACTCCACGCGGCGGCGCTGAAGGCTTGACAATCGCTTTCCTGCATCCAAAATCAACAGGCAGTGTCCTCACAGAACTTTGCGAAAATAAAAACAAATAATAAAAATCATAGAAAATGTTAATCGAACAGAAAATTCAGGAATTGTTGGACAAGCGCGCTCTCGCACGTCTCGGTGGCGGTGAGAAAGGTATCGCTAAACAACATGAAAAAGGAAAGTACACCGCTCGTGAGCGCATCGCCATGTTGCTCGACGAAGGTAGCTTTGAAGAATTCGACATGTTCCTCACACACCGCACCACAGACTTCGGTCTTGAGAAGCAGGTGTATCTCGGTGACGGCGTCGTGACAGGCTACGGCACCATCGACGGACGTCTCGTCTACGTGTATTCACAGGACTTCACAGTGCTCGGCGGCTCATTGTCAGAGACCATGTCAAAGAAGATATGCAAGGTGATGGACCAGGCTATGAAAGTCGGTGCTCCTATCATCGGTATCAACGACTCTGGCGGCGCACGTATCCAGGAAGGTTCACGCTCATTGGCAGGTTTCGCTGAGATTTTCCAGCGTAACATCAACGCATCAGGCGTGGTGCCACAGATCAGCGCTATCTTTGGCCCTTGCGCAGGCGGCGCAGTGTATTCACCGGCATTGACAGACTTCATCCTCATGACCGAGCAGAACAGCTACATGTTCCTCACAGGTCCTAAGGTAGTGAAGACAGTGACGGGTGAAGACGTCAGCGTTGACCAGCTCGGTGGAGCTTTGGTGCACAACGAGAAATCAGGTGTGAGCCAGTTCATGGCAAAAACAGAAGAAGAAGGTCTCGCAATGATTCGCGACCTCATCTCATACTTGCCACAGAACAACCTCGAAGAGGCTCCGCGCATCGAATGCAACGACCCTATCGACCGTAAGGAAGACGCACTCAACGCCATCATCCCTGACAACCCTAACAAGCCATACGACATGAAGCAGATCATCCACGCCATCGTGGATAACGGCGAGTTCCTCGAGGTTGCAAAAGACTTCGCAAAGAACCTCATCGTCGGTTTCGCACGTTTCGACGGCAAACCTGTCGGTATCGTGGCAAACAACCCTGCTTTCTTGGCTGGTGTTCTCGACATCAACTCATCACGTAAGGGTGCTCGTTTCGTCCGTTTCTGCGACGCTTTCAACATCCCGATCGTGACATTGGTCGACGTCCCTGGCTTCTTGCCTGGCACAGTGCAGGAATACGGTGGTGTCATCACCCACGGCGCAAAGATGTTGTTCGCTTACGGCGAGGCAACAGTGCCGAAAGTCACCATCACAATCCGCAAGTCATACGGTGGTTCACACCTCGTCATGGGTTGCAAACAGCTCCGCGCTGACATCAACTACGCATGGCCAACGGCAGAAATCGCCGTTATGGGTCCTTCAGGCGCTGTCGAGATCCTCAACGGTAAGGAAATCGCAGGCATCGAAAACGCTGAAGAAAAGACCGAGTTCATAGCAAAGAAAGAGAAGGAATACCGCGACAAGTTCGCAAATCCTTACGACTCAGCGAAATACGGTTACATCGACGATGTCATCGAGCCACGCAACACACGTTTCCGCGTCATCAGAGCTTTGCAGGCACTTGAGACAAAGAAAGACGTCAACCCACCTAAGAAACATTGCAATATTCCATTGTAATCTAAAATTTGATTGAATATGAATATGTTATCAATATTATTATCAGCTGTTAGAGAGCCTATTGCGACTCACGACTGGGTTGTCACCATCGGTGGTTTTCTCATCGTGATTACGGCATTGGTCGTTCTTTTCTGCATCTTCACAGGGTTCTCGAAGCTTGTGAACCACGACTTCAAGAAAGCCAAGAAGGAGAAGAAAGCCAATGTGGCTCCGAACACTTCAACAGCAGCGGGCTGGAAGGTCGACGAAGACCTCGCAGTGGTCATCGGACTCGCTCTGGCATTGTCGAAAGACGTGCACGACGAGGAGTCAGGCTTTGTGACCATCAAGAGAGTCGAGCGCCGCTATTCCCCATGGAGCTCGAAGATTTACGGATTAAATGGTTTAATTAGAAAGAATTACTAAGCAATGAAGAAATTTAAATTCACAGTCAACGGAAAAGAGTACGAAGTCGAGGTGAAAAGCTACGAAGGCGAGAACGCCGAAGTCATCGTCGACGGCACTCAATACAAAGTAACAGTCCAGCGTGAAGAGGAAGAGGTCCCGACCTTCGTCGCTCCTAAGCGTCAGGCTCCGAAGCCGGCAGCTGCTCCTAAACAAGAGGCCGCTCAAGCCACATCGGCACCTGCCGACGGCTACAAGTCATTGGCACCGCTTCCGGGCACCGTCATGCAGATCTACGTCAACGTGGGCGACGTCGTGAAACGCGGCGACAAACTCATGATGTACGAAGCCATGAAGATGGAAAACAACTTCCTCGCTGAGGTTGACGGAACAATCAAAGAAATTAAAGTCAGAGTGGGCGACAATATCCTGCAAGGCGCTGTTTTATTTGTAATTGGCTAATTATGAAAAAGAGATTCAACGTTAAAAAGAAAGCTCTGCTCATTTTCGCGTTGATCGCCATCCTGTTCGTTCTACACGGCATCATGACATCAAGCCCTGCGATGGCTGAACACATGTTCAGCGCTTCACAGGATGTGAATACAGAGCTCGTGGCCAGTCCACAAATCGACGAGGCCGAATCGACGAGCCATATCGGTGCGGGACTGTATTCGTTCTGGCAGTTCACCGGCTTCCGTAACTGCACACGAGGCAACCTCATCATGATTCTGGTCGCCTTCGTGTTTATCTTCCTCGCAGTCAAATACGACTTCGAGCCTATGCTGCTCATCCCTATCGGTGTGGGTATCATAGTGGGTAACATCCCATTCATCCAAGACTCGTATACCTTTGATTTACAAGGCGCTTTGGCAGCACTCTCGAAGATAGAGATTCAAGGTAACTCGACTTTTGACCTCACTGAGGCTCAGAAGTTCTTCGTAGGACTGTTTGCCGGACAAGATACCATGAACTGCCAGCAGGCTCTGGATCACTTCCACAGCATGAGTCCTGACCAGCTCGCGGCATTCCTGCCAGCCGGCATGGATCCTACAGCACCTAACACAGCCAAGTTCTTCGACGGCCTCATCAGCCAGGTATTCAACATGAACATCCAGACCGGTGTCTATCAGAAAGGCTCAGTGTTGAACTATCTGTATTTCGGCGTGCGTCAGGGCATCTATCCTCCATTGATTTTCTTGGGTATCGGTGCTATGACCGACTTCTCATCGTTGATATCACAGCCAAGGTTGATGATTTTAGGTGCCGCCGCCCAGCTCGGCGTGTTCATCACCTTCATCAGTGCGCGCGCTCTCGGCTTCGACCCACATGAGGCGGCGGCTATCGGTATCATCGGTGGTGCTGACGGTCCTACCGCTATCTTCATCTCGACAAAGATGGCTCCACACCTCCTCGGTGCAATCGCTATCGCGGCATATTCTTACATGGCCTTGGTGCCTGTCATCCAGCCGCCTATCATGCGTTTGCTCACCACCAAAGAAGAGCGTCTCATCAAGATGAGAGAGCCTCGTGCAGTGGGTAAGACTGAAAAGGTCATCTTCCCTATCGTCGGTCTGTTGCTCACCACCTTCATCAGCCCTTCAGCACTTCCACTTCTGGGTATGCTGTTCTTCGGTAACCTGTTGAAGGAAAGCGGAGTGACCAAACGTCTCGCCAACACTGCAGCCAACCCGCTCATCGACATCGTGACCATCTTGTTGGGTCTCACCGTCGGTGCTTCGACACAGGCTGACGTGTTCCTGACCACCGACTCACTCATCATCTTCGCTTTGGGTGCCTGCTCATTCGCTGTCGCTACATTCGGTGGCGTGTGCGGCGCCAAGTTGATGAACGTCTTCTGCAAGGAAGGCAACAAGATCAACCCTCTCATCGGTAACGCTGGCGTGTCGGCAGTGCCTGACGCAGCACGTGTTTCCGAAGTCGAAGGTCAGAAATACGACCCATCGAACCACCTCCTCATGCACGCCATGGCACCAAACGTTGCAGGTGTTATCGGCTCGGCAGTGGCAGCTGGTATCCTTATGAGTTTCATTGGAATTTAATTAAGTCGTTAGTCGTTAGTCTTTAGTCGCTAGTTATTAGTACTAAAGACTAACGACTAAAGACTAAAAACTAAAGACTAAAATGTTATTAATCGGTATCGCCGGCGGCTCGGGTTCCGGCAAGACGACAGTGGTGAAGAAACTGATTGAGGCGCTTCCTGAGGACTCCATCAGCGTGGTGTCGCAGGATGCCTATTATTGGGACAATGGCAGTCTTTCGCCTGAGGCAAAGAAAGAGATCAACTTCGACCACCCGGATGCCATCGAATGGGATTTGTTGGTGAAGCATCTCGACATGTTGAAGGAAGGCAAGACCATCCCGATGCCTATCTACACCTACGTGACATGTGCCCGTTCGCAGGAGGTCATCCCTGTGAAGCCGACGGAGGTCGTCATTGTGGAAGGCATCCTCATCATGACATGCCCTGAGCTGGTGAAACGGTTAGATATCAGAATATTCGTCGACACCGACGGCGACGACCGCCTGATGCGCATCATCAGGCGCGACATCGAGGAACGCGGCAGGACCGTGTCAGATGTCTTGAGACATTATGAAACCTTTGTAAAACCTATGCACAACCAATTCATTGAGCCTACAAAACGCTTGGCCGACATCATCATCCCGCAAGGGGGCAGCAACCAAGTCGCTATCGACGTGATGGCGAGCAGGATTAGGATGCAGCTGAATCAGATGAAGAGATAGATTATTAGCTTAATAGTTAAATAGTATAATAGTTTTAAAGTTAATAATTGCTGCGTCAATTGTTAACTTTTTTATTATTTTTGCGGTGTGAAAAAAAGTTGGTGCATATTGTCTTTGTTATTGGCTTTGGTTGTTTCTAGGAATACAAGACTATGGGAATGGATATACCTTTTGGAAGGGAGAAGGTCAAATTGAAGAATTTGTTTTAGCATCAGAAAGCATAACCACTGATGAAACTTGTGTTTCAAACTACAATAATAGCTTTCAGGCTGAAGTTAATGATATGTATTTAAATGATTGGATGCAATCATATGGTTTTACTAAAGGTAAGTATAATATCACCATAATAACAACAGAATTTGATATAAATGGTTAATGTTTTAATGATTTTAATCATAAGAATTATGAAAAAACTCACATATTTAATCCTTCTGCTACTCTTGACATGTACTTGTCAAAGACCATTGACCATGTCAAAAATCTATTACGTCGATGTCGATAGCGAAGAAGCCACTTGCTCTATCTATTTTTATGATGACGGCAAATACCAAATCACTTTTTTGCACGGAGATGACGACATATTATTTGAAACTCCCATATCGTTCGGCACTTATAAAATAAAGAACGACGTAATCCATATGAAAGACAACTTATGCGGTTTTGATATGGATTTGCGTATGAAAAACGACTCTCTATATCCAATAAAAGCGCTGGATTTTATTAAAAAAAGTAAAATTGCATGTTCAAAAACACGTGAAAGTGGTTCGTCTGATGAGATACAAGACAATATCGATTTTACAATAAAACAACGGGAGAAAGTAATCAAAAAGTTTGTCAAGAAAGAACCTTCCAATTGCACATTAACATTGGGAACATATAAAAGTACTTATAGCTACGGGACATATTATCTGACTTTAAACGATAATGGCGATTATGAACTCAGATTCATAGATGTCGTTGTTTCACAAGGTTTTTGGGAAAAAAAGAGAAAGCAATTGGTATTGAATGACATAGAATTATCACATAAGTTTGAGTTTTTTGTTGGGGAAGGCAGGCTGATAAGCAAAAGTATCCCGGGAGAATACGGGTGTATGATGAAATATACCAGTGAGGAAGAGTTGATGAAAGAAAAAAAAGAACGTGAACAACAAAGAGAGTTCATGAGAAACAACAACATGTTTGATAAACTGCCAGATATTGACCCTGATGTTTATCTCGTCGTGGAAGAATGGCCAGAGTTTGTTGGCGGAATTGAAGCAATGTTTGAATTCATTGAGAACAACACCAACTATCCTGAAAAAGCAAAAAACAACAACATACACGGCAGGGTTTTCGTTGGTTTCATAGTGGAACGCGACGGTTCTTTGTCAAATATACATTTGTTACATGGCATTGATCCCGAGTGTAATGACGAGGCTGTCCGTGTCGTTTCTGCTATGCCCAAATGGCAACCAGGTAAACTTAATGGGGAAACGGTACGCGTAGAATACACATTATATGTTAATTTTTGATTATAAACTATGAAAAGAACGCTTCATCTAAGCTTAATCACCCTCTCGCTGATGTTTTGTTCCTGCGGAATACATATATGTTGTTGACGGAAGCACAGGCGAGCGCATATAATCCGTGGTTGAATTAAAAGAAAAGAAATGAATGTCGAGTTTTACACATATTACACCACCACCTCGTTCGACCGCGGTTACACCCTGCACGAGCACTACGATGACTTCGGTCTGATAAACATGAACGGCCGCCTGTACGACCCGCTCGTCGGCCGCATGCTCTCGCCCGACATCGTTATCCAAGACGAACAGAACTCGCAGGCATATAACAGGTATTCCTATTGCTTCAACAACCCGTTGAGGTACACCGACCCGAATGGAGAAAACGGCAACGAACCTCAAGGCAACAGCAACGGCAACCATGGAAGCCCGGGAGGAAGTGTTGAAGTTCAGTCCTTGGGAAAAAGTGTCTTTGTGGAAAACGCAATTATTGATATGAATTATAATTGGGGTTTCCACATATTTCATACTTATTGGATGAATTTATTATTTCATTAAATGTTAAAACTATGGAAAAATACACTTTTGCAAAACCACTAATAATACTATTTGTAATAATAGTTTCTATTGTACTAACTCTATTTATCTTGTCCAATTATCGGATGCAAAATCTATGTATATACGAGACTTATAAAGGGAACTATGTAACCATTTGGAAAAATGACTATATAATCTTCGAGAAATATGAAGGACGAAAGCCTCCCAAAGACAACTACATAAAACTAAATCACGATGCTCCATATAGGGGTGATGTTGATGTGTTTTTCAAAACAAATGATTCTATTCTGATATATAATAGGTGCGGATTTGACAATTTGATAGATGTTGTTTTTGATAAAAATGTTCATAAGGTTGAGGTGTTTTTTGCCACCCGGGAAGATAGACAAGAATTTATGAGAAGGACTTCTTATCAGGATTCGCTTGTTGCTGCTGAATACTTTTTCTATGAAGATAGAGGTGTTTTATGGCCAACATTCAACGAATGTGTCGGCGATTCAATGTATATCAGAGAATATCCAGTTGATCGCAAGCATTTCTTTTTCTTCATGATGGATCTATATGATTATAACGATAGTGTATTCTACCGTTATGACGAAAGATTTAACAATAGAGCGTTTTAACAGATGTCCGCCTTCCTCTCGCCCGACAACTACATGCAGGACCCGACAACGCAGCAGGGATTCAACAGATACGCTTACTACATGTACAATCCGCTGAAGTATATCGACCCGAGCGGGGAAAACGGCAATAATAATCCCAGCCTGAAAAACATTGTCTTCAGGCTGTTTTTCGTATGACTGTCTGTTTCTGAGCTAAACTATGGCGTAAGCAAACCCTCTGCCGCGATATTTTATCTTCTTTAAGTCATTACGACGACCTGACAGCTTCACGAGGCACTGGTTAATCTTTGCCTTCATCTTCGTCTCCTCCATTGCAATGCCTTTCTCTTCCGCCAAAGCCATGACTTTGTCGTAAATCTCCTTGCTAGTTGTAGGTCTTCCGTTCTCTTTTATAACATCTAAAATAAGCATATCCCATTGTGAGAGCGGATATGGCTTGCGTGTTTTCTCAACCGGCCTCATGACATTTTCCGTCGGAGCATCGCCCAACAGCGCTGTAAGCTCCTCTATCTTCTCATTATAAATATCATTTTTAGCCAGATTTTTTCTCACTTCCGATTTAAAATCATTAATCAAATCAATGATTTCTTCTTTTGAAAGATCTCTTGTCTCCATTTCTAAAAAACAGTTTAAAAAGTTATAAAAAAGCATTGCAAAGATAGTACTTATTTTTAAAAATAATAATTATATTTGCAAAAAATTAAAAAAACTTCATGAAAGATATTATTAACTTCCTCAATCTGATTGTGGAAAACAACAATCGGCCGTGGTTTCAGCAGCATAAAGACTTGTATATCAATGCGCAAGACAAATTCAACGCCATCGCGGAGCAGATATTAATAGGTGTGCAGAAATTCGACCCGCTCACTCGCGGACTTACTTTGAAAGACTGCACCTACCGTTTCTATCGCGATACCAGGTTCTCCCCCGACAAGTCGCCTTACAAGCGTCATTTTGGCTTGTTTATCTGTCCGAACGGCAAGAAATCGGGCTTGGCGGGCTATTATTTTCATGTTGAAGGCGAAGGAGCTGAATATCTCGGACATCACGGACTGTATCCCGGCATGTACCAGTGCGAGCCATTCATCACAAAGAGTGTGCGCGAAGACATCAGCACCAAGGGCGACGAGTTTGTGAAAGCTCTGAAAAAAGCTAAAAACTTCGACCTCAGCTTAGCTGCGGCATTGAAAAAGGTGCCGAAAGACTACCCTGCCGACCATCCTTACGCAGAATATCTGAAGCTCAAGGATTACTGCCTCTTTGAGCCTATCTTCAACGACATGATTTATTCCGACCGCCTGGTGGAATGGGTCGTCGACGAGTTCCGCAGCTGCTACGACTTCAACTCGTTTCTGAACCGCGCGGCGCTTTTCGCGATGGAAAACAAATAATTTTCATTTTTGATGCAGCAAAACCGATTTTCTTTCGTTAGGAAGATGTAAAACGAATGAAATGTTAGGATTCAACATTATCTTGGATAGGGCAAGAAAAGGCATGCAAGACTCGCTGATGAGGCTTTACGACCTCTGCTGCGACGCTGTCTTCAACGCATCATACAGGATAGTGCTGAACACCCAGGACGCTGAGGAAATCACACAGGACGCATTTCTGAAAACGTTCTCCTCTCTTGACAGTTTCGAAGGCTCTGAGCGCGATTTCGTGGCTTATGTGAAGACCATCGCCATCAACAGGAGCATCGACTTGTTCAGAAGACATTCCAAAGAACCGTTTTACGAGGAAATCGACAACACCGCCGACCAGATTGAGGACGACACCGATTACGAGGATTTCCCGATTGAGAAGATTAAAGAGGCGCTCAACAACCTGCCCGACGGCTACCGCCTGACGATAACGCTGCGCCTGCTCGACGGGATGGAGTTCAGCGAGATAGCGGAGAAGATGGGAATCAAGGAGTCGACAGTGCGGTCGCAGTACGCCAGAGGACTTGAGAAGCTGAGGAGGGAGAGCTTAAAGTTGAGAGTTGAGAGTTAAGAGTTGAGAGTTAAGAGAGAGGTTTTAGGATTATTGAGGAAGAATATTTTGTAAGATTTTTGATTAGATTTTGAAAGATTTTGAGCCGTAAGGCGACCAATTAAGTTAAAAGAGATTAAGATTCTTAAAAAGATTTTGAGCCGTAAGGCGACCAGAAGAATAGAAATATGAATATAGAAGAGAAAATAAGAAACAACCGCGAGGCATTCGATGATGTGAGGATGCCGGAAGGAAGCCGCGAGAGGTTCCTCAAAAAGCTATCGGAAAAAGAGGATTTCTCGACTTCGCTTCGCTACGCTCGAAATGACGATAAGGTTCACAAGCTGCGTTTCATGACCTGGACCTCGGTGGCGGCAGCGGCAGTGACCATCATCATGGTGATTACAGGCATGATAACAGACGGTCAGAAGGCAGCGACACAAATACCGCAGACAGCAACCGCCGACAACAAACTGGTTGAGATGCGCCAGATGTACGACGCAAGGATGGATCAGGCAATAATCGACTTGGAAAACGTGATGCAGAACGTCGACGACTCCACCCGCATGCAAATCAACGCAGTGATCGACGGACTTCTCAACACAGGCGATGTCTTCGCCGAACTGGCACCGCTCCCGGAAGAAAAACAAATGGCTATAGCAGAACAAATTTACGATAACAAATTAAGAACATTGGAATTATTAACCGACAAATTAAACAAGTAATATTATGAAAAGGTATTTGATTTTAGCAATTTTAAGCATGACGGCATTGTTAGCCGCCGCCTTCAACCGCGAAGACCGCGATTACCAATACAAATATGAGATGGAAAAAACCGTCGAAAAGACCTTCGACGTGGAAGCTCTGCCAAACCTTGTGATGGACGGCATCTACAGCGACTTCAACATCACCACATGGGATCAGCCGCAGATTGATTTCAAGGTGAAAATAACAGTGAAAAGCGACAGAGAAAACACTGTGAAAAGTCTGATAAGCATTATCGATGTGGAATTGGAACAGAACTACAACACAGTGAACGCCAAGACCGTCTTCAACAACAAGAATAACAAGTCGTACAACGCCTCGATTTCCATCAAATATAATGTGAAAGTCCCGAAAGACGTGCTGCTGGATTTGACTACAAAATACGGAGACATCACTCTTGATGAAGTGCGTGAGAAACTTAAAGTCCATGTAAAATATGGCGATTTCAAAGCCGACAATATCCTGATCGACGACATCGCAAACAACTCCATCGAGGTGAAATACGGAAACATCAACATCTATAACGTCAAGCAAATGGGCTTGTGGCTTGATTACGGCGACGCTAAAATCAACACCTGTGACTACATCGACGGAACGCTGAAATACAGCAAGATTTTCATCACCGATTTGAATCACTGCATGTTGGAACTCAAATATTCTGATGCAAGAATCGAGAAGGCAGACAAAGTCTTATTTGTCAACACCGCCTATTCCGACATGAAAGTGAGAAACGTCACCGGCAGACTGTCTGTCGACATGAGATATTCCGATTTGACTGCCACAGCAACGTCGTTAACGCCAGTCATTGAAATCGATGGAGCATATTCCGACGCCAATCTATACCTCAACGAGGATGCATCATTCAACTACAGCCTTCGTTCGTCGTACGGCGACATCACCTTCAAGGGTTTCTTCGACACGAGTAGCATCGGCGGACAAGGCCATTACGGCGAGGGCGAGCGCGGCAGCCTTACCATAACAACGAAATATGGCGATGTCGATATCCGTAAAAATAAATAATCTTTTTTTCATACTTTGAATTTTTTATGCCGAATTTTTTAGTTCGGCATAATTTTTATTATTTTTGTAAGTTATTTTTAAAACAGTTGTCTAAATAGACAAAAATAGCATTTAAAATGAAGCGAGCAGTATTAATTATCACAGCAATCCTATTGAACATCAATGTGTTGATGGCTCAACACACTATCTCAGGTACTTTGGTCGACGGTGCTACGAACGAAGCCCTGGCGTTTGTCAACGTGGGCTTGATTCGTGCAGCCGACACAGTATATGTCAGCGGAGTCGCATCCAATGACAAAGGTTTCTTTAAGTTGGAAAATGTCCGAAACGGCCAGTATATCCTACAGATTACGGCTATCGGATATGAGAACTACAAAAACGTTTTGGATGTCACCGAAGACGTTGACTTAGGCGTCATCAAGATGAATGAGGGCGCGGTGCGACTCGATGAGGTCGTCATCACTGAGAAGAAGCCGCTTTTCGCTAATGACGGCGAGAAAACGCTTTACAACGTGAGTGAGGACCCGTCGATACAGACAGGTACCGCATCCGATGCTCTTCAGAACGCACCGGGCGTGGAGGTCGACGTGGAAGGCAACATCACGCTTCGTGGTGTCTCATCGGTGGAGATCTGGATCAACGGAAAGCCCTCGCATCTCAACGAGGAGAACCTAAAGACATACATCCAGCAGCTGCCCGCCAATGCCATCAAGACCATCGAGGTCATCACCAACCCGGGCGCACGTTACGCCTCGAAGAGCGACGGCGGCATCATCAACATCGTGACAAACGCCAAGGTGCAGAAAAACCAGTTCGTGAGCTTCGGCGTCAACGCCTCGACACGCCCCGACATATCGCCATGGGTGTCGTACGTCTACGCTAACGACAAGGTCTCGTTTAACCTCTACCTCAACGGACGTTATTCAAACAACGTGATAAACACCAACGGCTATAGCTACTCATTCAAAGACAGCGACTTAAACCCAGGCGTGCTCGACACCACCACAACGACACGTTATACCAGCAAGACCAAGCAAAACAGCTACGGTGGCGGTTTCTACATGAATTTCCAGTACAACATCGACACCATGAACAACGTCTCGGTGTGGATGGGCGGATGGCCTAGCTGGAGCAGCAACACCGCTTGGGAAGACTATTACCGCAACGAATACCGCACTAATGGCATCGAATACAACCACTATTACACCAATGCCACAGGCGACGGCAGCTTCAAGGGATTCAGCGGCGGCGCTGAATATCAGCATCTGTTTAACAACGATGGTCATAACATCACCTTCAGCTTAGATGCAGGCTATTGGGGAGGCAGTAACAACAACATGAACGAGAGGGTGTATTTCAACCCCGACGGCAGCGTTCAGCGACTCAGCGGCTATCGCAACAAATATCATTACAACGACGTCAGCTACGACGCTCTCGTCGACTACAACCTGCCTTATATCAAAGGCGGCGAGATAGGCTTGGGCGTGGCGTTTATGCACGACCCCGACACCTATCATGTCAATTACGACACCCTGATCAACGCATCGACTTTTGAAAATGACAACCTGCGTACCTACGACCGTGTGAGCTGGTCCGATGAATTCGACGCTTACCTGACAGTGCAGCAGCGTTTCGGCAACTTCGTGATAAAACCTGGCATCAGAATGGAATATTCCAACGTGCATTGTAATATGGACGGCTATATGATCGACCATGAGTCGAAACAATATCTCAATTGGCGTCCGTCTATCCACATGTCGTACAGAACGAATTCGATGCACAACTTCAAACTTAACTATTCGAGAAGCATCTCCAACCCTAACGCTCGTTATCTCACCAATTTCGTAGAATATGAGCAGGAAAGTATAGATTTGGGCAACATCGATCTGAAGTCGTATTATACCAACTCCATTGAAGCGGGCTGGACGAAGTATTTCGAAAAGTTCGGAAGTGTAGGATTATCGGCATATTACAGAGACGCCAACGGAGCCATCAACACTGTGACAGAGAACGCTTACGACAGTTTGCTGTTCCATCGCTGGGTACGCGCCACCAAGCCGTATAACGTCGACAACTCATACAATTTAGGCTTCGAGGCGAGCGTCATGTACCGTCCGACAGGCTTTTTCAACATGCGATTCTACGCCAACGTCTACGACTCGTATTATTCCACCTTGTTCTACGGACAGAAGGTAGAGAGCGATATGTGGTCGTATAGCCTTCGTCTGAACGTTTGGGCGAAAGTATGGAACAAACTCGAGGTGCATGCATCGGGTTATTACCGTTCGGCGACACAGTCACTTTATGCGGAGCAAAGGCCGGCTTACGCCATCAACTGCGGTCTGCGCGCCGATTTCTTCGACAAGAAAATGTCTGTTTTCCTCAACGTGAACGACATCTTCAACTGGAACAAATGGGACAACGACACATACAACCCGTACTACATCTCATATAGCTCTTACAAGTTCAACAGCCGTTCCATCAGCGCCGGCGTGACATTCCGATTCGGAAAGATGGAGCTTGAGAACAGAGCGAGAGAAGGAGGTGAAGATGCAGGAGGCGCCACAATGGGAGGCGGAAAGTAACACTCACCCGTACCTGAGCTTGCGAAAGCATTCGCCAGAGGCGAATAAATCCTTGTTTATCGAAATCATTCGATTGTTTACGTTAAAAAAGGATTTCTCGACTACACTTCACTTCGTTACGTTTCGCTCGAAATGACGAATTGAATGAAATTTTTGAAATATGAAAAAGATATTTTTATTATTAGGGATTGTGATCGCATTCATTTCTTGCGATAATAACAGCAAGCAGCCACAGCAGCAGTCGCAGGCGGCACCGAAGAAACATGTAACCGTTCCGAAGTTTGTCGGCGATTCGGCGTATTATTTTGTGAAAGCGCAATGTGATTTCGGACCGCGTGTGCCGGGAACTATGGCGCATCAGAAGTGTGCTGAATGGATGATTGCGACGCTCAACGATTATTGCGACACCGTTTATGTCCAGGATTTCAAGACCCGTATCTACGACGGGAAAGTCATCGATGGCAAGAACATCATCGCCACGTTCAACCCTAATGCAAGAAAACGACTTGTCATCGCAGCACATTGGGACTCAAGGCCTTATGCCGACAACGACCCTGACGAGGCTAACTGGAAGAAGCCTATCGACGGTGCCAACGACGGCGCCTCAGGCTGCGGTATCATGATGGAGATGGCTCGCGTGATGAAGACGCACCGCATCGACGACAACATCGGCATCGACTTCGTTTTCTTCGACTTGGAAGACTACGGCTCACCGAAATGGATGGACGACAGCCAGCGTAACGACCTCTCTTGGGGCCTCGGCTCGCAATACTGGTCGAAGAAACCGCATATCGAGGGTTACACCGCATATTACGGCATACTGCTCGACATGGTGGGAGCTGCCAATCCACGTTTCCCGAAGGAATATTACTCACAAGGCAACTCGGCATGGGTGCTCAACAAGGTGTGGCGCATCGCACGCGACATGGGATACGATGAGGCATTCACCAACGAACTCGGCGACCCTATCAACGACGACCACATCTACATGATTCATTACGCTGGCATCCCGACAATCGACATCATCCACCTCGTCGGCGACGAAGACCGCACATCATGCTTCTTCCCTTACTGGCACACGGTTAACGATAACATCGAAAATATCGATGTGAAGACGTTGCAGATGGTAGGGAACGTGATGATGAAAGTGATTTATAATGAGTAATTCGTCATTTCGACTGGAGTGAAATGAAATGGAACGGAATGGAGAAATCCTTGTATAACGGAAACATATATTGTACACGTTATGCAAGGATTTCTCGACTTCACTTCGTTTCGCTCGAAATGACGGGGTCTATTTGATGTGTTTTATTCCATTAAGGATATACACTCCTCTATATTCTTCAGGCAATTTTGCACCGAGGCAACGACCTTCTAAGGTGTAATAAAGGTTGTCTTTCGACAGGTTTTCTGCCGAAATCTCATCGATTCCTTCGCTGCCGACGTAAGGATAAAACGTCACGAGACCGAAGCTCGGGTCGTCGATTTGGTCGACGATATGATCAGCTATCTCTTCCTCTATGATAGTGCCCCAATTGTTGCCTACAGCCATAATGTCGCAAGCCGAGTTGTTGTAGAGGTCGTAAACTTCGCCAGCGTTGTAGTTATCGTGAATCTCGTTATAGCCCCAATCCTCTTCGGTTCCCATGTCGATGTCATGGAGATAAATCGCGGTGATACCCCAGAGGTTGCCGGTAATCACGTTGTTACGTAAGATAGCCTTATTATTGACCGTAGTGCCATAAATCGAGATGCCACTGCCGCCGTTCATCGGGTTGTCCTCGTGATAGTTATCGATAAACTGGTTGCCAACGATAACCGACGAAATAGTCTGTCCCTGTTGGTTATAGCCGTAGCGACCTTCCTTGATGATGTTGTCTTTCAGAAGCACCTTCGTCTCGCCTGTTCCCATGAGGTCAGCGATTGACAAGCCACCGACGTACCACTGAGCCATGATGGTGTATACCTCATTGCCGACGATACGGATGGTGTCGTTGCCACCAGGTCCGAGGTTGATTTGCGGGGTGTTGACGTTGTCGGTGACATTGGTGTCGAAGTCGCAGTTCAGAATCTGCGGCGATGCCTGTCCGTTGGCCGGCGAGCTTATTGCAGCACCATGATTCAGCATGAAATAGCAGTCTTTGATGACTGGGTCGCAGTTGAAGATGTCGATGACGGCATTGCTGTAATCTCTTGTGAAATAAACAAATTTCACGTCGTCGAAGGTCACATCGGAGTCAATGACTTTGATGCCGGCGCCGTCGGAGAAATACATCTTTTTGATGTTGCAGCCTGTGGCATTCTCGAAGCGCATGCTGAAATGCTGCGTCTCGTTAAGACCATAAAACTTGACTCTGTTTGTGTTGGTGCAAACCATTGAGCCGTTGATGGTTACGAGCACTTCCGCCACGTCGATGCGCACCACCTGGTCGTCGATTTTCAGGACATCGTTAGCCGAGATGGTGAGGTCAGCATTGATGACGTATCCGTTCTCACCGACAGTGACCACGCCTTCGGTAACGTCAACGAGGTCCGGCATGGTGTAAGTGGTGCCATCGCCCGGACTAACCCATTGGCCGTCAAGGGCTATCGCCGTCATAAAGATAGCGATTAAAAATACTAATGTTTTTTTCACAATAATTATATTTTAAGTCTTTAGTCTCTAGTCGTTAGTCATTAGTAAAAATACCAATAACTAAACACTAAAGACTAAAGACTAAGAACTAAAGACTATTATTACTTCTTAATCGCTGCAATTCCTGGCAATTCCTTACCTTCGATAGCTTCAAGCAAAGCTCCGCCGCCTGTTGAGACGTATGACACCTGGTCGGCGAGGTTGAACTTGTTGATGCAAGCCACTGAGTCGCCGCCGCCGATGAGTGAGAAGGCGCCGTCTTTTGTAGCGTCAGCGATTGCCATTGCGATAGCCTTTGAGCCTTCAGCGAACTTGTCGAACTCGAACACGCCGCAAGGACCGTTCCAGAGGATGGTCTTCGAGCCTTTGATGACCTTTGCGAACATCTCACGAGTCTTCGGACCGATGTCCATGCCTTCCCAGCCGTCAGGGATGTTCATCGGGTCAACGATCTGAGTGTCAGCGTCGTTTGAGAATGCGTTGCCAGCCACAGTGTCGATTGAGAGCACGAGGTTGACGCCTTTTTCCTTAGCCTTAGCGATGATATCGAGAGCGAGGTCGAGCTTGTCGTCTTCGCATATTGAGTTACCTATCTTGCCTCCGAGAGCTTTCTTGAAAGTGTATGTCATACCGCCGCAAAGGATGAGGTTGTCGACCTTGGTGAGCAGGTTTTCGATGATGTCGATCTTTGTGGAGACCTTCGAGCCGCCCATGATAGCGGTGAACGGGTGTTTGATGTCGTTCATCACTTTGTCGACGGCAGCCACTTCCTTGCCCATGAGGTAGCCGTACATCTTATGGTCTGCGTCGAAATAGTCGGCAATGAGAGCTGTCGAAGCGTGAGCGCGGTGTGCTGTTCCGAAAGCGTCGTTGATGTAATAGTCGGCGTATGAAGCGAGGGTCTTGGTGAACTCTTTCTGAGCTGCCTTGATCTCTTTCTTTGCCTCGTCGTAGCCAGGCTCGCCTTTTTCTATGCCGCGTGGTTTGCCCTCTTCCTCGGCGTAGAAACGGAGGTTTTCGAGAAGCATCACCTCGCCTGCCTTCATGGCATTGATAGGCTCAGCGGCCTTCATACAGTCGTCAACGAAGATGACCGGTTTGCCGATGAGTTCCTCGAGATGTTTCAAGAGCGGTTTCACCGAATATTTCGGGTCCGGGTTCTTTTTCGGACGGCCGAGGTGCGACATGATGATGAGCTTACCGTTGTCGTTCAACACCTTTTTCAATGTAGGCATTGCTGCGCGCATACGGGTGTCGTCGGTGATGTTGAAATTGTCATCCAACGGAACATTGAAATCAACGCGCACGATGACGCGTTTTCCAGAGAAATTAACTTTGTCGATGTTTGTCATGATATTAAATTTTATGTTTGTAAATAATTTAGTTTCCAAAACAAGCGAATATACGTTTTATCAACTGTTTGATGCTGTTAGGCTTAGGTAGTTTCTCCTCCTCCACTTCCGTGAAATCGGTGTCGCCGCGGTGGAGATACTGCTGGGTGAATGTGCCCGAGCTGATGCCCCATTTGAGTTGGAACATCTTCTTACCAGGATTTTTGCGCATCCTCTTCGTCGATTTACTTCCGAAATGATACACGAGGCTGTTGCCGACGCCAATAAAATCGCGCACTCCGGCATGCCAGAGCTTACGTGAGATGTCGGG
Source organism: uncultured Bacteroidia bacterium (assembly GCA_902774295.1). Taxonomy (GTDB): domain Bacteria; phylum Bacteroidota; class Bacteroidia; order Bacteroidales; family F082; genus Limimorpha. Next base: position 497,081 of record CACYHP010000001.1, on the reverse strand, counting down.
GTCGGAGTACCAGCCCGGATGGAACTCGACGCTCATCCCGCCGACGAGATCCCAGCAATCGAGAGGCATCACGTTAGGTGGCCAGGTGCTTCCACGCCAGTCGCTGCGAGCGAGACCGGCATATTCTTTGAGCAGGTCCGCCTCACGGAACGACTCTATGTCGGTGCCGTAGTCGCGAACCACCACGCAAGGGTTGTTTCCAGTAGGCTCGATGAGGGTGCTGGAAATCATAAAATATTTATGTGTATCTTTCTGATTGTCAGTCAGTTGGTTGATTCGTTCGAGAATCGGCACGTCCCAGTTGGGCAGGAAATACATGTCGTCGTTGGCGTAGAACACGAATTTGGTGTCGATGAGGCTGCGGCAGGCGTTCAAGGCGTAGCAGATGCCTATGTTTTCCTTGGCATAGATATAGTCAAGATGCTGATTTTCGACCCACTGAAGCGTACCATCCACACCTTCGTTGATGGCGACTATGATTTGATGCTCGTAAGCCGAGTTACGGCGGATGCTGTTCACGCAAAGCTCAAGATATTTCAGGTTATTCCAAGTCGGAATAATGAAAGTGAAGCAGTAATCCTTCTTTTCGGCACGTTTATATTTCTCAAAACTAATCATAACTTCTTGTCTGTCAATTCTTTAAGTGTCTGGTATTTCAACCTCGTGGCTTTTGCGGTGACGCAGCAGATATGGAAGCCGTCTTTTCCGTCGAGGAAGCCTAGCTGGAAGAAATAATGCTGTATGAAGCTGAAAACCGGCGACACCACCATATAAAATGAGGCATGTTTCTTGCCTTTCATAAAGTAATGCTGTCCGCGCATCTTAGCGAACTTAAACTGCTGATTCTCATAGTCTTCAGCTGTCGCGAAAGAGTAATGCAGCAGGTCACCTCTGAGCACTGTTTCTTTTATCTCCGATGAAAACTCTATCGTCTCATGAATCTCGCCCTGCCACTTCCCCACCGTGCGGTTCCAGATACGTATCTTTCTATCCGGATACCAGCCGCAGTGATGGATCCAGTGGCCGCAGTAGTCCGTCAGGCGGTTCATGCTGAACACGTCGTCGTCGGAGATATTTTTATTTTTAAGCTCTGATATTGAATTTTTCAGTTTCTCGGAAAGCTCTTCATCGGCGTCGATGCTGAGAATCCAGTCGTTTGATGCGAGGTTGTTGGCGAAGTTTTTCTGTTCGGAATAGCCCAGCCAGTCTTGATGCATGAACTTCACGCCGTACTCCACGCATATCTTTTCGGTGTCGTCGGTGGAGCCTGAGTCGACCACAACTATCTCATCAGCAACATCTTTCACCGACTCGAGGCATCGGCGGATGTTACGCTCTTCATTATGAGTGATTATGACAGCTGTGATGAGCATCGCAATTTTTTGCAAAGGTACGAAATGATTTTTAGAAATGCAAGAGAAATCTCCTGTAATTATGCAGTTACTTATTGTAGGAGATTTATTCGCCTTGGCGAATGCTTTCGCTTCGCTCAGGTCTCCACTCCCTGCGGTCGGTCGAAATGACGCTAAGTGAGCGACCACTTCTTCATCACCTTGTAAACAGCTCCTTCGGGTCTCAAGATGCTTTGAAAAAGTATTACTTCTTTCACCTCCTGGTGGATGTAGGTCTTCTGTTCGATGGCTTGCACCACCTTCTGGAAATACTGTTTCTCGCAGAGGTCTTTGATTCTCCCTAAAGTCAGATGAGGTACGAAATTCTGTCTGTCGCGAAGGTATCCTATGCCGTCGAAGGCTGTCAGGACGGCCTCTTCGAGGTTTAGCAGTTCCTGTGGCGTCTGCTGCATGCCGAGCCAGAGCACACGCGGGGCGTAGCGGGCTCCGAAGATGCCGGTGCGGTTGAAGTCCATGGTGAAACTCTGTTGGTTTTCAAGGACTTTCGACACTGCCTCGATGATTTTAGGCTCGTCCTGAGGGGGCGTCTCGCCGATGAACTTCAAGGTGAGATGTATGTTGGTGGGCCGCACCCAGTTGATGAGTTTCTCGTGCGACAAACTGCGACGCAAGCTATCAAGCAGCGGCTTAAAGCCGTTGTTTTCGGTTTGTATCGGAATTGCTAAAAATAATCGTTTCATATCTTTGTCATTTCGAGCGAAACGGAGTGGAGTCGAGAAATCCTTGTTTAACGTAATCTGGTATTATATCATCAAAACTAATTATTTCATTATCATTTACCAAATTAACCCATCCTGGATTCTTAGAATTAATTAAGTTTTCTTTTTTCTTTCTACTCCACTTTTTTAATTGTGTTTCTCTATCAATTGCTTGATTTACATCATTAAATTTTTCATAATAAATACATGTACCACAATTATATTTATCAGAAAATGAATTATCAAAAATATGATTTTTATGTTCATATACTCTTCTGATCAAATCATTAGTAACTCCAATATAAAGAGTTGTTCTGTCAAAATTGGTTACTATGTATATATAATACTCTTTCATTGTTATCGTAAAAAAAGGATTTCTCCACTTCGCTCCACTGCGTTACGCTTCGGTCGAAATGACAGGGTTATTCCATTTGTTTGTAATCCTCAGCCAGACCACCCTCTGATGTTTCTCTGTAAAGGAACGGCAGGTCGCGACCGGTTTTGTTCATTGTGGCAACCACTTTATCGAAAGATACTCTATGTTTGCCATCGCTGAATGTCGAGTAGATGTTGGCATCCAGGGCGCGTGCGGCGGCGAAGGCGTTACGTTCGATGCATGGTATCTGGACGAGACCGCACACAGGGTCGCATGTCATGCCGAGATGATGTTCGAGAGCCATCTCGCAAGCATATTCTATCTGTGCCACGCTGCCGCCAAATATCTGACAAGCGGCACCCGCAGCCATAGCGCAAGCCACTCCGACCTCGCCCTGGCAACCGACTTCAGCACCGGAGATCGAAGCGTTGGTCTTCACGATATCGCCAATCAGGCCGGCAGTTATCAAGGCACGAAGGATACGAGTCTCATCAAACTCATAGCTCTTCGAGATATGATAAAGCACTGCAGGCAACACTCCGCAAGAGCCGCATGTCGGAGCGGTGACGATGAGTCCGCCCGAGGCGTTCTCCTCTGCAACAGCGAGGGCATACGAGAACACCAGACCACGGTTACGCAAGGTATGATGGTTATAACCCTGAGCCTTGATGTAATATTGTGTAGCTTTACGAGCCAGGTTCAACGGACCAGGCAGACGGCCTTCGGTTGATAGACCGCGCTCAACGGCCTCTTTCATAGCAGCCCACACGTCTTTCAGGTGGTCGACAAGCTCTTTTTCGTTTTCATATTCAAGCACATACTCCCAGAAGGTACGACCAGTCTCCTCACACCATTTCATGATGTCGGTCATCTTCGTCAACGGATAGATGTCAGGGATGACGGATGGCTTGCCTTCTTCTTCGAGGGCACCGCCACCTACGCTGTAGACCGTCCATTCTTCAAGGACTTTATTTGCTTTATCAAAAGCCTTAAATGTCATGCCGTTAGGATGATAAGGCAGGAATATCTTCGGCTGCCATACGATGTTCACCGGTGCATGAGGCTGCAACACCTCGAGGATGGCGACGTCGGTGAAGTGGCCTTTACCAGTGGCGGCGAGACTTCCATAAAGCGTGACCTCAAACGAGGCGGCATCAGGATGACGCTCGAGAAACTGCTCAGCAGCGAAACGAGGAGCCATAGTGTGACTCGACGACGGGCCGTGACCTATTCTGTAAATTTCTTTAATTGTTTGCATAATTAACTTATTTGTTCCCGTCATTCCGACTGGAGCGGAGCGGAATGGAGGAATCCTTGTTTTTCGTTAATCATTTGTTTGTTTCCGTTAACAGAGGATTTCTCGACTACGCTCGAAATGACGGAAGGTATTGCGTTTATTAATTTCTTTGTATAATCGTTTTTCGGATTGTTGAAAATATCATCGGCATCGCCGAGCTCCACCGGGCAGCCGTTGTACATCACGAGGATGCGGTCGGACATAAAGCGGACGACGCTGAGGTCATGTGAGATGAAGATATACGTGAATCCGAAGTCTTTTTTGAGACGGTTGAGGAGGTTCAGCACCTGTGCCTGCACCGACACGTCGAGAGCCGACACCGACTCGTCGCAGATGATAAGCTTCGGATGCACCGCAAGGGCCCTCGCGATGCAGATTCGCTGCCTCTGACCGCCCGAGAACTCATGCGGATAACGCTGATAATGCTCAGGCTTCAGTCCCACCTCGGTGAGCAGCTCGCACACCTTGTCGTGACGTCTCTTGGCGTCGGATTCGAGGCCATGCACCAACATCGGCTCCGCTATCGCGTCGCCGATGCGCATCTTCGGGTTCAGCGACGAATAAGGGTCCTGAAACACTATCTGCGCATGCTTGCGGTATTCACGTAAGTCGTTGCCGCTCAGCGACATCACATCTTTACCTTCAAATTTAATCTTGCCTTCGGAAGGCTCAACTAATCGTAATATCGAGCGCCCGAGCGTGGTCTTTCCGCATCCCGACTCGCCCACCAGACCGAGTGTCTCGCCTGGATAAACGTCCAGACTGACATCGTCGACGGCTTTCACATGGTCGTAGACACGGTTGAAAAGGCCTTTCTTGAGCGGGAACCACGTCTTCAGATGCTCCACCTTCAGCAATGGCTCGCGGCTGTATATCTCTTTCAGATGATCCTCTCTTTCTTCTTGAGTGACAATGAGTTGCTGTTTAAAATCGGTATCTTCTCTCCAAGTGCCGTCCAAAAACTCCTTCACTATCGGGAGACGTTTCAGGCGGTAATCCATCGGCGGACGGCATGCGAGGAGACCTTTGGTGTAAGGGTCTTTCGGATTGTTCAGGATCTCCTGGGCTTCGCCGTACTCAACGATGTTGCCGCTGTGCATCACCGCGATGTAATCGGACACCTCGGAGACGACGCCGAGGTCATGTGAGATGAAGATCATCGAGAGGTTATCGCTCTTTTGCAGCTCTTGCAGCAGCTTCAGGATCTCTTTCTGCACCGTGACATCGAGAGCTGTTGTTGGCTCGTCGGCAATCAATAACTCCGGGTTGCATGCCAGCGCCATGGCTATCATCACACGCTGTTTCTGTCCGCCCGAGAGCTCATGAGGATAGCTCTTGTAGATGGCTTCGGGGCGTGGCAGAAGCACCTTTTTGAACAGAGTTATGACGCGTGACTTCGCTTCTTCTTCGGTCACGTCTTCGTGGGCAAGGATGGCTTCGGTAACCTGAAAACCGCACTGGAACACGGGGTTGAGCGAGGTCATCGGCTCCTGAAATATCATGGCAATGCGCTTGCCACGGACGTCGTGCATCTCGTTTTCCGAAAGATGCAGTATATCTTTCCCGTCGAGGGTGATCTCGTCGGCAGTTATCTTCGACTGTTTCTCGTTAAGAAGCCGCATCACCGCGAGGTTGCTCACCGATTTCCCGGAACCCGACTCGCCAACGATTCCCAGCGTCTTCCCCTTCGGCACCTCAAAACTGACACCATGCACCGCCTCGTTCCATTCGCCATCGCGAAGGAAACTGATTTTCAGATTCTTTATTTGAAGCAGTGCACTCATAATCGTCATGTCGAGCCTGTTGAGACATCTCATATATTTCTGCAAAGATAGTATTTTTTTATTTATCTCTCGCAGATATCGCAGATCTAGCAGATTTTTAACGTAATATATATCTGTGTAATCTGCGTGATCTGCGAGAACCTTTATAAATTATTGGCAATTCTTATAATCCCTAAATTAATATTCTCAATATTGAAATTAACCAAAAGTCCCAGGTGTAGTCCAGTAATTTTCAGATATGTCAATAATTGTTTTTTATGAATATTAGTAATAACATCAACAGATTTTAATTCAACAATCACTTTTTCTTCAACAAGTAAGTCCAATCTATATGATACAGGCAGTATTTTCCCATCATAAACAATATCAATTGGCACTTGAGACTCAACTTTTAATCCATCTTTTTTCAACTGATATATTAAAGCAGCTTCGTAAACTGATTCTAATAATCCAGGTCCTAATTCGTTGTAAACACAATAGATAGCTCCTCTAATTTTGTAAGAAATATCGTTCTCTTTCATAAATAATGCTTTTTGTTTAAAATTTTTGCAAAAATAAAAGTTTTTCTCGCAGATTTCGCCGAAAACGCAGAAATAATCTTCCACAATCTAGTCTGCGTAATCTGCAGCTCGCTTTAGCGAGCCATCTGAGATATAAAAATTGGGAAGATAAGGAAAATAATCTGTGTAATCTGCGTGATCTGCGAGAGAATAAATAGCGGTCGAAATGACGTCAGAACCCTTCAAGTGTCATTAAAACCGGCGGTATCAACAATATTCCTCCAATTATAATCAGCATCAAAATGAACTTCCAGGCCCACTTCAGCCACTTGTTGTATGGGATTTTCGCTACTCCCAAAGCGCCAATCAGCACGCCGGATGTCGGCGTTATCATGTTGGTGAAGCCGTCGCCGAACTGGAACGCCATCACGGTGGCTTGACGGCACACCCCGATGAGGTCGCTGAACGGCGCCATGATAGGCATCGTTATCGCAGCCTTCGCCGAGCCCGACGGTATGATGATGTTTATAAGTGTCTGAATGCCATACATTATCTCCACCGACGCCACCTTGCCGAAGTCCGACATCGATTTCGACAATCCATATAAAATAGTGTCAATGATGCCTCCATCTTGCAAGATTATCACTATGCCTCCCGCCAGACCGACGACAACCGCAGCCGACAGAATGTCGCTCATTCCTTCGATGAAAAGCCGCGCTATGTCGCTGGCGCTCTTGCCGATAGCCACACCGCTGCAGATGCCCATGGCAAGGAACAACGACGCGATCTCCATCACATACCAGCCGTAGCCCATCACGCCGATTATCAAATAAACAATGGTGTAAAGAAGCATCAGCAAGATGAAGTTATGCACCGTTTTTCTTAACGAAAATACTCCTAAAACCGCAAAAAATCCAGTCAGAATCGGGATGATTGGCATGGTGAAGGCACTCGAGCCTATCGTCAACGTCGTTTGAGGGTTCAAAAACGAGAAAATCACCATCGCGACAAGCAGGAAAGCATACACAAACCACGCCGCTTTCGGCACGTAATGCTCAAACTCCTGACCTTGCGCCTCTGTGTGCTGTCGCCAGTAAGCGTCATCGTCATACATGATTGACGACTTTGGATTTTTCTTCACTTTGTGGGCATAATGCAGCACAAAAGCGATGCCGAAGATGTTGATAATCACCCAACAAAAGATACGGTAGCCGATGCCCGAGAACAGCTGCACGCCTGCGATTCCCTGCGCAATACCAATCGTAAACGGATTCAAAATCGCTCCGGCGAATCCGATATGCGCCGCCACATACACCATGCACAAGCCCACGATACTGTCGTAACCCATTGATATTGCGAGCGGTATGACGATGATCACAAAAGCGATGCACTCCTCGCTCATGCCGAAAATCGCACCGAACAAGCTGAACAACAGCATTATCAGCACGATGATGATGTTGTCGATGCCTAAAAACCGTATAAACCGATTATTTTCAAGTCGTTGAGTAAATTTTAGGAAAGAAAAGATTCCCATGTCGATGGCACGGCTTTTGTTCATGATCCAGAACGCGCCGCCAATCATCAGGATGAAGATGATGATTTTCGACTGCTGCACGAAGCCGTTGAAAAGCGCCGAAAACACCTGCCACGTCTGAGCTTCCGGATGGAAAACCTCCTGATACTCAGCAGGTAACTCGTTTTCATAATAGAACTGCCCGTCGACATACATCCCTGGCTTGATGAACCAGGTCATGATAACGGCGACCACTATTATAAAGAAGACGATGACGTAGGTATGCGGTACTTTTCGCTGAGCCATAAAATATTTTTTGCAAAGATAAAAATTTCTCTCGCAGATACCGCAAATGGGCGCAGATAAATTTTTTATTAATAAATTCAAAAAAAGTCGTATCTTTGCAGTCTGGTTAATTTGCTAATGACAAAGTCATTTATATACTTTTTTAACTCTTTACGCAATCAGGTTTTGTTTTTGTTGTTGATGCTGGCGACAATGCTGGTGAGCTGCACCAAAGACCGCATCATCCTGCCAAATCCTGACGAAGAACAGGCCAGTGGTGCGCCGTTGGTCATTGTCATCTATGGTCCTAACTCATTAGGCGACCGTTCCTATTGCGATTTGATTTACACAGGTGTTGAGAGGGCTGCACAGCGCTACGGTCTGCGTACCCTGCAGTTTTCGCCTGAGAGCGACGAGGAAGGCCTCGCATATCTTGAAACCATCATCAGCGAGATGGAAATGGCCTCCGACACAGTGCGACGTCTGCTCATCACGCCTGGCGTGGGCTTTGACTCATATATCCGTGCCAACAGCCACCGCCTGGAGTCCAACCCGTGCGCCGACCTTCTTTATATGGAGACCGCCACGCCACTTGAAGGCAAAGGCTCGACGCTTTATCTCACCTACTATGGAGCGATGTACATGGGCGGCTGCATGATACACTATACGGCAGAAAACCTGGTGTCGCTGGTCTTGGCCAACCCTTACACTTTGACGGTGCGCGAGGCAGGCGAAGGCTTCCTGGCAGGCTTCAACGACTCACAAGAATCAGACTCACTGGCACTGCATGTACGCTACCTTAGTCAGGAGCCGGCGACAGGATTCACGCTGAGCGACACTGCCGCCATGCGTATCATAAGAGAAGAAAGCACCTGGCTGAGCGCAGAACCCACCGATTTCACCATGCTGCCAATATGCGGCGGCTCCATGCACAGCCTGATACGCTCAATACGCGGCACACAGCTGTTCGCAAATAACCAATACATCGGCATCGACGGCAACATGAATGCCGACACCTATTTTTGCCCATTCTCAATAGTGAAACATATCGACAGGGTGATGGAAGACTACATCGCCATGTGGCTCAACGGCAGGATGCCTAAACACCAGACCCTCGGCCTAGCCGACGGTGCCACAGGCGTGATAGTCGGCAACCCATATACCCCCAACAACCTGCATCTCATTGATTTAGACAGCCTGTGGCAGGTGGCTGTCGGAAAGGAGGCAGAACGATGGGTAGAATAAACCGCTACGGAGCAATATTATTCTTGCTGGTCATACTGCTGACGAGCTGCCACAAGAAAAAAGAATACATCTACCAGGACACTCGCCAATGGGTTGAAAAGACGGTAGCTGTGGTGGCACCCCTCTCCGACCCCATCATGAATGCCCGACTGCAACGCACCGCCGACTGGATGCTGCAGAATATACATAAAGCGCAGTTGCACGACAACATCTGCATCTCGTTGAAGTTGGAATGGCACGACGAGCTCAGCGAGGACATGGCCGTATTGGGTGAGACGCTGTCAACCCGCGACGATGTCATGGCCATCATCGGTCCTTTCGACAACGACCGCGCTAACCGTCTGGCACCGTATTGCCAGCGGACAGGCAAGTCGCTGATATTGCCCACCGCCACCAGCGAGTCGCTCATACGCCGTTTCGCCATCACCAGCACTGGCAACGGTCAGCGTCCATTCCTGTGGTCACTCACCGAGACCGACATCTCTTTGTCGGAGGTGACGCTGAGTCTCTATGCCACATTCATTCAGCAATATCCTGGCAACGTCATCAACGAGATGGCCGCCCACTCCGCCCTGTTCACGCCCGACAACATCTACGGGCAGACCTTCTTCGACTGGGCGCCGTTCCAGGCCACCGAGCTGGGCATCAGCTTCAGCATAAGCGAGAAATACAGTCAGAACACATCGCTCTACGAGCGTCTGCAACGCTATTACGACGAGATAGACAACGGTCCTAACGGGCTTTTCATACCATCTTTTATCGTAGCTGAAAACATCGAACAGCTCTACCAGATTGCCCGTCTGCGCAGCCAGCATTGGGGCATCGACCCCGACGACCCTGCCGGAGACATAGGAGAAGGGGCTTACTTGCGCGTGGCGTGGGCTCCCGTCTGTTACGCCTTGTCGAACGTCACCGATGAGGCCATCGCCTCCCTCGGTCCGCGTGGCGTGGCGCTGACCAGCGGATATCAAGGCTTTTCGCCTTATGCCGACCCAACCACAGGCTTCGAGATGAGCTATGAAAGCCGTTTCGGCGTGAAGCCTACGTTCGCCGAATGCAAGTTCTACGATGCCCTGCTGCTCTCCGCCTTCGCGGCAAGCTATATGGAGCATCATTATACCCGTAACCTGAACGACGCCATCATCGCCATCACCACCACCGACAACATCCTCAACGGCGCCGCTTGGAGCGAGATGGGCATGGAATTATACCTGGCAAGCCTCGAACGTGGCAAGCTGATCGGCTTCAAAGGGGCTTGCGGCGCAGTGCAGTTCGACAAGGATTGCTACACCGCAGCACTCAACACCACATACGTCAACTGGATCATCAAAGATGAACATGTTATGCATAACAGCTACTATAGCTCCACTGGCGGCCCGCAGACCAGCGAGGCATTAGCTTCATGGAACTGGCTCGTCAACAACGCCGATGCCACCTTCGACTCACAATACAGCGGCTCGTCAAGCATCACATATCCTGCCATGACCGACCAATACGCAGTGTTGGTGCAGGGCAGCCATGGATGGAGCGACTACCGTCATGAGGCCGACGTGCTCAGCGTGTATCAGATGCTGAAGGCTGGCGGCTACGATGACGACCATATCATCCTTATCATGGCCGACGACGTGGCGACAGCGCCTGAAAACAGCGACTACGGTGCCGTGCGCACCGACGCTGGAGGCCCTAACCTGCGTGACGGCGCCGTCATCGACTACCGTAATGCCGACCTCATGCCACAGGACATCGTCAACATATTACAAGGCACCCCCACAAGCAACACTCCCGTGGTGTTGCCTGGCGACCAGGGACACAACGTCTTCCTCTTCTGGAGCGGACACGGACGCAGCGTAGCCACCTCCGGCGTCAACGAGATGGCATGGCGCGACCAGCCAGCAGGCAGCGGCATGACCGCCAGCCTCCTCGCGCAGACCCTGTCAGATGCAGCCTCACAAGGACGCTTCCGCCAGATGCTCGTATGCCTGGAGCCTTGCTATTCGTCAAACATCGGCAGCGCCCTCGAAGGCATCCCGGGACTGCTGGCAATATGCGCCGCAGGACCTTACGAACAGTCGTTCGCCGACTCGTGGAGCAACGAGCTGGGCGTCTGGATGTGCGACCGCTTCAGCCGTAACCTGGTGGGCCACGCCACCAACCACCCATACGGCACTTACCGCGACCTCTACATCTACTGCGCACAACACACCCTCGGTTCTCACGTAAGCATATTCAATCACACCAACTTCGGCAACTTATACACTGCACAAACACGCGACTTTTTTATAAAAGAATAAACAACAATTTAATATTAAAAACTACATTATTAACTAAACAACTATTTATTAATTAAAACATCAAAAAAATGAAACGTAACATTTTATTCGTCTTGGCCGCATTTCTGGTTTGCGGTCTCGCAGTGACTCTGCTCACTCAATGTAAAAAAGACAAAAGCACAAACGATGTCATCGTGAAAAGACCTGAAGTGACGATGAGATACTACGTCGAGGTGAGCCCCGACGTGCTCAACGTGGCTGACATTGAAATCAATTATATCGATGCAGCCGGTGCCAAACAGAAAGAAATCATGACCAGCACCGTTTGGAACAAACCATTGACAGCCAACAGCTTGCCACTCACCGAGGGCGTATGGGCCAAGCTCACCCCGAAGGCTTCCATCGCAGAAGGCGATTATCAGCTGCAAATAAAGACAGCGGCATCATACATTGCCAAACTGGCAGACGGCACAGAGGCATACGAGGCTTGGGGCAACGACTTTGACGAAGTCATCCCAGCAGAAAACGCCGACGAAGTGGCAGCATGGTGCGCCAAAAGCCCTACCGTGGCTATCACCCTCAATGAGGCTGGCAACGCACAATTGACAACTGTTGACTTTGGCGGAAACGGTGGCTCGGATGGGGGCGGAGTACTGCTTTGCGAATTATTCTGCTGGATTTGGGATTTAGACCCAGCCGTTTATTGCGCTAAATAATAGCAATCATTGAAAAAATGAAAGAGGTCGTGACCAGGTGGTTGCGACCTTTTTTCATTATCGAGTGAGGCATAAACTTTTTTATCAAATTATTGTGGATATAAATGAAAAGTTGTAATTTTGCAGATAGAAAATTATTAAAAACTTCATATTATGGTTAACTACAAAGATTTAGGATTGGTGAACACCCGTGAGATGTTTGCCAGAGCTGTGAACGGCGGCTATGCCATCCCGGCTTTCAACTTCAACAATATGGAACAGCTGCAGGCCATCATCATGGCGGCAGTGGAGACGAAATCACCAGTGATTCTTCAGATTTCCAAAGGCGCACGCAACTATGCAAACCAGACTCTGCTCCGTTTTATGGCAGAAGGCGCTGTGGCATACGCCAAAGAACTCGGCTGCGCTCATCCTGAGATAGTGCTTCACCTCGACCACGGCGACTCATTCGAGCTCTGCAAGAACTGCATCGAGATGGGATTCTCATCGGTGATGATCGACGGCTCGGCACTCCCATACGACGAGAACGTGGCTCTCACACGCAAAGTCGTCGACTACGCTCATCAGTATGACGTCACCGTGGAAGGCGAACTCGGCGTTCTCGCTGGCGTGGAAGACGAGGTCTCCGCAGAGGTCAGCCACTACACCAAACCTGAGGAAGTGGTCGATTTCGTGACCAAGACCGGCGTCGACTCGCTCGCAATCTCCATCGGCACATCACACGGAGCATACAAATTCACTCCTGAGCAGTGCACCGTCGACCCGAAGACAGGCCGTCTGTTGCCTCCTCCACTCGCTTTCGACGTGCTTGAGGCTGTTGAGAAGGAGCTCCCTGGCTTCCCTATCGTGCTTCACGGCTCATCATCGGTGCCACAGGAAGACGTCGACACCATTAATAAATACGGTGGCGCTCTGAAGGCAGCCGTAGGCATCCCTGAGGAACAGCTCCGCAAGGCAGCCAAGTCGGCAGTATGCAAGATCAACATCGACTCCGACAGCCGTCTCGCCATGACAGCAGCAATCCGTAAGACCCTCGCCGAGAAGCCGGCAGAGTTCGACCCTCGTAAGTACCTCGGACCAGCTCGTGATCACATGAAAGAACTTTATATGCACAAGATTATCAATGTATTAGGAAGCAATAACAAACTTGCTGAATAATCATTAATCTCTCGCAGATATCGCAGAAAACGCAGAAATTTTTCTGTTCTTCCACATGGATTTAGTTCGCTAAAGCGAACAGATTACACAGATAGTGGCGGCATTAGAGGCTTTAAGGTCATAAGGTACTTTAAAGACTCTGGTGCCGCTGATCATACCATATCTGCGAAATCTGCAGCTCGCTTTAGCGAGCATCTGGGAGATAAATATTTCGGAAGAATTATCTGTGTAATCTGCGAAATCTGCGAGAGATATAATAAATCAATAATTACATCGTTATCCTTGCATGAAAAACTTCTTCCTATTGCTGATTTTGGTTCTTTGTGCGTTTGAAATCAAGGCACAGGAGGATTGTTTTCTGCTGAAAGGAAGGATTTTTTCGGACGACAGCCTGACGGCGATTCCTAACGTCAACATTGTCAGCGAGTTATCGCATTATGGAACGATTACCAATCAGGAGGGATGGTTTCTGATTAAATCGAAAGTGATTGACACTCTTTGGGTTAGCTGCGTAGGCTTTGAAAGACAGAGAGTGCCTGTTTCAGAAGACGAGTTTCTGGATAAAGAATTGATAATCAGGCTGATAAGAAGAGATATCATGCTTGATTCAGTGGAGATATATCCCTACCCTCTTTATGAAGATTTCATAAAAGACATCACGAAAATGCCGTCGAGAAGAGTCTTTGTGCCCGGCGTATCAAAACCGACTGACGAGCAGTTTATTTACAAGAAGCCTGTCAGGGAGCCTCCGGCGAACGTGTTAAACCCCATCTCAGTGATTTACAACAGGTATAATAAAAGAGAGCGTTTCAAGCGAAAGCTGCAGCGAAACCGCAAGAAGTTTAACCGCGAGATGGAGCGAATTGGTGCTGACTCATTAATGATTCCATAACATGATATAAATCGTCGTCCTCTCCCAGTGTTTTCAAGCACTTCTGTGAATGCACGAAGACGTTGTGATATGAGCTGCCTGTGACCGCGGCAATGTGCTTGTTATCCAAGCCCAGCAACGTAAGACACAACACCAATTCATCGAAGCTTTTCAGACGTGAATTTTTTCTTATAAGCGCATGCACTTCACCATCCAACTCTTTGTCAAACAGGTTTATAAGATAATTAAACTCCTCGTTGCTTAGCACCAGTTCGTCATATTGCACGGTCGTTTTAATGTTCATTTGTGATATCGCGATAAGCTTTTTACACAACTCGTCGGTCTTAATTATCCGCATTTTCTCCTCAAACGAGACCGGCTCAAATGACGTATCGGCTTTCTGCCCTACCGGTTGATTTTCCAGTTGGTCTTCCAGCGATTTGATGCTTTCTTTCGCTTTTTCGTTTTCAACTTTTGTCTTTTTAATTTTACCATGAAGAGTCCCGATATACCAGTCTTTTCTGTTGATTTCAATCAGATGTTTTCTTTTTCGGATGATTGAAACCACATAAAACACAGCCACAAGTGCGATAATAAGCACTATCAGGACACCAATGATTTTCAGCCACAGATTTCTGATTTCTTCCCTGTGTTTATCTGCCTCATATTGCTCATACATGGCAATAAGTTCTGCTTTCAGCGGTGTAATCTCAAGCTCTTTATGCGTTTCTTCGGCAAGGTACTGGGCGTAATTGGCCATCAGAGAGGTGTTGTTTGTGATTCTACATATATCAACAATACGGCCAGCTATCGTCATCTTTGCTGGATGATTGTTATCAAAGGCCATCTCGTAATAATACAAGGCCGAATCCATAATATTGTTTTGATAATACATCTCGGCAAGAGCGGCGCTTCTGATAATTCTATTGTTTTCGTCATTCGAATTATTATAAAGTTCTTTCATGATGCCAAGAGCCTCGTAATACCTGCTTTCCGAGTCGCTCATATTGATTGCCCTTGTCATCGCTATGCCTTCCTTGAGCTTTTTTACAGCCAAATTATCATCGGTCGTGTTCAGGTTTAGCAACGAATCAGCCATTGCCAGATATCTCTCGGATTCCTCATATCTGTTCTCGGATGATAATAACTTTGCTATGCTGTTGTAATTGAGGGCCAAAGAAAAACCTGCATGACATTTTATGAAGCTTTCATTGGCTTTGTCGTATATTTTTAAAGCTATATCATTGGTAAATTCAAAATAAATCCTTGCTAATCTGTTGTATGTCAATCCGTTGAAATATTCAATCTCATAATTTCTGTCCTTGCGCTTGATTTGGTCGAGGGTTTTCAAAGAGACAATATAATCATTGCAGGCGGTTTTAATCTTGTTTGTTTCAGTTTCGCCGACAGCTTTATAGTAGTGTGCGCGCGCTTTTTGTAAAAGCACATCAGTATTATGGGAATACATTGCCGCAAGACTGTCGTAATACTTAGCTGCGTCAACCACATCAGAATAATTGGTCTGTAACAGATTGTTTTTATAAAGTGCCTCGGCAATTAGTATCTGATACTCGTAATAAATAGGTTTGGAAAGATTTTGGTCGTCAACAGTGTCGGAAACACTAATCAACATATCAAGCGCATTATCCGGGCAACACATCATTGTGTCGCTTATTTTTTGTAATACCGAGTAATACAGTGGGGTTTCTTTTTCGGAATAGAGTGAAAAACGTTTGCAAGATTGCGTCCAGAGGCACAAACACAGCAAAAACAACAAACCTATGATAAATTTTTTCATCACATTGCAAAAATAGCAATAATTTCTTAATAATTTATGCAAAATATTAATTTTATTACATTTGTTTACGCCTCATCATACGCATAACCACATCGCCAAAACCCCAGTATTTTCAACTGAAAGCCGAAAAACGTGTAATAACTTGTAATAGCAATTTTGAAATAGTCGAAATTTTTTTTACATACTTTTGCAATCGAAATACAAAGTCAAATCACAAACGTTTAACAACTAAAAAAAAAGACCTATGAAAAAATTAATGTTCATCCTGTTCTTCGGTTTGTTGTTCGCACAACAATTCGCTATCGGAGGTATTCCGATTCAGATCAAAAAAACAAATGATTGCGGTGAAGCCAGATCAATCGACATTAGTGTTGAGATTAATAACAACAACACTATTTCGATAGTATTTAACTCAGATTGTGGAGATGCCGACATCATAATCGAGACAACCACTGGAGTTTATGTGACTTCAGCTTACTGCCCTACCACTCCGGACAACGTGGAAATTAGAATTACGTCGCCTGGATGTTATGTGATCACCATTAAAACAATTGATGGAACTTATCAAGGACAATTTATAATTAATTAATATGGAAACAATTTGGATAATTGGAAAAAACAAATTCCTCTGATTCTGACTTCCATGATAAATGGAGGTCTTGACAACAAAAAAATTAACCATTTAAAATCAATCATTAAAATTAACCATTTAAAATCAATCATTAAAATTAACCATTTAAAAAGAAATAATTATGAAAAAGTTATTCGCAACATTATCAGTTTTAGCAATTGTATTCGGCATCACACTCGATGCATCAGCACTTGAAGTAAAAGTCAAAGGTTATGGCGGCGTCACCGTCCAAAGAGGCACAACAGTTAAGGTCTGCCCTAACCAGTCGAAAGATGACTGCGCCACACTTACAATCTCAGGCGGCGAAATCAAGGACATCAAAACTGCTTTCAGCAAGATGGAAGTTGATGAACTCCTGCAGAAATACACTCTCGTCATCGCCAATCCGGAGATTTTGAAGCAGAAGGAAGTGCAAGGTGGTGAGCTTATTATCATTGCAAAAGAAAAGAAATAAAACTGTATTGTCATGAAAAAGATTCTTTTAGTATTTGCCATTCTGTGTGCAGCATTGTTCAGCTGCAGTACAAATGAAGCACAGGCAGTTAATATCCGTTTGCACGGCAGAGCCGGCGCTACGTACGAAAACGGAAAACTCAAGGTCTGCCCTGGATTTACGTTCAACGTTTGCGCAGTGGTCAACATCACCTGGCAGGACATTGTGGATGCTCTCAAAAAACACGAGCAAACATCACCCAATCAGGTATTGCCATATCTGCCTAATGTAATCGTGACATTGTACAACGAAAAGGGAATCCCGACAAAGGATATCAATTGCAGGATCACTTACATCAGCGAGGAAGTCCTCGACAACCCTGATTTCATCTATGGGGAACAAATCTTATTCAATGGAAATCCAAAATGATGACCGGAATTTGGAAATGCGGCTGTACAGCCGCATTTCCAAAATTTTAAATCTAAAAGCATTTAAGCCATGAAAAAACATATCCTATTTATTATCCTCATCACTCTCTGCTTTTTCACCAAAGCACAGGAAACACTTTACGGCATTGAGCAAATCAAAGGCACCGAATCCACCGTGAAAGACCGTCTTGCCGAGATAGGTGCAACAGGCGACTATACATTCTCGGTCTTGATGCCGGTTGGAGGCTGCCCGCGATGCGAAGGCTCCATACCTCTGTTTTTTAAAGATACAAAAAAGCATTTTCCGAAAGCTTATATAACTCTCATCGCTCTTAGCGACGACCCTATAGCCGCATACGAAGAACTTTCGACCAAAAACTACGGCACACAAAACCTGGTCTGCACCAATTATGACGACCCATTGATGGAAAGTTTCCACTTCAAGACAGGCACCATCGGCGTTCCTTACATCGTCATAATCAACAACAATACCGGCGACTTTATCAGCGCCTCGCCGTTATTGGGCATAACATACAATGATGATTTCTTCAAGTCATTGACAGACGACCTTGATACCATAAAAGTTGATAAGATCTCAAAGAAAATCAGCAACGGTATCAGCGATAAAATTTTACCGGCAAAAGCCAAATTACAAATACTTGACCAAAGCAGCCGTAATATAAACTGCTCCAAACTACCGAAAATATCAAACATCGCATTCTCAAAAGACTTCTCTAAGCTGGCCTGCCTCGAATATGAGACATCGGCAGTGCTTTTGGCCGAAAGAAAAGCCAACCGCTATGTTTTCACCGATACCATCCATACCAACAACTTAGAGTATTACCTGTTCAAAGCTCCAGATGTTCCCGACAGTTTGGCCCAAGCTTTAATTTATATGAATATAATGCAAATCATATATCTTGATATCGCATTTTCTAATGATGCCGAAGAGCTTTACATTTCAGCATCACTGCCGCATCTGTATTGGGAAAACATTGAAACCGAAGATCTTGTATACACAAATCAAGCATGTTTTATCCGTTATAACTTGAAGGAGAAATCCAAAGCCATAGTTCCGATGAAACTCGACAGCCTGTACATCACTTCACATTCTCACTTCTATATTGATGAAGAAAAACAACGAGTCTTTATGGGAGTTTTGAAAGGATGGCCGACACAAGGCACGACTGCGGAACCCAATTCTCCTGAAAACGATCCTTTCCTCGATAGTTTCTACGATTTCTGCCCGATGCTGTCGGTCTTGACCTCCCCTCAATACGAATTCTCGCAGTTTTTAGGCGAGCTGCCGGACTGGCACAAAAAAGAGCACACCGGCTATTTCTATTTCTCGCCCAAGATGTGTCACGACAAAAACCATGTCGTCGTAGCCGACACATACGCCGGCGATATAAAAACCTACGACAGAAACAGTCTTAAACAGCTATCATCATTTAACATAAACGATGTGCTGACGGAGAAAGGCCTGCTGGTGCAAGATGTGGTAACAAACAATATTCCGGCGAAAAACAAACTGCAAGAAATTCTCGACAAAAAAGATCTGCTTCCTACCAGAATACTTGATATAGCTTATAATCAAGGGGTGTATTACATACTGTTGACCGATGAGAAAAACATAGTCTTGTATGTTTATATCCATGGAGCCAATATGTTGCTTTCAACAGACAATATCGCATCCAATCTGCCTAACGACAAGGAAAACATAAAGCTTTTCTTTGAAAACGGAGAAATCAAGGTAATATCTGTCGATGAAAAATCCGGAAAAGTCAGCTTAAACACGATGACGTTTACTCACTAAGGTGAACTCCATCTGTTTCTTGATCAAATCTACCGCTTCGATGCGCACTTTCACAGCGTCGCCGAGGCGGAAGATTTGACGTGTCTCCTGCCCGATGACACGGAAATTTTCCTCATCGAGGTAGTAATAATCGTCTTGTAGAGTGTTGTAGCGCACCATGCCCTCGCATTTGCTGTCCTTAAGCTCTACATAGATACCCCATTTGCTGATGCCGGAGATGAGTCCGTCGAACACCTTGCCAATCTTATCCTGCAGATACTCAGCCTGTTTGTACTTCACCGACTCGCGCTCCATCTCGGCAGCCTTGCGCTCCATCTCGGAGGCGTGCTGGCACAAGACCTCGTATTCCTCCTGGCTCACACTCGGCTGATTTTCAATCATATAGCGTTCGATGAGTCGATGTACCATCAAATCGGGATAACGTCTGATAGGCGAGGTGAAATGTGTGTAGAACGGGAACGCCAAGCCATAATGCCCAATGTTGACGGTGCTGTAAAGCGCCTTCGCCATCGTCCTAAGTGCCACGGTCTCAACGAGATTGCGCTCGCCCTTGCCTTCCACGGCATCAAACAAGGCATTGTACGACTTCACAAGATTCTCGCGCGTGCTGATGTTCATCGAATAGCCCAGTTTCGACACCAACGAGATGAAGCTGAACAGCTTCTCAGGGTTAGGCTCGTCGTGCACACGATACACGAAGGTATATCCATGATATTTCGAGTCTTTCTTGCCTATCGCCTCAGCCACGGTGCGGTTCGCCAGCAACATGAAGTCCTCGATGAGCATGTTAGCCTCGTTCTGCACCTTCACGTAAGTGTCGATAGGATGCATCTTCTCGTCAAGCACAAACTTCACCTCTTCGCTGTGGAAGTTGATGGAGCCCTGAGCCATGCGTTTCTCACGAAGCTTGGTGGCTAAGTCGTTGAGAATCATGATTTCTTCTTTAAAATCACCTTCCCCACCCTCAATCATAGCCTGCACCTCTTCGTAAGCGAAGCGACGGTTCGACTTTATCACGGTCTTCCCTATCCATTTGTTGAGGATTTCAGCTTTGTCGTTCATCTCGAAGACAGCCGAAAACGTCAGTTTCTCCTCGTCGGGACGCAGCGAGCACACCATGTTGCAGAGTTTCTCAGGCAGCATCGGGATGGTTCTATCAACGAGATACACCGAAGTGCCGCGCTGTTGCGCCTCGTTGTCGATGGCTGAGCCCGGTTTCACATAATGCGACACGTCGGCGATATGCACTCCCACCTCATGGTTGCCATTTGGCAGCTTGCGATAAGAGATGGCATCGTCGAAGTCTTTGGCGTCGCGGGGGTCGATGGTGATGGTGAATATATCTCTGAAATCTCTTCTTTTCTTGATTTCCGATGCTGGGATCTTATCCGAAATCTTGTTTGCCTCTTTTTCGACGTCTTTCGGAAACTCCAGCGGATACTCGTATTCCAGGAGTATCGACTGCATCTCGACGTTGTTCTCGCCCGGTGTGCCGAGCACTTTCACCACTTCTCCGAACGGGTTGCGTGAGTTATCGGGCCAGTCGGTGAGCCGCACTATGACTTTCTGTCCGTCGCGGGCGCCTTTGTAGCTACCTCTCGGGATGTAGAAGTTGACAGGCATGGTGGCTCTGTCTGACACCACGAAAGCGTAGCCGTGAGATATTGAGAATATCCCGACGAACTCGGTGCGGGCGCGGCGCAGCACCTCCACGATCTCGCCCTCGGTCTTCTTCGACTTCCTCTTCGGAAACATCGCCACCTTGACTGTGTCGCCGTGGAATGCCTTGCCGGTGTTGTTCGAGGCAATCTGAATGTCCTCGCCGCCGTCATCCGGCACCACATAAGCCTTGCCGGTGCTCTTCATGTCGACCGTTCCCACCACATACTGCGGCTTCGGGCCGTATTCGTTCACCAGCTCAGGGTTCAGGACATAGCTGTAAGGGTGGTTCTCTATCAGCTGGCCGTCGCGAGCCAACGTCTCAAGTACCTGAAATATGACGTCTTTGCCTGCCGCATCGCGCACACCCATGATCTTCGCTATCTGCTTATAGTTCATGGGCTTAAACGGATGCTCACCGTAGATTCGCAGTATTGTATTTACAAATGTACTGAGGCTGTTTGTTTTCTTTCTTGACATAATTCTCGTCATTTCGACCGAAGTGGAGAAATCTTCTCTTTTCGGTAATTTTATTTTTGCAAAGATAATAATTTTTCTAATTCGTCATTTCGACTGAAGCGTAATGCAATGGAGCGAAATGGAGAAATCCTCCATTAACGTAAACATTTTATGGTTCCCGTTAACAGAGGATTTCTCGACTTCACTCCGTTCCGCTCGAAATGACGGTTAGGCCGCGTCAGCGTTAGCTTTAAACATCGCCTTCATCTTTGGTATATATCCTTTAACTAAGACAATGCCACATCCGACGATGAATCCGAAGAATGTCCATACGATGAGGGTCTTGGCACGGCTGTTCGACGGCTTCATCGGGATGGTGACAGGCTGAATGATAGCGTATGCCGGAGTGTCGCGTTTCACCTGCATCTTAGCCTGTTCAAGCTGCTTTGCCAACTCGTTGAAGATAGCGTTTGAGACCATGTATTTGGCCTGGATACGGTCTCTCTCGATGCGGTCGCGTGTGTTTGTGAGACTCTGTGAGCGGTCAGTGATAGTTGCCAGCATCTCCTGATAAAGGTCATTTTCCTTCTTAACCTCCTCGAATCGAGCCTGGATATACTCCAACTCTTTCTCCGATTTCTCAATACGGTGACGTGTCACCTCATCTTGAAGCAGTTGCTGTGCCTTCAATGCCAACTCTGCAGTCTGGATTGGTTCAAAACCGTTTACAATCAAAGTGATATAACCTTCTTTTTTATTGACGTCGAGCGAAACCACTCTGCCAAACGCATCAATCATCTGCTGCTCGTTGACAGTCACGATTATCGGACGTGGTGCCGGATTGCCACCTTCAACGGTGTCGTTACTTACATTGTATTCAATTTCAGGCTGTGGACCACGAATATAATTGATGATTAAACCCGGCAAACCAATAGTATATTTTGTAATATAAGAAAACACTGATGGTTTGTTATATCCGTTCAAAATATAGTCGAACAAGCTTATCGGATAATCACATTTCGTAAAATGAAGAGGAGTGTGCATCAATTCAAGACGATAAGGCACACTGTTCACAATCTCAGGATAAACAAGCGGCGAGAGGTCGGCGGTGCTTGCCTGCACTCCGAGATCGACACCCATCAAGGCTGCCAAACTACCTAAAGAAGAGTTCTGACGAGAGTTGAGCTGCGGCACCATCACAGTCTTCACAGTGTAAGAGCGTTTCATGGTAATTGCTGCCACAAGACCCAATGCTACGAAGATTCCAAGACAGATGAAGATAGTCTTACGACCATCCCACAATCTGTGGATAATAGCCATAATGTCAAGGCCTTCTTCCTCTTGTTCAACAGGTTTTACATTGTTTTCGTTTGTCTCCATAATCGACTATTTTATATTTTCAACAAGCAAGATGATTGACACCACAGAGATAAGAGCTGCCAATGAGTTTCTCAACTCGTTACCCCAGTCAATCTTCTCTTTCGGCTTCTCTATACGCTCTTTCTTCTTCGGATCAATACGAAGGGTGATGACACCACCCGGTTCCACCTTAGGATAATGACGGAAGATGAAACGTGATGTACCTTCTGCCTGGTTGTTAGGGAATGTCACAGTGACACTGTTCTTGTCGGCAGTCTTGATAAAACCGCCAGCATAGTGCTTGATATACCATTTTGCGCTGTGACGGCCATCATAAACCAAGAGCTTATGGTCTGATGCGAATCCTTCAACCACATATTGGCTCATGTGAGTACCTGTCTCACGAATCATCACGGTGTTCTCACGACGTACAATGGTGATAACATCGCCTTCCATGAGGTAAGGGTCGTCCTTTATACTACCTTTATTTTTCTTAACTTTACGAAGATCAAGACCGATGTTACCTTTGTTACGACCATTAGTGCGCATCAAACGCGCGTATGGATCTGCATCGCTGAGCAAACCGCCAGCCTGTTTGATGATTTCCCACAACTGGGTCTTGTCGTCTGTCAGCACATAAACGCCAGGATATTTAACACGGCCGTTCACCTCAACATATCTGCCTTTGGTGTAGTTCGGTGTCATACGTACCACGATATGGTCGTAAGGCTGAAGTGCAATATCATTGGTCAAAACGTTATAATCTTCATCAACTGTAAGGGTAATCTGCTGAAGCTCCACCTGGTTGGTCTTTGAAATGTTCAGACGGAACAATTCAACACGGTCGTAAGCGGCACCTACAGTGAAACCACCCGCCATCCAAAGCAGGTCATGAATCGTAAGCGATTCATCGTAAGTTGTTCCGAACGGATTCTTCACAGCACCGTCAACACGGACTTCACCGACGTTTGTATAGGTTGTGTTATCATAAATATTAAGGCGGTCACCTGGTTGCAACAACTTATCACCATCTTTTTCAAGATCCACACGGATATATGTCATCTTTTCAGGGTTGGTGATATCCTTACGGAAGATGTAAGCTACTGGGAAATTGCTTGGCTTCAATCCACCTGCGAAGTCGATAGCCTGGCTGATGGTCATGCGGTCGTCAAGGCCGAAGTTACGTGAGAATGGCTTACGCACCTGACCGTTCACTTCGATAGTCCCGACATCGCGATATGACGACTGTTTCAACACTGTCACCTTATCACGTGACTTAAGCATGAAGTCTGGGTTACCGTTTACTCCTGGGAATGGAACGGTAATAATTTCAACAGTCTCATCGTCTCTTGTACGTTCCACAAAGAGGTAATCTGTGAGGGCTGTGTAACGTGGTTTTGCGTTGTCGAGCAAGGCTTTGAGCGAAGTGTTCTTATCAAGCTCGAAACGTCCGTCATAATAAACATCGCCGTCAATAGACACATAGTTTTCAACAGGTTCTCTAGCTGTCTTGATACGTACGACATCGCCTGGCTGCAGTTCAACTTTGAGTTTGCCGGAGGTAATATCACTGAGTTTATAGTCAACGTAGATAATCTGACCGTTTTCGATACGTTCAATCTGAACAAATTCAGGATAAACGTTCCATGTCACACCGCCTGCATATTCGATAAGGTCAGCGAGAGTCTCTTTCTCAAGCATCTCATAACGCATAGGACGGTTGACAGCACCTTGTACTGATACAACACATTTTGCCACCGGGACAAAGATCACATCGCCGTTCTGAATGTCATAATTTATGTTGACATTAGGTTTTCTCATATACTGATAAAGGTCGAGGGTATGAGTCTTACCTGAGCGTGAAAGCTGGATGTTACGCACTGTGCCTATTGCAGTAGGACCACCGGCAGCCACCAATGCGTTGAACACGTTGTTCAAGGCACTCAAGGTGAAACCGCCTTGCACTCCCACCTCGCCGTAGATGCTGACTGCAACGGTACGGGCAGTGGTGATTGTGACAGCGATCTGGTCAGGTTTGAAAGAGAAGTGATGGCTCAGTTTGCTGCGGATAGCCTCACGGCCTTGAGCCAGTGTCATACCTTTCAGGAATATCTTGGCTGAACCGGCAGGCTGGATGCTACCGTCAGGACCTATACGCTGATGAATCTCTGTCTGTGATGAACCGAAGATTGAGATATGCACCTCATCGCCTTCACCGAGGACGTATGTGTCAGGTGCCAAGGCGCCGTCTGTGGTACGGAACACGTCGAGGCTTTTACCTTTAAGCATGGCATGTCCGTAAATGTCGGTACCTTCAGTAGGAGACACGTGATTTTCCTTAAGAGCTTCCTCGAGTGCTTCTTCGGCGGCAGCCTCACCCGTCGTGGTCTGAGGGATGTCCTCTGTAGTGACCACCACAGTATCACCGCCTGTAGCGGCAGCGGCTGGAGTCTCTGTAACAGCATTTTTCTCTGCCACCATCTTGTTAAGGATTTCAGTCACTCTGCCCTGGTAGCTGGCATACTCCGCAGGCGGGATGTTATCCACATCAATGCCCTCTTGGAGTAAACGTGCACGCACTTCTGTCTCTTCAAGACCGCGTTTTTGCAGCTCAGCTCTCGCCATAGCCATCATGTCGGGAGTCTGCGCCAACATCGTTATCGGCAACACTGCAAAAAACAGAATCATCAAAAAAAGTTTCTTCATAGTAGTATTTTAATTTGTTTGTATTTGCCTATTTAATCAGTTTACAAAAATACAAAAAAATATAATAAAACAAGAACTTTTACAAAAAAATCTCCTGCAAGCAGGATATTTCTTTTTTTGAATGCCCTAATGGGCAAGAAATCTATAAAAATCTATTACAAAAATCTAAGAAAATGATATACTTTAGAATTTTTTTGTATTTTTGCGAGGAGGAATTAACACAAAAGATATGAACCTTTTAGATGAACACAATAAGAAATACCAGTTTTTTGTAGACATTACTGGGGTAGCTATGAAGGTATACAATAAGTATCACTATGGACTGCTGGAGTCGGCTTATGAAGCTGCTATGCAGTATTTGCTTGAACTTAATGGGCACAAAGTTGAACGTCAGGTTTTTCTACCTATATATTGGGACAACGTTAAACTGAATCAGAATTATCGTCTGGATTTGGTTATTGATGATGATATTATTATTGAGTTGAAAACCGTTCAATATGTTAGTGATGATCACCGACGACAGCTAAAGAACTATTTGAATATTACACACAAACCTTATGGTATGCTTATAAATTTCTCCCCAGACCGCATCTATAGCGAATGGTACGAGAGATTCTCATCTGGTGATATTGAACGAATAAAACTGTTTTGAAAGATCTTTTACGAAGAACATTTTTGTCAGATTTTTATAATATTTTTTTCAGATTTCTTTGCGAAGCAAATCTTAAAATATCCTCTCCATTAGTTGCCACTTCTCATCACTTCTGGCATTCGCTGCGCAGCCTTGGAATTGCGAGACGTAGGCTTCCCATTCCGCTTGTCGAGGCAGAGTGGCTAATTTTGCCATATCACGCTGGAAGTCGAAGTCGTCTTTCACATCCATAATCATAAACAGCTGACGACCTTTGCGATAAATCTGCATGTCGAGGATGCCAACTTCACGCTGACCTTCAATAATCTCAGGCCAAACATGACGGTGAGCTTCCACGTATTTGGCAATCATTTCTTCGTCATCGACGAGCTGTAAACACTGACAGTATCTTTTCATATTTACATTATTTTGTCATTTCGAGTGCAGCGAAGCGAAATCGAGAAATCCTTTTTAGAATAAGCTTTTGCAAAAAGAGGATTTCTCCACTTCGTTCCATTTCATTTCACTCCGGTCGAAATGACGGGAGCGCATTCCATATATGTAGCTTACGTTGACTGCGGGATGTCCGCAGATTGTGCCGCAGTCGATAATCATGCCTTGCAGCGGAGGCATCAATGCTCCTCCGACGATGGCCATCACGAGGAAAGCAGCGCCAAGCGAGGCATCGTCAAGACTGACTTTTTCCAAAGCGGTACCGTAAATTGTCGGGAACATCAGGCTCATGAAGAAACTGATGCCAATCAGGCAATAGAGACCGGCTTTACCAACAATAAGTATCGCGCCAAGCGAACAGAAGGCTGCGAGGATACCGAAAACCGTTAACAAGCGGCGACCATCGACGTATTTCATCAGCCAAGTGCTAAGGAAACGTCCACAGAGAAAGAGACACATCGCGATGATGTTGTAGTTCTGCGCTGTAGCCTTGTCAATACCAAGATTATCAGCGTATTGGATAATAAATGTCCACACCATAATCTGCGCCGCCACGTAAAACACTTGCGCGAACACTCCTTCGCGATATACTCGGTTGCTCCACAACCTTCGTATAGAGTGTAGAGTTGAGAGTTTAGAGTTTAGAGTAGTGGAAAGTGTAGAGTTTTTAGTGGTTGGAACTTTTACTACGGCAATGATAATCATCATGATTATTACAACAATTCCGAGTGCCACATACGGGTTGCGGATCACCGCCAAATCATGAAGTCTTATATTCGCTTTCTCCGCTTCGGTAAGCATTGGGAAGATGATATTGCCAGCTGCATCGCGCTTGTCGCTCAATAAGTTAGGGAGCACGATCATACTTGCTACCGCCATCCCAGCCAAAGAACCCATAGGGTTAAAAGCCTGCGCGAGGTTAAGGCGGCGAGTGGCGTTTTCCTTATCGCCCAACGACAGAATAAACGGGTTTGCCGTAGTCTCTAAAAATGCCAGTCCAAAAGTCAGGATATATAAGCTGAAACAGAAAAAAGTGAAGCTTTGCCGTGATGCTGCCGGGATAAACAGCAACGCTCCTATAGCATAGAGTGCCAAGCCAAGAAGTATTCCGCTCTTGTAGCTGTATTTTCTGATGAAAAGTGCAGCAGGGATCGCCATTGTGGCATAGCCACCGTAGAATGCAAACTGAATCAGCGAGGCTTTCGCCGCCGACAGCTCCATCAGGGTCTGAAACGCTGCCACCATCGGATTGGTGATGTCGTTAGCAAAACCCCACAACGCGAAAAGCGAAGTTATCGCAATAAATGGCAGCAGATATTTCTTTTCAACGAGTTTCATTTGTTTACAGTTTACCGTTTACTGTTTACATGCCTGAGCGACGAATAGTTAATCTAATTGTTTCTTTATGATTTATCGCAAAAGATTCTGCGTCTTCAACGACGCAGGCGAGGTAACCTCCACCACCGGCGCCAGGCATTTTCCAAGCCAGAACACCAGGTTCTTTAGAGTATTTTTCTATACATGACTGTATAATCTTTCCACTTTCAACTTTAAAACTACTCTCAACTCTAAACTCTAAACTCTCAACTGGATTTATCATTGCTGGAAACATTGCTACTTGGGCGTTGAAGCTGTCGCGGTAAGCTTCCGCGAATGCCATCAAATCCTTCTTCATGATGGCATCCCAGCAACGGTCGGCAGCAGCGGCGAGAGCCTTCACCTTCGGCTCGGTGATATCTTTGCCCTCCACCACCGAGCAGCCTGGCCGACGGGGCTCCATGGGGATCATAACAAGATGACTCTCAAGCCATTGGAGTATAGACTCATCTTCACAGGTCTCTATCTTATCAGGCCAGAAATGGTTGTCGTAATAATGCCGGCACAGTCCCGGCACGCAAATACCTATCGCGTCCTGTGCCCCGCTGACGATGCCGTCCTCACGCTCAGGATGGTTCTCGAAGCAGAACACCAGTCGCGCCAGCATCTCAGGGTCCATATCAGGTAACTTAAGAGGCCATATCCTCTTAATCATATTTCTGGTGGAGGTAGATAGTCCGCATCTTTCACGCACCTCAAACGTTGGCACCAAACTAACCGTAATGGCCCAGCCAGGAGCATAACACGAAACGTAAGGCTGATCTATCCACGTGCCTGCCAAATCCAATCGAGTGGGGATCGTACATATCTGTTCCTTGAGAGACGTGCTGGAATGTGCTTCCAGACCCTCATGCGGGTCGCGTTTCAACACGATGTATTCCATGCCACGCTCCTCGCAGAAACGGCGTTTCTCTTCGGAAGCTCCATCCTCGTTCACAACTAAAATATCCGGCTTCAAGAAATCCACTGTAGGGATAAAGTCCATTATACCACTGCCGGCATTTATATATGCATCCTTCACATATCGTATCGCTTTAACCATAAAAAGACGTTCTTTTTCATTGTAGAGCGTCTTATGATTTTTATAATGAAGGATAGTCTCATCGGAACCTATACCAACATACAGATCACCATACTGCGCCGCCTGCCGGAAAAACTCCACATGCCCAGAATGCAATAAATCATAACAACCCGAAACGAAGACTTTTTTCATGTTAACCCTTTGTTTAGTTTACCGTTTACTGTTTACCGTTTATTTTTGTTTAGTGTTTAATTCGTTCTTGTGATGGGCTCGGAGACCGTTTAATAAACGTGCAACCGTATCAATAGAAGGTCTCAATTCGGTTAAACTTTGTCCCGTAATATATTCAAGGTCAGATGCAATTAACAACTGATTATACGCCTCCATCAAAGAACCATACGATATTTCAATAAAATGCAGTTTTTCTTTAGACGACATCCTACCAGTACCTTCTGCCAAATTTGACGGCACCGATACAATAGCCCTACGTATCTGATCACACAAAGCATATTTTTCAAAATTTGGAAAACTGTCCAACAATTTATAAACCAATACTACCAGCTTTCTCGACTCTTTCCATGCATTCAATTTTTCAAACGAATATTCCATATCTCTAATTTTAAAAAGTTAACATAAATTTGGTTTCTTATAAACTTATCTCAATAAACAGTAAACAGTAAACGGTAAACAGTAAACGGTAAACAGTAAACAGTAAACTAAACCCTCATATGCATTCTGCGTACCTTCCCCATATCGTGTTCCACCATGATCTTAACAAGTTCCTCAAATGACGTCTTGTTTGGATTCCAGCCGAGCTGGGTCTTAGCTTTTGTCGGGTCACCGAGGAGCTGGTCGACTTCGGCAGGGCGGAAGTATTTCGGGTCGACTTCGACGAGGGTCTTGCCTGTCTTCACGTCGATACCTTTTTCGTTGACGCCCTCCCCTTCCCAGCGGAGTTCGATGCCGACTTCCTTAAATGCCAGTGTGCAGAAGTCGCGCACGGTGTGATATTGACCGGTGGCGATGACGAAATCATCCGGCTTAGGCTGCTGCAGTATGAGCCACATGCATTCAACGTAGTCTTTGGCATATCCCCAGTCGCGGAGTGCGTTAAGGTTGCCCAGATAGAGCTTGTCTTGGAACCCTTGTGCTATTCTTGCCACTGCCAGGGTGATTTTTCGTGTCACGAAGTTCTCGCCGCGGCGTTCCGACTCGTGGTTGAACAGTATGCCGTTGCAGCAGTACATGCCGTAGCTCTCGCGGTAGTTTTTCATTATCCAGAAGCCGTATTGTTTGGCGACGCCGTATGGCGAGCGCGGATAAAATGGCGTCGTCTCCTTCTGAGGTACCTCCTGCACCTTGCCGTAGAGCTCGGATGTCGAGGCCTGATATATACGGCATTTTTCGGTAAGGCCTGCAATTCTCACAGCTTCCAGCAGTCGCAGAGTTCCCATGGCATCCACGTCGGCAGTAAACTCAGGCACGTCGAACGACACTTTCACATGGCTCTGAGCTGCGAGGTTATAAAGCTCATCAGGTTTTATCTCAGAAATGATGCGAATCAGCGACGAGCTGTCGGTCATATCGCCCCAATGCAGGTTTACCAGACGTTTCTGGTGCATATCGCGCACCCATTCGTCGAGGTACAGATGTTCGATGCGTCCGGTGTTAAAAGAGGAGCTGCGGCGCAGCACTCCGTGCACCTCATAGCCTTTTTCGATAAGGAACTCCGCCAGAAACGAGCCGTCCTGACCGGTGATTCCGGTGATTAATGCTTTTTTTGCCATAAGCCAATGCTTGAATGATTATCTTGCAAAGATACAAAATTTATTTTAAACATATGATCAATATATTTATGCATTGAAAACCATGTTGCGATAAGTATCAATTTGTATGTGTTTTTTCTATAAAAAACAAAAGAGGAGATTCTTTGATAACCTCCTCTTTTATCTAAATAAACGAACAACCATTTACCTAGAAATCAATTTCTCTTGCTTTCATAGTTTTTCTGAATTTTTTACATGTTATTTAGCAGGTGCAAATATACATAATTTTTTAATACAAACAAAAAAAATAAAAAATTAATACACAGTTTTATGATTTACAGTGTACAATAACAGCTCCATTTTTAGGCAACAACCAATTATGAGTGTGCATTTTTATGCTCTTTTTATTCTCAGAGACATCTATTGAGACATCTGGCTGATCCATCAGCGTACCAATCAACTGACCAACAACCATATTATCAACATCTTCTCCTAATGTATAATCTAAATGGAAATATTTTGCGGGATAGCGTAATCTCTTGGTATAGATAATGTCAGAAACAGGTACTACAACTTCGTATTGCAATTTTACTCTTATTTTATCGCAAAATGACAAATATAAATGTGATTTACCACTTTCATCAATAGTTTTATATTCAATACCATCTGTCGAAGCTTTATTTAAACCAATAACATGCCCTACAAGAGGATGTTCTTTGTTTATTGTAGGATCCTTTGGTATTATTGCAATCCTACCATTGTACATAAAGCCATCTCGATGACCTTCCGATACGCCAATATTTATCAATGGCATTAAATCCATGTCTTGATCAAAGTCGTCTATAGCACATGTGTATTTTTTAATAACAAATAATTGCTTCGCATTATCTTCATTTACTTCTTGTTCAAACTTCAAGCTATTGCTAAAAGATATGTCTATCGCTATTGGATGATCTTTATGCTGTGGATTAAACACTATATATTCAATACTAATTTTTTTTCTTAAAAATGATTCATTTTCTTTTTGTATATGGACCGTCTGTGAATATTCTTTGTAATATGGCATTTTCAACATATTACAGAAGCGCTCATCCATATCTATAAGCTTTTTAGGCATATTGGGATAATCTTTAACATGTAACAACCAAGTTACATCCTTCCGTAATTTTGTAAGCTCAGCCTCTGTCATTTTCTTTAAATAATCAGATGATGAAAGCAGCTCAACAAAATAAGTCTGGTACTCTTTCATCCTTCCAGGAACATCTATTAGCAAAGATACTATAATAGCAGCAATAAAAGAATTCAATATGGGCTGTAAAATCGAATAAAGAGTATCTAAGTTAAAACTATTTACTGTCTCCGTAATGCTTGAACCACCACTCTTTGCCAACTCGAAAAAAGCCGTGACACATAGTGATAATATAAGCAATGGCCACAAAAAACCATTTATTCTCTTTTTTTTACTTTTCCCATAGGCGCGACAGCTTGTGGTATCATAAACACATTCATCTTTATCACCATACGGACATTCCTCTTTAGAATAGCAAGGACAATTCTCTTTTGTTTTAACAAGCCTCAGAATGAATTTAACAAACCAACACCATCCAAAATTAATAATAGCAATTATACCAAGTAATACTAAAGATGTACATCTAAAGATAGCACTAACATTCCATTCCCAATCTATTATTAAGGACAGCCCTATACATACAATTGCTGCAATCATCAACAATAAATTCCAAGTTTTTCGTTTCATACAAATTTTATATTTATTAAACAATTTTGTGTATTTTAACTATTGTATACGTTTTTGCCTTTTAATTAGCTTCACATTATTTATTGAATCCACAATACTATTATCCTCATTATCCACCCATAGACCTGACCGTTTTTAGTTCTTCTTCAAAGTTTTCCAGAAACACTTGATAATCCAAATTTGCACCAAGAACAATTTCATCTATAGTCGTATCACCATTCGCTTTATCTATTATATACCAAATAACTTGCTGAGCTAAGTACTTGGCTTTATTTGCATAGAATGTAATGTTCACACAAGAAAGTGCAGCATTATGGACAATCATATTTCTAAGTCGATATATCATTAGAAGATCATCCTTTATCTGCTTGGTCTTATCCATTAAACCATTAGCGTCTTGATAGAACTTTTGCAAATTCTCAAGCTCGTCCTTAATAATATCGTCATTAACACAATCTACCATATCTGGTATTGCCTTCAAAAAATCACCATCACGATATGTATCGCCGATTTTGAGATTAAGTCCAGCCTTACTGATTACCTCTTCAGTAATGTCATAATAATTATTATTCTGATTAGTAAAATAGAGGAAGTTTCTGTAGGTATTTCGCAAATAACTTTGAAAATAATGTTTACAGATTATTGAAGTCACAAACTCTTGAACAACTTTCAACAAGTTCGCATTCTTTGTCTTATACAATACCTCTAATTGCGTATTCGGATTCACCTTCAGTAATCCCTCAATTGCAAACCAACTATACAACAATACATCTACATCTTTATCAGCAGCAATAGCTTTAGAATACCAATGGCATGCATTCTTAAGACGCCTTTTTAAAGCACCTTGTCCAACCTCAAGTATGTGGTGCTTATCTGATAAAAACTTGAATCCACCTTCTTTAACATTGGTAAGATCGAGAGCTTCTAAATACTTTATCATCTCATCTCTTGGTGCCATCATGGGATCATTACCCAGGGAAGACATACTAGCCCCTATCTCTTTGCCATCCACAACAATAGCATATATATTGGTAGCTACCGTAACAGGATTAGCCGTCTGATATGTCAACATTAGTATGTCTAATACCTCCTCAAGTTTTGAGTTTGCGTAAACTTTAGCTTGATCAATACCTCTGAAGTCTATTGGAACGGCAGCATTTACCCTATCACGATTATTTGTTATAGACTCTATATTTGATAAAGAATGATCTTCTGTGATATATCTTTTAAGTTTAGGAGAATAAATATTGATATCACCAATATAATCATCTATTTGTCCTTTAAGTCCATTCAGACGTACAATAAAATATGCTTTTTGCGAAGGAGTATAATAATATTTTTTTAAAACATCCAGACTTTGGAAAACATTTCTGTTTTTTATCAATTCAGATACGGCATCATAATACTCTTTTGATGAAGAAAAGTCGGATTCTTTTAATATATCAAATTCGGACGGAGCTGCCATAACTATACCATCTTCGGTAATTGCAACTTCAGGAATATCCGTTGCATACTTTCTAATCTCATCAAGTACAAAACCCTCTGCAACAAATTCAGCAATTACGAGATGTGTAATATCATTAATCCTTTTTCTACTATTATAGTTATTATCCGTGGTTTGATCAATAGTCTTAGCAAGCCAGTCTATAAGATTTGTGAAATATTGTTTTTCTACAAGTGTATTTAATATCTTTTTACAGAGAAGAATATTTGAATCCTTATTATTCTTATCACCAAGCCTTTGTAGCAAGCACACAATAATAGGATGACATAAAGATTTAAACACCTCATCGGATTTGTCGAGAATCGAAATTTGTCTTTTAAAGTATTCTATATTTTCTTGATTAGATAAGCCATTCCCTTCCAATTCATCTATGAGATCCCGTAACAACATCCTTGGGCCTATGATCATAAAGCTAATATTATATCTGTCCATTAGCTTATCTATACAATGACTCCAATAATGCTGCCAGTAAGAATATGGCGATTTATAGGGTAATCCCAATATTTTGCGTATATAAGAATCCATAATACTAAATAAAGAACCAATGGTTAAATGGTCTGTCAAAAAAGAATTTTGCCCACTCATATCCCATATAATACTCTAAATATGCAAGAATTCTACCTAAATCTTCAATTAAAACAAGCGCTTCTTCTTTATTTATCTGATATAGACCTGAGTGAACAATTTTGTTTCTCGCAATAACTGCTTTGTGAAGCGAATGATTTATTAGTTCTTTAGGTATCGACGGCATTCCTTCAGGAAGCAGCATCGCCACATATTCCTTTAGCATTTTTTCTATTGGTGGACTTGGGAAATTATCAATCAGCCATTTTGCTTTCTCATCAAAACATATTATGCAAGTTTTAACAGCAACCTCAACCGATTCAACAGCTAACACAATAGCTGTTTGAGGATTGTCACTTAGATTATTAACTGCTTCATGATAGATTCTAGGATAAATAGGTGCTGTATGACCGTTATTCATAGATTCAACAAAACAACTAGCCAGTTCTTTGTTTCTAACTTTTATATCATTCTCAAGTTTATTATATTCATCTTGAGTAAATGGTGGCCCGAATATTCCACCTATAGGTCGTATCGGCACTAAATGCCAGTCTTTCTTATCAAATGAGAAATAAATCCAGTGGCGCCTGTTATCATTAAGAAAAAATTCACTACTTTTATAAATCCATAGTGCGTTGTCAAAAAATCTGATTATTGTTTGTTCTAAAAAAACTTCCTCATTATTACAAAAATCTTGAAAATCTTGTGAAAAGAATTCTCTATCTGGCGTTATCGACCCATCAACATCGCTTTTACAACATTTTCCATCACATTCTTCATACGAATATTTATTATTAGCAATATTCAAAAAGCATTTCTCAATCTCCTTGTTTTTTATTTCAACCTTATGAATGAAGCTGATTTTTCTATAAATACAATCTCCTTCTTTTTCTTCTTCATCAATAACTCTAAAATCACCAAAAGAGCATTCTTTCTCCAATACCTCATAACCCATTCTTCGGTAATCTTTAAAATAGATTGTTGACATGTGTTATATAATTAGCTTTTTTTATATTCAGAGATTATTGAGATTCTCTCTTTATAGTTTTTCATTCCTTTGGCTCTCGGTGAATTCTCATCTGCTTCTTTAGCAAAAGCAGCCTTAAACTTTTCTGTAACAGTCATCGAATTATTAAGCAGTTTTACTCCGGTAACTTCAGTTATGCCTGATTTATATGTTGTTTTTCCTTGGCTTATCTTAAAACCATGGGATTTGATTATTTGCACTATCTCTGGAACTACATGTTTGAAATCAGACTGTGACGACATCGTAACATCATCAACAAATGTTGTAAAACGCAGTCCCTCACGCTCAGCCAAGGCTTGGAGTTCATTACCAGTTGGAATAAATACTAAATTTGCTATTGTTGTAGATGTTGGAGCACCTTGCGGCAGATGACCTTTATATGTGGTTAGTTTTGTAAGCAGCGATGACACGTCGTGAGAGAAACCACATCTCAAATACATTTCATATACCGCTTTATGCGTAATGTATGGAAAAAAATCCTTCAAATCGGTTTGAAACACAAACTTATTCCCTTTATGGAAACGTGCATTACGGATGTTGTCTTTTCTCTTAATGCCCCCATAAGCATATTCAGGCATTAGGATATTTTCAACCAAATATCCATTTATGCGTCTCTGAATATCTTTCAATTCATTTTTGGGAGGGTTTATGGTTCTTGTCCAATACTCACCAAATTGTGAATATTGAGGTTTGTTTCGTCTCTTGTTTCCAAGTTTGTCAGTTTTATAACGTAAAAACTCTGTATAATAATCTTCAATATGTTTAATTATATAGTTCACCCTCTCTTCCTCTTTGTGAAGAACAAATGAACATAATATATCGATTTTTTGAATAAGCATGAAAAAATAAAAGGGATGTTACCAGCCTAGCCGATCTATAACAATTAATGCGAGTTTAGCAATTGCACCTAATGCGAGAATGATTTTAATAATCTCAAGTATTACTTTGCCAATACTCTTGAAGATTGCACCGAGTCTTCTGCGGCTTCTCTTCTTACCATCATTTGAAAGAACGACATCTCTGCTGGAGATGGAGCAACGGCTCTTTGAGCCCGAGAGCCAGGTACCTTGTACCCGCGTCTCATGGAAAATAAAAATACGCATATAAACAGAGTTTAATTGTTTTGTGGCAATATCGCCCGTGTCCATATACGATGTCGCGTAATGTTTATATGCGCTGTCCATGTTCCATCCCCTTTATTCCGTGTCCATAAAATATAGACACTTATAAATTGATATATAACAATTGCAATAAATGCTCTTGTGTTATCAATTCTACTATCGCACAAACCTGTCTAGAAGTCCCAATTGCGGTCGAGCGAAAGACCTTTTCGGCCAGAAGACCTTTCGGTTGTGAAACTTAATTCACTTCAAGAACTAAGCATTACGTGACAATATTATCTCAAAGAACTCTGCTGCAAATGTACAACTTTTTTTGAACTCTTGGATAAATTACCTTTTTTCTGTAAACAATATTTAAAAAAATATATTGATTATCTATGATTTTAATTGATAAGATTATTGATTTATATCGCCAAAATCTCGTTTAATTTGTTTGAAAATATCCTTTTTAAATTTATGAAGTTGTATAAATGGTGCTTGGTCATCTGATAGACTGTAGCCAAAAAGGATAAATGGAACAGACTGTAAATAATCAGATGGAACTTTGAACTTGTTTTTCAAATAATCTTTGTATTTATCTGCAATAACAGCCTCTAATTGAACAAACATTCTAGAAACCTCACCATTATGCTTTTCATAAAGTTTATCCAGGCCCAACCATTTTTTATATCCTTTATTAAGATCTGGATTTGAACATTTCATATCCACTTTGACCGAAAAATCACGATAAAATGATGTGTTTGGTATATATGAAAACTCTATATCTTCTGACCTAAACTCTCGAGGTTGCATCAAATATTCGTGTACCCTGTCGTTTCCTATGGGATCATTTGTTCCTTTGCTAGGCCTTTCATTACATGTACTACAACTGGGTATAAGATTATAGTAATTCAAAGCCAAGTATGGGTATTCAGATTTCGGTAAAAAATGATCAATTTGCGGCTTTATTCGTGTATTTGGATTTGATTTAGTTGGATGTTTTACAGAAAAGACATAATTTCGACCACAATATGGACAGACCTCAACACCTACTCGTTCTATATGTTTATTCTTATTAAAAAACGTATTCTTATTATAAAATGTATCAACAAACAAATCACTCATCGTTTGCATGAATACATTTTTCACATCAGTTTGATTGATCTTTTCAGCATCAAGTTCTTTATCAATTAATATAATTAAATCCTTCTGCTTTCTAAAATCTCCAATTAACAAAATCTCAAGTAATGAACCAGTATTGGTTAATGTGGTATCCGAGGAAATCACTCTTTCCAAAAACTTGCCAGTATATTTCTTACACCATTCTGACGATTGCTTCGCATAATAGTCCGATACCACAAGTTTTACCTTTTCCGCATAATCTTGGAAATGATTAATAGCACCTGTATTGTTATCTGGAATTCGATACATTATTTATTCTTGTTTTGTCTTTCAAGATATCTACTAATAATCGGATCACCAACAAATTTTGACTTTTTATAATTTTGGGAATCAATCCATTTCTGAATTATTTCTGTAGCTATCTCACCCATGGGTGATTCTTCAAAGAAAAAGCTTTCCTGAAGCATGTTATAATAGTTTGCGCCAAACGATTGTCCTTTGACTTTTACTAGTTGTCCCGATTTCAAATACATTGATTTCTCTTTAAAAATATCGGACAACACATAAGGAGAATGTGTAGCCAGAATTATGTTAATAGAACGAATTCTTCTGCGATCAATGTGACACCAATGGAGCATTTCTATTATACGACGCACCAGAAATCTCTGATAATCAGGATGAAAATAAAGTTCTGCCTCGTCAAATATAAGATTAATATGATGGTAGGGGACTCTATCAGCATCCTGTTTTATACTTTGAATATTCTTTATGTGATAAAGAACATAACTCATAGAGTTCATTAACTGCCGTTCGCCACTACTCATTTGTGAAAAATGAAACTCCTCCGAACTATTATTTTGATATCTCATCCATTTAGATTCTTCTCCTCGAGTCATTGTTAACTCAACTTTGAAATAAGATGGCGGCAACGCCTTAAACACATAATCATAAGTATACCTCGGAAGAGATTGTATGTATTCATCAATTGTAACACGACGGCTTGATTTGGTAAAATAACCACTCTGCATGAATGAAATACACTGATGTATTTTTAATGCAATATGGGAAGTGTCTTTATAAAGAGCTTTTACAATCGAATTAATGCGCTTAGGGAAGGCCTCCGTATGCGTGAATTTTTCAAAAGCATCACCTCCTTCTTTTGACAAAGCTTTACTAAATGATTCCAGCGCGAATCGTCTTTGATAATTTCTGTATTTCAAACATATTTTAAGGCTCTTATAACCCAAATAAAGCAATGCATTTCTACCTTCCACATCCTCAATATTCTTCAATTTCTCATATAATAACTTATTCCACGCCTCTCTAAAATGATCCATCAAAAAGTCAACCTGTGCTGCATTGAATATTCTTGTGCTTTTAACCAAATCATATTGTTTCTTCTCAATAAATCCCATATCAAAAGTGTATGTTAAATGGGATGGATTATAACCAGGAACAAACTGTTTGTTTTGTGTATAATACAAGATTGAAAGTGTTATCAACCTACGGTTGGCCAGTCTTTCTTCTTGGTCATAATCAATTAAACCATTGTCACGAAATGGTGTTAAAACCGCTGGAGAGAGATAACCATCATTCTTATGGAAAAGTCCTTCTATCCATTCTCCATTTACCCCATCATCGATAGGATTTATTTTATCCTTGTCTTTCAATGGTTCATAATCTGAAGGACGAAAACCGTATTGACTATAATTACATTCAATGGTATAGAAGAAATATTTTAGTAGTTCTCCTTTGTTCTTAATCTTAGGCAAGGTCGATTGATTATAACTAAGCAATTTCTTACTACTTGAAAGTTGGAACTGGCAAAACAATTCTTCGTTCTGACAATCAATAACCCCCAAAATCCCATCCAATTCAAAATACATCTTCGCATATAAGCCTTTGGCGTATGTCAACTTCCTACCACGGTCAGTATGATACTCATTAGTATCATCCGCCTTTCCGTCTAATAAATAATATGCAAAATTGTTTATTATTCTAAGCATTATATCTATCATGGTAGTTTTGCCTGCACCATTCTTTCCAACAATACAAGAAACTGATATTTCTGGAAGACCTGGATAGACTTGGTACACTTGATTGATTTCCTTTTCCCAAGATAAATTAATATAACGTTCCTGAATGTTTGGTTCTTCATAATTACCGAAAGGATACCAGCCCGGTTGAAGATTTTTTACCACAACATTGGCCCCTTTATTAATTCTAATACCTATAATCTTCATCTTTGTTGTAAATTGATTGTATATTTTATTGGAAAACGCTCATTCGAATTATCTGTAATACCATAACATCTCCCTACATTCTTATGTGTAAAGATATCGTATGATTACTTCATGTTATATGTAATGATTCTTTTATATTTTTCGCTAAGCATTAATGCTTCTCAAATATCTCCCTCCCCACTCTCTTTCATCTTACCAGAGTTAAGTAACTTTCTATTGTATTTGAAAGATTCAATAACAAATGTTCTTCAATACGATGTTTTTATGGATTTCTATGATTTCTCCCATAAATCACATCACCTCTTGATACTTATCAAGCCACAATTCGTCTTGTGTTATCCCCTCACATCCATTACATCTTCCTCCCTCATCTTCTCCCACCGCTCTCAAGGCATTTCAGGCTATGCCACTGACCGCGCTCGATGTTGAGAATCGTACCGCCGGGGATCATGTCTATTGTATCGGTAAGATTGCCGTTTTCATCGTAAAAGTATTCAACAAAATGCCCGCGGACGCAAACGCAGGTTTCACATCCATTTTATCTATTTTTTAAAGGTTCTACTTTGGTTAAGGTTATGGTTAACGTTAACGTTGAGTTAAGGTTACTCCGTTTGCATTCCGTGCATCTTCAGCACCGCCTGGATATTTCTGTTTGGAATGACATTTCTGAACGGGTACAGCAGTCGCACTATCATCCCGAACCACCATTTGTAATGTAGCTTCAGCTTGCAATATGCCTTTCTGAATTTGAAGTTCTGCTCAAGAAACGGCTGGATATTGGAATGTTCGGTGATGCTTCGCGAGCCATCGGTGACGTATTTAAAATGCTTTTCTCCAAGATAGTATTCATTCATCTTATAGAAAAAGCCATAGTATGGATAGGTTGCGTTATGCTTGTATTTAGGTTGAAATCCTATAATGCCATATTCACACGAGTTATCGAATACATAAACCGCACAAAAGCCGATAAACTCCCCTGTTTCTTTATGAAAAGCACCCCAATAATCGTAATTATTCCTTGCACAATGGTCGAGATAATCATTGAAAACAGTCTCGTTCATCAACCGATCAGTCACATGATAATCTTCGAAAGTTGCTTTCACTATTGGGTAAGCATTTTCTCTCAGATATCTATTATCAACCAACTTATAATCAAAACTTCTAAAAGCGTGGCGTAATTTCTTTTTCTCATTTTGTGAATGATCGTCCATCCCGCCAAAAGAATCTTTTATAAGATTCCAAAATTGCGTCTCTTGCTTACAATCGAAATCAAACGTATTACGAACCATCCAACCGCCCATCTTCAGCAATTCATTACATTGGGAATCCGACAGTTCGGGTTCACAATCCGGAGCGCCATTGTATCTCCAGGCATGACGGTATAAAAAGAAATCCTTATTCAAAAAATACGTTTTTTAACAGCATTAAATGCGTAACACACAAAATTATATGATGATTGTATGAGATTGAGGTTTTCGCATTCACGATAAACCAACCATACATCATGTGAAGCTTTCAAATGTTTACTTGATGCTGACTCACCTGTTATACGATGTTTTTGCAACACTTCATTTAAAGGATATGCCTTAAAACCTTTTCGCATTAACTGAGCCCACAGTGCCATATCATCGCTTGTTCCGTTGTTTGGCATTCTGAAGTCGCCAACAATTTCTCTATCAAGTGTTACAGTACCACACCCAATAATGGTATTACGAAGATATTTCTTGTAATCAATAACATCGTTTGCCATTATTATTTTGTTCATAGAAATGCCATTTTTATCGATAAGTTCATAGCTTGTGTAAGAAAAGCCTATTTCATTATCAAGCATATAAGTAATCTGCTTTTCAAGCTTATCGCTCATCCATAAATCATCATCATCCAAAAATGCGATAAAACGACCTTGGGCACGATCTAATGATAAATTTCTTGTTCCTGCTATACCATGATGCTCGTCAGAAACCAGAAGTTTAATCCTGTCATCCTGCAGGCTATATTTTTGAGCAATCTTTACGCTATTATCCGTCGAACAATCATCAGTAATCAGCAACTCCCAATTGGTGTAGGTCTGCGCCAATACCGACTCAATGCTTTGGGCAATGTAACGCTCAGCATTGTAACAAGGCATGATTATGGAAACAAGCGGTGACATTATAATTTATAAAATTCTTTTCCTCGATGAATTGTGAAGGTTTTTTATTTATTCGCAAACGAGGCGGGTACAAAACTCGCCTCGTTAATTATCCTAAGCATTATGATCAATAACAATTAATAGTTATATCATTCAACAATTGCGCTCTTGATTGTATCGACAATATATTTCACATCCTCATCCTTAACATACGGACCAGCTGGCAAACACATGCCCACTTTAAAAATGGCTTCAGAAACACCATTTGTATATGCTGGGCAATTCTTGTATACCGGCTGTTTGTGCATCGGTTTCCAAACAGGTCTTGCCTCAATGCCTGCAGCATCCATAAATACACGCAAGGCTTCCACATTGTCGTTCGGTTGACAATCAGTTGTCGCGCTATCTGCCACGTGAATTACACCAGCAGCTCCACCAACTGCACCCTGTACGATGGTTTTGTATGCATTCTCCTGACCCTTAATCCTAACCTCAGGGTCTATTGTAATAGTGCAGAGCCAATAGTTCGAGTCGTAGACCGGAGTGTTAAGGTTATCGTTAACGTTAAGGTTAGGCTGTTTATGAACAGTAACACCCTTTACATCCGCTAATAACTGTTCATACAGCCTTTGTACATGCTTATGATGTGCGATATGGTCATTCGCAACAGTCATCTGACCACGACCAATACCAGCACAAATGTTCGACATTCGGTAGTTATAGCCAATTTTTTCATGTTGGTAGTACGGGTAGCTCTCACGATATTGAGTAGCATACATCATGACTTCTCGCCACTCATCTTCATTATTGGTGATAAGAGCGCCGCCGCCTGAAGTGGTTATCATCTTATTACCGTTAAACGAGAGCACACCGTACTTACCAAATGTTCCTAACACCTGACCTTTCCAGCGTGAGCCAAAACCTTCCGCGGCATCTTCGACTACAGGAATGTCATATTTATTGGCAATCTCCATGATTCGGTCGACGTTGTAAGGCATTCCGTAAAGTGCAACAGGAACAATGGCTTTCGGCTTTTTGCCAGTCTTGGCAATGCGGTCTTTGATTGCCTCTTCCAACAATTCCGGGGCCATGTTCCAGGTATCTTTTTCGCTATCGATGAAGATAGGTGTTGCGCCAAGATA
Source organism: uncultured Bacteroidia bacterium (assembly GCA_902774295.1). Lineage (GTDB taxonomy): Bacteria > Bacteroidota > Bacteroidia > Bacteroidales > F082 > Limimorpha. The sequence continues at coordinate 453,830 of CACYHP010000001.1, read as the reverse complement.
TGTAATCGGATGGCTCGATGCGCAGAATGTGAAGCTCTGCACGCAAACTTCGTCGCCTGGCTTCACGCCGCAGGCTATAAGTGCCAAATGTACAGCCGCCGTTCCTGCACTCAAAGCCACAACCCTCTTATTAAGGTTAAGGTTATCGTTATGGTTAACAAACTCTTCTAGGTCTTTCTCAAATCCATTAACATTCGGTCCCAACGGCACCACCCAGTTTGTATCGAAAGCTTCTTTTATGTATTTTTGTTCAAGACCTGCCTCAGACATGTGAGCGAGGCAGAGATAGATTCTATTTGCCATATTACTTATGTAACTATTATTTTTTAAATTGTTTCTCCTGCATATTCCATCTTCTTACCTAATACGGTACAGAAAATCATCTTTATATCCTTAATGAATGAGTAATGTCTATAATAATAACAGTTTAATCTCACCTTATCTGGATATATAACAGTGTCATTATATTCCACGGCTATTTCCTGCATAGGCCGAAGGTCTCCCTCTTTCTGCTTCTTAGCCACATACTCGGAAATCATTTCATCTTCCAACCGATACTTCAATGTGGCAGGACCAGTTATTCCTGGACGTAATTTTAAAACATCTCTGTCATCGCCTATCAATTTATCAGCATAGCCAGGCACATCAGGCCTCGGGCCCACGAAACTCATATTACCAATCATTACATCCCAAAGTCCCGGAAGCTCATCCAACTTATAGTGACGCAACTTTGCGCCAAGAGGTGTAATACGACTATCACCAGCAACAGAGACTGTGCTGCCATTATGATTAACCGTCATTGTGCGGAATTTGTGGCATTTAAACAACTTGCCTCCCTTGCCCACTCTGTTTTGCACAAAGAATGCAGGACCACCAGGCATCTTTACCTTAACAAGTATGGCAACAATTAACAACACCGGCCACAGGAGAATCAGTCCAATAAATGACACCACTCTGTCAAATATCCATTTCAATATCATAACGCTAATCTGGAAGTATTTCTAAATACAATTCATTATGCGGCATCTCTTTCACAACTTTTACTTTGCTCGCTGATAACGCCGAGCGGTATGAAGCTACATTATCTTTTGATACGGTTTCAAAAAGTCTCAAACCAATCCCAAACCCAACTTCATTCAGTAGTTTATTCATAGCAGTACCCAAGCCCTCGCCTCGATAAGCCACATCTACCATCCTTCCACGATAGCCAACCCCATGAAAGAAACACCTATTAAAACAATAGCCAGCTATATTACCATTCTCAGTATCCAGCAACATATATCCAAGAAAAGCCCGGTTCCTCTGTAGCCTCTTGATACTTTTCATATCAAATCCATGAGGCTTAAAAAACTCAAAAGCCTCTTCTGGCTGACGAGAGAAGAACTCTACAATCTTATCGGTAGGAACATCTCTCATGGGAGTAACCTCATAACCCGTGGGCAACCCTGAAAAAGAGAATATTTTCAGCTTTTTACCATACCTCAAAGAAAACAGCCAGGCATTGATACACTCCACAAAGTTCCACAACCATCTTAGCTTGTCTCTTAAGAAATGAGCTATTGCGTATAACATAAAAAAAGCAGCTTTAATAAGAAACTAAAGGGAAATAACTGGCGCTTCCCCCCAATCTGTCTGAAGCTCTGCCTCCATGATATTACAGAACCCCATTCGTTCAATCAATTTGAATAACTTTCGCTTATTCCCTTTTACCCCTAAATTAGTTTTGAAATAGCGAAGATAACGGGCTTTAGTTGTCCCCGTCTCATCAAAATACCTTTCATAATCCTCTTTTGACATAACACCTTCAATGACAGGACACAAATCGCCCAAATGAAAATAGGTCATAGAATATGAAGCCTTTTTCATCTCTTTTTCAATAAAGAAATAAGGGGAAAAGCGGAAATATCCACCGCCGGAATATGCAATTTGTTTCCCTATAACTTTGATGGTAACAATCGGGAATTCATGTATCTCTATACCGTTGTATTTCACAACAGTAGGTTCCATTTTTGCAAATTCAGGGAAACCACCAAAATCTCTTGATGCAGGAAATACTGAGGCATCACAAGTAATACCATTGGATGCTAAAACCTCGAAAGCCCACTTGTTATCGCTCCCAATCGAAAAGGCTGGAGCACGATAGCTCTTCACTTTCTGACCAATGCATTGTTGTAAAGCATCAACTGCCGAATGGGTATCTTCCATAGCTTGCTTATAATTCATTTTATTCAGCCATTGATGTGTATTGGAATGACAACCTATCTCATGTCCAGCATTGGAAATCTTGCGAACCACTTGTGGAAAATCTTCAGCCAATTTGCCCACACAAAAAAAAGTTCCTTTATGACCATGCTCTGACAGATGTTCCAACAACTCTTCTAGCAATCGGTCGTATTCTGCATACTTTGACTGTTTATTTCCAAAATATGCTTTTTCAAGGAACCATTCTTCTATATCAAAAGTTAAAAGGTTCATGATTCTCTTTCTGGTATTTGTTTAACCACTTTAGCAGGACGTCCCGTTGCTATTGTCCAAGCAGGAATATCTGTGTTTACTAATGAATATGCCCCTATAATCGCACCATCACCTATAGACACTCCTGGCATTATTAACGTCTCCATACCTATCATTACGCCTTTCCCAATATGAATCTCACCCAACTTATAAGGCAGTTTCGCAGCATCATCTCCTTTACGATAGCGCAACAAATTACGTTGATGACATAACAAGCGACAACCACCTGTAATATGTGCATGATCGTCTATAAAAATTAAATCGGCATGGCTATAGTCAACTCGCACATGGTCCCCTATAAAAACATCTTTTCCAATATGACAGCCCATTTTTTTCATAATCTTTGGACGTAATTTCCTTGGTGCAAAAGGCTCTAAAATTGCCCAATCCATTTTGTTTTGCAACCATTTTAAGCGTATATTCTTAAAAAATTGCTTAACAACACGCCACAGGCTAACTTGGCCATACTCTTGCTCGGAATAGTTAAATCCCAAAAATTTCAGGCATCTATATGTTAAACTGGTCTTAGCCATTGTAAATAGACTCTAAGAAATCCACAAACTTTGTACTCAAATTCTCTCTGTTGAAATCACGTTCTGCAAGCTTACGTGCATTTGCACCCATCCTCTTACGTTCTTCAGGATGGTCTGCAAGGTATTCCAATCCATTGGCAAAAGCCTCCGGGTTTAACGGCTCCACCGCCACTCCACAATTATTTTCATGAATCATATCCGCAATCCAGCCAGGATAGTTGTTAATCACTGGCAGACCAGAAGATATGAAATCAAAGAACTTGTTGGGCGAAGTTCCATAGTAGAAGAAAGTAGCATTCGTCAAAATCTGCATGCCAATGTCGGCTGAGCATACTATTTTGGTCAATTCTGTTTTGGGAACTGGCTTAAAGAACAGGCAATTATCTAAACCTTCTTTCTCAGCACGTTCCACAAGGGCTTGTTTCATCATACCATTGCCAACAAACACCAACTTGATGTCGTTTCTTCCTTTGTTTTTCAATACTGCTGCTGCATCCAGTACAGCATCAAGTCCATTTGCAACACCATGAGCGCCAGTGAATACGGCCACAGTATCACCTTCATTCACACCATGGAGTTCCAATTTTCCACGTTTCTCGGGAGAGAAAAGATCCAAGTCACATCCATTAGGAATTAGTTTCACTAGCTTATCTTTCTGTGAATGATCTTTGATAGCATCACAGATGCCTGGTGCCAAGCCTATGCACGCATCCGCAGCTCGGTAACAACGGGTGCCAAGGAAAGATAGGCCCCAATCCAAGTACCATGGATACTTCTTACCAACCGCCGCAAAAAGAGTTTTTGTGGAGTCCGGCCAAAAGTCTCGAACTTCAAACACAAACTTCTTTCGCTTGAACCACTTGGCAAATAAGCCAGGAATTCCAGAAGTAAGGGGCGTAGTAGTACAGAATATTAGGTCGTACTTTTCGTGCAGTGCGAAATGAATACTCGTTTTAGCATAACGTAGGAAAGCCTTGGCTCGTGCCATTTTTCCATCATTATTCGAATAAGGAACATGTATCTGTATCACATCTATACCGTCCACTTCACCGCGATAGACATTCTTTTTGCTAGTAGCCGGCAAGTTGAACATCGACTTGTCGCCGCCGGAAACCATTGTCACTTGGTGACCCCGTTGCATCAGTTTCTGAGCGAACTCATACGAACGTGTTCCACCGCCAATCGTGGGTGTTGTAAAGTGTTGATGAAAATAAATTACTTTCATTAATCTGTTATCTTTATTGTTGTTGTTATCTGATTTGAATCGGTATCAAATTCTATTTGTTCGCAGTCGTCTTTAGTTCCATAGTAGGATGAATGCCATTTTGTTTTTTGCATTATTCCCCCATCTGATTGGAACCCTAAATTTTCTTTATCGTTAGTATGCCAAAGCTGTCTCATCATAACTCCTTTGGGTTTATGATTAACCTTATCCACAATCTTCCACTCTGATACATCTTTCGTCTTTGTAATCGTACGCTCAACAGAAATGTCAGCACCCAAATAAGAAAAACAGGCCACTTCGCCTTTAAAACAATAAGCATCTGCAGTTTCTTCAAAAGATGCGCCTATAAACTTGGGCGGATAGAACCACATAAACCGAGGGCCTTTCAGCATCTGATCATTGTCGCCCAGCATTATTGTATTATGCGATTCCGTGCCAGCAAAGTATTTTTTTAGTTCAGGTGTTGTGTTATATTGGAAGGTACCACAGTCCATAATAATGTTTTTGCCTTTATACCACACATCTAAATGCATCTGATCTGTGCTACCATTGGTCTTGAAAAGCCCGCACCTTATAAACGTCATTGTTTTCTTCTCACGTACTATATAGAACCCGCTCTTTTCAAATTTCACTATACCCTCATGTTTCTCTATTTTCGGAAAAGATTTTCTATAAGTTGGCACTTTGTGACTTACCCACCAGGAATCTTCTATAAACTCACCATACAATGACTCACCTGTCAATAATCCATGAAGCGCATCTAACTGTGGTCTATAGTCTCTGTAATCAGCTGTACTCAGAGGGAAGAAAAGAGCCCCATCATTTGAGCCATAGTTTGGTAACCAACCGTTTGAAGGTTCCTGACACTGGTATAAGAAGTTAACTGATTGATAAGCCTTCTCGTACACCACATCACTATACTTCTCTCCGTTAGCATCAGCAATTGCTATCGCGTAAGTCAACAACTGAATCACCACCCTATGATAGTTCATGGAGTCCTGAAGGTATGTTCCATCAGTTTCTATCTGATAATCAATCTCCTGTTCAAACCAGCGTTTCCCATTTCTCTTCCATTTTCTCGCTCCAGGCATTTCTGGGAACAGCAATCCCATAAGATAAAGTGTCAGCGTTTCTGTTATAGCATGATTGTTTCTGACTGCAATTCTTGAATAGTTAATATTATTATAGACATGGTGTATCTGCCAATAAATGGAAGTAATGATTCTGTTCCACCTTTCTTCTGTCAGTGCCTTACTATGTTTATAGAAATGAAGGGCAAACACCCAGTTGTTTAACCTTATACTTGTTTCCTGACTGCACTTGTAATTAGGACCGCGGTTTAACGGATTCTTATCTATCCAGTCAAGTATCTGGCTGACTACGAATTCAGAATGATCCTCATTAAAATGGTAGTCATACCTGCAGATAGTACAAAGCCATGAAAAACGGGATTTTTCCCATGTAAACTTTATATCGCCAGCTTTTTCCGAGAGACTCTCTATCTTGGTGAAATGCTGGTGAGAATTATATTGGTAGCCTGTTTCAGGATTCGTCACCCAATCATAATCCAAACCCAAAGGTTTCCAAGTCTTGTTGAAAAACAGCACATCTCCTTTAAGATAATGATCCAAGGCCTCCTTTAAGTATGAATCCTTAATTTGGGGGATTTGTAAACTATCTCGATTGTCAAAGAGATAATTATTTGTCTTTTTTTTCCAATCCGCTAATGATGGGATTCGCACTGGTTTTAGAGTCGTTGGGAATCTACGCACCAACAAACCGCTTTTTTGTTCGAATGCAAACCATGCACGAAACAGAATATACTTCAAACTCTTGCTGCGAAGAATATTTATTTTGGTCTTAATACTGCTCACGGTAGTTTTAATAATGATGGCTTATTGCGTTTTTTCAACCTTTTGCAAATCCAAACCACTTTTCTTTCTTCCGAAACCACACAAATAACTAATAACTGGTATTCGTTTGGTTATCTCCACAAGCAACCATATAATGAGCAAACAAGAGAGATAAACTAACAAAAACAACAAAAACGGCTGATGAATATTTAAAACTTTCGCATATAGTATGCGTGAAACAACTAAAGCGTAACCATTAAACATAAAAAATTGCAATGAATTCTTTCCGAGATATTTTAATACGGGATACTTATAATTATTAAGAAACTCAACTAATACTAACACGAATCCTATCATAATACTATCTAACAAAGGAGGTAGTATCCAGCGATAAACAATTGAATTATCATATGCAAACAAGAAGAGTAATATATATATGATTAAACTAGGTACAAGGAACCAAGGACTTTTCAAGATTTTTTTAATATCATCATATCTACCATATGCCAAATACCCAAGAAGGAAATAAACAGAAAAATATGAAACATTTTTTATTTGAAACATTTCACTCTGCACAAAACCACTCTCATATAAAACAATTAAAGCCAAAATTATCATTATTGTTATTGTTTTATTCAGGTATTTCTTAAGCAAAATGACAAAAACAAATATAACAAATAATGTATAAATAAACCAGAAGCTTTTACCATATAATAATACGTTCATTATTGTTTCCATCAGTCCACGTCTTTCATCTCCATTAATAGCAGATGGTGCCACCCAAAACAACGCAATATTGATTATAGATAGAAACAACATAGGAACAAGAAGTCTATCAACCTTGCTAATTAAAGCCTTTCCTATGTTTGTTGTCTTAGAATTAGCAAAAAGAAAGCCGCTAATCATAAAAAACAACTGCATATTAAAACTTTTAATAATAGCAACAGTTGTAGTGCACCATGCGACTGTTGATAAATCAACATATTTTACGGCGAATGAATGTTCTAGAACAACCGTTAGTATTAATATTCCTTTTAAAATGTCTAATTCGTCAAAATGGTTTTTGTGTACTTTTTCTTCTATCATCTTATTATTCATTTTTTATTTTCTGTAAAATATATTGAATTGCATTATCTATTCCATCAACCATGATATCTATAGTACAATTTTGCCAATAATAGTTATATGCATTTAATGACAATATCTTTTGAAAACTCTTATCACTATAAAGACGTTGCATGGCCTCATATATATCATCAACTGTATATGGTACAACCATACTATTATCAGGTTTGCAGTTACTAAACTCAACACTATGTAAACGACCTGTGCAGGTTATTACCGGAACACCACAAGCAAAACTGTGCAACACTCCAAGTCCAACATGACCTGGTGAAACGTATGCTAAAGCATGTGAAAACCATTCACCAAGTTGACCTTGATCATGGACAGGTCCAATAAAACGCACAGAATCGGATATACATTCTTCTTTAGCAATGTTTTTCAACAAACTATCATCGCCCCCACCGACAATCACAAACTCCAATTGCGAATCGTCATTTTTTTTCTTTAATAATGAAAATGCTTTAACAGCCAGTTCTAATCCCTTACGCTCTTGTATACGGCCAACATAAATGAAATATCTGCGCTCTTCATTTGGATGAACAGTTGCAGGATCCACATATTGAGTGTTATTAGCCACAAAAAGTTTATTAGCATCAAACCCATGTTTAAGAAAAACATCACGAGTTGAAGCCTCATAGAAAATCAGGGCTGGAAATTTTTTGAAGAATTTATAGCGTACCCATTCTGCCAACTTATTACCATTCGTCCGTCCCGTCAAATGCCCCCATCTTATCGTCTTTGCCCAAAAACGAGGTCTAATGAACCTATAATAGTTCAGCATCCGAAGATTAGACGGGATAATAATCACATCAAAGTTTTCATAATCATGAATATTAAAACCATTTAATCTGACAAACGGTTTTCTTTTCTTATAAAACAGGACCTTGTGTTCAAAAAGTAGTGGTATATCATACCTTTCAACCTTATTACTAACAGAAACAACCATTAAATCATACCCTCGCTTAACCAATTCATTATAAGCATAAATACGATAAGGATATAATGGCATATCCATTAATATGACTATCCGTTTATTTGGTTTAGGGACATCCATGTTTTAAAACTTACTTAAAAACTTTTCTTATAATAAAACATTTATATAATATCCTTTTGACCAGCTAAGTACAGCAATGCATCTTGCGTGTAATAACGCATCAATCCTCCTTCCGGAGTGAATGTCAATTCTCCCACATAAGTCTTTCCCTTAAATGAATATAGATCTACTCTTACATGCATAAAATGCTGGGCTATAGCCGTTGCCACATGTTTCATTTCTTCAAAATTTGTCGGGCATGGAATATCTTTGGCGCCTTCATGTTTCTTTAATAAATTCATCGGTTTCCAATTCGTGTCATAGTTTTTTAACTTAACATGACCACCAGTTCCACGATCAGCACAACATAAAATGGTCTTAATCTCGCCATTCCAACAATGGAATTTATAATCTGTTGGTAATTTCCCATTATCTGTCAATAATTGTTCTGCAAATACTTTTTTGGGTATATGATGATAGTGTGTCTGCGTTACTCCTCCAAATTCTGTATGCATAGCAGTGTCAATTATACGTTTTGCTTCAGCTAAATCAAGTTTCTCTTTATCATAACAAATCACATTGCCTCCGCACCCATGATTTGTTTTTAAGGCAAACTCATTGGGCAAAATGCCGAAATCAACATCATCAAAACTGTCCCACACACCATATAGTGTAGGCAAAAATCCCTCTCCAAGCCAATTATCAATGTACTTTCTTACCTCAACTTTATCTGCATATACACTATACTGATTGATTTCTCCATTAATACATTGACGACCTATGACTTCTGCCAAATCTTTTGGCTTTTTTAGATTTGGCCATCTGCCATGATTATGAAAATATGCAAGGTGATAATACAAACTAGGAAAGTTATTTCCTATTGTTTTGAAAAAAAAATCTGATATTCTTTTATTCATATTCACTTAGTTTTTTATTATTTTTAATCTTTGATAAGAATATCCCCAAAAAATGTATGCAGTTGTCATTGCTGTACCTGGAGAAAACGGCATATTGGGTTCGCCTAAAGAAATAACAAACAATGCCGCAACCATTGCATATCCCAAAATTTGAAATGTATCATTATAACGATTTAAAAACTGTTTACACAAAGCAAGTCCTAGTTTTAAATATATTATAACAAATGGAATTGCAAAAACCAAGCCGTACTCATATAAACGCTTCAACATCCAATTATGTACCCTAATATCGACATTTATATAATTGTCATATAAATTAGCTACCAAAGGATTATCCAATATTATCTTAATAGCCTGAAGATTCATAGTTGTTCTTCCTGCAGTTATATCACCTTCTTTATTAAGAAATAAGCTGTCATAAATATAGTTATATAAAGGGTTGGGCACTATGAAAATCAACACAATTAATACAAATGAGATGAATAGAAATGGTAATGGTTTGATTTTTTTTCTATTTTTCAAAAAATAAAACATAAGGAAAACAACACCTATGGCAGATAATGTGGCCAATCTGGCACGAATAGTTAATAATTCCACCAAAGATAAAAGCCCAAGCAATAAAGCAAAAATTCGTTCAAATCTACTTCCGGTTTTTGATAGAGCGATACCCCAAAATATTACGGCTGAAACAGACAACATGGCTCCCAATGCATTTTTCCCATCTGTCTCATATGATTCCAAAACAACGAATCCACCAATATTTACTAATATTTGAAACAATCCAACTATACATACTAATAAGCCATAGTAAAAAAGCAATTTCTTAATCCAACTCTCGCTCATGTTTAAATGGTATCCAACAAAAAAAGCAAATAAACATGTTAATATTGCTTTTATATCTCCCGAAACATGCTTCTGGGGTGAAACTCCAAATAATAATAATGCAAAAATCAATAGCAGAAATACTAGAAAAATGTATTTGGATAGATGCTTATTTAAAATAGGCCCTTCATTTTTTATAAATGAAAGAATAACCAATAATACTAAAATGATTCTTATATAGCTTAAAAAAGGAGAAATCACAGCTTCGCCAGCATCAACAAATTCCTGTGATACGGAATAAACAAATGGATGATACGACATCGTACAGAAAAACATAAAAGCCATCAATAGAACAACTTTTATGAAATTAATTACAGCTAAACTACGTTTCATCAGGTACAACTATTTTGTCTCACATTTGATTTATCTCTATGTGTCAAAATGTATTCCGAAGCCATCAGGATAAAATAGCCAACACATACGGAAAAAGATATCCAGGCAAAATTATATGCTCCGTTTATTCCGCTTGTATTTGACAATATATTGTATGTAACAATAAGAAGCGTCAAATCCCTAATTGTTCTAATTACAAATAATGTCCAGTTTTTCCCCTCTGATATCATGTTTGAATGAAACACCTTGCTCATACAGTCGAATATAGTTGAAAACATGATGATATTCATAACATCTTTCATACCAACAAAAGTGCTTCCATAAAACGAAGTGATGACACCTGAAAAAACATAGATAAGTACAACAGGTATTAAAGTAGATAACAGATTTACAAGTAGCATAAGTTTAAGTATCTTCTTTTGCTCCTTTAATGTTTCTGACCCAGATAAATATGATAACACAACGTTGAATAGAAATGCCGGGATAAATTGTATAACAGTATTCCATTGGTTAGCTGCAGTATAAATACCAACTTCACCCATATCGCAAAACTTAGCAAGAAACATTAATACTCCCCAATGAGATATTGTGTATGATAACTCTTGCAACGCAACTGGTATAGTAAAACGTAATAAAGTGGAATATTGGTTTTGCTTTATTATATGTCTTATCTTTGATAGTGTGTTTTTATTAATTGAAACAAAATTGAGCAAACATAAGAGAAGTTGTGAAAACAGCAATGCAGACAAAGAACCATTTAAGCCCCAGAAGTATGTAAAAAGCACACCCGTTGCGAGCATGCTTACTCCAGAAACAATATTGTTTATTCCAACAGCTTTAAAATTCTTAGTGCCAGCCAATATTGCACCAGTTGTCGTATTCAATGCCCTGGCAATAATGATAATACCCAAGAAACGGAAAGGCATTGATAATGCAGGTTCTTCAAGATAATTTGCAAGAGGAACCGAGAACGCAATTAGGATTATACATAGAACGAAACTGGAGATTATAGTAATTATAACAGATGAAAATATAGATCCTTTAAGAAGCGGAGCATCATCCTTATACTTTGCTACAAATCGAGTCGCTGTAAAGCCCAGACCAAGTGTCGCAAAAGAAGCAATATGAAACATTGTTGTTTTGACAACACCATATTCTCCATAAACATCCTTTCCCAAAAACCTTGCAATCACTATTCCTGCCAATAACAGCAGGAAGTGTCCCAAACCGTTGCCAAATACTGCCCAAAAAGAATCTTTGAAAATAGAACTTGACAACAATTTATGCTTTATTTGATTATAAGATGTTTGAAACATAAATGTTTTGAGTATTACTTATTATTATTTACTGAATTACTAAGAATAATACTTTCATCCTTAATAAATTTTCCATTTTGGAAATAACCCCAAGACCCACCTCTATACGAATAAAATCTATTATCGAGAGTTTCTTCCTTTTGAATCACACGTCCAGTGCTGACAACAACACAATTATCAGGAATGTCACGTGCCACGACTGCATTAGCTCCTATTCTAACATTGTTTCCAACTTTAACTTTGCCGATAATTTTTGCGCCAGCACCCATCAACACATTATCTCCTATGATAGGACTTCCAAAATGAGAATTTCCAGATAAGGTATTTGAGCCAATAGTAACTTGATGATAAATCACACAATTACGACCAATTATCGCACCATCTGAAATAAAAACTCCAAGTATCCCATGAGGGAAAACAGGAATGTCATTAAGGATTGCTTTATAACCGATATAACTGCCTTTTTTACTTATTCGTATGTTGTAAATGGCCACCAGACTTCTATGGATAATAGAATTGTTATCTTTTCTGTTATACAAATACTTCTTAAAAAGCAAAAGATTATGCCAGATTATAAGTGAAAAAAGATATAAGATTGGAGTGATTATATAAAACAATAAATTCTTTATTAGTTTCATACATTAAATAATTGTGCGTTATGCTCAGGTATTATATATGATACACCCCCTCCAACGGGCAAATATTATGGCAATCCAAAATTACCTTGCCCTTAAGCTTGTCCCAACTCTGCTTGATATGATCGTGTTTAACCATAATCACAACCATGTCAACTTCATTCAAGAACTGGTCGAAATCAAGAATCTGGTTCGGCACAATCTCCTTATTTGTGAAGAATGGGTCAAAACTCTTCAAAGGGCGAGCCAGATGACGTTCCTGAATGTCAAGCATTTGAAGTGTTGGACTTTCACGAACATCATCGACGTTTTCTTTATATGTAATGCCATACAAACCAACTCTTCTGTTGTCTGTGATATTGTGCTCTTTCATGATCTCATAAATACGTTCAAGCACAAATATTGGTTGGCTGTCGTTAGTTTTCATTGACTCGTCGATAACTTTTGCCAACTGCGGATAATCGCCAACGAGGAACCAAGGGTCAACCGAAATGCAGTGGCCACCAACACCAGGACCTGGCTGAAGAATATTGACACGTGGATGCATGTTGCAGATGCGGATGATTTCGTAAACATCCATATTGTCGTGGCGGCAAATTCTTGACAATTCGTTCGCAAAAGCAATATTTACAGCACGATATGTGTTCTCCACAACCTTTGTCATTTCAGCAGTTCTAATGTCTGTTACGACAATCTCACCTTGGCAGAATGAAGCGTAATATTTCTTAACTTTTTCACCAATTTCGCGATTGTCGGCGCCAATAGTACGGTTGTTGTGAAGCAATTCATACACCATGTTACCAGGAATAATACGTTCTGGAGCATGAACAAGATTGATATCCACACCGATTTTGAATCCGTTAGCCTCAATCACAGGGCGGACATACTTATCAATGGTACCTGGAGAAACTGTAGATTCAACAACGACTGTTGCTCCCTTTGGACAAACCTTCATAACTTCTTTAACTGCTGCAACAACATAGCAAGCATCAACTTTCTTTGAAAACTTGTCGTATGGAGTTGGCACGCTCACTATGTACATATCAGTCTTCTGATATTCGGTCGTGAACTTGATGCCTTTTGCCAAGGCTTCCTGGAACAGTTCGTCCAAACCGTCTTCTTTAAAAGTTGTTTTGCCTGCATTCAATGTGGCAACCAGTTCTTTGTTATAATCCGTTCCGATAACTTCTACTCCATGAGAAGCCATCATAAGAGCTGTCGGCAATCCAATATAGCCGAGTCCAATAACGTTTATCATTTTGTTATATTTTAATTATTATTTTATTTCGTATCTTTCTACTTTTTCACCTTTGAGTGCGCATACTATTCGGTCGCAAGCCTTGCCATCACCATAAGGATTAACAGCTTTCGACATGCGTTCATAAGCTTTTGCATTGTCAAGCAATGTTGAGACCTCATTAACAATCAAGTCATGATTTGTGCCCACCAAATGAACAGTGCCACTCTTCAATGCTTCCGGTCTTTCTGTTGTATCGCGCATAACGAGAACCGGCTTGCCTAAACCTGGGGCTTCTTCCTGAATACCACCGGAATCTGTGAGAACAACTGTTGATTTCTCCATCAGATACACAAACTCCAAGTACTGAAGAGGTTCAATAAAGAAAAAATTAGAGCGTGTCAAATCTTCACCAAACACTTCATGAATAGGCTTGCGGACATTAGGGTTCAAATGCATTGGATATACAAAATCAACTTCAGGATATTTCTCCGAAAGATCTTTCATTGCTGTCACCATGCTGATAAAACCATCACCAAAGTTCTCGCGGCGATGACCGGTGATAAGAACCAACTTTTTTCCATTGGCAAGACGATTCACGTCGTAACCTGCGTTCTTCAACACATTAGTCTGCTCATCAGCCAGGGCTTTATCGGTCTTGAGTTTATTCACGACCATGTGTAATGCATCTATAACGGTGTTACCTGTCACAAAGATTTCGCCTTGAGCTTTCTCTTCTTTCAGATTGCTTTCCGAAAGTGGAGTCGGTGCGAAATTATATGTAGCTATACGACCAGTGATCTGTCGATTCATCTCCTCTGGCCAAGGGCTATAGATATTGTGTGTTCTGAGTCCAGCCTCAACATGTCCTACAGGAATCTGCTGATAGAATGCAGCCAATGCAGCAGCAGTGCTTGTAGTGGTGTCACCATGCACCAAAACCACATCAGGTTTGCACTCTTTAAAAACATCACGCATACCTGTCAAGACGCGTGCTGTAACGTCATACAAATCCTGTCCTTGCTTCATGATGTTGAGGTCATAATCTGGCTTCACATCAAATATTGTAAGTACTTGGTCTAACATTTCTCTATGCTGACCAGTAACACATACTATAGTTTCAAATTCAGCTGGATACTTCTGGAACTCTTTTACCAAAGGGCACATTTTAATGGCCTCCGGGCGAGTTCCAAATACTAGCATTACTTTCTTCATGACTATTTCTTAAATTATTCTTATTCTATTTGCTGACCATTTGCATCCACCCATGTGCTTCCATTACTCCATGTTGGTTTGCCTTTTTGAAAATAAAAAGTTCCTGCTGCGGGGATTCCTTGAACAACCAACTTGGAACCCTCTATTAAAGCATTGTAATTCGGATAAATCGTGGCTCCAGTAACATCAACTGTTCCATTTATAAAACAACCACTTTGCCCAATATATATTAACTTCTTATTCAAATTTAATGTTTTCATTTCTAGGTCAAATGTGCTATAAATCTGTATCGTACCAATACGAGATAAAAAATTATCCGATGAATTCTTATAATAAAAAGCATCTATCCCAACCTTTTTATTTAATGTAAAAACATTATTGTTTGATGTATATAAATCATCAACCAACAGATTGTCAGAATAAACGTTCATTGAGACTACATCCCCATTACTGGAACAACTATCTGTCCCGACAAGCATTTTTTTGCAGTTTTTCGAAAGATGTATACTAATTCTCCGCGCATCGTAACCACCTCTAATAATATCATTAATCGGCACAACAGTAACGTCACTATTCAGAATATAGTTTTCTGCATCACTAACAGATTTAATAGTATAGTCATCGTTTAACATAACTACACAAAACCTACCTGGTTGTTGAAAAACAAACTCGACATTAATATCTTTAGTAGGATCGGCTATTTCTACAATCTTTCCGAAAACATAATCGCCATTAACTTTTGCTTGAGCCCTAAGGCCACCAACTCGAAAACACACACCATAATGAGACATATTCGGTTGTCCAATTTGCTC
This sequence comes from uncultured Bacteroidia bacterium, assembly GCA_902774295.1. Lineage (GTDB taxonomy): Bacteria > Bacteroidota > Bacteroidia > Bacteroidales > F082 > Limimorpha. The sequence goes on along the minus strand of CACYHP010000001.1, from coordinate 438,200 downwards.
AGAAAACACCTGGACAAGTGGTGGTATCATTTCGCTTTGTTTTATTACTTTATTACTACCATATGAACTGTAGTCGCCGTTTTTGTCCCAATATTTACAGTATAATATATTGTTTTTGCTTCTTCCCTCAATTAATAAAGATTTTGTGATATGCTCTGCTCTTGCATCATGAACTATATTGTACATGGCATTAGTAAGCTTAATAACACAATAACAATTTTCGACATTGGGGTCAAAGAAAACATTTGAGTTGCACGAATATTTTCCTCTTGCATCCAACCAAATAGCACACATTACATCTTTAGCAGGATTACTCGTGTAATTAATAATTGCCTTACCATAAAATGAGTTCTCGTTTACCCAACCAGTATCATAAGAGCAACAATGAATGCCATAATAGCACCCACCTCCTATTCGTGTAAAATGAATAATATTAGAACTGCAACCGCCGATATTTCCGCACAAGCGAACACAATACCCAAAATTTAGAACTTCGTCTAATGTGATGTTACATTGTTTTAAATTCCATAGACAAACTCCAACATTATCTTCAATTCTTCCTTTATTATAGAAACCTGTTCCAGTTGCGGCTTTTACAGAATGTATTGTGAAATTTTTCCCAAATACCCTAGAATCAGAAGTGCCAATTGAAACGGCTGTGGCTACAAGAGGGCCATCATAGCATAATTGACCTTTTAAATCCAACTCGTATGAACCGTTAAAGACAATTTGTTTGCTAAAATACAATTGTGTCTGTGGGTTCATATATAGTGTATTCCCTATGTTTTCCATAGTGGGAATAATATAAGTTTGTATTATTGTATCATTATGTTTTGTGTAGTCTTTACCTGATTTTATACCAAACCATTCCATGTGAATGCTTTCATTTTTAAATGATCCGGCAAGTTTGCAGTTAAGAGTACCAGCAATTAATACCAATTCCGAATCTTGACCTATGATAATACCATTATATACGCTACCACCTTTTATGTACAGTACACAACCCTGAGGAATTGTTATTGATTGTCCATCTAAATTAAAGCTATTATGTATTTCGTAAATTGTATTTGGCAAATTAACTTGTGAAGCAAATGATTTGTCACCACGCAAAACTACAATACCAGTTTCATCATGTGAAAATTCCTCAAAACCCTTAATAGTATTTTGATTGTTCTCAGTATGGTGACTACATGTGTATTGCGCATCAGTTTCATACTTTAGTATATCACCCGACATTATTATGCTTGACTGTAGAAATAAGCTACAAATCAACAACAAAAGTATACTGATAACTATATTAAACCCTCTATGCTTTCTCATATTTTATATTAAAATAAGCAATTTGTTGATAAGCATTTAATAAAGCATGTTATATATGCTCCTCTTCCCCTCTGAAATGCACATTCAACTCGTGTAAATGCTCCAAAAGCTTTCCTAATGGCGTTCCTTCTGTCATCTTAGTAAAAGCGTTCACGTCCTTCGGGAAGCATTTGCCACCGTAGCCGAATTTGCCATCTGGGCCGGGAACGTAGGTGTGAGTGTCGCTGATATAGCCAGAAAGGAGAATGCCAGTGTGAACCTTGCGCCAGTCGGCTCCCATCTGCTCGCAGTTGTGCGCTCAGTGAGAAATTCAGGCATGTAGCACACCTGGTGACCTGTTTCTTTCGTAAGCATCTCGCTCGAGCCAGGGAGAATAGTGGTGCGGACGAACACAGGGACATCAGGAAGCTTGGTGATAATCTCCTTCATCAGAGTGAGATCCTGAGTGCCGTCGTCTTCAGTAAGAACATGAATCTGCACGAAGGCGATGTCGATCTTGCTCAAATCGTCGTTATATCCCTTTGGTGGGTCGCTGATGAAAAGCTTGCATTCCGGATTGTTATGCTCCAGCCAATGTTTCAACGCTCCGCCTACGAAGCCACATCCGATAATTCCAACATTAATCATTATATTTAATATTAATAACTTAATTGCTTTTTAAAAGGCGGCCCGCTGTTATTGAACCTTATATTTATGAGAGACAGCGAGATACCCGCCCCTATGATTAGGGCATCAGGCCGTGCGGGAGACCCTCCTGCCCCACGTGCGGCTCTGACTGCGCGTAAAGATCAGTGACCGCTATTTCTTTATAAACTTTGTTTTAACCTTTTCAATTCTACCTTCACCAACAATCTTTTCCAAAATACAGCTAACTCTATCACAATCTTTTGATTCTAACAGATTGCTATCGTAAATATTGCCGCCAGCGGTTTCTTTCTTCCATCGCGCGATAAAGAATGTACGAGCACACCACCTTTGAAAGTGAACTCACAGAGCTGCATGGTAATGAATTCCTCGACGATGATATGGAGCTGTTGATCTGAATATGTGACTGATATTGGAGCCTTGATATATGATGTTTTTATGTGTTATGCGTGTTTCAAAGATTTTATTATAACCCTCTGGAGGTTAACCGAAGGATAGAAACATGTTCGCTTAGCTGCGCGTAAAATTATGCCGCGATTTATTTTAAACCTTAACGTTACCTTAACTTTTTATGTTAGCTGGCTTCAACTCTTCAAGTTCACGGAGTCGATATTCCTTCAAAGAAACATCATAGTAGCTGTTGAGGTTATCAACACCCACAATGGTGCCCTCCTTCATATCTTTAAAGAGTCGCTTCACAAGATTCGCTCCAATGAATCCCGCACTGCCAGTAACAAGTATGCTTTTCATATTATAATGTCACGTATGTGATGATTGATATCTGTAATCTTTAATATCTACGTTTATCCTTCCAACCTTAACGTTAACCTTAACGCTAACTATTTTTCAACCTTTATTACTACCTTCTTTACTATCATTGGCTCATCATTAACACACAACTGCGGCATATGACCATCCTGCGGAAAGAAGATTGCAAAATACCCACCACCTAACGTCATCTCTATAGGCTGAACGCTTGCTGTAAAGAACGCAGCGTCTTTTTCTTCACTATATGGCTTCGTCTCTTTCAGCTTCTCAACAGGCAAACACGCCACACGCTCCTCGCCTTTTAAAAGATATTGAATATCGATATTCTTTTTGTGTGCTTCAAAACCATGCTCATTCACCTTTTTGGTATCATACTCCGACACAATAGCTTTAACCCGTGGATTAATCTGGTGAGTGCCAACAGCGATATCAGGAGAGACTTGCCGCAAGTATTTCAAGCCTTCGTAGAGGTCGGGAGAAAGGCCTTTGTAGGTAGTGATGTTGTTGAGGTGGTCGAAGATCATTGATTTTTTAGATTATCTGAAAAATAGAAAAATATTTCTATTATTTCATATTTCGTACAAATAGTTATTCAATAACAGTTACATTTATCAATTCATATATTTTTGCCAAATCTAACAATGGACTTTCTCCGGTCACATTGTTACCTAATAATGTTACAGAATACTTTGCACGTGTAATTGCCACATACATTCTATTATGCCAAGCATAACTAAGAATATGATTTGACTCAAGATTTTCTTCTCCCTCTGGTGGTACCCGCCCCTTGTCAACCCCCACAATGAAAACTGATTCGAATTCCAAACCACCGACATAATCAATGCCCGCATATACGTATTTGTTGTTTAGAGCTGCCTTGTTTACTGTATTAATATCACATCTACTCGTTAAACACTCAAAAGGGATATGTCTTTCGTTAGAGATTTTCTTAGCATCATGCAACAAATTCTCTGTAGTGAAGGCTATCAAAACACTTGACTTTTTAATTGAATGTTCTCTACAGTGTTCATTAAGAAGAGAGAACAACCCATTAAGCATTAATTCATCAGAATTATACAAATAATATTGAGGGAATGAACATTTTTTTTCTTGCTCATTAGTAAAACCATACTCAAAATGATCTAATGGATTGTCAAAGTTTGTAAAAAGGGAAGCCCCATGAGAAAGAATACAGAATGCCAAATCAACTATTTCAGGAGAGTTTCTGAACATTACATTATAGCTATTCTCTACTTCCGAGCCAATACCAAAAGCGCTTGTAATAAGGTTTTCGTCAATACCCCAATCACCAACAGCCTGAGACTTATCAATAGCATACACTATATGATTAGCAGTGCTTTCCTTGTTTAGATACTGAAATATTGTCAGTTCGTTAATGTTAAACAAATGTGTTTCGTCTATAAAACAACAATCGTATCCATCCGTGCTTCTTAACCTATCCCAAATAGGAGTATCAAGATTCTTTAATGCTGAAAGTACAATATCGTCATTGTCGTAACGGTTTTTAATAATTAATGATTGACGATATTCTTTATATACAGCGAAAGCAAAATCTTTATCAGCATCATTTTTAAGAGGAATTGCGTATGTAGGTCTATTAAGCGCTTTATACTTCACCAAGTTTTGGCCAGCACGCCCCTTTATTAATACTGCTATTTCCTGTTGAAATAACTCGTAAATTACTTCTTTATTTGTCTCGGAAAGAAACTTGTTAAATTCAGGCGAACAAAGTATTCGTAACGAAGCTTGTGTCTCTGAATAAACCTTATCAAATGCCTGAGCAACATACATTCGCTGCCAAAATTTAGAATCCGCTGCATCTTTGTCAAGAAACTGTTCAGAACGAATTGTAAAAGCGCCAATATGATCACCACACCATTCTTGTAATGTTGTTACGCATATTGAATTCGAATCCCTATTATCCTCTATTTCTTGGTAGTACTCAAAATCTTTCCAAACATGTTTGAATACTTCAATAATTCTTTCTTTTGTGGCAAGAGAATGTGTTATAAAAATTATATGAAATGGTTGGTTTAATGCAATTTTTTGCTTAAGGATAAAGACACATCGTAATATCATTGATATTGTCTTTCCTGTGCCAGCCGCTCCTTCCAAACGTTCTGGACCTACTATTTCTTTTGTTATGAAAGACTTCTGAGGATTAGTTAAATATATAAGCCAGTGATCAAAATCAATATGGGAGTCAATAGGTAGGTCGAAAGGCTCCAATTCAGTGATTTTCAAAAATGAGTTAACGTTATCTTTGTTACCTTCGTTTTTCTCTACCGTTATTTTCTCTAAATCTTCAACCGCTTTACGAGCATTTGTTGCAGAAAATTTTTTACCTTCATCAGTACCAAAACCATAAACAGTTAAAAAATCTTTTCCTTTTCTATCCTGTTTGAATGAATTTCTATCAACAAATACCTTGTCCACCTTTTTGTTTGCCGCAAAAGGGTATGGAAAAACAATTGTCAAATTAGAGTTCTGGATTTCTAATTCACACTTCGAAGTCTGTTGTTTATCAAAGTATTTGATAGCATACTTAAGTATGCGCTGAAGCATCATCATTCGCTTATCAACAGGGCATTGCTCAAATCCGTTGAATAAATCCATATCAAAAATAAGCCCACGTCTTCTATCAATCACCTCAGTACATACAATTATTCCCTTTTCATTGACATTAGCCAATAACCTGTCATTGCTCCATCCACTGATATTTCCTGAGACCATTAGATCGAGCAACATTTTTCCACTATCAAATTCTGACACCTGATAAAATCTACCAGATGTAAGCTCTACCAAAGCATCGTATGTGAATAATATATACTTCATGACAATATTGCCTTAATAGTGATAGTTAGTTTTGCAATACAATCTTCCCCAAATGAAGGAATTCCAACTCTTGTAAAATTATATGAAAAAGATTGCATGATATTTTCAATATAGGGCGATTTTATACATCTCAAAATCTGATAATAGTCTTTTTGTTTTGAAGCATCTGAGACATCATTCCTTCTATAAAAACCATCATCCTCAAAACCACGTTCTTTCCAGTTTTCATAAACATCACGAGTCGAAACACTCATCCTGCGAATATCACGTAATAATATTATTTTATAATCTGTAACACTATCCCAAGACTCGATAAGATAATAACCGTGTATTCCATTAGAAACTAAATCCTTTAATATTGTCTTATAATGTTTCTCTTCTGTCAAATACTTCTTTTCCGCCTCAATATCTCCATCATAATACTCATCACACAATTCTTTAAATCCCGTATACTCTTTAGCATTCAGCACTGCTTCACCAGCTTTTAATATATCTTCTTTTCTTTCAAATACATCCAACAAATTCTTACCTGCTTTAGAATTTTCTAATTTAGTATTTATTTTGTTTTTTAAGGACGAATAATAATCGTTCCTAAGCATTTCACGCATTACCTTATCTACCCAATACTCAAAATCTATAACAGGTAAATAATGAAATGTTGAAACTTTACCTTCATTTGCCAAATCACAACGTGGCGTAATTACACATCCCCAGACTTTACAATTACAATATTCTTCAGAGATACAATTGTTGATGATTGCACCTTGTGTTAACTCAGTAATAAGACCAGACTCATAAACATCTCTCATTTATATATGTTTTGCTGGTAAAACTATTTGGCGATAAACTGTTGTATATAATTTGCCATCGACTCCAACAAGTCTTTACTCACTTCGTTACCTATCACCAGTGCATCGGCATCGTATGACTTAAGGGCGCGCAGGGTATCAATCAACGGTTGGACCTCGATATGTTTGCCCTTGGCGACGAAGTCGGTGATGGGGCCGTTTAAGGCAGCACTGAGCGGCACATCGGGGTAAGCCTGCTCAAGAAGCGCGATAACACGCTCCAGCCTGTCGGCCTTGGTGGTGCCAGCCATAATCTCATCGCGATGAGCGTCTAAAAGGGATTGTATTTCGGTGAGGGTCATTAGGAATGAGTTATTAAGATAGACTTTTTTATTCTACACTACCCACTGTATCATGCAGCAAACCCGTTAATACTGACGGAACACGATACAATCCCATACGGTCAAGATTTTCTGTGGTACCTTCGAGCAATTCCTTAAATTCAGTCACCGTATTGACATCAAACAGGGTTTTTGCCTCTTCAAAATACTTTTTCGATACCAACCGTGGAAGTATCTGCGCGTCGCGATTGTAAACGCTTAGTTCAGGGAACCAAGCAGAGTCAAAAATGGTGTCAACATGATGCCATAACGATATGTAGTAAAGCAAAATATCGGCCCGGACCATCTTGTCGAATTCCAAAGAAGATGAGTAATTACGAATATAATCTGCCGTTACACTAACCCTCTTAGGCGAGCCAGTGTTCATATACTGATTCAAGGTATAGTTGTATGAACGAAAGCGTATGTAGTTGGCATCGCGGAGCGTGTGGTATGATGTGTCGAATATCTTATACTTGGCATAAAGGATAGCCCTCAAGGTATCGAAGTTCTTGTTTTCAAGAAGCATTGATGTTGTTGAAATGAGTAAAAACTGGTTGAAGAAACGATAATGGTCGTTTCGAAGCACATCGGCTCCGGTACCCGAATATAAGTTAATGCCTTTACCCTCGTAAAATGCAAGAAGATTTTCAAAGAAAGAGGGAAGATATTGTTTAAGCAACGGACTGTTGGTTGTTGCAAATATTTCCACCACGGAAAGAAACTCCCTTCTCAATACTTCTAACTTCTCAATGCCATCAAGTATCTTTTGGGTCAACAAATCGGTGGAATTGATCTCCTGAAGATTGATATCATGGTCACCTAACCGCATAATGAACGCCTTGAAATAGTTGCTAAGCACTATTTCAAGATTGGGGTTGCCTTGAATGACGGCACTCTCAACCGCCTCCGCTGTCCAAGTTTTTGTGTTCATTATTTCAAGTTAGATGACAAAAAATATTTAATAGGAATCAATGACTCGGAATCAAGATTCCAAATCTTCGGATTGTCCCATCTCCACTGACCTTTGCCAAATTTATCTTTCATAGTCTTCGAAATGGGTAATGAATGGAAATAAGTATGTAGTTTACCTTTTCTGTTTGGTGTGGTGTAGAAGCAACTTCCATCCTCGTTTTTGCGCTGAGAGACACAACGTTCATATTTGCCAAAGCAATCAAAAAACTCAGGATAAAGATCCTTTCTTGCGATGCTCTCCATCAACACCTCCACGTCGCCATCACTCTGGTTATTAGGCCAAAGGAAAAGTTCAAACTCTAGTCCTAAATCTTTAGCTTTATCCATCAATTCATGCTGTCGTTTGGCAAAGCCTCCATTGTTCTCTGGATAATCCGCATCAAAAATGACAAGATTCTTACCACCAGCATCAGTGTTGGCACGCATTAACTCTATATTGGGGGTATCTGCTGAATCCATCAGGTTTGTATATCCATTCGTAGGCATTATTTCATACTTGTCTGATGGCACCTCCATCTTTTTCAAGATGGCTTTTAAGAACTCGCTTTCAGGAACCTTATTATCGTGACCTTCTATGAATATCTTTACCATAATCAATCTTATCTAATTTCCATATCTTGTTCCATCGCATAACCAATCTGGTTGATTGAGAAGCGATATTCCTTCAACTCGTCATCTTTTATTCTCTGAAGTTTGAAACCAGAAGCGATTTCCTTTTTATTCTCATTCAAATAATCAAGGCCGGCCTGCTGGAATCCGCGAATAGAATCTTCGTCGTGAGTGGTTGCAAACACCTGCACATCATTTTTCACAGCAGCACGAATCACAATGTCCCACATGGATTTCATCACCGAGTGGTGGAAGCCGTTGCTAAGTTCATCTAAGAGAACCACTCCGCCTCGACAGGCATAGATGCTGGTCAGGAATGAAACTATTTTCCTAATACCATCGCCCATAAGATTGATAGGAATACGCTGTGGCAATCCCACATCAACGAGCATCACATTCTCCATAAAAACAGGATCTTTAGCTGCAGGTTCCAATAGTTTTAATGCTTCAGCAAGGAATTTTTCATCTTTGTTGAGGTAAATGTTCTGGAGGCCTTCCATCGAAGCATTAGAATCGTAGCGAGGACTCAGATACATACATTTCAGCTTTTCAGTATATCTTGAGTCCGTCTGCAACTTTTGCTCAATTTGATTTGGATCATTAGTATCATACTGAACTTCGGAATGGTATTCTTCCTCGTTGGTCTTGAATCTCATTTTCAGGCCGTATTGATGAGGGAGTTCAGTTGAGATATTATTGATATCCACGTTGACTGCCTGCTGAAAAGAAGAGATTGCAAGATGGCGTTCTAAACTGCCTGAGGTTGAAATCTCTATCTCTTTGGAGGTGTCCATCTTGTAGAAGAAATAGCGTATGTCCTGTTCCGAAATACGATTATAGGTTCTAATTGTGTTGATGGAGGCAGGCAGAAGAGGGTTCGACTGACCACACACCAAGAAAAGCGCTTCGAGCAAGGATGATTTGCCGCAGTTGTTTTTTCCGAAGAAAAGGTTTACCTGCGATAGTTTTTCTATCTTGCAATTATGGATTCCTCTAAAGTTTTTTATGTCTATGCTTTCAATCATGCCGTCTCTATGTATGATATATGTACTAAATATTAAATATGTGGCTAATGGTCGCTATGAAATATGCAATATATCTGCTTGTAGAAGGTGCTTTTGCCCATTTTATTACAACCTACCGAAAGGGACTTATACTTGGCTTCTTCTTGGGTTCGTCCTACCTTCGTCTTGAGTTCTTCTTAGGTTACCGAAAGCTTCGCTAACTTTCACCACCACCTTCTTCACCATCTCCGGCTTATCAATACGCAACTGCGGCATATGCCCGTCCTGAGGGAAGAAAATCGCGAAATAGCCTTCACCTAACGTCATCTCTGTCGGCTGCAGGCTCGACGTAAAGAAAGCAGCGTCCCTCTCTTCGCTGTATGGCACCGTCTCCTTCAGCTTGTCTAAAGGCAGACACGCCACACGCTCCTCGCCTTTCAAAAGATATTGTATGTCGATGTTCTTTCTATGCGCTTCATAGCCAACCTCATTCTTCACCTTGGTCTCATACTCCGACACAATAGCCTTGACCCGAGGATTAATTTGATATGTGCCAATGGCGATATCAGGAGAGGCTTGCTGCAAGAAGAGCAGACCGGAGTAAATGTCTTGTGAGAGATCTTTGTATGTGGATATGTTGCTGAGGCTGTCGTAGATCATACTGTAAATTTTGATAGACTCGTCAAGTGCAAAATCACCAATAAAAAATTAGTTTAATCCAGTTTCTAAATATAATGTGTCAATAGTTTGAGCTTTTTCAATAGTATATTCAGACATTCTTATTATTTTCATATACTTCCCGGAATCTTTGAAATCAACTTTATTAAGACCCGTTTTGCAGGACATTTGTCCGATATATATCATTGCCATGATCATCGCACATAAAAACATAATCATTTGAATCGATGAAAAAAGACGAACATTGCCGCTATATATAACGCTCTTATTTTCAGATGATTCTGTTTCGGCTTGTTTTTTATTAGGATTTCCCAAATGACCAGCCATTGCCATCAATGTAACAACTCCAAAAATTATAGATATCACAAAAAGACTTAACGAAACTATTAAAGTAATGGAATGTGCATTTGCAGCATTTGAAGAGAAAATATTATCAGTAAATGCTACACATAACGAAATTATTGCTGTTGACAAAGCTATAAGCTGCTTGGTAATATCAGCTGCAAAATCGAACGATTTTATTATTCTTTGGTTATCATCCATAATTCTTAACAAAAAGGCCACAATGGGCAAATACTTAAACGAGCTTCAATAAAAACACGATCACTTATTATTAAATCAGCCTTCTCTTTTAAAGGCCCATGGCTCGATTCCCTTCTACTAACTAAAGTCCCATGACCCGACATCCCTCTGACAACTAAAGTCCCATGACCCGGCATCCTTTTACTAACCAAAACAGCTTTACCTTTTAGGGTTCGTTTACACATATCAGCACAAATTAGACGTATATTACGTTGTGCTACAGCAATTTGCGAACCATTATCTCCTTTTTTTAACTCCATTCTACCAACTCCAGCAGTTATCAGTTCTTGTATTTGAACATTTGCCTCCTTTGATAAACGACAATGATTCTTTTTTAATTCATTATTTGCTTCTCGTTTTAAACTTGTTATTAATTCTGCTCTTGTCATGACAATTATACTTAAACCAGCAAACTATTTCTGCTCCACCCAAATGAGCTTGTTCACATCATATCCTCTTCTCATTGCCTCATTCAACATTGTCTCTTTAACTTTATCTGAAATCTTTGATGTGCGAGCCAATATCCACAGATAGCTTTCATCACTGCCACCAACCAAAACCCATTGATAATCTTCGTCTAAGAGCATAATTCGATAGTCACCATAGAATGGACCGAAAAACGAAACTCTCAGAATTCTTGGGTTATCAGTAAACTTTGCTTTGCCATTGGCTTCACTTGGTTGGCCATTTTTGATACCTGTATTCTTAACAGCCACTTTACCGTCTTCGCGTAAAGAATAATTTGCTTTGCAAAATTGAATTCCACGCTCGAATTTATGGTCAAAACGTGCTATTTCATACCAATCGCCAAGGTACTTATCGAGATTCAAATCGCCTGATACTGAATTGTCAACCTTGGTTTGGGCATTGCAGCCAGTGAAAAAGCAAAGACACATAATTAATATTGTTAATAAATTTTTCATAATCTTTATAGTCATTTTGCAAACGTCTCCGAATTGATTTGCTCCTTCATCTCATCAATAACCTTCAGCAAATACTGTCCGTACTGGTTTTTCAGCATCGGCTGAGCCAACTCGCGCATTTTTGCCTCTGAAATCCAGCCGTTGCGGTATGCAATGCCCTCGAGACAGGCTATTTTGAGACCTTGACGTTTTTCGATAACCTCAACAAATGTTGAAGCTTCAGAAAGGCTATCATGAGTTCCAGTATCAAGCCAAGCGAAACCTCTTCCAAACACCTGCACCTTCAACTCGCCATCGTCTAAGAAACGCTGGTTAACTGTTGTAATCTCAAGTTCACCACGAGCTGATGGCTTTATGTTCTTGGCAACTTCAACAACCTTGTTTGGATAGAAATATAATCCCACAACGGCGTAGTTGCTCTTCGGATTCTTCGGTTTTTCCTCAATTGAAAGGCAGTTGCCATTTATGTCAAACTCAGCAACGCCATATCTTTCAGGATCTGATACCCAATAACCGAAAACAGTGGCTTTCTTATTCTGTTCAGCCTCTTTCACGGCTTCTTTGAGCATCTTCGTGAGACCACTTCCGTGGAAGATATTATCACCTAAAACCAAGCAAGCACTGTCATTTCCGATAAACTTCTCACCTATTATAAACGCCTGCGCCAATCCATCCGGAGAAGGCTGCTCCGCATACTCAAAATGCACACCGTAGTCGCTACCATCGCCCAAAAGACGTTTAAAACCTGGCAAATCGAAAGGCGTTGAGATGATAAGAATATCTCTAATGCCTGCCAGCATCAACACACTGATGGGGTAATATACCATCGGCTTGTCATATATCGGCAAGAGCTGCTTACTTACACCTTTTGTAATAGGATATAAACGAGTTCCTGAACCGCCTGCTAATACTATGCCTTTCATAATAATCTATAAATAATCAACTTGGCAAAATCAATTATTATACACTTAATTTAATTATAGACACTTTCATTAATTATTTGCGTACTGGAGTCGGTCGTCCTGTAGTTTTGCCTTCATCAACACGTTCCGGTTTTGGACGCTCTATTATTCGTGGTTGAACAGACGGTTTTATATCTTCTTTATTTCCTGAATTTTTCATAAAACTTTCAATTATTTATTTGTTAAAAGAATACATGAATAAACTATTGTTAATACGATATCAAATATTAATACTATTTCTGTAAGCACATTAATAAATTTCATCCACTTATCGAATCTCTTGTAACGCTCAATCTGTTTTTCCTCATTATATGGTATGTTTTTCCACCTGTCTTCGTACAATAATACTTGTTGTTTTTCAAAATGTTTGGCGGATATCCGATGACTCAAATAATTAACAATTAAGCAAAATACATAACCACCCCATATTAAAGCCATTGGCCATTGAAAACTTATTCCTCTACCCATCAAAAATGAGAATACAGCAAAAGTTATAGACAAACCTCCTGCAGACAACTGATAAGTCCTTTCCTCCCAAATACTTTCTGACTCATCCTTTAATGCTCCAAGTCTGTTATGTTCTTCTTTAGAAGCTTCAAAGGTATCATCTTTGTCTTTGGAAAATGTTTCTTTCTCCTGCATAATTTGTTTGATTAACATCCTTGAAACAAAAATTCTCATTACTATGCTAATTTTTTAATTTAATCTGAGAAAATATTATTTATTATGTTGTGTTTCTTTATTTCCTCTTTTCCTTTCAGTATGAGTCCCCCAATTTATTGACATAACCTGCTTTAACTCGGAAGAAAGCTCCGAGCGCATATGAACTAATGTTCGATTTAACTCATTTATACCTTTTTGTTGAGATTTATTCTTCTCAGCATATATCGTCATCATAACATTATTTTTTATATCTCTCAAAAAATTGCGAATTCAATTCAGGTTCAAAATAGTGTTTGCGTTTTTTCCATATAAATCCATCTCCCTTTGTAACAATTGCCACATCTACTGGTCCGCCTACAGTTTCTTCATCCGTCGTAACATGTCTTTTCAAACAAGTCATGCGAACCAAACTTTCTGCCATATCTGCAAGATCTTCTTTGTCCAAAAAAGATACAGTATCCATTAATGGTTGGATATAATTGTTTCGAATAAACTTATCCATTCCATTTTTATAATCATTTGCATATTTATTAATATTCAAATTCTTAAAAATATCAACAAACGTCATTGGGGCTTTAGCTGTAATCAATTGATTGACAATTTCATCACGCAATCCTTGAAGTGTTTTGTTAAAATTGTCATAAAAAATCTGTCTCAATCTATCTTCAACAGCTCTAATAACAGTATTTGCAACATCTGTCTGTGCGAAAGGGGCAATAAGTGCCGAATTGGGTGTGGAATCTATTGAATATTTATTAATAAGTGTATATTTTATGCGATTATCAATGGCATACGTGACTTGATATTCAAATAAAGAAGGGAAAATATCTTTTTCTCCATAACCAAAGAAAACCAGACCTGTATAAATGCTGTTCAGATAAACATGGCTATTATTACAAAGCAAGGCAAATAAAGAATTAACAAATTTACTTCTAAACGTAACAGGACATTTCTGATTTGTAGAAAGTGGAGATATTATAGAATCAATTGTATCTTTTGCATATTTATCAAAATCATCTATTTTGTAATCCTTAAAATCTTCTGCTTGATCTAATTTAAACTTATTTAAAAAGTTGTCCATAATTACCTGAGCTTTCTGAAAATATATATCAGCATTAGCATCAGTAATTTTACTACCTATCTCTTTTTCAACAAGTCCACATACTTCATTAAAATAAGAACGCACAATTATATGTAAATAATTTGTTTGTTCTTTTTGTAATGAGTTGACACAATAATATCTGACAAAATCAAAAAAAGGTTTTACATAATCCTGCAATGTGTCATACTTAGTTTCTTTCAAACTACACCTAAACTGCTTGATTATAGAATCCCAAGGAACGCCAATAAAATCCAGATTATTGTATAAAGCTATTCCTACGGGTTGGTATTTAGACAAAGAAAATATCTTGTTAGAATTATTTGATATTTTGTGTCCAGCCTTTGAAATATGTGTTGCTGCACTATCAGCAGCAAATGCTATACCACGACGATTTAAAATACCAACTATAGCTGTCATACAAAACTAACACAAAAAAAATAATAGTAAACTCTACAATCTTCCACCTACAATTTATCTCAGCAGAGCGTTATAAAAAACTTATTATACGCTATATATAAACTATTTCGGCATATCCCCACTCCAACCATGTCCTAAATCCCAATGGGGATCGTAAACAAACTCAAAATATGGCAATGAAAACTCCTTCTCCAATAACTCCGTCAACTCATCCTGAATCGGTTCAGCCCACTTGCCAACAAGTACAATGAATTTATTGACAGACCAAGCGACACGACCACGTGGAATCTGTGTATAATCTCCTTTAAACTTCGTCTCTGAATGATTGGCTAAAGCTCGGAAATATTCCTTAGCCCATACCTGACGATGTAGATGCGGATAGTTGATAAAGGGCTTCCCTTTTTCAGCCGCCTCTTCCACCATTTTCGGAGTCAACTCCTTCTTACGCACACCAAAGAACGAGTGATCCTCTGGGTCATACCAAAAGATTCCCACACATGGCATCTGCTCGTCAAATTCGCGCATGCTGGCCATCTGCTCCTCATGTTCTTTTTCTGTAAGATGTGTCATTTTATGCTACTATTTTATTTTAAACATGTTCCTCCTCGCCACGGAAATGAACGTTGAGTTCATGCAAATGCTCCAAAAGCTTTCCTAATGGCGTACCTTCTGTCATCTTAGTAAAAGCGTTCACGTCCTTCGGGAAACACTTGCCACCGTAGCCGAACTTGCCATCTGGACCCGGCACGTGGGTGTGAGTGTCACTGATATAGCCCGAAAGGATGTGCGCTCAGTGAGAAATTCAGGCATGTAGCACACCTGGTGACCTGTTTCTTTCGTAAGCATCTCGCTCGAGCCAGGGAGAATAGTGGTGCGGACGAAAACAGGGACATCAGGAAGCTTGGAGATAATCTCCTTCATCAGAGTGAGATCCTGAGTACCGTCGTCTTCAGTAGGAACGTGAATCTGCACGAAGGCGATGTCGATGTTGCTCAAATCGTCGTTATATCCCTTTGGTGGGTCGCTGACAAAGAGCCTGCACTCCGGATTGTTATGCTCCAGCCAATGTTTCAACGCTCCACCCACGAAGCCACATCCGATAATTCCAATGTTGATCATTAAAGTGTAGAGTTTATAGTGTAGAGTTTAGAGTAGTTCTAAAGTTTAATAGTTTTAAGTTTAGAAGTGTACTAATCTCTTTTAAAGATGTCACGAGTGTATACCTTATTTACAACGTCATCAAGACAACTATCGTATCTATTTGCGATGATGGCTTGAGATTTCTCTTTGAACTTCTTAAGGTCGTTAACTACTAAACTGCCGAAGAAGGTGCTGCCGTCTTCAAGTGTTGGTTCGTAAATTATCACGTTGGCGCCTTTGGCTTTCACGCGTTTCATCACACCCTGGATGGCCGACTGGCGGAAGTTGTCGCTGTTGCTCTTCATCGTGAGTCTGTATACTCCGATGGTTGGAGTCTGATGCTCGGCACCGTACTGGTTGTTGGTGGAATAAGCGTAATAGCCAGCCATTTTCAGCACCTGGTCGGCGATGAAATCCTTGCGGGTGCGGTTCGACTCGACGATAGCCGTCATCATGTTTTGGGGCACATCCTCATAGTTGGCGAGCAGCTGCTTGGTGTCTTTCGGGAGGCAATAGCCGCCATAACCGAAAGAAGGGTTGTTATAATGTGAGCCGATACGCGGGTCGAGACCGATGCCATCGATAATAGCCTGAGTGTCAAGACCTTTCATCTCGGCGTATGTGTCAAGTTCATTGAAATAGCTCACTCTCAGAGCGAGATATGTATTTGCAAAAAGCTTCACAGCCTCGGCTTCCTTCATGCCGACAAACAAGACAGGCACTTCTTCCTTGATAGCCGCCTCCTGAAGAAGCTTGGCAAAGACATGAGCCTTCCCGGTGAGCCAGTCGATATCAGTCAAAGCCTTGATGGCCTCGTTTTCCTCCTGATACTCTTCGCCTTTCATCATCTTAGGCACTCCGACGATGATACGGCTCGGATAGAGGTTGTCGTAGAGAGCCTTCGATTCGCGAAGAAACTCCGGGCTGAAGAGAAGGTTGAACTTCTTCACGCCTTTCTTCTGATATTTCACGTAAAGGCTGCGTGTATATCCTACCGGAATGGTGGACTTAATCACCATCACGGCATCAGGGTTCACCTTCAAAACGGCATCGATAACGGCTTCCACCGCGCTGGTGTCGAAGAAGTTCTTCTGCGAGTCGTAATTAGTAGGCGCGGCGATGACCACAAACTCGGCATCTTTGTATCCGGCTTCCTGGTCGAGGGTGGCTTTAAGGCTTAATGGCTTGTTTGCCAAGTAATCCTCGATATAATCGTCCTGAATCGGAGATTTCTTATTGTTGACAAGCTCAACGCGTTGCGGGACTACGTCCACTGCCGTGACATCGTTGTGCTGCGCGAGAAGAGTTGCTATCGAAAGGCCGACGTAACCGGTGCCTGCTATTGCGATGTTCATTTTAGTGTAGAGTTTAAAGTGTAGAGTTTAGAGTAGTTTAACGAGTTTAAAGTTTAGAAGTTGTAAGTGTTTTTCTTTTCTTCTTTAATAGGTTCGAGCTTCTCGACATCTGAGGCGTTGAGTGCTACTGTCGCCACTGCGGCGATGCCTTCAATCTTGATTACCACGCGCTTCTCGTGGCGGTTTGGCATTCTCACGTAAACGCCTTCAACCCCTTCGAACGGACCTGTCAGTATTCGCACTCTGTCGCCTTTGCGGAGGTCGATGTCGGGGTCGACAGGCTTGGAGCCCATGGTGCGGACCACCTTCATGAAATCCGCCATCTGCTTGTCGGGCACATACTGCGGCACGTTGGCGACGCCGCTGTCGTCCTTGCCCATCACGAAGCGCAGGTAATCGATTTTATATTGTTTTATGGCAAGCAGGTTGTTGTAACTGTCGCGTATGAAGATGTAGTTGTGAATGAGCGGCTCGGTCTTCCAGCCGATGGCGAGACCTTTCTCGTTGCGGATTTTCGCCCTCACCGTAGGGATATAATGCTCAATGCCCAGCTCTTCCAGCTGTTTCGCAGCCGTCAGTTCGCGCTGATAAGTTACGCGAAACACATACCAAGCAACAACATTTTTCTCTACTTTATTCATTTAAACAAAGGGCACAGCTACCGTACCGGGTATATCTCGGGGACATCGAAATCACCTAATCTATTGGATTTCAATCACTTACAAAATCATACTGGGATTTTTCGCTCATCCTGATTCATCTACTAACGCCTACACTAAGCGAAAAATAGTTATTTGCAAAGATATTGATAAAATAGATAGGTTCGACAAAAATGATAAAAAAAAGTTGAGATATTTTTCAACATCTCAACTTTGCTGCTGTTGCCCAACCAGTCAATGGCAACTGGTATCTAAAAGGAACAACAAGTTTCGATATCTTTTGCTATTTTAATCATTATCAAGGCAATGCTCCAAAACTGAGATACCGTGCAAAAATACAACTTTTTTTCAATTTCACATCTTTGGTGCAATTTTTTTGTTTTGCCCCAAGTCGCCCAGTTGTTTTTTAAAAATAAATTTTGTATATTTGCAAAGTAAGTAAGTAAAAAACAAGATTTTAAAAATTATTTCAAATAAATTTAATAACATGTATCGAATTACTATTATCAAAAGAAGTGAACGAAAAAACTTCAAATTGCGTTTCCGTTTAAGAGACACGCACAGTGTGGACATTTATCACAAAACTCAAATTTCTGTATCTTCAGAAGACTTAACTAAATTTAACTCTGATGGTTCAATTAAGAAAGGAGTATCGGTTTACAACAAAGAACTCTTCCAGCTCATTCAGGATGAAATCGGTAATATCAAATCCGCTTATCAGAGCATGATAAATGAAGGTTTGGATATTACAAGTAAAAATTTGGAAAGAAAAATCGACAAGATTAAAAACCCAGAAAAACCAAGTTCTGAGGAAGACTGTCTGCTTCGTTCTTTATTAGAGTACACCGAAACAAGAAAAAATCGGTTTTCAAACATAAGATACAGACAATTCATTGTTCTTCACAAACAGCTTGAAAGATACCTTGTGATTAACAACAAGAAGAAAACTCTTCCTCAACATTTTACACCAAAGGACATTCTATTCTTCCGTGAATTTTTGTTCGATGAGTATAAGTATGTTGACAAATGGCCAAACCTCTATGAAGACGTAAGTGATAGAAACATTCCAAAGAAAAGAAGGTCAGAAACAACCGTTGCATCATCTTTGAAACGTTTGAAAACTTATTTCCAACAACTTGAGGATGAAGACATTATAGCTAAATCACCTTTCAGAAAAATGAGCAGAGGCGATAAACGCAACCTTTTCAAGGAGCAAGAAGGGGCAAAAACTGGACTTGAACAAGATGAGATAAAGACAATTGAAAATACCCCAGTACCAAGTCATCTTCAAGAAGTCAAAGACGCTTTCTTGCTTAATTGTTATATAGGTTGTCGAGTATCTGACTTCGCTAATATGTCTATGGATAGGGTTGTTAAGACGAAAGATGGTTATCCATACATTCACTATCTTCCAAATAAAGAAAAGAGTATTAATAAATCTGTTGATGCTCCTTTGATTCCACCTGCGATGAAAATCATTGATGATTACAAATTTTCATTCAAGATATTAAAAAACAAGAGTGGTAAAGATGGATACAACCAACGCATTAAAGAATTACTAAAATATTGCGGCATTGATAGAAAAGTAGATGACCATCTTTCAGGTAAATTTACTCCACTACATGAAATTGCATCCAGTAAAACCGCACGTAAAACCTATTTGACACTTCAAGTAGAGCATCAGCCAGACCCGTATTTGTTAGGTGTACACAAACAAGGCTCAATAGCTGTCAACAATTATCTAACAAACTCCATGGCGTTTAAATACATGATAGTATGCAGAATGTTTGGCGTTGAAGACACATTAGTTGAAGCCGTGCATGAAAGCGCATGATTAGATACATCAATTTCGCATTAAATTAAAATCACAGTAGTTCAGCATGTTTTTCCTTTAGGCATAAAGACATTGTAATCGATTAATTATTAATAATCTACACAAACAGATAATTACAAGAAACAACCACAGTTTATCTGCTGTAAAACATAGTAAAAAACTATATAAAAATCGTCCGACGAAAAATTATTTGTCGGACTTTTTTTGTTCAAAAAAAGTTATCCCCCTACCCCATCCCAGCCACGCCCCTACAGCCGACCGCACCCGACAATTGTCTCCGAAAATTTTACCTGAAAAAATCAAAATTTCTCAGGGGGGGGGCTTGTTTTTTCAATGGTTCCATCTGGCACAAAAATTTTTCATATACGATTTGGTAATTTTATCTACAAAAAATGGATATTTTTCATTCTTTCCATACCTATTACCTATTTATATATATAGGCCATGTAAAAAAACTTAATAATTATCAAAATTTTAATCAATGAACAAGCACAAAAGACAGTACAGAGAACTTTCAGAAGAGACAAAAAGAAAAATATCTCAGGCATTAAAAGGCCGCAAATTTTCGATTCAGCATCGCAAAAAAATTGCCGACGGGCTAAAGCAATACTGGACTACCATCAAGTCTAAATATGAAATTGAATAATATAAAAATTGATTAAATTATGGCGAACTTATTACAATCCAATGACTTAGAAATAAATGCCAGCGAACATGCACGGGCTTATAGCACTGGCTTTCATGCGGATTTGGCTGAGACAATTGGCTTTGAAAAATTTGATGAGATTCTAAATGCTTGGGACGACAGAAATAATTTCTTAACGAAGTATAAAGCCATCTTTACACCCTCTCGCCCCATGAAATCCAGAGCAGAAATAGAGGAAAGCATTGCCAAATTTAACAAGCTCATCAACGAGTGCCAATTAAGTGATGATGACAAGCGCACATTAATGGATATATTACAAACATTGGCAAAAGTGTTTGACAACTATGGATTATCCTATTCGTTAAATTATGTTCACCGCAACATAGAGGATGCTGCTGACAAAGAACTTGAAAGAATGAAAGAAGAAGCAGCTATTTCTTCAAGGATTTAAAGTAATCCCAATACTCTTTTACAAAGTAAACATTCTCTTTTTTAACTAACGGCATGAATAATGGGGCAATTCTATTTATGCCGACATTTGACTTTTTGCTAATACCGACATCCTCAACAACAAAAATTGCATTTGGTTCACTATTAACTTTGGCTATCAGATTTTCCACATCATTTTTGACGACATCCATTGTTGTCCCAATTGTACGAATTGGGAAACCCTTTAACGGCTTATGATTATAACGACTAACATGTGTGTCTGACAATCCTTTTTCTCCATTTGTACCATCAGCATTACTGCCAAAAACCACAACAGTATTAGCACCCCACCTTCGAACATTTGATGGTGTAAGTCTGTGATTTGTTAATGACGTTCCATCAAATTCATTGATAACATCCAACAATTCTTTTGGCATGCATAATGCTGCTTGTTCAGCAAGTTCAATGGGAACGCCATAATATGCAGCTGCTATAGCACCTGCCATGCAACCAACAGTGTCAGTATCCCCTCCGTACGTTATAGCAGTCCTAATAACATCTTCATAATCGCTACCATTTAAAAAGGCAATTATTGCAACGGGAGTAGCATTTTGGGCTTCTATCATATCATAATCACCACTTGCAACCATATTCCTGATGGCTTCCTCCGACAAGTCAAGATTGTATCCGAATTGTGATTCTACGTATTTTTTAATCTCTTCTTTTGTTTTGCCTTTTCGGGCAAAAAATACAGATGTTGCAATGGCTTGTGCCGCTTTGATTCCTTCGATGCTGTTGTGTGATGGAATTGTGGCTTCTTTTGCCATTGCAAGTACCTCTTCAACATCATTACCTTTGAAGCCAACAGGACTAATTCTCATTCCGCTACCATCACCAACGCTATTGTTCTGAATATTCCAATCTCCTTTTAACCACTGATTAAATGAACGACCAAAACCAGCAGATGGATACTTTTTTCCCCAAGTCCATAATGTTTTCGCAAAAAGTTTCTTATGAATAATGGCATCAGCAATAGCCACAGTTAGTACGCTGTCATCAGTGAATGTACTATTGGCAGCAAACATTTTAAAATTCTTATTTGCAAACCCCTTTTCGGTCTCAAAACGAGAACCAGCAATATCGCCAATTACCGCCCCGATGATTCCGTATATTCTATTTTGCCTCAGATTGGGCTTTTGTCTCGCCTCTTTAATATATTTGTTAATAGTTGTAGAACTATGTCCAGTAATTTTTACGAGCTCTCTTTGAGTTATATTTGGGTTGCCTTCAAGTCGTTTTCTTATTTCATCAACAATCCCGTCAACTGTTTTCTTTTTGATTTCAATACGGTTTGATTTCAAATAATAATATATACCGTCTTTTGAAACCCCATTTATTATGGCATTTTCTTCAACAGACAAATCTGGATTATATACGATGCTCGATTTTCGAGACATGTTTTAGATTTTTTAGTTATTTTTTTGCAAAAATATTATATTTTACATACCTGACAAATAATTTTTTTTGATTTTTTTGCCCAAAATTTGTTTTTTAAATTTTTTAAATGTATATTTGCAATGAAACCTTTTGAAAAAGAAACTTTTTAAAAACAACCAACTATGAACAACGAAACACGACAAAATGACACCGAAAGGTGTCCTTGGAATAGTATTGCTTAAAATAAAAATAGAAAAATTGGTATAAAACATTGATAATGAATATTTTAAATACTCATAATATGAATAAAATCAACATGGTCAATGGTGCTGAGACTAAAAACGACACCCCCAAAAATTCGTACGAGGTTTTTTATACTGTAAAAATGTATACAAGCACAACCATTACAGCTAATAACGAAACAGAGGCTATTGAAAAACTTGAACATCTATTTAACAACGGAGACCTGCAGTGTCAATTAGATGATGAAAGCGTCACCGAAACAACAGAGTTAGATGGTATAACACCAATTTATCTTGGAGATGCGACAGATTATCCACCATTCTTTGACTGCTAAAAAACCCTCGAAAAAAGTTAACTAAAATTCTTCTATTATGAAAAAGAAAAAAACATATGCTCAGATTAGCGTGGCGAGCAGCGCACAGAAAGAAAGTTATTCAAAAATTGAAATCCGTAAAGGCGAGAATGATGGTATCTATCGCAGCTACGGAACGACAGAGGAAACATTAAGACAAGCTGGAGCAGCTATTCTCCAGTTTAGTGATTTAGGCTTCAATGTGGAAAAGATTACAGATAATTGCTGGAAAGCAACTCACAATAATTATGAACCAGTCTGGATTGAAGTGAAGAGTTTTGAGTGGTATGGGTTGCAAAACGAAATAGACGGCATGTGCGAGTGTATTAGGGATAATTATAAAGAAATTGTTAAATTAAAATATTAAGTACGATGAATCAGCATTATTGTAAGAAAAGTATTGAAGCCGCTATCAGAGTGGCGTTAGTAAATCCAGACACCGACATTAGAATTAACGGTGAACGTAGTAAAGAGAAACTGTATGTAAGATACGTCAAATTTTTAGGTCTTATCTGTTTCAGCAAATTGGTTAAAGAAGAAGCCAAGTATAAAGAAAGTGTGTTTATAACTCAGTTTGATGTTGAAGCAGCCGTAAAAAAACAACTTTCACCAAATGTATGGGTAAAAGGTATGGTTGATATATTCTTGGAAGAATACAAGGAATATAAGAAAGCAGCATAATATGAAATTCAAATCCATTAAAGAAACGATTGATTGGCTTGTACAAAACGGCAATAAAGAAAAGGTAAGCGAGTATTATATTGCTGTTAATATTATGGATTCAACCGTAGAATTAAGCAGTAAGCCCATAAGAAAGGCAAAAAATAAAATCATTTGACAATTAGCCGAAAGAAGAAAAGAGCAAAAGTGGAATAGTGTGATTTCGGAAGCATTTGGCGGCTATATATGTAAAAGTACAGTTATTTTGGTTTTAGGGAAACAGACCGCAAACAACGTTGCAGTGGATTTATATGTGAATAATCCATATTATAAATGCAGTGAACCGATGCACCTCTATTTAAGAGACAAGATTGATTTAATCAAACAAAGACAAATCGAAAACAGATAACAATATACGCATGTGCGTGGGTTGACCATCGAAAAGTGTGTCATTTCAAGTTTGATACATGTTAAAATCGAGCGATACAGTTTAGGAACACCCACGATGTGAGATTTTATCACAAAACATTAAATTAAAATTTTACGTCTATCTTTTTTCATGTATTAATTATGAGAAACGCCCGACCAATGGTCAGGCGTTTCCATTTTGTTTTAGATTTTTGAGTTATTTATTTTTAGGCAAAACATTTTCATTGAAATCCTTTACCAGAATATCAACATACCAAAATTCAATTTGCCAATCACAACAAGCCCCGTTTTTACAAATATGTCTTACATTATTAGCAATTTTAGAAAAACGAGATGTTATTGAATAGCCCATTTCTTCTCGGTTGAATCTGGCAACCATATACTGATTTCCATAAACCAACTTTATATATTTAACACCTTTACGTAATTGGTATGGAAAAACTCCCCTGTTATACCAATTGATTCCGTAATTTCGCTTTGGCTGATTAGGAGCTTTTATAACTGGATTTCCATCAACATGTTCAATGATTTGCTGGTAATTATCATTATTTAGAATTATACTAAACTCTCTTCTGAAAAACGCATCCAAGTATTCGTACTTGTTTACATTAATAGTCATTGTATTCTTCTCAGTCAAACCCTCTTTTAGCTCATTAAACGTTGCTTTTTCAAAATTCAAATCCAAATAAAGTTGGTCTGTTTTATTATCCGCCAACGCTATGTCAAATAACTCTTTGTTCGTGGCCAGATATGATTTCCACAATTTTTCAAGAGCTTCTGCTTGTTTGTCTTCAAGCACCATCCCCGAATGGCCTTTAAACCAATCAAAATCTGGAATAGCTTTGGCAAGAGCCTCACTTGTTAAAATTGGCAATGTGTCTGGATTTATAACAATATTTGGCAAATAATCAACATAATACACTTTTTTGTCTGTTTTTCTCCAATCAGGTGCCAAATATGGTTCGCTTGTTATAACACCACTTGACACAATTCCGACCTGTCCCACACCAAGTTTTATTAAATAAAAACGGTCTCCAGCATGTATCTTTTCATTCTCCCATACACTCCAATCGCTATCATAAGCTATTTGTTCTGTTGCCATTTCGTTCAAATCTTGCAAGTACCGAAGCATTTGATAAGACGAAACAGCTGGATTCCATTTTAAGATTACAGTTTTCATAATGACTATATTTGTTGGTTTTTATTATTAAAGAACAATGCAAATATACAAAAAAACGAAAGCTGCACAATTTTTAATTCAAATATTAGATATCAAAAGGTTCAAACCTCACTTTCTTGTTCATGAGAAACCTATCCAAATCTTGCTGAGTGTAATAATATTTATCATACGGATGTGAATAACCCAACAAGCCTTCATCCCTATACTTTTTTAGTGTTTTGGGGTCAACACCAAGCATCTGCATCATGTCTTTGTTGGTATAAACGACCTTTTTATTATCGGAAACCCTCTGAAGGCGGTCGAACATTTCACCAATTTTCTTCTCTATTGTTTTGTCAATATAGTTGTTGATGTACTCATCAATCACTGGCATAATGTATGTTTTAGATTTTTTAGTTATACAAATTTCTGCAACTTTCTCAAAGTACCGATTGATGTCCCAGTAATTTTATAAGTATTTCGCAAAGAGTAGTTTTTGCGTAAAAGCGAGATTTCTTTGGCATATTGCTCTTTGTATTTGTCATCACTTTTTCTGTATGTCGCTGGCCGACCCATCTTTTTCCCTTGTTCTCTACAAATACGGATATATCTGTTTCGGCCTGATTCCATGCGTTCCGCAATAGTTAGACGTTCCATTTGAGCAATCTCTAATAAGATTGTACATATCAAACTGGCAACAGGGTTTGGTTTACCATCTTCATTAAGAGTACGAAGGTTGTAATTTTGAACAAACAATGTTATATGGTTCTCATTAAGAAGTTGTATAAGTTTCAACGCTTCAAGGGTGTTTCTACCGAGTCTGTCAATGGAAAGAACACAAACCATATCAATTTGGTTTTCCTTGACGTAGGCAATCATTTCTTGAATCTCTTTTCTCTCTTCAAGTTTTTTTGCACCACTTACTTTATTGGCAAATTCTTTCATTACCGTCCAATTTTGTTGATTGCAATAATCTCGCATTTGTTCCAGCTGCCTCATGTAGTCTTGCCTATTTGTACTACACCTTCCGACCAAGCAAACTCTATTCATAACTATCAAATTTTGTTGTTTTTCAAACTTTTTGCAAAGATACAAATTTTAATTGGAATAACAATGCTAAAACTATTATTTTTTGATACTTTTTTTATAATTTTTTAATATTTTGTATTTTTTGATGAATTTCTTTGTAATTTTGTAGCATGAGCATCAAAATGTGATAGGTTGGCGAATTATAATTTGTCAATCCTATGCTGGTGTTCATGTTTTAAAAGAGATACATTTGAGCATCGTATATGATTACAGGAGAAATTAAGAACCGTATTGATTCGATATGGGATACCTTTTGGACTGGTGGAATTACTAATTCTATGACCATTTTGGAGCAGATGACATATCTGTTCTTTATGAAAATGCTTGATGATGCACAACGCACCAAAGAAGCTAACGCCAATGCCATGAACGTCAAGGTTAAAGACCCAACTTTCAAAGATGGTGTATGGCATAATCCCGAAACGGATAAAGACGTTCCGTACAATAGCTTGCGTTGGAATGTTTTCAAAAACATGGAAGCTGATGCAATGTACCGAGTTATCAGCAAAGATGTGTTTGTCTTCATAAAGAACCTTAACGAAGGTAGAGAATCGGCCTATAGCAAGTTTATGGCCAGTGCCACCTTCCTGATACAAAGTCCCAGAACACTTGTGAAGATTGTGGAAGGTGTTGACCATCTTGACATGAATAACAGGGATACAATGGGCGATGTGTACGAATATATTCTTGGAAAAATGGCCGCAAGCGGAAATAACGGCCAGTTCCGTACACCTCGACATATAATCCGCATGATGGTAGAGCTCATGCGGCCAACCCTTAAAGACACTATTTGCGACCCTGCAATGGGAAGTGCTGGTTTTATCGTAGAATCAGCAAAATATATCCAAGCAAATTATAAATCAGAATTGCTGAAAAAGGAAAATTCCGAGCATTACAAGAACGGTATGTTGCATGGTTTTGACACCGATGCCACAATGTTGCGCATTGGAGCTATGAACCTTATGCTTCATGGCGTTGATAATCCTGATATTAAATACCAAGACAGTTTATCGACCGACAACACAGATGAGAACCAGTACACATTATGTCTGGCCAACCCACCATTTACTGGCAGTCTTGACAACGAAGCTGTAAGCAAAAGCCTTCTTGCTATTACCAAGACCAAGAAAACCGAATTGCTGTTCCTTGCCTTGTTTGTGAGGATACTTCAAGTAGGTGGTCGTTGTGCATCTATTGTTCCTGACGGTGTATTGTTCGGCAACAGCACAGGCCACAAATCCATTCGCAAAGAATTGATTGATACGCAGCGTCTTCAAGCGGTAATATCAATGCCATCGGGTGTATTTAAACCTTATGCTGGTGTTTCCACGGCAATTCTCATTTTTACCAAGACTAACGCTGGAGGAACTGATAAGGTTTGGTTCTATGACATGAAAGCTGATGGCTTTTCTTTGGATGACAAACGCACACCAATTGCCGAAAACGACATTCCTGATGTGATTGCACGTTTCAAGAATCTTGAAGCAGAGGAAAGCCGTACACGAAAAGACCAAAGCTTCATTGTGCCTGTGGCTGAAATCATAGCAAACGATTACGACCTTTCCATCAACAAATACAAGGAAGTTGAGAAGGTCAAGGTTGAATACGAGCAACCTTCTGTTGTATTTGGAAGAATAGAATCTCTTCAAACAGAAATATCAGCAGCCATTAAAGAGTTCAAAGAGCAGTATTTGTAAGTAATAAATTGAATGATTGATGCAAGTTTATATATAGACGATGCCAATAAGAATCTTTGGAAAATGTTGAACCAATCTTTCAACATTAGCATCGAATATTGTTCGGAAAATTGCTATGGGAACTATCATAAAAACAAAGATTGTATTATATATGTTCCAAAAAATTTGCCCGATTCAGCATCATTTACGCATGAATTGTTGCATCTATACTTGCCGTATAAGAGTTTATATATTGGCAGTGCTATACAACTTATGCTGCAAAATGAATACCCACTTAACATAATCTTCAACGAAAGGCTGTATGACCACATTTCAAATTCTCTTGAACACGTAAAAATGTTGCCTGTTTACTTGAATTTGGGGTATCCTATTGAAAAGTTTTTATCCGACTATTCGGATGTAAAACTAACCAATAGCGATGTTGATTATATCAGTAATGGATACAAGAAAGGAATTTTTTGTACCAAATACAATAAAACGCACATCAACTATTTTATCGGAAAATTCTTTGCTGGAAAAGCGGACATAAACACAAATAATCATTACGACCAACAAATGAGTGCGTTGTATAATATCGACCATGAATTGTTTTCTATTCTCGATAAATTTTGGAATGGCTGGATAGATTATGATATAGAAAAGGAGCGACAAACATGGGAGAATAATTACCACGATTTGGTAGATGTATTAGTGGATGGTTTAATCGATTGGAGTAAGAACAAAAAGATTGTATGAAAGAGAATCGGAAATATAAGAGAGTAAAAGAGGTTTGCAGTAAGGCTTCTTCAAACATTGTACTTAATAAAATCGAAGACAATAATGGTGATTACGCTTTGTATGGAGCGAGTGGATTTGTCAAAGGGGTTGATTTCTATCACCAAGAAGAACCATATATTGGCATTGTAAAAGATGGTTCGGGTGTTGGCAGAGTGGATGTATATCCATCGAAATCTTCTTTGGTTGGAACGATGCAATACATATTACCCAAAAAGGATTGTTCACTTAAATACCTCTGCTATGCGTTGCGTGGATTAAACCTTTCAAAATTTGTCAATGGAGCTGCAATACCGCATATCTACTTTAGAGATTATGGAGAATGTGTTATTCCTGTCCCATCTTTTTCCGAACAACAACACATCGTTTCCGAACTTGACCTTCTCCAGTCCCTAATCGACAAACAGCAAACCCAACTGAAGGAATATGACAACCTTACCCAATCCATTTTCTATGATATGTTTGGCGACCCTGTGGAGAATGAAAAGGGATGGGAAGTGAAGAAATTAGGGGATTTATGCGATGTATATAGGGGAGGCTCTCCTCGTCCAATTGAACAGTATTTAGGAGGAACTATCCCGTGGATAAAAATTGGTGATGCAACAAAAGGTGATGATATATACTTACATCAAACCAAAGAACATATAATTGAAGAGGGATTAAACAAAACCCGATACATCCATTCGGGAAGTTTAATATTTGCGAATTGTGGTGTTTCTTTAGGTTTTGCACGAATTATCACATTTGATGGTTGTATTCACGATGGTTGGTTGGCTTTCGATAATATTTCAAATGAGATAGAAAAAGTGTTTTTGTTGAAGTCTTTGAACTTCTGTACGCAGTATTTCAGAAACATTGCTCCAGATGGCACTCAACCCAACCTGAACACATCAATAATGAAATCATTTAAACAAATTGTTCCACCTTTGGCTGTTCAAAATAAATATATTGAGAAGATTGAAGCTATCGAAAAACAAAAAGCAGCCGTCAGCAAATCCATTGAAGATACGCAGAAACTCTTCAACTACACAATGGACAAATACTTTGGATAACAAACACATACTACCATGAACATAATAGAAAAAATTCAAATTGAAATTAAGCAAGATTATTACCAGCAAAACTATCCGAATGACGGACAGCGTTTTGTGGCATGGTATATGAGAAATATCCATTTACTGGATGCTCTGCAAACCAAAGCCGCCATAACCGACGGAGCCAATGATAAACAGATTGATGCTGTTTATATTGACGATGACGAGCAAAAGGTTTACATTGTTCAGGGTAAATATTATCTTGGAGATAGTGTGGATGCCGAGCCAGTAAGAGAAGTGATTTCATCATGGACACAATTGAAAGATTTAGCGGCACTTCAAGAAGGAGCTAACAGCAAACTAAAGATTAAGCTAAATGAGATTTCCAAGGCTATAAACGAAGATGATTATAATGTCTGTTTTGAGTTGATTACCACGTCGGTATTCACAGAAGATGCGCAAAAAGACATTGTGGCATTTCAAGCCACATTATCAAACGAGGATGCGTCGTCGTATGATGCGGAGCTTGTAGTTGTTGACAGGAATGGCCTTGAAGACAAATATACTCAAACAATGGAAAAGGACAATCCGAGCCTTAACCATACGATTAATCTTGAAAACGGTAAATATCTTTTCACAACCATAGGTACAACAAGTGTTTGCATAGTTGCAATGCCGTTAAAAGAATGTATCTTATTCCCAGGTATCAGCAACGGAACCTTATTCCAAAAGAATGTTCGTCAAAGCCTTGGAATCAGCAATGCTGTAAACAAGAAAATCCGAAAGACCATCACAGGCGACAAATGCGGAGATTTCTTCTTTTTCCATAACGGAATTACAGCCATTTGTAATAAGATGGAGCTGATAGATGGAAATAAATTAAAGGTTCATGGTGTTAGCGTCGTTAATGGATGTCAATCTCTTAACACAATCTTGTCGTGCAGCGAAGTTGTCAAGAAAAGAGATGATGCTTATGTGTTATTTAGATTCTACGAAATTCCACAAAAAGACAGAGCCGACAATATTAGTATCAACACCAATACACAAAGTGCCGTAAAGACAAGAGATTTACGTAGTAATGACAAGAGAGTTATCAGGCTAAAGAAAGCCTATGAACAGAAATATCCCAATGGTTATTTTGCAGCAAAACGTGGTGAAACACTACCAGCCGACAAAGACAAAGAGTATTACATTGAGTTATCATTTTTGGGCAAATACTTAATTGCATGGTATTCACAAAGACCAAGCTTGTCTTATGGCGAAACCAAAATATTTGATAAGTTTTTTGACACTTTGTTTAAAAAAGAATATCGCCCAGAAGACATCTATGCTTTGAACTACTGGTACAATAAAATAATGGCAATCTGGACAGAAGAAAACCCATATAGCATTAACGAGACGATTCTGACCATGAAAGCTTATGCTCCATATCATTTCTTATTTACAATATCCTCTGTTGTTGCAAAACTCAACGGGAAAGATATGGTGCCATCACCCTACCAGTGCTTAATGGCTGCAAAAAACAACAACATGGTTGATACGATGATTGGTATTGTTGTTAATTGTATGAACAATGCCTATTCCACTGGTGAAGAAAACGCCAAGATTAGAGATAAAGCATTTATTCCTCAAAACTGGATTAAGAGCAAGGATAGTATAGCTGCTATACAAGCCGCAGTAAACAATTATATTTCATTCTTGCCATCCATGAACGCCCAAATGAACAAAGCATTAAAAGAAGCTTTTGTTATTGACCCATCATTCTTTGAATACAGATTAGCTGCTGATTAAATTATAATTTAGATTGATTTAAAAGCCATGCGAAACTTCGATTACATAAAAGACATTGGACTGAACGACTTATACAAGTTCTGTTCTGCTGCCGAAGAATACCAGAAAAGCAATCCTGATTTCAGTGCAGTTAATGCTCGCAAAGCACTGGAGTACATTGTCAAGGCTTTGTACTTTATGAAAAACATCGAAGTTAAAGAAAAGGATTCATTGTTCCAACTGGTTGATGGTGAACCATTCCGAGATTTCATCAATGATGAGCGGGTGATGATGGCTGTTCATTATGTACGTAAAGTTGGTAATAATGCCGCACATACTGGGAATGTTTCAAAGAAAGAATCGTTTTTTGCCTTATTGAATATCTACAATGTGGTTGGAGCCATTTTATTAAAGCTTAAAGTTGTAGATAAAATAAAGCCTTTCGATGAAAACCTTATCCCAAAGACTGTTGAAAATCCTGCATTGCTTCCTACCACAGTTGAGATTAAAGAAACAGACAAAATAATCACCGACACCAATAAAGATTATTTAATCGACAAAGAGCCTGTTTCTTTAATTGCAAGTGATATTTCTGAGGCAGAGACCAGAAAACTATACATCGACCTCATGTTGAAAGAAGCTGGATGGGAGGTGCTGACAACTGAAGGAACTATACAGCCATTAAAGGCTTGTATCGAGGTAGAACTTCATGGTATGCCAAATGAACAAGGACTGGGATATGCCGATTATGTTCTGTTTAGCAGCAACGGACTTCCACTTGCGGTTATTGAAGCTAAAAGAACTTCAATATCGCCAGTTAAAGGCAAGCATCAAGCAGAACTATACGCAGATTGTCTTGAAAAACAGTATGGATTACGCCCAGTTATATATTACACAAACGGTTTTGATACTAATATAATCGACGGTTTAGGCTATCCACCAAGAAGGCTTTACAGTTTCCATACCGCAGAGGATTTGGAACTAATGATACAGAAGCGCAATAGAAAGGATATAACAGACTTTAGCATCAAGAACAATATAACTGACCGCCATTATCAGAAAATGGCTATAAAGGCCGTTTGTGAGCATTATAACAAGAAGCACAGAAAAGCATTACTGGTGATGGCTACGGGAACTGGTAAAACGAGAGTGGCCATATCTCTGACCGACGTACTGGCCAGAAACAACTGGGTAAAAAATGTTTTATTCCTTGCTGATAGAAGAAGTCTCGTTAGACAGGCACATAAAAATTTTGTAAAATTGTTGCCAAGCACAACAACTTGTGTTCTTAATGACAATGGAATTGACAAAGACCTTAACGCTCGTATAACATTCTCAACTTACCAAACAATGATAAATTATATCGACACTGATGAAAAACCATTTTCAGTAGGTCGATTTGATTTAATTATAATTGACGAAGCACATAGAAGCATCTTTGGAAAATATGGAGCTGTCTTCAATTATTTTGATTCATTGCTAATTGGTCTGACTGCGACACCAAGAGAGGATGTTGATAGAAGCACTTACCAGATATTTGAGATGGATGAAGGCTCACCAAATTACGCTTACGAATTGGAAGATGCTGTTGCTGATGGATATTTAGTAAACTATCATGGATTCAAAAGAGGTTCTCTGATACTGAAAGAAGGTATCAAATATAATAGTTTGTCGGCAGAAGAAAAGAAGCAACTGGAGGCGGTCTGGACGTATGAACAAATAATGGGGAGAGATATTGCCAGCAACGAAATCTTCAACTATATTTTCAATGAAGATACTATTGATGCTGTCCTTCAGGATTTAATGGAAAACGGCCTCAAGGTTCAAAGCGGAGAACGTATAGGCAAATCTGTTATATTTGCATATAATCATCGCCATGCAGAACTTATTGTTAAGAGGTTTAATATATTATATCCTGAATATGGCGCTGGATTCTGTGCGCTTATCGACAACTACATCACCTATGCCCAAGACTTAATTGATAAGTTTGAAATCAGGGATGGGGAACCACAAATAGCCGTGTCTGTCGATATGCTGGACACTGGTATCGATATTCCAGATATACTTAATCTTGTATTCTTTAAAGTTGTTAAGAGCAAGATTAAATTTATGCAAATGATTGGTCGAGGCACAAGATTGAGTGAAAATATTTTCGGTCAAGGCAAAGATAAAGAATGTTTCTACATTTTTGATTGGTGTAGAAATTTTGAATATTTCGAGGCCAATCCTAATGGCAAAGAACCACAACCCACACAGTCATTAACAGAGCATTTGTTCTGTTTAAGAGCTGATATAGCATTTCATCTTCAACACCAAAAGTATCAGGAAGACGCTTATTGCAAAAGCTTGCATGATGAAAACAAAGCATTGCTTTTCGAGCAGGTTGAGGCTTTACAAGACAGCCACATTTCTGTCAGGGCAAAATGGGAAGCTGTAAGTCATTTTAAAGATAAAAATGCATGGACTTATATATCCGAACTGGATTTATTGTCATTGAAAACGGATATTTCACCGCTAATACCAAAGACTGTATTGGATGAAAGTGCCAAGAAATTCGATGTTTTAACTCTTTCCATAGAATTAAATTATCTTGGCGGAGACAATAAAGCTGATAAATGCATTCAGCGTGTAAGACTGATTGCCGAGAAACTTCAAGATATGGCAACATTACCACAAGTTCAGGCAAAAATGGGAACCATTAAAGAAGTGCTTTCTCAAACTGCATGGGATAATGTTTCACTACAATGGTTGGAAAAGGTTAGAATTGATTTGAGAGATTTGGTTAAGTTTTTGATTGGAGGTGGGGATAGATGGTTTATTGTAGATATTGATGATGTTATTTCGCATGATGGAGAGAGTGAAGGTATAACTCCGAGGGTTAGCTACAAACAACGTGTCCTTGACTGGCTTGCTACACATAGAAACCTACCAGTTCTTGATAAGATTTATGACATGGAGCAGCTTAATACCAATGATTTCCACGAACTGGAACGCATACTTTGGGAAGAACTTGGAAATAAAGAGGATTATGACAAATATACTTTAGGGAAACCATGTGGTTCAAATGTAGCCATCCTTATTCGTTCCTTGATTGGTGTTGATAGGAAAATAGCCATGCAACGATTTGGCCAGTTTATATCGGGAAATGAACTTAATTCCGAACAAGAGGAGTTTTTAATGACTGTTGTTAGCTATGTGTGTGAGAATGGTGATATTACAAAAGACATTGTAGTAAATGACCCTCCATTTGACGAAAGACTGGATGTCTTCAATGCCTATATGATTCCACTCGCAAAATTCATAGACAACATCCACAATGTTGTAATTCCATTGTATCAACAAGGCGGCAATCCTGTTTCGATGGCAGCGGAGGCTTAATAAAATGCGTAGGAGTAAAATCATATATGACCCAAATTTGAGCATTGCTGAAAATGCCGAAAAAAACAGTGTAAGCATTGCTGGAATGAGGTATTATATCAAGGTCAACGGCATTGACAGAAGGCATGAGGCGAAGATGAACATTGTCAACGACCTGAAAAAATACCTCAAAAAGAATCCAAACGCCACAAGGGACGCTGCTGTGTTAGGAACAGGTCTGTCTATAAACACTGTTAGAAAATATTGGAAAATTGCTAAAGGTAATAAAGAATTACAATCAAATTTTGATAGTGAAAAAATCTCGCATACCTATCAATTAAATAAAGATAATGTAATCAAATCTATAGGGAAAAGCCAAGACAAGATTCTTAAAGACATCATCAGGCTCTATATTCCGTCCAAAAAATACGATTGTGATTTGACCTATAGCAAGGGACTATTTTATAAGGCCATACAGCAACCTAAATTCAAATTTGATAAATTCCCTCTATCTGATGACGTAAAGCCATTAGATGAGGCGTTTTTGCTGTCTAATGAGGTTTTTGAAAGTATCGTCGTTGATTTGCCCTTCATCATCAAGAGCAGTCAGAAAGATGCGCAAACATCCATCGTGGTTGACAGGTTCCAATGTTTCTATTCGGTAAACGAACTAATAGAGACAAACAAATCCATGCTTTCACTGGCCTATCGGCTGTTGAAGCCAAACGGAATACTTGTTCAAAAAGTCCAAAACACAATATATGGCGACAGGCAAGTATGGACATCTTTCATAACCCAATTACAGGCACAAAATATGGGTTATACATTGATTGATGAATTTGTATTAGAAGGGAAAAGTCGCTTGTTATATTATCCAGACAGTGTACAAAAACATGCAAGAAAATACCATAGTTATTTTTTAGTTTTCAAAAAGAGCAAAAGTCTATAAGCATGAAAAAAGCAGCTAATCAATAAAGATTAACTGCTCACAAAATGTTCGGATAGAAAGATTTTATAATTACAATTCGTTATTTTGTAATTTGTTTATTATTGTTTTCATGTCTTTTGCATCGTCGAACATGTCTCCCAGTGTTCTCAAATTATCTACTGCCTGAGAATAAATATTTGTTGTTGTGCCGAACTCCGATACTATATCATGGACAATACATTGAAGTATATTGACACCTCCGACCAACAAATCAACAAGTTCGAGAAAATAATCACCGATTTCAAAGCTAATTACAGGGTATTCACCTTCTTTGGGAACGCAAGCATTGATGGCAAATGCGCCTAAAGACATCAACCCAGGAGTGTATGTAATAAAATATATGTTATCGTCATTCAAAAACATAAAAATATTATGAGTATCGTATATTTTCTTTAGTATATCTTCATTGAAAATTTCAAGTGAGACTTCCTCATCTGTCATCAAGTATCCTATCATGGATTTGTTCTCATTTTCCATAGATTTGAATAATCTTTCAGTATTTGTCATGCTATTATTGTTTTTTTCTATTATTATTCTGTTTGTTTTCAAGACGCACACTCTGTTCTTCCAAGGCAAGTCTGACTTCACGTATGGCATCTTCTCTACCTCTTAGACTGTCTATGTAGTCATCAAGCTCTTGAATGTCTGTGGATATGTAATATCCTTGACTGCTTGCAACCAAACATTCGACGAGACCTCTTGTGCGAATGTAGTTTAGCATTTTTCTGATTCTTGGTTCACTGGTAAGCAAACCATGTTCACGTAATTTAGCAACCATATAGCTGTTTTTAACAGCCTTGTTTTTCCCAACTTTGTTTTCCAAACATTTAACAAGAACTGGTACAAGTTCCCTTTCATAATCCGTAAGTTTTGCCGTCTGTGGCTCAAATAATAAAAGTGCCATGTTGTTATCTTTTATTATAAATAGCAGGTAGATTTAAAATGTTTAATAGGTTTGAAAAAAAATTAAAATTTTATTGATGTGCTGTTTTAGTTTTTTTAGTTATTAGCACGGGCGGAACGGCGACGGGCGGAAAATTCGTCTGCACTTTATAATACAAGTCCTTCTATATCCAAAGAGCGAAATAATATCAATCACTTGGAATATAGAAGGTTGTATATACATGGTTTCGGCACTTGTTAAAAATCCTCAAATTGGTTGATAGCATCCCAAAAACCATCGTTCTCGTTATTTGAAATTGAAAAATCTGAAATATTGGAAGTACCTATTTGTTTTCCTTTCGTCTCTTGAGACGATATGAAACTATCTTCAATTTGAAGATTGTTTTCATCTTGAACCTGATTATGATTCAATGTAGAGATATTGTTCTGAAGGCCATTATCATTTATATAATCTTTTACTTTTTCTTTTAAATAATCTTTTTCTTTTACAGATACCTTCTCTTTTACATTTAAATTATCATTTATATTTACATTAACCTTTACATTATCATTAAGGGGTTCAGTTTGGGGTTTCTCTTGGGGTTTTTTATTTTTTCTCGGTCTGCCTCCAAGTCAACCAAATTCTTTGCCTTTATTACCATTTTTAACGCAGGCTTTATAACGTTTTTTAGCAGTATCCAATAGAGGTTTCGCCATTTCCATTACAATGTTTACGCCCCAGTTTTCACTCTTCTCATCTTTGTCATATAAAGCATAGTCTCTAAGCCTTTCAATACACTCCCAACGTTGAGCAAGTTCCAAGTTTGATGCAGCTTCAATAAAAGAATTGTACATTACAAAAGACTGTTTTTCTTTTTTCTTTTGAGCCATAAATTTAATTTTTATTCGGCTTATTCTTATCCAGTTAGTTTTATAGCTGATGTTCGACCAACTGAATTGAAATTAACTATCAAGAACATCAAGCTTACCATTAATCTACAAAAAATAATTGAGAAAAACAAATTTTTGTAATTTAGCTACTCGATAAGTCTCAAAAAAATAAAACATGAACCCTTATTCAAATTATAATTTAACCCCAGAGCGACTTCGAAAATACAAAGGTTTTGAAAACATGTCGGAAGATATGCTCGATTTGGCAGTAAAGACAATTAACACACTGGCGGATGTTTACTTGAACAATAGAAAGAAAATTGAAGAATACGAACAAAAGAAACGTTTAAAAGAAGATTAATTTGTTTTTCTTAAAAATTATTTGTATATTTTCAACACGTAATCAAATAAGACCATTATGATTGCGCTAAGAATAATCCTGAATAAATCATTCAATTATGGATTTTAAGGACATTTTTACAAATGCCAACCAAGAAAACATCATGTTGATGATTCGTGTCGATGATTTAAAAGAAGCCGTTTCATACTTATTCAATGAAGAAAGAAAGCGTCAAGAAAAAATAAAAGAAAATGAAAACGACGGACTAATAGACAGTAAACAGGCAAAGGAGATGTTAAACGTCAAAACAGGAACACTTTGGAGATGGAATAATTCTAAATATTTGTGTGCTGTAAAAATTGGAAATCGAAACTACTATCGTCTAAATGATGTGAAGCGCATTTTACAGAAAAATTCCGATGAGGATGTATCATGATGATTTGAACGGAATTTTTTTAAAAAAATTTTAATTTTTTTTCGGCTTTAAAGGAAACTTTTTGGCCGATTTTTTATTCTTTGGGGCAAACTTGGGGCAAAAAAAATTCCCTAACTTGATTATCAATGAGTTAGGGAGTGCTTTTGTTGCCCAACCAGGGTTCGAACCTAGACTTTACTGATCCAGAGTCAGTCGTGTTGCCAATTACACCATTGGGCATTTCCGACCGCAAAATTACAACTTTTTTCTATTTGTCAAGAAAAAATTTAGTTTTTTTCTTATATTGTTGATACTCACTGACTTGCCAAGCCGATTCGCCGTATTTTTGCATCTCTCCAGCCACCTCGGGATACTCCGAAATATAATTTTTCTTCTCTTTTTCGACGTATTTGTACAACCCGATCTGTTCCTCCGACGGTTTGTTGATCAAAAGCCACTCGCCATCAAGCACTCCGTATTTGTCATCACCCATGAAATAAGCGTATTTCCGGCTTTCCTTTTGCAAATCGATGCCAAAGCTGTTGTTGACATACGGAATGTTTAAAATGCCCATCACCGTCGGGAAGACGTCCATCTGGCTTGCAATAGCCTCATTAGCAATATGTTGCATGCCATTTTTGTAGAAAATAAGCGGCGTATGGAAATAACTCAACGGGATGGAATAATCGGTGTCGAGAGCAGCGCCGTGGTCGGCAACGAAGACAAACAAAGTGTTGTCAAACCAAGGCTTCTCGGATGCCATCTCGATGAAACGCTGAAGCGACCAGTCTGCATATTCGGTGATCTGGTATTTCTGCTCGGTATTCCGAGGCTCGAAATAATCAGGAATATAATACGGACCGTGGTCGGAGGCGGTCATCATGGCAGCGAAGAAAGGCCTGTTATTGCTCGCCATCTCATCGAAAATAGGCATAGCGAAACGGAACATATAGTCATCGGGCACGCCGAGCGTCGTCTTGACCTCGCTGACAGGATAATCGGCCTGCGAGATGATACGCTCAACGCCATTCTGGCTCATGAAGCCCGCCACGTTGTCGAATTCCTTGTCGTGAGTGGTGAAATAAGCCGTCTGATAGCCGTTTTTTTGCAAAGTGGAAGCGATGCCGTCGTACTGCAACACTGGGATGCGCTTCAGAGCATGGTTTCTGAATACCACAGGATACGACACCATGGTAGTGTAGATGCCACAGTAAGTATGTGTGCCGCTGGTATAACAATTGTTGAAACTCAACGACTTATCCATCAACGCATCGAGGAAAGGAGTGAGATTGTGGGTGTTGCCGCCATGGGCGGTCTTGTTGTAGCTCATGCCCTCCATTATGACCACAATAACATTGTAATCGTTTGATTCTCCTT
The DNA here is from genome assembly GCA_902774295.1 of uncultured Bacteroidia bacterium. Lineage (GTDB taxonomy): Bacteria > Bacteroidota > Bacteroidia > Bacteroidales > F082 > Limimorpha. The sequence goes on along the minus strand of CACYHP010000001.1, from coordinate 398,571 downwards.
CGGTCACCACCTCACGAGCTATTGGAAATTCTTCGTATGGAATTTCAATATTTAAATACTTCTGAACATTATTGATAGCCGACTCATCCGACATAAACCTAACCTTCTGATTGTCGGGGTCTTTGCTGTCGAGCCAGCTTCTTACCAATGTGAAATTCGGGTTCAAGCCGAGCTGGTTGAGCATGGCGTTATTGCAAAAATAAGCGGTGCCGACCATGATAGGCGACTTCTCATTCAACCTGCCGCGCATCCCGATGAAGACAAGTCCACAAAGCAACACGGTGTATATCCCATATTGCAGATAATACACTGATTCCCAACCAGTTGAGCGTTTCATTATTCGGTTGGCGAAGAACCAGAAAACAAATCCCGAAGCTATCACTGGCAGCATCATGAGGATGTACGTCGGCTCCTCGAACACCATCTTAAAGACGAAGGCACTGTCGCCCGTCGCCATCCATTCAAAGGCGGTGACGTTAAACCTGTCGAAGAACTGGTCGAAGTAAGGAATATCTGCGGCGCAGATGCCGAAAGTTATTGTAAAACAAACCGTTAAAACCCAGGTGTAAACCTGTTCAAATATACGACTTTTCTTGCCAAAGAAAGAAAAAACAGTCAATATTATTGTTGGTATCGCGATTACAAATCCAATAGTCACGACATCGAAGCGGACACCCATGATGAAGGCTTGGATCATCTCCCAAGTGGTGGTTTCGCCTAGCCGGTCGAGGTTTAATAATAAGAGGGCGATTCTGAATGCAGTATATATTGCTATTAGAAGCAGATATAGTTTGAGGGTTATTGTAAAAAAAACAGGGATTCGCTTCATATTTATTCTTCCTTTTGTTTCTCGCAGATATCGCAGATTTTGCAGATTTTCCTATCTTCCTCATTTCATTTCTCAGATGACTCGCTAAAGCGAGCTGCTGATTTCGCAGAACTAATAATCTGCGTGATCTGTTCGCTTTAGCGAACTAAATCCTGTGGAAGAACTTTTCAGCGTCCTCTGCGTTATCTGCGAGAGATTAAATTATCTAAACAGTTTCTCAACCTCTCTAATTGCATTCGGCAGCACCAGCACCACCACTCTGTCTTCTGCTTCGATCTGGAAGTCGCCGCTTGCGATGTAGCTCACCTCGCCACGGATGATGCCACCGATGATGGCGCCTTCCGGGACGTGCAGCTTATTGATTGGCCGCATGGTAGCGAGGCAGCCGTCAGGCACCACGAACTCCATGATATCGGCATCGATGCCGCTGAGGCACTTCAGAGTCGAGACGTTATCACCCAAAGTGTAGCGCACTATGTAGCTCGCCGCGATGAGTTTTTTATTGATAATCGTATCAATACCAATACTTTGCGAGATATCGATATAATCGATGTTATCGACGAGGGCGATGGTCTTTTTCACGCCGTAAGCCTTAGCCTGGAGACATGTCAAGATGTTGGTCTCGGTGTTTTCCGTCACAGCGATGAAGGCGTCGACGCTCTTGATGCCTTCTTCCTCGAGCATGTCGACATCACGGGCATCGGCGTTGACTACCAACGTGTTAGACAGCATATTTGTCAGCTCCACGCAGCGGTTTTTATCGATCTCCACGATCTTGATATCCATATCATTCTCGAGACGCTTGGCTGTGATACGGCCCACACGTCCGCCACCGATAATCATCACGTTGCGGATGTTGTATTTCTGCTTGCCGCTCATCTGCATCAGCTCTCTGATGGCGCTCGGCTTGGTGATGACATAGACCATGTCGCCGGCTTTCAAGGTGTCGCCTCCGTGCGGGATGAATGTCGTCTGACGACGATGTATCGCAACCAATTTAAAATCAAGGTGTTTGAAGCGTTCGGCGATGACCTTGATAGGCTTCTCGAGCACGGTGGCTTTGTCGTCGAGCTTCATCATATACATCTCGATTTTGCCGCCTGCGAAGTCGTACGCCTCGGTAGCCGCCGTCTGCTTCAGCAAGGTGATAATCTCTTGAGCAGCAATGTCTTCCGGCGAGATGATACCGTCGATGCCGAGGTCCTGATATATTCTCCACGACTCCGGGCTGAGGTTTTCCATAGTGTTGACACGCACGATGACACGTTTGGCACCGAGTTTCTTCGCCAGGATACCCGTCAGCAGGTTGATATGTTCGTCGTGAAGCACGGCGATGACCATGTCGGCCTTCTTCACGTTGGCTTTCTGCAAAGTGCTTATAGTAGTGGAGTCTCCGGCTATTGTCATGAGGTCGGAGTGCGACTCCATCATCTTGAGCAGCTCCTCGTGCGGGTCCACGATGGTGATGTTATGGTCGCTCCGCTCCAAGGCTTCCGCCAAGTGCATGCCGACTTCACCGTCTCCAGCAATTATGATATCCATATTAGTTTAGAGTTTAGAGTGTAGAGTTTAGAGTTGTTTAACAAGTTTAAAGTTTTTTAGTTTAAAAGTTTATTAGCTTAATAGCTTATTTGTTTGTTTATTACTATAAAGGATTTCTCGACTCCACTCCGTTTCGCTCGAAATGACGTGAGCTTGTCATTTCGACCGGAGCCGATAGGCGTAGTGGAGAAATCCTTTATTCTCGCGAACAATTGAATAAGCTCGTTAATTAACATTAATCCCAGTCTTTTGAAACAACGAAGTATTGGCGAAATGCCTCCAACTCAAATTCGCTCAACTCTGCTGTGAACACACTTTCACCTGGGGCGGCTTGCTCCACCACGCGACCTTTCACGTTGAGAATCATGCTCTCGCCTTTATATTCGATGTTGCTGTCGTCAATTCCGACTCTGTTCACGCCCACCACAAACGCTTGATTTTCAATGGCTCTCGCTCTCAGAAGGGTGTTCCACACCTCCGATTTCTTCTTAGGCCACTCAGCGGTGAAGATGGCGATGTCGTACTCGAACTTGCCATCTTTAAAGCTGTTGCGGTCCCACACCGGGAAACGCAGGTCGTAGCACACGAAAGGCCTGATTCTCCAGCCTTTCCACTCTATCGTGATACGTTCCTCGCCGCGGTTCAGCCCTATCTCGCCGCCCATGGTGAACAGATGTCTTTTGTTATATAAAAGGTATTGTCCGTCGGGCTGCATCCAGATGAAGCTGTTATAAAAACCTTCATTTTTCAAGATGATGGTGCCACAGACAGCGCAATCCTTTTCTTTAGCTTTCTCATGCATCCATTGCATGGTAACGCCACCCACTTCCTCTGCGAACTCGTTAGGGTCGGCAGGAAAGCCGGTAGTGAACGTCTCCGGAAACACGATAACGTCAGTGTTTTCAACGTTTTTCAGCATCTCGTCGAGATGACGGCGGTTAGCTTCAGGGTCTCTCGCGATGACGTCACATTGGATGCAAGTCACTCTCAAATTCATAAAAAATCTTTAAAAAAATCTTACAAATATACTACATTTTATTTTTTTTGCTTACTTTTGTAAAAAATTTTTTGAAAAATGAAAAAGAAATTAGCATTTATAATCCTATTGATGACGGTTTTCAGTATGACTTTGTCGGCACAAATCAAGAGATACGGTCTGTTTTTCGGCGGAAGCATCAATACCATGAATATCGACAAATCGTTGTATTACGATGACAGTGAGCCGAATACGGTGATGGGTTATAATCATAATACTCAGGATACCACGTATACGGTCTCGTATCTACCTGTTGACGGAGCATCAGTAAAACCTAACGGAAGCGTACTTTTCGGAGGATTTTTCGAGTATATGACAAGCGACATGGTGGGACTTCAGTTCGAGCTGCTTTACAACCAGTACGGCTATAAGCTGAAAGGCACTGTCGACCAGAAAAACATTGCCGATGATGAGGTGATGACATACAATTACGAGTCAAATCTGAAGATGAGCAACATCACAGCGGCGATTTTGGTCAGAATTCACCCTATAAAATACCTCTCTGTAGACCTCGGCGTGCAACCAAGTTATTGTTTCAGAATGACTAAGGAGACGCATAAAGGACCGTTCCATAAGAATCACGTTTACGACAGCAAAACAGAATACAGTCCGTTGAATGTCGGTGCCACGGGCGGTTTTACGGCCTACTGGGGCGATGTGTTCTTCTCAGCACGTTATACGCTCTGTTTTGTCGATGTGCTGCAGCATAAAACACCTTATAACTATAAGGAGGACGACAGCGCCGGAGTGATTAAGTATTATTATAATGACGTGAAGTCGAAGACAAGCTCAGTGCAGCTAACTGTGGGATACAGGATTAGATGACATCCCTCCCGTCATTTTGAGCGAAACGAAGTGTAGTCGAGAAATCTCCTGCAAACAGAGTTTCTTAATAATTGTCTGAGATTTCTCCACTCCGCCTTACGTCTCCGGTCGAAATGACGAGAACAAAGAATTATGACAATAAATAAAGATAAGATAAAGGAGCTTTACGCGGACAAGCGGTACCAGACGTATTTCGATGTCGGGTTGTTTTTTGTTTTGATTTTCAGTTTCCACCTTCTTTATATTCTTTGGGAGGGTCCGATGGATTTTTGGCCTATTAAGGGCACCATCGATAAGCTTTTTGTGTGGGCTTCGAAGCTGCTTTTCAACCAGAGCACCTGGGTGTTGGAGCATATCTTCGGCATGGATTTCTTCACCAAAGGTCAGACCATAATGTTTGAAAATTACCACGACTCATATTCCGCGGTGACGGTGGCGCCAGAATGCACCAGCTTGAAACAATGGATGCACTGGCTCTTCCTCATGCTCATTTTCCCCGGTCCGTGGAAGCACAAAGCATGGTATATCCCGCTCGGCCTGGTCATAGTGGAGTTCACCAACGTGGTGAGAATCGTCGGAATCGCCTTGTTTTTAAGACCATATCCTGATTCATTCGCCTTAGCGCATGATGTTATCTTTAAGATAATGTTTTATGTGGTGATCTTCCTGATGTGGGCAATTTGGAATGATAATTTTCACCATAAAAAGGACCGTCATTTCGACTGAAGTGGAATGAAATGGAACGGAATGGAGAAATCTCCTGCAAACAGAGGAGCTGCAAATTTGTTGGAGATTTCTCCGCTCCGCCTAACGGCTCCGGTCGAAATGACGATTATTATTCAGCTGATATTTCTTTCAGCGTCGCCTGATAAGCAGTAAACACGTTGGCGCGGGAGATGTAGCCAAGATATTTGCCGTTGTCGACAATCACGATGTTGTATTTATGAGATTCCTCGAACTTCTGGACGATGCTCTCCATGGTCTCGTCGTAGTTTATGACGTAGTCGGGATAAACCATGATTTTCTCGACAGGTGTGTTATAAAGAGTTGTGTCGAACATGAATTTGCGCACGTCGTCGAAGAGGATATGACCTTTAAAAACGCCGTCTTCATCCACCACCGGGAAGATGTTTCTCGATGATGACGCTATGATTTTCACCAGGTCGCCCAGGGTCTGGTCAGGCAGCACCGTAGCGAAGTTAGTCTCGATTAAGTGACTGGAAGTCATCATGTTAAGAATGGTCTCGTCTTTATTGAACGACACCTTAACACCTTTTTCAGCAATGCTTTGGGTGTAGATAGACTCACGGAAGAACATTCGGTTCACGGCGAGCGACAGTGCCGACACTATCATTAGAGGCACCATCAGCGAGTATCCATTGGTGATCTCAGCGATGAGGAAGATACCCGTCAGAGGGGCGTGCAGCATGCCTGCGATGAGACCGCTCATTCCCACAAGGGCGAACTTCGACACGTCGAGGTTGCCGATGCCTAAATTATTGATTACCAAGGCAAAGACCGCTCCTGTCATAGCACCGAGGAACAGCGCCGGAGCGAAGGTGCCTCCCACTCCACCGGCGGCGAAGGTGAGCGAGGTGGCAAATGCCTTGCTGAGAATTATCGCCACAAGAATCAGAATCACGACCCAGATGTTATCGCTAAACGATTGAAACATAGTGTCTTGCAGTATGTCCGAGGCTTTGCCGTTGAGGGCAGCGTTGATGGTCTCGTAGCCCTCGCCGTACAACGACGGGAAGACGAAGATCAGGGCACCTAGGCCTAATGCCGCGATAAAGAAACGAGCCCAAGGGTTCTCCACCTTGCTGAACTTCTTTCCAACACTGAAATAAACCCTCATAAAATATGCCGAGACGAGTCCTACCACGAGGCCTAAACCCACATAATACAATGAGTTAGCCGGCACAAACGACTCCGCAATGGTGATTTCATATTCAAAGGCTCTTCCGAGGAAATAATACGAGGTGAGGATGGCGCAGAAAGCCGAGATAATGATTGGGATGAGAGCCGTCATGGAGATGTCTATCATGAAGACCTCCATGGCGAAGATGACACCTGTGATAGGCGCTTGGAAGATAGATGCCAGCGCCGAGGCGCCGCCCATGCCTATCAACACGTTGATTTGCTTCTGGTTAAGCTTCAGAAACTGTCCGATATTAGAGCCTATGGAGCCGCCTGTCGAGACCGAAGGACCTTCCAATCCGACAGAACCGCCGAAGCCGACCGTCAGCGCGCTGGTGATGATGGAGGCGAAGGTGGTGTAAGGCTTCACTATGCCTTTGTTTCGCGAAAGCGCATATAAAAGTCCCGGGATTCCGTGTCCTACCTCGCGCCTGATGATATATCGTATCACGATGATTGTCAATAAGATACCTATTGCAGGCAAGACGAAAAACATCAAGTCGAAATGACTCTCGAGGGTGCGGATGTAGAAGAAGAAATCGCGGATGGAATGAGTGAGAAATTTGATGATGACGGCAGCCAAACCAGCCAAAAAGCCGGTCGGAATAGCCAAAAGTATCATGAGACGGCGGTCGCTTAAATGTGCCAAACGCCATTCATTCAATGACTTAAGAGATTTTTTAATTCGTTCTTTCAAATTCATACTCACGAACGCAAAAATAAAAACTTTTTTAGTACTTTTGCAAAAAAAATATACTCTTCGTCATTTCGACCGAAGCGGAATGAAATGGAGCGAAGTGGAGAAATCCTCATTTAACGGGAACAATATGAAAAAGGTTATAAAACAATAATAAGGCATAACAAGGATTTCTCGACTCCACTACGTTTCGCTCGAAATGACAAGGAGCGTTTGTCATTTCGACCGAAGCGAAATGAAATGGAGCGAGTGGAGATATGAAAAAGGTTATAAAACAATAATAAGGCATAACAAGGATTTCTCGACTCCACTACGTTTCGCTCGAAATGACAAGGAGCATGTGTCATTTCGACCGAAGCAGAATGAAATGGAGCGAAGTGGAGAAATCCTCTTTTAACGGGAACAATATGAAAAAAGTTATAAAACAATAATAAGGCATAACAAGGATTTCTCGACTCCACTACGTTTCGCTCGAAATGACAAGGAGCATGTGTCATTTCGACCGGAGCGGAATGAAATGGAGCGAAGTGGAGAAATCCTCTTTTAACGGAAACAATGAAAGAAAGTTATATATACATAGTAACCAATTTTGACAGAACAACTCTATATATTGGAGTTACAAACGATTTAATTAGAAGGGTTTATGAACATAGACATCATCTAAGTAAAGACTCATTTACAGATAAATACAATTGTGGAACATGTATATATTATGAAAAGTATAATGATATTAATCAGGCCATTGAAAGAGAGACACAATTAAAGAAATGGAGTAGAAAGAAAAAAGAAAACCTGATTACTTCTAAGAATCCAGGTTGGGTTAGTTTAGTAAATGATAATGAAATAATAAATATAGATAATACATTGGAAGAAAGCGGGTATAGAGGATTTCTCGATTCCGCTCCGCTTCACTCGAAATGACGGCAAGTATGAAGATAATCAGTTATAACGTTAATGGTATCAGAGCGGCTATTGCGAAGGGCCTGCTGGAGTGGATTGATATGATGTCACCGGATGTGGTGTGTTTTCAGGAGCTGAAAGCGACTCCTGACCAGATTCCGGTGATGGAGATCGAGGCGATGGGCTATCACAGCTACTGGTTTCCGGCACAGAAGAAAGGCTACAGCGGCGTGGGAATCCTCACGAAGCAGGAGCCTGACAACGTGGTCTACGGCATGAACAACAAGAAATACGACGACGAAGGCCGATTCCTGCGTGCTGACTTCGGTGACTTGTCGGTGGTGAGCGTGTATCATCCTTCGGGCACCACAGGCGAAGAACGCCAGGATTTCAAGATGGAATGGCTCGATTTCTTCCGAGGATATGTCAACAACCTGCGCAAAGAACGCCCCAACCTTGTGCTTTCAGGCGATTACAACATCTGCCATGAGGCGATAGACATCCACGACCCTGTGAGAAACGCCACAAACTCAGGCTTCTTGCCGGAAGAACGCCAGTGGTTCACCGACTTCCTGAGCGACGGCTACATCGACAGCTTCAGGCATCTCTGCAAGGAGCCCAATCATTATTCCTGGTGGAGCTATCGTGCCAACGCGAGAGCCAACAACAAAGGCTGGCGTATTGATTATCATATAGTTACAGACACTTTAAAAGACAATATCGTCAATGCGTCGATATTTCCGGAAGCGAAACACTCCGACCATTGCCCGATTTTTGTCGAACTAAATAAATAAGGTATGAATGTTGCAGCGTTAGTATCGGGCGGCGTCGACAGCTCAGTGATAGTGCCTCTCCTCAAGGAGCAAGGCATTGACCCTCATATCTTTTACATCAAGATAGGACTCGAGGGCAAGGAGGATCTGATGGACTGTCCGTCGGAGGAAGACATCGAGATAACCACTTATATCGCTAAGAAATACGGCTGCAAGTTCGACATCGTGGACCTGCAGAAAGAGTATTACGACCGCGTTGCCGCCTACACCATGGACTCGGTACGCAAAGGTCTCACCCCCAACCCCGACGTGATGTGCAACCGCTTCATCAAGTTCGGTGCCTTCGAGGAGAAGGCAGGCTATCAGTTCGACCGCATCGCCACAGGTCATTACGCTCAGCAATGGATTGATAATGATGGAGTTGCATGGCTCGGCACGGCCGTCGACACCTTCAAAGACCAGACCGACTTCTTGGCAAGAATCACGTATCCGCAGCTGAAAAAGGCGATGTTTCCTGTTGGAGGCATCCCGAAGAGCGAGGTGCGTCAATTAGCAGAGAAATATGGTCTCCCAAGCGCTCAACGCCATGATTCTCAAGGCATCTGCTTCTTGGGAAAGATAAACTACAACGACTATATCCGTGAATATGTCGGCGAGAAGGAAGGCTACATCATAGAGCTCGAGACAGGCAAGAAACTCGGCAAACACAAAGGCTTCTGGTTCCACACCATAGGTCAGCGCAAGGGCTTGGGCTTAGGCGGAGGTCCGTGGTTCGTGGTGAAGAAAGACACTGAAAACAATATCGTTTACGTCTCTCAAGGTTATGATCCTGAGGCGCAATACACCAACATCATCGAATTGGTCGACGTTCAGGCGATGAACCCTGTTATAAAATTCATTGATGGTCAAAAGGTTAGATATAAAATCCGTCATCAGCCGGAGTTCCGCACCGGAACGCTCAGCATCACAGAAAAAGGCTTAAAAATCAACAGTGACGTGATGATTTCAGGTGTCGCCAGCGGACAATTCGGCACGATTTATCATGAAACCGAGCCTGTGGTGCTTGGTTCGGGTGTGATAGAGTGATTGCTCTTTTTAGTTTCTCGCAGATGACGCAGATGACGCTGATATTCTATTGCTAAAATCTGCTGTATCTGCGTAATCTGCGAGAGATAAATACATTATTCAGCGACCGTTTCTGCCACCTTTTTCCAGCCGAGGAGCACCATGACGAATTCAACGATGAAGCAGATTCCTGCGAGAATCGTACCAACAACAGGGATGATGCTGAAAACACCTCCTGCTATACCGATAATCATGGCTATGAACAACATCTTCATGCCTTCTTTACCAACGAATGTCTCCGACTTCTTAAGGCCGTTATAGCCCATCAGCATGAATACACATGACACGATGACTGCGAGTGGTCCGAGAATCCATCCGACGGCCGGCACAAATCTGAGCATGATTGACAGAATGTGCAGCAAGACACCATTGCACAAATACTTGGCAGACGGGACATCGGACGGTTCAACCAAATCTTGCATGTCTTTAAGTCTGATGAAGAATGCTATGTAACCTGAAGCGACGCACACATTAGCAATATTAACTATCCATCCCAACAGTGGGATAAAGCTGAACAATGCTGACACCATGCCTGCAATTGCGAACAACATGACATTTTTGTAAATCGCCCCAGTGGTGCGATTCCACAACTGAATTTTACTCGTTTCCATAATGTAATTTTTTAGTTAATTAATTAGTTAATTGCGCAACAAAATTAAACACAATAATTTACAATTCCAATTTTTTTTTGTTTTTTCACAAAAAATGCGGGGACGCGCTTCGCGCGTCCCCGCATTATCTAATGTCTAATATCTAATGTCTAAAGACTAATTAATCCTCGTCCTTCTTCGACTCCTCGTAAGCCTTCAACAGCTTGGTCTGGACGTCGGCTGGGACCTGTGCGTACTCAGCGTAAGCCATTGTGAATGAGCCACGGCCTGAGGTGAGTGAGCTGAGTGATGTTGAATAACGGTCCATCTCTGCGAGCGGCACTCTTGCGCGGATAATCTGGTAATTTCTGTCTGAATCCATACCCATGATGATAGCGCGACGGCCCTGGAGGTCGGTGTTGACAGCACCCATCATATCTTCTGGCATACGGACTGTGAGATCGTAGATAGGTTCCATGATCTTAGGACCTGCTGCCTTGAATGCGATTGAGAATGCCATACGACCAGCGATCTTAAATGCCATTTCGTTTGAATCGACCGGGTGCATCTTACCATCGTACACGTAGACGATGATATCACGTGCGTAAGAACCTGTCAATGGGCCTTCTTCCAAACGCTCGTTGATACCTTTCAAGATAGCTGGCATGAAACGTGCGTCGATAGCGCCACCGACGATACAGTTCTTGAAGATGAGCTTGCCGCCCCATGGGAGGTCGTACTCCTGAGTGTCACGGACCTGGAGGTCTGTTGGGTCGGTGTAGCCTTCATAGTAAGGAGCCAAGCGCATGTGAACCTCACCGAACTGACCTGAACCACCTGACTGTTTCTTGTGACGATAGTCGCCGTTAGCAGCCTTTGTGATAGTCTCTCTGTAAGGGATCTTAGGTGATGCGAACTCAACAGCGATCTTGTGGACGTTGTCGAGGTACCATTTGATTGTATTGAGGTGATATTCACCCTGGCACTGGAGGATGTTCTGTTTCAACTCGCGTGACATACCTGTGATGATTGTTGGGTCTGTCTTGTGCATATCGTTGAGGATACCGCCGAGTTTCTCATCTTCCTGTGAGTTGACTGCCTTGATAGCGACTGAGAAGATAGGTGTTGGGAACTGGATTGCCGGGAATGCAGCTTCAGCGACCTTAGCGTCGACGAGGCTATCGCAAACGCGGACATCTTTCAACTTGATTGTTGAGATGATATCGCCAGCGCAAGCTTTCTCCACTCTCTCGCGGTTCTTACCGTTAGAGACGAGGATCTGTGAGATACGCTCTTTGTTGCCTGTACGTGGGTTGACGAGGTCCTGAGCCTCTGTCACTGTACCGCCGTAGATACGTGCCATAGCGACGTCACCGACGTTCTGTTCGTTAGAGATCTTGAAGAAGAACATTGCTGTTGGCTCGTTCACGTCGTTGTGGAACTCTGTGCCGTTTTCAGCTTTGATAGGAGCAACGTGTGCCGGTGATGGGCAAGCGTTGACGATGAACTCGAGGAGACGTGTCACGCCTGCACCGCTCTTTGCTGCGCCGCAGATGACAGGGAAGATCTCACGCTTTGCGATACCCATGCGGATACCGGCTTCCATATCTTCTTCTGAGAGTGTACCTTCGTCGAAGAATTTCTCCATGAGGGCGTCGTCACCTTCTGCAGCGTGCTCGATGAGCTCGTTGTGGAGTTCTTCAGCCTTGTCAGCAAGGTTAGCAGGGATGTCCTGAACCTCAGGAGCGCCGTTGCCGTTCTTGAAGACGAGCATCTTCTTCATGATGAGGTCGATGACAGCATTGAAGCCTTCACCAGCGTTCACTGGGAACTGGATTGGAGTGACCTTATCACCGAAGTATTCTTTCAACTGATGAATTGTATCATCGAAGTTAGCGTTGTTGTGGTCGAGCTGGTTCATGAAGAACACCACTGGCTTGTTTGTGTTAGCAGCGTGTTTCCATGCGTTTTCTGTTGTAGCCTCAACACCTGACTGTGAGTTGACTGTGAACACAGCTGTGTCAGCAGCGGTCAGACAAGCGACGATATCGCCAGAAAAATCGCTAAAGCCAGGAGTGTCCAAGATGTTGATTTTCTTGTCGTTAAAGATTGTGTAGCATAAGCTGGCGTTAACAGAGATACCGCGCTCCATCTCGATTGGACGGTAGTCTGACACTGTGTTCTTGCTGGTAGTGTCGCCTTTTCTGTTGATGAGCTTGCCTTCGAAAATCATGTTTTCTGCAAGCGTGGTCTTTCCGGATTTAGCAGCTCCAATGAGAGCGATGTTCCGAATGTCGTCTGTCTGAAATACCTTCATTTTAATCTAAATTCTATATTTTTATTAATTAATTTCCAATGTGGGCGCAAAAATACAAAAAAAAACCATACCTATTAAATAAATAGGAAATTATTTTTAAACCCGTCATTTCGACCGGAGCCGTTAGGCGAAGCGGAGAAATCTCATCCAAACAGATAATCCGCTTTATTGCATGAGATTTCTCCATTCCGCTTCGCTACAGTCGAAATGACGTGTGGACTTGTTTCCACTGCTCCTCTTTAAGCTTAGCTCCCAGGTTCTGTATCACATTTTCCGCTAAACAGTTACCAAGTTCACCAGATTTTTTGAGGTCGTAGCCCTTGATGATTCCGGCGAGGAATCCAGCGGCGTACATGTCACCGGCGCCAGTGGTGTCGATAACTTTGACATCGTTGCAGTCGACTTTTACCACTTCGCTGCCACGCTTGATGAACGAGCCCTTCTTTCCGACTTTCACCACTGCAATTTCGCAATGTTTTGCAAGAAATTCGAGGGTCTCTTCCGGAGTACTTTGTGTCAATGCTTTAGCCTCTTCCTCGTTGGCGAAAACGATGTCTATCTGAGGGATGAGTTCCATCAAAAAGTCGCGGTTATCTTCGACCACATTGTATGAAGCGAGGTCCAAAACTACCTTGCAGCCCGCCTGTTTCGCAAGCTCGATGGCTTTCTTGAACAAAGGACGGTTTGCGATGAGATAACCCTCGACATAGCAGTAGTCCCAGCCTTTGAAAATGTCTAATGACAGATGGTTTTCACTCAGCAAGACAGCTGCTCCGAGGTGTGTCGCGAAGGTGCGCTCGCCATCAGGAGAGATGATTGCCTGGGCAATGCCAGAAGGCACGTCGCCATGGAACATGATAGGCTTCACTCCAACCGATCTCATGGCGTTGTCGAAGAACTTGCCGGCTTCGTCATTGCCAGTAAAACCTATAAAACCAGTCTCTACACCGCTTTTTGCCAGCCCATGAATTGTGTTAGCTGCCGACCCGCCTGGAGCCATGGTGTTGTCGTATCTCTCCAAAGTCTTTGCAACCTTTGCGGAAACTTTCTCATCAACGAGCTGCATAGAGCCTTTCGGCAGTCCTAACTCATTGAGGATGTTGTCATTATCGATTCTCGTGAGAATATCAACGAGAGCGTTTCCAATACCTAATACTGACATGTTTTTTATTTTTTTTGACAGGATTTACAAGATTTACATGATTTGGACGACAAAAAACTTGTTAATCTTGTTTATCCTGTCTGATTATTATCTTGTCTTTTATGTTATAACATTATTATCTTGTCTTTTATGTTATAACAAGATTTACAGGATCTGGACGACAAAAACTTGTTAATCTTGTTTATCCTGTCTGATTATTATCTTGTCTTTCATGTCATAAAAAAAGAATGAACGCCTTTAGGGTATTCATTCCTCAATTAATAACATGAAACATAAAAAATTACACTTTGTAATCTCTCTGCGCCCCCTTCAGGACTTGAACCTGAGACCCCCTGATTAACAGTCAGATGCTCTAACCAACTGAGCTAAGGAGGCTATAACGGTTTTTTCTCCGTTTGCGGTTGCAAAAGTACGATGTTTTTTGATACGTGCAACAATTTTTTAAAATATTTTTCAAAAATTTTATATCTTATTGAGTATCAATGCTGATTTAGCCGAATATTGTCTTCCACAATATCTTAACATCGCTCCAGAGCGACCAGTTTTCGTAATATTCTTTGTTTATTTTCACCTTATCAGGCCAAATGACCTCGTCGTTATACTTCTGCGGGTCGGCTTGTTGAACTAAGATTTGGTCTTCGTGGCGGTATTTGATAGAAGCGGGGCCCGTCAATCCGGGACGCATTTTGAGGATGATTCTGTCGTCGCCTTCGAGTTTGTCGGCATAGCCAGGCACATCGGGACGCGGACCCACGAAGCTCATGTCACCTATTAATATATTAATAAGCTCCAAAAACGTGTCGACTTTGCTCTCTCGAAGCCATCTTCCGAAAGGCAGTATTCGCTCGTCATCAGCGACGGTGACAGAGCCGGAAGCTTCGGAGTTATCCCTCAACGTCCGTATCTTAAAAATCTTGAATAGCCTGCCATCTTTGCCTACCCTCACCTGCCGATACAGGAAATCCCCTTTCGGCATCCTGATCTTGTGAAGGATATAAACCACCAGCAAAAACGGCGATATTATTATCAATCCGATAAAGGAAAAAACTCGGTCAAAAAGATATTTTATTAACATTTCTTATTCGTTGCGGTTATCTGTCCTTCCTCCAAACCTTCAGTGCTTTCTTTCATAAAAATGACCTTCAACGTCAATAACAAAAGCTTCAAATCCATCAAAAGCGAGCAGTTTTCGACGTAAATCATGTCGAGTTTGAGCTTGTCGTATGAGGTAGTGTTGTATTTTCCGAAGATCTGCGCGTAGCCAGTCAGACCTGCCTTCACCCTGAGGCGGAAAGCGAACTCAGGTAGCTCTTTTTCGTATTCGTCAGCAATTTCAGGGCGTTCCGGACGCGGGCCGACGAAGCTCATGTCACCGCTCAAGATATTGAAAAACTGCGGGAGCTCGTCAAGACGCGTGGCACGGATAAACTTTCCAACAGGCGTGATTCTATCGTCTTTCTCAGCCGCCAAGCGCGCCACGCCGTCTTTCTCAGCATTAGGTATCATACTTCTGAACTTCAAGATTCTAAAGGTCTTTCCGTTCTTTGTATATCTCGTCTGACGGTAGAAAACAGGACCCCTGTCGTAAAGGAAAATCGCCAGCGAAATCAATATCATCAAAGGAGAAAGAATTATCAGGCCGAAAGCCGATAAAAAGATGTCGAAAGCGCGTTTGATAATTCTTTCCGTTATATTGAGCGTGCTGTTGTTTGCCAAAAGCAGCGGAGTGTCGAAGACAGCGAGAGTGTCGGCACTTCTGATGATGATATCCGAGATCTTTGGAGTGATGTAAACCCTCTTCCCTTTTGCAAAACATATCTTCAGGATACGGTTGCGCTTCTCACTCGGCACATCGTTAATCAAAATGGCATCGTAATCGTCGACCATCTTGTCGATTTCAGCGATATCAGCATCAAAACTTATCTCACCTGCGACATTGTATTTGTCATTTCTTGAAGCGAACTTAAATGCCAGGTTATTCTCATGATTTCCTTTGATATTCAATACTTTATAAGGTGGGAAGACCTTATAGTACAAGGTCATGAAAAGGTATGAGATGATAGTCACCAGCACTGCCTGCACAACGAAAGTGCATCCGTAGTAGCATAGGAATTTCGGGATGTAGCTCATGTAACCCGCCATCATGACCGTTATGATGAAATATATGCCGTTTGAAATCAAAAGCCCGATGATTTGCGAGATGATGACGTTGGATTTTTTGTTCACGCCTATCTTGAAACCACCGAAAAAGCTTATAAAATAAGTGATTATGAGGGCATAGACACCTATCACGAGGAAGTTACCTTTCATGATGTAGGTCTTGTCGAGCATCACATTCACGTAGTTGAACCACACATAAATGTAACACAGCAGAGCCATCAAAACCAGGATGGAATTGGCAAAAAAGCGATACCAGTTTTTATATAACTTCATGTGTTTCATAGCTTTATTTTCTTAAAAGGCTGAATATTTTCTCGAAATAACGCGATGTCTGCTTGAAGAAATTGCTTGGCATTTCGTGTTCGCGCACACAACGCATCCTCTCGCGCATGATTTTTCTGTGTACTTTTATTCCGTTTGACGAGGTGCCGCCGCTACGCATATTCACAAATACATCGTTGATATACAATGTGTTAATGTTTCCCAACCATATCATTTTCACAAACATGTCGTAGTCGGCGCATATCGGGTAGTCGAGGCTGTAAAGGCCGAATTTGTCGTAGCATTCGCGTTTCACATAAAACGAAGGATGCGGCGGCATCTTGCCCCAGCAGAGTTTCTCGCGCGTGAAATCTTTGCCGGAAAACATACGCACGGTCTTGCCGGTATCATTCCAGTCGACATAGCGTACATCAGCGTAAACACCATCAATTGCTGGGTTTTCGGTGAAAGCGGCATTCACTTTTTCAAGCACGTCGTTGGATGCGAAGAAGTCGTCGCTGTTCAGAATACCCACAATGTCACCTTGAGCCATCCTCACGCCTTTGTTCATGGCGTCGTAGATGCCTTTGTCCTTTTCGGAAACCCAAAGCAGACGGCCTTCAAACTTAGGCTCGAACTCCTTCACGATATCCATCGTGTTATCCTTCGAGTTGCCGTCAATGATGATATAGTCGATATCCTTAAACGTCTGATTCAGAACGCTTTGCAAGGTATCGCGCACGGTCTCTGCGCTGTTATATGTCGCTGTAATCAAAGAGATTTTCATCGTTTTTAATCTAAATATTCGTCAAGGACGCCTCTTTTGAGGTATTTGTTGAACATTTCCTGTTCTTTCTTTTTAAACAAATTCTTAATCAAGCATTTAGGTATGAAAAGTTTCACCCATTGCATGACTTTAAACACCCATATTCTCCATTTAGGTGCTTGATAGTCAAGCCATTGCGCAGGTGTACGCCAGTCTTTGCCATACCAGTATTCCAACACGCCATCGATGTCGGCCGGAGCGCTGAACTCCACGCCTTTAAACTCCATATTTGCCTGATTATCAAAGAATTTCCTCGGCAGAGGCTCGCCGCAGTTTATCAAAAGCTTGTCGTTATAATCCGTAAAGAAATAGACGTCGATATACTCGTTGTTTCTAATCACTGAAATCAGTCCGCGGTCATCCCAGCGTGCCACCTCGAAGCCGTTTTCACGAAACTCGAAAAGCATCGACAAAAAGAGGTTAACATCTTTAAAATCAGCGCCTAAGTCGATGTCTTCATCGTGAGTGATGAAGTCTTTCTCACGCGCGGCACCGAGCAAAGTGCCGTAGGCAAGGAAGAACTTGAAGCCGTTTCTGTCAGCTATCTCCTTGAAAAGACAGAGGTTTTCGAACGCCTTCTCTTTGTCGATGAGCTTCCAGCCCGGATATATCGGAACGAGTTTGTATTTATATGTGCCTTTCGGTGTCTTAATCTTCGGCATGACTATAATTTCTTTAATGTTTCAACGAGTTTGCTGTTGTCTTTACGGTCACGAATCGCGATGCGGATGTAGTTCCGTCCGTTGAAAGCCGATTTCGTCGAACAGTCTTTTATCAAAATATCAGCTTTTTCAAGCAAAATACGAGTCAATTCGGTGGAAGTGTACTTGTTTTTAACCTCGCAAAGGAAATAATTTGCCTGCGAATCAATCACCCTCAAGAACGGAATCTGTCGTAACTCATTGATAAACAATCTTCTTTCTTCGATAAACTTGTCGCAAGCCTCCTGATAGTCTTTCTCGTATTTTGCAAAAATCTGCATGTAATATTCCGCAAACGAGTTGATGTTCCAAATCGCCACATCGCGTTTCATCTTAGCGATGATTTCCTTGTCGGAAGTGGCAAAAACGCCCAATCTCAAGCCCGGCACACCATACGACTTGCTTATCGACTTCATCACCATCAGGTTAGGATTCGACTCGAGTATATCATTGTGTAACAATGAGTTATCTTTATGATTATCGGTAAAATCAACGAAGCTTTCATCGATAATCATGCGAATTTTACGCTCAGCAGCCCATTTCACAAGATTCAAAACGTCATTTTTCGGAATGTAATTACCTGAAGGATTGTCAGGATTGACCAAAAGCAACATATTCACTCCTTTACCATCGAAAAACGTCATCAAATCGTCGGCTTTATAAGCGAAATCAGCGTTTTGCGGGGTATATTTCACTATGTTTTCGGCAGGCATCCTGTTTGGATATTCCTCGAAAGTCGGGTACACTACACCGATTTTCTTGTCGGCGAAGTTCTCCATCGCGCTCTTGATGAGCTCGGCGGCACCATTGCCCACGCATACGTATTCTTGCTTGATATTGAAGTACTTACCTGCCAAAAGCGAGTTCACGAACATGCCCGAAGGATACTCCTGAAGCAGCACGTCGAAGTTGGCGCGAAGCTCGTCTTTCATCTTAGGCGTCGGGAAATAAGGGTTCACGAGGTAGCAGAAATCAAGCAGTTTCGGAAAGCGCCAGTAGCCACCGTAGCGTTTCATGTATTTTTTGAGCTTCAAATCGCCCTCGGCAAAGATGGTCTCAGCGATGTCAAGGTCTTGAATGTCATCGATTTCGTACCATTTCTCGTCGCCAATAGGCAGCGCCTTCAAACTCGACTTGTCGATCATCGTGAGCACTCGCAGAACCTCCTCGTAGTACTCGTTGTTGCCTTTCATCTGGCAATACGCCTCAAGCAACGGCAAATACTGATTGTTGATGTAGCTCTTGCTGAATTTATAGATGTTGACGGTCTTGTAATATTTGTCGACTTCCGTCTGCTTAAACTCTTTTTTCGATATGAAATTCAATATATTACAGTCGTTGTCGATGGTCACCATGGTGCCGTCCATCCATTTCTCGTATTTAGCCACCAGCGCGAGGTCAGGTTGTTGATTGTCAACGAGTAAGCGCAGCATCGACTCCTCATAAATAAGGTCCGATTCAAGCAGAAGTGTGTCGTCTTCCTTGAATTTATCCTTTGCCAACGCAAGCGAATAGATGTTGTTCGTCTTGTCGTAAATCGGGTTCTCGACAAACTCGATATTCAAGCTACCATATTGATTTTCAACATAGTTGACAAGGTTTTCAGCTTGATAGCCCACCACTATCACTATGCGTTTCAGGTCGAGATGCGAGAGGTAGGTCAACACGCGGTCGATGAGCTTCACTCCGTTGACTTCCACCATGCATTTGGTGTTGTTTTTGGTGAGTTCACCGAGACGGCGCCCCATGCCGGCTGCTAAGATAATCGCTTGCATTTTATTTAGTTAGGAGTTTTTTAATCTTTCGTTTTAAACCAAACGGAATCAGTTGGTTTATACGATTGTATAAAGTGTTGTTGTTTTTGTAAAAACATTTGTCGAAGCCGTAGTCCGGGAGCACGTATTTCGGGTGCTGCAACGGGAACTCGAGTTCTTGTGAAGCCAAGTAATCCTTGGCATCGGTGCTGAACGAGGTGTGCGTGGCGCCTTCACCGAAGCCGATGTTAGAGATCAGGCTCACCTTAGGGAATATCGATAGCTGATTCTGAGCCGAGAGTGTCAGATACCACTGCCAATCCCAGGCGCTGACATGATTCGCGTCGACGGCTTTCAGACGATACTTCCAATAATGCACGTCCCAAGCGCAATAGCCGATGTTTTTGATGATGGAGTCCTCATAATGCGAGCCGCGCCAAGTCATGTTCAAATCCATGTTTTTCCAGGCTCTGCGCCATGTTCCCCAGCCGTTTGTCGACTTATATTTCGAGAAGCAATAACTGTCTTTTATCTGATATTTCTTGATGTAATTGGCTCCGTCGACCATCCCGATGCGGTCGTCATCCTTATATCTTTCAAGCATCTCCGCCATAAACGGGAAAAACGACTTCTGTGGCATGCAGTCGTCTTCAAGAATGATACCGACCTCCTCGTTCTCGAACAGCCAGTCGATGGCAGTGCTCACACCGAGCGAGCAGCCAACGTTTTCATCCAAGAAACGTGTCTTCACCTCGCAGTCCCAATCGACAAGTTTCAGTACCTTATCTCTCAGATTATCAACGACTTCCTTCTCGCCTTTGCGGTCGGCACGAGCACCGTCACAAGCCAGATACAGCTTCGACGGCTGAGCCTCACGAATCTTCGAAAACGTCTGCAAAACCACGTCTTCGCGGTTGAAAAACACCAATAATATCGGAATATTGTACATATTATTTTCTGTTAAAATTCTGAATGAAATTATAAACGCCTACATAGTTGCAAGAGACCGAAAACAGCACATATTCCAGCTTATATTTCAACTTATTCGACTTCCGCAACGAACGGAAAAGATATTTCTTCGTCCTCAAAAACCTGTTAAACTCTCTAATTGTCTGTTTGTCAGACTGATTTATATTGTCAAGAGTGTTATTGATTATCAATGAGATATGATTTTCAAACACCTGTTTTACATTGTCAGGCATCGCATTTTTCTCTTTGAAATCACTCAAACTCTCGGCAACGATAATGTTATCGTACGATTTCTTCGGATTGACGGTTTTTGTTATGGTATTCTCGGTTTTCACCCAATAATAATACAACGGGCGGTCAATCACACTGACTTTTTCAGCATAAACCAAGGCACGCGGAGTAAACTCATCATCTTCATGAAATATCCCGACATAAAACCCAAGTTGATGATTATCAATAAATTGCCTGTTAAAAATAAAATACGGCACGCAACGGTCCCAGTCGTCGAAGCTATGCAGAAGCACATCAAAGCCGTTTTGCACATTGCCGGAAAAACTGTTGCGGACTGCATCTTCATCGCTGCGCTTCGCCTGTATGCAGATAACATCAGGATTGTTTTTTATCTTATTGAATATCAACGATAAAGACCCTTCTTCGATACAATCGTCAGAGTCGACAAACCATACGTAATCGCCGGAGCAATGCGACAATCCCATGTTTCGTGCCGCGCTCAGACCAGCGTTTTCTTGTGAGAAAATCTTGATGTTCGGATAGTTTTCCTGATAACGCAGTGCTATCGCCATGGCGTTGTCTTTGGTCCCATCGTCAACCACAACTATCTCATAATCAGCCTTTTCCACCTCCTGATTGACACAAGAAGCAAGGCATTTCTCGAGATATTTCTCGGTGTTATAGACTGGTATGACTATCGACAACTTCATTCTTTGCGCAATAATTTTACAAGATTTTTAGACTTTATTTGTTTGATGAAATAAACTGCTATCGTGGCATCGATTACGAACAATGCAGCCCAGACGATATAACGTGACACGTCAGTTATATTTATCAAATAGCAAACCGCGATGATAACTGCAAACAGCAATATCCAGCTGTCGTTAAAGCGCAGTTTCATTACCTTGTCGGAATAATATTTCGATATGAAATAGTTGACCAATCGCGACACCGTGAGGCTCAACGGAGCCACTATGACGCCGAAACGCGGCAGCAATGTCACAAGAATTATCAGATTCACCAAGCTTCCGGCGCAGTTGGCATAGCTCAAGTACTTGGTTTTTCTGGAGATTTGAATTCCTGAAGTCACGAAAGGCAGCAACATGTAAAGACTTAGCGGCAGGCAAAGCAAGGTGATGTATTTCACTGCGTCCAGGTATGTCGGCTGTGCCAAAATCAGCACTATTTCGTGCGAAAGCAGCGAGAGATTTATCGAAACCACCATGAGGAATGCGAAGAACAGCCCATAAAGCATCTTCACCTCAGCTGCGAAGCCGTCTTTCTTGTAGTTTTCGTATAGATATGGCCCCCAGACGTTGTTGAAAGCTATGGTTATCAACGAGAAGACCGATGTTATCGACAATGATATCGAGTAAACTCCGAGGACGTCGTAAGAGACATATTTTCCGACCAGCATCTGTCCGAGCGAGGCGTCGATCCACCAAGCCAAAGTGGCAGGGAGTGTCGGTATCGCAAACGCTAACGCTCTCTTTATCAGCACGTTGTCGAAGGTGAAACCGATAAACTCGCGGTTTACGATAAAGAAAAACACCGCGCTGTAAATATTAGCGAGACACTCAGCAAACAAGATACCTTCAATGCCGGCATCTCTCACCAAAACGAGATAAATCGACAAGCTTATTTGCAGTATGAGCGCCGTCACCGTGCCTATCACAAAGAGGATTGGCTTGTTTTTAAAACGTGTCAGTATTGAGAAATACGACTGCAGCGAGAATGCCGGTATGTTGGCGAGCATTATCACGAAAGCTCTCTCAAACGACTGAAGTCCGAGCATTCCTGTCCATGTCCTGCGTGTCATGAACATCACGAGGAACATCATCAGCGAGCATAGCACTATGGAGAAGAAGCCTGTCGAGATTAGTTTTTTACGGTCAACGCCTTCTTCGTAGTAATCGCGTGCAATTCCTGTATGGATATTGAAGTTGGCGACAATTCCGAGGACACCGCTGCACGACGCGAGCATAGCCATCGCGCCGTATTCGCCAGTCGTCAGTATACTGGTGTAAAGCGGCATCAGGAATATCGCCGCGATCTTCGACAGCATCGAGGCGCATCCGTAAATAACAAACTGTGACAAAAACTTCCTCATATCAGCTCTTCGGACATAATTCTTTATAAACTTTAACCCAATCTTTTATGCATTCAGTCCATGAATACTGTTGGGTGGCAAGTCTTTTGTTATCTTTAACCAAATCAAGATAATACTGTTGATTATCAATGACTTTATAAAACACATCGACTGCTTTTTCAATGTCTGACACTTCAAGATACTTGAATCCGGCATCTTTCAGCACATGATACGTCGGGAACCAGTCGCCCGAGATAAGCACTGAATTCGCGCAAAGACATTCCTTTATCGAATTTGACAAGCCATCGAAGTCCGACATCTGAAACATTATGTCGGTAGCCTTACGCAGACAAGCCACGGCATCGTCCGACATATATCCTTTTATCATCGAATAGCTGCAGCCGTTTTGCTTTAAGACAGCCTCCAAATCGTCGCAATACGAAGCTCCGAAATTTCTCGACATCGGGAATATGAAATGCAGTCTGTCAACCACGTCTTTGAAACCCTCATGTCTCACTATTTCATTCAAAATCTTATCGTGATTGTGCAACATCTTGCCGCTATAGCCGAGCACCACAGTGATTTTGTCGGTCGGTATTCCCATCTGCTTCTTGCAATCCTCTTTCGTCTCGCTCATCTGCGAAAGCTTTTCGATTATCGATGAGCCGTAGATTCCGTATCTTGAAATCGTTTTAGCAAACGGGAACTGGTCGAAAAAGCCTTGGTTTGCCATGGTTCCAATGTTCGCATCAGACAGCTTCATCAACTTCCCAAGTTTTGAAAGATAATGACGATGCGATCTCAGCAGCTGCAGTTGCTCCAACTCGCCGCCCCACAACGTGATGCAAACCTTGTCGGCATATCGGCGATACATTTTCGGACAAACCACCCAAGCCGGCAGAATCCAATGAAAATGTATGATATCGTATTTTATGCCGTTTTTCTTTAAAAACCTGCCAAAATGCGCCCTCTCAACATAAGGCTCGTAAAACCACGACACATATCTGATGTCGCTGTATTTTTTCAGCAGATAATCATCAAAATAGACATAATCGTAAGGATAACTCTCATAATCACCTTTGTTCGGGAATGGCGAATACACGTGTATCTCCACGTCCATCGCCTTTTTCAATGCATTGGCATAATGGACGAAGAAAATAGAGTTCGCGTCACCTACCAACAGTATTCTCATACTTTGATGATTTTAAGATATTCATTCCAGTCGCCTATGTCGGTCCACGACTTCTCGCTCACCGGGAAGCAGCCCACGCGACCGCCGTTTTTCCTCACTTTCTCAATCAAATCAGTGATATGATAGAATGTGTTTTCAGGAATCTCGTTAATCAATTGAGGCTCAAGGATATACACACCGGTGTTTATCATATAACTCATGTCAGGCTTCTCCGAAATGCCTTTCATAAGGCCATTCTCGCCCGTCTCGATAACTCCGTAAGGGATGTGGAACGACTTTATTGCCGTCACAATGGTGATATCGTTTTTGTTATTTCTATGATAATCATACACATCGCGATAATCCTGGTCGACGATGATGTCGCAGTTCGACACGAAAAACGGCTTGTCGATCTTGCCTTTCAGAAGCGAGACGCTGCCTATAGTGCCAAGCGGTTTGTCTTCTTTCAGGAACGTGATGTTATGTTTTTTATCAAGATTTGCCAAATAATATTCAATGACCTCGCTCTTGTAATTCACTGACAGATAATACTTTGAACATCCTATCTTCTCAAACTGGTCGATGATGGTTTCAAGTATCGTCTTCTCGTTCACCGGGATGAGAGGCTTCGGTATGATGTTAGTGAGCGGCTTCAGTCTTGTGCCTAATCCGCCCGCCATGATGACCACGGGAACATCAATCTTGTCGAGCCTTTCCTCTTTTTTGCCATCGAACATGTCATTCCAGAGATATACATCCAAGAGCTCGCCGTTTTCATCCACCAGAGGCATACATTCCGCGCGGAGGTCGTACATGTTTTTCTTTATAACCTCAACGCTATCAGACGTTTTCGCATAGATCTTGTTTTTATCCAAGATCCGCGAAACGGTGGCGTTCATGTCTACGTTTCTGATTATGGCACGCTGTATGTCGCCGATGGTGAGAATGCCCAGAAACTTGTCGTTTTCAAAGACGAAAAGCAGCTTCACGCCTTCTTTGTCCATCTTTTTCATGGCATTGATGATAGTCTCGTCAACGCCAATGATTCTGTTCGATATTTTTGATAAAACGTCTTTCATATACTGTTTTTCTTCAAAAGTCGTGTTGGTGTCCCTATGTAAACGCCTTCTTCCTCAATGGTTTTCAGCACTGTGGCTCCCGCTCCCACCGTGGTGTTTCCAACGATCTTCACATCCGGCAGAATCGTGGCGTTGGCCCCAATGTAGCAGCTGTTTCCGATGCTGATTCTTCCAAGCACGCACACGTTTGGCGCGATGGTGGTGAAGTTGCCCACATTGCAGTCGTGCATCACGTTCGACATGGTGTTAAGCTTCACGAAGTCTCCGATTTTGGTATGCGACGACACGTTGACGCCGTCTTGCACTATGGTGCCCATGCCGATGGTGGCCGTTCTAGATATTCTAGCCGTCGGACTGATAACCGTCTTAAAGCTGAAGCCGGCATCTTTATAGAGATGATACAGCTTCTCGCGGATGGCAGGTTTGTCGGGGGTTAGCACCACAGGCACATCGCCATATTTCTTGAATATCTCGTGCCTGTCGTCGTCAGTGCCAATCACCCTGACGCCTTCGTAAGAGCCTTTCAAGGTGTTGTCGATGATGCCCACGATATTCAGGCCGCAGTCTTCGCAAAGCTCGACCATCTCATGGAATCCGCCGACCATTATGATGTTATCCATTGAGTGCTTTGTTTAGGGTTTCCACAATAAAATCGACGTCATCGTCAGTCAATGAGGCATACATCGGAAGTGTTATCTCATTGTCTGTAACATATTCAGTAACAGGCAGTTCAACCTTGTAATCCTTGTAGATTGAGAACCTGTGGATGGCAGGATAATGCACGCTGGTCTGCACTCCGCCCTCATGAATCTTGTCGCGCACAGCGTCGCGTTTCTCTTTTGTGGAGTTGGTCAGAACCACCGGCATGATGTAGTTGCTAACGAATTCTGTACAATCCGCAAACGGGACTACCACGCCTTTTACATCGGCAAGCTTCTCCAAGTATCTCCTACGCACCGCGATACGTCTCTCCAGGTCGCCAGGAAGCTTCTTCATCTGCTCGATGGCTATCGAAGCGCGGATATCGTCCAAACGGTAGTTGTATCCGAGCTCCACGATATCGTATGTCGTGGCATGTCCGCCCGCTCTCTGATACGACATCGTCGTCATTCCATGTGAGCGCAGAAGCCTTGCTTTCTTGGCAAATTCCTCGTTGTTGGTGATGAGCATTCCGCCCTCGCCAGTGCTGATATTTTTATTCGAGAAGAAGCTGAATGCCGCCACGTCGCCAATGGTGCCGAGTTTCTTGCCTTTGTACTCCGAAAGCGGGCCGTGGCAAGCGTCTTCGATGACTTTCAGGTTATGTTTCTTCGCGATAGCCATTATCTCGTCCATCTTGGCAGGGAAGCCGGCCATGTGAACCACCACTATGGCTTTGGTTCGCGGGGTAATCTTCTTCTCTATCTCTTTCGGGTCGATGTTAAGATGCTCCGGACTCACGATGTCGCAGAACACCGGTGTCGCGCCGACATATCTGATGCAGTTGACCGACGCGGCGAATGTCAGAGAAGGGCATAACACCTCGTCGCCGGGGCCGAGCCCGCACAGCATGCACGCCAGATGCAGAGCACCGGTGCAGTTGGTCACCGTCACCGCATATTTCACATGAAACATGTCGATAAACATCTGCTCCAACTCCTCGTTCTTCGGACCCGTAGATATCCAGCCCGAGTTGATGGTGTCGAACGCCGCCTGAGCCTCTTTCTCGTCGAAATTCAGCTTAAACAATGGAATTTTATAGCCCATATCGTTGTTTTTTACATTTTCTGATCCAGATTTTTCCCTTTTTCCTCATGCTCGAAGTTAGGGATGAACTTCTTTATCGCCTTCACGACCTCTTCTTTTGTGAAATCCGCTTTCGCGAAAATGTGTTCCATCTCTGCGAAGAAGCCGTCGATTTCATTCATAGGCCGTTTTGCCACTTCCTCAATCACGCCAAGGCTTTTGAAACGATTCATGTCGAGTTTCTCGCCCGGCACATAGAACTCCTCGTAAGCCTTCTCGCCTGTTGTGTCGCTCTTGAAATAGACCACAGGATATTTCTTGCTTCCGAATGGCATCTCGTCAGCGAATTTCTTGGCATCCTCATCGTTGGAAAATTCTTGTTTCTCGGCTCCCAAATCTTCAATAAACCTATCGCAGATTCCTGAAAACGTCATCATCTGCTCCTCACCGAGTTTTGGAAAGAAAATCTCGCCGTTTTTACCGAGAATGCAAGCTAACATGCATATCTGACCGCTCTCTTCAGGCGATACAAAATAGCGTTTCACGTCATTTGGAGCCGCCAAAGGTTGTTTTTTATCGACACGATTAATCCAACCATCAGGCAGTGAGCCGTTAGAGAACGCCACATTGGCAAAACGTGCCGTCGTCACCTTGAATTTGGTGGTATATGCCATTATCATGTCCTCCATGATGCGCTTGCTCGCCCCCATGATGTTGACAGGGTTGGCAGCTTTATCTGTTGAAACGCAGAAAAAATGCTTCGGTGGATAAACCGCCAGCAAATCAAGGAGCCTCTTGGCTTTGATATCGTTGTTTTCTATCAGTGCCTGCACTGAGTATTTGTCTTTCTCGCTCCTCACATGCTTATGCGCAGAGAAGTTCGCCACAATGTCGAAACCCTTCTCTTCCCTGAAGATTCGCTCAAAAATAGGGTCAGCGAAGTTAAGAGTATAAGCTCTGTATTCAGCAGGGACATACATGCCGTAAGTAGAGCGTAAGTCACGTGTCAGCTCTGCCAGCCCGTTCTCGTTTAAGTCTATGACTATCAGCTTCGAAGGCTTGAACGGCAGCACCGCCTTGATGAACGACGAGCCTATCGAGCCCGCGCCCCCGATGACGCACACGCTCTTGTCTTTGATCTCCGCCGAGAGCTTGTCCCTGTTGGCTTCTATGTCCGCCAAAAACATGCTCTCCTTACGGAAAGTGACATTGTCTGATATGAATTGTGATTTGTTAAACATCAGAAATCGTAATATTTTCTATCCAAACTTGTCCTGATACCAAAACTGAAGATGAAATCGTTCTGGGTCTCAAGAGTCTCTGCCGCAAAATGACGATGTGTGACCTCAGCGAAGACATTCATGTTATATGCAGGATTCACTAAATATGACACTATCAGGTCGTTCATCATCACTGTGGTCTTGCGTCCTGTAAGCAGATAATGTCCGTCTTTGCCATCCACACCGTCAATCCAGACATAATTGCCATAATCGTTGTAAACATTATGACCGTAATTTGCCCAGACGTCGTATTCAACATCCCAGTCGTCGCCATATTGTCCATAGTTCAGCTTATACTGGAAATACCAGCGGTTTCTGTTATATTGCGCTCTTGCCACCATCTCCCAAAGGTTTCCGCCCCAAGGATGTGCCAACGGCTCGTTGTAATGGGCGTAGTTGTCTTCTCCCACAGAGTTTTCAGTGCCTTGCGGAGTGTGTGAATACATGTAAGGTCTTACGATATTGCCTTCCAACTGCAAAAACAGGTTTTTCACACCGAAACAGTCGTAACTCTTCACACCAAGTTGATATGATTGTTTATTGGCATAATATCCCTTCATCGCGATAAACTTTTTGAAAGTCATCTCATCGAGCACAAACTGACCATAGATGGTGGTGTGTTTTCCAATGATGTAGCTCATGTTGATACCGAGCATAGCGTTGTCAGGTGAATTGCCGGCGTAATATTCTGCCGAACGCAAAAATATTATCGGGTTAATATATTGAAAATCAAAGCTGCGCTTCATGTCGATGGTGGTATATGTCGAGTCGTTTACCATCACCTGCTGATGAGTCTGAGCGGCTGCCATCACTGCATCGAAGAAGCCCACATTCCAACGTTTCGTGATAGCGAAATCCAGGTAATGCATCACAGCCCATTTGCGAGCGTAGGTGTTGTCGGCCATAATAGTGTGACGGTCTGTCAGCTGGGCATACATGCATGTGTATTGGATCCTCCAGAACTCTGCTTTCAGCTTAAGATACGGGTAGTTTGCGGCATTGTCGGAAAGCATCATCGAGCGGTAGCCGTCGCCGATGAAGTTCTTGCCATAGCCCAAGGTGGCGTCGAACCACTTCACAGGTCGATATGCCAAATAAGCAGATGCATTGGTAAAATCGCGTCCGTTTGTCTTGAATCTGTTGGCAAAACCTTGTCCCGGCACCACACCAATGGTAGTGCAATAATCATCGATATATTCTGGGAAGACCGCCTGATTTTCCTTGATATTCGTGTAAAATGCGAACTGTTTTCCTATCGTACCCTTGATCTCGGCGCCTCTCGTGTTCACCCAAGTGGTACGGTGGCCGTCAGAACCCAACTCAAAGTCGATGTACGGGTTGATAGCCACATAGTAATCGTCGTTTTTCAACCTGACGAAGTCGTCGTTTAAAAACGAATTCAAAATGTAGTTCGCGAACTTGCCTTTTTTGTTGATTTTGATGCGATACAACTCATTGATACTGTCGAGGTTAATGATTCCATCAAACTGAGAATAGCTCCATCCGCGCATAGCAGTATGAAACAGATAATCAGAGCTGTAAGCCGCCGTCTGAACCTCCATCTCATAGTCGTCGTTGAGAGGAACAAGAAGCTCCTGAGACTTCGCAAAAAAGCCGAGGAACAAAAGAGAAACGATTACTAAAAGTTTTTTCATATTTTTATTTCAAATTTAATTCAATAAATATTGTCATTTCGAGCTTGTCGAGAAATCCTCTTTATTCGTAATCATTAAATGTTTCCGTTAATAAAGGATTTCTCCACTACGCTTCGCTTCGGTCGAAATGACGGCGTTGATTGAATGAGATTTCTCCACTACGCTTCGCTTCGGTCGAAATGACGGGAGCGCTTTGCTTCGGTCGAAATGACAGGGTAAACAGCAACGAGTTGAAGAAGCAGAAGAAAATAATTCCCAGTTGCACTTCGAAGATGGATTCGAAAAGCGCATTGAACCCTATCATCATCAAAAATGAGAAATAGAGCATGTCAAATGTCTTCGTCTTTATCCAGAGCACTATCGGAATCACGAAATAGGCAAGCAAAAGCAGCAATCCTATGATTCCGATGCTTATCACTGTCTCAAAAAACATGTTATGTGCATTGATCTCGTTGTCAATAGCATATCTAATAAACTGATATTCAACAAGATACGTAGATATGATTTCCGGGTCGACACCTCGTTTTTCAGCTTCAGCCATCATGTCTCTGCGCATCGACTCTTCCGGCTCATACCATTGATTGTCAATCACTTTATCAATAATCTCAGCCATCTCGGGAGTTATCTTCCCGGTGATGTCGGCTTTATAGCGATAGTAGGAAGCCATTGTCTCATCTGACCTGTCGCCAGTACCGACTCCGAAAAGCCAGTTATCGGTCAAAACCGACTTATAACCTTTGAATTGCACGAGTCGGTGGTCGGAAGAGTGTTCGGAAGTGATGTTGGTGATGGTCTTCGTGATTCTCGTCACGCTCTGCGGGAATGCCACGATAGCGCCAGCCAATACCAGGATGAAGATTCCTCCCAAAATCCAGCCCATTTTCTTCTTTTTCATGATGAAAGTGAGCCAAATCCATTGCAAAGCGAAGGTCAGGACCATCCAGATCAGACCGGCGCGCGACCTCACCAGAATGATGAAAACAACAAGTATAATATAAGCTAAAATATTGATTATCTTAACTTTACGTTCGGTATTTTCAAAAATGCCCATGAAACAGAACATCAGTCCAAGGCTGGCGTACATCGAAAGGTAGCTGTGGTGCACGTAATACCATTTCATCAGCTCCTGGTCGAAAAATCTGGCGGTCGTCTCGCCGTTGAAGATCACGTCGTAAACGGCATAGACCAGATTCATGAAGAAAAACAGTATACAGCCCAGAATCAGAGTGTTTCCTATAGCTTTCAGACGTTGTTTGGTGATATACGACATGTCGGAAAACAGGAAAATCATCGGGAATATAAGAAAGCCGAGTTTTTTGCTCACCTGCATCCATCCAAATGATTGATTATCGGTGTAAATCATGCCGATGAGATACATCACCCAGGTCATGGCGAAGATGATATAAGCCCATTTGAACCGTTTTTGGTTTTCGTTAAGCTGACATTTCTGGTCAAAAATGAACTTTAGAACCGCGCAGAGGAGCAATGCCACCTCGCAATATTGCGCCGCAAGCCAGCTAAACGGTATAGCAAACGCCAAAAGCATCATTATCAGAAGTTCTGCTTTTTGGAACGGCCGTAATCCATCAAAAATTTTCTTCATTTATAAACAATTGATTATTATATAGTTACATGACCTCTCTATACAGCTTCGCCACTTGGGTCACATAAGCGAGCCAATAAAAAAGTCTTATTTCTACTAATCAGCAAAAATAAGACTTTTTTTTAAATAAATATAAAATAATTGGAGTTTAAAAAAGTTCGTCGAATTCTTTTCTCAATTTCTTGTTGAAAACCCAGCGTATATCGGACATCCAGATTCGTATGAATTCGTTGCTGTCCATGAAAAAGGTGTAGCTGATATACAGGAAAATGCTACCCAAAACGGCGATTTTCCAAGGGGTGTAGCAGAACAGCAATATCGTCCCGATCAGGGATATCAAAGGATGCAGGAAAAGCTCCACCACGTAGTTCACAGTATTACGGAACGCATTGTCTTTCAAGCCTTTAAGAATAAAATACGCGGTGATCCAGATTGGGCATGTCACTGCTGCCGCTGCGATGTAAAACGGCAATCCCAAGATTATCATAAGGGTCTTTAACAATACTGTTCCGAACATCGTTTTCTTGACTATGGTCTTCACCGAGACCTTGCTCTCTATTCTGTGTTTTGTGAACGCCCTCACCTTCTCAAAGAGAGTCTTGGCCTTTTCCGGTTCTTTCGCTTTAAAATCAAGTATTTCAGTGATTTTCTGGCTGTTGTATCCGGGCTTCAATTTGACTATCTCCCAGATGGCGTCGTAGTCTTCGTCTTCATCGGGCACAAACGAGATGAGTTTCGACATTCTCTCTCTGAGGATATCCTTCAACTCATTGATTATCACTGCTTCATTCTCATCTTCGCGACCTTTCACAAACTCTGTCACGTTTATTGGCTCACCGTAGGTTATCACTATTGTTGAGCGGAAGCGGTAATAGTCGCCATATTCCAAGCCGACGGGCACGATGTAGACAGGTTTTTCATTTCCATATTGCCGGTTTGCGTCAAGCGCGATGTGGAAAATGCCTTTGCTAAGGGGTCTCAGCGAGTGTTTCGTGCGATGTGTGGCTTCCGGGAAGAGGTACAATGGCACCTCGTCGCGCATCACGTCGACAGCCTGGTCCATGGTGTCGCCATTTTTATCGCGCACTGCCCCGATGCCGTCGCGGCTCCTGAAAATCGGCAGTATCCTCAGCCATCTCAGTATCTTTGCAATCTTTGGATTCTGGAAGATGTCGCCTCTCGCAATGAAGACCTTCTTCCCGTGCGATGTCGCGAGAATCACCATGGCATCCATCAGGGTGTTGCAGTGATTGCTGGCGAATACACACGCTCCTTCCGGGATGTTTTCCTTACCTACAATCTTATACCTCCGAAATCCCCGAAAAGTATGGTGATCCACATAAGGTCTTAAAAACGAATACAGCCAATTGTCATCTTGAATCTTGCCCATTTCTCCTTTTTTTGAGAGCACAAATTTACGAATATTTCTTCAATCTGAAATTATTTTTGTAATTTTGCTCCGGTCATTTATTGAATAATATTTGTAAATCATATGAAAACAATTAAAATTTTAAACTACATTTTCGTCGCCGCTTTGGGATTTTTTGCGGTAATGTTCGGAATCAGTCGTTTTGGACACAAACAGGCACAATTTTCAGGTAATACCACTCTTTACACAGAGGAATATTGCCAGGATATCATTGGTTTTAATGGGGTTATTCCATTGGAAATCAAGATGAAAGGCGGTAAGATTGCCAATATCAACATTTTGGATAACCAGGAGACTCCTCGTTTCCTTCAGAAAGTCACCGATGCCAAACTCGTTGAGAATTTCTACGGTCTCACTCCGAAAGAGGCAATAAATCTTGAGATTGACGCAGTGAGCGGCGCAACGTACAGCTCCAACGCCATAATAAAATCAGTAAAGACCCGCATGGAAGTTTACGACAAAGAAGCCAACCCGAGTCCTTGGACATGGCAGCTTTTCGGAATCATCGGATGTGCGATAGTTCTTATAGTATTAAGTATTCTCGGGAAGAGATTTTAAAATATGTAGTTGAATCCTATGTAGGCTCCCAGGCCTTCGCCGTCAAGTTTGTTGAAGGCTTTGGCGAATTCTGCTGACACCACAAAGTTCTGGTTCATGATAAGCTTCAAGCCGCATCCCGCTGAGGTGTGGAGGCTTTCGCTTTCACCGCTGTAAAACAAGTCGTATTCTTCAGATGTCTCGTAAGTCAGATGGTCTTTCATGATAGCCATGGCAGCTTTCTGTTCCTCGAGACGGAAGGTCTGCGTCACCATACCGGCGTCGAACATAGGGTTCAATGCCACGCACCAGTTCTGGTTGATGAACTTGAAATTAGCGATTCTCCATCTCAGTTCCACGTTCATCCAAGCCACTCCCTGACCGATGACGCTGTTTCTCTTGATGCCACGTCCGGTAGTGGAACCACCGTATGCCTCGGTGTATATCTTCTTGTAAAACATGAGGTTAGTGTTCATCATCGCATAGTATGGGATGTCGCCTGCAAGCACATTCTGAGCGCCCAAACGATAGCAGAATGTGAGTTTGTCGCCAACCACCGGGATGTAATGATGGAAGACACCGGTAAATGTCATATGACCATAATTGCGATTGTCAACAAAATCAGGGGCTGCCGTCAATGTAGCCTCAAAATAGATACCTCTAGTAGGGTCGTTTTCATAGTTTTTCGAATCGTAGATAATGCCAGCCTTAAACTCGGTGACGTTGCCTTCCTGCTCATTTGCACGAATAAGGTTGGTAAATCTATATAACGAATACAGCGACAACTGGTCTTGATATTTCGAAAGGGTCAGATGGCGGTTGTTGTAGTTATAATATGCAAAACCCAGTCCGTAATACAGATTCTTGACATTTCCGATCTGTTGCTGCATGCTCACAACTGCACGAAATTGACGTCTGTCCATGGCATAAAAACCGCTTTCTTTCATGCCGGGCTCAGTGACAATGCCATGTTCAAAATCATCAAATGGTATGGTGTTATCTATCATCACCGCTACGTCTTTGTAGTAAGGAGAGGCATAGCCGTTGAAGCCGTAAAACTCGAATTTTTTATCGACAAAATATCCTAAGTCGACAAAGAGTTTGCCTCTTGGGATGATATTGTTCCAATAGGAATAGGTGCGGAATATGCTTGATCCTTTGGTATATGCCGAGACCTCGAAGTTCATTTTGAAATTATAACCAGGATAATTCGAGCCGTCGCCGTAGTTGAAAATATCGACGCAAGCACCATATTGGAATCCGAGGTCGCTGTTGTAGCCTACCACCGGCAATGGTCCGAAGTTCCAGCCTTTCTTGATGATTTCGCCATTTTCGTTTAAGGTTTTCCCGTTGTCCTGAGCTGAAAGGCCTATCGTCATCAGGACGGCAAATAATGTGATAAAAAATCTTTTCATATTTTTTTATTAACAATTCCAAGCAGTCGAGACCTGAGCTTTGCGAAAGCATTCAGCTCAGGTGAATAAATCCTCTATTACCATGCACAATTGAATAAGTCCGTTAATAAAGGATTTCTCCATTCCGCTCCATTTCATTCCACTTCAGTCGAAATGACAAAAACCGTTTTTCGTTTCAGACAAAAAGTCTCTTTTGGTTGAATTTTTTCCAATTTCGTCACAAATAGAGAAATTTCGTCACAAAACAGTATCTAAAGGTTGAATTTAGTCGTTAGTCTTTACCCTCTAATATTATCACAATCTCTCCTTTGACTTCTTTCTCTTTAAAATATCTTATCACCTCTTCGAGTGTCCCTCTCACGTTTTCCTCATGAATTTTCGTAAGCTCGCGTGCCACCGACACTCTTCGTTCGGGGCCTGCCATCTCGGCAAGCTGTTCCAGTGTCTTCACCAGTCTGAACGGTGACTCGTAAAGTATCGTAGTATATTCATTCTCAACGATTTGCTTGATTTTTGTCTGTCGACCTTTCTTATGTGGCAGGAATCCTTCGAAGATGAAATGGTCGGCTGCCAGTCCGGAATTGACGAGAGCAGGCACGAAAGCCGTCGCGCCGGGCAGACACTCGACCTCTACGCCGCGTTTTATGCATTCGCGGACGAGCATGAAACCCGGGTCGGAGATGGCAGGGGTGCCGGCGTCGGTGACAAGAGCCATGAGCTCGCCGTTGGCGATACGCTCAGCGATGCACTCCACGACAACGTGTTCGTTGTTAAGATGAAACGCCTGCATAGGCTTGCTTATCTCATAGTGTTTCAATAAGTTACCGCTGGTACGGGTGTCTTCCGCAAGAATCACATCCACCTCCTCACGAAGCACACGCAAGGCTCGCAAGGTGATGTCCTCAAGGTTGCCGATGGGCGTTGGAACGAGATATAACTTCATATCAGAACGATATTAGATAAAACGTCTTTCAACGAGGTCGTTAAGCATCTTATATGACTGGCATTCAGTATCCCACTGAAGCTCTATCTGCAGCTCGCTCATATAGACGCGCGCTCCAGACAAGGTCGGGAAATCGTTCAAAGCATCGATTGACTTGTTGTAACGCTCCACCGAGCCGTTAAACAAATCATTGATAATCATTACTTTATCATTTATACCCAATGCCAATCTGATATCGTCAACATGAGCGCGGGTCAACCTGGCTGCGAGGCTGTTATCTTCTGGTTCTTTGACAACAGGTTCAACATGGAACACCTCGTCATCCTCATCTTCCCAGTCTTCCTCGTCTTCATCCTCGGCAGCGACTTCGTTGTTTTCTTCAGCAGGCTCTTCTTCAATATTCTCAGGTGTTTCTTCCTGATTTTCAACGACTTCCTCCTGAGGCTCTGCAACTTCTTCGTTCTCTTCTTCAAAACTCATCTCTGTTTCTTCATCGGCTTTCTCCTCAGTGACTTCAGGTTCGTCCAGGACCTCTTCAGGTGTCTCTATCTCGAACTCCACGTCGCGGTTTATCAGTTCGCCACCTTCGTTGATCTCGGTGCTTACCGGCTCTTGCTCCACGACTTCTTTCACCATCTTATCTGATTGATAATCACATAGTAATTCGTAAAATTCGCGTGTGCGTTCCATCATGATGTCGAGGTCGAGGCGACTCATCTCGCGGTCGTTGCGATACATGTAATCAACTTGCACCATCATGCGGCCGAGCAGACGTTTCATCTCGAGCACAATATTTTTTTCATCATTTTTTTGTGTTTCCATGTTAAAATTCCTTATTTTTGTAGTCAACAAAATTATAAAAAAATTAAATACGTCGGATATGTTTCTCGAAAAAGATTCACATAATAAGTCACAAGGATGGATTGAGGTGGTGTGTGGCTCAATGTTTTCAGGCAAAACCGAAGAATTGATTCGTCGTCTTAACCGTGCCAGAATCGCCAAGTTAAGGGTCGAAATCTTCAAGCCTGGAATCGATACGAGATACTCAGAAGAAGACGTTGTTTCCCACAATTCCAACGCGTTGCATTCCATTCCTGTGGAAAACGCTCAGCAGATTTTGTTTTATTCCAACGAGTGCGACGTGATAGGCATCGACGAGGCGCAGTTTTTCGGAAACGAGCTCATCGACGTTTGCCAACAGCTTGCTAATCAAGGTATTAGAGTCATCATTGCAGGCCTTGACATGGATTTCATGGGCAAGCCTTTCGGACCAATGCCACAGCTCATGGCGATAGCTGAAGACGTTACCAAGGTGCACGCTATCTGCATGCGCTGCGGTAGCTTGGCGCAATACTCGCACCGTACCATCGCCGGCGACAAACTCGTGGTTTTGGGCGAGACAGAGAGCTACGAGCCGCTTTGCAGAGAGTGCTACAACAAGGCCATGGCTGAAAAAGCGAAAGAACAATAATTAAAAACACGGATTAAACGGATTTACACGGATTAGAATAAAAAATACAATAAATCTGTGTAAATCAGTGTTATCTGTGTTAGAAAAAGAATAAAAACAAATCACTATGAAAAGAATCCTCGTTTTTATAATTTCATTAGCTATATCGTTGAGTATCAACGCTCAAGACTACCAAAAACTTTGGAACGAATTTGATGATAATATCGAGAATCTGCTTCCGGAATCAGCCGGGAAAGTCTTGGATAAGATTGAAAAACAGGCAATTAAAGATAAAAACGACGTCCAACTGCTGAAAACCGTCATCAAACGTTGTGAGATTCTCCGCATGACCGACGAAAATCCTCATGACACCATCCCTGGATTCTGCAAGTCGTATCTCCCGAAACTCTCCGAGGCGTCGCAGGTTATTCTGAACGTCGAAATCGCCAAGTATAACTTGAAGTTCGACGATATTCTCGCATATCAGGACAACGACTTCATCAAGACCGTTTCGATGGAAGACTATGAAGAGCTTTTCATGACTAATGACTTGTCAGTATTCGACATCGAGCTTGAGCCGACACTTTACGACTATGTAATGCATTGTCTTATAAACGATTACTTTGGGAATGACAACAAGCAAGAGTTGTTTGAAAAGCTTTTGAAATTTGATTTGGAAAATAATTATATCAAGGCATATTATAATAATAGGATTAGCCAACTCTCTCCTATCACTGACAAAAACTTCGACGATTTCACGCAACTTGCCAGTGAATGCCCTGATAAAGAATTGGTTGCAAAGATTCACATAATTCAGATCGAATATCTCACTTACATGAATGAATTTGTGAGAGCTAAACAACTTTGCGATGAAACGATGGATATGCTCGACAAAAACCATCCGATTTATCTGCAATGCGTAGAATTCAATAAAAGTCTGCAACAAAAATCCATTGATGTTAAAATAAATAACGTTTATGTTCCAGGGCAGACCATCGCTGTAGGATTAAAATATCGTAACACCACTTGTCCTTCTTATAAGATTTTCAAGGTCACGACGACTGAATTTTTAAAGTATTCTACTCTGAATTATAAGGAACTATTTCCTTTGCTATTTTCAAAAAAACCAGTGGTTGCAAATACTTTAGAAATACCAGCAGAGACTGACTATAAGGAACATTCGTCGCTCATCGCCTTGCCTGCGTTGCAATGCGGCGCTTATTATCTGGTTTTCTCAAACAACGACAGTTTTGATAATTTAATAGATCTTATATTCATGCCTTTCCAGGTCAGCAATCTGGCGATGTTTAATTTGGAAACCGATGAAAACCTCAATATTTACGTGGTAAATCGTGAAACAGGATTGCCGATGAGTTTTGTCACGGCGCATTTCACCGAGAACGCTTATTCTTACGACACCAAATCTTGGGGACGCAGAACTGTTGCCGATGTTATATGCGACAGAAGCGGCTTCCTGACTGCGCCAATAACTAGAAAAAACTCGTATTTTATCGATTTATATGACAAAACCGACACTCTGCTAGCGACAAATTATTCGTCTTATCATATAAGTCACAAAAATGACAACTTAGAAATAAAAAGTGAGATTTTCACTGACCGCGCCATTTACCGTCCTGGTCAGACAGTGCAATTCAACTACGTTGTTTATCGTGGCAGCTCGCAATCCAAGGAAGTAATAGCCGATTACAATACAATTTTATATTTATCTGATGCAAACTACCAAATCATTGATTCACTGAGAATTACAACCAATGAATTTGGTGCCGCACACGGCAGTTTTACTATTCCTACTAACAGACTTAACGGCTATTACAGTATTAAAGACGAATACGGTTCGGAAAGTTTTGAGGTTGAGGAATACAAACGTCCGACCTTTGAAGTGACGTTTGACGCACCTGAAAATGAGTACAAAATCGGCGACAGCATCAGCATTTCCGGCAAGATTGCAGCGCTTTCCGGATTCGGACTCGACAACGTCGCATATAAATACTCTGTCACAAGAAAGACATCATTCCCTTACAGATTTTGGTACTGGAAACCACCTTATCATGCCAATGAGATAATTTCAACAGGTGAAAGTAGTACTTCCATCGATGGTACATTTAACATTGGTTTTCAATTGTCACCATCCGACGATTTTGAAGTTATCAACATGCCAAAATACACCTACGAGGTTAATGTCACAGCCACAAACAAACAAGGCGAAACACAGAGTGGAAAATTCAGTATTTCTGCCACATATAATAAATATGACATCCAAATTGACGGCAACAATGTTATAGATGTGAAAGACCTGACCAATTTGTATGTCACGGCAGCAAACATCAACGGGAAGCCAGCAAGCACACAAGTTGAATACAAGATATTCAAAGTTAATGATATAGATAGATATCCAAGAGATTTAGGTGACTTTGACCGACAGCTTTTGAGCAACCAGCTATTAAAAGCATATTTCCCGAAATTTGATTACTATTCGAAAGACATCATTGAAAAAGACATTGTATGTCAAGGTGTTTTAGATGTAAATGGCAAGGCAAAACTATTTAATGACAACGACAATCTGACCATCGGGAAATATATAATTGAGCTCCGTTCAGTTGATGACACGCTTTCATCATTTTCAGATCAGTATGTAATTTGCGATGTCAAATCGAAAAAGATGCCTTATAAATCAATGATTTGGACAAATATTGACAAGAAGACGACACAACCAGGCGAGACAATCAACTACTACATCGGTTCTTCTGAGAAAAACGCATCGGCTTGGGTAATTGTCAAAAAAGGCACAAAGATTCTGAAATCAGAGCGTATCATATTGAATAACAATGTTGTAAAAGTCTCTTATAAAGTCCGCGAAGAAGACCGTGGGCGCATCGATTTTCAGGTCGCAATGGTCAAATACAACACCGAAATGCGAGATTTAAATTATGTGGTTATTCCTTACAACAACTTGGATTTGGATATTGTTTTGCATACAGAGCGAAACAAGATGCTTCCAGGCGAACAAGACACTTGGAGCGTGACTGTGAAAAACCACAAAGGGAAGCCTGTCGAGGTGCCAGTGATGGCTACGATGTACGATGCGGCACTCGACAATTTTAGAGAACTTGATTGGGATTTTTATTATAAACCTTGGGTGACAATAGGTAGTTCTATTACTACTGACAGAAGTTTTGACACACAAATGCGATATCAATATTTTCGTATTGCGCTCTTCCATTATATTGAAAACATGACATTTTCAACTGTAAATCTTCTCCCATATAGGTATAATTATGGTATAGAGGAAGTGCGTGAGGAAGAAGTTTTCCTGAGAGCTCATTCAGATGATGTAATACAGCTGGATAAAAAACCGTATGTGCCAAAAGAAATACAGCCAGCCAAGATCCGCAAAGACTTCAACGAGACTGCCTTCTTCTATCCTGATTTGCGCACTGACAAAAATGGCGATGTGTCATTCACTTTCACCATGCCTGACGCGTTAACTCGTTGGAACTTAAAGCTTTTGGCTTACTCAAAAGATTTGAAAGTTGGAAATTATGAAACAACCGTCGTAACCCAACAGCCGCTGATGATAATGGCCGATATGCCAAGGTTCGTTTACGACGAAGACACCTTGTGGATTGCCGCCAACGTCATAAATCTATCGGATGAAACGCTTTCTCCGACCGCCAAACTCGAGATTTTTGACGAAGACAATAATCCAATAGAATTGATTTTATCAGATAATAATATAAATATAGAATCGATCCCAGCCGGTCGCAGTCAAAGTGTGCGCTGGAAGGTGGCGATGCAAAAAGACATCAACCCGCTGACTTTCAGATTCTCAGCAATCACTGA
Source organism: uncultured Bacteroidia bacterium (assembly GCA_902774295.1). Lineage (GTDB taxonomy): Bacteria > Bacteroidota > Bacteroidia > Bacteroidales > F082 > Limimorpha. The sequence goes on along the minus strand of CACYHP010000001.1, from coordinate 357,716 downwards.
CGGTTTCAGCGACGCAGAGCAGCATCTGCTGCCGGTGTTGAGTACTGATGTCTTTTTGACACAGACTTATTCTCTGACTGTCGATGCCAACACGTTGAAAGAATATGAATTCAACATCAGCAAAGAGGATGAGAGAAATCACGCCATCAAGTTGGATTTCAAAGCAAATCCGGTGTTTTATGTGATTCAGGCATTGCCATATATTGCTGAAGGAGACGAAAAATACGCGACGACAGCGTTCAACAGGTATTTTGTCAACAAAATGGCACAAGAGATTGTCGCAAGCAATCCAAACATCAAGGAAATGCTGGCATATCACGATGGCGACACCTTGTCGGAGCTGCAGAAAAACGAAGATGTTAAGGCTATATTATTAAAGGAGACACCTTGGGTTCTCGATGCCAAAAACGAGGCTCAGCAACGCGCTAATATATCGAAACTCTTTGAAACTGAAGCCATTAACAAAAACATCTCATCGGCATTTGATATTCTCAAAAATAAGCAGACTGTCAACGGAGGCTGGTCGTGGATCGAAGGAATGCCTGAAAGCGAATACATCACGCAATATATCTTGTGCGGTCTCGGTCGTCTCGGCGACAACTCGGAAATGACCGAAAAAGCCTTCCATTTCATTGAAAATGAAGTGGTTGAGAGATATAACAAACTCGACACCCAGAAGAAAAAAGACAAGGCCATCTGCGACTTCATGACGATGAAGGACTTGTTTGCAATGAGTTATTTCACATACGAGACATCCGACAAGTTTAAAGAAGCCAAAGCATTCTATATCAATAAATTACACACGGATTGGCGTCGTTATGAAGTTGAAGAGCAGGCTTATATCGCTTTGATTCTCAACAGAAACGGTCATAATGACAAAGCCCTGTTGATTATCAAGTCGTTACGCGAACGCGCGATCAAAAACGAGCTTGGAATGTACTGGCGAAACATAAGTGTTGAGGCTGAGTCGAGAATTCTGGAAGCATTCAACGAAATCGAGCCAAAGACTGAGGAAACAGATGCCATGCGCCTGTGGATTCTGACCCAGAAACGCACCAATATGTGGGAAAACGAACGTGCTTCTGTTGAGGCCGTCTTCGCCATCATGAACAGAGGAACTGATTGGACCGCTGAATCTGCCAAAGCCTCAATGATTATTGGTGATGACAAGGTGATAGTGGCAGTCGACAACCAGTCGAATCATGTGGTTTGGGGCGGCTTGTATCGTCAATATTTCGTGCCGATAGACAAGGTGCAGAAGCATAACGACGCGATGAAGGTCAAACGTGAGATCATCATGCCGGAAGACGTGAAAGTCGGCGACAAAGTCACAGTGAAAATCACGTTTGAAAACAGTCAGGACATGGAGTTTGTGTACTTGAAAGACTTGCGCGGCGCATGCTTCGAGCCGACGGAGCAGCTCTCGAGATACCATTGGGATAACGGATTATGGTATTATCAAAGCACCTCTGACGTTGCGATGGAGTATTTCTTCGAGTATCTTCCAAAAGGGAAACACACGGTTTCGTATGAGCTGTACGTGACAAAAGACGGCAGTTTCAGTGCTGGTTATTCGCAAATACAGTGCCAGTATGCACCTGAATTCGGAGCGTATTCCAGCGGAAGCAGAATAACTGTCAACTTATAATTATCAATTGTCAATTATCAATTGTCAACTATTTCAACCCCTTTACCGTTGGTGTTCCAGGGACGAAATCTTTTAGGTAGAACGGCTCGAAATATGCCACGTCAACAAATTCACTATTATTGAATTTTTGTTGTGCAATAGTATTCATATATTTAGCCGAGCAATAGAAGTCTTTTATCACGGTTATTTTGTCATCATTTGCGAAGATCTCGGCACATTTGTCAGCACCGTCGCCAAAGAGATAGATATGATGGTCTTTTTTGAGGTCGGCGAATGAGTTCCCGTCGATGATGACTGCTTCGGTATCCTTTATTTTATTGACGTTTTCGTCGAATATGGCGGCGTAGACCTCCATGCGGCGGGCGTCGATGGCGGGAATCAGCAGGAGATTTCTCCGCTCGCTGCGCTCGCTCGAAATGACAACCTTGCCTCCATAAGCCATAGCTTCGAGTGTCTCCACTGCGATGAGAGGCTTGGAAACAGCGTAGCAGATGCCTTTGGCGGTGCTCACACCTATTCTCAATCCGGTGTAGGAACCAGGTCCCATGCTGACAGCCACAGCGTCGAGCTGGTCGTAAGAAATACCTGCTTTCTTCATCACCGAATCGATGAAAAGCGTAATCTTTTCTGAGTGGTTCTGGCCTTTAGGATCTTCCTCGCAAGCCAAGACCTCGCCGTTATGCACCAAAGCCACCGAACATGATGGCGTAGCAGTTTCAAGACAGAGAATCATTTCTTTAAAATTTTTGCAAAGATATAAAATCTCTCGCAGATATCGCAGAAAAACGCAGAATTATTCTCCCATACTTTTCTTCCACAATGATTTAGTTCGCTGACGCTCACCGATTTCGCAGAATCCTTAGTCTTTAGTCGTCAATTAGAGAGCCTTGGCGAGCGCAGCGAGGCGCCAGCTCGATAATGATGACTAAAGACGAAATTATTTCACTTTTTTCTTTGATAATAATTTTAAAATATGTATTTTTGCAAGTTATTTGTGCATTTTTGAAATGGAAGTTATAAAAACTGATATTGAAGGAGTGGTGATCATCGAGCCGAAGGTGTTTGGTGATGCGAGGGGATATTTTTTTGAGTCGTATTCGCAGCGTGATTTTGAGAAGCTTGGGATAGACAGCGTTTTCGTGCAAGACAACGAGTCGAAGTCGTGCTACGGCGTGCTGAGAGGTCTGCATTTTCAGCTGCCTCCGTTCGCTCAGGCGAAGCTGGTGCGCTGTGTGAGAGGTCGCGTGCTCGACGTGGCAGTCGACATCCGCAAAGGCTCGCCTACATACGGCAAACACGTGGCATGCGAGCTGAGCGAGGACAACCATCGTATGTTTTACATCCCACGCGGATTCGCACACGGATTCTCGGTGTTGAGCGAGACTGCGATCTTCCAGTACAAATGCGACAACTACTACGCTCCGCAAAGCGAAGGAGCACTGCAATGGGATGATAAAGATTTGAATATCAACTGGTTAATACCAGAAAAAGACGTCATCCTCTCCGAAAAAGACAAACATCACCCCTTGTTTAAAGATTTGGAGTCACCTTTTGTTTTTGAAAAGTAAAAAAATGAATGTATTAGTCACAGGTGCCAACGGACAGCTCGGCAACGAGATGCGGATAGTTTCCAGAGGAAGCTCCGACCGCTACATCTTCACCGATGTGGAGGAACTCGACATTACGAGTTTTGAAGCCATTAGCAAATGTGTTAAAGAAAACGATATAAAAATCATCGTCAACTGTGCAGGATACACCAACGTGGAGAAGGCCGAAGACGATGAAAAGACGGCGGAACTGCTTAACGCCCAAGCTGTTGAGTATCTGGCGAGAGCCTGCAAAGACAACGACGCGACGCTCATCCACATCTCGACGGATTATGTGTTTGGAGGCAACGAAGGCAACACACCGCGCACCGAAGACGAGCCTGTGAACCCTACCGGAGCCTACGGAAGGACAAAGTTACACGGCGAACAGGCCATCGAAAAAGTCGGTTGCAAACATGTCATCATCAGGACGGCCTGGCTATACAGCGAGTTTGGCAACAACTTCGTGAAAACGATGCGAAAACTGACAGCCGAGCGCGACAAACTCAACGTCGTTTTCGACCAAATCGGCACTCCGACATACGCCTTAGACCTCGCAAAAGTAATAATGAGGATTATTGACGAGATAAAAACTCCTAACTCCTCACTCCTCACTCCTAACTGCATCTATCACTTTAGTAATGAAGGAGTTATAAGTTGGTACGACTTCGCAAAGGAGATTTGCGAGCTGAGCGGCAACACTTGCGACATACAGCCTTGCCACAGCGACGAGTTTCCGAGCAAGGTCAAGCGTCCGAGCTATTCCGTCCTCGACAAAACGAAAATTAAAAATAAGTTAAATATCACGATTCCACATTGGAAGGAATCATTAAAAAAATGTATTGAAAATCTATGAAGAACATCATCATCACCGGCGGCGCAGGGTTTATCGGAAGCCACGTAGTAAGACTTTTTGTGAACAAATATCCTGATTATCATATCATTAACGTCGATAAGCTGACATACGCAGGCAACCTTGCGAACCTAAAAGACATTGAAGACAAGCCTAATTATACCTTTGTCAAGGCCGACATCTGCGACTTTGAGACAATCATGGGAATCTTCAAGAAATACAACGTCGACGGTGTGATCCACCTCGCAGCTGAGAGCCATGTGGATCGCTCGATTAAAGACCCGTTCACCTTCGCTCAGACCAACGTGATGGGCACTTTGAGCATGCTTCAGGCAGCCAAGCTGACTTGGGAACAGCTTCCCGAGAAATGGGAAGGCAAGCGTTTCTACCACATCTCGACAGACGAGGTGTACGGCGCATTGGAAATGACTGACCCTGAAGGCATCAAGCCTCCGTTCACAACGAAAGCATCGTCAGGAAAGCACCATCTCGCTTACGGAAGCAAGTTCTTCACAGAAGATTTGAAATATATGCCGCATTCACCATATTCGGCATCAAAAGCATCGAGCGACCACTTCGTGAGAGCATTCCACGACACCTACGGCATGCCGACCATCGTGACAAACTGCTCGAACAACTACGGTCCTTACCAGTTCCCGGAGAAGCTTATCCCGTTGTTTATCAACAATATACGTCACCGCAAACCACTTCCGGTTTATGGCAAGGGCGAGAACGTGCGCGACTGGTTGTATGTTGAAGACCATGCAAGAGCAATCGACCTCATTTTCCATAAGGGAACGATAGCCGAGACATATAACATCGGCGGCTTCAACGAGTGGAAAAACATAGATATCATTAAGGTTGTCATCAATACCGTCGACAGACTTCTCGGCAGAAAAGAAGGCGAAGACATGAATCTCATCACCTACGTGACAGACCGCGCGGGACATGACATGAGATACGCCATCGACTCGACAAAACTGCAGAGAGAACTCGGCTGGGAGCCATCATTGCAGTTCGAAGAAGGCATTGAGAAAACCGTGAAATGGTATCTCGAAAATCAAGCTTGGATGGATAATATCACGTCCGGTGAATATGAGAAATATTACGAAGAAATGTATAAAAACAGATAAAAACAAATGCGCGTCATATGGATAAAGTAACATTATTACCATACGAAAGTATTTACGAGAACTTCATCGATAAGAAATATCTTAAAGATGGTCACGATGAATACTTTTTCAGAAATCAGCAGGTCAAGAAGCCGGAAAACGGCTGGCGTCATCTGCGTTCCGACGAGATCGAGCGTCTTGTGAAGAACAACAACACTGCCACCAGTTGGGATACCATTCTTGTCACTGATGATTTCGACACCAATTTGGTGAAAAACAATCGTTTTTACGGTATGGTGCGTATCGGAGCCATCAAAAGAGTCGTGCTTCAGTATCACGATTTGAAGATGGCGTGCGGTATTACCGGTAGCACTATTATCTCTTGCGACATCGGCGATTACGTGGCTATTCACGGCGTGCGTTATATGGCTAACTACATCGTCGGTGACAGATGTATTCTCTTTAACATCCACGAAGTTTCTTGTACCGACCACTCGAAGTTCGGCAACGGTATCATCAAAGACGGCGAGCCGGAAGACGTCCGTGTGTGGCTCGAGCTCATGAACGAGGCAGGCGGCCGCAAGGTCCTTCCTTTCGACGGAATGATCACTGCCGACGCATATCTTTGGGCAAAATACACTGATATTCAGAAGCTTCAGGACAGACTGTTTGAAATTACCAACAAGGAACACGACAGCAGCAGAGGTTACTATGGAACCATAGGCGAAGGCTGCGTCATCAAGAATTCTTGGATTATCAAGGATGCGAAGATTGGATCTTGCTGTTATATCAAAGGTGCAAGTAAGCTGAAAAACATCACCATCAACTCATCGGAGGAAGAGCCGACACAGATTGGCGAAGGCGTGATTTTGGTCAACGGCATCGTGGGGTTCGGTTGCCATATCTTTTATTCTGTGGTGGCGACACGTTTCGTCATCGGTGACAACTGCAACCTGAAATACGGAGCGCGAGTCATCTATTCTATTTTGGGTGACAACTCGACCATCTCATGCTGTGAGGTGTTGAATAACCTGATATTTCCGGCACATGAGCAGCACCATAACAACTCGTTCCTCATCGCCGCTTGTGTGATGGGTCAGAGCAACATGGCTGCCGGTGCGACATTAGGTTCTAACCACAACAGCCGCGCCACCGACGGTGAAATCGTGGCGAAACGCGGTTTCTGGCCAGGACTCTGCTCCAGCGTCAAGCACTCGTCGCAGTTTGCATCATTCACGCTGCTTTCGAAGGCAGACTATCCTAACGAGATGAACATCAAGCTGCCTTTTGCCTTGGTAAACAACAACGTGGCGAAAGACCAGCTCGAGGTGATGCCGGCATACTGGTGGATGTATAACATGTACGCCATCGCGCGTAACACCTCGAAATATCAGAAACGCGACAAACGTCTGCGTAAGATTCAAAACATTGAGTTTGAGACATTTGCGCCAGACACAATGGAAGAAGTCATCGCAGGACGCAAGCTCCTCGAGGTGTGGACAGCCAAGGCTTATCTGCGCTCGAAAGGCGAGGATCCTGAACGTGAATACTACGAGTTGCGCGAACTCGGACACAAGCTCCTCAATGGAGACAAAGCCGTGGTGAAAGGTCTCGAGGTCTTAGGTGAAGAGATGGAGAAGTCACATCGTAAAGTGGTGATACTCAAGCCTTATGAAGCTTATCACGCCTACGAAGACATGATTATATACTATGCGGTGAAGAACCTCATCTATCACATGGAAGTTCATCCAAAGGAGACGTTCGAACAGATGTGCAAACGTCTCACCAACGTGCGTCAGCGCGAATGGATTAACTTGGGTGGCCAGCTCGTGACCGGAGACGACCTCGAGAGACTCATCGACGATATCTGCAACGGCACTCTCGACAGCTGGGACGACATCCACAAACGTTACAACGATTTATGGGAAAAGTACCGCACCGACAAGCTGTTACACAGTTATCAGGCATTGAGATTCATCTACAACAAATGTCCTTCTTTGACAAAAGAAATCTTCTCGGATGCCCTCGACAAGGGTGAAAGGATCCTTCAATACGTCCGTGACCAGGTTTATGAGTCAAGAAAGAAAGACTACGAAAACGTCATCCGCAACTCTACATTCCGCAATCTTGAAGAGCGTGACGCTGTGAACGGAAAACTCGAAGACAACAGCTTCGTCAAACAAATCAAGAAAGAGACGGATCAAGCGTTGCAGTTCATCAAAGATGCAAGAGAATTAATCAAGTAAAAACCTTAAATTTATTATATTATGAGAGTTATCATTGAACCGAATTACGACAAGATGTCACAGTGGGCGGCAAATCATATCGTCTGCAGAATCAATGAGTTCAAGCCAACGGCAGAGAAACCTTTCATCCTCGGATTGCCTACAGGCTCAACACCTATAGGCACTTACAAAGCCCTCATCAAGGCTTACAAGGCTGGTAAGGTCTCATTCAAGAATGTGGTGACATTCAACATGGACGAATATGTGAGCATTCCTGAGAACCATCCGGAGAGCTACCACTCATTCATGTGGAATAACTTCTTCAAACATATCGACATTAAGAAAGAAAACGTGAATATCCTCAACGGCAACGCCAAAGATCTTGAGAAAGAATGTGCAGATTATGAAGCCAAGATCAAGAAATACGGCGGCATCCATCTGTTCATGGGCGGCATCGGTCCTGACGGCCATATCGCTTTCAACGAGCCAGGTTCATCACTGACATCACGCACAAGAGTGAAATCGTTGACGACAGATACCATCATCGCCAACTCACGTTTCTTCGACAATGACATCAACAAGGTGCCGAAGACCGCTTTGACAGTGGGTGTCGGTACAGTTATGGACAGCGACGAGGTGATGATTCTCGCCAATGGTCACAACAAGGCTCGCGCCTTGGCAGCGGCCATCGAAGGCGGCGTCTGCCATCTCTGCACCGTGAGTGCATTGCAGATGCATCCAAAAGGCATCATCGTGTGCGACGACGCAGCGACAGACGAGCTGAAAGTCGGTACGGTGAACTATTTCAAAGACATTGAAAAAGCTAACTTATAATGTTTTTTAAACACGAATCGAGTTATATAGACGATGGTGCCGTCGTTGGCGACGGCACCAAAATCTGGCATTTCTGTCATATCCAGAAAGGGGCGGTGATAGGAAAAGACTGCTCGCTGGGACAAAATGTCAACATCGGAAACAATGTAAAGATAGGTAACGGCGTTAGGATACAGAACAACGTATCGGTGTACGAGGGCGTGGAGATTGAAGACAACGTGTTCTGCGGTCCGAGCTGCGTATTTACCAATGTCGTGACACCACGGGCGCACTTTCCGGTGCACGGCGTTTATGCGAAGACACTGATAAAAGAAGGTGCGTCGCTCGGTGCCAACTGCACCGTCGTTTGCGGACACACCGTCGGAAAGAGCGCAATGATAGCGGCCGGAGCCGTCGTCACCAAAGACGTGAAAGACTATGCACTGATGGCCGGAGTGCCGGCACGACAAATTGGCTGGGTTTGCGAGTGCGGAAAGAGACTGAACAACAGTTTAAAATGTGAATGCGGAAGGGAATACGAATTAAAAGTTGATAGTTTAGAGATGAAAGTTAAGAGTTAAGAGTTTTTTGATTTTTTAATAGATTTTTTAAAGATTTATCGCCAAATGCGATTAAAAATAAAAATATGAAGAACTTTGCGATTATCGGAGTTGGGGGATATATTGCGCCACGACATCTGAAGGCCATAAAAGACACGGGAAACAACATGGTCTCAGCCTACGACAAGAGCGACTCGGTAGGCATCATGGACAGCTATTTCCCCAATGCGGCTTTTTTTACAGAACAGGAGCTTTTTGACAGACATAACACACGTCTCATTGAACGTGGTACAAATATAGATTTCGTGACGGTCTGCACGCCAAACTACCTGCACGACGCGCACACCAGGTATGGATTAAGACTTGGTGCCGACGTCATCTGCGAAAAGCCGGTGGTGCTGAATCCATGGAACATCGACGCTTTGGAAAAAGTGGAACAAAGCACAGGACATAAAGCGTATACTATACTTCAGCTGCGCCTTCACGACTCGATAGTAGCACTGAAAAAGAAAATCGACGAAGGACCGAAAGACAAGGTCTACGACGTCGACTTGACATATATCACAGCAAGAGGCAACTGGTATTATACCTCTTGGAAAGGCAACGAGAATAAGAGCGGCGGCATCGCCACCAACATCGGAATACATTTCTACGACATGCTTTCGTGGATCTTCGGTCCGGTGACGAAAAACGTGGTGCATGTGTCGACACACGACCGCGTGGCGGGATATCTGGAGATGCCAAAGGCAAGAGTGCGTTACTTCCTGAGTATCAACGCAGACACATTGCCTGCCAACGCCGTCCAAGGAGAGAAAAAGACATATCGCACCATCATGATCGACGGCTCGGAGTTCGAGTTCAGCGCCGGATTCACAGAGCTGCACACCAAGAGCTACGAAAAGATTCTTTCAGGCGAAGGATTCAGGATTTCTGAAGCCAGAAACTGCATCGAGATAGTATACGAGATTAGAAACGCGAAGCCGATAGGACTGGTGGGCGACTACCATCCGCTGGCGAAATTAGCATTAAGTGAGCATCCTTTCGGATGGCGGTAGCACTCCGTCATTTCGACCGAAGCGAAGCGTAGTGGAGAAATCTCATTAAAAAAAATGAAAATGAAGATATTAGTCACAGGCGGAACAGGGTTTATCGGTTCCCACACAACAGTAGAATTACAGCAGCAAGGCTACGATGTGATTGTAGTGGATGCTTTGTTTAACTCAAGAATAGAGGCACTCGACGCCATTGCTTCCATCACGGGAAAGAAGCCGGAGTTCGAGCAGTTTGACCTTGCCGACAGGGCAAAAGTCGACGATTTCTTCCGTCGTCATCAAGATATAAAAGGTGTGATACATTTTGCGGCGCATAAAGCCGTAGGCGAATCGGTGGAACAGCCGTTGAAATATTATCGCAACAACCTCGATTCACTGATGAACATCCTTGAGTCGATGAACAAATACGGCGTGGAGAACTTTGTCTTCTCGTCGTCGTGCACCGTTTACGGCGAGCCAGACCCGGAGAATCTGCCTATTTCGGAGAAGGCGCCCATCAAGAAGGCTGAATGTCCTTACGGCAACACCAAACAGATTGCCGAAGAGATAATGCAAGACTGTATCACCGCATATAAAGGATTGAACGCCATAGCATTACGTTATTTCAACCCTGTCGGGGCACATGAGAGCGCGAGACTCGGCGAGTTGCCGTTCGGAGTGCCTGCAAACCTCATGCCTTACGTCACGCAGACTGCATACGGCATACGCCCGTTCCTGAGAATCTTCGGCAACGACTACGACACGCCTGATGGAACACCAATCCGCGACTACATCCACATCATGGATCTGGCGAAAGCCCATGTGAAAGCCGTCGAACGCATGATTCAAAACAAAATGAAGTCACGCTTCGAGGTATTCAACGTGGGAACAGGCACTGGATATTCGGTTTTGGACATCATAAAATCGTTTGAGAGAAGCACAGGCGTGAAGCTGAAATACGAATTTGCTGAGAGAAGAGCCGGCGACATCGTCAAAATATGGGCTGACCCCACATATACCAACAAGGAGTTAGGCTGGAAGGCAGAGCGCACCCTCGACGACATGACACGCAGCGCCTGGGAATGGGAGAAAGCTTACCGCGAAGGCAAGACCTGCTTCCCGCTTTGATACCAATCGAAGAGCTTCTGTACACCGTCTTCAATCTCGACCTTATGATGCCAGCCGAGGCTATGTAACTTGCTGACGTCTATAAGTTTACGCATTGTGCCATCAGGTTTGGAGGCATCGAAAACTATTTCGCCCGTGAAGCCGACGGTCTTTACTATGAGCTGTGACAACTCTCTGATTGTCAGCTCTTTACCAGTTCCGACATTTATATGGCAGTTTCTTATCTCACCAAGTGAAGGGATAGCGGCGCCGTTGTTGCTGTAGACCTCTTTCCCGATGACATCTTTGAAATCGACGTTGAGAAGCACGTGCACTGAGGCGTCAGCCATGTCTTCGCTCCACAAGAACTCACGAAGCGGCTTGCCGGTGCCCCACAAAGTCACTTTATTGGTCTCTATGCCATATTTTGCTAATATTTTCTTGATTTCAGTCTCACTCGAGCTGCCGTTGACACCTTCAACCGGGCGTTTGTCCATATCGTTGCGTATTGCCTCCCAGTTGTTGTCGTTAAGCAGTTTGGCGAGGTAAATTTTCCGCATCATAGCGGGCATGACGTGTGAGTTTTCGAGATGGAAGTTATCGTTCGGACCATAGAGATTAGTGGGCATCACGGCGATATAGTTGGTGCCGTACTGTAGGTTATAGCTCTCGCACATCTTCAGCCCGGCGATTTTGGCGATGGCGTATTCTTCGTTGGTATATTCCAGCGGACTTGTCAGAAGTGCGTCTTCGCTCATCGGTTGCGGAGCGTTTTTCGGATAAATACATGTCGAGCCCAAGAAAAGCAGTTTCTCCACGTTATGGCGGAAGCTCTCGCCAATGACGTTGCACTGAATGAGCATGTTCAGCATGATGAAGTCGGCTCGGTAGAGCGAGTTAGCCATGATGCCGCCCACATGAGCCGCCGCGAGCACCACCGCATCAGGCTGTTCCTTGTCAAAGAACTCCTTGACAGCCAATTGGTTAGTAAGGTCAAGCTCAGAATGAGTGCGGCCCACAAGATTATTATATCCTCTTGATTTCAGATTGTTCCAGATTGCCGAGCCAACCAGTCCATGATGACCTGCTACGAAAATTTTCGAGTCCTTATTCATCCGATTCTGTTATTTTCGAATTATTTTTTGCAAAATTAAAAAAATATCAATTACGATGTTAGAATTTAAAAATAATTCCATACCTTTGCAAAAGTATATTGGATAAATAGCATTGTTTGAAAATGAATAATAATCACCTTATTATAATGGCAGGCGGCGTCGGCTCGCGTTTCTGGCCTATGTCGATTCCAGAAAAACCTAAGCAGTTCATCGATGTGATGGGTATTGGAAAGACCATGATTCAGCTCACTGTTGAACGTTTTGCCGGCATCATCGCCCCTGATCACGTTTGGATTGTGACGTCGAAGAAATATAAGGACATCGTGAAGGAGCAGCTTCCGGAAGTGCCTGAGACACAGATACTTATGGAGCCTATCATGCGCAACACAGCGCCTTGCATCGAGTATGTGAGCCGTAAGATTTATGCCAAATACCCTGATGCGAACCTCGTGTTCTCTCCTGCCGACCATCTCGTGCTCGACGTACCGCATTTCCAAGAGGTGATTAAGGAATCGCTTGAATATACTAAGAACAACGACGTCATCGTGACGCTCGGAATGATGCCGACACGTCCTGAGACAGGCTACGGCTACATCAAATCGCTTGAAGCAAATTCGAAAGAAAACATCCAGAAAGTGGAGGCTTTCAAAGAGAAACCGAACCTCGAGACAGCCAAGAAATACCTCGCCGACGGCGGATATTACTGGAACGCGGGTATCTTCATCTGGAACGTGAAGATGGTCGTGAACACCATCGCAAAACTCGTTCCTGACTTGGCAAAGGTGTTCGACAAAATCGAGCCACATTTCTATAAAAACGACGAACAAACTGTCATCGACGAGCTCTTCCCGACTTGTCCAAACATCAGCATTGACTATGCGGTGATGGAGAAATCCCAGGATGTGTTTGTGTTCCCGGCAAGCTTCGGATGGAGCGACATCGGGACCTGGGGCAGCCTCTACACCCACATTCCTTACGACGAGAAAAAGAACGCCATCATCGGTGAAAACATTCAGATGGTCGACAGCAAAGACTGCATAGTGCGCTCATACGGAAAAAAGAAAGTTATTGTGCAAGGCCTTGATAATTATATAGTTGTGGACGACAACAACTGTCTCCTCATCTGCAAGATGCAAGACGAACAACTCATTAAAGAGTGGCAAAAATAGATTTTTGAACTAAAATCATATATTATGAAGAGATTTCTGACAAATATTGCAAGATTAGTCTTTGGAAAAAGAAATTCTGGTTCATTATCAAGAGTTTATGTGTTGATTTTTGATATCCTCCTCGTTATATGCGCATTGATTATCATACCAGTTCTGAGGTATTATCCTGATTTAACAGGGCTCACTTTGATGGTTTTCTTGCAGAAATCGATTTCTATCCTGATACTTTTCATCTTAGGATTCCTTATCACGGGTTCGTATAAAGGGCTTGTCAGATACACCGGTTTTAAAGATATCGGACAAATCACAAGAACTACAGCTTGGGTATTTCTCATCATTTGTATTTGTAAGGTATTGATTAACAATAATCCAACCTTATATTTCCTACAACCTTATTTCCCGGCTTATCTGACTGTAATCCTGATCTGTATTGTCGCATTGTTATTTATGGTGGTTTCAAGACTCATTATCCGTCGTATTTACAATGAATATCTGCGTCCACAGCCGAATAAAATCAATACTATCATTTACGGTGCCGGCGATGCCGGTCCTATCACGCAAAGCGCTCTGTATCAAGACACTTCTACCCAATACAACATCGTTTCTTTTGCTGATGACTCTAAGTCGAAGATAGGAAAAGCAATCAATGGAGTGCGTATTCGTAAGCCAGAGGATGTATTCAACAAGGAATTCATCAAAAAGAATGATGTCAATTTGATTATCTTGGCAATGCCGAGTTTGACAATTGATAAACGTAACGAGATTGTCAATAGTCTCATTGACCTCGGTGTCACGGTGAAATCGGTGCCGCATGTTGATTCTTGGATCAATGGTAATCAATTGAATTTCAATCAGATTGAAGAGATTAAGATTGAAGATTTGCTTGAGAGAGAGCCTATCGTTCTTGGCAAAGAAAACGTTAAGCATGAGCTTGAAGGCAAGGTCGTGATGGTGACAGGTGCTGCAGGTTCTATCGGTAGCGAGATCTGCCGTCAGGTGTTGCAACACAACCCTAAGTGCTTGATAATGTTCGACCAAGCCGAGTCACCGATGTATGATTTGCAGTTTGAGATGAACAATGAAGAGCCTTACAAACACATCGCCGTTCCGAAGGAGTTTGTCGTAGGTAACGTCAAGGATATCAATAAGATGACTGAGGTGTTTGAGAAATATCAGCCGCAGATCATCTATCATGCTGCGGCATACAAACACGTTCCGTTGATGGAGAGTTTCCCATACGAGGCTGTGTTCGTCAACGTGCTTGGAACGAAGATTGTGGCGGATTTGGCGATAAAATATGGCGTTGAGAAGTTTGTGATGATCTCCACCGACAAGGCTGTCAACCCGACCAATGTGATGGGTGCGACCAAACGTATCGCGGAGATTTACACTCAGAGCCGTCACAGTAGTACTAAGTTCGTGACCACACGTTTTGGCAACGTCTTAGGTTCAAACGGCTCGGTTATCCCGTTGTTTAAGAAGCAGTTGGCACATGGCGGACCGCTCACCGTCACAGATAGAAACATCATCCGTTTCTTCATGACTATTCCGGAAGCCTGTAGCTTGGTGTTGGAAGCCGGCGCTATCGGTGATGACGACGACATCTTTGTGTTCGACATGGGCAAGCCGGTCAAGATTTATGACTTGGCAAGCAAGATGATCAAGCTGTCGCACATGCCTGACGTTCAGATAGAAATCACCGGTTTAAGACCTGGTGAGAAGCTGTATGAGGAGCTGCTTGCGACGAAGGAAAACACCATCCCTACGGAGCATCCGAAGATTATGCGCGCCAAAGTGCGTGAATACACTCAGGAGGAAGTAGATAACGAGATTGGTAAACTGTTAGAGATACTCCCGACATGTCAGGACTTTGATATTGTGAAACAAATGAAGGTGATTGTGCCGGAATTCAAATCCAACAATTCTGTTTATCAGATTCTTGATAAGAAGATTTAGAGCCACGTGTCGGACTCGAACCAACGACCTACGCATTACGAATGCGTTGCTCTACCAACTGAGCTAAAGTGGCGTGTTTGAGGCTGCAAAAATACAAATTTTTTGAATATAACGCATGTACTGGAAGATTTTTTCTGTGGTTTTGGCGTCGATGATTAAGACGCTTTTCGCGCCCACTATCGGATTCGCGGCGGGGCTGTCGTTTACCGTGACGTTTGTTGCCACAGCCATTGGAGCTATCCTCGGATTCGTGCTTTTCTATTTCCTTTTCGACAAAATCTCAAATTTTTATTACAAAAACAGGAAAAAAGAGATGACTGTACAAAGGATAAAACGTGCGAGGTGGGTGGTGACGATGAGACAGAAATATCCGATTTGGCTGTTTGTCTTTATGCTTCCCGTCACGTCGATACCTGTTATGGCGGTGATTGTCAGACGGTTTTTCCATCATAACAAACCAGTGTTCGCATTATCAATTTTTGTTGTGATAATGTTCGCACTGGTTGGTTGTCTGATTTTCTCGCCGATACAATATTTATAGTTGGCACAATGCGGCGGCGCCAAGTATTGCCACCTCGTTGTCCTTCAATTCCGAAACCCGGATTTGCACTGTACCTTGGTAGATATTCAGCAGATGTTCTTCGAACGATTTGCGGAGAGGCTTCATCAGCACTTCGCCGGCATGGACAGGACCACCCATGAGGAAGATAGCCTGCGGAGCTGAGAACGTTGCAGCGTTTGCCATAGCGATGCCGAGGAGATAACCTACGTTTTCGAAAGTCTGGATGCCGATAGGATCGCCTGCGTTGGCAGCGTCACCGACCATTTTTGATGTGAGGTCTTCAGGTGCCACGTTTTTCAAAACACCGTTGTATGACGGGTTCTGCTCTATCAGCTCGAGAGCGGTACGACAGATGCCATGAGCCGAGGTGTAAGTCTCGAGGCAGCCTTTGCGTCCGCAGCCGCACTGGCGACCGTTGATGACGAGTATAGAGTGACCGAGCTCACCGGCAGTACTTGTAGAACCCAAAACGAGTTTTCTGTCGATGATGATACCGCTTCCGACGCCTGTTCCAAGGGTGAAGGTGATG
The DNA here is from genome assembly GCA_902774295.1 of uncultured Bacteroidia bacterium. GTDB lineage: Bacteria > Bacteroidota > Bacteroidia > Bacteroidales > F082 > Limimorpha. The sequence continues at coordinate 341,450 of CACYHP010000001.1, read as the reverse complement.
AAATGGTCGAGATTTTTCGCGCCACCGTATATCATCTCACCGTAAGCGGCAGCGTTAGCGTCATTCGACACAACGACCTTGGCGTTGATATGTTTCTTCATCAGCTCCACAAGCTTCACCTGACCCTTGAAGTTGAGGTTAGGCGCATTGTCGATGCCACCTTTGTAAGTGTTTCCGTTCGGGGCACCGATGCCGATGCCGTCGATGTCAGAAACATTGTTGCGATCAAGCAGTTCCTTGATTTTTGCAGCCATATCGCTCACATAAAGTTCGGCATCATAATATTCGTTTGTATGAAGATTTACTTTGTCTATGATTTTGCCGTCGTCGCGGACGAGTCCGATGTCGGTATTTGTGCCTCCGATATCGATTCCGATAGAGTGTCTTGTTTTCATATTTGGATAATTTTTATTTCAAAATGTAAAATTTCATCGCAAAATTAAAAAAACTTTAAATAATCTCCATTAAAATCAATTCTTTTTTTTATCTTTGCGAATTATTTAGAAATATAACTACGTTTTAGAATTATAAATACGTTTTATGAAGAACGCATATCGCGAATATAAGTTTTTGAATCTCACTAATATAGCAGATGAGGTTCGTAAGTTTTGGGAAGATAACGACATCTTCGGCAAGAGTTTGGAGAACACCAAGAACGGAACGGCGTATGTTTTTTATGAAGGACCACCTTCAGCTAACGGCATGCCGGGCATCCATCACGTGATGGCTCGTACCATTAAGGATACCTTCTGCCGTTTTCAGACTTTGAAAGGCAAATATGTGAGCCGCAAGGCAGGATGGGACACCCACGGACTGCCAGTGGAGCTTGGCGTTGAGAAGAAACTCGGCATCACGAAGGAAGATATCGGCAAGAAGATCAGCGTTGACGACTACAACCGCGCCTGCCGCGAAGAAGTGATGAAATATAAAGACCGCTGGGACGACCTCACCCGTCAGATGGGCTACTGGGTCGACCTCAACAATCCTTATATCACCTTTACAAACGAGTATATCGAGACTTTGTGGTTCTTACTTAAAGACTTGTATAACAAAGGCTTACTGTATAAAGGATACACCATCCAGCCATATTCGCCGGCTGCAGGAACAGGCTTGAGCTCACACGAGTTGAACATGCCTGGCTGCTACCGCGACGTGAAAGACCTCACCTGCGTGGCGATGTTCAGACTGAAAGCCGACCAGCGTAAGTTCGACAAGCTGCCTTTCGGCGTCGACGTGAACTTCCACGATGTGCAGATTGTGGCTTGGACCACAACACCTTGGACCTTGCCGTCAAATACAGCATTGGCAGTGGGTCCTGGCATCGAGTACAACCTCGTGAAGACAGTGAACCCGAACAACGGCGAGCAGATCTACATCATCATCGGAAAGCCGTTGATGGCATCGTTCTTCCCGTCAGAAGAGGAGAAGCCGAAGTTCGAAGACTGGAAAGTCGGCGACAAGAAGCTTCCTTACGAAGTTTTGGGTACCTGCAAAGGCAAAGACCTCGCAGGTCTCGACTACGAGCCGCTAATCCCTTGGGTGAAGCCTGACGGCGACGGTTTCCGCGTCATCCCTGGCGACTACGTCACAACAGAAGACGGTACAGGCATCGTCCACATCGCTCCTACCTTCGGTGCTGACGATAACAGAGTGGCAAAACAGACCAACATCCCGCCACTGCATCTCATCGACAAGGACGGCAAGGCACAGCCGATGGTCGACAAGACTGGCAAGTTCTTCCTCCTCGAAGACCTTGATCCTGAATGGGTTAAGACACATGTCGACGCTGAGGAATATGCAAAATACGCAGGCAAATTCGTGAAAAACGCCTACGACCCGACAAAGACCGACAAAGATATATCACTTGACGTCGAAATCGTCATCATGCTGAAGGAACAGGGTAAGCTCTTCAAGAGCGAGAAACACACCCACAACTACCCTCACTGCTGGCGCACCGACAAACCTGTCCTCTACTACCCTCTCGACAGCTGGTTCATCAAGACTACAGCGTTGAAAGACAGGATGATAGAGCTCAACAAGACCATCAACTGGAAGCCTGAGGCAACAGGTAGCGGACGTTTCGGCAACTGGCTCGAGAACCTCGTCGACTGGAACCTCTCACGTTCACGTTACTGGGGCACTCCACTTCCAATCTGGAGAACAGAAGACGGCAACGAGGAGATATGCATCGGCAGCGTGGCACAGCTCCGCGAAGAGATTGAGAAGTCTATCAAGGCAGGCTTTATGAAGGAAAATCCTTATAAATCAGAGGATTACACCAAGTTCGACCTGCACAGACCATATATCGACGGCGTGGTTTTGGTTTCAAAATCAGGCAAGAAGATGTTCCGTGAGCCTGACCTCATCGACGTGTGGTTCGACTCAGGTGCAATGCCTTACGCACAGATCCATTACATGGGCAAGCCAGGCCAGCTCAACGAGAAGACATTCCCGGCTGACTTCATCGCGGAAGGCGTCGACCAGACACGTGGCTGGTTCTTCACCTTACATGCAATAGCAACGATGTGCTTCGACTCAGTGGCATATAAGAACGTTATTTCCAACGGCTTGGTGCTCGACAAGAACGGCAACAAGATGTCGAAACGTCTGGGTAACGCTGTCGACCCGTTCGGAGCCATCACAAAATACGGTGCCGACGCAGTGAGATGGTACATGATGACCAACTCGCAGCCTTGGGACAACCTGAAATTTGACGAAGACGGCGTCGATGACGTGCGCCGTAAGTTCTTCGGAACATTATACAACACCTACGCTTTCTTCGCACTCTACGCCAACATCGACGGCTTCGAGTACAAAGAGGCAGACATCCCATTCGAGAAACGTCCTGAGATCGACAGATGGATTTTGTCGGAGCTCAACTCACTCATAATCGAGGTCGAGAAAGACTACGAGAGCTACGAGCCTACCAAGGCTGGCCGTGCCATCGGAAACTTCGTCGACGCTCACCTCAGCAACTGGTACGTACGTTTGTCACGCCGTCGTTTCTGGAAGAGCAACGGCTCTGACGACAAGACCTCGGCATATCAGACATTGTACACCTGCCTCGACACCTTGGCACGCCTCATCTCGCCTATCGCGCCGTTCTTCAGTGAGCAGCTTTACCGCGACCTCAATGCCGTGACACATCGCGACAGCGCAGAGTCAGTGCATCTGACAAGCTTCCCGAAGGCAAACGAGAAATGCATCGACAAGAAACTCGAGGAACGCATGGAGATGGCACAGCTCGTCGCATCAATGGTGCTTTCATTAAGAAAGAAAGCCAACATCCGCGTGCGTCAGCCATTGTCACGAATCATGATCCCGGTGCTGAACGACGATATGATGCAGCAGCTTCAGAAGGTCGAAGGCCTTATCCTTTCGGAAGTCAACGTGAAGAAAGCCGAATATCTCACAGGCGAGCTCAACATTTTGGTGAAGAAGGTAAGACCTAACTTCGCATCGTTGAAGACACGTTACGCCAAGCTGATGGGCCAGCTCACGAAGTATTTCAACACCATGAGCCAGGAAGACATCAGAAACTTCGAGAAGAATGGCGGTGCAACTATCACCGTTGAAGGTCAGGAAGTCAACCTGATTTTGGAAGACGCTCTCATCACCACTGAGGATATCCCGGGCTGGACAGTGACGACGCAGGACAACATGACCGTGGCGCTCGACATCACCATCTCGCAGGAGCTGTTTGAAGAAGGTCTCGCAAGAGAAATCATCAACAGAGTTCAGAATATGAGAAAAGACGGCGGCTTCGAGGTCACGGACAAGATCATCTTGACGATTGAGAAGAACGCAGACATCATGAAGCCGGTCGAGAGATTCGGAGAATATATCTGCTCTGAGACACTCGCCACACTGGAGATGGTCGACAAGCTTGAAGGCGTTGAGGCTCAAGAACTTGTTGATAATATCTCAGTGAGATTAACGATAAAGAAAGCATAACACTAAAGAGATTAGATATGGAAGAAACAGTCAACACATCAGAAAAGACCAGATATTCTGACGAAGAACTGGCTGAATTCAAGGAGTTGATCATGGACCGTTTGGCCCAGGCTCGCAAGGACCTTGCCTTATTGCAGGAAAACGTTGCCAGCGGCAGTGACTCTGACGACACAGCACCTACCTTCAAGATTTTGGAAGAAGGCGCAGCGGTATTGTCGAAAGAGGAGAACAGCGCTTTGGCAGTGCGTCAGGCAAAGTACATCAAGAACCTCGAGAACGCTTTGATTCGCATCGAGAACAAGACTTACGGCATCTGCCGCGTGACAGGCAAGCTCATCCCTAAGGAGCGTCTGCGCGCTGTGCCGCACGCTACACTCAGCGTCGAAGCCAAAATGAATCAGAATAAGAAGAAATGAAAAAGCCTCTGATTGTCATCTTTTTAGTTCTTCTGCTTGACCAGCTTTCGAAGATCTTGGTCAAGACGACAATGGCAATCGGTGAAGCCATCCCGGTTTTCGGGAAGTGGTTCTATATTCTATTCATCGAGAACAATGGCATGGCGTTCGGATGGGAGATCTCCGGAGCGGAATGGGGCAAGATTTTCCTCAGCCTTTTCCGCATCGTGGCGGTGGTATTCCTGTTCTGGCTGCTTTTCAGGTTGGTGAAGAAAGGCGTGAAGTTCGGTCCGTTGTTCGGCATCTCGCTCATCATTGCGGGAGCGCTGGGCAACATCATCGACGGCATGTTTTACGGCCTTATCTTCGACTATGCGGGTTTCATGCAGGGAAGAGTGGTCGACATGCTTTATTTTCCGCTTTTCACCTTCCCGGAATGGGTGCCTTGGTTCGGCGGAGAGATATTTTTCAGTCCGGTGTTCAATATCGCGGATAGCGCTATCACCATCGGCTTTTTTTACCTGATAATATTCCAATGGGGTTTTATCAGAAATTTTGAATCAATCATAGGAGTTGAAAAACATAATGGAGAAAGAGATTAAAGGTCATATTGTACAGATCATCGGACCTGTTATCGACGTAGCTTTTGAAGATGAGAAGCATCTGCCGAATCTGTTGGATGCGCTTGTAATCAAGCTTGATAACGGCAAACAGCTCATCACTGAGGTACAGCAGGACATCGGAGAGAACACTATGAGAACCATTGCCATGGACTCTACCGACGGGTTGCGCCGTGGCATGGAGGTGCGCAGCCTCGGACATCCTATCACCATGCCTACCGGCGACCAGGTGAAAGGGCGTCTGTTTAACGTCATTGGCGACAGCATCGACGGTTTGAAGCCGATGAACCCAGGAAAGCGCAACAGCATCCACCGCGACCCGCCGAAGTTTGAGAACCTCTCAACAAAACAGGAGATCCTGTTCACAGGTATCAAGGTTATCGACTTGATCGAGCCTTACGCAAAAGGCGGTAAGATCGGTCTGTTTGGTGGCGCTGGCGTCGGTAAGACTGTGCTTATCATGGAGTTGATCAACAACATCGCAAAGCTGTATTCTGGTATGACAGTGTTTGCAGGCGTTGGCGAGCGTACCCGTGAAGGTAACGACCTTCTCCGCGATATGATTGAGGCAGGCGTTATCAAATACGGCAAGGAGTTTCAGGAAGAGATGGCGAAAGGCAACTGGCCTCTCGACAAGGTCGACTACGAAGAACTCGGAAAGTCGCAGGCTACGCTGGTGTTCGGACAGATGAACGAGCCACCAGGAGCACGTGCTAGAGTGGCATTGTCAGGTTTGAGTATGGCTGAATATTTCCGTGACGGCGACGACGAGACCGACGGTCGCGATATCATGTTCTTCATCGATAACATCTTCCGTTTCACGCAGGCTGGCTCTGAGGTCTCGGCACTTTTGGGACGTATGCCATCGGCTGTGGGTTATCAGCCTACACTGGCATCGGAGATGGGTTTGATGCAGGAACGTATCACCTCTACCAAGAGCGGTTCCATCACCTCTGTGCAGGCTGTGTATGTGCCCGCTGACGACTTGACAGACCCGGCACCTGCGACGACATTCGCGCACTTGGATGCAACGACAGTGTTGAGCCGTAAGATCTCTGAGTTAGGCATCTACCCTGCTGTCGACCCATTGGATTCAACATCAAGAATTCTTACTCCGGATATCGTCGGTGAGGAGCATTACAAAACTGCTCAGCGCGTGAAGAACATCCTCCAGAGATACAAGGAGTTACAGGATATCATCGCCATCCTCGGTATGGACGAGCTCTCGGAAGAAGACAAACTCGTTGTCAACAGGGCACGCCGTGTGCAGCGTTTCCTCTCACAGCCGTTCGCTGTGGCAGAGCAGTTCACCGGCATGAAAGGCGTCACCGTCAAGATTGAAGACACCATCAAGGGCTTCAACATGATTATGGACGGCGAGGTCGACCAGTATCCTGAGTCGGCGTTCAACCTCGTGGGAACCATCGAGGAAGCCATCGAGAAAGGCAAGAAGATGTTGGAAGAAAGCAAGGAGTAAGCCATGAAACTTGAGATAACATCACCTGACAAGCAGATTTTCAGCGGCGACGCTGAGCTGGTGCAGTTGCCTGGCAGCGACGGCTTGTTTGAGATTCTGCACAACCACGCCCCGATGATTGCCGCATTAGGAAAAGGTAAGATAAAGGTGCAGGACCAAGAAGGTAAGCTGCAGTTTTTCGAGATCAAGGGAGGGGTTTGTGAAGTGAAGGATAATGTGATTTTGGTGTTGTCGGAATAAAAAATAGCCATTAGCTATTAGCCATTAGCCACTATAATTATTAACATTTTAAAATATAATAACATGGAATTAAAAGGTTCGAAAACAGAAGCCAATTTGATGGCAGCATTTGCAGGCGAATCGCAGGCAAGAAACAAATACACTTACTACGCATCAAAGGCGCGTAAGGAAGGTTACAACCAGATTGCCGACATCTTTGAAGAGACGGCTAACAACGAGAAAGAGCATGCCAAGATCTGGTTCAAGCTCTTACACGAAGGCGATGTGCCGGATACAATGACCAACTTGAAAGACGCCGCTGACGGCGAGAACTACGAGTGGACCGACATGTATGCAGGCATGGCCAAGACCGCCCGCGAGGAAGGCTTCACCAAGATCGCAGCATTGTTTGAGATGGTGGCAAAAATCGAGAAAGAACACGAGGAGCGTTATCGCAAATTGTTGAAGAACATCGAGGACGGCATCGTCTTCTCACGCGACGGCGACATGGTGTGGCAGTGCGCCAACTGCGGTCACATCGTGATTGGCAAGAAAGCCCCTGAGATTTGCCCTGTGTGCAACCATCCTAAGGCTTATTTCCAGATTAAGGCTGAGAATTATTAGACCTTAGTCTTTAGACGTTAGTAGAGACGCCATAATTAGGCATTATTAGAGACGCCATAATTAGGCATTATTAGAGACGCCATAATTGGACATTATTAGAGACGCCATAATATGACGTCTCTACAATTTTTTGTATATTTGCAGCGAAAACGAAATGTATTCTTAACAAAATGATTAAAGAATGAGAAAAATAAGATTATCATTAGTGGCTATTATACTGTGTATCAGCGCGTTAACTTTCGCACAAGAGAAAAAAACCGACTGGATTCCGAAGGTCTCCGGCTTCGCACAGTTTCGTTTCGATGCGAACTTCGACAATGATTTCAAACTGATGAACGACTCGTTTCGTTTCCATCGTGTTTGCCTGAGTCTTTCGGGTAATCTGACCGAGAAACTCTCTTGGGTGATAAGCGGCGATTTCGTGAGGCAACCCATGCTGGTAAACGCAATCGTCAAATATGATTTCTGCGATGCTTTTGCTATACAGGCAGGACAGTTCAAGACGCCCTTCACCATCGAGAACGAGCTGAATCCGGCTTTCGGCTGCGAGATTTTCGACTATGGCTCAGCCATCAAAGAGCTTGTGGGATATGAATACAGCTACATCTCCCCCCTCGGTGCTCTCGGTTGCGATATAGGTGTGATGGCAAGCGGAAAACTGGAGAACAATGTCATTGAATATAAAGCCGGTATCTTTAACGGCAACGGCATAAATAATATTGACAACAACAATAATAAGATTTTCGTCGGCCGTCTGGATTTCCATCCGATAAAAAGTCTGACATTCTCTGGTTCAATTCGTAACGGCAACTATTATTGCGACAGCATTAATAAAGGTGTGTTCAACCGTTGGAGTATTGGTGCTCAGTTCAAAAACGACAGATTAGTCGTCCGCTCGGAATATATCGGTGCTGAAACAGGAGAAGAGATTCAACATCCATCTCATGTTTATCAGACAATAACCGTAAATGAACATGTGAAAAACTACAGTTTTTACGCAGTGGCCGGATATTGGTTCAAAATCTGCAAAGGCAAACAGAAAATCATGCCTGTGTTGCGTTACGACCGTGTTGGTGAAGGCAAAGCTTTTAATGAAGATGCTGTAAACTATTATACCGCCGGTATTTATTATATGCCGATACCACAGTTTAATTTCAAGCTCGACTATCAATATATAAATTGGAATAACAGCAAGGAAGATCATCATATCGTAGCAATTTTAAACTATAGATTTTAATAGTGTTTTCATAGAAAGTTCTCCTACGGGAAAAAAATTTTTTTCATAAATAGTAAAAGCTTTTACTTTTTTTGTATCTTTGCACCGAAAAACGAATAGAAATATTAAATAAATCATTAAAAAATGAAAAAAACAAAATTTACATTATTGGCTATCATGCTGATGTTCAGCGGATTAGCATTTGCACAAGAGAATGTTGACAGGACTCCGAAGATTTCAGGATTTGTCCAGGGGATGTATGAGGCAGATTTCAACAGTGACTTTGACCTCACGACAAGCACATTCAGGATGCGCCGTGTACGTATGTCGATTGACGGCAAGCTCACCGACAAGTTGTCGTACAAGATTCAGGGCGACTTCCTCAACTCTCCAATGCTTGTTGACGCATATTTAAAATACACTTTCTGTGACGCTTTGTCGATTCAGGCAGGTCAATTTAAGATTCCGTTCACGATGGAGACGGCCATGAACCCTGTCAACCTTGAGTTTTACGACTATGGAGAGGTCATAACCAAGCTTGTGGGATACAACGATGTTTGCGGTGTTGGCAAACTTGGTCGTGACATCGGTGTCATGGCATCGGGCAAGCTCTTCAAGGTGGAGACCAACGGCAAGGGCTTCCATCTCTTAGAGTATTCTGTCGGCGTGTTCAACGGCAACGGCACCAACGTGGTTGACAACAACAACCGCAAGGACATCGCGGGCCGCATCGAGTTCCATCCGTGGCTCAAGGAGCTCACCCTCACCGGTTCCATCTACAACGGAGAGTTCCTCAACACCAACAACGACACCAAGGGTGCCCGCAACCGTTACAGCGGCGGTCTCCAGTTTAAAAACGAGTCATTTGTCGTACGTTCAGAGTTTGTGGCAGGCGAGACAGGTGTCAACGACACCATCAGCAACTACAACAGCAACGGTCTCTATGCCGTGGCAGGATACAACTTCAAATTAGGCAAAGAGAAGTCGCAAGTCCTCATGCCGGTGTTGCGTTATGACCGTTTCAACGGCGACACCGACATCGACAAGGGCGCCAAGGACACCTACAGCGTCGGCATCAGCTACTGGCCATGGAAGTTCCTCAACATGAAGCTTGATTACAGCTATATCAAGCCTGAAGCAGGCAAAGAATCACACCGCATTGTTGCGATGATAAATTACAAATTCTAAATTTAAAGATTTAAGATTATGGCAAAATCTGATTTATTGAAAAAAGAAGACTGGTTGGCGGTGTGGATTGGATTCATCGTCATCGCTATAGCCTGCGTGTCGGTTTTGACCGGCTGGTTTGACTTCTCAGCCTTAAAATTCGGCACATGGCACTGGTGGGAGAACGTCGAGGCGAAGAAATCGCTTGCCTCACAGTTCGGCAACGGCTCTTTCTGGATTAAGTTGTTACGTACCTTCCTTGTGACGGGTATTTTGTTCGGCATCGGCATCAAGCTACAGGGCGAGAAACTCAGCAAGTTCATCCCTGCATACCTTGTTTTATTCGTCATCTGCATCCTTGTCAGGATGATAAGCGCCGAATTCACACTCAAGATGTACCTCGAATGGGCATTCTGGGCATTGCTCATCGGATTGTTGATTTCCAACACCGTTGGCACGCCGGAATGGCTGAAACCTGCAATACGCACTGAGTTTTACATCAAGACCGGTTTGGTTATCATGGGATTCTCGGTGTTGTTCAGCAACATATATAAATTTGCCGGTTACGGTCTCGGCATCGCTTGGATTGTGACTCCTATCGTCATCATCTTCATGTGGTGGTTTGGCACCAAGGTGTTGAAAATCGACAACAAGCCGTTGGTTATCACATTGGCATCAGCCACTTCGGTGTGCGGAACATCAGCCGCCATCGCTACAGGAGCTGCCGCAAAGGCAAAGAAAGAAGACCTCTCGTTGGCAATCTCTATCTCAATCATCTTCACCATTTTGATGATGGTGTTTGAGCCTATGATCATCCGTTGGGCAGGCATGAACCAGATGATGGGCGGTGCGCTCATCGGTGGTACTGTCGACTCGACAGGCGCTGTGGTGCTTGCCGGTAGCGCTCTCGGTGAGGAAGCCGAGCAGGTGGCATCGATGGTGAAGATGATTCAGAACATACTCATCGGTTTCATCGCCTTCTTCGTGGCGGTATTCTTCGCTTTGAAGGTCGACAAGACTGGCGACAAGAACGTGGGCGCAGGCGAGATCTGGACGCGTTTCCCGAAGTTCATCATCGGTTTCTTCGTGGCATCATTGGTGGCATCGTTCGTCATCATGCCGTTGACCAGCGGCGCTGAGGTGAAGGCCATCAACGGAGTGCTTGACCAGTATAAGAACTGGGCTTTCGTGCTCGCATTCACCAGCATCGGATTGGACACTAACTTCAAGACTCTCTTCAAGCAGATGCAGGGTGGCAAGGTGCTGTGGCTGTATATCGTCGGACAGGTGTTCAACATCCTGTTGACGTTGTTCGCAGTATGGTTCCTGCTCTCAGGTGTGGTGTTCGATGTCCCGAATCTCGATTTGTTCAAATAAATGAGTCGTAGTAACACTATTTTCAAGGTGATTACCATCGTGGTGGTGGTAGTCACCTTGGCTTTGGCAGGCTGGATCATGGCCAACAGGTTTGGCTTGGTGGAAGGCTATGACTTCGGTGCGGGAGCTTATTATTACGCCGACATCCCGACGGAGCAGTACTCCGAGATCATCAACGAGGACGCTTATCAGCCCACGACACCGAAGTGGGTTTACTACGTTTTGTTCTTTGCGTGGGGCTGGTTGATGTGGCGTTTATGGCTCTGGGTTGAAAGCCGCAATGAGAGCCGCAAAAAATAATTTTTGAAAAAACGTTGGGATATTGAAAAAAGTTGTATTTTTGCAGTCCCAAATACAGGGTATCATGGCCGAGTGGCTAGGCGAAGGTCTGCAAAACCTTTTACGGCGGTTCGATTCCGTCTGGTACCTCGAAAAAACGCTGACTCGATAAGGGTTGGCGTTTTTTATTTATTACTGCTTTCCAATATTTCGATGGAGCGGTAGAAAGTTATTGAGTACCAATCGGGGGGCAAAATGATATTTTGCCCCCCGATATGATTAATTCTGACTAATTAGTCTTCTTTCGTTAATGCGTCACAACCAGTTTTTGAGTCGCGGTGTTTCCATCTGAATAAATGGCTTGTATGAAATAGATGCCTCCATCTAAATCTCTGACATCCAATTCAGCAGTGGTGCCACTGAGTGTGATGTTATGAACCTGACGACCTGCGATGTCGTAAAGTCTTATAGCTTGCAAGTTAACATCAGAGGTGACAAACACAATATTATCTGATGGGTTTGGATACAACTTGAATGCTGGAGCGACTTGTTCGCTTACTGACTGTGGAACAAACAAACCTGCGACAGCCTTCACCGAGGTCTTCGCACCCGCATAGACGGCACGGACTTCAACGACATTGTAATCATTTGTAGTCGAATTGAAGGTATATGTTAAGGCTGGATTGTTTTCGACGACTAGTTCGCCATTGACAAACACGTCATAACCCGTCGGGTTGCCCGAAGCGGGAGCTCCCCATGTGGCGGTTATCATGTTTCCGTTTGCTGTAAGCTGCAAATCTCCAACTGGATAAGGATGTGTCGTGTACTCATACAGATAATGGCTGTTATACACCTCTTTAGTGCTGTATTTTTGCAGCCACACCGCCACTTCGAGGTCGCTCATCTCTTCGACATGTGTTGAAGAGAGGTCGACATCGAAATCCAGATGCTCATATTCGCCCGCATTGATGGTGATGGTGTTTCCGTTGGCGTTAGGCAACATCTTCATGAGAATGTGATGGAACGAGGTCTCGCCGTTGGTGCCCACATTTCCAGTGGTGGTCTTTTCGTTCACCGTCACATACGCAACGATGTTTTCAAGCTTGGCGTATGCCATCAGATCAACCGAGACGACGATGTGGTTACCATCGACATCGAAAGCGCCTCTGATTTCAGCCAGCGACTGCTTTGCAAGTTCGGCATCGAAAGCCTCTTGTGTCAAGGCGCCGTCTTGAAGCACGCCATCAAGCAGGACGTATGGCACCCAAGAAACATCATAATAATTGTCTCTCACACCCACCTCCGAATAATAATAAGGGTCGCCGCTACCAGGAAATTGCTCCGGATATTTAGTGTAGGTGAACTTGCCTGGGTTATTTTGCGTGAGCTGAAGCATCAGATTGTTGACATTGACACAGGGTACGCATGTCGAAGCCGAGAAATGCTCAATCATTGGAATGCGCTCCGTCAGACTGATGTTCACTGAAACATTCTTCGTAAGCACGTTGTTATCCGGGTCGTCATCAGCTGCTCCGTTGACTTTCGACAGACTGACAGTCAGCAGATAGTTATCGGCTTCAAGGAAAGTCGGGGTGGCGAAGATGAAGGTTTTAGCTTCAAGTGGCTCCATGTTGGTCGTGAAGGTCTGGGTGACCAAATCTTGACCTTCAAACTGATATGATGCCTCAAATGATGTGATGACATTGCTTCCCTTGTTGAGAAGTTTGAAAGCCACAGAATTATAGCCAACAGTCACCAGATCAGGCACTTCTATTGCATCTAAATCACCATCGGTGTTTTCGAGATTGTATATCACAATATCATCAAAATACCAATAATCGATGTTTAATGAGTTGCCGCTGTAATAGATGGCAAACTGCACGTTGGCTTGTCCGATGTCGGAAGTCTCGACAATCTGTCTGACTTCATACCTGCCGTCTACATTATATGTTTCCGACCATGCGTCATTCCAAGTGGCACCTCCGTCGGATGTCGTGGCGATGCCAATGGTATGCGAACCTGAATAGTTGTCGAGATAATGTTTGAAAGAGACAACGACATTGTTTTTGCCCGTAAGGTCAACGGCTGGCGAAACAAAACGGCTTATCCCAACAAAGGTCGGGTTGTGTTGAAGCATCAACTCATTTTTCTCGCCACCGGCATTACGTGTCTGGCTGATCGACCAGCTGTTTTGTCCCATGCCGGCAATGGTCCAGCCTGAAGGGATGTTGTTTCCGTTAAACGACTCGCTAAGCAACAGAGCCCTATTTTGGCCTTGTAAAACCATTGCAAATAACAATGGAAATATAAGTAAAAAGCACTTTTTCATCTTGTTGATTATTGAATTGTGACTTTCTTCACGATGACACCTGCTTCTGTTTCAATACGAACAAGATACAAGCCCGACTGATATCCTGCAATATCAATAGCGACCTCGTTGGCCATAGCTTCATGACGGCTGACTTCTCTGCCGGTCATATCGAAGATTCTGACATTCAGCATATTATTTGCTGAAACATTGAGGACGTTTGTTGCCGGATTAGGATGAACCATAGCATTTCCTGCACCAAGTTCAATAACCGATAATCCTTCGTTTGAAATCAAACCACGAATCAGCCAAGTGAAAGGAGGCATACCCACAGTTGAAGCATCTGCCCATTCACGACCGTCTTCCGAGATCCAACGGCTGTTAGCATCGCCACAATCGTCGGCTGCCGGGATGGTAAATTCGCCGTCAGAGTTGTTAAAGGTAATCCAAAGGTTCTTTGTCACATCCAAAACGACAGGAGTGTTGAGTTCGATCTCTGTCCAATCGTTTGTTCCTTCGACACTGTATTGCTGCATGTAAACCATTTCAGCAGGACCTGTCTCGCTATTATCTTGATAGATAATCAGATAACCGTTATATGGGGTGTGGTCCCAAATCTTGACTTTTATCAATTGATAGCCGTCAAAATCAGCCAACTGGCTAGGTGTGAACATGTTACCCCAGTAGATAGGATCGCCTGTCAGAAGTCCGATATCGGTCATAAAGACGCCGTTATCGTATTCCAACCAAGCCTCATCCTTTTGTTGGGCATTTGAACTGAACGATGCCATGACAAGCATCAGCGTTAAAACTGTAAAGATTTTTTTCATATTATTTAAGATTTAAAGGTTAATAATTGAATAATAAACATTCAGACCACAAAGATATAAAATATTTAAATCAAATTATTACAATATATTGATTTTTCTAATGATTTGATATCAACGAAATCCACTTTCTGACTATATGAAAAAACTCTTATCATTTTGTGTAAACCACCGACTGGTCAAAGTCAAACACGGCATCGGTCTTTTCGAAGAATTTCAATCCGATGTTGCCGGGTGTTGTGATTAATGGCAGATTTTTTGTGATGACGACTACAGCATCAGGGAAGGTGATGCCTCCAAGCTGACATTGTTCTGTGATGATGTATTGTCCAACAACCTGACCGTTTGGGGCGACAGCCTCATGCAGTTCAAGATCGGCATTGTCGGCAAGAAACTGCTGGACTTCCTCGATCTGCTCTAGAAGGAACAACAGTTCCGGATTGCCAAAATCGATGAGGAAATTGCCGCTGAGTGTCCTCGGTTTTATCCCGTCGTCGAGCGTCGCGCTGGTCTCGACAGCAAACATATTCATGTATGTGTCGGTATTCATCGTGCTTTTCGAATAACTTGCTTTTTTAGTGATGAGCGCTTTTCTACTTAGCATCTGCATCCGTTGGTTACCAAGGTCGAGGTTGACGATACGGCTGCCTCTGTCGAGGTCGTTGTGCAGATACATCACCGGCACCGCCATCTCGTAATTTCCGTAATCGTAATTCGACAAGACAAAAACATCGCCATTAAAAGATGTGCTTTTACCTATCCGCACCGTTCCGTTGGCCTTGTGTGTGATCTTATAGACGCGTCCGCCAAGGTCTATTTTCTCCTTACCGCTGGTCGGTGTCAGGGTCAAATCCGAAAAAATCCCATTATTGAAAACGTATGCCGAGTCGGCAAGAAGAGCCGGGATGCCTGATTCCACAAGGATAGTGGCGTCAGCTGTGCCGTTGATGCTCGCCGTGAATACATAATGCGCACCATGTTTTGTAAGGTCGAAAGTCTCGCCCGCAGGTTTGTTCTGCGCATTAAAGCTCATCGTCATCATTATTACTGAAACCAGCCCCATCAGGTTGCCAGCCATGTGAACGAAGATGGCGAAGATGTGATTGTCTTGCTTTTCCTGATAATAGCCGGCGATTAAGCCTAAAACAAAGGTGAAGACAAGGACTCTAATGATAAACATCGTATCGACACCCGAAGCAAGAAGTACCAGATGTGCTGCACTGAAGGTCAGGGCGCTTATCAACACCGGCAAGCTTATTCTTCTTTTGAAAATCTTGAATCCCCGAGCGCCGAGCGGCTTCAGATAGTTTTGGAAGAATCCTCTGAAAAGGAACTCCTCCCCTATGCTGGCAAGGATAAAAACCGACAGGAAATTTTTCAAAAACGTAGTGTTTTTCATCAAAGGATGAGTCTGTATCGAGCCGATGACAATGACAGAGATGATGTTCATGACCACGTTTATCACCACAGCGCAAAGGATTCCGAACAGTATCGGCTTTAAAATCTGGTTTACTTTCGGCATCGCGATGCGATAATTAACCTGCTTTTTGAAAGCTAAAATCAGCAGAACCGACAAAATCAGCATCGTGCCATGATTCAGGACCGAGTCTTCGACAATGCTTGAGTTCAGCTGCCAGTGATGTCCCATAAAAATTGAGACAAAATAAACCACAGCGGTTAAAATCAATCCGCTAAGGAATACAAACAAAGGATTTTCTGCAAGTTTTTTCATTTTTTCATAATTTTAAATGGTGATGCAAAAATAATACAAACCATTGATATAAGGTGGCGTTGATGATAAAATTTTTTAATAAAATTGTAAAAAAATGCAACTATTTTGTAAATAACGCACTCTTCATTGACACTTTGTAATGGTTTTTCAATTCAGATTAAGATTTTCAAACCGGATAATTACACATAGCAGTATTTTTGCAGAAAAAATGTCATGATTACAAAACCCTATGGCGAATACAACATCAGCAACCTCATCACAGCCTATGTGAGTGGCAACACAAATGATTATGAGCTGCAAAGTGCCTTCAATCATATAGATTTCACTGAGGATTACAGCGAGCAATTCGACCGCTACGACATTGAACACCAAGTGCCATTCTGCTGGTCGAGATTACAACTTTATGGAATTTTGATAAAGCTGCTCAAAGAAATGAAGGACAACACACCTTTCATTGACACTCCAAATTATGACAGCCGAGCTTTTGACAAACCATTCTCATTTGGCTACAACGTCCTGCTTGAAAACTACTCCGACCGATATGAGATTTGCGAGCGTATCATCAGGCATTTGTGGAAAAACGAGCCGCTACTGAACATAAACCCGGAAAACAAACCATGGGGCTATGAAAAGTTTGCGGTATAAACAATATACGCAATCGCAGCCGTCCATATCACAATCCACAGAGGCACGATAATCCTGAACTTGGCGTGTTTGGTCTTGTGTCTGAAGGTTTTGATGCCGAGCCAAGACCCAATACCGCCACCCAGCCTAGCCATCCATAACAACACACCTTCCCTGATCCTGTACTCATTCCTCACAGCTCTCCTCTTGTCAACGCCATACAACACAAAAGCTAAGACGTTGATTATGAGAAGGTAGTATATTAAAAAGACGGTCTGCACTGTTTGAAACTATTTACAATACACCATCCTCTGAAAGTCAACACCAAAGACATGTCTGTGGTCGGCAAGAGTGCATCTCGAATTATCATATTTTTTTGCAAAGATAAGAAAAAACAAGTAATTTTGCATTTGTGAATAAATGAATGAGATATGACCAATAAACGTGTAATAGGTATTGGCGAAACAGTGTTGGACATCCTTTTTAAGAACGACCAGCCGCAGAAGGCAGTTCCGGGTGGATCAACATTCAACAGCATAGTATCGCTCGGACGTGCCGGGGTATCGTGTGCTATGGTGACTGATGTTGGCGGTGACCATATTGGCGATATTATCTGCAATTATTTGAAAGACAACGGAGTATCATCTGAATACGTATGCCGTCACGATAATGTCAAATCTCATATCACATTAGCATTCCTTGATGAGAACAATGATGCCCAGTATGTGTTTTACAAAGACCATACTTCGGTCTCATTGGATAGCAAGTTGCCCAATATTTGCAAGGATGATGTTGTGCTTTTCGGTTCATTCTTTGCAATAAACCCTGTCATTCGTCCTGTTGTTGGCGGTCTACTTCGTGATGCCAGAAAAGTTGGCGCATGGCTATATTATGATGTCAACTTCCGCAAAAATCATATCGCAGAATTGCCTGATATACTTCCAAACATTGAGGAGAATATGGCTCTTGCTGATGTGGTGCGTGGCTCGATGGAAGATTTTGGATATATGTATGACTTGCACAACGGAGAAGCCATCTATGAAAGGGTGAGCCGTTATTGCAACACATTGATTCTTACTGACGGAGCAAATATGATAAGGGTTTATACTCCAGATAATTGTGAAACATATTCGGTGCAGCAAATTGAGACAGTCAGTACTGTAGGTGCTGGCGACAATTTCAATGCCGGATATATCTATGCCATGCTGTACGGTTCAGAAGATCAAACCTCTCGTATAGCTATGGCTCAACGCTGGAGTCAGGATGTGTGCCGTCAGATAGGGAATAACATCAGCGACGAATTGGTGAAGATGCTCAAAAACAAATAAACATGAAACAATCACCTATCATCGGCGTTACACCACTTTGGGATTCAGAGCGCAAGAGCCTTTGGATGCTGCCTGATTATTTGGACGGTATCAAAGCTGCTGGAGGTGTCACTGTAATCCTACCTATTGAAATGTCAGAAGAGGACGCAGATCGTATCATTGAAGCTTGTGACGGATTCCTTTTTACTGGCGGTCAGGATGTCGCTTCATGCCCTGAGCGAGATAATCCGGAAACGTTATTGTTGTCGAAAGCGCTCCAAGCCGACAAAGCTATACTCGGAATCTGTCGTGGCCTTCAGTTTCTCAACGTGTTTTTAGGCGGTACACTCTGGCAGGATCTCCCGACAGATCATCCGTCGGAAATAGTTCACCGTCAAGCAAAACCATACGGCAACCCTACACACAAAGTCACGTTGAGTGGAGAACTTAGAGTATTGTTAGACAAAGACATCCTTGAAGTAAATACCTTACACCACCAAGCCATAAAAGATCTGGCTAATGGTTTGACCCCGATGGCTGTTGCTCCAGACGGTATTATTGAAGCGGTACGGATGGAGAATAAGCGTTTCGTCTGGGCGGTTCAATGGCACCCGGAGTATATGTTCACAACGGATAAAAACAGCATGAAAATATTTAAATATTTTGTTAATTTTGCAGTCGCTTACTGGAAGGAGTCGCCGAGATAGTCTTGCAGCCCTCATTTAAGCTTCATTTTATCGCTATGAATCGGATTCCTTCAAGAACAAAGGCACTGGTTGGCATCAGTTTCCGTGAGTTTTCAAAGTATGCCCTGCCAAGCATAGTCGGGATGCTCATCGTGGGCTTACAGACCATCATCGACGGCCTCTTTGTAGGTCGTGGCGTAGGTGCAGCGGGCTTGGCAGCAGTCAACATTTCCATGCCGCTTATCAGTTCCATGCTGAGTGTTGCTATCATGATCATCTCGGGCGGCATTGTCATCACGGGTATCGCCAAGGGGCAGGGCGACAACGAGCGTGTGAAAGGCTTTACTTCGCTCACCTTTTTCACCTTGCTTGTTACCATAGCCATACTTTCCCTTATGGTGGCCATATTCCTTAGGCCGCTTTGTTATTTCCTCGGCAGCAATGAAGAGGTATATCCTTTTGTGCGACAATATCTTGGTATTATCGGAATCGGATTTATTTTCTATTGTATCCCAAATTTCACCGAGGCTTTTACACGACTGAACGGCCGTCCAAACATGGTGTTTGTGAGTGGTTTGATTTGTTGTGTGGTCAACGTAGTACTGGACTATTTCTTTGTGATTCGTTTCAACTGGGGTGTGTCTGGTGCGGCGGTGGCCACCAGTATCGCCAATACAACGGCGGCTTTGGTGTTGCTCCCCAATGTGCGTTTCGGGAAGGTCAAGGGTGGTTTTAAGGAAGTCAGGAAAATGTTTTTCAACGGCTCGTCGGAGATGCTGACTTCGGTGTCGGCAGCGGTGACCACCTATATCTTCAATCTTGTGTTGATGCGTGAAATCGGCACGAAAGGCGTGGCGGCATTCACCATCGTCTGTTATCTTAATTTCATTGTTAACATGTCGATTTTCGGACTATCGCAAGCCATGTATCCCTTAGTGTCGTTTAGCGTCGGTGCGAAAGATATTAGGAAAATCAAGTCGTTGTTGGCCAATGCTTTGCTTCTTGGCGGTGGTATAGGCATCGGGGTGTATTTGCTTGTCTTGGTATCGAAGCACGGCATCGCCACCGCATTCAGCAATGGCGACATGGAATTGCAAGCTCTGACCACGGTCGCCACTACTTACGTCACATTGCATTATCTGGTATCGTTCGTCAATATTGTGGCTTGCAGCTTCCATACGGCTATCGAGCGGCCTCTCGAGTCGGTAATCATCGCCCTATGCCGAAGCATAGTGTTCGTGTTGTTACCCATGTTTGTGCTTACGCCTGTCATCGGTCAGACTGGCATTTGGCTCAGCATGCCCATCGCCGAGGTGATGACGTTGCTGATTAGTGTGCCGTTGACTGCGGTCTCATTGCGACGATTGCGCCACAGAAATTAGAAAAATTTGTAATTTTGCATCATTCAATAAAACAGACAACTATGACAGATTTCAGACCTATGAGGCGCATTCGGCAACTTCTCAATGATGAAGAGGCCAAGAAAATTCTCGCTAACGGCACACATGGTGTGTTGGCGGTTTCTGGAGACGACGACTACCCTTACGCCGTCCCGTTGAGCTATGTGTATGCCAATGGTAGCCTGTATTTCCATTCAGCCGTTCAAGGACATAAGGTGGATGCGCTACGACGCAATCCTAAGGCTTCGTTTTGTGTGGTGGAACGTGACGAAATCCGTCCGGCGGAATACACCACCTACTTCCGCAGTGTGATAGCCTTCGGGCATGTAACCATCCTCGAAAGCGACGAAGAGAAGATGGCTGCGTTGCGCCAGATCGGTGAGCGTTACCATCCAGGCCATCCCGCCGATGCGCAGCATGAGGCGGAAAAAAGACTGAGCCGGGTCCTCGTCCTCCGTATGGAAATAGACCACCTCACGGGCAAACAGGCGATAGAATTGGTGAACAAAGCAGCGCATGCATTATGAACATCGAGGACTACCGTAATTTCTGCATTTACACGGAATTCTTACGAAATTGTAAAAACAAAGTACACTAAGAAAAAGAATAAATGAACTGGACAATTATCATCATCGAAACAATTGTTTTAATCCTCGCTTTCACGGCGATGATCCTGATTCCTTTGATTAAAAACCCGGTATGGTGGATTGCCGATTACCCGAAAGACATTCAGGAAGAGTATTTTAAGACACATGAAAAGATTCCGTCAGAGTTTTTCTCGACAACGGTGTTGCTGAAGAAAGGTTTCGCACTTTTGGTTGCTATAGCATTGTTGCTCTGTGTGTTACGACTGGCTGGAGCATACGATTTTCGGTCGGCGTTTCTGATTGGCTACGGGATATGGCTCGTTATTGACTGGTACGATTGCTTCTTCCTCGACTGGGTGTTGTTTGCCAATCTGAAAAAGGTGAGATTGCCAGGCACAGAACACATGGACGAAGCTTATCATCAGAAGAAATACCACTTCGTGCAATCCTGTTGGGGAATGCTGATAGGTGTGATACCATGCTTGATTGGCGCAGCGATTTTTGCGTGGTTGTTTTGTGGCGTTTCATCATTAAATGACTTGAAATCGGAATATGTCACCATGAATGACAGTATTAGCATTCATTATAAAACTTACGGCGATGGCGATAAGACCATTTGTTTCGTTCACGGCTTCGGATGCGATCTCAACACTTGGGAGAAACAGTTTGAATGTCTGCGTAACGATGACAACCTTCGTCTGTTGTTCCTTGACCTGCCCGGCTATGGCGCAAGCAGCAAACCTCATGTCGATTACACCATCGATTTCTTTGCGCAAGCAGTAAACAAAGTTTTGGATAAGAACAAAGTCGATGCTGTCACTCTTGTCGGTCACAGCCTCGGTACTCCAGTTTGCCGCCATACCCTGATGAATTATCATAAAGGCAATTTGGTCGATGTTGACGGAGTTTATTGTTTCTACGATGGCACCGAAACGCCTGAATATATTGAAGCCGTTCAGCAATTCGGCCATGCTTTCGACGGCCCTGATTGTAAAGAAGTTATCACTGGTTTTGTGATGTCGCTTGCCGGCCCTGACACACCTCAAGAAATAACTGATTATGCCATGAGCGTGATGCCAAAGACACCACAGTATGTGGCTTCTTGTACCATGCGAAACCTCGTTGAACGTCAGTGGTGGCCTGATACACCTTTCGAAGGGAGAGCGATGGTCATTTGCACCCAAAACAGTGGTCTCGACCCAGATAACCGCCAGAAAATGGAGCGTTTGTATCCGAATCTTGACTACACCGAGCTTACCACCTGCGGACATTTTATCCACATGGAGCAGGCAGAAAGGTTTAATGAGAAACTGAAACAATTTGTACTATGATAACCCTCGACACCACCAACCTTTGCTCTCATTTGCAGAGAAAGCTGTTTGAAGAAGATGGCGTGTATCATCGTCTTTGGCTGGCTATGCAAGATGACCCGGAACTGACAGCTGTGGTTCGTTCACGTCAGCTTCATATTTATCGCAACGGCAAGAAAATATTGGTGCTTGCAGGAAAATCGGCTCCTAAAATCATTAGGGAAGATAGGATCACTGAATTTGCCTTTGCTTACTTTAAATAAGCCCTGATGATTCTGACATCTTCAACAGGCCGGTCGTTGGTGTCGGTGGCAACTTGCTGGATGGCGTCAACCACATCGAGGCCTGAGACCACTTCGCCAAAGACTGTATATTGGCCGTCGAGATGCGGTGTCCCTCCTACCGTCTTATACGCTTCACGCATCTCGGATGTCAGTTTCACCCTGCCGTTTGTATATTTGTCGATACGACCCTGTACTCTATCCAATTCCTCATCGTTGAAGACTTTTCCCCATACGATATAAAACTGCATTGCGGAGCTGCGCTGTTCGGGATTCACATCATCTCCCTCACGTGCTGCCGCCAACGTTCCGCGACGATGGAATATGCCTTCATCGAGCCTGAACTCAGCCGGGATGGTATAAGGCAGGTCACCATCTCCAAGCAGAACGCCTGGTTCGGCATATTTCGAGTCGGGATCGCCGCCCTGAATCATGAAGTTCTTTATGACGCGGTGGAAAAGCAACGAATCGTATGCGCCTTCCTCCACCAGGTTTTTAAAGTTGTCGCGATGCAGCGGCGTGGCATCGTAAAGCTTCAGTTCAATGTCGCCTTTTGTGGTCTCCATAACCACCCGGGTTTCTTTTTTCTTACAAGAAGCCACCAGCGTTATCATGACGGCGACTGCAATAATTGCAAAAATGTTTTTCATATTAAATTTAATATTCTGCAAAAATACAAAAAATCCATATTTTTGCAGAATATTATGAAAACGAGGATCGCATATATTTTCTTATGTGTTTTAATGCAGATGTCGGCATTTGCGCAGACAAAACCGTCATCGATGCGAAAAAACGAAATCAAGGTGGCACTGCTCTCGTTGGCAAGCGGTACCTCGAAGATCACTTACGAGCGGTTAGTACGTGATTATCAAAGCATTGAGTTTACTTTTGGTGTCATCGGCTGGGGCTTCGACAAACTGAAAGACAGCAATCCTGAAGGTACCGCATGGCGTATGGCTTATAAGTTCATCTTCCCCAACAAACACAACGCCAACAACCAGATGTGCGGTTTTTACGTCAAGCCGGAGATGTGTTATTCGACCTACCATTACAATCATCCCGACGAAGGGAGGCTTAATGTTGACCGGGTGGCTTTGATGGGGGTGTTGGGTTACGACTGGGTGTTGCGATGGTTTGTGCTCGATGTCTATGGCGGTCTCGGATTGGCTTGCGGCAACAGCAACCACAACAACTACCACCACGGCTTCATCGGGTTGAGTCCCGACAGCCCTACGGCGTTCACGGCAGGCTTCAGGGTCGGCATGGCGTTTTGATTCTCCCTGTTTTTTGTTTGACACCTCATTTTTCATCCCTAAAAATAATTATCGCAAAGACGAAAAATCCCTAAAAATGGTGACCTTGGCACTTTGTGATGTGAAGTAATTTCGCACCATGAATTATAAGGTTAATTTTTAGGTAATGAAAAAGTTTTTATTGTCATTTTTCGCTTTCACCGCTTTACTTTCTTTTTCCTTAACGGAAGATTTAAAAGCTGCTGAAAACGACACTATCCCTACTGAAAATCAAAAGGTTACAAAATCAAGGCTGACAATCGGAGGCTACGGTGAGGCTGTTTACACTCGCACTTTTTACAGTGATAACATGTTTCGTTATTCGCATCCCGACCGTTACAAAGACGCTCCGGGTTATGGACGTGTCGACCTGCCTCATGTGGTCATCAATTTAGGTTATGACTTCGGTCATGGCTGGACGATGGGCAGCGAGATAGAGTTTGAGCATGGCGGCAATGAGGTCGCGGTGGAGATTGAGGCGGAGGAGACCGGCGAGTTTGAACATGAGATTGAGCGTGGCGGCGAGGTCGCCCTCGAGCAGTTCTGGATTCAGAAGTCATTTTCCAAAGCATTGAATATCAGGGCGGGACACATCATCGTGCCAGTAGGTCAGACCAACAACGCGCATCTCCCGACGGAGTTTTTCACCTGCTATCGTCCTGAGGGCGAGTTCACCATCATGCCTAACACATGGCATGAGACGGGTGTCAGCATCTGGGGCAGAATCGGGAAATGGCGTTACGAAGCCGTCGTGGTGCCAGGGTTGAATTCCAATATGTTTAACAATGCCAACTGGGTGAAAAACGGTTGTGCATCACCGTATGAGTTTAAGGTGGCTAACAAGCTCGCAGGCGCCTTGCGCATTGACAATTACTCGATTAAGAATCTGCATATCGGCGTGAGCGGCTACATCGGCAACTCGTTCAACAACGACCTCGTGACCAACGAAGCCGACAAATATAAAGATGTGAAAGGCACTGTGCTCATCGGCACTGCCGAGTTCGATTACAAAGCCAACGGCCTTATTATAAGAGGTAACTTCGACTACGGTCATCTCAACGATGCCGACGTCATCTCGGCTTATAACAAAAATCAGAACCATCAGAGTTTCTCGCCTTATCCGCGATCACTCGTCGGAGAAGAGGCGGTGGCAATAGGCGGTGAGGTAGGCTACAACATCTTCCATGGCATGAAGCGGACCGGCGAACGCCAGCTCTTCGTCTTCGGCAGATACGACTACTACGACAGCTATATCCCTTATGCCTCGGCAATCACCATGTACGACTGGACAGAACGTCATGTGATGACCCTGGGCCTGAACTATTATCCTATCAAACAGGTGGTTGTGAAAGCTGAATTCTCAGAAAGATTTCTGAAAAAACAATACAACAACGAGCCGATGATTTCATTGGGCGTCGCTTACAGTGGATTTTTTAACAAATAATTAATACAATGAACAAATTTTTTAAAACCGCGATGCTCATGACAGCCGCTGTGCTCATGGCATTCACATTCGACTCATGCAAAAAGAGTAAAGACAACAATTCAGAACCTACGACCGACACTGATGCGGTCAAGACTGCCATCATCAGCCAGTTTTTGGACCACACTGTGAGTCCGACCTACACCAAGCTTGCGAGCTACACCGACCAGCTTGTCGACAACCTTAAGACATTGAAAGCTGGCATGACCCAGGCTAATGTCAACACGGCATGTGTCACTTTCCTCGAGGCCCGCAAATGGTGGGAGATGAGCGAAGCGTTTCTCTTTGGTGCCGCTTCCGACTTCGGCATCGACCCGCATATCGACTCATGGCCGCTTGACGAGGACGCTTTCAACAACCTCATGGCAAGTCCAAGTATGATTGCCGCTTTGGATACTGAAGACGGTGACGTCATCGCTGGCGAGCAGCTCGGCAACGCCCTCCTCGGATTCCATGGCATTGAATACGTGCTCTTCCGTGACGGCCAGCCAAGAAATGTCGCCGAACTCACCAACGACGACATGATTTATGCTGTGGCAGTGTCGGGCGACCTTCGCAACCGCTGCTTCCAGCTGGAGGTGAGCTGGCTTGGCGATGCCGCTCCTGCATCACACGTCGCTTTGATGGAAGAACTCGAGTTCAACACCACTGTCAACGGCGGTGACTTCAGCTATAGCGAGAACATGCAGAACGCCGGCAAGGCTGGAAGCACCTATGTGACACTCACCCAGGCTCTCCAAGCCATCCTCGACGGCAGCATCGACATCTCCGACGAGGTCGGCACATCAAAGATCGGCAAGCCGCACACCGGCGAGGACCCTACATACGTCGAATCGCCTTACAGCCAGAAGTCGATCATCGATTTCTACGACAACATCACCTCTATCAAAAACTCATACATGGGTGGCAACGAAGGCGAGCGTGATGAGAACAAGTCGATGCATGCATACGTCAAGAACGTCAACGCTGATTTGGATTCCAGAATCGTTGCTGCTATCGACAACGCTCTTGCAAAGATTAACAGCATGGCGGCTCCTTTCGTGAACCACTACACAGACCCGAGTGCCGGCGAGGCTATGGAGGCCTGCCAAGAGTTGTCGGATGTGCTCGACGAAGCAAAAAACGCCATCAAAGACATCTGATTATAAAAGAAACACATTTCTAAACTAATTATAATATGTTTAAACTCAATCACTTAACACTTTTTGCTGCAGCTGGTTTGTTGGCGTTTGGGGTTGTTTCCTGTAAGAAGGAAAACAAGTCGAGCACTCCTACGCCGGAGCCACCTGCACCTGCTGTTGTGGAGGGCACTTATGCCGGCGGTGAGTTGGGCACCACGTTCAACAACACTCAGTCGGCTTACGAAGACCCCACTCCTGCCACTGTGCAAGCCGGAATGACTGCACAGTTCAAGTACGGTGAGTATTTCTTCGAGCGCACCTACACACAGAACAACGAGCCGTTTAACGGTTTGGGACCTCTTTACATCCGCAGCTCGTGCATCGCCTGTCATCCGGGCTATGGTCACGGGATGCGCATGAACCGCTACCGCGCCGACGACTGGGGCAACGGTTATCTGCTGGTGTTCACCGACAGAAACGACACCTACCTCAGCTCGTACACAGGCATGCCTCAGACCAAGGCCGTCGCGCCTTTCAAGGCTCCTCTCGACGAGACGAAGATCCAGATCAGCTGGCTTAACTACACCGATGAGTGGGGTAACCAGTTTGCTGACGGCGAGACGTACAACCTCACATATCCGGAGGTTTACATCCCTGAAGACGCCTTCTATGTGCCTCTCGAAGTGGGTGGCAACCCTATTCCTTACAGCGATTTCGTGTGTCGTCTTGAGTCGACCATCGGCATCTACGGCACCGGCCTGATAGACGCCATCCCTGATGACTCGTTGAAGGCTCAGTATCAGAAGGAGTTCAACGACGGTTACATGCAGAACGGCATCAACCCTGCGATGTGGGCCGGCAACGACTGGGCTCCGACAGGCTTGTACGGCAACACCAACCACCCGAAGCGTTACACCTACGCCCTCACACGTGGTCCGCTGCAGGACGCTCCAGGTGCCAACGCCATCTGGAACATCACCAATGTGACGCACCGCACCAAGATGGGACATTACATGACAGGTGCCTACGCCTTGAAAGCCTCGAAAGACCCTGACGTCCAGGCGGAGTTCTACAGCTATTTCCCGCAGTATAACCTCACTGGTAATGTGGAGAACGACATCTACAACTACCTCATGATGAACGATCAGATTCCTGATTCGATGAAGGTTCCTGAGATGAAAGACGAGGACTACGTCAACTTCATGGTGTGGCATCGTGGCTTGGCTGTCCCGGCAGCCCGCAACCTCGATGACCCTGAGGTGCAGCGTGGTCGTGAGCTCTTCACCAGCTTAGGCTGTGCCTACTGCCACCGTCCTTCGTGGGAGACAGGCGACGACATCTTCACTGACCCGGCAGGTTTCTTTGAGACTGCCGACGCACGTCTGCCGCGTTATCCTCACCAGAAGATATGGCCTTACAGCGACTACATCCAGCATAAGCTCCACATGGAGAACGACATACGCACAGGATGGTGTCGCACCACGCCTCTCTGGGGCCGCGGACTCTCGGCGATATGCACGGGCTCAAGCGACAGGCTGCATGACTGCCGTGCACAAACCGTAATCGAGGCCATCATGTGGCACGGAAACATACAGAGCGATGCACGACGCACAGTGGAGAAATTCCGCGAGCTGTCGAAAGCCGACAGAGACGCCGTCGTGAAATTTATTGAAGCGATTTAAATAAAAAAACATTAATTTTGCGGATTCGCAGAGACGCGCCAAGGCGCGTCTCTGCGAACCGTAACATTCATTTAAAACATTGGCTCAATGAAAAACAACAAAACATCCTTGACAATCTGGATTTTAACCATTATCGTATTGACTATCAGCACATTAGTAAAAACACCGTTTTACGACAAATGGTGGTTTGTGGCACTTCTTTTCGTGTTCGCAGCAATGTTTCTTATCAACATTTTTAAAGAAAAAATCTGGAAAAATCCAGCGGTCTTCGGTGTTCACGTCTCTGTCCTGCTGATACTTCTCGGCGGCTTCCTGACATTCACCACAAGCCAGAACGGAAACGTACATCTTACTGAAAATGAGCCTGTTAACACCTTTTCAGTCGGTGAAAACCAAGTCCAAATGCCATTTTATGTAAACCTGAAAAAATTTGATGTTGTCTACTATCCAGGCACCATGTCGCATGCCGATTACGTGTCGTATGTAGAGCTTTCCGATAACGGCAACATCCTCAAAGAAGATAAAATTTCGATGAATAACATCTTGAAATACAACAGCTTCCGTTTCTTCAACGAAGACTTCGACGAAGACCTGAAAGGCTGCACCCTCACCGTACAGCACGACCCCTGGGGCATACTTGTCACCTATATCGGGTATGTTTTATTCATAATCTCCATGCTTGTCATTTTTGTTAAAAAAATAACGAAAAAATCGGTGTCGAATCCGACGAGAGGCTTATCTATCTTATTGATAATGATGACGATAGGCTCTGTTGCCAATGCTGGTGAGCTCAAGACTTTACCTAAAGACGTGGCTGCCGAGTTGGGTGACATCTATATCTACAACAGCGGCAGAATCGCCCCGATGCAGACCTTCGCGAAGGATTTCGCCTGCAAGCTGTACGGCAAACCTACTTACCAAGGCTACACCTCGGAGCAGGTCCTCGCCGGCTGGATGTTCTACCCTGCATATTGGAAAGGCACAGAGCGTCAGAAGAGTAAGCGCGACGAGATAAAACATCTGGTGGAGTCGTTCCAGACGGGTGCGATGACGAAGATTTTCCCTTGCCAGATGCCCGACGGCACCGTGAAATGGTTAAGTCCCAACGACGACCTTCCGGAAAACCTGAGCGAAGACGAGTGGATATTTATCAGAAAATCAACGAGTTACCTCAACGAGCTCGTTGTCAGGCAAGACTATGCGGCATTTGCCGAGACACTTAAAAAAATCAAAGTCTACCAGAAGAAAAACGCTGTCGCCGCCGATGGAACCACCTCGTTGCCGTCGGATTTCCGCTTTAAAACAGAAAAGATTTACAACGTTTGGTCGAAATACAATTATGTGGCATATTTCTCGCTGTTTTTCGGAATAGTGTTCTTTGTGCTTTACTGTGTGTTCACAGCCATCGGAAAACAAGCTCCAAAATCGATCGCAAACATCTCATTATCAATAAATTGGATAATCTTTGCCTTCCTGACATTTTTGATAATTCTCCGTTGGATTGTGGCTGGTCATATCCCGTTGGCGAGAAGCGCTGAGACGCAGCATTTCATGGCGTGGGTGTCGCTGCTCATCGCGGGTGTCATGGCGTTGAAACGAAACGGCAGGGTTAACACCGTCGCTACCGGCTTGATTGTCAGCGGCTTGATGATGCTTGTCTCGGTGATGAGCTCGGCTAACCCGAAAATCACTCCTCTGATGCCGGTGCTCTCGTCGCCGTTGCTCGGACTGCATGTCGCAATCATCATGGTAGCATACGCCTTGCTCGCCTTCATGTTAATCAACGGGTTGGCGGCAGTGATTGTGAGAATCTGCAACAAAGACTCGCAGCTTGAAATCGAGCGCATGGCGGAAGTGTCGCGCGGCATGCTATTCCCTGCGGTGATGTGCCTCGCCTTCGGCATCATCATAGGCTCAGTGTGGGCAAACATCTCTTGGGGCAACTACTGGGCTTGGGACCCGAAAGAGACATGGTCGCTGATAACACTGATGATTTATGCCACTGCACTGTTCAAAGACATGGCTCCAGGCTTGCAGAAGCCTCTTAACTTCCACATTTTCAATATCCTAGCATTCTTAAGCGTCCTCATGACCTACTTCGGCGTAAATCTTCTTGGCGGGATGCACGCATATTGATAAATTTTTTGTACCTTTGCAGCCGCTTTGGAAAAGGGAATGCTGTGAAAATCGGCAACAGTACCCGCTGCTGTATGCCCGACGTAACGGTCTGTCAATCAAGCCACTGTCGAGAGATGGGAAGGCGACAG
This sequence comes from uncultured Bacteroidia bacterium, assembly GCA_902774295.1. Lineage (GTDB taxonomy): Bacteria > Bacteroidota > Bacteroidia > Bacteroidales > F082 > Limimorpha. The sequence goes on along the minus strand of CACYHP010000001.1, from coordinate 311,215 downwards.
ACTCGGGCGAGTCAGAAGACCTTGCCAGGCGTTATATAAATTTATTTCGGGATTAAAATTAAATTATCATGAAAAAGTGTTTCTTTCTAACACTGTCGCTTCTGTTTGCGACAGTCGTAAATGCCCAATTGTCGGGCACTTACACCATCAGCAGTAATTCTTCCTCAAACCCAGACTTCACGTCGTTGAGCGCTGCAGCAACGGCCCTGGAAGCTGGCGTTTCGGGACAGGTGATCTTTGAAATAGCACCTGGAACGTATGAGGAATACGTCACCATCAACGAGATTAACGGGACATCGGCAACAAACCGCGTTATCTTCAGAGGCATGGGCGGCGACAACCAACAAGTGGTTATCACCAGCAACGCCGGCTACACCGACAACAGCACCATCAAACTCAACGGCACCGACTACATCACCTTTGAGAACATGACGGTGACATCGACATCTGCCAACAAGGCCAGATTATTAGTGACTGACGGTCAGACCGACTACAACCATTTTTATAATATGCGTTTCGTCGGAGCTGTGTCAAATAATAGCCTCGACGGCGACAAAAACCTCGTTTATTACACCAGTGGCGAATGGGTCTGCCATGACAACGAGTTTGTCGACTGCCACTTCGAAAACGGATACATAGCCCTTTATTATCAAGGTAAAAACATTTACACACTCAACGACGGAGTGTTAGTCGAAAACTGCACCTTCCTTAACCAGTCGTTCAAAGGGATATACATCAGTTTCACAGACCATGCGATAATACGCGGCAACACCGTCACCAACCACACACACGATGTCTTGAGCAATTATCATGCCATGGATATGTTGCGTATCCGTAACGGCAGCATCATCGAAAACAACGTGATGAACGTGACGAGAAACTCCAACTACGCCACCGTTTTTGAGACACGTCCGGCGATGGGAACCGAGACAGAGCCTGTCATCATCAGAAACAACATCGTCAATCTTGTTTGCAACGTCAACAGCAGCTACTGCGTCGATTTGGACGACAGCAACAGCGAATATGTCTTTTTCGTCAACAACACCGTAAAATGCAGCGGCTCCAGCAACTGCGGCAGCATTTTCGTGGAGAAAAACTGGCAGAACCTGCATATCTACAACAACTTGATTGTCAATGAATGCAGCGGCTACGTCTTCCGTTTCGGTGTTGACGCTGACAACCGTTTCTGCGACTACAACCGTGTTTCGTTCAGCGGAAGCTACTTTGGCAGACTCGGTAGCAATGACTACGCCACTCTGAGTGACTGGACCTCTGCCACAGGCTTCGACGCTCACTCGGCAGTTTGCACACCGCAGTTTGTGGGCACCAGCGACCTCCACATCACGAGCGCTGACGGTCTGACTGTCGCCAATCCTCTTTCATACGTGACAAAAGACATCGACGACCAGAACCGTTCGGCGACGGCGCCATGCGCCGGCGCCGACGAGCTGACAAGCGGTGCTAACTTGCCTCCTGTCGTCGCCAACCCTGTTTCAAACATCGTTTTCGAATCATATCCGGCAAGCCAGACCGTCGACCTGACAAACACCTTCAACGACCCTGACGACCCGAACGAGAACATCGTTATCACGGTGGCTTCGAACAGCAACCCTTCGCTCGTTTCGACGACTCTGAACAACCATAATCTGACGGTGACACGTCTCGTGGCGACAAGCGGAATAGCCACCATCACCTTGAATGCTGAGAGCGCCGGACAGTCGGTGCAGACCTCGTTCACCGTTGAGTGTCTCGCCGAAGACCTGCCTCCTGTCGTGGCAAACCAGCTGGATCCTATCAACTTCACAGAGTATCCGCAGACATTTAATTTCGACCTCAGCAACACCTTCGATGACCCTGACAACAACAACGAGTTCATCGAGATCACGGTGCAGAGCTGTCCTTCGGAAATCACCGCTACAATTGATTGGAGCGACGTGCTCTGGGTGACGAGAACCACCTCCAACGCCTTCACCAACAAGACTTTGGTGATCCGTGCCACCAGCAACGGCAAATATGTCGACATGAACGTCAGCGTTTCGGGTAACGACGTGACAGTGACAGTAGGCACCGCCACCTTCGATGATGTGACATTAGGTTCAAACGGCTACTGGCAAGGTGAGTCGGGCGACAACGAGATGTTCAGCGGCGGCTGGTTCTTCACCAACTATTACATGCCTGAATACTCGTTCTGGGGCGGCTTCACTGCTTCTAACCATACCGACATGTCGCAAAGCGGCTTGAGCGCACAGTATACCGCCGCCACCGGTGCCGGCTACGACGGCTCGACACAATACGGAGTGGCATATTGCATGGGCGTCCAGACCGACGTCTATGCCTCAGACGGCATCGCACATACCGTGACAGGATGTTATGTCACCAACAACCTCTGGGCTTACCAGAACATGCACGACGGCGACGCCACCGCGACAGCTTTCGGCGGCACTACGGGCAACGACCCTGACTGGTTCAAACTCACCGCGACAGGTAAAAACGCCAACGGTCAGACAGTGGGAACAGCAGAGTTCTATCTCGCTGACTATCGTTTTGCAAACAACGACGATGACTATATCCTGAACACCTGGGAATGGTTCGACCTCAGCACCCTCGGCGCCGTCCACACCATCTCATTCAGCCTCTCTTCATCGAAAAACAACAGCGGCGGCATGATCACGCCGGCTTATTTCTGCATCGAGAACTTCAACGGGACGGCTCCTACACCTCCACAAGACCTGCCACCTTACGTCGTCAACCCTGTAGGTGACGTAGATTTTACAACTTTCCCAGAAATAGTATATGTTAATCTTGATGGTGTTGTAACCGATGATGATGACCCAGATGAAAATATCGGTTATAATATTCTTTCAATATCAAATACTGAATATATTTACGCTGTCATGCAAGACAAGAGATTGAAAATGACGCGTTTATCCAGAGAGGAATCAATAGTAACCATTACCATGCGAGCCTACAGTGATGGTCAATATGTTGATTTTGATGTGCATGCAATATTGCATTATGTGCCGGATGGCGTTGCAGAAAATGACGCTGCATCAATCTCGGTGTACCCGAATCCTGCTCATGATTATATTCGCATAGATACACAATCAATCGCACCTGTACAACGCATTGATATTTACAACAGCACAGGACAAATGGTGCTATCTACAACCGAAACGGAAATCAGTGTGAGCACATTGCCTCAAGGCGTTTATTTCATCTCTGTTTTCACAGAAAATCAGAAATTTGTTGAAAGAATCGTAATTAAATAAGATTATCATGAGAAAGCAATATCAAGCAGTATCACCAGCTGATGCTGTTAAAGTTATAAAATCAGGTGACCACGTACATATCAGCTCAGTGTCGAGTGTGCCACAATGTCTGGTGAAAGCCTTATGCGACCGTGGTCGTGCCGGTGAGCTGAAAAACGTTTACATCCATCATCTTCACACCGAAGGTGCCGCACCATACGTCAACCCGGAGTTTGAGGGTATCTTCCAGCATAACGCCTTCTTCGTCGGCGCCAACGTCCGCGAAAGCGTGCAGAAAGGTCTGGCAGACTACATCCCGGTGTTCCTCGGAGAGACATCAAAGCTCTACCGTGAGAAATATATAAGATGCAACGTGGCAATGATTCAGGTGTGTCCGCCGGACAGATTCGGCTACGTTTCGTTAGGCTCATCCGTCGACGCCACCCTGGCAGCCATGGAGAATGCCGAGTTCGTCATCGCGGTGGTCAACAAGCACGTGCCGCGTACCTTTGGCGACGCCTTGGTACATATCAGCCGTATCAACGTCTTTGTCGAAGACGACACCCCGTTGCTCACCGTCGACATGCCTGAGCCGAATCAGGTGGAGAAGACCATCGGCCGTTATTGCGCTGAGCTCATCGAAGACGGCGCCTGCCTCCAAATGGGTATAGGCTCAATACCTAACGCCATCTTATCGTGCCTCCACAACCATAAAAACCTCGGCATTCACACAGAGATGTTTTCGGATGGCATCCTACCGCTGGTGAAAAAAGGCGTCATCACCGGTGACAACAAAAGGTTGGACAAGGGCAAGATCGTCTCCACCTTTGTGATGGGTTCGAAGAAGATTTATGACTTCATCGACGGCAACCACGAGGTGCTATTGAAAGACGTGGAATACACCAACGACCCGTTCATCATCGCTCAGCAGCCTAAGATGACCTCCATCAACTCGGCCATTCAGATCGACCTCTCGGGTCAGGTGTGCGCCGACTCACTCGGTGAGCGCATCTACTCCGGCGTGGGCGGTCAGATCGACTATGTCTACGGCTCGTCGCGCGCTGAAGGCGGCAAGGCTATTATTGCAATGCCTTCCACGACGAAAAAAGGCATCAACAAGATTGTGCCGGCCTTGGATCTGGGCTCGGGCGCTGTCACCACGCGTAACCATATCCATTGGTTTATCACGGAATACGGTGCGGTGAACCTCTACGGTCGCTCGCTGCAGGAACGCGCTCGCCTCATCATCTCCGTCGCTCATCCGAAATATCAGGAAGAGCTCGACGAGGCGGCATTCAAGAGATTCGGTCCACATTATCATTATATTTGCAGAAATATGTAAATCATCCCGTCATTTCGACTGAAGCGAAGCGAAATGGAGAAATCTCATTTTACAGAAGATTTCTCCGCTCCCTTCGGTCGGTCGAAATGACGAAAAACTAGTAAAAATGATCAATTTTGTAGAAATCTTCAGTGTATTTTTCGTGATGGCGGCCATCATCGACATCTTCGGCTCCATCCCGATCTTTGTGAGCATGAAAGAACAGAATAAAGTCATCAAGGCAGGTCCAGCCTGCCTTGTGGCTTTGGCATTGTTTCTGGCGTTTTTCTTCGCCGGCGACGGACTGTTGAGGCTTTTCGGCATCGACTCCGCATCGTTTGCAGTGGCTGGTTCGTTTGTGCTGTTCGTGCTCGCCGTTGAGATGATTCTCGGCCGTGAAATCATCAAAAACGAGAACAACGGAAGCGGTGCGAGCATCGTGCCGGTGGCGTTCCCGCTGATAGCCGGCCCGGGTGCCCTGACAGGTCTCCTTTCACTGCGCGCTGACTATGCCATCATCAACATCCTCATCGGATTGCTGATCAACATCGTACTTGACTTCATAGTGATTCATTATCTCGACAAAATCCAGAAGTTGCTGGGACAGAACTTCATTTTCATTTTAAGAAAATTCTTCGGCGTGATATTGCTGGCAATAGCTGTCAACATGTTCGTCAACAACATCATGGTGATTATCGCGAAGGTCAACTGAGTTATTTCCTCTTGAATTTTTTCAATAAATGTAAAACTGATTGCAAAAGTGGAAGGCTTCACAGCATCTACTTGGGGCGAGCATCCGGATTACGATGTCCGGGTGAGCGACCTCGCTTCCGGCATTTATACCGTCAAAGCTGAATATTTTACTATAAGATTTGTGAAAGGTAAATAAATTATTAAGGATTTGCGGTTGTAGTTAAAAAATACGTATTTTTGCAGCCCTAACCATAATAATTTATCTATGAAAAGAAAATCTATTTTTGTTTTGCTGCTTATGCTATGCGCATTGACAGGCTTTGCGCAGAAAATCCTTCTTGAAACCCAATGGAATCAGGAATATCCATACAACATTCTTTGTCCGGCAGACCCGTTGAAGAACTACGCTCACAGTTATACAGGTTGTCCAGCCACTGCTATGGGACAGATTATCAATTATTTAGGCACGACACAAGATACCCGTTTCGACGATGGAGATGATTATTTATCAAATTACGCCGGCAGGCAATTCCACATCGACGACGATTGGGAGACATATCTTTTTCCGTCATTCCCGCAGCTCAACACCATGTTGGATTCTGTCGACGCCACGTTCCAGCGTGGTGAGCAGCTCTCCGACACTTTGGTCGCAGCAGTGATCTTCGCTTGCGGCGTAGCATGCACGGAGGTCTTCACCGCAGATCCTTCATACGGCTCAGGCACCTTTAACGTTGGCCAGGCGTATGCCGCATATCAGCGTTTCGGTTTCACCGACTGCGTGCTGTATACTGAAGCCAGCGATGAGATGTACGCCACCTTGATTTCCAACTTAGAGAACGGTTATCCTGCCCATCTGGCAGTTGTAAACAACACAGTAACATCAGGCCACAACGTCGTTGTCGACGGCTATCGTGAATCGGATGGCAAGTTCCACGTCAACTTCGGCTGGGGCGGCTACTTTGACAACTGGTACAACATCCCTGACATGGGCGGTTTCCATTACGGATGGACAAAGATTGAAGGCATCATCCTGAATATCATTCCAAAGAATGACGATGTCAAAGAAGTCGCAAGCCAGGAGGCACTTGCAGTGTATCCAAACCCGGCTTCCGACGTCCTTTATATTGACAACCTCCCTTACAACGAGGTGGAATATTCCATTTTCAACGTCATGGGACAAAAGGTTAATGCAGGCTTCACCAGCGGAAGCATCTCAGTCGCTGACTTGGAAAAAGGACTTTATGTCTTACAAATCAACGATGAAAATATCAGACAAACGGCAAAGTTTATCGTGAAATAGTTGAAATGTTTTAGGCAGTAACAGCTATTTTTACCTACAGATTACCGTTAATCGGAATCATCATCTTGAAGACGATGTTTCGTCCCATGTTGTATATTCCGGCATATTTCAGGCGGCTGAGGTGGTCCTGATAGCTTACATCGAACAGGTTGTCGGCTATCATCATCAGCTCAGCCACTTTTTTGCCATGACGAAGCACGTCGGTGCCTATCGAGAGTCCGAAAAGGGTGTACGATGGTGTCATCGTCTCGGTTTCGTATGCCGCATAATAATGGTCTTGTTCAAGATACCAGTCGAGCCGGGCTGCGATGAAGGCGTTGTCAAACACTTTGCCGTCGTGTGTCAGTTCGTATTTCACGTCGGCGGAGAGACGTGGCGCGGGTGTCTGAGGCAGGTATTTCATGTCGTCAGGCTGGTTGAGCAGCTGCGCATCGACATATGAGAAGTCACATCCCAGATGGAGGGCGTGAATCGGGTGCACGTCGATGCCTGCCTCGAAGCCCAAGAGCATGGCATTGCCTTGTGCGTAGACGAACGTCATGAGGTCAGGCTCGATGATGCTGTCGATGCGGTGCAGGTATATATAGTTGTCGATATGGTTGGCAAACAACGCACCATGCAGTTCAAGATAACGTGTGGTGATGTCGAAGCCGAAGTCGGCCTGCATACTATATTCAGGGTCGAAGTCTTTGTTGCCTATCTCGTAGCGCAGCGTGCCTTCATGTTCGCCGTCGGCAGCCAGCTCGCTGATGTTCGGGGCGCGGAAGCCTCTCGAGAGGTTGAGTTTCAGGTCGAGGTGGTCGCTTGCCTCAAAGGTGGCGCCCACGCTGCCAGTAACACCATTGAAATAACGTGTGAAATCGGAAACAAGATAACGATGGTCGTAACGCACACCGCCGCTGATGCTCCAACGGTTGAGTGTCTTGATGGCGGTGACATACGCCCCGATGTCGAAGAGCCCATAGTCAGGGATGAGAGACTCGTCGCCGAGGTTGAGCGAACGCTGCACCATGCCGTTGAAACCTGTCGACATCTTCCAGCCGGCGAATTCTTCGGTGACATAACGCACATCGTAGTTTATTGTGTGGAGCTGCATATAAAGCCCGCAGGTGTCGGGCGACTCTTCGAACTCCTTGCGGCGGTTCTGCTGGTATCCCAGCAACACCTTCAGATTGCCAGAAGGCAGGTTGACGAGGGTGTTCGACACAATCTTATAATGCGTCACACGCTGATAAGGCAGTCCGTGACTATAAGTCTTAACATTGTCGTTATAAGAGATGAGTTCGCCTGTGATGCTGTCGCGTTCACCTTCCACTATGCTCGGGATGAGGTTGTAATATCCCGCTTTTATTGTCGACATGCCCCATCTCTTCATCACTCCTGCTTTTAGATAGAAGGCTCGTTCGCTGAACTGTGAGTTCGGCACATATCCGTCGTGGCTGTTTTTGTAGGCGTGTGCATATTTGTCGCTATAGCGGACGTCCCACACGAATCCGTTACGATGATGGCCTGCGAGGTCGAGTGAATATGCCGCCAATCCGTTGTTGGTCTGGTATTCGGTGTTGAGTCCGCCACGAATCTTACCCAGCGGCGGTATCGGGGTGTTATGGAAGATAAGCACGCCGGCGAGTGCATCGGAGCCGTACATGAGGCTCGCAGGTCCTTTGATGACTTCAACCCGGTTGATGTCGTTGCCATCAACTTCAATGCCGTGTTCGTCGCCCCACTGCTGTCCCTCCTGACGGATGCCGTCGTTGACAACGATGATGCGGTTGTATCCCAATCCGCGGATGACAGGCTTGGAGATGCCACCGCCAGTGGTTATCTCGGCGAGACCGGGCTGCCGTGCGATGGCGTCGATGATGTTCGTCCCCGACTTATGACGCAGCTCGACGGGGCTAATGATGGTGATAGGCATCGACAACTCCTTCATCTTCATGTCGCCGACGGCACCTGTCACAGTGACTTCTTTCAATTCAAGATGCCTGAAGAAAATATCGGTAGAGTCAGGCAAACTCTGGGCTGCCGCCGACATACCAATAGCCAGCGACAACAATAAAAACAATTGTTTCATTATTTGTCTGTTTTATAAGTTTTTAATAAAATGCAATAAATCCGTAAAACCTTATAAACAGACGGGAGGTGCTCTTGAGACTTTGAGGCCGGTGAAAGCCGCAACCACCTCGGAGACAGGCATCGTCTTCTGAGCTGACGATACGGGCAAACAGATTTGTAATGCAATCTGTGGCGTCTCTTCGTATGGCTGATGGAGAAACTGACACAACAAACAGCTGCTGTCGTCAGATTCGGACGACTGTTGGTGCTGTTCGCTTTCCATGCCATGCTGATGACAATGCTCTGTATGCACATGGAAAGCCGACAGCAACCACATTGGCAGATATACCGCCAACAGGAGTATTGCAATATGTTTGTTGCGTTTCATCGTGAAAGCCTTCGAGGCTGCAAAAATACAATTTATTTCAATACTTTTTCAGCTAATTTCATTCCTAAAATGGAAATAGGCAGTGTCAAAACCAGCATCACGACGAGCATCGGGATGTTGTCGATGACGGGTTTCATCAGCTCGTCGTAGCCTGCAGGCATCTCCTCGACGGCAGCTGCAAGCGAGCCCTCGGTGTCGGTCCACCAATGTAATGTGTAGGCGAAGAATGAAAATGCCAACGGCACAAAGCTCCAACGAATGCCTTTCCTGGTGTCGTATCCCAAGAAATACCTGAGAATTTCGGAAAGCGCCGTCAAGACTATGATGCCAATGATAAAAGCCGTGTCAGCTTCGCCGACAAGCAAGAACAAGACGAGGATGAAGCCGTTAAGGACTGTCGCCGCGCCAAAACCGTGAATCATTTTTGTCGTGTAGAGATACACAAATGCGAACAACAACGGCAAAATCGCGCCTATGTAGGCATAACAGGCAGGATGAATCATTCCGCTCGAGGCTCCAAGGATAAAGATTGCGAGATAAGCAATCCCCATCAACAATAGTTTTAATACGTTTTTCATTTTTTTAAGTTTTAAATTTTAATAACAATATTTCAGTTTAAACCACACTTCGCTGTTGTGTTCATATCTTTTGAACATTCCTGCGTCAGCGTAAAAATAGTCATAACCAATGAGCACGTGTATCTGGTCGGTGGCGGCCCAATCGGCGCTGAGACGGTTGAATACGCCCAAGTCTTTGACGTCGGCGTAGGCAAAGGTAGAAAGCGTCAACGAGTTATTCAACAGAGCTTTGGAGACACGCAGCGTTGCCAGTGCGGCCTCTTCACCTTCTCCAAAAGTCTGGTAATACTGCACCGAGACATTCCAGTCGGCGCCCGGATACCAGTCAAGGCCAGCCAAGGCATTGCCAAGATGGTTGCCATGGTCGTCGATATAGTCGGCCATCTCGCCACGGAAGACGAAATCACCGAATGGCACCGACACGTCGCCTCCGACAGCTGTGATGCGATGATATCCAAGATGATCATCAACAATTTCAGGTATCTTGCTCCATGTGCGCAGTGCCATCAGCGAGAAGTCGACGCCGCCCAGGAAGCAGCTGAACCTTCCGCCATATTCCATATTCTCGATATCCTTATCGGGTCTCACCGTAGGCGGCAGAGGTCCCACCGACCATGGGTTCAAGGAGTCGGTAGGCAGCTTGAAGAACTCCGGTATTGGCACTGCTACAGCCTCCAGACTCCAGGAGTTGTGCAGATATCGCACGCGCAATGCTCCCACAGGGACGCGGATGTCGTCATAATCTTGAGCCAGAAACTCGGTATAGTCCATAGGGGAAATCAGGTCGGTGACGCGTATGCCGTCAGCGACGCCCCAGGTGACTATCTGGTTGCCTGCCCGGATGTCCCAACTCGGATTGCCCCAGTAGGCGTAAGCCTCGCGCAGCTGGAACCCCGACTGGTCGTTGAGCAACGCGTTGTAGATGAGGTTAGCCGAGACGAAGGCTCCGCCGCCGTCTTTCTCGAGACGCACCTCGCCTCTGACACGTGAGCGTGACGCCATCCAGTCGTTGGGCGCCTCGGTGCGCATGGCATGATAGGTGTCGACAAAACCCTTGACGGACACATCCATGCCATCCTGCGCCGAGACTGTTGCCGCCGTGCAGAGCACGGCGGCAACTACAAGCAAAATTGATTTTAAAGTAGTACTCATAATCCTTTCTCCAGTTTCGTCACCGTGAACATGTTCTTGTCCACCTCGATGTTGTATCTAGGGTTGCTCACGACGATTTGTGTGCTGTGGCCGTTCTGGACGTTTTTCATCTCCATCTTCATGATGGTCCAAAAGCCTTCCACCTGCTGCAGGTCGAGCACCATCATCACACGATGCAGCTTGCTCAGCTTGTCGTAAAACTCCACATAGACGGCAACGTCGCAGTCCTGACGTATCCAGCTCACCTTACGGCTGTAAATCTCACGAGTGTCGACAGGCACCGACTCCACCACCCAGCACTGATGGCCGTCGCGCATCTCTTCGCGCAACAAAGTATGAGTGTCCTCGTCGACGTTACGACCTCCCATGTCATCATAGGTGAAATCAGTGCCCATGAAGTAGTCGGTCTTGGAAGATGCGCCGCTGATACGACGTGTCTTCTTCATCGCCGGCAGGTAAAGCCATTTGTCGTCGTCCTTGCCGGTCTCGTCGTAGTCCCAGGTGAGGAATCCCGTGCCTTTCACGTCACCGGGATAGGTGAAAAACATGATTTTCTTGGTGTCTTTGCCCTCGTCCATAGCCCACGAGACCATCTTGCGTTCGCGCTGGTCGCTATTTTTCTTAATAAGGGTGAGCTGCATCTCCGCATAACGGGTGTCGCCGTCGGGACGGTCTTTGACACGTTGAGCTATGTCGCGCCCTGTCTGGGCATTTAATATTGTAGCGGCAACGATAAGCAGTGCCGTGAGTAAAAAATATCTTTTCATAACAGTTCTATTTTATTTTTCTTTACCAAAAACATTGAATCTCTTAACTAAAAGCGGTGTGATGAACAGGTCGGCGAGCAGAGCCGAGATGATGCCTATGACAGCCAGCACGCCGAAGTTGATGCACATGGCGCACACCGACGTGGCGAAGCAGGCAAACACAGCAGAGGTGACGATGGATGTGGTGACGATAGCCACGCCCACGACCCTGAATGTTCTGCGGATAGCATCTGTATAATTAGGTGTGCGGTCGAACTCGAGTTTCGAGTGGTTGATGAAGTGGATGGTGTCGTCGACGGCCATACCGAGCATCATAGGAATCAAGGTGGCGGTCATCATATCCAATGGGATGCCTGCCCAGCCCATGAAGCCGCCCACGAAGATGGCAGGCATGAGGTTAGGGATGAGTCCTATCAAGCCGACGCGCACGCTCTGGAAGGCTATCATCAGGATGATGGCAATGATAAGCACAGAGATGAGGAACGACTGCATCTGACCACGCACCAGATACTGCATCATGGTGGTGTATTGCGGGATGTTACCCACAGCCGTCACGGTGACGCCAGGGAACATCTCCGCGGTCTTCTTGGTGATGTCGTTGAGTTCGCGTTCCACCTCAGCGGAGTTGAAGTCGGATATCTCGACCATCATACGCAGACGACGGTAGCCATAGTCCATCCAGTATTCCGTCTCGGAGCCGCCGGCGTTCTCGTAAAGCACAAGCATCTGGGCGACCTCTTCTTCGGTGTCGGGTATGCGATAATATGCCTTGTCGCCGCCGTTAAGCGTCTGATTCAAGTCTTTGAGGATATCCAAAATAGAGTTGGTGCGTTTGGTAAGCGAATAGGTGCCTATCAGGTCCTCCAGCTGCTCGAGTTTATGCAGGTTTTCAGGCTGTTTGGCGTCGTCCTCATTAGCAAACTCCATCACGAGGTCGTATGAATACAAGGCGCCCAGCTCGCTGCGTCCCACTGTCAGTACGTCTTTCACATAAGGGACGTTGATGCCCATGGTCTTCTCGATGTCGAATGCAGGCTCAATCTTCCACAGTCCGATGCCAAAGGCGACGCACAGCACTGCAAACACTGTCACGATGGTCTTGGAGTGTTTGAAGGTGAAGATATTGAGTCGCTCCATAGCACGGCTCAGGCGGGTACCGCCTGAGCCGTCGATACCGCGTTTAGGCTGCTTGTCCTTGCCAAACGACAACAACACAGGAGCCATCAGCAAGGTGGTGGAAAGAACAAACAAAACTGTCAATGAGCTTGTCATTCCGACGCATTTCATCGGTCGGATAGGAATCACCATAAACGACATCAGGGAAATCACGGTAGTCAAGCCGCAGAACACCACCGACCAGCCTATCTCGCTGACGGTCTCTACGACGGCTTGTTTACGCTTGCCGTGCAGCCTCATACGTTGGTTGAAATAGGAGAATATGTGAATATTGTATGCTATCGCCACGGCAAAAGCCAAAATCGCCGGAATCATCAGCACGGTGCTGTCAACATACATCTGGGTGTAACCTGCGACGCCGAATGTTATCACCACGCCACCTATCACAGCGAGAAGCGGACAGACGATGCCACGCAGCGAACGGGTCATCAACAGCATCACGATGATGCAGATGATGGCGGCAATCATCACCAGTCGTCCCATCTCCTGCCCGATGTACGCCGACTTCTGCTGTGTCACATACGGCATACCTGTGGCGCGCGGATGCAGCGAGGCGTATTTCTCTTTCGTGATGATACGACTCACCTCCTCACCTGTCACGATGTCGGGCGACACGTTGCCTGTCTTTTTCCACTCTTCTTCCGAAGGGAAGGCACGCAGCTTCAAAAGCGTCCAGGCGTTCTTTCCGTCTTTGGAGATGAGCTTACGCGCGACATGGGGCTTGCTATAAGCAAGAGACCGGATCTGCTCCATCTCTGGCGACCCGGTCTCTGGTATCTCGTCTGGGACTATCTGTACGATTTCCATCCCATCGTCCGAACCCAGCATAAACTCAAGGTCAACCAGCGAAGTGATCTTATCAGCGTAAGAAAGCGAGTCGAGCAGCTCGTTGCCTAACTCACGCAAAAGGGTAAGATTCTCTTTCGTGAAATGATTGTCACATTCAGTGAGGATACCAATGAAATAATCATTGCCGAAATTGGCTTTAAACTCGTTGGTTTTCACCAACATAGGGTCACCCTCGATGAAATAGTCGTCGAACGAGGTCTGCTGCACCATCTTCGACATTCCGACGAACGACACAATCAGGATTACTGCAAACAAGGCAATGGCAGCCCATCGCCATCTTAAAAGGAAGGCCGCATACCTTCCAAAAAACTGGTTGATTTTATGCGATTTCATGTTTTAAATTTTTAAAATTAATACTTCAATCTTCAAATAGTTAATTTCAGACTGCAAAATTAGAGCCTTCATCCTTATCAAAACATCATCATTTCTTGTGATTTTAGAGGGCTTTTATCATAAAATATGGGGAAATTTAAACACCCAGGTACTCAAATGCCGTTTTTTTTCCGTATTTTTGCAACGATAATTATTAAGGTAATGACTATGGGCATCACTATAGGTCTTTTGATACCGCTTCTTGGCACCATGCTCGGTGCGGCGTTTGTCTTCTTCATGAAGAAAGATATGTCGCCGAGGGTGCAGAAGTCGTTGCTTGGCTTTGCCTCGGGCGTGATGGTGGCCGCTTCGGTGTGGTCGCTGCTCATCCCGTCAATAGAGATGGAGTCAGGACGAGGCGCATGGTCGGTGTTGCCTGCTGCGATAGGATTTCTCGCAGGTGTAGGCTTCCTGCTGCTTTTGGATGAGCTCACGCCGCACCTTCATCTCGGAGCCAACACTCCTGAAGGACCGCGTTCGAAGCTGTCGCGCACCGCGATGCTGGCGTTGGCTGTCACCATCCACAACCTGCCTGAGGGCATGGCTGTCGGCGTGGTGTTCGCTGCCGCCTCGCAGGGTGTCGGCGACGTCACTATAGCCAGCGCGATAGCCGTCTCGCTCGGCATCGCCATACAAAACATACCCGAAGGCGCCATCATCTCCATGCCGATGTGCGCCGAGGGCAACAGCAAGGGACGTTCGTTCCTCCTCGGATCGCTCAGCGGCATCGTCGAGCCGCTGGGCGGTCTGGCAGTGGTGCTTTTAGCATCATGGCTCACCCCTATCCTGCCTTATATGCTCTCCTTCGCCGCCGGCGCAATGTGCTACGTGGTGGTCGAAGAACTGATACCCGAGGCATCTTCAGGTGAGCATTCCAACCTCTCAACAATAGGCTTCGCAATAGGTTTTGTATTAATGATGATTTTAGATGTTGTGATGGGATGATTTTTTTATTATCTTTGCAGAACATTTTAAAACCACAAAGCTTATAGTTCATTATGATTAGTTTTTCAAGCGTTCTAACTGCAATATTGACCTTGATGGCGGGCATAGGCGTGTTCCTTGTAGCCTGTCAGATGATGAGCACCCATCTCGAGGCGGTGTCGTCGAAAAGGTTGAAGCAGCTGTTTTCAAAGACAGGAAAAAGCAAGTGGCTCGGCGTAGGCATCGGCACAGTGGGCACTGCCGCCATCCAAAGTAGCGGCGCCGTCACAGTGATGGTGATAGGCTTCGTCAACGTGGGGATATTGTCGTTGACACAAGCTGCCACCATCATCTATGGAGCCAACATCGGTACCACAGTTACTGCGCAGCTGGTGGCGTTGGGAATGTTCGGCAAGAACAGCATCTCCACGACAATCATCTTTGCGGCCTTTGCAGGCATCGGAGCTTTTATGACGCTGTTCAGCAAACGCAATATTACCAAGCAGATCGGGGGCATACTGACAGGCTTCGGAATGCTTTTTGTCGGTCTCTCGATGATGGCAAACGCCATGGATGAATTTGCCGCTCTCGACGCTGTAAAACAGTTTCTTGCAAGCATCAACAACGCCGTGCTGCTGGTATTGGTCGGCGCCATCCTGACAGCCATCATACAATCCTCGTCGGTGATGACATCCATCGCAATCACTATGGTCGTCTCGGGCTTGGTGACGCTCGACCAAGGCATCTACCTGACGATGGGTAGCAACATCGGCTCATGCGTGGTCGCCATCATCGCCGGCGTGACGAGTGGCATATCAGCAAAACGAACAGCCATGATACACCTGATTTTCAATATCATGGGTGTGGCAATCTTCATGCTGATAGGATTCCTGTTACGCGTGACAACAGGCAATGAATGGACGTTTGGAATTCTGTTTGACAGGATGTTCCCTTCAGCGCCTCAAATACAGCTCGCTATGTTCCACACCATTTTCAACATCAGCACCATGTTGGTAGCCATGCCGTTGACAAATGCTTTGGTGAACTTGGCTTGCCGTATAGTGAAAGAATCGCCTGAAGAAAAAAGCGACGAGCCTCATCTGCGTTATCTCAACGAACAGATGCTGAGCACACCTGTAGTCGCCATCCGTCAGCTGAAGGCCGAAATCGAGAATATGGCAGAACTCGCCATACAGAACTTCCAAAGGTCGATTCATATCATCACCACCATGGACTACAGCGAGGTGGAACAATTCCGAAAAACCGAGATATTGCTGAATTATCTTAACAAAGAACTGGTTGATTATTCGGTAAAGCTTTCCGGCAAGAGCCTCAACAGTTTTGACCAACGTTATCTTATTACAACCATACGCACCGTGAGTGACCTCGAGCGCATCGGCGACTACGCTGAAAACATCGTCGAATATGCCGACGCACTCAAAGGACAGAACGCTAAATTCTCTGATGATGCCGTGGTGGAGATCAAGAAGATGGAGCAGCTTATCGTGGATCTGTACAAGGAGACTATGCTCGCTTACCACAAGCTCGACCACGAGGCTCTCGAACGCGCTGACATGATCGAGGATTCTATCGATGACTACACAGACCTGATGGAGCAACACCATATCGAACGCCTTGTGCGTGGAGTGTGCACACCATCAGTAGGAGCGGAATATCTGTCGCTGGCACAGAACTCCGAGCGTGTGGCCGACCACCTCACCAACGTCGGCAAGACGATTCTTAATCTCTAAAATCTCGTTATGAACTACTTCATCGTTGACGCCTTCACCGACAAGCCTTTCGGCGGAAATCCTGCCGGAGTGGTGCTTCTTGATTCAGACTCTTTTCCGGAAGATGAGCTGATGCTGAAAATCGCTGTCGAGCTTCGTTATTCGGAGACGGCTTTCGTGCGGTGCGACGGCGAAAACGAGTTCACGATACGCTACTTCACCCCGAAAGCCGAGGTAGACTTGTGCGGCCACGCCACCATAGCCTCGTTTTTCCTGCTTCATAAGAAAGGACTGGCATCAGGACAATGCCTCTGCCACACCAAAGCCGGCGACCTGACCATCGAAGCCAACAACAAGGTGCTGATGCAGATGGCGAAGCCGCGCATAGTGGCGACCGTTGGAAACACTGAAGAGATTTATAGAGCATTGGGGATGTACGGGCAAAACATGTTTTGCCCCTACACTGTTCAGATCGTCTCCGCCGGCCTCCCCGACCTCATGATTCCGCTGCCCGATGTGGCGACGTTGCAGTCGCTGCAGCCCGACATGGAGGCTATCGCTGCCATCACAAAGAAATACGATGCCGTGAGTTTCCACGTCTTCGCTTTCGGCGACGACGGCTACACTGCCCATGTCCGCGACTTTGCGCCGTTGTACGACATCCCGGAGGAGTCGGCGACAGGCACTGCCAACGCCTCGCTGACATATTATTTGCAACAAAACGGCTACCTCGGCACTGAGGCTGAATGCGCCTTCATCCAAGGCGAGGCAATGGGACGGCCTTCGGTCATCGCCACCCGCATCCTACCTGACGGAAATGTTTTTGTCGGAGGAACAGCAGCAATAGTTGCGGAAGGAAGTTTTTCTTGTCTTTGCAGAGAATAATTCAAAAATGAAAAAATCATTGCTAATAGCATTGGGACTGCTTTGTACGGGTCTTGGCGCCTTGGGCGTAGTTGTGCCGGGATTGCCAACCACGCCGTTTCTTTTGCTGGCTTCATGGTGTTTCTACCGCTCATCGCAACGTTTACAAGACTGGCTTTTGAAGTCATGGCTGGGCACCTACATCCGCAGCTATCACCGTCGCGGCGGAATGACAATTGCGCAAAAAGCTGGTGCTTGCGGCATCATGGTGGCGATGGTGTTGCTCTCCGTTTTCGTCTTCATTCCCAAAGGCTCAGTAGCCCTAGTCATTGTCCCCATCGCCGGCGCCATAGGCGTTCTGATGGTAATCTTTATGGTGCCAAATGCAAAAAAAGAAGATTAAATGTCAAGATTATATAAGAATAATTAAAAACATTTTTATACCTTTGCAGGAATTGGGTAATTAGAAATAAAATTATTAAGATATGAGAGTTTTCATTTATATTTGGATGATTGTTCAACTGGTTTTGTTAGTCATTGGTGGGGTGTGGACTTTTATTGACAAAAAGAATGAAACCCACAAGAAAACCCCATTGATTCTCATCGCAATCGGTAGTCTTATGTTAGCTATCTATTTTCTGGTTTTACTGCCAATACTGGAGAAATAGGATCTATCGTTAATAATGGTTGAAGGGGCTTTTAAATAATCATCCAATATACCTCTCGACCCAGCTATTTCCCTAAATACTCGCTAGGCGTGAGTCCAGTCATCTTTTTGAAGAGGCGGGTGAAATGATGGGGAAAATCGAAACCGAGGAGGCGCGAGGTCTCGCTGATGTTGTGGCCGTTCATGAGCAGGCTCTTGGCTTGGTTGATGACGTAATTGTGGATGTATCCGATGGCCGTTCCTCCTGTCGCCTTGTGGACGATGTCGCCAAAATAACGTGGCGAATAGGCCAGTTCTGAGGCGCAATAGGCAACGGCGGGCAGGCCTTGCGTCAGTTGCCGATTCTCGCGGAAATATTGTTGCAGCAAGTCATGAAAACGTTTCAGCAAGTCGCTGTTGCCACTGTCTTCCTCAGAGAGCTGACGCAGATAGATGCGGTTGCAGTATTCCAGTATCAGGTGCAGATAGCCCAACAAGATGCTTCTGAGCGAAGGCGAGTCATCGTGAGTTATCAACTCTTGCCGCATCTGGGTGAGCAGTTGTGTGATGCTGAGCCATTCATCAGGCTCCATCCGCAGCGAGCCAGTGAAGAAATAAGAGAAATATTGGTAGCGTTCTATCTGACGTTTCAGTTCAGAACCGTGCAGCAGTTCGGACGACCACAATAGCACCCATCCGCTCAGCGAGATGAGCTCCCCATTGTCCTCCAAGCCGCCAATCTGTCCTGGTTCAACGGCAATAATCGAGGCATCGCTCACCTGCAGGGTCTTCATGCCATACGAGAGATCTTTGGGAAACTGACGCTGGATGAAGAGTCCATACACACCGTAATTGTTCAGGCTATGACGGAAGGGAGCCAGTTCGTCATAGTGGATAATACTGACCAATGGATGCAGCTCAGGAGCATCCACAAATCGGGCAAAGTCATTGGGATTATCTATTTTCAGAATCTTCTTCATTGCGATGCAAAGGTACGATTAATTTGGAAAAGCAATAAAAAAATGGTACATAATCTTATATATTATAGTCAATTTCTGCGAAATTGGTATATATTTAGCCAATTTATGTAATACCTTTTCTAAATAACAAGTGTACTTTTGCAAGCGTAATTAGAATTAGGTATAAATGAAAAAGATTCTCATCCTTGCAGCAGTGGTAGCACTTATGACTGCCTGTAACAACCAACCGCAAACAACAGAAGCAATGGAAACAAAAGAAGAAATGAAACAAGAACTGAACCTCACGCAGGAGTGGGACAAGGTGTTCCCGCTGAGCGACAAAGTGAATCACCGCAAGGTGACATTCGAAACCCAATACGGTCTGACTTTGGCAGCAGACCTCTATACACCAAAGGATGCCGAAGGCAAATTGGCGGCTATTGCCGTGAGTGGTCCTTTTGGCGCCGTCAAGGAGCAGTCGAGCGGCCTCTATGCCATGAAGATGGCAGAACGCGGTTTCGTGACGCTGGCTTTCGACCCGTCCTATACTGGCGAAAGCAGCGGTGAGCCTCGTCGTACAGCCTCGCCCGACATCAACACGGAAGACTTCATGACCGCCGTTGATTTCCTGTCGAAACTGGACAATGTGGATGCTGAAAAGATAGGCATCATCGGTATCTGCGGCTGGGGTGGCATCGCCCTCAACGCTGCCGCCGCCGACACTCGCATCAAGGCTACCGTGGCCAGCACAATGTACGACATGACCCGCGTCAGCGGCAATGGCTACTTCGACAGTGAAGACAAAGAAGAGTCACGCCACGCAGCCCGCGAGGCCCTCGCCAAACAGCGTCTTACCGACCCAATGGCAATGGCTGGTGGTGTCATCGACCCTTTGCCCGAGGATGCTCCGCAGTTTGTGAAGGACTACCACGCCTATTATAAAACCCCGCGCGGCTACCACAAGCGCAGCGGCAACAGCAACGACGGCTGGCGTGTCATCGGGACGCAGGCTTACGCTAACGCACGCTTCCTTTATTATATCAATGAGATCCGCTCCGCCGTCATGGTGATGCACGGCGAGAAGGCCCACTCGCGCTACTTCGGCGAGGCGGCATACAAATACATGGTGGAAGGCCAAGCAGAAGGCTACAACTTCATCGGTAAGCCGAATCCTGTGCCCGAAAACAAGCAGCTGCTCATCATCCCCGGCGCCTCACATTGCGACCTTTACGACGGTGGCGAGGGCAATTACATTCCGTGGGATAAATTGGCGGAGTTTTTCAGGACAAATCTGAAATAAAGCCACAAAAGGAAGAAACTCAACTAACATGAAAAAGTGCATCGTAACAATTATCCTTATGGCACTTTCCACATTGCCCACATTGGCACAAATCGACCTGCACAGCCACGCCGTCACGCAGGACTACCTCGACTACATCAAAGCCAACGGCGCCGAGATGGTGAAGTCGCTGAAGCTTATTGACACCAATCCGATGGTGGGGATGGAGATGTTGGGACGTTGAAAAAAGGTTGTTTTCTTTCTCCATTCGGAGAAAAGTTGTATCTTTGTAATGTTTTTTAAGTAGAACGTATATGAAAACACTTCTTATCAACGGCAGCCCGCACGCCAAAGGCTGCACCTTCACCGCCTTGAACATTGTGGCGGAAGAGTTACGGAAAAACGGCATAGATACCGAAATAGTCCACATCGGCAACAAGGATATCCGAGGCTGCATCGCCTGCGGCAAATGCGCCGAATTGGGGCGTTGCGTGTTCAACGACATGGTGAACGAAGTGGCACCCAAGTTTGAGCAAGCCGATGGCCTCGTGGTCGGTTCGCCGGTGTATTACGCCGGCCCCAACGGAACGCTCACCAACCTGCTCGACCGCCTGTTTTTCAGCACCCCGTTCGACAAACGCATGAAGGTGGGTGCGGCCGTCGTCTCGGCCCGTCGTGGTGGCACCACAGCCGCTTTCGACCGGCTCAACAAGTATTTCACCATCAGCGAGATGTCCATCGCGAGCAGTCGCTATTGGAACATGGTGCATGGCCACACCCCCGAAGATGTGATGAATGACGAAGAAGGCGTACAAATCATGCGCATTTTGGGCCGCAACATGGCTTTCCTCATGCGCGCTATCGCCGCCGAGCGCGAGCGCAACGGACTGCCTGAAAAGGAAGTGACGCGGTACACGAATTTCATCCGATAAAACGCTATTTGGCAAAGTGCCTCAAATAATCTGCAAAATTGGGAATTATGGAAATAAAAAACCGACCTAACCCCAACGAGGCTTTCCCGAATCCCAACATCCCGAGCCTCTGCTTCATCAAGAATGTGGTGAAGAGCCCTCGTATTATCATCGGCGACTATACTTACTACGATGACGTGGATGGTGCCGACCAGTTCGAGAAGCATGTCACTCATTTCTACGACTTCATTGGCGACCGGCTGATTATCGGCAAGTTCTGCGCTATCGCCAAAGGTGTGGAGTTTGTGATGAATGGTGCCAATCACAGGATGGATGGTGTGACTACCTATCCGTTTTACGTCATCGGTGGAGACTGGGGCAGCGCCATTGCTCCAGTGAAAGATGAATTGCCTCTGAAAGGCGATACCGTTGTGGGCAATGACGTTTGGATTGGTCAGCATGTAACCATTATGCCGGGTGTCCATATCGGCGACGGAGCCATTATCGGAGCCAACTCGGTGGTTGCCTCGGACATTCCTCCATACACTGTTGCCGTGGGAAATCCCTGCCGTGTGGTCAGAAAGCGTTTCGATGACGAATTCATCGCCTATCTGCTGGAACTGAAATGGTGGGATTGGAACATCGAGAAAATTGAGGCCAATTTCGAGGCCTTGTCAAGTGGTAATCTATCGTTAATCAGAAAGGTAAAAATATGAAAAAAGTAATCGTAATCTCAACAAGTCTCCGTCCCGGCTCGAACAGCCATGCGATGGCAGAGCAATTTGCCAAGGGCGCGGAAGCCGCTGGGCATCAAGTGGAGTTTGTCTCGCTGCGAGGCAAGGAAATCAAGTTTTGCATCGGCTGTCTGTCATGCCAAAAGACGGGAGCCTGCGTCATCAAGGACAATGTGCCGGCCATTATGGAGAGCGTCTTGAACGCCGATGTCGTCTGCTGGGCCACGCCGATCTACTACTACGAGATGAGTGGCCAGATGAAGACCCTCATCGACCGCATGAACGCTATGTATCCCAAGGATTACAAATTCCGCGACATCTATCTGCTGACCACAGCAGCTGAAAACGAGGAGTTTGTGCCGAAGCGTGCCGAGAGCGGTCTGCAGGGCTGGATCGACTGCTACGGCAAGTCAAGTCTCAAAGGCCATATCTTCTGCGGCGGTGTGGGCGGACCGAAAGAGATTGCCGGCAATGCCAAGCTGCAGGAGGCTTACGAATTAGGCAAACAAGTGTGATTGTCGCTTTTTACAATGGTTTTTCTTTTGTCAAACGGCAAAAAGCCTCCGCGACCTGCTAATCCATCTCTATGAGTGGCAGGTGCTGATGCGCGAGTTTGTGAACAACATCCGCGAAGGTCACCCTCGTGACTACCTGCCCGACGAATACCGCAAGAACTACCACGAGATGGACAAGATGCTGGTGGAGAAGCACCAGAAAAACATCAAGAAATAACATGAGCACAGCAACACCATACGAATTCGAAGCCATCATCTACCAAAACGAGGACATGGATGCCGCATACGTGGAGGTGCCTTTCGACATCAAGGCAATCTTCGGGAAAGGGCGACTGGCGGTTCATGCCACCTTCGACGGTGTGCCATACGACGGGCAGATCGTCAAGATGGGGACGCCTTGCTTCATCATCGGTGTGCGTAAGGACATCCGAAAACAGATTGGCAAGAGCTTTGGCGACATGGTACATGTAACTTTTTGTGAACGAAAATAAAATGACAATGAAAAAAATCATCATCATCGACGGAGGCCCGCGCGCGACATTCAACACGGCACCCACACCATCGACTGGGCCGAGAAAATCGGACTTGGAACAAAGAAGTATGAGTTGGTAAATCTGGATCTATAAATCTGGAGAGATTCTTACCGTCCCTGTCATGTGGATTATTTCAACTCATACGCTCTAGTGGAGGTGGCGTTCCTGCCAAGGTGATAAAAAAGATAAAAGTTTAAGGAAGAAATAAAAATGTACAGCTTAATATATAAGGTAACAACAAGCACCTGCGACAGCGAAGGCAAGCTGAAACTCTATTCGGCGCTCCAGATGATGCAGGACTGCTCTGAGATGTGGATCGACAGCGAGCCACAGGTGAAGGACTACTTCGCGCGTGAGAACATGGCGCAACTTCTGGCCTCAAGGCAGGTGGAGATTGTCAGAGTGCCGGATTTCAAGGAAGAACTGACCGTGACGACCTCGGTATATGGCATGAAACCAATGTTCGGTTTCCGCAACACCTTTATCTATGACGCAGAGGGCAAACCCTGCTACCGCACTTGGAGCATGGGCGCCTTTGTGGACAAGGCAAACGGCAAGCTGAAACGTGTCGATGACACCGTCGCCGGATCCTTGCTCATCGAGCCGCAGCTGGAGATGGACTACAAAGACCGCCGTATCATACTGCCGAAAACAGAAGGTGAAGTTCTGGAGCCTGTCAAGGTACTTCGTGCAGACATCGACTACAACAAGCATCTTAACAATGCCAACTATGTACGTATGGCTATGGAACTTCTGCCGGAAGATTTCGAAATCAAGGGCTTACGGGTGGAATACCGTGTCGCTGCCAAGCTGAGCGACATGCTTGTCCCTACCATATACAAACATGACGGTGTGATCATTGTCTCTTTATCGATTGGTGAGGATGTGAGCGCAATTATTGAATTCTCCTAAATCACTTTCGGCTGCAAGCTCCGTCTGTACTCGCTGGGCGACTGGCCGAGGTGCTTGGTGCAGTAGCGGCTGAAATAGCTCAGCGAGGTGAAGTTCATGCGGTCGGCGATTTGGGTAAGCGAGAGGCGCTCGTCGTCCAATAAACCTTTCAGGATGGGCACGGTGGCACGGTTGATGTAACTGCTGACGCTGTGGCCCGTCACACGTTTAACTGTGGCGGAGAGGTATTTCGGCGAGACGTTCAGCCGCTCGGCATAGTAGCTCACTTCGCGCTCGGTGCGACTGATGCCGGTGGCGAGCAGGTCGGCCAGCTGACGGACGATGATGGCGGTGCGGTCGCTATGGAAATCGGTGGAATATTGAAAATCAACTTTCATAGTGCAAAAATAAAAAAATTTTCATAATGACGGAATTATTTTGTGTAATTTGTGAAAATATTGATACTTTTTGTGAAACTTATAATCCATTAAGTTGCTGTAATTTTGCATCGTAATTCAAAACCCAAGACAATGCAAGAACAAAGAGTTGACCCCAGGCTGACCACAGCCGAAGAACACGCGGAAGGCGTGCGCCAAGCACAAGTCCTTTTCAAACTGAACCACACGATGCCTTACACCGATAAGTACAACGCCCTCGTGCGTGAGCTCTTCGGCGATAACATCAGCGAAGGCAGCTGGGTGATGCCCCGCCTTACGGGTGTTTGCTTCGACCGCGTCCACATCGGGAAGAACGTGATGATCATGAACAACTGCCTGATGATGGCCCGTGGTGGTATCACCATTGATGACGGCGCCATGATTGCCGCCAATGCGCAACTCATCTCCAACAACCACGACCTCTACGACCGCCAGATTCTCCTTTGCAAGCCCGTCCACATCTGCGAAAACGTTTGGATTGGTGCGGGCGACAACTACAGCGTGGGCAACATCGAGGTCGGCAACACCAAGATCGTGGCCGACTACATCACTGAAAGCAAAGGTGCCGACCAGTTTGAGATTGTCACCCACAAGTACGACGGCATGGCCTATATGCCGCTCATCGAATTGGCCAAGGAAGAAGCCAAAAAGGGCGAACTGCCGCCTTACGAAGGCACTGCCGCCTTACGAAGGCACCGCCCCCGACCTCAGCCAGTACGACACCGTCTTCATCGGCGGTCCTGTGTGGTGGGGCACCTACCCGCAGGTGATGTTCACGCTGTTCAAGGACATCAACCTCGACGGAAAGACCGTCATCCCCTTCACCACCCACGAGGGCAGCGGGCTGGCCTCCTGCGCTAACGACGTGAAGAAAGCCTTCCCCAAGGCCAACGTCACGGGCGAGTTCAGCATCTATGGGCACGAAGTCCGCACGGGTAAGGCAAAGGTGGAGCGGTGGCTGAAAGGACTGAAGTAGGTTCATTTCAGTTTTCATGACGAGTCCGCAATTCATGCGAAAACTTGGATTGCGGATTTTTTGTACCTTTGCGCAATCACAAAAACACCTCACCATGGCAAGCAATCCTGATTTTGTACAATATATCGCCGACCAGTGCGAAGGGGCTGGCGAAATAATGGTCAAAAAGATGTTCGGCGACTACGGCATCTATTGCGACGGCGTCATCTTTGGCCTCGTCTGCGACAATCGCTTCTACATAAAACCGACCGAGGCTTGCCGCTCGCTGTTGCGCAGCGTAGAAATGCGTCCACCTTACGACGGCGCGAAAGACTATTTCTTCATCGAAGATGTGGACGACCGCGATTATATCGCCGAATTAGTTCGAGCGACTTGCAAGGAATTGCCGTTGGCGAAACCGAAAAGGAAATGATGGTTAAA
The DNA here is from genome assembly GCA_902774295.1 of uncultured Bacteroidia bacterium. Classification (GTDB taxonomy): domain Bacteria; phylum Bacteroidota; class Bacteroidia; order Bacteroidales; family F082; genus Limimorpha. The sequence goes on along the minus strand of CACYHP010000001.1, from coordinate 285,497 downwards.
GACTAGCCCTTTATGCAGAACGACATTGAAAACATCCTCAACGAGATAGTCTCTAAAGGATTTGAACGCAAAGACGGACTTTTTTCTCTCTGCGGACTGAACTGTGGACTATGCGGATACTAATGCTGTAAATCTTCTTGTATTAACTTATTGTTTTTCAGCAATACTTACAAAAAGGTTTGTGTATTGACAAAAGGTAAGTGGCTGAAATATAGAAATCTTGTGTATTTTTGCAGTGTATTTTGATTTTATGGAAATAGAGAAACTTAACATAGCATTGCAATCCGCCGACGCTATCGTCATCGGTGCAGGCGCAGGCCTCTCCACCTCCGCAGGCTTCACCTATAATGGCGAACGCTTCCAAAAGTATTTTTCCGATTTTATCGAGAAATATGGCTTCACCGATATGTACACAGCGGGGTTTCATCAGTTCCCGACCGAGGAGGAGCATTGGGCCTATTGGAGCCGACATATCTACTACAACCGCTATGTGCCTGCCCCAAAACCCGTTTACGACAACCTCTTGAAACTCGTGCTGGACAAGGACTATTTCGTCATCACCACCAATGTCGATCACCAGTTCCAAAAAGCTGGCTTCGACAAACAACGGTTGTTCTATACCCAAGGCGACTACGGGTTGTTCCAATGTGCGAAACCTTGTCACCAAAAGACCTACGACAACGAGGATGTGGTGATGAGGATGGTAGCCGAACAGGAGAATTTACGCATCCCATCGGAGCTGATTCCGAGATGCCCCGTTTGCGGTGAAAAGATGAAGGTCAATCTCCGTTCCGACGAGACCTTTGTGGAAGACGAAGGCTGGCACAAGGCTGCACAGCGTTACCTCGATTTCGTGAACGGCCACCAACACGGCAAAATCCTGTATTGGGACCTCGGAATAGGAAGCAACACCCCGACCATCATCAAACTGCCTTTTATGCAGATGACCTACAAAAACCCCGAGGCGACCTACGCCACCATCAACCTCGGCGAGGCGTTCACGGTGGAACAAATCAAAAACAGGTCGATTGTGATTGACGGGGATATTGGAGAAGTATTAGAAGAATTGTTGAAGTGTTGATTGTTTAATCGTTTAATTGTTGATGATGAATCGTTTGGACTATTTGATAGAATATCTTCTGAAAGAAGACCTGCAATATTCCGAGATGGAGATTCCATCGGATTTGCAAGGCAAGCGTGACCTGTTTCGTGCCTTGCGCAATGTGCGCTGGCCAAAACCTATCAGCGATGAGTTCCTGCGTTTTCAGGACGAGGAATTGCAGATTCAATTGCAGGAAAAAGGCATTGTTGACCTAAATAAACTATCAACTTTAAACTCTCCACTTTCAACTACTCTAAACTCTAAACCCTCAACTCTAAACTATACAATTTGGCAGGGCGACATCACCCGCCTGAAAGTAGACGCCATCGTCAATGCGGCCAACAGCCAGATGTTAGGCTGCTTCCATCCTTTGCATAAATGCATCGACAATGCCATCCATTCTGCAGCGGGTGTGCAACTGCGCGAGGAGTGTTATCAACAGATGCTCCAACAAGGTCACGAGGAGTCGACTGGCCAGGCCAAGATTACCAAAGCCTACAATCTGCCTTGCAAATATGTCATCCACACGGTCGGACCTATTATCCCCAACGGCATCCCGACGGAGTTCCAAAAGGAACAATTGGCCTCTTGCTACCGAAGCATCATGGCTTGCGCTGAGGAAAACCGTCTTGAAAGCATCGCTTTCTGCTGTATTTCCACGGGCGAGTTCCGCTTCCCGAATCAGTTGGCCGCCGAAATTGCCGTGCAAACTATTAAAGACTACTTGACTACACACTACGATAGCAGTATTAAACAATTGGTTTTCAATGTGTTTAAAGATGTTGACAAAGAGATTTATCAACAGATTTTAGGATAGAAATCCTCATCTCAGCCCAAAATTCGGATTTGGAGATTTTTTGTATCCTTGAAAAAAAATGAGCCAGCAACGTTTTGGATATTCTTTTTGACAACTTCAAAGAAATGGAAGATGCTCAACGCCGGACAGAAGCTCGAAGACCTTCCGGCACCTTACAACAAAGGTTTCAACACCATCGGACTATGGAATGTGAGCCGTCATCCAAACTATCTGGCAGAGCAAAGCATCTGGGTGAGCCTTTATATCTTCTCCATCGGAGCTGGCATAGGCATCATCAACTGGAGCATGATTGGCGCACTGCTTCTGATAGTGTTGTTCATAGCAAGCACCAGCCTCGCCGAGGAAATCAGCAGCAGTAAATATCCTGAATATCCCGACTATTGCAAAAAAGTGAACAAATACTTCCCCGGGAAGAAGTTCAGATAGACTCTAAATTCTTTCGTTTTAATTATATTTTTCTACAAAAATAAAAAAAATTGAAAAAATTTTAAAAATATCGTACACGATATAAAAATATTTTGTAATTTTGCATCGTGAACGATATAAATTTGACATGGCATACGAACAACTGAAATTGGAAAATCAACTTTGCTTCCGGCTCTACACGGCGGCGCGACTCACGATGGGAGTGTATCACCCCTACCTTGACCCCCTGGGCATCACCTACCCTCAATACCTTGTTTTATTAGTGTTGTGGGAACAGGACAAACAGCCCGTCTGCGACATCGCCAAGAAAATGATGCTCGACACCAACACCGTCACACCTCTTTTGCAGCGAATGGAGAAATCGGGACTGATAAACCGCACCCGTGGCAAGGAAGATTCGCGCCAACGCATCGTCTCACTGACCGAAAAAGGCAAAGCCATACAAGAACAGGCAAAGCACATACCGGAATGTCTCAGCAACGACGTGGCACTGAAAACAGGCGACGCTGAAGAGATTGTGAAAATGATTCCCACACTGGACAAACTAATTGATGGATTGAAAAAAGTTGAACAATAAACTCACTATTTTATTAACATTAAAATTTTACTATTATGACTAAAGAAGAAGCATTAAAACAATTCGCCTACATGGGCGCAGTATGGTTTGGCAACAGCAAACAGCATTTCGCATTCTCGGCTTACGACCGCTTTAACGGCTGGAACAAACTCGCCGACAAATGGAAAGAGGAAGCTGAAGAGGAATGGGACGAGGCAGAAGAAGTCCTCAACCGCCTTGTGGAACTCGGTTGCAAACCTGCCGACCTGCAAGAGGCCATGAAAACCGTGGAATACCCGTTCTACGACGACCCGAAACAGCAGATTGAGTCGGACTACCAGCCAAAAGCAGTTGAAGAGATGAGCAAACTGGCCGAAGCTTTCGCAGATGATTATATCACCCAGAAGCTTATTTATAAATGGATCGACGGCGAGAAGGCTCACATGGATTGGGAGAGACAGTATCTCAACTACATCGACAAACTTGGTTATGAAAACTTCCTTATCGAGATGATGTAATTATGAATAAAAGTATAATCAGCATGGCCGTGATGATGCTTCTGTTTCTTGCGGCCTGCACTCAAAACAATAAGAAAATGGCAACGATTTATGATTTTAAGGCCCTGAACAACAAGGGCGAAGAGGTGGACATGGCACAATACCGTGGCAAAGTCCTCATGATTGTCAACACCGCTTCGAAATGCGGCTTCACTCCACAATACGACGGCTTGGAAGCCCTTTATAAAAAGTATCAAGACCAGGGGTTTGTCATCCTCGGCTTCCCATGCGACCAGTTCAAACACCAGGAACCCGGCAGCGACGAGGAAATCGCAGAGTTCTGCCGCCTCAACCATGGTGTGACATTCCCGCTGATGAAGAAGATTGACGTGTTCGGCGAGAACGCTCATCCTATCTTCACCTACCTCTGCACACAAGTACCTAATGAAGAAGTCCATGGCTTGAAAGACAAGGCCACAATGGCACTCGTCGACAGTCTGAGCCGCTCCGAAGGGCGTAAGGACGGTGAAATCCGCTGGAACTTCACCAAATTCCTCATATCGAAGGACGGCAGCGTCATCAAACGTTTTCCACCAGTGGCAAAACCGGAGGAAATGGAGGCTGACATTGAGGCAATGTTGAAATAAAACACCATACCATGAAAAAACTGGCATTAATCATTGTAGCACTGCTGACGTTAAGTCTCGGCGTCTGCGCACAAAACAAACAACAAAAGGAGGACAAAGAAATGAAAAAGACCCTTATCGTATACTTCTCGGCCACCGGTACCACCAAGGCCGCAGCCCAGAAACTCGCCAAAGAATTCAACGCCGACCTCTATGAGATCACGCCTGAACAACCGTATACCGCCGCCGACCTCGACTGGCGCGACAAAAACTCTCGCTCGACCATCGAGATGAAAGACAAATCGTCACGTCCAGTCATCAAAGGCCGTTGCGAGAACATCGCCGAATACGATGTGGTATGGATCGGATTCCCAATCTGGTGGTACACCGCCCCGACCATCGTCAACACCTTCATCGAGGCTCACGACCTGAGCGACAAGACACTCAACGTCTTCGCCACCAGCGGCAGCAGCGATGTGAAGGGTTCCTACAACGACCTCAAGAATGCTTATCCTCAATACACTTGGGGTGAAAGCAGATTGATGAACAAATAAAAAAAAATTAATAACATGAACTACAACAAAGGGAACAAACTGCTTACGGAAAGATTCTACTTGACATGGGCAGGAGGACAGATGACATGGACGTGCCGCATAATCTTGAAGATGAAGGACGCCGTCGACGGTGATATATTGCGCGAAGCGGTGGAGTCTACACGTCAGCGATATCCATATTATCAAGTGAAGCTTGGCATCAGGAAAGATGCTTCAGGCACTGAATATTTCGTGTATGAAGACAACAACGAGCCGTGGGTGGTCAGTAAAGGTGAAAGACCTGTTCAACTGGTTGGTCCGGAGTCGAACTACCATCTGCTGGCATTCTGTTATTGGGACGACTGCATCGCCATCGATTTCTTCCATGCCATGACCGACGGCACAGGATGCTATAACATACTGCGCACCATGCTCTACGAATATTCCCGTCGCCGTTATGATGCCACACTTAGTCCTGAAACGAACACAGAACGCATCCGTTTGGCAGGCGACATTATCAGTCCGGAGGAATGGGAAGACCCTGCTACAAAGGTCAAACCCGAAAACCTTCGCCCGATGCCTCTGCCGGAACGCCCGAAGAGCATCAATCTTCTCACACAGAGCAAGACGAAGTTAACCGATGACGTGGAAGCCATCAACATCGTTGTTGAAGAGCAAGAGATGATGAAGTATGTGTCTTCAGCCGACACATCGCCTGCCACCCTCGTGTCGCTGTTACTTAACCGTGCCATTGCCCGTCTGCATCCCGACTCATCGGAAGGAGTGCCGATGATGGTGCTGGCCATCAACGAGCGTCCCGCCGTAGGCTGTCCGAAGGCGGCTCAGTCAATGGCATCATCACTGATGTTGTCCTATACCGATGAAATGCGCGGGATGGATATCGACATGCAGCAGACCATATACCGAGGCATGGTGATTCTGCAGTCCAGCAAAGACAATGTCATTGAGCGTTTCTTGAAAAGTAAGGCTGCACAAGACATGTTCGAAAGAGTACCCACTCTTGAGGCCCGTCATCAGGCAATGGTCCAAGCATACAGCGTGGTGCCATCGGCAGCCTCAGCCTGCGTCAGCTATGTCGGCAAGGCTAATATGGGTGCCGCCGAAAAATACGTCAGCGAGATGTACACAGAAGTCTTTACGCCGTACGCGCTCGCCATTGAGATGAGTGCTGTAGGAGGCACGTTCTGTATCAGCCTGATGCAACGGTTTGAAGACGACAGATACCTCGATGCTTTCCTCGATGAGTTCCGTCAGTTGGGTCTCACCTATCGCATTGCGAATCGCCATAAGATGATTGTGGCACCAATAGCAGACTACCGAATAGCCTTAAAATAATGACTAATACTACCAATCCATCGTCGGTCCGGCACCAGTCTCTCTGTCGGTGACAACCGAGAGCACTTTGGCGGCATCGTATGAGATGTAACGGTACTCAGGCACAAACTGTCCTTGTTCGCCCTGGAATATTGTAGTGTCGGCATAACCGTAGCAGCCCGTCACCTGTACGTTGAAATCCTTGTCACCATGATAGTCCTGCAGGAAGTGTTCGCGTGCCACATCTGTAATGACGGCGCATTTCTCGACATAGATATTGGAATACACTCCGTATCCGATGCAGTAAGTAAAGTCCTCGCCATTGTATAGGCTGTTCACCACATGCACTTTGCCGAATCTCACGCGAGGGCATCGCTCGGCACATCCTTCGCCCCACCAGCAGTTGATGAAGGTGCAGTTGAGTTTGCCGCCATCAATATCCATGTTATTGTTGCTGCCGCCAATAAGATTGCTGTTACGATGGTCGTCGTTCCCGCCAGTACCGCCTCCAGGAGGGGCGATGAGATAACGGAATCGCGTCCAACTGACACAAACATTGTCAGAACCCATCACGATGTCCATATTACCGTCAATGCCGTCCTGTATGTCGCAGTGGTCAACCCACACATTGGTGGCACCAACGAGCGCGATGTTGTCGCTGTAGTTAGCGTCGATGTCGTATGCTCCAGGCCCTAATATTGTCAGGTTGCGGATAATGATGTTGTCGCTGCCCATGAGCTGGAATACTCCGGCGGTGGTGTCCCGTTGCGTGTTGCTGACAACGGCACCGCTCAAGCCGAGAATGGATTTGTTGGAACCCACAGAAATGGTGTTGTCAAGAGTGATTTTACCCTTCACATATACCGTGGCAGGCTCTGTGCCAGCCAATACGTTTCTGAGTTCCTCCTGAGTGGTAACGGTAACTACATTCTGTCCGTTGCCACCAGTCACGTTCATACCGAAACCCACAGGACAATTCATGTCGTAAGGCGACAAAACGTTTGCAGTTCCTGCGTTGTCATCCTTGTTTTTCTTACAAGCAATGACCATAAGACTTGCCATCATAACAAATAAAACAAGTCTCATAATTCTAATCATATTCTTGTTCATGACGTAATTTTTTAATTAAAAAAGTATAGTATCAGTGTGCAAAGGTATGGTTTTTTTGTATATTTGCAAAAAAATTTTACTATGAACACGAACAAAGGCTATTTATACAGCATCGTGTTAGCAGCCGTACTCGGCGGACTACTTTTTGGCTACGACACTGCCGTCATATCTGGTGCTGAAAAAGGCTTGCAGGCTTACTTCCTGGGAGCTACTGACTTCCAATACACCGATTTCATCCACGGACTCACCTGTAGCAGCGCACTTATTGGCTGCGTCATCGGAGCCCTTATCTCCGGATGGCTCGCCAACCGTCTTGGACGCAAGCTGACGCTTTTCGTGGCAGGCGTGCTCTTCTTTGTGTCGGCAATCGGATCCGCCCAACCCGGATTCCCGTTCCACATGCAAAGCACCCCTACTATGACAATCCTCAACGCCTTCAACCATTACCGTATCATCGGCGGCATCGGCGTGGGACTGGCGAGCGCCATCTGTCCAATGTACATCGGCGAGATATCACCTGCCGGCAAACGCGGTCAGCTGGTGAGCTGGAACCAGTTTGCCATCATCTTCGGACAGTTGGTGGTGTATTTCGTCAACTTCCTGATATTAGGTTCGCATGAGAATCCGGTCATCGAGTCGATAGGCAACGGCATCAGCCGGGTGCTTCCGGGTAGTGACCCTTGGACCATCACAACGGGATGGCGTTATATGTTCGCTTCAGAAGCTGTCATCGCCGCGCTGTTCATCATCCTCATCTGTCTTGTGCCTGAGTCACCACGTTTCTTAGTGATGATAGGCAAAGACGACAGCGCCCTGAAAATCCTTGCGCGTATCAACGGTATGGAAAAAGCCAAGGAGATACTCGCCGACATACGCAGCACCATCAAAGTGCGCACAGAAAAACTGTTCACATACGGCTGGCTGGTCATCTTCATCGGTGTGATGCTCAGCGTGTTCCAACAGGTTGTCGGCATCAACGCAGTGCTCTACTACGCTCCGCGTATCTTCGGCGACATGGGTATGACCAACCCGATGTTCAACACCGTGATGATGGGCGTGGTTAACATACTCTTCACCTTGGTGGCCATCTTCACCGTAGAACGATGGGGTCGCAGACCGCTGCTTATCACAGGCTCACTGGGCATGGCATTGGGCGCTTTCGGCGTCGCCCTGAGCTTCGGTCACGCAGGGTTGGAACTCGTCACCATGATGAGCATCTTGATATACTCAGCCTCGTTCATGTTCTCATGGGGCCCAATCTGCTGGGTGCTCATCTCCGAAATCTTCCCCAACACCGTCCGTGGCACTGCCGTGGCAATAGCTGTCGCTGCACAATGGATCTTCAACTTCGTGGTCAGCAGCACCTTCGTGCCGATGTTCAATATGCATATCACCCCAAACGACGATTTCGGCCACTGGTTCACCTACGGCCTCTACGGCGTGATGTGCATCGTGGCAGCAGTGTTCGTATGGAAATTGGTGCCTGAGACTAAAGGCAAAACTCTTGAGGATATGTCCAGACTTTGGAAGAAGAAAAATTGATAGTTATGAGTTTTCTTTTGGGAATTGATTTAGGGAGCAGTAGTGTGAAGGTGTCGTTGGTGGATGCCGACAGCGGGCAATGTGTCACGTCGGCGCATTGGCCGGAGAACGAGGCTCCTATTAAAGCATTGCAGCCTGGCTGGGCAGAACAGAAGCCCGAAGACTGGTGGAGCTACTTCAAGCAGGCGTTAGCTAAACTGTCATCTGAAAACTGTAAACTGTCAACAATAAAGGCTATCGGCATCAGCTATCAGATGCACGGCCTCGTATGTCTCGACAAGGACCTTCAGCCGTTGCGCGACGCCATCATCTGGTGCGACTCGCGCGGCGTGCCTTACGGTGAGAAGGCGCCGCTGCCGGGCAACTTCACCGCCTCCAAACTGGCATGGGTGAAGGAACACGAGCCCGAGCTTTTCGATAAGATACGTTATATCATGCTTCCAGGCGACTACCTGGCTATGCGCCTCACAGGCACACCTGCCACCACCGCCTGCGGACTGAGCGAGATGATGCTGTGGGACTTCTCAAAAGGAACCCTGAGCTCCGAGATGATGGACTATTTCGGCTTCCCGAGAGATATCATACCGCCACTGGTGCCTACCTTCGGCGAACAAGGCCTGGTGAGTGATGCTGTCGCCCAAGAGCTGGGTCTCAAGGCAGACACACCTGTCACCTATCGTGCCGGCGATCAACCAAACAATGCCTTATCATTACGTGTGCTGCATCCGGGCGAGATAGCCTCGACAGCAGGCACCTCAGGCGTCGTCTACGGAATTCAGGAAAACACTGACAAGGTGTCACAGTCACGTATCAACACATTCCTACACGTCAACCATACCCTTGGCCTGATGCACTGCATCAACGGATGCGGCATTCTCAACTCATGGCTGAAACATAATGTGGCAGCCGACTTAAGCTATAACCAGATCGACGACCTCGCCGCCACCGTCCCAGTGGGCAGCGAAGGCATCAGCATCATACCGTTCGGCAACGGCGCTGAGCGTGTGCTTGAAAACAAGAACATCGACGCCTCTATCCACGGACTCAACTACAATCGTCACACCCGCGCACACCTGCTGCGTGCCGCCCAGGAAGGCGTCGCTTTCGCCTTCATGTACGGGATGGAGCTGATGGGCGACATCAGAGAGATTCACGCCGGCCGCGCCAACATGTTCCTCTCCCCTATCTTCCGCGACACCTTGGCATCTGTCAGCGACGCCACCATACGTCTCTATGACACCGACGGCAGCGTAGGAGCAGGACTTGGAGCCGGCATATATGCCGACGAAGACGAGGCATTCACCTCGCTGAAACAGCTGGCGACAATAGAGCCTCGCAAAGACTATACAGCCCCGCTGAAAGAGGCTTACAGACGTTGGAAACAGATATTGGAAAATCAATTAAAAACTAAATAATATGACAAAAGAATATTTCCCACAAATCGGCAAGATACCTTTCGAAGGTACTGCATCAAAGAACGTTTTGGCTTTCCATTACTATGAACCCGACCGCATCGTCATGGGCAAACCGATGAAAGACTGGTTCCGCTTCGCTATGGCATGGTGGCACACGCTGGGTCAGGCCAGTGGAGACCCTTTCGGAGGTCAGACACGCACCTATGAATGGGACAAGGCAGAATGCCCTATCCAACGCGCCAAGGACAAGATGGACGCAGGCTTTGAGCTGATGGACAAGCTGGGCATCCGCTTCTTCTGCTTCCACGATGTCGACCTCGTCGAAGAAGGCGCCACCGTCGAGGAATACGAAGAACGCATGCGCATCATCACCGACTACGCATTAGAGAAGATGCGCCAGTATCCCGACATCCACCTGCTTTGGGGCACCGCCAACGTCTTCAGCCACAAACGCTATATGAACGGCGCCGCCACCAACCCTGACTTCGACGTCGTAGCACGTGCTGTGGTGCAGATCAAAAACAGCATCGACGCCACCATCAAACTCGGAGGCGAGAACTACGTCTTCTGGGGTGGCCGTGAAGGCTATATGAGTCTTTTGAATACCGACCAGAAACGTGAAAAAGATCATCTCGCCATGATGCTGACAAAAGCCCGCGACTATGCCCGCGCTCATGGCTTCAAGGGCACCTTCCTCATCGAGCCGAAGCCGATGGAGCCGATGAAACATCAGTATGACGTCGACACCGAGACAGTCATCGCCTTCCTGAGAGCCCATGGTCTGGATAAGGACTTCAAGGTGAATATCGAAGTCAACCACGCGACGTTAGCAGGCCACACCTTTGAACACGAGCTGGCATGTGCTGTCGACGCCGGCATGCTGGGCAGCATCGACGCCAACCGCGGCGACATGCAGAACGGCTGGGATACCGACCAGTTCCCTATCGACAACTACGAACTCACCCAGGCTTGGATGGAAATCATCCGTGGCGGCGGCTTCACCACCGGCGGCACCAACTTCGATGCCAAGCTGCGCCGCAACAGCACCGATCCGGAGGATATCTTCATTGCCCACATCAGCGGCATGGACGCCATGGCACGAGCATTGCTCAGCGCCGCCAATATCCTTGAAAATAGCGAGATTCCGGCCATGAAGAAAGCACGTTACGCCTCTTTCGACAACGGCATCGGCCACGATTTCGAGGAAGGAAAACTCTCTTTCGAGAAGATTTACGAATACGGCAAACAAATCGGCGAGCCGAAGACTATCAGCGGCAAGCAGGAGAAGTACGAGACTTTAGTGGCACTTTACGCCAAATAAAAAAAGATTAAGATGTTTGGTTTTATCGATGCCACCGGTTCCGCCCGTAAAGATGACCCACGCCTGCGCGACGTGGAGGCCGAGATGATTCGCAGTCACGCTTTGTGCCAAAAGATATCGGCCAAAAAACCCACCGACCCGGATTACAAAGGACTTCTAGAAGAACTGTTCCAATGCGAAATCGATGACAGTGTAGCCATCGTCTCCCCTTTCTATTGCGACTGCGGAAGACGGATGAAACTTGGCAAAAACATCATTATTAACAAAGGAGCGACGGTATTATCTCCAGGAATTGTTGAGATAGAAGACAACGTTCTGATTGCGCCTGAAGTAAAAATCACGACAGTCAACCACGACCTTCACGACAGGCATAATCTGCTTCATTTCGCAAAAGTGACCATCAAAGAAAACGCCTGGATATGCATCGGCGCCATCATCTGTCCCGGAGTGACGATAGGCAAAAACGCCATCGTCGCCGCCGGAGCTGTCGTGACAAAAGATGTCCCCGACAACGTGGTGGTTGGCGGCAATCCCGCCAAAATCATAAAAAAACTTTAGATTATGGAGAAGCAACCAACAACAGAACAATCGGTGCGAATACAGACTTCGGTATTGAACGGAGTGGAGAAGAAAGCCCTTGTATGGCTCGCTGAACGACAGCCTAAATGGGTTGATTCCGACATGCTGACGTTCATCGGTTTCATCGGTGCCGTGGTCATCGCAGCGGGCTATATCTTGTCGAACTACAACGTGCATTTTCTGTGGCTCGCCTCACTGGGCTTCGTCATCAACTGGTACGGCGACTCGCTCGACGGCACCTTGGCACGTCACAGAAAACAACAGCGTCCGATTTATGGCTTCTACCTCGACCACACCATGGACGCCATCAACGAGGCTTTCATGTTTATGGGCGTCGGACTGTCACCTTTCATGAAGTTCGACCTGGCATGCGTCCTGCTTGTTGTCTATCTGATGCTAACCCTCAACGTGTCGATGAACGCTCATCTCAAAGGCGAGTTCCGCCTGACTTACGCAAAACTCGGCCCTACCGAATTCCGACTGATTTGCATCATCGCCAATGCCTTACTGGCGTTAGCCAAACCATTGAGAACATGGAAGTTGGAGTTTACCTGGTTTTCTTCCACGCTCGAACTCCACATCCTCGATTTAATTGGAATTGTAATTCTTCTTGCCTTGATATTGATATACATCATCACCATACTGCAAGATGCACGCTATTATGCGAAAATAGATCCAAAACACAAAAATGAATAAGACCTAGTCATGGCGTTGATTACGATAGAAGATATTGAAGGCATTTCGCCAGTGTTCAAAGGCAAGTTCGGCAACGGCTTGGCTCGTACACTAATGCGTATCACCGGCATTGACAAGATATCGGAGATATACGATAGGCACGAAAATCTTGTTGGTCCGGAATTTGCAAAAGCTTATCTGAAAGACTTGAATATCAGCTATGAGACGCAAGGACTGGAAAATATACAATCGATAGATGGTCCTTTCATCACAGTCAGCAACCACCCTTACGGAGGACTCGACGGGCTTATTCTCATCGACCTGTTTGGACATCTCCGTGAGGATTATAAGGTGATGGCAAACAAGTTCCTGTCGCTGGTGAAGACCCTCGATGACAGTTTCATCAGTGTGATACCCAAGAATAAAAGCACCAAAGGGATATCTCTTGAGAGCATCAGCGGGATAAAAAAAGCCATTGATCATGTAAAAAACGGGCATCCGTTGGGATTATTTCCAGCAGGGGCGGTGTCGGATTTCCGCCTCAAGGATTTCCGCGTGCGTGACCGTGAATGGCAGCAGTCAGCCGCCGGAATAATCCGTCACTTGAAGGTGCCCGTGGTCCCAATGCGTTTTTTCGACATAAACTCCAATTTGTTTTATTTTCTCGGAGCTATCTATTGGAAACTGCGCATTTTGAGGCTGCCACGCGAGGTGCTCAACAAAGAAGGCAAGACTGTCAAGGTTGGAATTGGTAATATTATCAGTGTTGAAGAGCAGATGAGCGTCCCCGAGGCGGATTTTGCCGCAATGCTGCGCTCATCGGTATATAAAATTACTGAACATTAATTAACAAAATAATTACAGATATGAAAAACTATTTCGAAGACATGATGCCTGCTGAAGAACTTGCGCAGGTGAAGTACATCCCGACGATTCCTGAGTTCGTCACTTGGATTGAGAGCAAATGGCGAGAGCTGCCGGCTCTTTCCGACACTGTCAACACTTTAACATACAAACAGATGTGCGACGCCATCGCACGCAAACGCGCCATGCTCAACGCCATGGGTCTTGCCAAGGGCGACAAGGTCGCTATCCTCGACAACACCACCGTTGAGGCTGTAGAGATGTTCCTCGCCGTCACCTCAGCAGGTTATGTCGTCATCAACCTGCCGTCACAGCTGCCGGCTCCTGCCGTCGCAGGATGCTGCATGAAGTTCGGCGTGAAAGTCCTCGCCGCCGGTGCAGGTTTCATGGAGACCGCCAAAGCCGCGTCATGCAAAGTCATCGATATCGCTGACATGGCAGAGCAGAAGGCTCCTGTCGCCATCGTCGATAAAAACGACCCGGCCGCTATCTTCTTCACAGGAGGCACTACCGGAGCTCCGAAAGGTGCCGTCCTGCCTCACAGAGCCCTTATGCGCGGCGCCCTCAACGGCGTCTACGCTCCAGGTCATCAGTTAGGTTGCCAGCGTTATGCCAGCGTGCTGCCTCTCAGCCATGTGTTCGGACTGGTCCGCGGCACTCTGTCAGTGTTATACGAAGGTGGCGCATGGTATGCAGCCGCCAACACCAAGGAGACCATCTCAAAGCTCCCGATGATTAAGCCTACCTGCCTCGTGGCAGTACCGGGCATATGCGAAATTCTGCTGGGTCTCGTCAAGATGTACGGCAAGCCATTCCTTGGCGGAAACCTCAGATTCATCATCGCGGGTGCTGCCAACGTGCCTCCGAAACTCATTGGCGAGTTCGACCAGCTGGGCATCAGCCTGTTCGCCGGCTACGGCATGACAGAAGGCGCCAACCTCACATCAGGCAACATCGACGTCAAGGAGAAACCGACATCAGTAGGTAAGATATATCCTGGTCAGGAGACCAAGGTGGTCGACGGCGAGCTGTGGTTCCGCGGCGACAACGTCTTCCTCGGATATTACGGCGACCCGGAAAAGACCGCCGAGACCCTCACCCCGGACGGTTGGATCAAGACTGGCGACCTCGTACGCTTCGATGAAGAAGGTTACATGTACATCATCGGACGTATCAAGAACCTCATCATCCTTTCAAACGGCGAGAACGTAAGCCCTGAAAGCATCGAAGAGCCATTCTACAAATGCGATAAGCTCCGCGACTGCCTCGTCAAGGAAGACGAGATGGACGGAAAGAAGGTGATAGCCATCGAAATTCTCCCTCGTATCGAAGAGTTCGGCAACACCCCTTGGGAAGAGGTGGAAGCTTACTTTAAGAAATTGGTCGACGAAGTCAACGCTACACTGCCAACGACACATCGCATCAACAAGATAACAGTGCGCAAGGAAGATTTCAAACGCACCGGCGCAATGAAAGTTTCACGTAATTAATTTTTTATCATGGAAAGACAAGAGATTTTAGTAGGTCTCAAGGAGATTCTTCAACTTATCAAGCCATCGCTCGACCTTTCGGCAGTCAATGAGAACAGTCAGCTCATCAGCGACATCGGTCTCGACTCACTTACCATATTGCTTTTAAGCCTTGCCATTGAAAATAAATTCAATATCAAGTTTGAAGGCGCTGTGAAATTCAACACCGTAGGTGAAGTCATCGACTATATCATAAAAGCAAAAGCATGAAGATAATGACATACATCGTGGAAGGCCTCACGGCCTTCCTCGTTAAAACGCTTCTCAGACCTAAGGTTTATTACGTGGAGCCTCCAAAACATAGGCGCAAACTTGACAGCCCGTCGCTGCTCATCATCAACCACACCAGCCATCTCGACGGGCCGGTGGTGACTACGGTGTTCCGCAAAAACAAGATACATAATCTTGCCGCGAAAGACCGTTTCGAGCAGCGTGGCTTCGGGTTCTTCCTGCGTAACACGCGATGCATCCCTATCGACCGTCAGAACGCCGACCTGTCGTGGATTCATGAGTCTATTAAGATTATACAACAAGACAAGGAGAGCGTCGCGATATTCCCTGAAGGCCGTCATGGTGAGCACCGTAAGCAGCTGCCGTTCCATCCGGGAGCGGCGATGCTCGCCACCGTGTCGCAGGCTCCTCTTGTGATGGTCTACATCGACGGACCGGTAAAGATCCTGGGACCTCGCGCACGCCTCATAGTGTCGCCACAGTTCCATCTCGCGCCACCAACACAAGGAATGAACTCCGATTATATCAACGAACAGACCGAGATGTTGCAGCAAAAGATGAAAGACTTGATGGAAGAGCTGATAAAGAGGCTATGAGCATGTAAAAACTTAACCATTTAAATAAAAAAACTATGAAAAACATCTTTACACTCCTATTTATCGCGTTGCTGAGCTTCACGGCGACAGCGCAAAACGCCAAACCGCAACCTTTGACACAAGAAGAGTTTGAGGCGCTGTGCCCTACTCCGCCAATGGGTTGGAACAGCTGGAATAAGTTCGGCTGCGACGTTAACGAACAGCTGCTGATGGAGGCTGCCGACGCCATGGTGGCATCAGGCATGAAAGACGCCGGATACGAATATATCGTCGTTGACGACTGCTGGCAGATCGACCGCGACGCCGACGGTAACATTGTATGCGACCCTGAGCGTTTCCCTCATGGCATGAAATATGTGGCGGACTATATCCACTCCAAAGGACTGAAGTTCGGCATCTACTCATGTGTAGGCGCATACACCTGCGCGGGACGACCGGGCAGCATGGGTCACGAATACCAAGATGCTTTGTTTTATGCACGCACTGGCGTCGACTACCTGAAATATGACTTTTGCAACAACCGCGGCACCAACTCGAAGACCGCCTACACCATCATGCGCGAGGCTTTGAAAGAAGCCGGTCGCCCTATAGTTTTCAGCATCTGCGAATGGGGCAGCACCAAGCCTTGGGAATGGGGCAAAGGCATCGGTCATCTCTGGAGAGCCACAGGCGACATCATCAATATGTGGGACGGTCGCGAAGACTGGGGCGGTCACGGCATGGTCAACATCATCGACCTGGTGCAGGATCTGTATCCTTACAACGGTCCGGGTCACTGGAACGACCCCGACATGCTTGAGGTGGGCAACGGTGGCATGAACGCCATAGAAGACCAGAGCCACTTCTCGATGTGGTGCATGCTGGCAGCGCCGCTGATGGCAGGCAACGACCTCGGCAATATGAGCGACGACACCAAGCGTATACTCACCAACAAAGACGTCATCGCCATCGACCAGGACCCGCTGGGCATCCAGGCACATCTGTCAGTGGCAATGGGCGACCGCCAGATCTGGGTGAAACAGCTCGCCAACGACGAATGGGCAGTCTGTTTCTTCAACCGCGGCGACGACACGTGGAGCCTCAACTTCAACTGGAACGACATCCCTGAGCTGCGCGCCACCGGCGAAAACTATAAAGTCTACGACCTCTGGCAGCACAAAACCATCGCCAAGTCAACCAAGAAAAACATAGTTAACAGCATCCCTTCACACGGCGTGCTGATGGTGAAGCTGAGTCCTGAGAAATAGATTGCTGGTATTCCTTCCAATCCAGGATTATTCAAATGGTTGTTTGATAATTAACTGTTTCGACAACACAAACACCGCAATCTGCCCGTTCTCTCTGCCGAATTGTATGGCATATTCCAATGAGTCTTCAGGGAAGATGCGGACACTATCGAAATAATAACTGCCATTGTCGGTGTCAAGCCAGCCACCGACATGGTTTCTGTTTGCTTTTGCATGGGTGATGACGAGAGCCAGCAGACAGAGCCAAAGTATCACACAAAACCTGTTTTTTGTCATATTTTCATTCTTGGGTGCAAATTTATGATTTTTTTATATCTTTGCACCAATAAACACTCTATTTTATGTCAAAATCTTACGATTCCACACCAAACCGCACCATACGCAAGGTCTCTCTCCCAAAAGATGGCGAGAGTCTGATGGAAGTCTTCGCTGCCGCCAAGGGCATCATGGCAGCCGACGGCAACGTGAACCAATGGACCGACGGCTATCCATCGCTGGATATTGTGCAGTCTGACATTGAGAAAGACGGCGGCTTCGTGGTTGAAGACGATGGAAAGATTGTGGCGTATTTCGCCTTTCTGCCATCGCCGGAACCTACCTACGATAAGATTTACGACGGCAAATGGCTCGACGACAGCAAGCCTTACCATGTCATCCATCGCATAGCGAGTTTTCCTGAGGTGCATGGCATCTTCCAGAGTATCATGGAGTTCTGCTTCGCTAAAGAGCGCAACATCCGCATCGATACGCATCGCGACAACAAAATAATGCAGCATAATATCGAGAAACACGGATTCAAATATTGCGGCATCATACATCTCGCCAACGGCGACGAACGTATAGCATATCAGAAAATGACTGAAAAGAAAAAGATTTCTCTCACCGCCCAGATCGGCATCGCCCTCGTGTTGGCGGTGATAGCCGGCGTGCTGCTGCGCGACCATGCCATGTTTGTCAACACATATATCAAACCTTTTGGAACGATATTCCTTAATTTATTGAAGTTTATCGTGGTGCCGCTGGTGCTCTTCTCCATCATGGCAGGCATACTCTCGATGAACGATGTCTCGAAAGTTGGCAAACTCGGACTTCGCACCTTAATATATTTTATAATAACGACTCTCTTCGCCGTGACGCTCGGCTTGGTAGTGCCAAGTCTGGTGAAAGGCTTTCTCCCGACCATCAAAATCAGCACTGAAGCTGTAACAGATGTTATCGATACACCTCACATGACGGTGATGGATCAGATAGTCGCTATGTTTCCCGACAACATCCTTCTTCCAGTGAGCTCGATGGCGATGATGCAGGTCATAGTGATTGCGCTTTTCTTTGGCATCGCCATGGTGCATATCGGCGAGAAAGGCGAGCTGGCGCGCAAGGTGACGCTCAGCTTCAACGATGTGGTGGGTAAGATTCTTGAATATATCATGGCGCTGGCGCCGTTCGGCGTGTTCTGCATGCTGACGCCAGTGGTGGTAGAAAACGGTCCTGCGGTACTCGGGTCCTACGCAGCATTGCTCGCATTGGCATATTTCTGCTTCGTCGTTCATGCAGGACTGGTATATTCCTCAGCGGTGTGGGTCCTTGGCGGCATCTCCCCTCTTAAGTTCTTCAAAGAAATGCAGCCCGCCATGCTGTTCGCCTTCTCCAGCGACTCGTCAGTGGCGACACTGCCTTACTCCATGCAATGCACCGAGAAGTTAGGTGTCAGAAAAGAGATAGGCCATTTCGTGCTGTCGTTGGGCGCTACCATCAATATGGACGGCGTCGCCATCTATCTCGGCGTTGCCTCAGTGTTTATGGCGACATGCTGCGGCATCGACCTCACCATGAGCCAGTATATGGCTATCGCTTTTGCCTCTACAGTAGCCTCTATCGGCACTCCGGGCATCCCGGGCGGCAGCTTGGCACTGATGGCAATGGTTTTCTCCTCCGCAGGCATCCCCGTCGAATGCGTGGCAGTGGCAGCAGGCATTGACCGCATCATCGATATGGGCCGTACAGTGATGTCAATCACCGGTGACGCCTCTTGCGCCGTCGTCATGCAAAGATTTTTAGGAAAAAATATTTAGCCTGAAGCCATTGTATATCAACACTTTATGAAAAATATCAAAAATTTTTTAAAAATATTTTAACTTTTTTGTAGTTTATATTATAAACTTGTTTATCTTTGCAGCGTCGTTTATGACACAAAGTGCACTTATAATTAATTAAAAAAGGTATTTTAAAAATTTAGGTAAACAACAATTTAAAACTTAAAACTAT
This sequence comes from uncultured Bacteroidia bacterium, assembly GCA_902774295.1. Classification (GTDB taxonomy): domain Bacteria; phylum Bacteroidota; class Bacteroidia; order Bacteroidales; family F082; genus Limimorpha. The sequence continues at coordinate 266,231 of CACYHP010000001.1, read as the reverse complement.
GGAAAACAACATTGAAAACAAAGAAATGACGGCTCAGCAGAGCCTCAACCTCATCAGCGAGATGATGAACAACAGTCGTAAATCAATTCTCAGCAAAAACAGCAAGCACTACATCCTTTGGGGAGTGTTGCTCACTATCGTCTCGTTTGTGATTTACGAATTATGGCACACCACCGGCAATCCGAACTGGAATTTGCTGTGGTTGGCGATGCCTATCATCGGCTTCCCTATGGTGAAGATTATCAGCAAAAAAGATGCCGAAATCCCGCAAAACATCATCAGCCGTCAGATTAGCGGTTTGTGGCTAGCCTACTGCGCCTTTGTGATGGTAATCTTTGTGGCATCAGTATTTTTCTTAAAACCAATGCAGATGAATCTCTCACTCATCATCGTGCTGTTACTCGGTTTCACGGAATGCATCTCCGGAATCATGCTGAAAAACTGGACAATTATCATCAGCGGATTCATTCTTGGTGTTGGTGGATCTTTCGCCGCGACTTTGATACAGTCGGCAGAGCAGCTGTTGATGTTCACCATCGGCGGATTGGTCATTATGGTAACAGGCTTGATTGTCAAATCTCAATACAAATAAGCCATGTTTCCGAAACTTGACCCAATATTACATTCCGAGCTGCGGCTGGCTGTGATGTCGATTCTGGCCGGGGTTGACAGTGCCGATTTCAGCTACATCAAGCAGCAGACCGGTGCCACATCGGGCAACCTCAGCGTGCAAATCGACAAGCTCAGCGCTGCCGGTTACATCACTGTCGAGAAAGGCTTCAAGGGGAAGGTGCCTTGCACGACATGCAAAATCACAAAGGCAGGACTCGATGCCTTCGAAAACTACGTAAACTCTCTTAAAGAGTATCTTATTTAAAACTTAATATCTTGAATTTTTTAGGGGGACAAAGTGTTTTGTTCCCCTATATTTTTTTGGATGAACACCTGCCAGAAGAAACAGAAGAAGATAATTCCAACCTGCATCTCAAAGATCGACTCAAACATCGCGTTGATGGCTATAATCACCAAAAATGCAAGATAAACCACATCGAAAACCTTGAGTTTTATGGCGATGACAAAAGGTATCAGGAAATATGCGACAAGCAGCAGCAATCCGATAATACCGATGCTTATCATGGTGTCGATATATTGGTTGTGCGCGTTCAGATCGTGTTTGATGGCGTTTTCAACATAGATATATTCCACCGCCATGCCCCTCACCGACTCCGTATCGCATTCATATTCAACAGGTTTGTTGTCGATAAACCTATAAAACCTCTTGTTTGGTACATTCCATTGTCCGGCACGGCTCGCCCTCTGAATCCCGCTCAGCATCTCGTCGCGACAAAGCACAAACTCTTCTTCGTCGATAGCTCTCGCGGGTTTTATCTCGGCGACGAGAGTGTCTCTGTATCGCTCGTACGCCTTCTCCATCTCATCGCTGCGGTCGCCCGTCCCGACACCAAAAAGCAGATGATTTTCAACGACATCCATGCCACACCGCATCTCCACCATTCTGATATCAGGGTTGTCGTCGTCGCTCAGCTTAGCGATGGTAGCGTTCAAACGCGAAACTGCAAACGGCGCGATACCACCCGCTATCAGCACAGTGAAGATAATGCTCATCAACACTTTTTTCTTAATAAAAGCGAGCCACATCAGCAATATCACAAACTCCACAAACAGACAGATGATGCCCGCACGCGAATCGAGAAGCACCACAAACACCAGCATCGATATCGATGTGAAGATATTGTAAATCTTGAGTTTCAAATCTTCCACCTCAATGATTTCAACCGACGAAAAAGCCAGCGCCAGCAAGGCATACATCGACATATAGGTATGATGCACATAATAAATCCTCATCAGGTTGTTGTTGGTAATCAGACCTATATTATGCTTATGAACAAGGCCATCGTAAAGCGCCCAGTAAAGATTCATCAGGAAAAACAGCAGACAAGCCGTGGTAAAGCAATAAAATATTACACGAATCCTGTCTTTATTGAGATACGACATATCGGAAAACAGGAAAATGGCGGGGAAAATCAGGAAGCCGAGCTTTTTGCTGACCTGCAACCAGCCGACGTGGGTATTATCGGTGTAAATCATGCCGATAAAGTAAACGAGCCACGTGGCTGCGAAGATGAGATAAACCCATTTGAAACGCATCTGACGTTCGTTGAACTTGCATTTCTGGTCGAAAACGATTTTCAGGGTAGCTACTGCCAGCAAAGCCACTTCACAGCATTGCGCCACGTACCAATGAAACGGTATCACAAACGCCAAAAGAAGCATGACAACGTACTCCAGCTTCTGAAAAGACCGCAAATTCTCGAACACTTTCATAATGCGAAAATCGACATACAAATATACGTTTTTTTTTATCTTGTTACACATTTTTGAAGTTTTTCAATAAAATGATTGTCAAAATCCCTATTTTTAGGGATATCAACCAACTGATTTTTATAGTATTTTTGCAGCAAGAAAAAAAGTTGAAATGATAACTCTCGACAAACTCGAAATAGGACAGTCGGCGATGGTGAAGACGGTGAAGGGCGAAGGCTCGCGCCGCCAGCATTTTCTCGACATGGGAGTGATTCCCGATGTAGTCGTGAAACTCGTGAAATACGCCCCGATGGGCGACCCGATGGAGGTGATGATACACGGATATTCACTCACACTGCGTAAAGCCGACGCCAAACTCATCGAGGTTGAGCCAGAAATATCTGACAAAGAACCCGTACGCGACACTTTCGACGTCAACCAGCTGTATATCACATCATTACCCGACCATAACGCCCACCCAGGTCTCGGCGAGGAAGGCATTTTTCACGATAAGGAACATGAAAACCCGTTGCCGAAAGGCACCACCCTCACCTTTGCCCTAGCAGGTCAGCAAAACTGCGGCAAGACCACGCTTTTCAACCAGCTGACAGGCTCAAACCAGCATGTGGGCAACTTCCCAGGTGTCACCGTCGACCGCAAAGACGGTGTCATCAAAGGGCACAACGACACTCTTGTCACCGACCTTCCGGGAATATACTCGCTGTCGCCTTACACCAGCGAGGAGATAGTGTCGCGTGAGTTCATCATGAATGAGAAACCCAAGGCTATCATCAACATCGTGGATGCCAACAACATCGAGCGAAACCTCTACCTCACCATGCAGCTCATGGAGCTTGGCGTGCCTATGGTGCTCGCGCTCAACATGATGGACGAGGTGCGTAACAACGGCGGCACCATACGTGTCAACGAGATGGAACAGATCCTCGGACTGCCTGTGGTGCCTATCTCAGCATCGCAAAACGAAGGCGTCAACGAGCTGGTGGAACACGCCATCCACGTGGCAAAATATCAGGAGGCACCAGTACGTCAGGACTTCTGCGACAAAGACGACCACGACGGAGCCGTGCACCGCTGCCTGCACAGCATCATGCACCTCATCGAAGACCACGCCCAACGTGCCGAGATACCGGTGCGTTTCGCGGCATCGAAGCTCGTGGAAGGCGATAAGATAGTGCTCAAAGCCCTGAAACTCTCACAAAACGAGAAAGAGACACTCGAGCATCTCATCCTTCAGATGGAAGAGGAACGCGGCCTCGACCGTGCAGCGGCAATGGCCGACATGCGCTTCACATTCATCAAGCGTCTGTGCTCTAAAACAGTAGTGAAACCTAACGAAAGCAAAGAATACAAACGTAGCCGTCGTATTGATAAGATCCTCACCGGAAAATGGACCGCCATCCCGATTTTTATATTGGTGATGATGGGTATCATTTATATTTCCATCGACGCTCTCGGTGCGCCGCTGCAGGATCTCCTCGATAACGGCATCGGCTGGCTTGCCGGCGTCGTTGGCTCAGCATTGGCACGATGGAACGTAACCCCGTCGGTGCAGTCACTGGTGGTCGACGGCATCTTCGGCGGCGTCGGGACCATCATCAGCTTCATCCCTATCATCATACTGCTGTTCTTCTTCCTGAGCTTGCTCGAAGACAGCGGCTACATGGCACGCGTGGCTTTCGTCAGCGACAGCATCTTAAGGAAATTCGGTCTCACCGGACACAGCATAGTGCCATTGCTCATCGGCTTCGGATGCACGGTGCCAGCGGTGATGTCAACACGCACGTTGCATTCGACTCATGACCGCTGGCGTACCATACTCCTCACCCCTTTCATGAGCTGCTCGGCGAAAATCCCTATCTACGCCTTCTTCACCGATTATTTCTTCCCGCATCGTGGAGGCGTGGTGCTCATCTGCCTCTACCTCTTCGGAATCATCGTGGGATTTATAATAGCCTTGTTTACCAAAACTAAAGGCGATGTGGCTCCTTTCGTGATGGAGCTGCCTAACTACCGTCTGCCAGGCATCAAAAACGTGGCTCATCTGCTGTGGGACAAGACCAAAGACTTCCTCCAGCGCGCTTTCACCGTCATCTTCATCGCCTCGTTGGTGATATGGTTCCTCCAGACCTTTGATTTCAAATTCAATATGGTTGAAAACGGCGAAGGCAGCATGCTCGCCATGGTGGCTGGATGGATCGCCCCGCTCTTCAAGCCTATCGGCCTTGGCGAATGGCAGATTGTCACCGCCTTGGTCAGCGGATTCATGGCAAAAGAAAGCGTGGTGGCGACCCTCGAAGTGCTTGGCGCAATGGATCTGTTCACCACCGTGACCGCAATATCAATGCTGGTGTTCTGCCTGCTCTACACCCCTTGCGTCGCAGCAATGGCAGCCATCCGACGCGAAATAGGCACCAAATGGATGATACTGGTGATACTGTTTCAATGTGCTGTGGCTTGGCTCTGTGCGTTCTTCGTATATCTAATCGCGGGCGCAATTATTTGTTGATATCTTCAAGACATTCCTTGCACAGACAATCTTTATATTGAGAAAGATTTGCCTTCGCTTTATCAGAAAGGTGTATAGTGACACACCAGCAGTTTATCGAATGAACACATTCGAACTCTTTTCCGCAGCGAGGGCAAATCTTCTTCATAACTGTTTGATTATTTGATAATTACACGTTCAGTAAATAAATTTTCGCCACAATTGATTCTGACGAAATAAACACCTGGTTCCAATCCGGAAACATTGATTTCCTTTTCGTTTGATGAGAGGACCTTCTGTCCTGTAACATTATATAAATCAATGGTTTGTACGGATGTCATCGATTGTGTCTCCACACGGATATAGTCATGGGCCGGATTCGGGTAAACCGAAATTGATTCCATTTCATTGTCAGCGATGCCCAAACCTGGTGTGTGCGCCACATCGTGAATCACACCTACGGCGTCGAGGTCCATACCGCCTGAAGCGAACGGTGTAGGCCATGGGTCGTTGACAGGATGTCCCTGAGAGTCGTAAGTGCAGTATTCCGGGTCAATGTTACCGATAACATCGATGATGCGGACATGAGTGATGCTGTTTTTGTCGAGAAGCGGGTCATCCGGAACCTCATCCAAATCGAATGGGGTGCCGTACATCGCACCGTATTTGCTTGCCAGATTGTGAATCTGTGCAGGGTCGATACATCCCATGCCGCCGACCTGTGTGTCGGTCTGCACCATGCTGACAGCCGGAAAACGGAAGAAATTCTCGCCGTCTGAGCTCACCTCCACGAAACCGAGCTCGAGGAACCACATATCGGGTTGCTGCGCATTGGCGAAGCCGTTCTCAAAGACAGCAAAATCAGGTCCTTCGCCGTTGCATATAGGCGAGTCGAATGTCAATGTCGCCACGCCGCCGTCACCGAGGCATGTCACCGAGTATGTACCTTCAGGGAAACCTATGGCGTTCTCAGCCGGCCATCCCTGACCCGCCAAGCCCGCACCGGGGTTGGTGATGTTCATCGGTCCCGGCTCTGCCACACAGCCCGTAGCCCATGCCACAAAGGCTGACGAGTCGGCATGCATGGCTGTGGTGCCAGGCTTGTCCTGTGCAGGAGCAAACTGCGCCCACAACGCCACCGGCATCACAACCATCAATATAACTAAAATCTTTCTCATTTCACAACGAGTTTGGTTGTCTTGACAGCGTTTTCAGTTCTCACAGTAACGAAATAAACACCTGTCTCAACATCATTCAAGTCAATAACAGATGCCACTGATGTCAACACAATGCGACCTGCCATGTCGTAAATCTCAACACGCTGCAAATTCTCAACATCGACATACAGTCTGTCTGTTGCAGGGTTAGGATACACTGAAAGTGTCGCAGCCTCAACCTCATCAACAGCATCATAAGCTGTAATAGGCTGTACCGTGGTCTCCCAAACGTAAACCCAAGAAGCAATCTCGGTGCCGACGTTATAGTCACCCCATTTCACAAAATCGCCATTAACTACTGTTTGCTCGTCAAAAGTGAGCCACGACTGCACACCATTTACGTTGTACATGGCATTATAACCATTAAGCACATAATGATTTTCATCATAGTCCAAGGTAAGCTCGGTAAGCATCATGCCTCCCCATGATGACGGTTCGTCAATAAAAGCGAAGCGATGGTCTTCAGCAGCTATTGCTTCCATCATTTCTTTAATTGTGACGCTTTCGGCAGCGAATTTGTAACCCCAAGCATAGCACACATTTTCAGGGTCGGCAAAGTTGACGGCAAAGACAGCTTCATTCTCGCCTTCGCCAATCCAGTAAACGATTTCTGAAGGGTCAATCATAGCTTCGTCAGCCAATGGATAAACGGCTGCCACTTCTTTTGTCCAAATGTATGCGTAGGTGGCCGGGTCTACAATAATACCGCATGACTCGTCGCCCCATTTGATGTAATCGCCGTTTTGGACTGTCTGTGCAGTGTAGCCCGATCCAGCCATTTCACCGCTGACAATATACATCCACCATTGGCCAACAAGCTGAAGATTCAAAACACCGTCGTTGAAGAAAATGTCTGAAAGCCAGCCATTGCTGCCAGTATAGCTGAAACGACTGTCGGCTGCAGCGATGTCATCCATCACAGTCTCTACTGTGACTAATGGCTCGTTGAAGCGGTAACCCCATGCCAATGCCGTGTCAGGTTCTGCCCAGTTGACGATGAAAACAACTTCATTTTCGCCATCGCCAATCCAGAACTTGATGTCAGCTGGGTCGATTGTCGCATCTTCCTGTGCGAAAAGGTTGGTCGAGAAGAGACCGAAGATTCCTAAAAGGAACATTAAAGTAAATTTTTTAACCATAACTTAGATTTTTAAGGTTTAATAATAATTTTAATTACCTCAAAACCTCGTGGAAAAATGTTGGTAGGCCTTAAAAATAAGGAAAGCCAGCTTTTATCCCGAAAGCTTTGTTTACGATTTGTGGCAGGTCTTCTGACTCACTCCTTCAGGTCTGCCGCCTTCCCGAAACGCCTGTTTTCAGTGGCATTCTGGCAGATTTTAAGAGCTTACAGCAGCGGGAACTGTCCGGGATTTTCACCCGATTCCCTATTAAGCCTCCTCGGCACCATAAATCGCTGCAAAAATACAAATTTTTTTATTCAAAAAAATAGTCTTTAGTTTTTAGTCTTTAGACTTTAGTCATTCTGCACTAACGACTAAAAACTAACGACTAAAGACTATGATTCTAATTCTACTGAGACCGACTCCATCTTTCCTCCCAGCGGCGGGTTAATCTTCTTCACCTTCACCCAGGCATATGAAACCGCTGGAAATTCCTTTTGAATGGCGTTTAATATGCGTCTTGCAACGTTTTCAAGCAACTTTGAGGAAATCATCATCTCGCGCTTAACAACGGCATAAACCTCCTGATAATTGACCGTATCATCAAGATTATCAGACTCTTCAGCCTTCGAAGTGTCGACTTCCATGCTCAAATCCACGCTGAACCACGTCCCTATCTTGCGCTCCTCGTCGAAGCAGCCATGATAGGCGTAGAATTCCATTTTTTCAATACTAATTATTGCCATAACATTGTTATCGTCATTTCGAGCGAAACGCAGTGAAGTCGAGAAATCTCATGCAATTTGTCGGAGATTTCTCCATTTCGCTTCGCTTCAGTCGAAATGACGTTTATAAGTTTATCCTAAAACTTTAATTCCTTTTTCAATTCTCTTCAACGCTTCATCTTTTCCAATCAATGCAAGGATTTCATGGATGTGCGGGCCTTTGCCGGCGCCGACGAGCATCAGACGGAGGCCGTTCATCACCGGTCCCATGCCGAGTTCGTTCTTGGTAATCCATTCGTTCAAAACCTTGTCGATGTTTTCAGCGCTGAAATCGTCGATATTCTTTATCACTTCCGAAGCCTGGCGCATCAAGTCTGCCGAGTTTTCTTTCCAGCGTTTCTTCACTGTCACCTCGTCATAAGTTGTAGGCTCCTCAAAGAAGAAGAAGCTCTGATCCCACATCTCCTTCACGAAGTTGACGCGATCTTTCACCAATGCCGCGACCTTTGTAACGTATTCAATGTCAGCGTCGATGTTCTTCTCTGTCTTGAGCCATTCCTTATATTCCTCGCCGACTTGCTCAGGTGAGCGGCGCATCAGATATTCGTGGTTGAACCATTTTGCTTTCTCAACGTTGAAACGTGCTCCCGACTTGCTGCAGTGGTCGAATGAGAACGCCTGGATGAGCTCGTCCATCGAGAAGATCTCCTGCTCTGTTCCCGGGTTCCAGCCAAGCAATGCGAGCATGTTAATGAATGCCTCGGCATAGTATCCCGACTGCTTGTAACCCGACGAGATCTCATGAGTCTCAGGATTCTCCCATTGCATAGGAAACACTGGGAATCCGAGACGGTCGCCGTCACGTTTGCTGAGCTTGCCGTTGCCGTCAGGTTTGAGCAGCAATGGAAGGTGCGCAAACTCAGGAGCCTCCCATCCAAATGCCTGATACAGAAGCACATGCAATGGCATTGAAGGCAGCCATTCCTCACCACGGATGACGTGCGAAATCTTCATCAGGTGGTCGTCGACGATGTTTGCCAAGTGGTATGTCGGCATGCCGTCTGACTTAAACAGCACCTTGTCGTCCAAAGTGTTGGTGTTCACCTTGATGTCGCCACGGATGATGTCGTGCATCTCCACCACGTAGTTTTCCGGCATCATGAAACGCACAGTGTAAGGAGTGCCGTTAGCAATCAGCTCATCGACGTCTTCTTTGGTCATTGTCAATGAGTTACGCAGCTCCTGACGTGTCTCGGCGTTGTAGATGAAGGTCTTTTTCTGTGCCTCTGCCTCTTTGCGGAGGTTGTCAAGCTCCTCGGCTGTGTCGAATGCATAGTAAGCATGGCCTTTCGCGATGAGCTCATCGCTATATTGTTTGTAGAGAGGCTTGCGGTTGCTCTGTTTGTAAGGACCGTAAGGACCGCCCACGATATCGCTCTCGTCGAACTTGATGCCACACCAGTCGAGCGATTTTATGATATACTCCTCGGCGCCCGGCACAAAGCGTGTCTGGTCGGTGTCTTCAATGCGGAGCAGCATCTTTCCGCCGTTTTTCTTCGCGAAAAGATAGTTATACAAAGCGGTTCTCACGCCGCCGATATGCAACGGTCCGGTCGGACTTGGAGCAAAACGAACTCTTACTTCTTTCATTTCTCAAAAATTTTTGCAAAAATAAAAAAAAGTCTTTAGTCGTTAGACTTTAGACTTTAGTTTTTTTACACCCCATGTTTAATTGACAAAAGTGATAATGTCCAAAGGGAAAGAATACTCTGAAAAGTTTGTCGTAAAACAATCTCTATATCCTCTTCCCTTGATATCCAAGGCCTTCGATGGTTTTGACGACCTCTTCATCACTAACGTCGCCTTCAACGACAGCCATTCCTAAAGCAAGGTCAACCTCCACATTTTCAACACCTTCGAGGGCTTTGAGACCCTTCTCAACATTGGCACGGCAATGGTTGCACATCATGCCGTCAACTTTAAACTGTTTCTTATTCATAACTGTATGATTTTCATGAGAATGAGACTCGCATTCGCAGTGGTCGTCATGGTCATCGCAACAGCAGTCGCAATGATGATGACGCCTCATAATCAACGCAAAGATAAGCAAAATTCCCAAAACCACGCTGCAAATCACATTAAAAACTGCCGGTGCCTCGTTGCAGCATTCCTTGGTGGCTACAATGCTTGAAGTAAACCATTCGGTAGGCAAAACAAGGTCGATAATAAGGCCGAAAGTTATTGCTCCTAAAATGATGGAAAACAGATAAACCCACATTGTCTTCTTTTCCAAAACCTTGCGAATCACCATGATCGACGCCATATTGCAGGCTGGTCCGGCCATCAGGAGAACCAACGCGGCGCCAGGCGAAATGCCTTTCAGCATCAGAGCTGCGGCAATCGGGATAGAGCCTGTTGCACAAACGTACATCGGGACTGAGACCACAAGCACCATCAACATGGTGAGCAACGGTTTGTCGTTGAAATAAAGGAAGAAATCGTCAGGCACGAAAACCGTAATCAAACCGGCTACCACCAGACCTATCATCAGCCACTTGCCAATATCCTGCATCATCTCGAAATAACCGTATTTCAAAGCCTCTTTGATCTTGTTCCAGAAGCCTTTTGGCCTTTCATCAGAAGCTTTTCTGATAACTTCCGATTCCTCCGATTTCTCGTTGCGCGTGGCGATGTTCACCAGCTGCCCGCCAAACAGAGCCGTCACCAAAGCCGCAATAGGTCTGATGATCGCGAGAGGTATGCCAAGCAACGACGCTGTGGCTAAAATAGAATCGACACCAGTCTGAGGCGTAGCTATCAAAAACGAGGTCGTCGCTCCTTTCGATGCACCTTCTTTGCGCAACGACATCGCTGTCGGGATGACACCGCACGAACACAACGGCAAAGGCACTCCAATCATCGCCGCCCATAAAACAGAACGGAAATCATTTTTTGAAAGGTAACGGTGATATACTTGCGAAGGTACAAAAGCATGAAGCAATCCCGCAAAGCCGAATCCTAAAAGCAGATACGGCGACATTTCATTTATAAGATTCCAAATTTCTCGCATAACAAAATCATTTAACGATGCAAAATTACAGCATTTTAAAACATAAACAGCTCATCATTAATAATGATTTTTAACAGCTCACTCATCATTTTTAACGATACCATAACTTAAAAAGATTATTGATGCCTTTCGCAGAATTACGACTTACTACCAAGTACTGAGAGTAATTCGAGAAAGGTATCAATAATCTATTTTACTGCCATTTTCGAAATGCTCTCAGTACCCAGTGGTAAGTCGCATTTCTGCAAATGGCATTAAAATAGCAAAAATCTGATAACTAAAAGCTAACAACTAAAGACTTTTTCGTATTTTTGCAAATTTATAGTATTATGGCGAATTCTACTCTGATATCGAAAATTGAGCGCTTCATCAGGAAGTTCTACCTCAACCGCCTCATCCAAGGCGCACTGATAGGACTTGTCTTGATTATTGCCTTGTTCTTGATAATCAATGGAATAGAGTATTTCTCATGGCTCCCGCAGAAAGGCAGACTCGTGCTGTTACTGCTGTTCATCCTCGGCACATTGTTTGTCACCATCTTCCACTTCGCAATCCCTGTCGTCAACCTCATCCGCTTCCGCAAAAAGATGTCAGATGAGCAAGCCTCAGTGATAATCGGGAAATTCTTCCCGGAAATCAGCGACAAACTGCTAAATACCATTCAACTTTCGAACGAATATTCGCAAAACGCTGATAATGAATTACTTGCAGCGACAATAGAGCAGCGTACCGAACATCTGAAGCCTATCAATTTCTCCGACGCGGTCAACCTGAAAGAGAATTACAAATATCTGAAGATTTTCGGATTGGCATTCGTCATTCTCAGCGTCGCCTTGATATTCCTACCCGACTTTTCTAAAAAGCCAGCTGAGCGTATTTTCAACTATTCTCAGGAATATGTGAAGCCGCTGCCTTTCAACGTCGAGCTCTCCGCAACAAATCTCGAGGCATCGCAAGGCAAAGACGTTGAATTCCGCATCCATGTCACTGGCGAGCGCATCCCGGATGCATTTTATATCAAATCCACTACGGGTATCAGGATGATGAACCGCTTGAATACCAACGACTTTCGCTTCATCTTCAAAAATATCTATCAAAACGAGGAATTTTACGTCGAAGGTGGCGACTATCGCAGTCAGATGATTAACCTCACCGTCCGACCTAACCCAACAATGCTGTATTACGAGGCAAAACTGACGTTTCCGAAATATATCCATCGCAAAAATGAGACATTGAACGGGAAAACGCGCATTATCGTGCCACAGGGAACTGACGTTGAATTTACATTTCACACCCGCGACGTAGAGGCAATATTTATAAATGATTCAATTTCAATTGATAATTCCATTTATAGATTTACAGCTATAAAATCCACAAAATTCACGGTTTCATTGAATAATGAATGGAATTCGACAGATCCTATAGTATTCACCGTCGAAGTGATTCCTGACGCCTATCCCGACATACAGGTGCAGAATTTCCACGAAGATTTCGCGAAACAGACATATTATTCGGGCCTCATCGCCGACGACTACGGCTTCACCAAACTTCTCTACCATTTCGAAGTCGATGGCAAACCGAATCAGTCGTTTGTGAAAAACATTTCTATCGATAAGAAAAACACCCGTGCTTCATTCTATTATAGCATTGATACTGATACACTTACGCTTTATCGCGGCGACGAGGTGAAGGCATATTTCGAGATTTTCGACAACGACGGAATCAACGGACCGAAATCGAAGCGCTCGGAGGTGTTTTATCTCGTCCTTCCAACAACAGAACAACTCGACTCCATCGCCGATAACACTGAAAATCAGATACTTAACAACCTCAACCAGCGTTCCGACGAACTTCAAAATCTCCGTAAGGACATTGAAGACATGCTCCGCGACCTGATGTCGAAAAAAGACCTCGACTGGAGCGATAAGGAGAAGATGAAAGAGCTGATGGAGAAGCAGAAAGAGATTCAGGAAGAGTGGAACAAAATCCAGGAGGAACAGAAGGAACTGTCAGATTTCATTAAGGAAAACGAGCTTTCCAACGAAGATTTGGTGAAGAAACAGGAGGAGATAAACAAGCTTTTCGAGGAGGTCATCCCCGATGAGATGAAAAAACTGATGGACGAGATTGAGCAGCTTTTGAGTGAGATGCCGCGCGAGCGCATGCAGGAAATCATGAAAGACCTCAAGAAAAACAACGAGGCACTGCAGCAGATGATGGACCGCAACCTCTCGCTTTTGGAGCAACTGAAAGTTGAGAAAGACATGAACCAGCTGATGGACGAGATGCAGAAACTCGCCGACGAACTGATGAACAACACCGACTCCATTTCGGCACAAGACGCTGAAAATCAATTCAATAAGATGGAACAGAAACTCGATTCCATCATCGAGAAAAACCAAGGGTTGAACGACCCATTTGACATAAACAAAGACGAAGAGTCGTTTGATGAGATTCAGGAAGACCTTGAAAACGCCGAGGAATCGGAAGATGCAGACGACCAGGAGAACGCGCAAAGACAGAAACAGAAAGCCGGAAAGAAGATGAAGGAGATGGCGGAAAACATGAACAGCATCATGATGGGCGGCGGCATGGACCAGCTCGCTGAAGACGCGCATCTGGTGAGAATTCTGCTCGAAAACGTGGTGCGCTCGTCACATGCCGAAGAAGCACTGATGCAGGAAATCAGCGTCATGAAGAAAGACGACCCCACCGTCTCACAAAAGATCTCTCGTCAGAAAGAAATCTCTGAAAACTTCGTGATGGTTGAAGACTCCCTGCGTAAGATGGCAAATCGACAGACTTCTGTTAAGAACTTCGTTTTCAACGAGTTACAAGTCATCGACCAACAGCTGGAGTCGGCAATGCAAGATGTTCTGGAACTGAGATTCGGCAGCGCCACCCAAAAACAGCAAAACGCCATGATGTCGATGAACAACCTCGCCCTGATGCTCTCCGAGTCACTGAACGAGATGGAGTCGATGATGGACGGACAAAGCACCAGCTCCTGTTCAAAACCCGGCAAATCCAAAGGAAAACAAGGTAAGCCGAAAAGCATGAAAAACATGCAAGACCTTCAGAATCAATTGGGTGAACAGCTGAAAAAGATGCAACAGCAGATGCAGCAACAGCAAAAAGACGGCACCCCATCACAGAGCATGAGCGAGGAACTGGCGCGAATGGCAGCCCAGCAAGAGCTCATCCGTGAGGAGATGCAGAAGATCCTCGATGAGATGAAACAAAACGGCATGCTCGGTGACGACGACATCAAGCAAATCATCAAAGACATGGAAAAACTCGAGGAAGACATCGTAAACAAACGCATTACAAATCAGACAATAAGACGTCAGAAAGATATAATGTCGCGAATGCTGAAGGCTGAAAACGCCCAACAGGAACGCGAGAAAGAGGAGAAACGCAAGTCGGATGAATACAAGGGACCTGAAAAGACTCATAATATCGATGAGATTAGATATGAGGAGAGCATCAGAAAACAACAGGACTTCCTGCGCACGAATCCTATTGAGTATCAACCGTTTTATAAACAAAAGATTAACGAATATTTCTTTAAAAAAGGTAATTAATCAAACGGATAAGGCATGCCTTATCCCAACATAAAAAGAAAGATGATAACGTTTCAAAATATTGATATCGAATCTCCTGCGCTAAACCAGCGTCTTGCCAAGGAATGGATCGAAGAGTTTGTCGCGTCTTACGGCAAGAAAATCGGCGAGTTGTACTACCTTTTCTGCAGCGACGAATACCTCTTGGATTTCAACCAGAAGCGCATGAACCACGATTTCTACACCGACATCGTGACGTTTCCGCTGAACGACTGTGAGGAGTATCTCTCGGGCGAGTTTTACATCAGCATCGACCGCATCAAGGACAATGCCGAGCAGATGGGAAAGCCGTTCAAAGACGAGTTTCACCGTGTCTTGGCACACGGCGTGCTGCATCTGATAGGCTTTAAAGACAAGACCGACGAAGATGCCGCGACGATGCGGGCACAAGAGGAAAAATGTCTCGCAATGCGACGTAACGAATTCTAAATCAATGAATTAACAAAATTGTTCCACGTGGAACACTCGGAAATATGATATTTGATAATTACGATGTGATAGTGGTCGGGGCAGGCCACGCAGGATGTGAGGCAGCAGCAGCGGCGGCAAACCTCGGCAACAAGACCTTGCTCATCACCATGAACATGAGTTTCATGGCCGCGATGTCGTGTAACCCCGCCGTGGGAGGCATTGCCAAAGGCCAGATAGTGCGCGAAATCGATGCGTTGGGCGGACAGATGGGCATCATCGCCGACAAGACGATGATACAGTTCAGGATGCTCAACAAGTCGAAAGGTCCCGCCGTGTGGAGCCCGCGCGTGCAGAGCGACAAGGCCGCGTTCTCGGCTGAATGGCGCAACACCCTTGAGCACACCCAAAACCTCGAGTTCTGGCAAGACCACGTCGACGGACTGCTGGTGGAAGGCGACCAGATAAAAGGCGTCCACACCATGATGGGAGGCGACGTGCACTCCAAGACTGTCATCCTCACCAACGGAACGTTCCTCAACGGTAAGATCTTCATCGGCGAGAAGTCGTTCTCAGGCGGCAGAATAGGCGAATCGGCAAGCCACGGGATAACAGAACAACTCGTGGAACTCGGTTTTGAAGCCGACAGGATGAAGACAGGTACGCCGGTGAGAATCGACGGCAGAACCATCGACTTCAGCAAGCTCGCCGAACAAAAAGGCGACGAGGAGATAACAGGTTTCTCGTTCATGAACGTGGAGAAGCCGCTCAAACAACGCTCATGCTATATCGCCTACACATCGTTAAAGGTACACGACATACTTCGCAAAGGCTTCGACAAATCTCCTATGTTCACGGGTAGGATCCAAGGCATAGGCCCACGTTATTGCCCGAGCATCGAAGACAAGATCGAACGCTTCGCAGGCAAGGACTTCCATCAGCTGTTCGTAGAGCCCGAAGGAGCCACCACATGCGAGTATTATCTCAACGGATTCAGCTCGTCACTGCCGGAAGACATACAATACGAAGCCCTGCGCAACATCGAAGGCTTTGAAAACGCCAAGATCTTCCGTCCGGGATACGCCATAGAATACGATTTCTTCCCGCCGGATCAGCTGTATCACAGCCTGGAGACACATAAGATCCACGGCTTGTTCTTCGCTGGACAAATCAACGGCACCACAGGCTATGAAGAGGCCGCCGCACAAGGTCTGATGGCTGGCATCAACGCCCACAGACTCCTTCACGATGAAGAGCCTATTGTCATCCGCCGTGACGAGGGCTATATCGGCGTCCTCATCGACGACCTCATCACAAAGAGCGTCGACGAGCCTTACAGAATGTTCACAAGCCGCGCCGAATACCGTATCTTGTTACGCCAAGACAATGCCGACGCACGATTGACACCTCTCGGATATAATATAGGTCTCGCCACACAGGAACGTTACGAGCGCTTCCTGGACAAGCAGCAACGTGTGCAGGATATGGTGCAGTTTCTTAAGGATACTAACGTCTCACCAGAGGAAGTCAACGCACTGCTGGTGGCAAAAGAGACGCCAGAGATCACCGGAAAGACCCGTTTTGCGCATGTGCTCACACGTCCGCAGTTGAGCCTGATGGAGATGATGCAAAACGTGGAGTCATTGAAAGGGAAATACGACCTTGCCGACGAGATGACGCGAAGTGTCATCGAGGAGGCGGAGATTTTGGTGAAATATGAAGGATATATCGAGAAGGAACGCGAAGTCGCCGACAAGCTGAAACGCCTCGAAGACGTGAAACTGAGCCCGGATTTCGACTACAACGCGCTGCACTCGCTGACCATCGAGGCACGACAGAAGCTGACGAAACACAAGCCGCAGACGTTGGGACAAGCATCACGTATCAGCGGAGTTAGCCCGGCTGATATTTCGGTCCTTGCTGTATTTTTAGGACGGTAACATTCAATTGTCATTTCGACTGAAGTGGAATGAAATGGAACGGAATGGAGAAATCCTTGGTTTATAGGAACATTTTATTGAAAAGGAAATTAAGGATTTCTCGACAAGCTCGAAATGACGAATGGAATGTTCCACGTGGAACAATTTTTGAGAATAACAATAAAATAAAGATATCATGAGCACTAAATGCCCGTTTTGCGAATCAGAAAACACCAAGTCTTACCTGAAGCTGAAAGACTATTTCCTCTCTCAGGAAGACTTCGAAATCATAGAGTGCGACAACTGTAAGTTGCTGTTCACCACTCCACGACCGTATAAATCTGTCATCGGTAACTACTACAAATCGGAGGATTATCTCAGCCATAACGAGCATAAAAAAGGTCTCGTGCCTTGGATTTACAACCAAGTGAAAAAAGTCAACATCCGTAATAAATATAAGATCGCATGCTCTGACCTTAACAAACCGCATATTCTGGATTTCGGTTGCGGTGTCGGCGACTTCTTACATTATGCTCAACAGCAAGGATGTGATATCATGGGCTGCGACCTTAGTGAAGACGCCCGCAGATTTGCATCTGAAAAACTGGGTAAAACCATCGTCACACCGCAAGAAATCTTCGCTCTCCCCCACTCCACTTTCGACCTTATCACCATGTGGCATGTGCTCGAACATATCGACGACCTCCGATTCCAAACCGAACAGCTGCACCGTCTTTTAAAAGACGACGGCAGACTCGTTATCGCTGTGCCGAATTATATGTCGTACGATGCACAATATTACAAAGACAAATGGGCTGCTTACGACGTGCCGCGACATCTGAACCATTTTCATAAAGAGTCGCTGCAAAACGTCTTTGCCGGCTGCTTCGAACTCGAGAGCATCCATCCGATGAAATGGGACGCATTTTACATCTCAATGATGAGCGAAAAATATATCGGCGAAGGCAACTCTTTCATCAAAGGCATTCTTACCGGATGGAAATCGAACCGCAAAGCTCGTAAAACAGGAGATTATTCGAGTTTGATCTACGTTTTTCGCAAAATTTGATATTTGCCCGTTTTTAGCCGTTTTAAGGCATTTTTGTTTTTCAGAATATCAGAATCAAAACATTTGAAATATTGCCTTAAATCGAAGCACTTTTTGGCATGATTTTTGTAACAAAAAAGGCTATGAAGAAGATTTATATCATACTTATCACACTCGCTCTCATCGCAGCCACTGTTTTCTTCCATCATAGAAAAGAAAATCGCGAGAACATCGAGATGGAACGTTTCGCCACTCTCATCGCCGACGAGACAGATCATGATTTCGAAAACGCCACAACCGACATCATCGAAAAAATCAAAACCGACGAAATGTTCAATTCGTGGCTCAAAGACGATAACCTTCCAAGCGACGACAGCCTCCTCTCCTACTTCGACAAAAAATATTTCAACGGCATTGATTTATTCCATTCTTATAATATCGCATTGACGGTTTGCGACAGCAACACATTAATCACACTTGAAAACGAACCGGAAATCATTTATCCTTGCATCGACTACTTCGGCGATATCTTCAAATATGACTCAGTAACTTACATCAACAACTGTCTTTACCACATCGACGACCCGATGTCAAACATCTATTATATCGCAAAAATCGCCGTCAACGGGAGGCAGAATCTGTATTTCGAGTTTTATAAAGAGAAAAATGTCTCTCCAAATCTGAAAAACTATTCGTTCGCAATCTATAAAAACAACATCTTATATTACAAACTCGGCAATTATTACTATCCAAACAACTTCAACAATTTCATTTCACAAACTGATGGAATTCATAAAGGAAAGAAGTTTAAACACTACATTTTAAACGATTTAACTGTCAACAAAGCTATTGTCGTTTCAATAGAATCTGAACGTTGGATGAGATATGTGGCTCCGTTTTCCTTCATATTTTTGTCACTTCTTCTCGCCTACTTCCTGTTTACCTTCTTCGAACACGACCGCAAAGGTATATTTAAACACAGTTTCCATAGCAAAATGCAGTTGACAATTGTTCTTACACTTACAATTTCCTTCGTAGCAATTGGCATCACGTCATTCTTATTTTTGGAAAATAATATCACAAAAAAGACTCAAATTGAACAATATAAGCAGGCAAATATCATTCGAAACAGGTTGGAAACCAATATTTTGACGGAAAACAGCCTTACAAATACAGAATATCTCTCCTATCTTGAAGAAACATTCTTCTGCGACATAAACATCTATAATCTTGATGGAATTTTGATAAATTCAACTCTTCAAAATTCAAATATTTTAAGCGATTCTATTGAATCTCACGCATATCAGTCTATTTTTAAGGAAGACGCAGGCTATCTGGTGCAAAATGAGCTTTATGACAACGAAAAATGTATGTCCTACTACTTCCCTATCCTTGACGGAAACAACAATCTGGCTGCAGTTTTGAATGTCATTTACTTCGATTCTAAGTCGGAATATGATGATCAGCTTTCAGATTTTGCGCTTAATTATATCAATATAATCATTGTCTTGCTAGGTATCTCATCAATAATTGTGCTTTTGATTACCCGTAAAACCCTTAAACCTATAAAAATCATTGAGGAACAGATGGGTAAGATGCGACTTGACGGACATAATGAGCCGATAAATTTCAAAGGTCGTGATGAGATTGGAGCTTTGGTTGAGCAATATAATAATATGTGTCAGCAGCTTGAGATTGCGGCTAATAGGATTGCACGTAATGAACGCGAAAACGCCTGGCGCGAGATGGCTCGTCAGGTGGCGCATGAAATCAAAAATCCGCTCACTCCGATGCGCCTTAACATCGAGTATCTGCAGATGCTTTGGGATAGAAAAGACCCGAAATTTGAAGAGAATTTCAAAGAAACTCTCAAATCATTGCTCGAACAGATTGAGACGCTTTCAAAAATAGCAACAGCCTTCTCCGACTACGCTAAACTGCCGGAAAATGTTTCAACTACATTCGACTTAAGCGAACTTCTGAAAAGTACAATAAAGCTTTATGATGTTGAGAAAAACATCTCTATATCTTTGATTTACAATGAAAATGATAATTGGTCGCTTTTCGCTGATAAAAATAATCTCGGTCGCGTATTTGGCAATATCATCAAAAACGGAATCCAGGCAATTGGCAGCGAGATAGGACATATCGAAGTGATTCTCAATAGGTTAGGGGAGAAGTACAGAGTTCAAATCTCCGACAACGGCTGCGGCATCAAAGAAGAAGACAAGAAAAAGGTGTTTTTCCCTAATTTTACAACGAAATCGAGCGGAATGGGTGTAGGATTGTCGGTGTCGCAAAACATAATTCAAGGCATGGGCGGAAACATCAGCTTCTCCAGCAAAGAAGGAATCGGCACAGTTTTCACAATTGATATACCTATTTTAAAAGAAATGTAATATATTTGCAAAAATTTTGTTATATGTAGGTCAGATTGAATCTGTCCCAAAACTTGCTAATGTCAATGAGCAACAACCCAATTAAAGCCCTAGCAGGCCAGACAGTCATTTACGGCATGGGAACCATTGTGCCGCGACTGCTGAATTATCTTTTAGTGCCGCTCTACACACGCGTTTTCGTCGCCGGTGTGTACGGTCAAATCACTGATTTATACGCCTGGATTGCGTTTCTTCTCGCCTTGCTGACATACGGCATGGAGACTACTTTTTTCCGTTACACACAAAAAGAGAACTCTGACATGGTCTTCAACAACATAGTTTCGTGCATAATCACCACTACAACTGTATTTTTGATTTTGTACGTAATTTTTTATAAAGATTTCGCACATCTCATTAAGTATGAACACAATACGCAATATGTTCTATTTCTTGGAATTATTGTTGCATTAGATGCTTTGACGGCTGTACCGTTTGCTAAATTGAGAAAAAACAACCAAGCTAAGTTGTTCACTATCATTAAAATAGCAAATGTAACACTCAACGTTGGACTTAATTTGTTTTTCCTTCTCGTCATTCCGGAAACGGCATTGGCGATCTCAGCAAAAGTGTTTGGTCCGCAAGCAGGTTTGCTCGTCTGGGTCTTGATTTCCAATGTGTTATCAAGCTTGTTGAGTCTGGTTTTATTGCTTCCGCAATTCAAAGGCTTCAGATTTGAACTCGATAAAAGCCTCATCCGTCCGATGTTGGCATATTCCCTCCCGATTTTGCTTATCAGCCTCGTGGGAATGGTCAACGAGGTGGCTGACAAGATTTTGATAAAATATCTCACCCCGATTCCTGATGCTGAAATGCTGTCAGAGCTTAGTATGACAGGGGAGGAGTACGCCCTTCAGCAGCTCGGAATCTATGGCGCGAACTTCAAACTCGCGGTGCTGATGACCATCTTCATACAGATGTTCCGTTACGCCTCAGAGCCGTTCTTCTTCAGCAAGGCAAAAGACCGCAACGCACCAGAACTTTACGCCAAGGTGATGACATACTTCGTCATTTTCTGTTTGCTTATTTTCCTTGGCGTGATGCTTTATAAGGATGTTTTAAAGTATTTCGTCGGCGCAGAAGGCAGCGATTATCACGAAGGCTTGATTATCGTTCCTATAGTATTGATAGCCAATATGTTCTATGGAATCGTGTTCAACCTCTCGATATGGTTTAAACTCACCGACAGGACATTCTCAGGCACAATCATATCAATCATTGGAGCATGTATCACCTTATTGTGTTTGTTTACTTTAGTCCCGCAAATCGGCTACCTCGGTGCGGCTATCGCGCACCTCGGTTGCTACACAGTGATGATGCTCGTGTCGTATTTCTGGGGACAAAAGGTATTCCCTGTTCCATATCAGGTCGGCAGAATCGCAATGTATATGGTTTTAGGCATCGGATTATACTTATTCAGCACCGTATTCGACGACTTCAGCCTTTCTATCAAATTGACTATCAATACATTATTGATAATAACCTATTTAGGAATAGTTTTTGTTTTTGAACGTAAAAATCCATTGAAAATATGAAATTGAATATTGTTAATAAATCGAACAACGCATTGCCAGGTTACGAGACCGTTAACTCGGCAGGTATGGATCTAAGAGCGTATCTCCCTGATGGTGAGATGGTTATCAAGCCGATGCAGCGCGCTTTAGTGCCAACAGGATTATTCATGGAGATCCCGGTCGGTTACGAAGGACAAGTGCGTCCTCGCAGCGGTTTGGCAATCAAGAGCGGCATCACCGTTTTGAACTCGCCAGGCACAATAGACGCTGACTATAGGGGAGAGGTAAAGGTGATTTTAATCAACCTTTCCGATCAGGATTTCGTCATCAATAGCGGCGACAGAATCGCTCAGCTCGTCATAGCAAAATGCGAGCAAACAGAAGTCATTGAGGTTGAGACGCTTAGCGAAACAGAACGCGGTGCCGGCGGCTTTGGCCACACAGGTAAATAATGTACAATTTTTCGGAATGACAACACAAAGGACTTGTCATTCCGAGCGAAGCGAGGAATCTCAAACAATTTGAAAAGCAATATTATATGAAATATCGTTTATTGTTAATATTAGTTTTCGCAGTATCGAGTGTTTTTGCACAAAGCGATATCGTTGGCGAGGCACCGAATGACACCGTCGTTGTTAAGCAAGACCTGGCAAAGAACGCCGAATATTTCTCGAAAGGTCTTGAGGAGAAATACAACGAGAATTTCCCTGTCGCAATCTATAATTTCGAGCAGGCACTGAAGTTCTACAACGATGACGACGCCAGCATGTACGAGCTTTCAGAGCTTTATATGCAGGATGGCAGAAACACCGAGGCTCTCTCGATGATTAGAAGAGCTGCCGAGCTTCAACCCGACAACAAATGGTATCAGATAAGACTAGCCAAGTTTTGCGTCAAAAACGGTGATTATCAGACATTTATCGATATCTACGACGAACTCATCGAGAAAGAACCTGAAAATCTTGAGTATCTTGAGACTTATATCAACGTGTTGCTTCTCATGGGCGATTACGACAAAGTGATTGAGACTCTTGATGTTGTGGAGCAGCAGCTTGGCAGAAACGAGTACGTTTATCTCCAAAGAATCCAGATTTACGACGAGCAGGGCAAAAAAGACAAAGCCATCGAAGAGATGGAGAAACTCGTCGATTTCATGCCTGAAAACACCCATTACATCGCAATGCTCGCCGAGGCTTACCGCAAGGTGAAACGCGATAAAGACGCTTATCCTTTATATTTGAAAATCAAGGAGTTAGAGCCTAACAACAAATACATCAACATCTCGCTGATGGATTATTACCAGAGCATGGGCGAGATTGACAAGGCATTCGATGAGTTCATAGCTGCCATCAAAAACAAGAACCTCGACTATGAGACAAAGGCTCAGATTTATGAGTTCTGGTTTCAAAGCCGTGATGACAAAAACTCAAACGAAGAGGCTGAAATCGCAGGAAGGGCTTTCATTGAGACACATTCCGACAAGTCGATCGGTTATTATATCATCGCGACAGTTTATTTAAATGAAAAGGAATATGCCAGCGCAACAGAGTATTACAATATGGCTTTGGAGCGCGAGCCAAGCAATTTCGCATCGCTTTACCAGCTTTCGTATTGCTACATCCAACTTTATGATTATCAAAACCTTATAAAGACTACGGAAAAAGCCATTTCGCTTTATCCGGAACAGCCTCTGTTCTATCTTTTTGCCGGCATAGGGTATTTTAACCTGAAAGACTACGAAAACACTTTAAAAGCTCTTGAAAAGGGTCGTAAAATGTCGGCAAATAAAGAGCTTACCGCTGATTTTGACACATACATCGGCGACACTTACCATCTTTTGAATAACACAGAAAAGGCTTTTGAGGCTTACGATAGGGTTTTGCGTACAAATCCTGACAATATTTATGTCTTGAACAACTACGCCTATTACTTATCGCTTGAAAATAAAGACCTTGAACGCGCTTTGCAGATGTCGTCGAAAACGATTAAAGCTGAGCCTAAAAATCCTACATATCTCGACACTTACGCCTGGGTTTTGTACAAATTGGGCCGTTATGAAGATGCCTTGAAATATATGAATAAGGTCTTCAAATACGAGAAAAATCCACAAGGTATTAACTATGAACATCTTGGAGATATTTATTACCAACTCGGCGATACTAAAAACGCTGTGAAAAACTGGAAAAAAGCCAAGAAAGAAGGTGGTGAGGTGTCAGAATTTCTTGAACAAAAGATAAAAGACGAGAAGCTCTATGAATAGAAAACTACATATTTTACTGATATTTTGCCTGATGGCAGCTGTGCTGTTTTTAAGCACAAGCTGTTCTTCAAAAAAAGCCGTGACGAAGACATCTTTGCGTGAATTTACAGCGCGACAACTCATCAAAGAAGTCGACGATAACGCTTTTGACTATGAAAATATGATGTCAAAAATCAGCGTTAAGGTCGTGACTAACGACAAGAATATCAATATGAAAGGTCAGTTGAGGATGCAAAAAGACAGCATCATCTGGACCAGCCTTTCCTTGCCATTGGGATTGGAGGTGTTGAGAGTGAAAGTTTCAACAGATTCAGTCTATTTCCTTAATCGCAACGACAAGACGTATTTGTGCGAAGACATTGACGTTTTCGGCGATATTTCTCCTTTGCTGACATCTCTGCCGTTTATCCAGTCAGTGCTGGTTGGCAACGACATCAATCTGCGTGAAAGCGACGATTACAAATTGATTATCGATGGTGAGCAATATAACTTATTGATTTCCAAATCGTTAAAGAAGTCAATCAAGCAAAAGGACGAAGAGTGGAAAGTGATGCTTAAAGACATCTGGATTGATCCGCAGCTTTATAAAATCACAAAATACAATATCAGGGAATATAACGACAACAAACGCAAAATCGAATTACAATACTCTGATTTTCAATTAGTTGGAGATAAATACATTCCTACAAGAATCTCCATCGACATCCATGGCGACCAGCATCTGAAAGCTGACATCACATATTCAAATATCATCATAAACGACAATATCGACTTCCTTTTCAACGTTCCTAAGAAATACGAGAGAATCTACAGATGATAAAGAGAATTACATATCTTTTTTGTTTGTTTTTGATGTTTTTTAGCATCAATATGATATGTAATGCCCAGAATGTCAATGATTTGGAACAACAGGTCAATAAGCTGCAAAAAGAGATCAAGACATCTCAGAATTTGTTGAAAAAGACATCTAAAAACAAAGAAACGACCATCAAAGAAGTCGAGATTTTGCAGGCACAGATTAAGAAAAGAGACGACCTCATCAAGACGTACGATAAGCAGATTGCCATTTTGAATAAGGAGACAAAAGGTTATAAAAACGACATCAATAATCTGCAAAACGAGCTTGAGAAGAACCGTAAGGAATATGCCGACCTGTTGGTGATTCATTATCGTAACAGAAACAACATCAATAACTTACTTTTTATTTTCTCGTCAGAAGATTTCAATCAGGCGTTGCGGAGACTGAGATATATCCAACAGTTTAACGACCTTTTGAAACGCAAGATGGAGGAGATTGACGCGACGAAGGTGGAGATAAAACAACGCATTGACAAGAACGAGGAAGACAAGAAACACATTGAGTCTCTCATCAATACGCAAAAAAAAGAGCGCGAAGATCTTAATAAAGACAAAAAAACGCTCAACGATAAGGTGGCGAAGTTAAAAAAAGACGAGAAAAAGATCAAGAACGAGATTGCGCAGAAGGAGAAAGAGACGAAGGATTTGCAGTCTAAGATCAAGAAAATCATTGAGGAAGAGCTGGCGAAACGCAAGGCTGACGCCACTATCGACACCAAGCTTTCGGCTAATTTCGAGAGCAACAAAGGCAAGCTTCCGTGGCCAGTGGCGAGCGGCGTGGTGACCAAGAAATACGGCAAGAGCGCTCATCCTACACAGTCGAAAGTCACGGTGATGAACAACGGCATCGACATCTCGACGGAGCAAGGCTCCAACGCATTATGCGTGTTCGACGGACAAGTATCAACCGTTTTCAACACCGGCACGACCAACGTGGTGATGGTTCGACACGGAACTTATTTCACGCTTTATGCCAACTTGGACAAGGTTTTTGTGAAGTCGGGCGACAAGGTGAAGACAGGACAGAAGCTCGGTCTGATTCACACAGGAGCCAGCGACAATGTGACGACGCTGCATTTCGAGGTGTGGAATGATAAGAATAATACTAACCCGGAAACATGGTTGAAATAACTCACCACCGTCATTTCGACCGGAGCGAAATGAAATGGAGCGAAGTGGAAAAATCCTCTTTTAACAAAAACAATATGAAAAAGGTTAAAAAACAATAATAAGGCATAACAAGGATTTCTCGACTCCACTACGTTATGCTCGAAATGACATTAAAATTGAATTATGAAAAAAAGTATAAAAATATTTAGAATCTCTTTGATAATCATTTCGTTATCAATTGTTTTCGCATCGTGTTCGAGAGCGTATGAACCGAGTAATTATCAAAAAAAATCGAAAGATTGCGATTGCTCACGGTGGAAGTAGTTTACAGTTTACAGTTTACTGTTTATTATGTCTCGCTCCCGTAAACGGTAAACGGTAAACAGTAAACAGTAAACAAAAAAAACAGCTCAAAAGAGCTGTTTTTTGTCGGGATGACAAGATTCGAACTTGCGGCCTCTTCGTCCCGAACGAAGCGCGCTACCGGGCTGCGCTACATCCCGAACCCGATTTTTTCGGACTGCAAAAATACAAAATTTTTGAATTTGCACTAATAAATTAAAAAAAATTTGCTGTTTTCATAATTAATGCTAATTGTATCAATATTTTGCATAATTTTGCAACGTTGACTTACTATTTATGATTTGAAAGATTCTTATACATTTTTTCAATCATGCTTTTTATCAAGTGGCGGTGCAGTGGAACTGCGCCCGACTTTGTCGTGTCAAACATAGACAACAACAATAAAATTATTTATACTATGAAACACAATTACTATTTCAAACTATTTCTAATTGCCATAGCTCTCTTCGCTTCGCAGAGCGTTTGGGCACAATGGTCGGGAAATGGAACTCAAGCCAACCCGTATAAAATCAACGACACAGGGGACTGGAACACACTCTGTGATAAAGTTTATAATGGTAATACTTATTCAGGTAAATACTTCGAGCTTACTAATGACATAACCGTTAGCAGATGCATAGGAGCTAATCATAATAGAAAACCTAAAATTGTTGATAGCAAAGCCAATATAACGTATTTTTTCAAAGGTCATTTCAACGGTGCCGGTCATACCATCACCCTAACGAACCTTCACAGTCTGGACAACACAGATAAAGACAAAAACAAATATCTGGCTCCATTCAGGTTTGTAGATGATGTTACTATCGAGAACCTTCATGTTACAGGTACAATCACTGCCAGAGACAAATATGCCGGTGGCATTGTCGGAAACGGTGAAGACTGCAATATCATTAGTTGCCGTAGCAGTGTTAATATCATCAGTAGCGTCAATGGCGACGGCAGCCATGGCGGTTTGGTGGGCTACGCTAAAGACGACGTCAGCATTATCGACTGTCTCTTTGACGGTTCTTTAGAAGGCCCAAATACAAAATGTTGGGGCGGTTTCACCGGCTGGGCCAAATCTGACCTCAGTATTACACGTTGTCTTTTCAATCCTACCGGTGTCAATGTCAAGGATAATGGCAACAAGACTTTTTACCGTTATGACTCTTCAGTCTCAGCAAGTGGACTCTATTATAAACAAGTTCTCGGCACGGCACAAGGCTCTAATGCCAGCGGAATGACAGATGAGGAACTTCGCAGCGCACTCGGTGGCAACTGGGAAATTATCGATGAAGAAGTAACTTCCGGTGAAGTGGTAATATATAGGGTGGTCCCAATCCTCCACACGTCGACAGCTCCTTCAGGCACGGGCACACAGAACGATCCGTACATTATAGCGTCGGATGGCAACTGGAACTACATTTCCAACCAAGTTAACGGTGGTAATACATACAGCGGTAAATTTTTAGCGTTGACCAGTGATATCAATGTCAACACCATGATAGGCGAGGATGAAAACAAAAGTTTCCGTGGCACTTTCGATGGCAGAGGCCATACAATCACTTTTTCATACACATCAAAGAATCACAAGTGCGGTCCATTCCGCATCATCAATGGTGCGACCATCAAAAATCTTCATACTACTGGCACCATCTACACCTCCAAGAAAAATGCCGCGGGCTTAGTTGGCAAATCATTTGGCACATGCATCATCGAGCGCTGCAGAAGCAGTGTCACCATCCACAGCAGTGTTGACGGCGACGGAACAAATGGCGGCTTTATCGGGGAGATTGAAAATGGAAACGTCACCATTACTAACTGTCTGTTCGACGGCAAGATTATCGGTACCAAGACTGAAGATTGCGGCGGCTTTATCGGCTGGGTTGACGATGACACAAAAGCAACTATCGAAAACTCCCTGTTCAATCCGGCGGAACTGACTACAGACCCAGACGGTCATATGACTTTCGCAAGAGCGGAACAGGGTGAAGACCTCACCTTGACAAATTGCTATTACAAGGCCACTTTCGGAGAAGCTCAAGGCACTGATGGAAGATCTAAGACGACAGATCAACTCGTTACAGCACTTGGTTCAACATATTGGCAAAATGTTGCAGATGCGGCATTGCCAAAGATGAATTTCCAAGTCACTCAATTTACAGGTTCAGGAACAGCGGAAAGCCCATATATCATTGCTTCCACAGCCAACTGGAACTATCTGATGGAACAGGTAAACGGTGGCGAAAGCTATAGCGGAAAGTATTTCAGATTGGATGCTGATATAGACATAAGCACAATGGTAGGATGCACTTTGGATCAGTTAGAACCCACTGCTGAGACAAACACCTATTTCTCAGGTTCATTCGACGGCAACGGTCATACGCTCAACATCAACTTGGTAGGTACGGGCAGCGACTGGGTGGCTCCATTCCTTGCACTTAAAAATGCCTCTATCAAGAATCTGAACCTTACAGGTACAGTCACCACCAACAGGATGCGTCCGGCAAGTATCACGAGCTTCGTTCAAGGTACTGTCAACATTCGTAACTGCTCAAGCAGTGTCAATATTATATCGAATTATAACAGCGATATCGATGCCGGAGCTTTCGTGGCACGTGTCAATACCTATCAGACTCTTAATATGACCGGCTGTGTATTCACCGGCAAAATTATCTATAGCGACAGTAACGGCTACGAGGGTGGCGGTTTGGTGGGTTTTACACAATATAATGCAAATGTCACTTTGACAGACTGTCTGTTTGCTCCATCAGAATTCACGGTCACAAAGTTTGTCACTACAGATCCTGACCCTCAATATTACCATTATATGTTCGTTGGAGGATTTGGTAATAGAACCTTTAATAACTGCTATTACAACAGTGTTGCCGCAAGTTTGATTAAAAAAGGTCTTCAGGTACAAGGCAATCGTGGACGTTCGATCATACCGAACAGATTTACCACTGTTAAAAATGCCGAAACGGATACTGTATACTACAATGTCAGCGGCCTTACCAGCTATGGCAACAACCAAGGTATCAAATACGCCGACACGCTTCGCGCCGGTAATGCAGATGTTTTAAGCCTAACCCTCGGCTATACTGGAGGTAAAAAATATCATCACAATGGTTTCTCCGCTTCACACGGCACACTAAGCGGTGAAAGTAATCCTTTCACGTTTACCATGGTTGATAACAACTGTATAATCACTGCAAATATTTCATTTAACACTTTCAAAAATGACGGTAATTGGAACGTTGCAAGCAACTGGAGTTTAGGCGTAGTACCAACCGATTGTGATGTAGCCATTACAAATGCGGCAACCATTCCAAGCGGATGTACTGCCATTGTCGACAGTATTGATATGCAATCGAAAGCCTCCATCATCATCAGCGACGGAGGACAGCTGATCGCAAATAACGCTATTACGGCACAGGTGCAAAAGACAATAGAGGCATCAACTCATGCAGGAACAAACAAATGGTATCTTATTGCATCACCTGTCAACGGGCAGACGTTTGCAGGTGTCACAGGTCTCACCAGTGGATATCATAACATTTACCGTTACGACGAGCCAACTAAAACATGGCAGGAGTATCGCAATCCTGCCAATCAGTTCTCATCGTTCGAGAATGGCCGTGGATATCTGTTCCGCACCACATATTCAGGTACTATCACGTTTAACGGCACGCTCAACAATGCACCTATAAGATACAATCTTTCGTACACCGAAGGAGCTGGTGATTTAAAAGGTTTCAATATTATCGGCAACCCGTTCTCGCACAATATTTACAAAGGCTCAGCCGAGGGCAACGCCATCGCCAACGACTACCTTGAGGAAAAATATTGCGTGCTCAACACCGACGGCACTTGGACAATCACCAACGACAACGTGGCGATAGCTCCGGGTCAGGGTATTCTTGTGCAAGCCAAGCCAGAGGCTGGTTCGCTCGACATTACCAACAGTATGGTTGGCCCTATTGGAAACAAAGCCGACAACGACAACATCTGGTTCACCGTCAGAAACAGCGAGTTTATGGATAAGGCCTGTGTAGAATTCCGTGATGGCCACGGCTTCAACAAGCCGACTCACTATAATGCCGATGCCCCGATGTTCTACGTGAGATACGATGACGAGGACTTTGCCTCTGTCTGCATGCCTGACGACACCAAGGTCATCGACCTCCGCTTCGAAAGCAAAAATATGAGCCAATACACTCTGACAGTCAATGCCAACGGCGACTTCAGCTATCTGCACCTCATCGACAAGGTGGCAAACAAGGACATAGACATGCTGATAGACGACAGCTACACTTTTGTGGGCTCATCAATCGACGACAAAGACCGTTTTGAAGTCGTTTTAAGACATAATGCAGACCCTGATTCAACGCCAACGGAGACATTCGCCTACCAAAACGGCAACGACATCATCGTCACCGGCGAAGGCGAGCTGCAGGTGTTCGACGTGATGGGACGAATGATCTCAACCCGTCGTGTAACCGGTGTAGAGACGATTGAAAAACCGTCTCAAACAGGAGTTTACATCTTCAAACTGAATGAGAAGACACAAAAGATTGTTATTAGATAAAAGATAAAAGATAAAGGAAATATATCATGAAAAAGTTATTATTCACAATAGCATTGACAATTACAATGTCGGTTGGTGCGATGGCACAAAACAATGACGCTTTCTTCAACGATTGGGAAAACAGTTCACGAATCAGCGACCCGTCAATCGTGGGCCTGATGATGCCGAACACGAATATAGGCGACATCAGCAACTCTCCTGCGCCATTAGGCAGCGGCTTGCTGGTGCTTACAGCGCTGGGAGGTGCTTACGCCGTATCGCGCAAGCGCAAAAACAATTAATTGATACATCATAAAACATTCAAGTTATATGAAAATGCTAAGTGGCACAATCAGATGCTTTTTGGTGCTTCTGTTTGTGACGTTCTCCGCAAATATGATGTGGGGACAGGAGCCCAGACTACCTGGTAAAGGCACTATAGACGAGCCTTATTACATTAACAATGATACTGATTGGCAGCATTTTGCTTATGATGTTGCTGATGGCATTGATTATGCCAATCAGTACGTACGTCTGGACATTAATCTTAATACTGATATATTCGTTGGAAGTGCCTCATGGACTGAATCAATTGACCAATCTTTCAATGGCATTTTTAATGGCAATGGTCATACGATTACTATTAACTATACCAGTAATTACTACCAGAAAGATTTTCATAAAGGACTTTTCCGTTGTCTTAATAATGCCACCATTGTTAATCTAAGGGTAGAAGGGAATATATATATTCACGGTTATCATTCTTATTTTGGTAATAGTAATGATATAGACAGGTATTCTGCTGGTTTAGCTTGTAAGGCAAAAGGATCAAACTTGATATCCAACTGTCGTGTCGCTGTTACCATAACTGCCAAAATTCCGGATGATGTAGGATATGAAAATAAGGATACCAATAGCGGTGGTTACGTAGGGCTTGTTGCCAATGGCTGCACTGTCTTTTCCAACTGTTTGTTTGAGGGAAGGTTATTGGGAGGAAATAGTGGTCACTCCTGGGGCGGTTTCGTTGGTGAAGCCCAGGGTGCCGTGTATTTTAATCACTGTTTGTTCAGCCCAGCCCAGATAAACGTTGATTTGCATGAATGTGCGACTTTTGCACGTGGCAACGCATTTATGGTGTTTGATACTGCTATTTACAATTCAACCATGGGTTCCGTACAAGGCATCGATGGAAGATCCATGTCTGTGGATGAAGCTGTAGAAATACTTGGTAGCGATAATTGGTATAAAGTGAATAATAGGAACTATGCTTTGTCGAAACAGAATGTCACATGCTCTCCAATGAGTGGAACGGGTATCTATTCCGACCCGTATCTCATCTCTTCACCGGTTCATTGGAGATTTTTGGCTGATAAAATCAATAAGGGAGAATACAGGAACAAGTATATCAAACTCACCAAGGACATTGTCGTGAGTAAGATGGTTGGCACAAGCGATAGTAAATATTTCTCGGGTAACTTTGACGGCGATGGTCACTCCATCAAATTCGCCCAGGGAACAAAATCTGAGTACTGTGCACCATTCCGTTACATAAAAAATGCCACAATAAAGAATCTTCAGGTGACAGGCTCTGTAATCTCTACGAAGAAATATGTCGGTGGCATAGCAGGCAGATCAGACGGCACCAACACCATTGAGAAATGCATTAGTAGTGTCAATATCAACAGTAGCGTCAATGGCGACGGAAGCCATGGTGGATTTATCGGGCAGGTTGAATCAGGTAACACCACCATCAGTTACTGTCTGTTCAACGGCAAGATTATTGGCACCAAGACAGAGAAATGCGGTGGTTTTATCGGCTGGGTCGACGATGACGCGAAAGCCCGTCTCAACAGATGTCTGTTCAACCCTGCAGAACTGAACACAGACCCTGACGGTCATAAAACCTTCGCCAGGACGGATGAGAGTGAAGACCTCGCTCTGTCGCATTGCTATTACAAGACTCCTTTCGGGGGAGCCCAAGGCATCAACGGAAGTGCCCTGACGACAGACGAACTCGTTACAGCACTCAGCGAGTATTTTTGGCAAAACACCAATGATGTGGCACTGCCAAAGGTGGGTGTCGACATCGAGCCATTCCCTACAGGTACCGGAACACCTGATGCACCATATAAAATAACCAATGCCGCCAACTGGAACTATATGGTGGCTGAAGTAAACGCCGGCAACTGTTTTAACGGAAAGTGTTTAAAGTTGGATGCCGACATCGACGTCATCTACATGGTGGGAAACAAAGACTACCCTTTCAAAGGCAATTTCGACGGTAACGGTCATACCATCAACGTTACGTTGTACAGCCTCTCCGATTATACGGCACCGTTCCGTTACGTGCAAGACGCCACAATCACAGGATTGAATGTTGAAGGCTCTCTCATCGTTGACACCAAATACGCTGGTGGCATCGTCGCTCGTGCCATCGGCACCGTCAACATCATGCGCTGCCGCAGCAATGTCACCATCAACAGCAGCGTCAGTGGCGACGGCACCCACGGAGGCCTCGTGTCACATACAGCCGACGGCTCGACAATCACCATCAGCAACAGCCTGTTCGACGGCAGGATTATAGGCAACAATACAGAAAAATGCGGCGGCTTTGTGGGCTATGCCAACAACAACGTCACCTTGACCAACTGTCTGTTCGACCCAACAGAACTGACACTTGACCAAGACGGGCACAAGACTTTCGCAAGAATGGAGAAAAGCAGCAAGCTAACCACCAACAATTCTTACTATACCGCCACAATGGGAGACTCTCAAGGCACCAGTGGCATAGGAAAGACAGCAGAAGAACTGGTGTCATTGCTTGGCAGCAGCCATTGGCAGGTGGTTGAAAACAAGGCGAGACCGAAAATGGAAACCACAGACGGCTCAGGCAACGAAGATGACCCGTATCTCATTGGTTCAGATGAAAAATGGAACAGCTTTGCCGCAGCTGTGTCAGGAGGCGAAGCATATGAAGGTAAATTCTTCCTCTTGACCTCAGACATCACAGTAAACACGATGGCAGGATCTGAAAACATGCCTTTCAAAGGCATCTTCGACGGAGGCGGTCACACTATCACGCTCAACCTCAGCAATGGAGGTAACACCACTTCGCTTTTCGGCTGTTTGTTCAATGCGACAGTTAAGAATATCAGACTCACAGGTACAATCACAACCAACAACATGCGTCCGGCAAGCGTAGCTGGCTTTGTTGACGGCACATGGAACAGTAATCCCCCCGTTTCTGCATCAAGCGAAACACATATCATAAACTGCTATAGTGACGTCGCCATAAGTTCAAGTTACAATAATGACATCGATGCCGGAGGTATAGTGGGTGCTGTCGACAAAGGCGAAACTGTAGTCATTGAAGGATGTTCGTTCACCGGAAGCATCACCTACACCCATGCCAACGGCTATGAAGGCGGCAGCTTTGTGGGCTGGACAAGAGACAATTCACAGGCCATTATCACCAACTGCTTCTTTGCACCATCTACGATATCCATCACCAAGAAAAACGGTTTCTATTTGTTTGTCGGAGGCAATGTACGTGGTACATTTACAAACTGCTATTATAAAGACTTTGAAAACATGGAAACGTTGGTGCAGGAATCATCACCTAATGTGAAACATGTGCATTCCGTCAACGCTGGAGAAAACACTACTTTTGTCATCAACGAGGCAGTCACTAACGGATACTCCGTACCTCATCTCGAGTATTATGGCAATGTCGCTGTCTCTCATGAAGGCACATTATACGCTGCCAATGGAGACGTATTGGGACTGAACATCGACTATGACAACACCGTTTTCACCGCTACAGCGGAAACCACCTCAGGCAGCATCACCGGCAACGCTAACCCATACACCCTTACAATGGGCGACAACAATGCCGTTATAACTGTCATATTGACGGAAAACACCTTCAACACGGCAGGAGAATGGGGCGTGGCATCCAACTGGAGCACAAGACATGTGCCGGCAGAAAACAACGGTATTAGAATAAATGCCCCAGTAACCATCCCCGACGGATATATAGCTTATGCCGATAAAATCACCATGTTATCAGGTGGCAGCATCACCATTGAGGACGGAGGACAGCTGTATTGCAACTCCTCGGTGCCGGTGACCATGCAGAAAACAACCGGTGCTTGGACAACCGAGCCCGACAATGGATGGTATCTCATAGCTTCACCGGTTAAAAACCTCGAGATTAGCACCTTCGCACCTGCCAGCCCACAGAATTATAATGTTTATCGTTATGATGAAAGGGATCTTTTATGGCAAGAGCACCGTAACGAGGCAAACAGTTTCGACTCATTGACCAGCGGTTGTGGTTATCTCTACCGCTCCACCGTCGACAACATGACATTTACAGGCAATCT
This sequence comes from uncultured Bacteroidia bacterium, assembly GCA_902774295.1. Lineage (GTDB taxonomy): Bacteria > Bacteroidota > Bacteroidia > Bacteroidales > F082 > Limimorpha. The sequence goes on along the minus strand of CACYHP010000001.1, from coordinate 230,798 downwards.
GAATGTCAGGGATATAGAAGTGCAGTTGTCGTATGCTTGCATACACGAAGATTATAAGGGATTCAACATCATAGGAAACCCATATTCGCACCATATCGTAAGAGACGAGAATTTCCCAAGTTACCCTTTGGAAGATAAATATTACACCTTAAGCACCAACGGTACCTGGGATCTGACAGAAAACAACGTGCCAATTGCCCCTACACAAGCCATATTGGTGCAAGCTAAAGATGCGACTAATCTCGTCATTACATCCACCGCCTATAGTCCGGATAAAAGGATGTATTCTAACAACGACAACATCACGTTCACGGTGAAGAACAACAACTTTACCGACAAGGCCTGCGTGGAGTTCAAGGCAGGTCGCGGCTTGAACAAGATTGAGCACCGCAACGAACATGCCCCGATGCTTTACGTGAATTATAACGACGAGCGTTTCGCCTCTGTGGATATTCCTGACGACACCAAGGTCATCGACCTCCGCTTCGAAAGCAAAAACATGAGCCAATACACTCTGACAGTCAATGCCAACGGCGACTTCAGCTATCTGCACCTCATCGACAAGGTGGCTGGTGAGGATATCGACATGCTCGCCAACGACAGCTACACTTTTGTGGGCTCGTCGACCGACGACAAAGACCGTTTCGAGGTCGTTTTAAGATATAATGCAGACCCTGCTTCAACACCAACGGAGACATTCGCCTACCAGAGCGGCAACGACATCATCGTCAGCGGCGAAGGCGAGCTCCAGGTGTTCGATGTGATGGGACGCATGGTGATGACACAGCACGTGAGCGGCGTGCAGACGGTTGAGAAGCCGTCACAATGCGGTGTTTACATCTTAAAACTGAATGAGAAGACACAAAAGATAGTTATTAGATAAGAGATAAAAGATAAAGGAAATATATCATGAAAAAGTTATTTTTAGCATTAGCATTGATGATGAGTCTGGGCGCCAGTGCACAATGGGTTGCAGGTGTCAAGGGAGGCTGGACGCAGACCTCCACCACTCGCACCAATTTGGGTCGTATCGACGAGAGTTATTCAGCGATGAGCAGCTTTGAATTTGGTATCCAAGGCAAGTATATGTTTTATGACTGGCTTGCGGTACGCGCCGACCTGAGCTGGATGAGACGTTCGCATCGCATGGACCGCAACCTCAACTATCTTGACCCTGTCTACACCAAGTATCGCAACGACTATCTTATGCTTCCAGTGACTGCTGACCTCTCGTTTGGCAACGATAAACTGCGCGGACATGTGCTCTGCGGCGGTTTTATCGGCTATTGGATGCAATCTAAGGTGAAAGGCACGACATATTGGATGACCGACTATTATGTCTATTTCAATGATTTCAACGAGAAACACGATTTTAACGATGAAGACAGGCGTTTTACGGCGGGACTCGTGGGCGGCGTCGGTTTGAGCTATGACATCACAGAACAGATAGGTGTCAACCTTGACGGGATGTTTTACTATGACCTTGTAAGCTACCACAAGGGATACGAGCATCTGAGCGACCCTCGCTACTTGAACACCCTTTCACTGACATTAGGCGTTTATTATAAATTTTAAAACTGCATGACAATGAAAAGAACTATTATCATATTGGCTATGGCAGCCATTGTTTTGGGCGGCTGCCGCAAGCAGGCTGACTATCATCCTTATATTGGCGAGACTGGCGATTTGGCTTATCACAACTATTCAACACAGTTTGAATATCTTTGGAAATGTATCAGCACAGGCTATGTTTTTTGGGACGTTGACGACACTGATTGGGATGCTGTTTACAGCGAGTATATGCCGAGGTTTGAGGCTCTTGACGCGAAGCATTTAGCCGGTCAGGAGGTGAAGGTCGACGAACTCAAGAATCTCTACACTGGCGCTATGGGCGGTTTGAGAGACCATCACATGAACATTCGTATCAAGAATCTTTTTCCAGCCGCGTCTGACACCATGCATGAATTTTATGTCAGTCCGGGAGTTCTTGAAACAGAAACACGAGATTATTTCGTTTCACCTACGTTTATTTCACAAATACTTATGTATTTAAATGTTCAGCAAATGAGTCTGAACTATGAGCTTGAGGCTGACGAGAATTTCATAGGAACTATTCAGGAACTGAATACGTATGCGATGTATCATTACAGTCTCATCAAGCTCCCTGACGGACGCAAGATACCTTATCTCTGGCAGTCGTGTGCCGCTATTTCATATCTCATGGACGGCAACAGTCAGGAGACGCAGCAGGCAGCTACGGTCATTAGGCATTGGCTTGAGGCTGTGAGAGACACTCCGCGTGAGCAGCTGGCAGGCATCATACTCGACAACAGAGCCAACACAGGAGGCTGCCAGGACGACCTCGACTATGTGTTGGGTTCATTCATCAACGAGACCACTGAGGTAATGCAGACAAGATATAAAGAAGGTCCGGGACGATATGAGCACTCTGTTTGGACTCCATATTACATACATCCGCAGAGCCGTTATCATCGCGACCTCACAGCTGAGAACATACCATACGTGGTGTTGTGCGACCTCAGTTCCGTCAGTATGGGTGAGATTGAGACATCCATTATCAAGAAAGTGCTGCCGACGAGCCATACCATTGGCGAGCGCACTTACGGTGCCACAGGACCTCTGCAGGCTGTTTCTTCTATCAACCTCAACTATGGCGGTCCGTTTGGCGATATTAACACAATGCATCACTATGTCTACACTTCGACTTTCGAGGCACGTATAAACGGCACGGTGATTGAGAGCATCGGTTACACGCCAGATCAGATCGTTCTCCGCAAGAACTACGGCGGTGATTTCAAGCCACAACTTGATGCAGCTATAGAATATATCAAGAATCGATAGCTGAAAGTTGAGAGAGTATTGATAAATTATTTTAATTATTTCGGAGTTTGTTCTCTATTTTTCGTTCCCAGACGAGAAGAAGTGACATCGCCCATCTTGACAAAAGCATCCAGAGGAAACTTCCTCCCATGGCTGTGAAAAGCAGCAAATCCTCAAGGTTGCTGTGAGAGACACCGATATGGTGGTTCAGGATATCGTTTTCTTCTTTAGTGGTGCTTCCGTGCTCTGTTTCGTCTATCATCACGGCGGCTCCATATGCGAGACCAAGGGTGTTGGCAACGAGCCACAGAAAAGCCGTGCGAGGCGGCAGGCCAAAGAACACCATCACCGGCTTCAGAAAGTTGGAAATCTTTTCTATTATGCCGAATTCATTCAATACTCTTTGCAAAAGTGTCAAGGCATATACCAGGACTATCATCAGGCCGACGGTGCGGAGGGTGCGAATTGCCCAATTTTTGAGCATCTCCACGAAAGTGACGTTCTCTGCCGTTACCAGATGCGTTTCATGCGCGACAAACTCACCGGGCATTATCTTGTTTAAGACAAAAGCCAAAATAAAAGCGGATAATGTCCTTATAACCACTATCCTTAATGCAGATGAGCCCGTTTTGGCCTGTACGGTGGTCTCTACAATCATATTATGTGAGCAGAGTACCATAACCGCCAAAATTGTTGCGGCGCGCATATCGAGGCTTAAAGTGCTCATTACGGCCATTGCGGTGTAGCAGTTCACGAAATAGCCCGAGACGTAGGCGAGGGCAGCCTCACCGGGGAGGCCGAAACTCGAAAACAACGGGGTCAACAGCTCTGAAATCCATGCGATGACTCCGAAATATTGAAGCAGCATGATGCCAAACGACACGCTCACCATGATTTTGACGAGCCACCAGATGGTCTTCAGCGCGCTTGGAGTGGCAGAGCGCACACATGAAAGCATGCGCTCTGTGAATTTTTGATTGTCAGCCATTTTACTCGTCAATTGTCATCTCGTCGATGAGGCGTGTGCAGCCAGCGTATTTGTCGATGAGGAACAGCACGTAACGGATGTCGACGCTGATGTTCTTGCATATCGACGGGTCGTAGATGAGGTCGCTCATCGTGCCTTCCCATGTGCGGTCGAAGTTAAGACCTAACAGCTTGCCTTCGGCGTTCAAAATCGGACTTCCGCTGTTGCCGCCTGTGGTGTGGTTGCCTGCGATGAAAGCCACATGCATAGTGCCGTCTTTATCGGCATAGCAACCGAAGTCCTTAGCCTCGTAAAGCTCACGTAATCTGTCGGTTACGACATAATCGTAGATGTCGGGGTTCTCTTTCTGCATGATACCGTCGAGGGTGGTGAAATGACGGTATTCGACAGCGTCTCTCGGCTTAAAGCCGCCCACCTTGCCGTAAGTCACACGCAGGGTGAAGTTGGCATCAGGGTAGAGGTTACGCTCAGGAATCATCTTCATCTGACCTTCCATGTAGACACGGCGCAAGTTGTTGATCTTGGCGTTGCATTCACGCGATTTCGCCATAACATTCTCAACATAGAAGTCCATCATGCTATTAGCAGCGACAACAGCCGGATCTTTTTCAAGTTTTTTAACTTTTGAAGGTTTAAATTCGTCAAGGAACTTATTAACTTTTTCTTCCGATGTCAAAATTGTTTTTCCAAAAAGATAATCAACATAAGCCTTCACATCGCCTTTAAATATCTTATCAATCTCATTTAAAATCTCAGGACGGAAATCTTCAGGCTGTGCGGCGCGGTAAGCCGTAAGCATGGTGACTGCCACCTCTTCGTCTATAGGTTGATAGTAATCTTTGAAAAATGCAGCGGAAGTCTCCTTCAATTCGCTGATAAGTTCATCTATTTCTTCTTGTGGAGTATCTTTTGTAACCTCTGATAGTTTTGCCATATTAGCAGCAAATTCAATTATTTCAATTGACAAACCCGCCTCAGTGAAATATGTCGTTGCCATACGATATTTCTCATATTCCTCGTATACAGGGGTAAAGTCGCGGAGGGCGTGCATATATTTCATACGGCTGCGCGACTGCATGCACCAGTCGTTGTAAGCCTGCTCGAAAGCCAGTTTTTTATCGATTCCTTTGAAATTGCGGATGCCTTCGATGACTCCCATCCATTTCTTCCAGCCGTTGCCGAGACCGGCGTGCTTTGAAGCGTATTGGATTCGCACTTTTGCGTCTTTTTCCTGATATTTGTTGTAGATATCGAGAATCTGGGTGCGGAGGTCGACGACCACAGGATAAACCACGTTAGCTTCTTGGTCGACAGCCACTGCAGGCAGATATTCGTTGGTGCGGGCAGGGTAGCCGAAGACGAAGGTGAAGTCGTCTTTTTCGACACCTTTCAACGAGATAGTGAAGTGATAATCAGGTTTGTAAGGGACATTTTCTTCGTTGTATTCAGCAGGTTTGCCGTCTTTGCCGACATATATCCTGAAGATTGAGAAGTCGCCTGTGTGACGAGGCCATACCCAGTTGTCGGTGTCGCCGCCGAACTTACCGATGTTTGATGGTGGGGCGCCGACCATACGGACGTCTTTAAACACTTCGTTGTACATCAGAAAGTATTGATTACCGATGTAGAATGACTCGACAGACACTTCATATTCTGTGTCTTTCTTAGCTTCTTCGATGATGCTTTTGATATGTTTTTTGATGATTTCAGCACGATCTTCGTCGCTTGTCTCATAGGTGATGCTTTCAAGGACTCTGTCAGTGACGTCGACCATGTTTTTCAGCATGACGGCGGTAAGGCCCGGGCATGCGAGTTCTTCTTCAGGAGTCATTGCCCAGAATCCGTCGGTGAGGTAGTCATGCTCCACCGTCGAGTGGCGCTGAATCCAGCCGTAGCCGCAGTGATGGTTGGTGAGGAGCAGACCCTGGTCGCTGACGAGTTCGCCAGTGCAGCCGCCTCCGAAGAGCACCACGGCGTCTTTCATGGAGCTGTGATTGATGGAATAGATGTCGTCGGCAGTGATTTTCATGCCCATAGCCTGCATCTCGGCTTCGTTACGCTGAAGCAAAGCAGGAATCCACATGCCTTCGTCAGCACGAACGATGGTGCCGAGAAGGATGGTAGTTAAAATCGTTAAAAAGAACTTTTTCATTTGTTTATTATTTAGTTATTTCTTTCATTTTTTCTTTTTTAGGTCGCCTGCGGCTCAAAATCTAACAAAATCTTTCAAAAAATCTTTCAAAATATTCTATCAAAGACCATCAATCAAATTCGTCATTTCGAGCGGAACGGAGCGTAGTCGAGAAATCATCTTTAATAATCGAATGATTTCGAAAAACAAGGATTTCTCCATTCCGCTTCTCTACAGTCGAAATGACTGGGAGAAATCAATCGTGATGATAACTCTCACCTTTCAGAATCGTGAAGGCGCGATAGAGTTGCTCCGTGAACACCAATCTCACCATCTGATGCGAGAACGTCATCTCCGAGAGGCTGATTTTAGCGTTGGCGCGGTCGTAGACCTCCTGTGAGAAGCCGTAAGGGCCGCCGATGACGAAGACGAGGCGTTTGCATCCTGTGTTCATCTGACGTTCGAGCCATTGCGCAAAGCCGCGCGACGGGAAGGTCTTGCCGTTCTCGTCGAGAAGCACTATCTCGTCACCCGCCATAAACTGCCCCAGAAGCAGTTCGCCCTCGAGTTTTTTCTGCTGCGCCTCCGACAAGGTCTTGCGGTTCTTGATGTCGGGGATGACCTTCATCTCGAACTGTGCATAATGCTCTAACCGACTGATATACTTAGAGATACCAGTCTCGAGATAAGACTCGTCGGTCTTTCCTATCACGAGTAACACGATTTTCACGTCGCAAAAATAATAAAATTTTCAGTTGCTGGCACAAGCAACCGTCGCAACGCTGATTTTTATTCCTTCGACCTGCATCAGAGCCTTGCCAGCCGACATAAGGGTGGCGCCGGTGGTTAGCACGTCGTCGACCAGAAGCACATGTTTTCCCGCCAGTTGCGATGGATTCTTGACTTCAAAAATGTCTTTCACGTTCTGATAACGGTCCTCACGCGATTTCTTGGTTTGGGTATCGGTGAAGACACTCCTCACGAAACATTTTCCGGCGATGGGGATGTTCATAATCTCGGATATCCCTTCTGCAATGACGTGACTTTGGTTATATCCGCGTATTTTTTCTTTTTTAGGATGGAGAGGGATGGGGATGATACAATCAACACCTTGATAATCATGAGCTTTGAGAAGGCTCTTGCCTATTTCCTGACCTAAGAATATGCCGTTTTCGCGGCAGTTATGGTATTTCAGGCCATGGATGAGATGCTGCACCTTGCCAGTCTTGCTGAAGAAAAACTCAGCCATAACAGCGTTGAACGGCATCTGGCCGAAAAACATCTGGGCGAGAGGGTTGTTTGGGTTGTTTTCATAGCCTGTTTTGGGCAACAGGAAACGGCAGGTGGTGCATACGGTGTCCTCGCCTTCGAGGAGGATGTTGCCGCACGCCGCACAAGTGCGAGGGAAGAGAAGATTTATTAATGATTTAAGTATATTCATAAATTTGGTTTAATTGTTAGTTTTTGCGGCGCATCCTTAAGGGCTTTAATGGCATTAATGGCGTTAAAGCCTTTAATGCCGCGCCGTTATTTTATTTTTTCAGCACAGCCGACTTCACTTCGATGCCGTCGAGTTTGCCGAGCTGTCCGGTGAGGGAGCCTATCTCGTCGGTGGTGCCTTCCACCACGAGGTTGATGAGGCTCATACCCTCAGTACGAGGTAGTCCGAGGCGCCCGATTATGATGTCGGAATGCTTCGAGATGATTGCGTTGACACTTGGTGCCGCCTCACGGTTCTCAATGCCGATAATGACTGTACCAATCCTTTTTTCCATAGAGCACTATTTTTTATGCAACATCTTATATTCTGTCAGACTCATTCCGTATTGATCGCGGAATATCTTCTCGAGGTTGCGTGGTGTGAGACCCACAGCCTTAGCCACCTCAGGAATCGTCATATCCGGTTGCTCACGTATCAGCTTGCAGGCTTCGGAGATACGTTCAACGTGGCTTTGTTCGTCGATAAGTCTTACCAATACGGCGTTTCTCGCTGACAGTTTCTGTTTTTGGAAAACGGTGTGGTTGTAAAGTATGATGATGAACAAAAACGCGACCAGCATGGTGAGGAGGATGTAGTTCATCATGCGGGTTTGAATGGCATGACGTTCGATCTCCAGTTGCTGTTCCTGTTCACGGTAGCGGGCAGCATATTCATGGGCCTCACTCTGCTGCAACTCGTCGTTGAGCATCTGTCGTATCGCGGCATAACGGCACATGTAGTTGTAAGCTGCGGCATAATCGCCTCTTGCTTCGGCGGCAACGGAGCGGTCGTACAGCATATTTTTAAAAATCAAGTTGACGGTGTCAGCGCCCATGTTTTCTTCCAACTCGTCGTAGATAGCCAACATCTTATCGTATTCTCCCAGTTTGCACCATGTAGGGGCAATCATCCTACGTCCGTCGGTAGTCTGACCATAACGGCTCTGCTCGAAGAGTCCGAGATAATAACGTGCATTGAGGATATCGTTAGTGTTGGCGTAAGCGTCAGCAAGATATGCGTAGGCTTTTACACGATAAAACTCGCAGTAGTTTGGCACGTCGGCAAGATCAGGTTCACGGAAGGTGCCGTCATGAAAATCATTAGGATTCTTCTCATAATCGTTTGTCTTCTCGATGATTTTCTGGGCAATAGGGATTATCTCTTTATAACGTCCCAATTCTTTAAGCACGTCCACTTTACGGCGCAAAGCGATGATGCAGGCGTCAGTCTCGTTGAACTTACGTACGCCGTCTAACTGTTCTATCACATCATCGAGTTTCTGCAGTCCTTCTTCTTGACGGCCAAGGTGTGTGAGCACGATTCCTATCTCGGCTTCTGTACGCAAAGCCTCCACCTCGTTGCCTTGTTTGCGGCAGAAATCGGCTTTCTTTGTTGCCCATTGCAGCCATTGTTCGTTGTCGTATTTTCTACGTGCGATGGCAACCATCAAGTCGAGCACTGTCTCATGGTTACCGGCGTTTTTCACATAGTCGCTATTCAGCAGATCCAAGCATATACGCTGTGCCGAGTCAAGACGTTCTGCCTCAAACGCCATGGTGAACACCTTCGCACGCAACATCGAGGCGTGATTTGCCGTGAGGTTGCCCACAATCTCCGCTGAGTCGATGATAAGCAGCGCGCGTTCAGGATTATAGGCGTAAATCTTCATTGCCGCCGCAGCCGTATAAAGAGTGTCAGAAAGTTGCGGTTCACGTTTTGGTGTCTTAGTCCCGGTGCATGCCGATAGCACAACAGCAACCATCATTGCGTATAGTAATCGTTTCATAGTCAAATAGTATTATGTAAAGCGATGCAAAAATAATAAAAAAATAGAGATGATATACATATCATCCCTACTTTTTATCATATAAAACCAATTTTTAATCCATATTGGTTTATTTTTTCGTTAAAACGATTTTCTTGTTCACAATCTTACCGCTCTCTGTCTTTCCCTGGATGATGTAGACACCGGTGTTGAGCTGGTTCAAGTCATTGCACTGCATGACCTGACCGTTGACGTTGAAGACTTTTACTATAGTGACGATTTCTTCATCTTCGAAGATTTCTTCCACATCCAATCCCTGGCCCATTGAGCCGTCGACGCCCAAGTTCTGGCCGTAGAGAATGCCTGTGTGGTGGTCTCCCCATATATAGACATTTTGTCCATTGGTGAAGCCTTGAATTGATTTTGTGTAGTCTCTCCTATACAATGTTGAACTCATTGTGGTTTGCCACAACACATTGCAGTTCATGTCCATACCGATCGCCTCGATGGTGGTGTTGGGGCTAAGTATATCATCACCTTTGTAATAGATTATAGAGAAACCACTGCCGTCTTCAAAAGCAGAGACCATAGGTATCGAGAGAGGATTGCCTTGGTTGTCGAAAACCAGGACACCTTCGTCCCAAACGCGCTCACCTGTGGCGGTGATGCGGTTTACAAATACTTTTGGTTCATGTTGAGATATGTTTTTCTGTAAGTAGGTGATGAGCAGGTCGTGAGAAACAGGATCGACGGAGGCATAGGGGTCAACATAGAGGTGTTCTTGTTCAGGGGTGTGTACTGTGACACCGAGGGTGTCGCTAATGGTGTTGTTGCCATTGGCATCGTAGTGGCATACATGAATGTTATTAAACTCGTGAAGTTCACTATCTCCAACCTCTATATATACGTATGCACCGCCTAAGCCGTCTGGCACAACCTCGTGGGTGTAGGTCACTATATTGTTCACTTTACCCAACAATTTGGTGTCTGGAACGGTTTGTGTACCATCTTTGGTGTAGCCTGTGAGATGGATATCCACGATTCCACTTAACGAACTTTCACCTGGGTAAACATACACTTGTTCGTAGGTAAGGAAAACGCTGTTGTCATTGGCGAGGACGAGTTTTCCGTATGTGGATCTTATGGTATCGTTGTACTTTTCGATAGTGATGATAGGATTCAACGTACCGTCGGCTTCGATGTATTGCAGGTAAAGGTTATAGAGGTCGGTGCCTAAAGCCCATGCGCCGCCGTCGTTGCCAGCTAGGATTTCGGCGCGGCTACCGCATATACCGTCGAAAAGCAAGACACCTTGTTCGCCCCAGGCGTAGGTGCCATCAGGATGGAATCTCAAAGCAATGGTTACTGTGTCGGCTGTTGAGAAACAGCTAATCACATCATGATCAGGGGTGATGGTAAAAACGTCGCCTGCCGACCAGCTCAAAAAATTGAATTGGTTGAAGCGGAGGCCGTTTTCGCCCCATTGCGGTGTGCCGTCAGGGGTGATGCGCTGCAATGCGGGAGCATGACCATTTGTAGCATACATACCGCCAGAGGTCCATTGGACATAGCTGTCACCGGTTTCAGCATCGGTTAAAACGTGGATTTCGCCTACTATGACACTGTCAACAGGGCTGGCGTTGGCGATGAATGTGTTGGTGGCCGGGTTATCGGTCCACTGGGCTTGGAGCGCAAATGAGACCACCATAGCCATGAACAGTAAAGATAATTTTCTCATAATTTATGATTTTTAAAGTTAAAAAAGTAGTATGCAAAAATACTACAAATACACATGCGCGAAACAACGCAGATAAATGGTCGGATGGTTTTCGACAAATAAACGGATAAAAAGACAAGATGTCGGATGATTTCAGACAAAATGTCGGATGGTCTTTACCCCAAAGTGGTGCGGTAAGCGGTAGGAGTCATGCCGTATTTGGCCTTGAAGTTGCGCGTGAAAGTGTCAGCGTTGGCAAAACCGCTGGCCTGACAAATCCTCTCAACACTGAGTTCAGGCTGCTCGTTCATCAGACGTACAGCATAATCCAGACGAAGATCGCTGATGAGGGTGGTGAGCCGTCCATGATCACTGCCTTGCGAGAAGGCAGCACCAATGCGTTCCTTCGTCAAACCGGTGCGTTCGATGAGCGTCTGACGTTCAAATAAAGGATTGAGGAAAAGCTGCTCATGCTCTATGAGGTCACGCAGATATACGTAGAGGTCGGCGTCAGAGAGCTCTGCCGGACTGTCAGTCAACGGCTCCATAGGCTGCACTGGCTTCAACTCACGATACCTTTTCTTATACTCTGAAACCTCAGTGATCTGCTGAGCGAGGATTTTGTTTTGCTTTTTCGTCTTACGCCACTGTCTCCAAACATAAATGGCAAACAGAAATATCAGAATACTTATAGAAACTATAACCCTACGTGACGCTTCCGCGCGATGTGCGGCATCACGCTGGCGTTCAATCTCACGCTGCTGCTCCTGGGCATGGAAACGCGCAGCATAAAGATGTGCCTTGCCCTGCAGCAACTCCTCGTTAAGATTTTCAGTAATACTGATATAACGTCTCCAATAACCATTCGCCTCAGCATGCTGACCTTGTGCCTCACCAATCCTGGCACGCGATTTGAGTATGCGGGCGAAGTTGTCGTTCAAGGTGTCGTTGTCAAGTTTCCGCTCCACCTCGTCGTAAATGGCAAGCACACGGTCATATTCCCCCAACTTTTCCAAAGTCGGCGTCATCATGAAACGTCCCGTGAGACTCTGCCCGGAGGAAGTGTTGTCGTAAAGCGAAAGATAATATCTTGCTTTATTTTGATTGCCAGTGTTTGTATATGCTGCCGCCAAATATCCGTAAGCCTTTCCGCGATAGAAACTGATATAGTTTGGACGACTTGCTTCTGAAGGCTCGCGTATGCTGGAATCATGATAGTTGTCAGGGTGTTTCTCGAAGTCGGAAAGCAAATCGAGCATGTGCTCGGCGGCAGTGATGGCTTGGTCGTAATTCCCTTTCTCTATACATATCTCAGCCTTGCGTCTCAGCGCTATAATGGAGGCGTCGAGCTCGTTGAACTTCATCGTGCCGTCGAGATGGCAAATGACAGAGTCAAGTTTTGCAAGTCCTTCCTCCTGCTCACCTATGCGAATGAGGAAAGCGCCTATCTCGGCATCGGTGCGCAATGCCTCGGTCTCTTTGCCATTCTCACGATAGAGGTCGCTTAACTGAGTAGCCCAGTGCAAAGCCTGCTCATAGTCCTTTCTCAACCTGCAGGCATTCAGCAACACTTCCAGCACCTCCTGTTTTTGACCGGCATCAGCCAGCACCTCGTCGTTCTGCATCAGCCGTTCGGAAATCAAGATGGCAGTGTCGAACTGCAAAGAACCAACCGCTTTGGAATAGACTAAGGCGCGCAGATAATCCGCACGTACATCAGTTATGTTACCCAATATTTCCGCCGAGTCGATAATCTGCAACGCACGTTCAGGCTGTCTGCCATATATGCTCATCACCATCTTCTCCGAATAAAGAGTGTCGGCCGGTTGCGCAACAATAACTTCCGTGCAGGCTGTCAACACAATCGCAAAAACATATAACAATATGTATATTGTTTTTTTCATAGAATCAAGTCGCAAAAATATAAAAAAATTAAATTTAAACAAAAAAAAGACGTCTATTATGACGTCTCTTCTGAAATTTTTGTACATCCTCAGGGATTCGAACCCTGGACCCATTGATTAAGAGTCAATTGCTCTACCAACTGAGCTAAGGATGCATCATTTTTCGAGCTGCAAAATTACTACATTTTTTAATACGTACAACAAAAATGTTAAAAATATTTTTATATACCTATTATCATTAAAAAAATTACTACTTTTGCAAAAATTTTGATAACAACTTAAAAATAAAATAATTATGGCATTCAACCTCAGAAACAGAAGCTTCCTGAAGCTTTTAGACTTCACTCCAGAAGAAATCAAGTTCTTCCTCACATTGGCAGCTGACCTCAAGCACGCCAAATACACCGGCACAGAACAGCCACGTTTGAAAGGCAAGAACATCGCCCTCATTTTCGAGAAGACCTCGACACGTACACGCTGCGCTTTCGAGACAGCAGCTTACGACCAGGGCGCTCACGTCACTTACCTCGGCCCAACAGGCTCACAGATCGGTGTTAAGGAATCAATGAAGGATACAGCACGCGTTCTCGGACGTATGTACGACGGTATCGAATACCGCGGCTTCGCCCAGAAGACAGTGGAAGAGCTCGCACAATATGCCGGTGTCCCGGTTTGGAACGGCCTCACCAACGAGTTCCACCCGACACAGATCCTCGCCGACTTCCTCACCATGCAGGAACATGTCGACAAACCTCTCAATCAGGTCACTTACGCTTACATCGGCGATGCCCGCTTCAACATGGGTAACAGCTTGATGGTCGGCGGCGCAAAAATGGGTATGGACGTCCGCATCGTGGCTCCAAAAGAGCTTCAGCCTTCAAAAGAACTCATCGACACCTGCAAGAAAATCGCTAAAGAGACAGGCGCAAAGGTCACAGTGACCGACGACGTCGCGAAAGGCGTCAAAGGCTGCGACTTCCTCTACACCGACGTGTGGGTATCAATGGGCGAACCAGCTGAGGTCTGGAAACAGCGTATCGACCTCCTCCGTCCTTACCAGGTCAACCAGAAGATGATGGACATGACAGGCAACAAGAACTGCAAGTTCATGCACTGCCTCCCAGCATATCACAACCTCGAGACACAGGTCGGCCGCGACGTCAACAAACAGTTCGGCCTCGACGGCATCGAAGTGACAGAAGAAGTGTTCGAAGGCAAGAACAGCATCGTGTTCGACGAAGCCGAGAACCGTATGCACACCATCAAAGCCGTCATGGTTGCAACACTTGGAGACTAATTTATAAAAAGCAAATATGTCGGAAATTGCCCTGCATTAGTGGGGCAATTTCACTTTAAAACTTTTATACTTTAAACTTTTCAACTACTCTAAACTCTACACTCTCAACTTTAAACTAAAATGTACAATCTCTTCACAGGCTCCGGCGTCGGACCGACGGTGTTTTACCTCGCAGTGTCGATATTTTTAGGACTGCTCCTTGGCAGAATAAAAGTCGCCAAAATCTCTTTGGGAATCACATGGGTGTTGTTTGTTGGCATCATCTTGAGCGCGCTTGGCGTGACGCTCAACAACAACATGCTTCACATTATCAAGGAGTTCGGCTTGATATTGTTTGTCACTGCCGTGGGCTTGCAGGTGGGACCGGGCTTTTTCAAGTCTTTTAAAAAAGGCGGTCTGGCGATGAACCTCATGGCACTTGTCAACGTGGGACTCGGTGTCGTGGTTACTGTCATCATCGCCAAGCTTGCGAACGAGAGCCTCGCCGACATGACTGGCGTCTACACCGGTGCCATCACCAACACACCAGGTCTCTCGGCAGCACAGCAGGCTGTCACCGACCTTGGCATCACAGGTGCCGCCGACCGTTTGGCAGCTGGCTACGCTGTCACCTATCCCTTGGCTGTCGTGGGAATGATTACGACATGCATCATTTTGCGCCCGTTGTGCAAAATCGATGTGAAAAACGAACCTTCCGACCTGGGCATCGAAATAGAGACCAAGTCGGCCACCCCGACATCGCAGCGTCATAAGGTCAACCTCATCCCGTTGTTTATCATCATCGCCGTCGGCATCGTCATCGGCTCCATCCCGATTCCTGTGGGCATGGACGCTCCTCTGAAACTCGGTCTGGCAGGCGGTCCTTTGGTAGCCGCCATCATAGGCAGCTGGATGGGCGTGAAGAAAGGCTGGCTCACCACCGACTTCACCGACAGCCATGGCGTGTGGATGCTCCGTGAGGTGGGCATAGCGCTGTTCTTAGCAGGCGTAGGCCTCGGCGCTGGCGGCGTGTTCGTAACCACAGTGACAGAACATTACATCTGGGTGCTCTACGGCGTCATCATCACCATGGTGCCTCCGATAATTGTGGCGACATTTGGTCGTCTTGTATTAAAAATTAACTACTACACCCTCATGGGCTTCATCGGCGGCTCTCACACCGACCCTCCGACACTCGCCTTCGCCAACAACATCGCCCCAGAAGGCTGCAAACTGCCCAACATGGGCTACGCCACGGTATATCCATTGACGATGTTTTTAAGAATTTTCACCGCCCAGCTGCTGGTGCTGCTGGCGATGTAAAAGCTTACCCAAGATTCCAATAATCTGAAAAGGTAAAACCTCCTTAAGCGGCTGCCTTAAGGGCTTTAATGGCATTAATGGCCTTAACGCCCCTAAAGTCGCCGCTTTAATAATTTTTGGAGTCAATAGTATATTTCACGACACTTTGGAGGGAGGATTAAAAAATCTTCATTTTCTTTTTTTTTAATCAAAAATTTTACGTAGATTTGCGTCTCTATTACCGTTTAGTTTTTTTACAATGGCGAGGATGACAAACGAAGAGACTTATTACCAAGGACATATTGTCGACGTGATGGCACGCAAGATTATCAACGGCACGCTGACCGTGAAAAACGGGAAGGTCGTCGATATAAAAAGCTGCGAGCTTCCCAAAAGAGAAAAGCCGTATCCTTATCTGATGCCGGGCTTCATCGACAGCCACGTGCATATCGAGAGCAGCATGATGGTGCCTCACGAGTTTGCACGCATCGCCGTGAGCCACGGCACCATCGGTGTGGTCACCGACCCCCACGAGATTGCCAATGTGCTTGGCGTGGCGGGCGTTGATTTTATGATACGCTCGGGACAGATGGCACAATTCAACTTCTGCTTCGGCGCTCCCAGCTGTGTGCCAGCCATGGGAGGTGACATGGAGACCAACGGCGCCACTATCGATGCCGAAGACATCGAAAAACTGATGGCACGCGATGACATCGGCTTTCTGGCCGAGGTGATGAACTACCAAAGCGTGATGGCAGGCGACAAAAAGGTGCTGCGTAAGATAGAAGCCGCCCGACGCTACGGCAAGCCTGTTGATGGCCACGCTCCCGGACTGATGTACAACCAGCGTAACCGGTATGCAGCCGCTGGCATCACCACCGAACATGAATGCTCGACGCTGGAAGAAGGCCTCTCATGCATCAATGCAGGTATGAAAGTCATCATACGAGAGGGCAGCGCCGCCAAAGATTACGAACAGCTGTGTCCGCTCATCGGGGAAAACCCTGATATGGTGATGTTCTGCACCGACGACTGCCACACTGAAGACTTCGTGCACGGACATATCAATAACATCGTGAAACGGGCACTGGCTGACGGATACGACCTTTGGGACATACTGCAGGCTGCGTGCGTCAATGCCCAACGGCACTATCACCTCGACTGGGGACTGCTGCAAAAAGGCGACCCAGCCACATTTATCATAACAGATAACATCGGACCACACTTCAGGGTTCAGAAAACCATCATCAGAGGAGAGGAGGTCTTTGATTACAACTCAACTGATCAAGCCGTGTACTCTCAGCAGAAAATTTCCGAATTTTTGGATAGTTTTCCGAATTATCCCAATCACTTCAAGGCCACACCCATCACTGAAAAGGACATATTTTACCATATCAAACCCGGTGACACCGAACATATCATCTGTGCCACCGACGGCAGCCTGCTCACTGAACATGATGAGGTGAACATGACCGACAGCTGGTTTAGCGAAACATATCCTTGGCTTGAGGTGCAGAAGATAGTGGTATATAACCGTTTCCAGCCAGGAGCAAAACCCAAGGTTGGCCTGATACGAGGCTTCGGCATCACCCAAGGCGCCATCGCAGGCTCAGTGGCCCACGACTGCCACAACATCGTGGCCATAGGCTCCAACGACACATACATAGTGCGGGCCGTCAACCGTGTCATCGAGATGGGAGGAGGACTCGTGGTGGTCAGTGCCAACGAGATGAACGACATACCTCTGCCCATTGCCGGACTGATGACTCCGTTGAATGGCCATGAGATAGCCTTCCGCACGATGATGCTGCACGAAATGGTACACAAAACAGGCTGCATGATGATGTCACCATTCATCACCATGTCCTTCATGGCACTGCCTGTCATCCCAAGCCTCAAACTCACCGACCGCCATCTGGTGGATACAAAAAACATGCAGATTATCAGATAATTATATTTGCAATTTAATAAACATTGGTAACCTACAAACACCAAGCACTATGAAAAGAAGATTTTTAGTAATGGCTGCGGTCCTGATGCTTCTTCTGACAAGCTGTAAGGAAAACCAACAGCTGAAGGAGATGCACTCCGAAGCCGACCTCAGCGGGCTGAAGGTAGGTATGATGACGGGCACCGCCCACGATTTACGTCTGTCCAAACGTACCGACATCACCACAATGAAGTTTAACTTAACTGCCGACGCTTTGATGGCACTCTCACAAGGCAAAGTGGATGTCTTTGTCGAAGACGAAAGCAGCCTCTCGTCAGAAGAGATGAGACGGCTCGGGCTTCGTGTCGCCTTCTATGGCGACGAGGCGATACCTTGCGGATTCCCCATGAGGAAAAACGAGCCTGGGCTTCGCGACTCACTGTCATATTTCATCGACTCCCTCATCGCCACCGGCGAGATGAAGGAAATCTGGGACCGCTGGTTACTATGCGATAACTATTCCGAGGCCAAGATACCCGACCTGGGTCCAGTGCCTACAGGCAAACCGCTCCGCGTGGCCCCATGTATAGAATTGCCACCTATGGATTATCATGCGGGCGACGACTGGCGTGGCTTGGAGCCTGAACTGCTACTACGGTTCGGACGTTATGCCGGACGTCCTGTCGTTTTTGAGTTTTATCCTTTAGTTTCGGCTATTACGGCACTGCAGACCGGCAAAATCGATATATTTACCGGTGGTATCTTCATCACCGAGGAACGTCAGAAGACCATGGATTTCTCATCCAGCTATGGAAGCATACGCTCCGCATATTATGTGAAAGACGAGAACGCACAAGCCTCCGCAAGTTTCTTCACAAAGATGAAGGAGATGGTATATAACAACCTAATCGTCGAAAACCGTTGGACGTACATCACCGACGGCCTCTGGGAGACGGTGAAGATCTCCGTGCTCGCAATATTGCTGGGCTCGCTCGTCGGCGCAGGCATCTGCTGGATGCGCATGAGCCGCCGTAAATGGCTTGCCAAAACAGCGGCAGCGTATATCGACATCATGCGCGGCATCCCAATGCTGGTGTTCCTGATGATAATGTTCTACGTCATATTGGTGCCAACGGGCATGGGAGGCACGGCAGTGGCTGTGATATCCTTCGCACTGAACTTCGCCGCCTACGTCAGCGAGATGTTCCGCACAGCGATAAACGCCGTGAGCAAGGGACAGAGCGAAGCAGGCCTGGCACTGGGCCTCACCAAATGGCAGACTTTCCGCCATATCGTGGCTCCACAGGCAATTCGCAACGTGATGCCCGTCTACAAAGGCGAAGCCATCTCACTGTTGAAGACCACCTCCATCGTGGGTTATATCGCCATCCAGGACCTCACCCGCGCCAGCGACATCATCCGTTCTCGCACCTTCGACGCATTCTTCCCACTGCTCATCGTCACAATATTATATTTCATCTTAGCCTGGCTTTTGGGCAAAGCATTGGATCTCATCGTTAAAAATAAAAACAAGTAATGACTATGATAACTATAAAACATCTTACCAAGACATTCACCAACCCTGACGGCTCGAAGCTGCAGGTTTTGAAAGATATAAACTGTGAGATCTCCAAAGGCGAGGTCATCAGTATCATAGGACCATCGGGCACTGGCAAAAGCACCCTGCTGCGCACCATCAACGTGATGGACCCTCCGACAAGTGGCGAAATCATCGTCGACGGCGAAAACATCCTCGCAAAAGGATACCCGCTCAACAAGCTACGCCAGAAAGTGGGCATGGTGTTCCAGAGCTTCAACCTCTTCGAACATCTATCCATCCTCGACAACATCACCATGGCACCGATGCTTCTGCGCGGCATCAGCAAACAAGAAGCCGAAGAAGAAGCCGTCTCACTGCTGCGTAAGGTGGGACTCGCCGAGAAAGCCCACGCTATGCCGTCAGACCTGTCGGGCGGACAAAAACAGCGTATCGCCATCGCCCGTTGTCTGGCTATGCACCCCGAGGTGATTCTCTTTGACGAGCCCACCTCTGCCCTCGACCCAACGATGGTGGGCGAGGTGCTCAGCGTCATCCGACAACTCGCAAAGGAAGGCATGACCATGCTCATCGTCACCCACGAGATGAAGTTCGCCCACGATGTCAGCACACGCATCTTCTTCATGTACGACGGCTACATCCACGAAGACGGCACACCACAGCAGATATTCGAGAACCCTGTGCACAGTGCCACCAAAGCCTTCGTGCAACGCATCCACAAGCTGGTGTTCGAAGTCGATAACCCTGACTTCGACCTCCTCGGAATGCATTCCAGCATGGCACAGTTCTGCATCAAATACAACATCGCAGCGAAAAACGATGCGGTGGAACAAATTACCAACCAGATGATAGAACAGGTTTTGCCAAACTACCGCCCGCTCACCGTGCGTCTGACACATAGCGAACAGAACAATGTGACTGCCCTCGACTTCATGATTCGCGATATCAGCAGCTCGCCAATTCAAGATATTGACCAGAGCCTGATGATTCCCGTCAAAGAGCTTTCCAAAGGGATCGTCGAGGAACCTACCACGCTGGGCTTCAGAGTGAAAATTATAGTATAATTAATATTTTTCAACATGAAACTGGATATGCACTGCGAGATGATTCTCGACAAATATCGCAAGAAACTGCCTGTCTTCGAAAAGCTACGCTCCATAGTGACGGAACGCCTTCAGCAATATCTCGACGAGAATCACATCATTGTGGCAGGCATCGACTCCCGCATCAAGACCGAACAGAGCCTCACCGGCAAGCTGGAGCTGAAAGGCTACAAATACCACTCTCTTGACGATATCACCGATATCCTCGGCGTGCGCATCATCACATTTTTTAGCGACGAGGTGGATGTCATCGCCGCCATCGCCGAGAAACTGTTCGAGATCGACTGGGACAACACCGTCGACAAGCGTAAGATGCTGGAGATAGACCGCTTCGGATACATGTCGCTGCATTATATCTGCCGTTTGCCGAAAACATTATACGAAGACCCGGCAATGCCCGAACTCAACGAGATACGTTTCGAGTTACAGATGCGCAGCACCCTGCAACATGTGTGGGCTAACATGCAGCACGACATGGGCTATAAGACCGATGTCGAGATACCGCGTGAATACCAGCGCAGCATGACACGTCTGGCAGGCATCCTCGAGCTCGCCGACGAGCAGTTCAGCCAGATACGTAAAGACATCACGGAATACCGCCGTAAGGTGCAGTCGCTCGTGGCAAGCGGCAACTTCGATGAGGTGCCATTCAACGGCGACACCTTCCGCTCTTTCATAGCACTCAACCCGTTCCGACGACTCGTCGACAAGATGGCCAACATCAACCATGCCGAGGTGTACGACGACAGCCTGATGCCTTATTTTAACGTCCTGCTGCTGCTGAAGATGGAGACTATCGGCGACGTGATGCGGATGAGAAACGATTACAGCGACAGCGCTTATCAGCTGGCTCTCGTACAACTGGCAGGCACCGGCCTCGACATCCTGGCATCATCAATAGCACTGCAGAACCTCTGCATCGTCTACATCCTGAAAAAAGGCTTCGGCGAAGCAGGCCTCGTCCGTATGTTCGACACCCTCTACGGCAAGAACGACTACAACGTCCAGTCGGCCGAACGTATCTTCAAACAAGCACATAGAGTCAATATCATATAAAGTTTTAATTCAGATATGAACACCGATCTATTCGATAAAGCCGCGAAATTCGCCATCGACGCCCATGCCGGCACACCGCGCAAAGGCAAGGGTTATCCTTATATACTCCACCCTATGGAAGCCACCTGCATCGTCGCCACACTCACCGATGACCCCGAGATGCTGGCTGCCGCCATGCTGCACGACACCGTGGAAGACACCGACGTCACCATCGAACAGATACGCCAGGAGTTCGGCGAACGCGTGGCATCACTGGTGCAGATAGATACCTCACAACTGCCGCACGACGCCCCATGGCGCGACCGCAAACAAGCACAGGCCGACATCATCGCCACAGCACCTCTCGACAGCAAAATAGTGGCATTCGGCGACAAATACTCCAACCTCTACAACATCGTTACCGACTACCATAAAATCGGCGACGACCTCTGGCAACGCTTCAGCGCCCCCAATGGCAAAGAAGACATAGTGTGGTATTACACCATCCTCGCCGACGCCCTCAAAGACCTCGCCGGAACAGCAGCGTATAAGGAATATCTCGAGATGTTAAAAGAACTTAGTGAAAAATGAATCAATTAGAAACTATAGAACTTATCCGTACCTCGCAAAGCTGGGATGGTGCTGATTTGCCTGATTATTTTCTGGGCCGACCAGAGATTGTAGCAATGAAATATGTTATTCCGCAAGGGCAAAAACTCGGATGGCATCACCACGATGCGATGAACTGCGGCATTCTGGTGCAGGGCGAGCTGACCATCGTCGCTCAAAACGGTACAGAGAAGGTCGTACATGAAGGTGAGGCCGTTGTCGAGATGGTTGGCACCGTCCATCATGGTGAGAATCGCGGTGATAAGACCGTCATACTCTATATGTTCTACCTATCAAAAGAAGGACTGCCACTTAGTGTGCCGCATACATGACAATCAACATTATCAAAATGCAAGCTCCACGCACTCTCTAGGCTTTCTATCTGCAAACTGCTCGACCAATAGATGCCCAGACCTGTGCATATCAGATCCCCATCCAGATAAAAACCATCACAAATACAAGAAATACAGCCACTATGACTTTTAAAAATTTCATCTTACCATTTTTTGACGTCACAAAATTATTAAAAATTCACATAATTACCCAAACTGATACTAATTTTTAAAACCATGTTCTGAAAAACCTTATTTTTTTATAAGGACAAAACATTATAAGTTCATTTGTAAATAATTGTTTATCAATATTTTACATTCGGACATTTTAAAATCATAGGGACAATTTGTCAACTGGCATCAACAACCTCTTGACAGATTGTTTTTTTGTATAATTTTGCATTGATGAAAATTCGAACAAAATACTTAATCCTGTTCGCTTCAATTTTGATACTCACCGCCTGTGATGGCAAAAAGAATCAAGAGAAGGCACGTGCGCTTTTTGAGGAAGGCGTGCGACTGCGCGAGGAACGCCATTCGGAAGAGGCGGCGGAATGCTTCTTACAAGGATTGGAGTTGTTAAAAAATAATGATGTAAAGACCTATGAAAATGCGGCTCTACAAGCACAGATCAACGATAATTTAGGTGCACTTTATCTCAAACACGGACTTTTCGATGGTGCTTTCGACGCTCACAACGAGGCGTTGCGCTGTTTCAAGATATTGAACGATTCCACAGGCATGATGAATGCCTATCGCAACTGCGGCAGAGCGGTGCGCTCGCAAGAACAATACACTCTCGCCAAACAGTATTACGACTCGGCATTCTGCATCGCAACATCACTTAACGATAATGCCATGCTAAGCGACCTTTATCTCGAAATGGGACGCGACTATTACATGGAAATCGGCGATTTTGCTAAAGGAATTGAATGTGTAAACAAGGCATTGGTCGGTGAATTATCAAATGATGATATCGACATCGCCCACATGACTCTTGGCATCTTATATTATTATTCCAATAATTTTGATGATGCAAAGAAACACCTCAAAGAGGCATTGCGCAGCAGACGCTTTACGCTGTCGCATATTATGAAGGCGACTACAAATCAGCGGTTTATTATCAGCAACTTTTCTCCGACAATATGTTGGAATCCGAGCATCAACTTTCCAGTGAGACAATGCTGCGGCTGAAGTCGGAATATGAGCTGAAAGCGCAGAAAAACGCCATGGAAAGTCTGCATCGAAATCATAGCCTAAAATTGTATCTCATTATCGCGCTGTCAATAATAGCTTTTCTGGTTATTTTGTTGATAATCAGAAAGAAAATAAACGAAAACAAAATTAAGGCACTTGAAAAAGAGCTGGAGATGCGCAACAAAATCATGCTCAGCAATAAGGTGTTTGTGACGGCTAAGAACCTTGGTGAGCACCTCACATCTGAAACGTTGGATTTCACTTTGGACGACAGCGACTGGGACGATTTCATCAGTCTCACCGACATGATTTTCAACGGCTTCTCAAAACGGCTGCTTGCCACCTATCCCAAACTCGGCAAATGGGACGTGCGCATCTGCTGCCTCTGCAAAAACGGCTTTTCCAACCAGGTGATTTCCATATTGTTGGACACTCAGACCGACTCTTTCTACAAACGAAAAACAAGAATCAGGCAGTTGAAAATGGGATTGCCAAATGACACACGAAGTTTTGAAGAAATTATTAATGCGATATAATCCCTCGTCATTTCGACCGAAGCGAAGCGTAGTGGAGAAATCTCAAATTAAAAAATAACAAATAAACATTAATACAATGAAAAACAAATTATTTACTCTCCTTTTTTTGATGATTATTGCCATCGGAAATGTGCAGGCTTACAACTTAATGGGCATCAGTCCGTCTAATCATGTTTTGTATTTCAACATATTGGATTCTGAAAATCATACCCTTAGCGTGACTTATCCCTGTCCTGGCGGTGGTGGCAACTACTATTACAACTACACCAAACCAGAAGGCGACCTTATCATTCCAGCTACTATCACAATAGGACAAAACACATGGACTATAATCGAAATAACGGACCATGCTTTCTATGAATGCAATATTACTTCTGTTGAAATTCCAAACACTGTCAAATATATTGGAAGTTGGGCTTTTTATCATACACATATAAAACATTTGACACTTCCAGAATCCGTTGATACAATGGGAGAACGTGTTTTTGTCGGTTCGTGGCTGAACACTTTGACCTTACCTGAAAAGGACATCCAATATGGCAATGGATGTTTTGCCGCTACGAAGTTGACAGATGTCGTTATTCCTGAGGGTGTCACCGTCATTCCTACAGATATGTTTATTAATTGTGGTTTCTTGAAACATGTATCGTTTCCAAGTACATTGACAAGATTTGGACATGACGCTTTCGCCTATTGTACAGCTCTTAAAGAAATTCATATACCGAGTTCTGTAATTGAAATAGAAGAACCGATTTATAAACAGAATCCTTTCAGAGGCACGCAAAATGTTACGTCCATCAGCGTTGAGGCAGGTAATCCTGTGTATTATTCAGAGGGTAATTGTATCATCAAAAGAGAAACTAAGACAATTATCGCAGGCTGCAAGAATAGTGTGATTCCTAACGACATCGTTGAAATCGGAAAATTTGCATTTGAAAGAGGCATGACCGGAGCGCTTCATCTTCCAGCTTCCGTGACCAATATCCAAGAGGCCGCTTTCTATAACTGTTCTGCGATAACTAAAATCTATTCTTTCAATCCCTATCCACCCTCAATGTATGTT
Source organism: uncultured Bacteroidia bacterium (assembly GCA_902774295.1). Classification (GTDB taxonomy): domain Bacteria; phylum Bacteroidota; class Bacteroidia; order Bacteroidales; family F082; genus Limimorpha. The sequence continues at coordinate 206,031 of CACYHP010000001.1, read as the reverse complement.
GAGAGTGATATCGATCACTCTTTCGCTCATGTCTCAAGGACTATCCCAGTTTATGTGCCAGCCGGCTACGTAGAGGCTTATCAAAACGCTCCAGGTTGGAATGAGTTTGAAAACATCGTTGAGTATTGTTGGGACGGTACCATTGCCGAATCATACGATGGAGGCGACGGCTCTGCTGAAAATCCTTATCAGATTTCGACCGCCAAACAGCTTGCTTTGCTTGCATATCAAACCAACAACGACATTGGAGGTGACGCTTATTATGTTCTGACGGAAGATATAAGTCTGGCAAGTTGTACAGGAGAAAACATCCCCTGGATTTCAATAGGCATACATGAATATGAGAACAACAACTATGCACTACATTGTTTTACAGGGCATTTCGATGGTGGCGGACACACTATTTATGGACTATATCAGAATATTGAAAATGGTTTGGATTATTTTGGAGGCCTTTTCGGTTATACCGACAACGCTGAAATAAAGAATATCAACATGACTAATTGCTCTATCAGTGGAATCGGCGGATATGTCGGTAGCGTGGTGGGTTTTGCGAGTCGCACCGATGTGTTGAACTGCACTGCTTATGACAGTTATATCAGGACTACAGGAAGCTATACATATGCAGGTGGCATCGTGGGATATGCTGGCACACCAATCGGGGTATCCCAAATCATTGAACCTGCTTTTCGAATTTCAAATTGCAGAGTTGAATCTGTGATTGTTGAAAGCTCATTATATGCCGGCGGCATCGTTGGATGTGTCAATGACGAATCGGATAATGCGCAATATCATATTTCGAACTGCAGCACCGACAATACGCAGTATTTCCATGTAAAAAGCATGATGGTTGGTGGCATCGTAGGAGGAATGAACTACTGCACCGTTGAAGGATGCGTTAACAATTCCATAGTTTATGGTACAGGGACAGGGTATGGTGGCACCTTGTGTGTCGGTGGTATCGGAGGAAGCATTTTATCTTGCGGTGTGATTTCCAATTCGTACAATAGAGGCAATGTAGTCACAGACTATAGTTACGCAGGAGGCATTGTGGGATTCTCGATGGGCGATGTCCACAATGTGTATAATACTGGTGAAATTTCCGCACAAAAAACTGGATATTTGGGAAATATCGTCGGATTCATCCAATCAGGACAGCCTTACAATTGCTATTGGCTTGAAAACGGACTTCCGGGAGAAGGTTATCCTGGTGTGCCTTATACGATAATGACTGTCGCGACATCGTTCCATCAAGGTGCTACGCCAACAAGCTGGATTCTTGACGAGCCTATGTTCGGCACCAACGACTTGCTTGAGGCTTTGAATCACAGCGCTTACGAAAACTGTACATGGTTTGAAGATGTTGATTTGTCAAACGACGGATTCCCTGTTTTTGTTTATAATGAGCCGAATTATCCTTTGTTGGGTAGCGAATGGTATTACGAAATCACCAACGACGACGGCAGCGTCACTTACCAATATCTTGAAATGGCTGCTGATACCATAATCAACGACCATCCAATTCATATCTTGGTGAGAATCAACACACTTTATGACAAAGATAAGACCGACATAATCACTCACGAATATATTTATGAGCGCAACGACAAGGTTTATTGGTGGAACAAGACTTTAAACGAATTTACAATCCTCTATGACTTTGGCGCGGAAGAAGGCGACGAATGGGAAATAAAAGTTGGCAACGAAAGCATCACTGTGCACGTTGACGCTGTGGAACAATACACTTACGAAAGTCGACAACTAAAAATGCTGAGAGTGAGCGATGATGCTGACATTTTCAGCGGTGAAATAGTGTGTGGAATAGGTCACCTCACCAGCTTCTTCCCAGAAAAATTGATGGCCAAAGGCTGCCGTGTGGAAGGTATCCGCTGCTTCTGGCAAAATGGCGAACTCGTTTTCCACTATGGCGAACAAGACTGCGATAAAATTTATGAAGATCATCATTTCGGTGTCGAAGAGATTGAAGATGGTAACGAATTTGTTATATATCCTAATCCGTCCCATTCTGTCCTATTTGTCCTATCAAAAAATATCAATTCAGAATACCGTATCACCAACCTCATGGGACAAACTCTGCTGATTGGCAATATCACATCTGAAAACCATCAAATTGACGTATCATCATTGCCAGAAGGAATGTATTTCATCACCATCGACAGTTCTACAACGAAATTCTTGAAAGAATAACAGTCAAGTTTTTGTAGAATATGCAAAAAAAGAAGCCTTTGGAATTTTTTCCCAGACTCTTTTTTGCATAATCTTAAAAATCTCATTCTTTTTTCAAGAAAAAACCTTATTTTTGCAGTTTGAAAAATTTCGTAAAATGGAAAAGAATTTCAAACGTTATCTGATAACCACAGCGCTTCCTTACGCCAACGGCCCGGTGCATATCGGCCACCTCGCCGGCGTCTACGTCCCTGCCGACACCTACGTCCGCTACCTCCGCATGAAAGGCGAAGACGTACTGTTTATCGGCGGCTCCGACGAACACGGAGTGCCTGTCACCATCAAAGCTGAAAAAGAAGGCGTCACACCTCAGGATATCGTCGACCGCTACCACGAGATGATTAAGAAATCATTCGAGGACTTCGGCATGAGCTACGACATCTACTCACGTACTACCTCGAAGATTCATCACGCCACAGCAGCAGAGTTCTTCGAGAAGCTGTACAAAGAAGGCAAGTTCATCGAACGCGAGACTGAGCAGTTCTTTGACCCTGAGCGCAACAAGTTCTTGAGCGACCGCTACATCATCGGAACATGCCCGAAATGCGGCAACGACCGCGCTTACGGCGACCAGTGCGAGAAATGCGGCAGCACACTCAGCCCTGAAGAACTCATCGACCCGCATTCAGCCATCAGCGGCGCCAAACTGGTGAAAAAGATGACGAAACACTGGTACCTGCCTCTCGAACAATACGAGACATGGCTCCGCCAGTGGATTCTCGAAGGACATAAGGAATGGAAAACCAACGTCTACGGTCAGGTGAAGAGCTGGCTCGACGGCGGACTGCAGCCTCGTGCCGTCACCCGCGACCTCGACTGGGGCGTGCCGGTGCCTGTTGAAGGCGCCGAAGGCAAAGTGCTCTACGTGTGGTTCGACGCTCCTATCGGATATATCTCAAATACCAAGGAAATATGCGAGAAACGAGGCGACAACTGGGAAAAATGGTGGAAGTCAGAGGATACCAAGATGGTGCATTTCATCGGTAAAGACAACATAGTGTTCCACTGCATCATATTCCCTTGCATGCTCAAGGCCTACGGCGACGGCTTCATAGTACCTGAAAACGTGCCCGCCAACGAGTTCCTTAACCTCGAAAACGACAAGATCTCGACATCACGCAATTGGGCAGTGTGGCTCCACGAATATCTTCAGGAATTCCCAGGAAAACAAGATATCCTGCGCTATGTCCTGACAGCAAACGCTCCCGAGACAAAAGATAACAACTTCACATGGAAGGACTATCAGGATAGAAATAACAACGAGCTTCTTGCCATCTTCGGAAACTTCGTCAACCGTATCCTGGTGCTGACACACAAATACTACGAAGGTGCCGTGCCGGCTTTGGAAAACCTCAACGACCGCGACAAAGAAGTCATCGCTGAGATGAACCAATATCCTGAAAAAATTGGCAAACTCATCGAAAACTATAAGTTCCGCGAAGGCGTCAACGAGCTGATGAACCTCGCCCGGCTGGGCAACCGTTACCTCACCGAGATGGAGCCTTGGAAACTGTTCAAGACCGACCCCGAGCGCACCAAGACAGTGATGGCTCTTTCGTTGCAAATAGTGGCAAAACTTGCTATTCTCAGCGAGCCATTCCTGCCATTCAGTGCAAAGAAACTCCAGAAGATGATCGGCCTCGAGGTGACAAGCTGGAACCAGGCTGACACCACGATTTTACTCAACGCCGGTCACGTCATCGGTCAGCCGGAACTGCTGTTCGAAAAGATCGAAGACAGCGTAGTTGAAGCACAAATCAAGAAGCTGGAAGACACCAAGAAACAGAACGAACTCAACGCCTGGAAACCTGCCGACGTCAAGTCGACAGTGAGTTTCGACGACTTCGGAAAGGTCGATATCCGCGTGGGTACCGTTCTGGAATGCACAAAAGTGCCTAAAGCCGACAAACTGCTGCAGTTCCTCATCGAAGACGGCATGGAGAAACGTACCATAGTGAGCGGTATCGCCAAATATTATCCTGACCCGCAGGTCCTCGTTGGCAAACAGGTCTGCTTCATCGCCAACTTCGAGCCACGTAAGCTCAAAGGCGTTGAAAGTCAGGGCATGATACTCTCGGCGGAGGACAAAGACGGCCGTTTGGTCGTGGTCACTCCGAGCGAGATGGTGGCTCCTGGCTGCACAGTAGGCTAATCCACTGATAATCAGCGACGTAACATCGGATAGAACGCATTTTCAATATGGTCTATCCGATGTTCGTTGTTTTTATCGATCACGATAGCCACTATGTCGAAACGCACGTCAACATCAAGGTTGTTGCGCTCCACATACGACTCCGCCGCCCAAATCAAGAAACGTTGTTTGTATTTGTCGACAGTCTCTTCAGGTTCCACAAGAAACGTCACCCGACGCGTCTTAACCTCCACAATCACAAGCTCTTTGCCATCCATCGCAATGATGTCGATCTCCTTGTGACCGCAAACCCAGTTCTGTTCCAAAATCTGATAGCCCTTCGCTATCAAAAAGTCACGGGCAAGCTGTTCGCCCAATCTTCCTAATTCATTGTGTTCAGCCATTTTAGTCTTTAGTTTTTAGACTTTAGTCGTCGTCCTTCACTAAAGACTAACGACTAAAGACTAACAACTCTTAATGCGCTTCTAACCAGTTTGTTCCGGTGTTGAGTTCCACAACCACCGGGATATTCAGCGGCAGCGCGTTTACCATTTTATCGTTAACTAATTCTTTTAATGTATCTAATTCATCTTTTACCGCATCAAAAACAAGTTCGTCGTGCACTTGAAGTATCATCTTCGATTGTAACTGCTTATCGTTCATTGCCTTATAAATATCCGACATCGCAATCTTAATCATATCGGCGCTGCTTCCTTGTATAGGAGCGTTCACTGCGTTGCGTTCGGCGAAATTGCGAACCACGCTGTTCGAGGCGTTAATGTCGCGCAGATAACGGCGTCTTCCGAGCATTGTCTCCACATACCCATGCTGACGCGCAAACTCGATGTTGTTTTTGATATATTGTTGAATACCAACATATTCCTTGAAATAATTTTCAATAATCGAAGCCGCTTCCGAACGTGCAATGCCCAATCTCTCCGCCAGTCCGAACGCCGACATCCCGTAAATGATACCGAAGTTCACCGCTTTCGCATGACGGCGCATGTCTTTCGTCACTTCCTCAATCGGCACCTTGTAAACGCGAGCCGCAGTCGCCGCATGGATGTCCAAGCCTTCACGGAAAGCCTCGCTCATCGCCGGGTCGCCGCTCAGATGCGTGATGATTCGAAGTTCGATCTGAGAATAATCTGCAGCAAGCAAGATATGGTTTTTGTCACGTGGCACAAAAGCCTTGCGGATCTCACGGCCTTTGTCGGTACGCACCGGGATATTTTGCAGATTAGGGTTCGTCGAACTCAGACGTCCAGTCGCCGTAACTGCCTGATTATAAGAGGTATGCACCAACCCGTCTTCTTTGCTAATCAGAGCCGGAAGCGCATCCACGTATGTCGATTTCAGCTTCGTAAGTCCGCGATAATCAAGGATTTGCTGAATTATCGGATGCACGGTGATAATCTTCTGAAGCACCTCTTCACCCGTCGGATACTGACCGGTTTTAGTCTTCTTCGCAGGTGCTTTTATCTGCATCTTGTCGAACAAAACCTCGCCCAACTGACGTGGAGAAGCTATGTTAAACCTCTCGCCTGCATATTCAAATATCTGATTTTCAATCTCTTGAATCTCTTTTGCCATCTGCTCGCTGATCTGCTTGAGGTTGTCGCTGTCAATTTTCACGCCGTTAGCCTCCATCGTTGCAAGCACAGGCACAAGCGGCATCTCAATATCTTCAAACAGCTTAATCAGTTGATTGTCAATGAGTATAGGCTTGAATCTCTCATAAAACTGATAGTTGATATCCGCATTTTCCGCCGAGTTGTTCGTAATCTGATAATTCAGATACACATCGGCGAGATAATCCATAGTGTGCCTCTGCTCCGGCTCTATGAGATAATGCGCGATCATGGTGTCGAAGAGCTTGTTTTTAAGCTCTATCCCATGCTTCCGCAAAACTGCAATAACCGATTTCAGATTATGCCCGATGATGGTTTTTGAAGGATCATTAAAGATTTTTTCAAACAGCATTAATTTGTCATTTCGACTGGAGCGTAGCGGAATGGAGAAATCCTTGTTTTCCGTTATTATTTGATTGTTTCCGTTCATAGAGGATTTCTCGACTTCACTCCACTTCGTTACGTTTCGCTCGAAATGACAAGAGTATGCTTCGTGCGCTTTCACCGCAAACGTCATTTCGACCGAAGTGGAGAAATCTCCTCCATTTGTTTTTATATCTACAGCGAAAACCTCAGCTTTTTCAAGCATTTTCAGCAAGTCATCGAGCTCCTCATCAGTCTTCACGACTTTATAATCGTGGGCTGTTGAAGAAGCGGAAGCCTTTGATGAAAACAGCGAGTATTCCGATGTCTCCGAATCCTCTGAGAGCACCGAAAACAAATCCGGCTCTTTTGTCAGTGTTTCTGCCTTCTTTTTAATCTCGTTGGATTCTCCTTCTCTTTTAACTTTTAACTCTTTCTCTTTTAACTCCATCTTCCCGTAATCCGCCACAAACTTCTTCGCGAACGTCCGGAACTCCAACTCCTCAAAAATCTTCAGCAGCGCCGGCAAATTCGGCTGTTTTATCTTCAGTTCCTCAGCATCAAACTCAACCGGTGCATTGGTGTTGATGGTCGCGAGCATCTTCGACATCCTGCCTTGTTCGGCGAAATTGATGACGTTTTCCTTCATCTTACCTTTCAAATCGTCGGTATGTTCGAGTAAACCCTCAAGCGAGCCGTATTCCTGCACGAACTTCGACGCAGTCTTCTCGCCCACGCCGGGAATGCCTGGGATGTTATCGCTCGCATCGCCCCAAAGTCCAAGAATATCTATGAGTTGTGTCGGAGTGTTGATGCCATATTTCTCACAAACCTCTTTCGGACCCATCACAGTGGCAGGGTCGTTGAACTTGGCAGGTTTATAAATGAAGATATTGTCGCTCACCAGCTGACCAAAATCCTTATCAGGAGTCATCATGTAAGTCAAATAGCCAGCTTTCTCGGCTTTTTTCGCCAAGGTGCCAATCACATCGTCAGCTTCATATCCTTCAGCGGCGTAAATCGGGATGTTGAAACCCTTTATAATCTCAATGATATAAGGTATCGACGCTCTCAAATCTGGCGGCATCTCCTCGCGGTTTGCCTTGTAATCGCAGAAGTTTTCGGTGCGCAGGGTAGGGGCGCCCAGATCAAAAGCGATGCCTATATGCGACGGATTCTCGTTCTTCAAAACCTCATACAGCGTATTCAAAAATCCGATAATCGCCGACGTATTCAATCCCTTCGATGTCATCCTCGGATTCTTATTCAACGCAAAAAACGCCCTGTAAATCAACGCATAGGCATCCAAAAGAAAGACTTTTTCTGTATTTTTTGTAATCATTTTCGTTAATATTATTAAGGTGTAAAATTAGCAAAAAATTATCAACATTCCGTTAAAAATCTTAAAAAACATTGATTTTCAAAAATATCGAATTTTTTTCTTAAAAAAAGGTACTTTAAAATTTATTGATAATCAATATTTTACGTTTTTACAAGCCAAATAAAGCATTTTTTTTGTCGTCCGTTAAAAAAAAAACCTTAATTTTGCAGAAGTTTTTCTTTAGAGCAGAAAAAAAGTTTATTAATTAAAAATTATTGAAAATGTCAGAAATTAAAGAAAAAGTTGTATCAATCATCGTTGATAAATTAGGTGTTGATCCATCAGAAGTTGTTGAAACAGCAAACTTTACACAGGATTTAGGTGCCGATTCTCTCGACACAGTTGAGTTGATCCTCGATTTCGAAAAAGAATTTGGCGTATCAATTCCTGACGATCAGACAGAGAACATTCAGACAGTCGGCGACGCTATCAAATATATCGAAGAACACAAAGCATAATCATGGAATTCAAGCGTGTAGTCATTACAGGCTTAGGTGCCATTACACCAATAGGCAAAAACATCTCAGAATACTGGGATAGTCTCTGTAAAGGCGTTGGCGGAGCGGGAATGATAACACGTTTCGATGCTTCGAAATTTAAATCACGCATAGCTTGCGAGGTTAAAGATTTCGACCCATTGCAATACTTCGATAGAAAAGAAGCACGCAAACTGGACTTATTCGAACAGTTCGCCATGATTTCGGCGGATGAAGCGATTCAAGATTCAGGTATTAACAGAGATAACACTGATTTCACTGAAGTCGGTGTTATCTTTGCATCTGGTATCGGAGGTATTGAAAGCCTCTACCTCGAAAATGTGGATTACGCAAGAGGCGACGGGACACCTCGCGTAAACCCTTTCACAATCCCAAAACTCCTTCCCGACCTCGCAGCAGGTAACATCTCCATAAAATACGGTTTCCAAGGTCCAAACTACTGCACTGTCTCGGCTTGCGCTTCATCGGCAAACGCCATTATCAACGCCTTCCGTTACATCCATTACGGTAGAAACGAGGTAATGATTGCAGGCGGCTCTGAAGCTCCTATTTGCCCTATCAGCGTTGGTGGTTTCGAAGCCATGAAAGCCCTCTCGACACGCAACGACGACCCTGCCACCGCCTCGCGTCCTTTCGACGCCGACCGCGACGGATTCGTCATGGGTGAAGGCGGAGGATGCCTCGTGCTCGAAGAACTCGACCACGCCATCAAACGCGGAGCTAAGATCTACGGCGAGATAGTAGGATGCGGCGAATCAGCCGACGCTCATCATATCACCGCACCTCACCAAGAAGGTCAAGGCGCAGCTCTCAGCATGCAACGCGCACTGAAAGAAGCCAACATCACTCCTGATGTCATCGACCATATCAACACTCACGGAACATCAACACCAGCAGGCGATATCCCAGAAATCCTCGGCATTAAATCAGTGTTCGGTGAACATACCTACGATATGTCTATCAACTCAGGCAAATCGATGACAGGACACCTCCTCGGAGGCGCCGGCGCTGTAGAAGCCATCTCAGCCGTCCTCGCATGCAAACACGACATCGTGCCTCCAACAATAAACCACTTCACCGACGACCCGAATATCGACCCTAAAATCGATTTCACATTCTGGAAAGCGAAGAAGAGAACAGTGAACTACGCACTGAGCAACGCTTTCGGATTCGGCGGTCACAACGCAAGTATCATCTTCAAGAAGTTTTAAAAAATGTTAAGTCTTTTTCGTTATCACAACAAGGCCGAAAAAGATTTGGCAAAATATATACATAATGTGTTCGGGTTTTATCCGCACAACATTACGCTTTATCAACTCGCGTTTACTCATAAGTCGGTGGGTAGCAAGAAGTTAAACGGCATCACCATCAGCAACGAACGACTCGAATATCTCGGCGACACCGTCCTCAGCACCATAGTCGGAGAATATCTTTTCAAGAAATTTCCTACAAAACAGGAAGGTTTCCTTACCGAAATGCGCTCAAAAATCGTCAGCCGTGCCTCGTTGAACAAACTGTCGGTGAAATTAGGCTTCGACAAGATGGTCATGTACGCGAAATCTCACGACCGCCACGCACAGTTCCGCTCAATTGGAGGCAATGCCTTCGAGGCTTTCACGGGCGCGCTTTTCCTCGACAGAGGTTATAACTTCACCTATAAAATCATCGTAAACAACGTCATTTTAATGCATCTCGACATAGACGATATCGAGAAAAACGACGTTAATTATAAGAGCAAACTCCTCGAATGGTCACAGAAAGAGAAACATCATGTTGAATTCAGACATGTCGGTGTAAAAGGCGAAGGCTTTGAAAAACAATATGTCATTCAGGTGTTAATCGACGAAAAAGAATACGGTCAGTCGGTCGATTTCTCAATAAAAGGCGCCGAACAGCTTGCAGCTGAGAAGACCTGGCATCAGATGGAAGAGGAGTCACAAGTCATTTAAAAACAATAAGTTATGGTTAAGAAAAAGAAAAAAATCGTCGTCGAGCCCTTCGATGACATAAAAATCATAGGTATCTGCACCCATCTCGAGGATTACAAACTCGCATGGCATATCAATAAGTTATTGAATATCAATCTGGTAAAGTATTCCGACATCGTCAATGAGGACGGTCTTGAGTTTTCTTTTTATCTTTACGACGGGGGAGAAAACTGCAATACTTTCAACCTTGTGGAGATTGTGAATTCAGAAGGACGCTGGGTCAATTTCTCACCAGCCACCGACTATCTCATCGTGATTCGTAACTTCATCAACGATGAAAACCTTGCGAAAATCCTCGAAAAAATCAAACGCATCGAGAGCGTTCAATTCGCCTATCTCATTGATTTAGATATGAATAGCAAAATCGATACCCTCTTAGAAGATATCGAAATGCATGAGATGGAATTAGTTAAAGGTTAAAAGAGTAAAGTTAAAAGACGAAAGCTAAAATATCTTTTAACTAATATCTTTTAACTGAAATCAGGCGTTTTCGAATTGTTTCAAGAATCTTAAGTCGTTCTCGAAGAACAATCTAAGGTCGTTGATTTGGTATTTCAGCATGGCGATACGTTCAACGCCCATGCCGAAAGCATATCCTGTGTATTCTTCCGGGTCGATATTTGAAGCTTTGAGGATGTTAGGATCGCAGATACCGCAACCCATAATCTCAACCCAGCCAGTGTGTTTGCAGATGTTACAGCCTGCGCCGCCGCAGATGTTGCATGAGATATCCATCTCAGCAGATGTCTCGGTAAATGGGAAATACGACGGACGGAAACGCACTTTTGTGCCTTCGCCGAAGTATTCCTGCACAAAGTGGTAGAGTGTCTGCTTGAGGTCAGCAAACGACACGTTTTTATCGATATAAAGACCTTCTATCTGATGGAAGATGCAGTGTGCGCGGGCAGAGATGGCTTCGTTACGGAAAACGCGGCCCGGAGCGATGATGCGGATAGGCATCTTGTTCGTCTCCATGGCACGTACCTGCACGCTTGAAGTATGCGTACGAAGAAGCACATCGGTAGGCTTGTTCTCACTCGGCTCCTTGCTGATGAAGAAGGTGTCCTGCATGTCGCGCGCCGGATGGTCTGGCGGGAAGTTCAACGCCGCAAAGACATGGTAATCGTCTTCAATTTCCGGACCTTCAGCAATCACAAAGCCGAGGCGTTTGAATATGTCGTTAATCTCGTTGCGCACTATCGACAAAGGATGACGTGCACCGTTCATGGCATCGACAGGAAGAGTGAGGTCGAGGTCGGTCTTGCCCTCTGACTTTGTCTCAAAATTCTTCTGTTGCTCGTCGATGATGTCCTGGATGGTGTTTTTGAGCTCGTTAAGCTTCATTCCCATCTCCTTGCGCATCTCAGGAGCCACCTGCTTGAACTCTGTGAAAAGCTCCGTTATAATGCCTTTTTTGCTGAGATATTGAATGCGGAACTGTTCCAATGCATCTTTGCTTTCTGCATGGAAAGACTTTACCTCATCAAGTATTTTTTCTATTTTCTCTTTCATTTTACAATTTCCATTGAGATTATTGTAACTGGCTCGACAGGAACGTCCATATAGCCTGTTTTCACTGCAGCGATTTTGTCAACGATATCAAGACCGTCTGTCACTTCGCCGAACACTGTGTAGTCGCCGTCGAGATGTGGGGTTCCGCCAACGGTCTGGTAAGCCTGACGCTGTTTTGCGCTGAACACCTTGCCGTAGCGTGTCTCAAACATATTGATTTCTGTCTCATTCCAGACCTTGCCTTGCACGATGTAAAACTGTGAGCCGCTTGATTCTTTCTTAGGGTTCACCTGGTCGGCCTGACGTGCTGCAGCAAGAGCGCCTTTTTTATGAAAATGGTTTGACTTGAACTCAGCTGGAATACGATAACCTGGGTCAACGCTGCCATCGGCGTTCTGTCCGCCCTGAATCATGAAATTCTTGATGACACGGTGAAAAGGTGAGCCGTTGTACCAACCTTCGTTAACTAATTTGATGAAATTGTCGCGATGCAGCGGTGTGTCGTCATAAAGCATCACTGTGATGTCGCCCATAGTAGTCTTGATCAAGACTTTTGTCTCATTTTGTGCTTGTGCTGCCATACCTAAAAAAACGCAAAGTATTAATAATAATTTTTTCATATTTCCTAGTCGTTAATAAGTGAATAAACAATTTCAAGACGGATTCGTTTATCTTCCTCCATGCTTTGCGGACCGTGGAAAGCCCAGCGGTGCGGTGATGAAGAACCCTGATCGACATAAATCAGGATACCATCGCATTGTGTTGAATAAGTCCCGTGTTTTATGACGTTTTGGAGAAATTCCGTGATTCTGAACCACACCTGTCCGTCCGTCGCGCTATAGGCTCCGCCAAAATATTCAGCGCTGATATATTGGTCGGGAAGGATGACGTAGGTGGTGTCTGTTGTGAATTTGGCTCCTGCAGCCACCAGTCTCGCAGGAGGAGCATACATCGCCGTGTCTGTCACAGCACCCGTCATTATCAGTTTGGCCTCATTGAGAGCGACATTACTGATGGCATTCAAAGAGTCTGCCCATCTCAGGAGATTCGGGAACTTCACCCAAACTCTCGTTCCGGCTGTACCTTGGACGTAAAGTTTCGGATTGTCGATCGTGTCAAACAAATCTATTTCAGAATTTGAAAAGTCGTGGGTGTAATGATTAAATCTCACATCCGACGAGGTGACTCTGAAATCATAGCTAAGTGTGTCATCATTATTGTGATAATAAACACGCAGATATGAATAGCTGTGGGTCAGGTTGAATGATATCGCCGATGCCGGAATGTCGTTTTTCTCGCACATCACGCGCAAGCCTTTGAATTTTTCCTTAAACTCATCGTTTGTCAGATAAGGTCCGTTTTCGACAAGTTTTTCGGCTAATGAGGCATCCAATGTGATTCGCAGCACGCCTCTGTCGATGACAGTGTCAATCGGGGTGAGCGGACGAGGCACAAAGGTGTGATTTGCGAGCTCTATAGGTTCGCATTCAAGCACCATATTTGACCTGTAAGTCGAGTCGGCATACATATCTTCACTTATCTCGAACACCTTGGCTGTCAATGGCTTATCAATTGTATCGCCATAATAACCGTTATAAGCGAGGGCCAACACCACTGAGTCAGCGACGGCGCCTTCACCCCAATACAAGCTGGAGGTGCTGAGTGAATACTGTGTGAAAAAGTCTAAGTTGGAATTGCCGAACAGCGGGTCGTTCATGTTACCGATGAAGGCGTATCCAAGCTGTTTTGTATTAAGATAAGGCACAGTAAAAGTGCTTGCTACAATGTCTTGTGCATCAGAGAATTCCACAGTGATATAGCTATTTGTCGGCTGCAAATCCTTACCGATTTTCTCAGGTGATTTTCTGCATGCCGAGAAGCTTATCAATGTAATGAAAAATACCAGTGTTAAAACACGTGTTTTTGTCATAATGTCATTATCTTATCATAAAAGTCGTTATAAGCATCAACGTAATCTTCTTCTCCTTGGTATTCAAGAATCGGTTTATTTAACGATCTTGCGTATTTTTCCACCTCAGGATTTACATTTGGGCTTGCTATAACGATGCCATCTGCGAAGTCGAGTGCTGACTTCTGAATGTTAGCATATACTGGGTTTTTGAGCCATTTTATCTCTTTTCCAACGATTCCCGGCATTTTGAGTTTCTTGTCGTAACTGTCGCGGAAAGCGCCTTCAAAATCATCGTCGTAGAGAGAATAAACCACTTTTGATTCGCTGAACAAAGGGTTATCTTTGAATGCGCGTTTGATGTAAAGCGGCACGAGTGATGTCATCCAGCCATGGCAATGAATGACGTCAGGTGGCCAGTTAAGTTTTCTCACTGTCTCGATGACACCACGCGAGAAGAACACAGTGCGGTCGTCGTTATCCTCAAACAATACGCCGTCTTTATCGGCAATTGTCGTCTTTCTCTTGGTAAAGAAATCATCATTATCGATAAAATAAATCTGAATTCTGGCTTTTTGAATTGAAGCCACTTTGATAATCAACGGATGGTCTGTGTCGTTGATAATCATATTCATACCCGAAAGACGAATCACTTCATGCAGCTGGTTACGGCGTTCGTTGATGTTGCCGAAACGAGGCATGAAAATACGTATCTCCTTTCCCTTTTCCTGAATCCCCTGCGGTAAGTATCTGCCAATCAAGGACATCGGAGTCTCTTTGAGATAAGGTGTGATTTCTTGGTGGATAAATAATACCTTCATTGTGTCTAAAATTAACTTACAAAATTAAGCAATTTTTTTGGAATAAAGCAAAAAAAAGTGAAAAAAAATGAAAACATCTTATTTTAATAAGATTTCTCGACTTCACTTCGTTCCGCTCGAAATGACAGATTGAAGTCTTTGGTACCAATTATCACCGAATTTTCTTATCAAAGGTTCTTTCAGGAATTTATACAACGGGATGCCTTCTTTTTCGCCGAAACGTTTCGCGGGCACGCACACGCTCCACTCGTGATACATTATATACGTGAAACCGTCTTTTTCGAGCAGTCGTATCGGGTAAAGATGGCAGCTGATAGGTTTCCAGAAGTCGATTTTGCCTTCGTTATAAGCCTTTTCTATAGCGCACAATGCCGTTCCGTTTTCATGGAAATACACAAAAGCGCATTCCTCTCCGTTGACAAGCTGTGTCGTCATGCAGCCGAAGTCATCGTAGTCGTAAACATCATTGTCTTCTATGGCTTTGATGCCTTCCGGACGCATATAAGGCTTGATTTTTTCAATATTTTCTTCAATAATGCCCACCTCGTCAGGTTCAAGAGGCGCGCCGGCGTCGCCTGCCACACAGCATTCGCCCTTGCAGCGCGCGAGCTGGCAGCAGAAACGGGCATTGAGAAACTCGTCGGTTACTATTACGTTGTCAATTATAATCATGGCGCAAAAATACGAAATTTTGAGTTTCCTCGCTTTGCTCGGAATGACAAATCAAAAATGCGAGGAAACTCATTGATTATCAACGATGTTTAAAATTTTTTAATTTTTTATTTCATTTTTAAAATAATAATGTAGTAATTTTGCAGCGCGAAATTGGCTCACGCAGATACCGCAGAAAACGCAGAAATTTTTCCAAACAAATCTGCGATATCTGCGTGAGAAAAAAGAAAAATAGGAATTAAAAATTGTGTTATGGTAAAGAATCTTGTGATAGTTGAGTCTCCGGCGAAGGCAAAGACAATTGAAGGCTTTTTGGGGAAAGAATTTACAGTAAAATCGAGTTACGGACATGTAAGGGATTTGAACAAATCGAATCTCAGTTTGGATATGGAGCACGGCTTCATGCCGGAATATGAAGTCCCTGATGACAAGAAACATCTTGTTGCGGAACTTAAAAAGCTGTCAGCGGGCGCCGAGATGGTGTGGCTGGCATCCGATGAGGACCGCGAGGGAGAGTCAATATCATGGCATCTTTATGAGACCTTGGGCTTGAGTGAGGATAAATATCGTCGTATCGTGTTCCACGAGATCACGAAACCAGCTATTTTGCACGCTATCGACAACCCACGTAAGATCGACATGGACCTCGTGGCCGCTCAACAGGCGCGCCGCGTCCTCGACCGTCTCGTAGGTTACGAGCTCTCACCGCTTCTCTGGAAGAAGGTGAAACCTGCACTTTCAGCAGGTCGCGTGCAGAGCGTGGCAGTGCGTCTCATCGTCGAACGCGAAGACGAGATCAAAAACTTCGTGAACAGCAGCGCATACCGCGTGACAGCGAACTTCTCGTTCACCATCGACAACCATGAATATCAGCTGTTTGCAGAGCTTCCTACACGTTTCGAGAAGGAAGAGGAAGCATATAAATTCCTTGAAGACTGCAAGAGCGCAGGATATACCATCAAGGCGGTGGAGAAAAAGCCTGTTTCTAAATGCCCGGCACCTCCATTCACCACTTCAACGCTGCAGCAAGAAGCGGGACGTAAGCTCGGTTTCTCGGTGAGCAACACCATGCGTATCGCCCAGCAGCTCTACGAATCAGGAAAGATCACATACATGCGTACCGATAGCGTCAACCTCTCGACATTCGCACTTGGCCAGGCCAAGAAAGAGATCGAGAACCTCTACGGCGCACAGTATGTCAAGACAAGACAGTTTACAACAAAATCAAAGGGCGCACAGGAAGCTCACGAAGCTATCCGCCCTACATATCTCGACCAGCAGACCATCAAAGGTACCGCCGACGAACGCAAGCTTTACGAGCTCATCTGGAAACGTACCATCGCTTCGCAAATGGCTGACGCTCAGATAGAAAAGACCGTTGTCAATATCGATGTCTCTAACTCTGACAAAGACTTCGTGGCATCAGGCGAGGTGGTCCTCTTCGACGGATTCCTCAAGGTTTACATCGAGAGCGTCGACGATGAAAACGGTGAAAACGTCAACAGCATGCTGCCTCCGATGAGAGTCGGTCAGGTGCTCGATTTGGACAAGATGGAGGCACAGCAGCGTTTCGCACGCAAGCCTTTCAGATATACTGAGGCTTCTCTCGTCAAGAAAATGGAAGAACTCGGCATCGGCCGTCCTTCAACATACGCCCCGACAATCTCAACAATTCAGAAGAGAGAATATGTCGAGAAGAAAGACATCGCAGGCGAGACCCGCACATTCAAGATTTACACTCTGAAAAAGAATAAAATCACTGAAAAGACAGGTAAGGAAAATATCGGTTACGAGAAGGCTAAACTCGTCCCAACCGACATTGGAATCCTCGTAAATAAGTTCTTAATCAGCTACTTCGAGACCATCGTCGACTATAACTTCACCGCTAACGTGGAAAAAGAATTCGATAAGATCGCTGAAGGTCGCTGCGAGTGGAACAAGATGATTAAGGATTTCTACAAAGATTTCCACAAGACAATCACCGAAACATCAGATAACTCTGGCAAATTCAGTGGCGAGAAGCTCCTTGGCGTTGACCCTGTCTCAGGCAAGAACGTATACGTGAAAATCGGTCGTTTCGGTCCTGTGGCACAGATCGGTGACACTGAGTCGGATGAGAAACCGAAGTTCGCAGGTCTGCATAAAGACCAGAGCATCGAGACAATCACATTGGACGAGGTCTTGGATTTGTTCGCATTCCCACGCTCATTAGGCGAATACGAAGACGCTGAGATTCAGGTTGCCATCGGTCGTTTCGGTCCGTATTTGAAGCACAAAAACGCTTTCTACAGCCTCTCGAAGCTCGATGACCCGTCATTGGTGACATTCCAGCGTGCCGTTGAAATCATCGAGAGCAAGCGCAAATCGGATGCCGACAACGTTGTGACAACTTATCCTGAAGATAAAGACATGTTGGTGCTTCGTGGCCGTTTCGGAATCTATATCTCATATAAAAAGACAAATTACAAGATTCCTCGCACATACGACGCCAACAATCTGACATATCAGGACTGTCTTGACATTGTCAACAATCCGGATAATGCGTCGAAGAAACGCGGGAAGAAATAAAAATCAATCAATTTTTGTTTTTTCAATATAAGAGATTTCAGAACTGCTGGAATCTCTTTTTTCGTTAATACCTAAAGGTTTTCACATTTTTCCAAAACCACCAGACACCGTAAGTCAGAAAAATGAGACCGCCGACAAGGGCTATCAGATAAAAGATGTCCGTTTGATTGATTAAATCTATGCCAGTGAGTGAGTTGTTGGTAATATGGATGATGAGACCCGGAATGATGCTGCCTGTGCGCCAGTAAAGCCATCCGGCGAGGATTCCGAACAGCGTGGCAGTGACAAAAGGCGCCCATAACCCATGAACCAGACCGAAAGCAACAGCAGAGATAAGAATGGCTGCCCAAGGATGGCATCGCGTTTTAAGAAGACCATCAAGAAGAAGTCCACGAAAACAAATCTCTTCTATTATAGGACCAGAAACAATGACGAAAAGTGCACCGGCAATTCCTGAAATAAGCTGTTGACGACGTTCCAATTCTTCGCCTTGATAAAAATAATCAACGTCAAGCAAGGATAACACTGATATTGTAATGAGCAATTGTGCCACAGCAATCAATACAGACATACCGATTGCAGGCCAGACCATACGCCGCTCGATGCGGCCAAACGAAAGATCGACATACCTCTTGCCGAAAAACAAGACTGCGAGGAGCATAAGACCAATAACCAAGACCCATTTCGTGATTTTAATGTTATTAAATACACTCCCCACGATGACACCAATAATAAATGTAACTATATACAAAACCACCAATAGCAACAATAGTTTTAACGATTTTACAAATGCTTCATTCATATTTTTTAAAGTTTATATATTCCTTTCTTTAGAATCTTTTGCACATTGGACGCAAAAGCTCGGACAAAGCTACAGTTAATTTTTGCAAAAATATAAAACAAACTCCAATTATTGATAATTTTTGTAATTTTGCAGTCAAATAATTAACCTGATATTTTAATACTATGAAAAAGAAAACGAAGAGGGTTTTACGCATTATTTTGGTTGTGATTTTGGCAATAATAGTGGTGTCGTGTGCCGTTTTTGCCTATTTTTTCCCTGTGGGATTGTATGTTCATTCATTAAAGGTGCGTACTGATGAAATTGTCGAGGCAGAAGTTATATTTGACGACACCATACATTTCAAAAACAACGGGCAGCATATTGTTTTCAAGGCTGAGTTGAATGGCAAGCCGGATTCGTTGATTTACGATACGGGTGACAATTCGATTATTACGCTGATGTATACGCCGGGCACACGCCCCAAAGAGATGAAGTTTTATCGTGTTCGGGTGACTGGTGTCGAAAAAAAATCAAGTATCAAAATCACAACGCTGTATGCGAAAGTCGGGACTGAGAAGATTTATAACACAGAAATTGGTCAGGCTGTCTTGTTTCCAGAACGGCCTCTTTGTGAGAATTATACAATTTCCGACCATCACTTATTAGGTTTAGAAAGCCTAAACATTGGTCATGAATTTTTAGATTTCACTAATAGTGAGATACGATTTGTCAATTATAAAGAGCCCATTGACACCACTGGATTTGTTCCTGTTAAGTGCACGTATGAACAAAGAGTGCTGTGGGTTTATCCTCAAATCAACGGGGTGGAATACAAATGCATCTTTGACACAGGAAACGGACGCGCCGGTTTTGTTTTAAAAGGTGAGCAAAGGGTTGAAAACCCCAAAACGAATGATTATGTATATGAGGGCTCGTACGGAACTGGTATTAACGGTCAGACTACCAAGCAGCGATTTGTCGATGCCCCGAATGAAAGATTCAGTATCGCTGAAGCTGACAAAGAGACTGATATTATCTATGTGAAAAACCTTCCACATAACAACATGGGTCTCAAGGCCATTTCGCAGTTCGACTGGATAATTTCTATGGTGTCAGATCCTCCTAAAGTATATGCCAAGCCTCATGTCAACAACGAGGTTAAGCCATTTCACGCTGTCCGCTACAAACTCATTGTCGATAACGGCAAACTGAAGATTTTGACACGTCTCATCGACGGCAGTGAAACGTTTAAGGTTGGAGATAGGATAGTCTCAGTAAATGGCGAGAAAATCACCGAGGAGAACATCTGTCATTACTACGATTTGCTGTCGGAGAGCGACGACTGGTCGGGATTTGACATCAAAGTGAAGTGATGCGGTCAAACGCCTCTTGCGGATTTTCAACATCCAGACAGAGCGTTTCCATCGGACATAAGCCGTCACCCGTGCGATTTACGATGCGGGTGACTTTTTTATCGTAAAAACAAGGGATATTGTACTTTTCAAACACTTTGATTGCAGGTTCTGAGATTATCAAAGTGTGAACCTCTTTGATTTCACCGAGAGCCATGAGGAGCGCCGCTGCCTTGCCGATGACCTTGTCGGCAACGGAAGCGCCTTTCAAAAACTCTTTTTTCTCTTTAAGAAGAAACAAAAGCGGCTTAACACCCCGCTCCTGCGAAGTGAAAACCTCTCCGTCTGAAACCACCGCAATGGTGCTCGCAGAGGATAGCAATATTGATTTCGCTTTTTCTAACGACATATTAAAATCTCACGCAGAAACAGCAGATATAGCAGAAATATTTCCGCTGTTTTCGCTATTTCTGCGTGCAAAACTATTTAATGTATTTCACAAACAAATATCCGCCAATCCATTGGATAAGCATTCCTGGGATTCCGAGGCGGAAATCGTTGAATCCTGCCACGAATGAGCCCTCGATGAGCCATTCCACGAGGCAGCCGAAGATCTGATATGCCAAAACAACAGCGAGGATGGTCCAAAGCGACACTTTCTTGGTCTTCTCAGCAATCCAAGCAGCTGACACCGCGAGGAAAATCGACTTGATGAGTATGCTTGGAACCACTGCCGCAGGAGGCATTCCGAAAAGCAAGCTGTTGACGATAGGCGACAAAACAGCTGTCATCAATCCGACCTTCATGCCGTATTTGTAAGAGGCAATCAAAGTGAAGAAATAGATTGGCAGGAAGATGTGACCGCCGTTAGGGATGAGGTGGCAGAGTTGAGGCAGAATCATGTTGCCAGCCACGAACAATGTCGCGAACAAATAAGTCTTAACCTGATCAAAATCAAGGTTATAGAGCTTTACTGTTGAGGTAGTATTCATCTTTTTATCTTTTAACTTTACTCTTTTCTCTTTTAACTATTAAGCCACTGCTTAATCTTATCCATTTTCATGTAGTCGATGTTGTCGACAATCCACTCACGCATTGCCTTGCCAGGCTCGGTCTGCTGCGGATAGCTGATGTAGTCGAGCTCGATGTTGAGTGCCTGCGACACTTTAAGTGCCATCACCGACCAGAGCACGCCGATGTCGCCCACAACCGGGATTGACTTCTCGAGACGTGAGAATGCCGACATCTCCATTCTGAATGGGATTTTCGACATTTTCGTCTTCGGCAGACCCTTGTCGATAGCAGCCTGCACGTCGCCTGATTTCTTATCGAGATCCCAAGCTTTCTTGAGGTTTTCGTCGAGGTCGAAACGAATCAAGGTCTTGTCTTTGAGGCTGTATGTAGGATAGCCGTTCCAGCTTGCCCAAATGCCGTGACCGGTGTAAGTCTCAAACGGACCGTCGTGAATCTCCTGTGTCAATGCCACTGCCGACTCGATGATGACATCGGCTGAGCCTAACATCTTTGAGATGCGGAACGTCCTGTCGCTCACCGGGATACTGTCGGCGATGCTGATACCGACCTGGCCGCCACCGATAAGCTGAGGCACGCTCACGAGCACCGGGACGTTGTTACGGACGCCAGCTCCGAGCATGGTACGCTCATCGCAGCCCCAACCCACGACTTCTTCAAACGGGACGTGTTTGGTGTGGGCTATCTCCATGATGCTTGCCGCAAAAGTCTCGTTTCTGAGGCCCATCGGGTAAGCCATGTTAGCCGCCGCCTTGATGATGACGGTGCCTTCTTTTTCGTTGCAACGCTGCACGAGAGCGTCGTCGATAATCATCTCTTTCTTAAGGTCAGCCCATTGAGCGTCAGTGAGTTCGGTGAGCTCGAAGATGTCGCCACGAGGCATCTTGTCGAAATCGAGGAACTCCTCGCCGACATCGTGGATATTGATACGTTTCACCTTGTCGAGAACACCGCCCATCTCGTGAGAGACGACAGCCGAACTCGTTGTGACACCGTCAATCAGGCCTTTGTTGATGAACTCAGCGATGAGAGTTGTCACGCCTTCGTGGATGTTAGGGCCGGAACCAGTCACAACGACCACTTTTCCGCCTTTTTTCTTTGCCTCGACTATTTTTTCGATAGCGATATCGAGATAATGCCTTGTTTCTTCCGGCAAAGCCTCATACAAGCCTTCAATAAATTTTACGTCTATCATTTTATTTATCTTAAACCGCTAAAGCGGTTGTTATCTTAATCGCCTTCGGCGAGAAATCTTTCAAAATCTTTTAAAAAATCTTTCAAAATTTTCTACGTTGGACTATTTTGTTTGATTTTTAATTAGATTTTGTTAGATTTCTGCCCATCAGGGCATCCATTATTATTCTTTCTTTGACCAGGTATCTTTCAATCCCACGGTTCTGTTGAACACCAGATGATCCGGTGTGCTGTCTTTGTCGACGGTGAAATATCCTATTCTCTGGAACTGGAAGTGGTCGAGCGGTTTTGCGTCGGCGAGATATTTCTCAACGTAGCATTCTGTCCTGATTTCCAATGAGTTAGGATTCATCATCTTACGCATTGCCTCGATTGGGGTGTTGCCTTCGTCCTGCAGGCGTGCCAACTCGTCGCGAGGGTTTTCCACGTTCCAGAGGCGGTCGTAGAGTCTCACTTCAGCCTTGATGCAGTGAGCCTGGCTGACCCAGTGGATGGTGCCTTTAACCTTACGGTTAGCCTCAGGCATGCCGCTGCGTGTCATCGGGTCGTATTCAGCGTAAACCTCAACAACTTCGCCGTTTTCGTCTTTCTTGCAGCCTGTGCATTTCACGATGTAGGCGTTCTTCAGACGCACTTCCTTGCCTGGAGTGAGGCGGAAATATTTGTTCGGAGGGCATTCCATGAAGTCTTCCTTCTCGATCCACAGCTCGCGGCTGAACTCAATCTTATGACTGCCTGCCGACTCATCTTCAGGGTTGTTGATAGCCTCGAGTTCCTCGGTCTGACCTTCAGGATAGTTGGTAATCACCAGCTTAACGGGATTTACGACGGCTGCCACACGTGTAGCGCGGGCGTTGAGGTCTTCACGGATTGAGCTCTCGAGCAACGCGAAGTCGTTAAGAGCGTCGTATGTGGTATATCCAATCTTATCGATAAATTTATGAATTGATTCCGGAGTGTAGCCACGACGACGGAAGCCGCAAATCGTAGGCATACGCGGGTCATCCCAGCCGTTGACAACGCCTTCTTTCACCAAAATCAGCAGGTTACGCTTGCTCATCAAGGTGTAGTTGAGATTCAGCTTGTTGAACTCGGTCTGACGCGGACGGTTGTCGTCCATGTTGTCGCCTTCGCCGCGGATCTCTTTGAGCCAGTCGACAAACAAGTCGTAGAGAGGGCGGTGCACCACGAATTCAAGGGTGCAGAGCGAGTGGGTCACGCCCTCGAAGTAGTCGCTCTGGCCGTGAGCGAAGTCGTACATCGGGTAGGCGTTCCACTTTGTGCCTGTGCGATGATGCGGAGTCTTCACCACGCGGTAGATGATAGGGTCGCGGAAGTGCATGTTAGGGTTCGCCATGTCAATCTTTGCGCGAAGCACCATCTTGCCTTCCTCTATCTCGCCAGAGTTCATCTTGTTGAAGAGCTCAAGCGACTCCTCAATCGGACGGTTACGGTATGGACTCTCGGTGCCGGGCTGCGTGGGAGTGCCTTTCTGGGCTGCAATCTCCTCCGACGACTGCTCGTCGATATATGCCTTGCCCCGTTTTATAAGTTCGATAGCAAAATCCCAAAGCTGCTGGAAATAATCTGAGGCGTAATACTCGTTACCCCATTGATAACCAAGCCATTGGATGTCTTCCTTGATGGCATCCACATACTCCATGTTCTCCTTGGTGGGGTTGGTGTCGTCGAAACGCAGGTTGCAAACGCCGCCGTAGTTCTTGGCGATGCCGAAATCCAGGCATATAGCCTTGGCGTGACCTATGTGGAGGTAGCCGTTAGGCTCCGGAGGGAAACGTGTCTGGATTCGTTTGGCGTTCTTGCCGTTTCGTAAATCTTCCTCAACTTTCGCTTCAATGAAATTCAGCGATTTCTTTTCTTCTTTTTCAGCTTCTTCGAGATTCATTTTCAAAAATTTTTAAACCGCAAAAATAATTATTTTTGGAAAAATTTCATACATTTTTTTAATTTTTTGTAATTTTACACCCTGAATTAACTTAAAAAAGACTAAAAAATCATGAACTATTTAGACATTATCATTGGTATCATACTGATTCTCTTTGCTATAGGCGGATTGAGAAACGGTATCATAAGAGAGGCGTTTTCGCTTGCAGCTTTCATCGGTGGCATCTATGGCGCGATAAAGCTTTCGAATGTTGTCGGGCATTGGCTTGGAAAAATTATCAACGTCAGTCCGGAATGGATGTCTGTGATTTCGTTTATCATAGTTTTTGTCGCTTTAGCATTGTTAATCAATTGGTTAGGCAACTGGCTGGCACAGGTGGTGGAATCAATTAATCTTGGTTTTATTGATAAAATTGGAGGAATTGTTTGCGGCATCGCAAAAGGATTTTTGCTTGTTGGTGTATTGATTTTGCTTCTTGATTTCTTCGGAATAAAAGACGTTTTGAATGAGGAAACCCGCAAAAGCTCAAAGCTTTACAAGTATTCGGAGGATGTGGCGACATGGATTTACGACAACAAAGACGGTTGGATTAACAAACTTGATAAAGAATACGATAAAATAGAGAAGAAATTCAAAAAAGATGACGACGATATTGACGATTTAATTGACGATGTGATATGAAAAAAGTAGCTGTAATTCTTGCCGGATGCGGCACCATGGACGGTTCTGAAATCAATGAGACTGTTACGTTATTGTTGGCCCTCGACCAGCATAATATTGAATATCAAGCATTTGCGCCAGATGAAGACCAATCTGAGGTTTGCAATCATGCAACGGGGAAACGTTCGGAAGAGCGTCGTAACATGCTTGTGGAATCGGCTCGCATTGTTCGAGGAAACATCTTGCCTTTAAACAAATTCAATGCCGATGATTTTGATGCATTATTGTTCCCAGGCGGCAACGGCGCGGCGAAAAACATCTTCACATACGCCTACGACGGCATCAATTTCAAGGTCAATAAAGAGGTTGAGAAGGCGATAAAAGACATCCACGCCCAGGGCAAGCCAATAGGAGCCATGTGCATCGCACCTTTGATGGTGGCGAAAGTGCTTGGTAATGTTAACGTTACGATGGGAAGCGGCGAGTGCCGTCAAGCTAAGGAACTTCCGATGATTGGCTGCAGACACACTGAGACAACTCACGGTGGCGTGGCAATCGACAAGGAAAACAAGATATTCTCAACGCCATGCTTCATGTTGAATGCAAGGTTGAAAGACGTATATCAAGGCGCGTGGAATCTGGTGGAAGCTATGGTGAAAAACTGTTAGACTATTTCCATCTAACCTTTGTAAACATCCCCGCAATCGCAGTAAACACTACATAAAACGGAT
This sequence comes from uncultured Bacteroidia bacterium, assembly GCA_902774295.1. Lineage (GTDB taxonomy): Bacteria > Bacteroidota > Bacteroidia > Bacteroidales > F082 > Limimorpha. The sequence goes on along the minus strand of CACYHP010000001.1, from coordinate 180,652 downwards.
AGATAAACTCAAGTGGCAAAGTCCAGAACTTGAGTTTTTTCTGTTTCATGAAAGCCGAGATTCGCCTGATGATAGGATAGTCGATGAGGGTTTTCATGATGACGTAGAGCACGTAAAAAGCCCAGAAAACCGGCATGAAGAAGCCAGCCACAAAGAAAAAGACGATGCTCAGATTGAATAAAAACACCGTTAATGCCGTGGCGATGATTTTCCAGTTGGTGTAAGCCTTAGTCTTCGAGGTCCAGCGGGTGCGCTGACGGAAAAACGCCTTGAGATTCGGCATGGTAGCCGTTTTCACAATCACCTCACGGTTAAGGAAGAAACCTATTGCCTTGCTGCCATATCGCGCGATAAACTGCTCCATCAGAAACATGTCGTCACCCGAAGCGAGTTTCATGTCGGTGCGGTCTTTCTCCACATTTAATGCAGATTTGCGGTCGTACATCATGTTGGCGCCGTTGCACATCACCGGCATCCCAATGGCAGTGGAACCTGCAGTACTCGCGATGAGACTCATGTGCTCAAGAACCTGAAGCTTCTCAAACAAAGTGTCGGCAGGCGTCAAAAGCACCGGACCAAGCAGCATTTTCAAGTCTTTCGCGATATAATAAGCGAGCATCTTCTCAATCCATTTCTCAGGAAGCTCGCAGTCGGCATCAGTGACCAAAACCAATTCATTTTCAGCGGCATGCAAGGCTTGAGAGATGGCTTGTTTCTTGCCGGAACCCGTAGCTTTTAACAGCTTCAGGTTCATGTCGGGATGAGAAACTTTAAATCTTTCCGCGATCTCTGAGGTCTCATCATCTGAATGGTCATCGACGACGTCTGATTATAAAGCGATTGCAATAGTTTTTCGATGTTTTTGCCTTCATTGCGGGCAGCTATCAACACCGAGACTTTCTTTGCCTGTCTTAATATCGCGTCTCTGTTGTAGTTGCGCGACAAAATTGTCAATCCATAGGTGAACGCCCCGATGCAAATCAGGTAAAGTGCAGCGAATATCATTATGATATTCAATAAGATATGTATTGTTTCAAGACTCATAACTGCTCCTCATGAATTTTAATTTACGAATAAAAAACAATCCTATTATCGCTGGAATCGCGAGATTATACAGCCAAAGCATGGTGCTTGCGAAAAACACCATCATTGTGAACGACGAACTGATTCCCTGCATCGTCAGCCAAATTTCAAAAACCCCAATACACACAGCGCCACGGACTGCAATTTCGGTGATGGTGATAAACGGTATCACCGTCATCAGCAGATATGTCAACATTATTGGAATCATGGCTTCAAAATAGTTGAGCGGCACATCGAAAGCCCAAATGAGCAATACGAATTGGAACGAATAAACCATGTATTTCGCCAAAGCCAGCAGCAAAATAACGACCAAATCATGTTTTGAATAGCTGCTGAAAATCTCCATATATTTCTCAGCCCGCGGACGCCATTTCTTTGGAATCAGGCGTTGGAGATGCCTTAAAAGGTGTATGTTGAAATAAATCAAATATCCTAAAACGATGATTATCAACGATATAATTAAGATATACCAATAATTATCTTCCTGCTTGAAGAAAATCCATGCGATGCAACCGAAGCTGACGGTGACGAGCATCTGTGCGATATTTCCAACGAAAGTAAGCATTGCCGCCTTGATTCTGTTGCCTTTTTCGAGAATGAAAATACGTCCGAGGAAGTCGCCAGTGCGGTTAGGAAACATCATGCCCGCTGTCACACCGGTGAAGATGGCGGTATACGCTTTTCTGAACGGAACGCTCTCGACAGGTAACACCGACTTCTGCCATTTTCTGGTCTCAAACGCCATATTGACAGGCATCAAAATGAATGCAAGTGCCATCAGGAGCACATTTTGTGTCGAGGAGAACGATGTTTTTACCGAGCTCCACATTTCCGTAAGGTCTTGATTTTTAATGATTTTCACATACAGTACCCAACAACCGGCAAGCACAATGAGAATTTTTATCGCCATTTCAGCGATTTTCTTTATTTTTGCGTTATTGGAATTAGCATTCATTTCGACTGCAAATATAATAAATTTTGAAAACTGATCGAATAATATTAGGCATCGACCCGGGAACAATGGTGATGGGTTACGGTCTCATCCTTCAGAGAGGCAAGGAGCTGAGCATGATACGCATGGGTGTCTTGAAACTTAGCAAGCTTGATAATCAAGCACTTAAGCTCCGAAGAATCTTTGAACGCGTTCTCGAAATCATCGATGAATATCATCCTGATGAGCTTGCCATCGAGGCTCCATTCTTTGGAAAAAATGTGCAGTCAATGTTGAAACTGGGTCGCGCTCAAGGTGTCGCAATGGCCGCCGCCTTGTACCGTGATATCCCGATTTTTGAATATTCTCCACGTAAAATCAAGCAGTCGATAACAGGCAACGGCGCCGCGTCCAAGGAACAGGTTGCCGCGATGGTGCAGAAACTCTGCAATTTCACCGAGCATCCCGACTATCTTGACGCCACCGACGCAATGGCAGCAGCGGTTTGCCATAGCTTCCAAAACCAACTCAATATAGTTGGCGGCACTGACGATCCTAAACTTCCAAAAATCCCAAAAGGAAAGAAAAAATTCAACAGCTGGGAGATGTTTTTGGAACAAAATCCTAATAAAAGAGTTGAGAGTTAACTCTTAACTCTTATTTTCCGCTTCTTTTCTACGCTTTTTGAGCTCGTCAAGATATCCTGCCGTGATAACACCTGTCGGCAAAGCGATTATAGCAACGCCAAGGATTGATGATATTATGGTTATAACCTTTCCGGCATCGGAAACAGGGTAGATGTCGCCGTATCCGATAGTGGTCAATGTTGTTGTAGCCCAATACAAAGCATCTAAAAACGATTTGAAGACCAAGCTTCCGTCAGGCAATTGACGATACATCTCAACATTGAACATTATCAAGGCTGTCGCGAAGATGTAAAACACCGCAATTCCCAATACCGTCAGCAAAATAACGCGTTCTTTCTTCAAAACATAAAGAAGCGTCCAGATGCGTTTTGAATAGCGTACCAGACGGATAATTCTGATAAGCATGAACACACGGGCAGCTCGCAAAGCCTTCAGTGATTTATGCAAGAGTCCTAAAGCCGGCAATATCGAAAGCAAATCGATGATGGCCATCATGGTGAACGGATAGGTTACGAAAGCCACCCATTTTTTCTTTTCAGGATACTTGATATCGGCCGTAATCCAACGTAAAAAATAGTCGATGATGAATGCTGTGACAGAGATCTTTTCGAACAGATAGAACATGAGCGACGCACCTCTGTACATCAGCGGGATAAGGCTGATGATTATCATCAGGAACATGAAAAGGTCATATAGCTTGCTGATAAAAGAAGTGTTTTTTTCGTAGCTCGGCTCAATGATTGATAGTAGTTTCGCTCTGTTCATGTTACATCAATTTTTGATAAAACTGCCACCAGCGGTCAGGTAATTCATTTCGCATTGCCATGTCGTAGTCGGATTTCGAACAAGGAATAAAATGATCGGATATCTCCATCCACCATTTGCCGGAGGTTTTATGACACAGGAATATCAGCTCGTCGTAGTTTTCAAGCCTTACAATAAATTTGGTGAATTCATCACGATTATCGGAGGTTGGAAAATCGTTCTGACGAAGCGAGAAGCCTTCCAAGAAATACCAAATCATCTCAGCTAAGTTATTGGCACTCTGATAGTTGACATCATATTTAGGATTGTAGTTGAAGAACCCTATTGACGTAAGTTTAGGGTTCAGGCCGGCGTAACGGGTCATTTTGCATCCGTCTTCGCTGCTGAAACCATTAGGCGAGCTGCATTTCACGCCTGGCATGTCGGCAGCACAGAAAGCCGCTGCATCAACAGTGATGATATCGGCATTACGAAGCAGAGGCTCAGTAAGCTCAGCACGGTTCTTTATCGTTCCCAAACGATAGATGTCGAACAGCAGCTGCTTCATCAGGCTAATATTCTCATTATCAATGTAATACGTCTGATAACCGATGTTCGTATAATTGAACAAATAATTCGGCTGATGTAAGATGATATGGCTCAGATACGATTCCGAATTCAGATTTTCGCCTTCTTCACCTATGTCGAAACGCGGGTCTATCGCGGTGATATTCACCATCTTACCGGTGTTTTCATACACTTGATAGATCGGATATGTCAAATCCTGACTTCCTCCGATGATGACAGGCACGATGTGATGTTTCAAAAGTGCCAGAAACACTTCGCTCAGCGCGTAGTAGGTGTCCTCGACCCTCAAACCTGACTTCACATTGCCGAGGTCGACGATTTTCAGGTTGGGCCAGTGGTTAAACAAAGGATATAAGGCGTGGCGGATAGCATCCGGACCAGCCTTACATCCTTCATTGTCAACGGCATAGCGTTCTTCTTCAACTCCGACTATTGCAATCAGGCAACCTTCCAACTCAGGAAAATCGTCTTCATTTTTAAAGATTGTTATCGTGTTGCCAAGCTGTTTTTTATGTGTCAGATGGCAGTTTTCGATAATTTCTTCCTTTACAGGATTGAGAAAAACGCTGATGTCCATTATTTATTTCTTTGGAGAAATTTTCTTTCTGATGATTTCGTGTAACTCATTGACGTTCACGCGGATCTGCTCCATGGTGTCACGGTCGCGGACGGTCACTGTGTTGTCTTCAAGTGTCTGATTATCAACGGTTACGCAGAGAGGAGTACCGATAGCATCCTGTCTTCTGTAACGTTTTCCGATGGAGTCTTTCTCCTCGTACTGGCACATATAGTCGTACTGCAGGCTGTCCATGATTTCGCGAGCTTTCTCCGGAAGTCCGTCTTTCTTCACCAATGGCAGGATAGCCACTTTGTAAGGTGCGAGGATCGGAGGCAGCTTCATCACGACGCGTTCGCTGCCGTCTTCGAGTTTCTCCTCTGTGTAGGCGTAGCTGAACATCGCGAGGAACATACGGTCAAGACCGATAGATGTCTCGATGACGTATGGAGTGTAGCTCTCGTTAGTTTCAGGATCGAAATATTGAAGTTTCTTGCCTGAGAACTCTGCGTGACGGCTGAGGTCGTAGTCGGTACGGCTGTGGACGCCTTCCAACTCCTTGAAACCGAATGGGAAGTTAAACTCGATATCGGTTGCGGCATTGGCATAATGAGCGAGTTTCTCGTGGTCATGGAAACGGTAGTTTTCTGCCGGGATACCCAATGAAAGGTGCCATTTCAGACGTTCTTCCTTCCATTTCTTGAACCATTCTATCTCGGTGCCAGGGCGTACGAAGAACTGCATCTCCATCTGTTCGAACTCTCTCATTCTGAAGATGAACTGACGGGCGACGATTTCGTTACGGAATGCCTTACCTGTCTGGGCGATACCGAACGGAATCTTCATGCGGCCTGTCTTCTGCACGTTGAGGTAGTTGACGAAGATACCCTGAGCTGTCTCAGGACGCAGATAGATAGTGTTGGCGCCTTCCGCCAGCGAGCCAATCTGTGTGGCGAACATCAGGTTAAACTGACGCACGTCAGTCCAGTTGCGTGTTCCGCTGATTGGGCACACGATGCCAAGGTCTTCGATGAGTTTCTTGATGTCGGCGAGGTCGTTTTTCTCCATCGCGCCATAAAGACGGTGGCTGATTTCCTCGATTTCCTTCTTCCACTCAAGGACGCGGGCGTTTGTGGTGACAAACTGTTCCTTGTTGAAGGCATCGCCGAAACGTTTCTGGGCTTTTTCAACTTCTTTGTTGATTTTTTCCTCGATTTTGGCCATGTAATCCTCGACCAAAACGTCGGCGCGATAACGTTTCTTGCTGTCTTTGTTGTCGATCATCGGGTCGTTGAAAGCGTCAACGTGACCTGAAGCCTTCCACACTGTCGGGTGCATGAAGATAGCAGCGTCGAGACCGACGATGTTTTCGTGCATCTGCACCATGGCTTTCCACCAGTATTCTCTGATGTTTTTCTTCAGTTCGACACCATTCTGGCCGTAATCATAAACGGCAGCCAGTCCGTCGTAAATATCACTTGAAGGGAAAATAAAACCGTATTCCTTCGCGTGAGATGTTATCTTTTTAAAAAACTCTTCCTGATTCATAACTCTTTATTTTAAATGAGATTTCTCCATTCCGTTTCACTCCAGTCGAAATGACGGCACAATCAATTCGTCATTTCGAGCGAAGTCGAGAAATCTCAAAATTTTATAAAATTAGCATTGCATCGCCGTAGGTGAAGAAGTTGTATTTCTCTGCGACGGCTTCTTTATAGGCTTTCATTAAGAAATCGTAACCGGCGAAAGCGGCGACTTCCATCATCATTGGTGATTTCGGGAGGTGGAAGTTGGTGATGAGTGCGTCGGCGGTGTTGAAATCGTAAGGCGGGAAGATGAACTTGTTGGTCCAGCCTTTGAGCGGTTTCAGCTTGCCTGTGATGCTTACCACAGTCTCCATGACCTTCAAAGTGGTTGTTCCGACAGCAAACACTTTATGTTTGGCCTCTTTCGTTGCGTTTATCAAGTCGCAGGTCTCTTGTGAGATGTTGATCTCTTCGGAGTCGGTCTTGTGTTTTGTCAAGTCTTCGACTTCGATGTCGCGGAAGTTACCCATACCTGTGTGGAGTGTCACCTCGGCGAAGTTAACATCCTGAAGCTCCATACGTTTCATCAAAATCTTGCTGAAATGCATGCCAGCTGTAGGAGCGGCGACAGAGCCTTCCTGTGTTGCGTAAACTGTCTGATAGTTGAACTCATCGTCTTCTTCGACAGGACGTTGAATAACCTTCGGAAGCGGTGTCTCGCCAAGTCCCATGATGACTTTTTTGAACTCATCGTGTGGACCGTCGAACAAGAAACGCAGTGTACGACCACGTGATGTGGTGTTGTCGATGACCTCGGCTACGAGTTCGTCATTCGGACCGAAATACAACTTGTTGCCGATACGGATTTTACGGGCAGGGTCGACGAGGACGTCCCAGAGACGGCTCTCAGGGTCGAGCTCGCGGAGCAACATCACCTCGATTTTAGCACCAGTCTTCTCCTTTTCGCCATAGAGACGGGCAGGGAACACGCGTGAGTTGTTAATCACGAACAAATCGCCAGGATTGCAGTAGCTGAGGATGTCGCGGAAGGTTTTGTGTTCAATAGTTTGAGTGTCACGGTGCAAAACCATCATTCTTGCGTCTTCGCGCTCTTTCGGCGGATACATAGCGATGAGGTCATGCGGTAAATTGAACTTGAACTGTGATAGTTTCATTTCAAATATTTTAAATTATTACCTATTTTTCAAAAAAGGATTGCAAATATACAACAAAACGAAAATTTTGTCAAGAAAAAAGTTATAAAACGTTGTGCTACAACGTTTTAGTTTAGAGTTTAGAGTTTAAAGTTTAGAGTAGTTTTATAGTTTAAAGTTGAAAAGACTAATAGTTTTTCAATTTAATAAAAGATCTCCGTCTTTAATCCAGTTCAGTTTTCTAAATAATTGACCGAAGCACCAAGTTAAAACTGCAGGTAAAATAAAGCATATTAATAAGATTCCCCACCACATGTTGGCGCCGCCGTCAGGCATTGCCGAGATGACGCCGAGAGGTCCGACGAGGCCGCAGGTTCCCATGCCGGAGCCGATTGGCACGTTCTCGAGATGGAACACGCATGTTGCCAAAGGACCAGTGATTGCTGCAGTTAATGTGGGAGGTATCCATGTCAGAGGATGACGTAAGATATTTGGCATCTGAAGCATCGAAGTGCCGAGACCTTGTGAGATGAGTCCGCCCCAGCGGTTTTCCTTGAAACTCATGACAGCGAAACCGACCATCTGGGCGCAACAACCGGCTGTTGCAGCACCTCCGGCGATACCTGAAAGACCGATGGCGATACAGATTGCGGCACTCGAAATAGGCAACGTCAAAGCCATTCCGATGCTGACAGAGACGATGATTCCCATCGCGAATGGGTGAAGATTTGTTGCATACATGATGAAATCGCCGAAAGCTGTCATGAAACGGCTGATGCCAGGACCGACAAACATCGCTAATAAGATACCTGAAATGATTGTAACAGAAGGAGTTACAAGAATATCGACTTGAGTTTCTTTCGACACCATTTTGCCAAGTTCGGTGCTGATGACTACTGCGACGAGCACTCCCACAGGACCACCCAAGGTGTTTCCAGCCACTCCGACGGCCACGGCGCTGAACATCACCAAAGCCGGGGCATGAAGAGCGTAAGCGATAGCCACTCCCATAGCCGGGCCGGCAGCGATTTTGCAGTATTTCGCAAATTCAACAAACATCGGGATATTCAAACGGCTTCCGATGGTGTCGAAAATCGTACCTATTAATAATGACGCGAACAAACCGAGCGCCATAGCGCCAAGAGCGTCAAGAAGATATGCCTTCGCCGAGACATCGACGTTTTTTCTTTTCAAAAATGACTTAAAGTTGCTCATTTTTTATCCAGTTTTTCAATTCTTCAACGCGTTTTTGATATTTCTCCAACTGACTTTCAACGAAATCGTCGCTATATTTTCTATCGCAGAAGCCGTTGCCGCGGGCGACGTATTCATCATCGTAGAGAGATCCTAAGACATCTTCATAGTTCTCAACATATTGTTGATTTTCAGCCAAAAGACGTTTTAAGTCGTCCAAATCGGCTTCAAAAGAGTCGCCTGAGGAAAAAATATAGCGTTTTTTCATTAAAAATCACCGTTTTGAGGGCGCAAAATTACAAAATTTTAACCTGATTTTGTTGATATTTTCAAACTTTTTTCAAAAAAAATGTAAAATTAATTTGCTATTTTGTAAAATATACTTTACTTTTGCAGCGTTAAACTTTTGAATTAAATGTTCAACCTTTAAAAATTAAAGTACTATGAAAAAGAATTATTTGTTTCCGAACAGCTTCAAACCTGTCGGAGTGGCGCTTACCACAATTGCATTAATTGCATTAATCATCTGGGTTTGTTTGGAAACCAGCCCGGAATTCAAAATGCCCGCATTGATAAACGGGGATTTATTCAGTGAAGGCAAGTATTTCTGCATGGCAGACTGCGGTTTGCTCACATTTATCATCCCAGTTCTTATCACCGGACTCATCTTTATCGGATTTTCAAAAGAAAAAATCGAGGATGAGTTTGTGAAAAGCATTCGGGAACAATGTCTTGTTTGGGCAACTTATTGTGCAGCTATCTTATTGGTTATCTTCACATTAACCATATATAGCCTGTCTTATCTGTATGCCATCTACTCGATTTTTCCATTGTTTTTGATTCTTTTCATCATCAAATTTAGAATTGAGCTGTACAAAGCCAACAAAGAAGGAGGTGCCCAATGAAAAACCGTTTGAAAATAGCGCGTGCCGAGCTCGACATCACGCAGGAAGAGCTTGCAAAACGCATAGGAGTGAGCCGTCAGACCATCAACGCGGTGGAATCAGGGAAATACGTTCCGTCTACTGTGCTTGCGCTGAAAATGGCGCAGGTATTCGACAAAAAAGTTGAAGAGATCTTCATGTTGGAAGACGAAGATTAATTTTTGATTTCATTTATAAAACAAGTAGAGACGCCATATTATGACGTCTCTACATAGTGTTTAATAAATGATTGAACGTTTATTTCATTTCAAACCTTACTAATCTCAGCTCATTTTCTGAACCTTTAACCTTTTGAATTCCGTATACGTAGCCGTTATGGACAACGAACTTACTTTTTGTTATTGAAAGGTCGAAATCAGAGCACTGGAAAGAGTTTTGAGAGATGGTTTTATTCTGTCCGACTGAATAGGTATGGAATGAATTTTTACCGGCTTCTTCAATGTATTCGAAGAATATGATGTTATCGCCATTGCCTTTCATTGCTGATGTAAACATTGATAATGTCAATGGCTGTGTAATGTGATTCATTCCGTTTTCAAGTCTTGAGATAAAATTTTTAAACAAATCGGGATTAAGCTCAGAATTTGCTGCTTCCTGTTTGTATTTTGCGATTGCATCGGCTTGGATTTTCTTCTGTTCCTCAACCGACAATGACTTCGGTTTCCAATCAAGTTTGTGTTCTGAAACTTTGTTTCCGGTAAAGTCATAGACTTTAAGCATGCCTTCGTATGGGATTGCAACTATCAGATTGTCAGCAACTTTTACTATTTCAGGTTTTTTATTTATATGAGCTTTCGCATATATGTAATAATCTTCGTTTTTGCTCGATGTATCCTCAAAGCAATCGAAGATAATATTATACTTGCCAGTGTTAACATTTAATAATGCGACAAAATCTCTCCATTTTGTTTTCCAGGATGTGCCACCTAAAAAAGCAATGTAATTATCATTCAATGTAATCATGTTATAAACAGAGCAATCAATAGTTATTTCATTGACAATCAACCCATTATCATTGAAAAAATAGATAATTCCCGAACTGTTGTTTCCAGTGAAATAGAGATTGTTGATTTTTCCAAAAACTGGTTGGAGGTTGAAAGGCTTTTTCTTTCCGTCTTCGTAAAAGATTTCAATGTCTTTCAAATGTTTACCTTTTTCATCGAACAATGAATAGCGGTTTTCATTGGTGTGACTGATCATGGCTGTACCATCGTCGAAGACAGTCAGTTTTTTGGCGTTATCGCAGATTTTTGTCCAGTCACCGCTAAGGGCGTAAGAGTTATCCTTTACAAGGTTAATTGTCTGTGCATCAACGATATATGATGCAAATGCTAATGTGAGAATTAAAAACAATTTTTTCATAATCTTTATATTTAAATGTTGTTTTCCATGTACGTGAATAATTGTTCTGTCATAGGTTTGTTGGCATCGTATTCCTCGATGGTGAAGAAATCATAAATGTCGGAAACATTGTTTTTATCAGGCTCATTTTTAACACCTTTGATGATGAAAAATGCCAGCAATATAGCGCAAGCCGTTGAAAGTGAAGAAATTAAAACGATTATTAAAGTTCTTGCTTTCTTTGGTTGATAAGAAATTTTGAATTCTGGAATTTCTATATCATTTGTAACCAGTCCATCAAATGAATTTTTCACTTTTTCCGAAAAAACACGCTGGTTTTCAACTTGTTTTTTGCATTCTTCGCATGTTTCAAGATGCATTTCGACAGCAACTCTTTCTTCCGGAGAAAGTTCGTTGTCGATATATTTTTGAATCGTTATTTCATCAAAGTGTTTCATATCCCCTCCTTAATTTTTCCAAAATTCTTGATAAAGTCTTTCCTACAGAATTGAAATTTATGCCAGTAATTTCTGCTATTTCCTTGTAAGAATAGCCCTCACTGTAAAGCACTACCAGCGATTGGTCTTTGTCGTCGAGTTTTGAAATCAGATTCGATAAACTCATTAAATCTATCCGACTGTCAATAGTTTGCGATGTATTATCTTGTTTAGCAAAAGTTTCATCGGAAACGATTTTCTTATTTTTGCGCAAAAAATCGACACCTTTATTTATTGTGCATCTGATGAGCCAGTTTTTGGCATCTTTTATGACTTTTTTGTCGTTTTGAACGAAATAATATGCCATAAAAACATCATGAACCACATCGCGAGCGGCGTCAGAATCGCGGAGCATTTTCGCCGCAATCCTGAACAACCGCTGGTAATTACTTCGATATGTTATTTCAAAATCCGAATTCATATTTCTGTCAAATCTCGTATATAAGACGTTTGAGAAAGACAATTTGTGACATCAATGCAAATATAATATTTTTAATTATTGGATTTTGTCGTTTTTATTGTTTTATACATTATTCACTTTTGGCTTACTTATTCCAAATATACCAACAAGCAACACAACTGCCACTCCTATGGCAACCCACCACCAACGAAAAGGACGCGCATCCTCCTCGACACTCGATGTTTCAGGTTCTGGCTCAACATAATAGATGTACTTGCACTCGCGAATGAGTTGCTGGGTGTAGTTTAGGATGGAGTCGCCGTGGGCGAAGGAAAGTTCCTCAGGCGTGAAATTGACGGGATAATCGGGAAGTACTCCCCGACCGTAGGGAAAACGCTCGCTGACCACCGTGTCGGCAACAATCTTGATCATCGGAATCTGCACGGTGATGCCGGAAGTGGGCATCATGTATTGCGTGAAATGCTCGGCTTTCATCTGATGGTAGGCTGAACCCGTCTCACGCCCGACGATGACACCACGGTTTTGCTTCTTCACAAAGCCTGCGAAGGATGTGGAAGCCGAAAACGAGGCCTCGTTCGTCAGCACATACAGCCGCCCCTTGTAGTTGACCACGCTGTCAGGCTCTACCCATTCCTGCTCGTTCTTCACAAAGCCTTCGCCGTTGGCAAGCGGTTCATAATCAGCGAAAACCGCCATCGGCTCATCGTCCAAGGGACAACTTCCGCCGAAGCATTTGTAGCCTCCTCTTTTGTTCACGAATCGGTAGAGCGAGGTGCAGAACGGCTTCTGGGCAAGGTAGGAATAAATCGTTTCCATCACCTCACGCGGGCCACCGTAGTTGTCTCGTAAGTCGACGATGAGGTTAGAAACGCTGTCGGCTACGATTTGAGCAAAAATCGCTCTCACACTGTCTTCTTGCATTTCGTCCAGTTCGAAAGTGCGGAGGTCGAGATAAGCCACTGAATCTGAGAGTTTTTCATATTGGAAAGGCGCCTTTTCACCCACATGGAAATGATGATATGAATATTCAATCCACAGCGGTTCGCGAACAGGGTCTTTGCGCCCCATCTGCTCAAAACGCTTAGTTTCGCCGTCGGCAAAAGTGACAGTGAGATTGTAATCTTTTGCAATTTGTACACAAAAATAATTGTCCATTCCATAAATCAGCACAAAATCTCCGCAACTCTTCACATAACCATCGGAAGATTCATCAAACTCCAACAACATGGTTTTCAGCGAGTCGGCAGGAATACCGTTTACTGAAACCACTTTCTTTCCAAGGTAGTTTTTGTATTTCGGAACGGCTCGCCACACCTGAAGCGTATCGTTGAACCATCCTAACAGCACTGAGGTTGGCATAGTTACACCCTTCATTTTCATTTTAGAAATAATGGAGGTATGGCTGTCGCGCACCTTTGAAATCACGGAGCGTACTATCACTTCAAAGTCGCTGACAGAAATGGTTTCGCCTATCGTGGCCTTCTTTCGGGCGAGGAAAGCGTCAAACTCATCCTTCGTGGTGTAGTCGTACAATCCGGGGAAGGCATCTTCGAAGGCCTCCATCAGTCCGTCGAGGTCGGCAAAGGCCTCATCGGGCGTCAGTTGGGTTTTGTTATTCGCCTTGGGCAGAATGAAGGTGGTCTTCAGGCCGAAAGGTGTCATCGGGTCATCGGCTTGCGATTTTTTCGAGATGCTGACCACCACGCAAGGTTCCTTGATGCGCTTGTAATAATAGCCCACGGTGCCCAACACATCGCCCCGATGCACGGTTTCGCCCGTCTTGAACAGCCGCAGCGGGTACATACCGCTCACGTGCACCTGTCGTCCGTCGGCAATGCGGATGGAAACATTCGTATTCATGTAACGAATCTTTTCCGGCGACATCCCCCATTCGACGAATCGCACTGAATCTTGCTCGAAGTTGCCCGTTTGTTGGCCATATACATCAATGGAGCAACTAAAACTGTTGTGGTAGCAAATGTTGGCGTGCGTAATAGTTCCATCCACGGGGCAAAGCACAGGCGTTCCCAATGGCGCACCAATAATCAATTGGTCAAAATTCAACTCGGATTGGGTCACCCCATCGGTCACGCCGATGTAGTCTTGCGGACGGTAAAGGATGTTGTCACCAGCCTGTTTTCCCGGGACAGGCCAAAGGTAGTTTTCCTGCGAGTAGGCATTGCCCTCAAAAAACATCATCAGGAGCAATAGCCAAGTGTAAAACATTATTGTTTTCATAATATTATTGTTCTCCATTTCCTGCATCTGTCATAATTTCGTATATAAGACGTTTTAAAATGGTGTTTTGTGACATTGATGCAAAAATAAATAACATTTTTGTAATTATTTAATCGAAAATATTACTAATTTTGAAACGTGGAATTAAAACTTAAGTTCAATTACAAAAAACTATCATTATGTTATTAACAATTTTAATCATTGTAGCGATGCTTGGCGCACCGGCATTGGCTATATTCGCAGTCTTCAAAAGAATTAAAAACAATAATCCTAACACAGCAGGATATGTTTACAACGGAAAAGATTGGGTAGCATGGCTGTTGGTGTTCTGTATCATTGCCACATTATTTATCGGCTTTGTAATGCCTATTTTTGATGGTACAAAGGGATATCATCCAGAATGGGGTCTTTTGGTGTTAACTTTATTGGCTGTGGTATTTTACATCTGCTACGCTATCATTGCTTTCGTTCCGGCTACCGCTGAAGAACTTGCAGAAAGCACGGAATCAGGGAAAACTATTTTGAACAGTATTAGTGACTCAGCTGCTTCTATTTTCAGTATCATCATGGGTGTAATTGGTGCTACTCTTGCTGCGCTTCCAGCTATGATCGGTGAAGCTTTGAACCCAACACTCGCTATTAAGAATATTGGAGGAACACTTTATAAAGTGGTAGGAACCGGTATCGGTTATACTGTTAGCGGAATTTTGATGTTTGCCTTTATTGCAATTATGGTGTTTGTCATGATTTACTTTGCTGCGTTATTTTTTGCAATTATAGGCACATTTGCAATTGGTATCATTGCAATAATAAAATTTGTGAAAAACAATCAAAATCTTTTAAAAACCAAAGATGTTGAAATAAAGGAATAGTACGGATTTATTAAATTCTTTTAAAAATAGAGACGCCATATTATGACGTCTCTACGTTGTTTTCTGTAATTTCCGGTGCTGTTTCGATGATTTTTTGCTTCAGTTCCATCAAATCCCAGGCGTCTTTCACGTCGAAATCACCGATTTTGGTGCGGCGCAGACTGATTAAGCAGGCTCCGTTGCCGAGTGCCTGACCGAAGTCGTTGACCAGCGAGCGGATGTAGGTGCCTTTGGAGCATTTCACCATGAAATCGACCTTGGGGAAATTGGTTGTATCTATTTGAAAATCATCGATATGCACGAGACGTTCCTTCAGCTCGAGTTCCTCGTCGGAACGTGCATAGTCGAAAGCGCGCTTACCCTGAATCTTGATTGCCGAAAACTTCGGCGGACGCTGCATGATGTCGCCGATAAACAGCTTTCTCGCATTATCTAAAGCCTCTGGAGTAATATTATCTGTCGGAAAGAACTGATTCGGCTCGCTTTCAAGGTCGAACGTCGGTGTGGTCTGCCCCAACAGCATGGTGCCAGTGTAAACCTTCTCCTGAGCCTGGAAATTGTCTATTTGCTTGGTCATTCGGCCAGTGCAGAGTATCAGCAAACCCGTTGCAAGAGGATCTAAAGTGCCTGCATGACCGACTTTCAGTTTCCTAATCTGATGGTATTTCTTGATGACAGCACGAATGAGATTGACAACGTCGAACGACGTCCAATCCAAGGGCTTGTCTATCAAAAAGACTTCTCCTTCTTCAAATGAAAAGTTCTTTGCTAATTCGTTCATGCGAAACAAATTGCGAGGATACCAACAATCACGCAGTAGATTGCGAAATAAATGAGTTTGCCTTTTTTCACGATGCTAATCATCCATTTGCAGGCCATGCAGCCTGTGATGAATGCCGCCAGGAAACCGATGATGAGCGTGAAAGGCGAGATGCCAGCCATTGCTGAATGCCAGCCGACTTCAAGCACGTCTTTGAAATCAAGCAAAGCCTCTCCTAAAATCGGAGGAATCACCATCAAAAACGAGAACTGAGCGAGTTTTTCCTTCTTGTTTCCAAGCAAAAGACCTGTAGCGATGGTCGTTCCGGAGCGCGACAAGCCCGGCATGGTGGCGCAGGCCTGACCGATACCGATGATAAATGCATGGAATCCTGAGATCTCCTCGCGCTGACGTGGCTTGGCAAAATGCGCGAATGTAAGCAATGTGGCGGTAACCAAAAGCATGATACCTACAATCAACAAGCCTGAACCGAAGATTTCTTCGATAGTATCTTTGAAAAACACTCCCACGATAGCCACCGGGATCATCGAGATAAGGATGTTGATGGCATATTTTGTGCCGCCGTTGAGGTTTTTATATGAGTTCCATTGCTGTTTTGTGAACAAATCCTTGAAAATCCACACCACCTCGCTCCATAAAACGACTAAAGTGGCGCAGACTGTCGCGACGTGTAAAACCACGTTGAAAGTGAGGTTTTCCTCACCGTTCATTCCAAAGATATTAGATAATATCGTGAGGTGTCCGCTGCTTGACACCGGAAGGAACTCCGTCAAACCCTGAAGAATTCCTAATAATAAAGCTTGTAACCAATCCATATTTTCATTATGTTTTTGTCATTTCGAGCGTAGTCGAGAAATCCTTTTTTTAACGTAAACATTTGATTGAAATCGTTTAACAAGGATTTCTCCATTTCGCTCCATTTCATTACGCTACAGTCGAAATGACAGAGTGATTATTCTTTAGGTTTTTTCATTATTGCATAAAACTGTATGCCGAATCCGATTAAAATAAGAATCGGTGACAGCGTGATTCTGCGGAAGCTGAACATCCCTTCGTTGAAGACATCAGGGTTGTCGGAACCGCCGCCAATCATCAGCAGGAATCCCACGAGAAGAAACGCCAATCCGATGAGCACCCATTTGTAGTTGTCACGCCCGAAAGGCATCGGCTTTTTGTCTTTTTCTGTAGTTTTTACGTCGTTTTTTGTTGCCATATAAGTAATTTTAATTATTCGTAAAGATCGTCAATATCGGCACGCAGGTATTTTCTCATCGCAAACAATGTCGATAAAGTGGTGAGCAAAACGCCTAAAACCAAAACCGATATATAAATGACTGCAAAACTGCCAAAACCTGTCAAACTTGCGAGTTCAGGAACATCTCTCATAACCCTGTAAAGGAAAATCGATAGCAGCGCCAATGATAGAACTGAACCTATAACTCCTTGAATGACAAATGATTTCAAAAATGGCTTGATGATAAAACCTTCCGTTGCGCCCACCAGCTGCATGCTGCGTACCACAAAACGTTTTGAATACACCGAAAGCCTGACGGTATGACCGATGAGCGTAATCGCCATTATGAGCAAGACTGCGCCAACAAGAAGTAAAACTGCAGCTATCTTATTGACATTCTTATCGATAGAGTGTATCAAAGACTTCTGGAAATACACCTCTTTCACATTTTTGTTTCTCATCACCCATTTTTCAATCTTCGCGATGCTGTCGTTGTTGGCATATTCCGACTTAAACCTCACGTCAATCGAGGGTAGAAGCGGGTTTTCAACATCACCGAGCCAATCCAGAATATCTTCGCCAAGATCCTCGGTCAAACGTCGTGTCGCCTCTTCCTGAGAAATATATTCCGTCGATTTCACATATTCTTTTTTATCTAAAACATGTTGAAAATCAATGATATCCTTTTCTTTTACGCCTTTATTCATGACGATTTCGAAACCGATATTCTCTTTGATATAATCGGAGATCTTATTGGCGAAAAGCACCAACGATGAAAACAGGCTCAGCACAAAAAGCACGAGCATTATGCTCATCAGCGAGATGAGATATGAACCTCTGAGACGGCGTTTCGTTGTGGATTTTTCTCTTTTCATTACAATATTAACTTGCAAAAATAAACAAAATTATAGTAATTTTGCAAAAAATTTATCAACATGAAGAGGCTTACGTTAGTTTTTTTATCAACAATTCTTTTATGCTTAGGATTTGAAGCACAAGGTCAGGTTGAATACGATAAATATTTCACTGACAATCAGTTACGAATTGATTATTACCTTTTCGGTAATGCCGACACTGCCATGTATGCGCTCGATAAACTCGTGAAAGAGCCGAAATGGGGCGGTCCGCGTGCTCAACTTATCGATAATATGAATTATGGAAGATATCATTTTGAGATGACGCTGCATGACTCAGATGTAGTGCTTTATTCGCATGGTTACTGCCTGCTTTTTGGCGAGTGGCAGACCTCCGACGAGGCTCAAAAAATCAGCAAAGGTTTTCATGAATCTGTTGTGATGCCGTTCCCGAAAGAGCTTGTGGATGTTGCATTTTACGCAAGAGATGAACATGGCGAGTATATGGAATACATGAAAATAACCGTCGACCCGAAGGATTATTTCATCATGCCGGCGCCGAAGCTGCCTTATGCCATTTATAAGGTTTACGGCGATTATCCTGTTGAAAACGCTGTCGACATTGTGCTTCTTCCTGACGGCTACACCGAACAGGAGATGGGTAAATTCATCAACGACTGCCAGTTTTTTGTGAAGAGCCTGTTCAGCTACGCCCCGTACAACCGCTATCAGGACCGTTTCAACATCCGTGCCGTGATGGTGCCTTCACAAGACTCCGATATCACCATGCCAGGCGACAAACTTTATCGTAACACCGCTCTGAGCTGCGCTTTCTGGACCTTCGACAGTGAGCGCTACTGCATGACATACGATAACGAGACAATGAAAACTCTCGCCGGTCAGGTGCCTTACGACCAGATTTATATCCTCGCAAACACCAAGAAATACGGCGGTGGAGGCATCTTCAACTCATACTGCGTGAGCACAACAGGCAACTCATATTCTTCAGATGTCATCATCCATGAGTTCGGTCACGGTTTCGCAGGCCTCGCCGACGAATATGCCTACGACGGCTCCGACAGCTACGATATCAGCATCGAGCCTTGGGAACCAAACATCACCACAATGGTCAATTTTGAATCAAAATGGAAGGATATGCTCGGCAAGAAAACGCCGGTGCCAACTCCTGTAGAGAAAAAATACGAAAACACTGTCGGCGTATACGAAGGTGCCGGTTATCAATTACATGGCATCTACCGCCCGATGATCGACTGCTTAATGAATACGTTCAATGGCGACAAGTTCTGCCCAGTGTGCGAACGCGCCATTGAGAGAATGATTAAACACTACACAGAGTAGTCGAGAAATCTCTGACATTTAATTCGTTACGATTCATTTGTCGGAGATTTCTCCATTTCGCTCCATTACATTACGCTACAGTCGAAATGACGTGTGAGCAGTTATTGTTTCACGATTTTCCTCGTGACCACGTTGCCGTTTTTAGTTAAAAACTGCATCATGTAAATCCCTGATTGTAAATCACTTACACGGATTTCTTCCATATTTGTCGATATGGATTTCACCCGTTTTCCTACAAGGTCGTAGATTTCGCATGATGTCACATTACCCACAACATACACATAATCGATAACAGGGTTTGGATATACCATAACCATCTCGGTGTTTTCAACAATTTCCGACACATTCATATATTCTTCGTCGAAAATCGGATAACCATCGTTGATGTATTCGGTATCCATTTTCCAAATGGTGATATCGTTATTGAGCAAGTTCACAAAGTCTTGTGAGCGCATAAAATCAGCTGTTTTAGGCTCGCCATATTCGTTCGGATCGGCTATGCAGCCTTCGAGATAGTAGCAATTGCTGACAGTTCCGCCCGATGGCTTCATGCCGACAATGGCACCTACATAATTGGCATTCGCGTCATAGACAATTTCTCCTACATTATAGCAATTCTTTATTTTCATTGACCTTCCGGCAATTCCTCCAACAACATCCACACCTTCGATATCTCCCATATTGTAGCAGTTTTCAACAGTGCCATTGAAGCCAATAATACCTCCAACGCCATTCGTTCCATTGATATCTCCAAGATTTGCACTAAATCTGACTGTAGGATTGCCATAAGCTGCAATACCAGCACTAGCACTTTGGGTACCGCTTGTTTTGATATCGACATCGGAAATGCAATACTCAAAAATGCCATTTTTGCCAGAGAAACCTCCTGATTTTCTAATACTTATAATCAAACCTTCCAGATAAAGATTCTTTACTTGCGCATTAGCACCGAGTTCAGCGAAAAATCCAACATAATCTGATACCCACATAGAATTATTGTCATTAACGGCATTATTACTGTCTATGTAAAGACCTGTGATTTCATGAAAATCGCCATCAAAAACACCATCAAAATATTTATGTGATTCTGTTGAAGGTCCCGCTCCTATCGGAATCCATTGATTATCAGCGTTTCCGTTAAGGTCGATATCGGTTGTCAGTAAGAAATATTTTCCTTCTGTCCAACGCGAATAATCCCAATTAATAGTATATACCAACCATGCCAATTGCTGAGCATTTTCAATGAGATAAGGGTCGCTTTCGGTACCCGAGCCGCTACTGATGGCTTCACGGCTGCCGTCCCAGACACTTTGGGCTGTTAAGTTCATCCCAAGGATGAGAAATAACATTATATATAATACTTTTTTCATAGCCTTAAGTTTTATTTGTTGTTCAAATTATTCAAGAAGTACTCTTTGATATATGTGGCCCAATTATCCATTTCGTTTCTATCGAAACCATTTGTAAACCAACATGTTACATAAGCTCTATCCAACACTTGGACAGTACCGCTTTCGAAAGTGAATGGTCCGGATGAAGCCAGTCCGCGACGGTCGCCAGCATTATTTGGTGCGCCGTTGTTGCCTGTTTCCTCGCTCCAGTACAAACCGTTTTGGTTATATCCGCCGTTAGGCATCACGCCACCTGTACCCCAGTTGTAAGGGTCGGAGTCGTATGGAAACATGAATTTGCATTCAGGACCCACAGTGCCAGGTGCACCAGGAAAACCATAACCACCGTATTGGACATGATCACCACTTTTCCATATTCCTCGTAACAAATTGTAATAATGTTGAGCCTCTTCAGGATCACCATTCATAGCTGCTGTGTTTTCATGATAGAAATATCCTGTCATACCAAGTCGTTCATTATCAATGACTCCGTCACCAAAACCTATTCCGTTGATGCTTTCATCGACAATTTGGTTGCCGTTTGAATCGTATTTCGGGTTATCTAAACCGTCAGGATTCATTGTAGGACCGCCAAGAATCATGATAACCTGCGCCGGAGGGTTGGCACCGTATGATCCAGGTTCGCCATCGCCATCAAAATCATCGGCATTGTAACCATAATAATAACCGTGTTGGACATTACAGCCGTTGTAGTCGTCGCGAGCATAACCGATGTCAAAATCGGTCCATGAGCCGATGTAAGTGTCATGATAGTCATTTGATGAGCGGTTGTATATCCACTGACGCATGAAGAGAGTGTTTTTAAGAATCTCATCGTCAGGAGCGTTGAAACCATAGAGCATGCAGTGGACTTCGATGCCAAGGGCGCCGCCACCCGACTCACCATGATGAACATAACCATTGTTATAAAAATCGTAGTTGTCGTTATAGATGCAGAACAATGCCATATCGCCAAGGATATCAGGGTAATCTCCGTTGTGCGGGTCGTACACACCGTCGCCGTCGACATCCACAAAAGGAGCGAGGGTGGCGGCGAAACCGTCGGCGACATTGCCGTTGCCAGGCCAGGTGAGGATATCCTCAGGGATGTCACCGCCCGGATTAGCGATAAGGGTTTCTATCTCAGCACGCGACACCTTCCACACATGGTGATAATTCATCACGTTGAAGATATCTGTCGAAGCGTCGGTGACACGCAGCGGACCCGACCAGAAGTCTTCGCCCACCTGGTTAAAACGCACTGCTGCCAGATGGAGGCTGTCGTCGGCATCGAGACCGCCAATCCACAATGTGTTTTGGAAGATTGTAGAGGCATCGCCTGTGCTTGGCACAAAATAACCTTGTTCGGTATTCTCACCTCCTCTCATTCTGAAGAAGGTACCGGTTCCGTACAATGTGGTTCTCACATTGTTGATGTCGATCTCGGCTCCCGGATGCCACTGAGCCGTCATTTCAAACGCTGCCACGAGCGCCGCAATGAAAAGTACAAATTTTTTCATACCATTTATTTTTATGTAGGGAGAGGGCATGCCCTCTCCCTACAGGTTGTCATTCATTTCTTATAAACATCATCTTCTGTCAATATTCCTAAGAATATCGCTCTTGCAACCAGTGCCGAAGCCTTATTGTCGCCGTTGTTGATGCGGTCGGCGAGAGTGCGTTGAAGATTTTGTATAGATTTAATCTGCGAGTCGTCGGCTTTGCCGTAGATGCGGTTTGCCACCTGAATAGCTGTCTCACCACGCGCAAGTCCTATCAAAAGCTCGCGTTCACGCATGGTGACATCGTAGTGCATGCATTGTTTCAGGCTATAGAAATTCTGTTGCACATAATCGGATGCCGACTCAACTATCGTCTGTATCACAGGATGGTTGAAATAATAACGTTCGCCGCGTTCCAGACATGCTATCGCACGCGTAAAGTTCTCAATCTCAAAGCCTTCGGTAGCGTTTTTGCTCACGAAAGCCTTTGCGCCGGCGACAAGCGAATCGACAATAACCTTATTTATATCCTTGATCTTCTGTTCACGATTGATTTCGTCTTCTGCAGGATAGTCGAAACGTGAGGTGATTATAACTATCTGAATGTCACCGCCATCCTGGTTGGTGTAGCCGCCTCCCAAGATTTCACGCGTCAGAGTGATGCCTCCAGTAGGCTCAGCCTGACTCGGAAACTGCATGTCAACCAAAGCGTAATCAGGTTTCTCATTTTCAGGATTGTCAAGAAAATCAAAGAGTTCAGCCTTGGTGCCGAAAGTTCCCAAAAGACGGATTTCCTTGGTGTAAAAAGTGTCGTCTTTAGCAGCCACGGTGATCTCCTGTTTATTGTGAGAAAACTCGTAAGCAATTGATTTTCTTATCAATGACTCGTCGTCAATTACAATTATGTTTATATAGTTGCGCATAATATGAAATGTATTTTTGTTCCTTTGTTAACTTCGCTCTCGACCCAGATTTTACATCCTCTTCGGGTCTCGTCGTCGTGTTTTTTAATGATATAAGCACATAACATCAAACCGAAGCCGTGATGCTCGATGCTATTTGAGTTTTCAATGAGTTTATCTGAGCGGAAAAGCTCATCGAGACGTTCTTTCGGAATACCACATCCGGTGTCCTCAACGGTTATCTGCACAAAGTTTTTGTCTTTTTCATACTTCTTTGCACTAACCTTAACATAACCTTTGGTAGTATAACGTAACGCATTGTTAATCAAGTTTCTAAGCATTATTTCAACAAGATTTTCATCACCCCAAACCGAACATGGCGCATCGCGGAAAATCAGGTCGACTTTATTAGGATTTGTTATGCCTTTAGCAACTTTTTCAAAGACATCGTCAAGCACGAAACTTGTTTTTTTGAAAGGCAATCCGTTAGGTGTCGAAATATTGATCCAACGCATCGTGTTGTTCAAAGTCACAATAAGCTTCTGCAAAGCATCGTGTTTTATCTCATCCGGAATGTTTTCACGCTGCAAGAACATAATATAAGGTGACATATCGTGACGGAAAATCGAGAGACATGTCTCAACATTGGCAATACGTTCAAGGTCGAGCTGCTTTTGCTTTTTCAAAAGTCGGTTGTTGCGATGAGCATATCTGAAAAACACATAAATAGTAGCAAAAGCTATGAAAAGCAGAATGATTGACAAAAACAGATAAGTCATTTTTTTCTTGTTTTCCTTGTCAACCGAACGCAATTCCATATAATTGAAATCGTATTTTTCCTTTTCAAAAGCCTTGAACGATTCGCTCTGATACATTGAAAACCAATTAGTTAGAATTTCAGGATCGTCTGATGCCTGAGATCTGATAAGTCCGATATAAACACGCTCAGCCATCTTCGAAGTGGTGTTTTTAAACTTGTAAGCCGCAGGTATATCAGGGTTTTCATTGGCATTTATCGAATCCATGTAATTTTTCGCAAAAACAAGATACGGACGAGCTTCCTCTAACCTTCCATCACGGATATAATAATCTGAAATCATTGATTTTGAAGCGATTATCTGATATGGATTCTTTATTTCCATGAAAAGACTGTCGGCATGAAGAAGAATATTCATCTTCAAATCATTATCAAAAATACTCGGATATATCTGGTATTTGACACCAAATTTTTCAGAATTATTCTTGATAATCAATAAGATATAATTCAAATCATCTTCAAAAATATCATAATCACGATTTCGATTTTTATCGTTTACCAATCCTGCTAAAGTTTGAAGGTTATTAGCCAAATCATAATTGCTAACTATTTGATTATCATTCATTAACTCCAAACTTTTTGTCAAATAGTCAATGGATTTTTTATAATAAAAAACATTTTTACCTTCTTCATTAATATAAAAATTAGTGATATGAGCAAGAATCTGACATGATTCTGTCAAGGCGTAATAAAGAGTGTAAGCTTGTGTTTCATCAACCATAAGTTGTTGATTAACATTATCTTGCTCAATTTCATTCAATGTTTTTACAAGCTCGTTATACTGATATTTTCCATCGCGGTAAAAACAGTTCAGGAACAGTTTTGTGACATAATACTGGCTTTTAGCCCAATAACAAAGGGTGTCGTGGATTTTATGGTTACAGTCGCATTTCTTAAGCAGCTCGTCGGCCTCCCATGAAGCACGCAGACGCATCATCATCTTAGCGTTGATAATGTTGGCGATGTTCATTTCGACATCCTTATTTGGATACGACTCATCAATTTTATAAACTTGATTTATGCTTTTATGCGCATTTTCAAAATCTGAAAGCAAAAAATTATCGTAAGCTATTGAATTTAAAGCTCTTGCAAGATTATCGTAATAAAAATCGGAATGATTATCAATCAAATTAACAGAATCTTTATAAAGCAGATTTAAAGCTGAATCGGCATATTGCAATGACATCTTTGTATTATAAAGACGTTCCTTAAACGCTTTATTATTAAGGTGTTTTATACTAATTTGATAATCAGACAAAACATCATCATGAGCGCATGAAACCACCAATAAAGAAATCAATGCAAGTAAAATTTTTCTCATAGGATAAGTTTTAACATTGCAAAATTACAAGTTATTTATAAATCTGTCAATTCCTAAAACCCTAAAATGATTAGTAATTTAGGAAAAACTTTTTAGTGTGGACATTTCCGTTTTTTGTAAAAAATCGAACGATGTAAATTCCTGATTCTAAATTATTTACAAGGATTTCGTCCACATTTTTCCATACGTTTTTTTCTTTATAGACAAGATGTCCGAACGTGTCGAACACCTCAAAATATTCAATTTCATCATCGATAGGATCTATTTCTTCAACAGATTCGTAAATCAAGCCGGCAGCATGAGCGACGCAAGCCAAATTCAGCTTTGTAAAAGCAACTGACTGTTCCCAGTTATTCACGCTCAGGCCAATGATATCGTTGATTGTATGAATATAAGGTGACAAATAATAAACATTTTCGCTTGGTGAAATCGCTTGATAACCATTGCGATTAAATGAAGAATAGTCGGTGTCGCCGGCCAAAAGCCAAGCTCTACTGATGTTTATACCTGTTAAATAAGTATTTCCGACCTGTTTTGTAAATTCACCGAGCAAAGTATCACAATCAGTATATAAAAGGTGTATGCAGATATCATTTCCAGGCGCAACATAGCCTGTCATATCGAGATTGAAATAGGCGACGATATCCAAACTGTCTTTTCTGCAAGCTTTTGCGTACTCACTGCTGCCGCAAAGTCCAAATTCTTCAGCATTCCATGAAGCAAAGATTATTGAACGTTCAAATTCGTAATTGCTTAATATTCTTGCAGTTGACAAAATACCAGCCACACCTGATGCATTGTCATCGGCACCTGGCGAGACCAAGGTATCAGGATCGAAATCTCCTTCGGTTACGACAAAAGAATCGTAGTGAGCGCCGCAAACGACGAACTCATTAGGATATTTTTTACCACGTTTTAAAGCCAGGATGTTTGGAGCCGTGTTAAATGGTCTTGGAACTGTATCCCAGAACGGAATCGGGTCAAAATTATGGAAATACAGGCTGTCGATGTTCATTTTTTGGTACTCGGAAGCGAGCCAGTCCTTCACATTATATATATGAACCGCATCAGCACGCCTGTTTATGTATGAACTCAGATGCTCGACATCGCTAATTATTTGATTTTCATCAACTTGGCTTAACATTTCCAAAACTTTTGCATCTTGAGCATTTACATCTGGAAAAGTATGTTGATAAAGATGGTATGGCAGCTGCGAACGGCAAACTAAAGCTGAGATTATTATAAAAAATGTTAAACAAATTTTTTTCATGGCATTATTTTTTGCAAAGATATGATTTTTAATTTTTGTCTTACTATCTTGTTCATAATTAATAAAAAAAGGAATAGACAAAAAATCAGATAATAAAGCCTTTGTTGATAACTCTTTAAGTGCTTAAAAATCATTTTCATAAGATGTTGAAAAGTGTTGATTTTACTGTCAAATTCAAAGAAATAACTTTTCAAAACTTTCAAAAATTTTCAGTTATTAACAGCTAAAATTTTTTACAAATTTTTATTAAAATTTTATTAACAAATTAACCTTAATTTTTGTTGATAATTTTTTAATCTTTGATTATCAATCAGATATGAATTATATCAAAAAATGGCATTTTTATAACTGATTAAAAATTAACGAAAAAGAGATTTTGCATAAAACAATTTTTTTTATTTTTGTGAAAAATTTTCAACATTTGTGATATGAATCAAATTATTCCTATAGCATCAGATCATGGTGGATACGCTATGAAGCAGTATCTTATTGATAAACTTAAAGATAGCGGTTATGAGGTGAAGGATTACGGTTGTCATTCATCGGAAAGTGTCGATTATCCGGACATGATTCATCCTTTGGCTCAGGATATTCAGGATGGAAAATATCCTCTTGGAATCATTTTGTGCGGAAGCGGCAACGGTGCCCAGATGACTGCCAACCATCATCCGCATGTTCGCGCTGCTCTTTGCTGGAATGTGGAACTCGGAAAGCTCGCCCGTCAGCATAACAATGCGAATATCTTAGCTTTGCCTGGTCGTTTTATCAGCAATGAAATGGCTTGGGATATTGTGAAAGCATATTTGACAACTGATTTCGAGGGCGGAAGACATTTGAATAGGATTAATAAAATTGATATATAATTATTGATTGAGATTCCTCGACAAGCTCGGAATGACAAGTAAAGTATGACAGAATCTGGTACTATATTCAGTCAGAACGTGAAGCAGATAGCTTTCGACGATGAGCGTCATAAAAAGATGCTCAATCGTTATATCTTTTTCATGTGCGCCGCTGAAGATTGTGCCAATCACTACGCTAATATCGAGCTTGAGAAAAATCGCGCTTTCAATATAAGAAACAAGGCTTTTAAGTATTACGACAAGCTTTTGGTTGATTTCGAAACTAATGTTATCAACAATGGTGGTATTGTTCGTTGGGCTCGTGATGCTGAAGAAGCTAAATATATGATTTACAATATTTTAAGCGATGAAAAAGCTAAGAATGTTGTAAAAACTAAGAGTATTTTAGCGGAAGAAATCGGGTTGATGCCGTTTTTGGAGATGAAAAAAGTTGACATCACAGAGACTGACACTGGCGATTTTATCTGTTATCAATACAATGAGCGTCCATCAGATCCTAATCATTCGGCTTCGCATAAAAAACAAAAGGATATTGCGGAGCTTTATGCCGAAAAGTTTGGTCTAAGCAATGATCTCAGTCCGAAACAGCTGATGACGGTTACACGTAAAGTGTTGAATAATAGATATTTAACCGCTGACGCTGCTATCACCAGTGCTGATTTCTTTGTTGCTGATACCGGCGATATCATTATCTCAGAAGACGAAGGTAATGTTTTGAAATCAATAGCAAATGCTGATGTTCACATCGTTTTGGTCGGAATAGACAAACTCATTCCTTCTATTGACGACATCAGCGTGTTGTTGCCACTTTCCTCGTTGTATGAAGTCACGCGAATCAAGGCCAAGTCGTATTACACTATTTTAAGCAAGCCTGAAAAAAGTCAGATAAAAAAACAAAAGTTATATGTCGTTTTGGTTGACAACAACCGTTCGACATTGCTTGCGAAAGAGCAGCAGCGCCGCATCATGACATGTATTGAATGCGGTGCTTGCCATAGTGTTTGTCCTATTTTCAACACAATAGGCGGGCATGTTTACGACAATGCTTTCCCGGGACCTGTGGGCGTGATACGCAAGATAGGCGACGGTTATGAAGAATCAGCGCATCTGGCGACTTTGTGCGGCTCATGCCATCAATGCGAGCAATATTGTCCGATGAACATCAAAATCAGTGATTTGATTTTAAGAAACAGGATTGAGATTGCGAAAGAAAACGGCTCTTTGTTAGGTGAAAAACGTGTTTTCAACTTTATCATGAAACGTGTCAGTAGCCGCAAGGAGATGGATAAGACCAAGGAGTTTCTCAACCGTCTTGAGATGAAACAGATGCTGAAGAAAACATGGGGTGTGCATCGTGAAATACCAGTATTAGCTGAAGAAAGCTTTTCAGAACTTTGGAAAAAATTAAATAATTTTGATCAATCAGTTTAATTTTTGTTATTAAATTCAATAATTTGCACCTAATTATTTAAAATTATAAAACTATGAAAAAGACAATTACATTATTAGCATTATTGTTGATTACGACAATCGGTTTCGCACAAAGTTTTGTGATGATAAACACCGACAATCAACAGAAAACAGAAGAATTGTTTAACAATAACAATTTGACGATTCATTATTACAACGACAATTTCGTTTTGGGGACAGCGAAAACTGTTGATGAGAATATGACTGTGTTGGATTCTGAAGCTTTTTCAGGCAATGACGTATATACGTTGATATATTGTCCGCAAGCAGAGCAGCAATCATATCTCGGCGATGGAGAAGCATTGCTCCAAACCACCAATTTTGTGATTGTAAAAGGCGCTGCTATGCCATATAAAAACGACGGTGCTGTGGCTATTTTCAACAAAGAGGCAAAATTACCGGTTGCTCATCGTGATTTTCCAGTTGTTACCTTTGAAAACCCGATTATCCGTGAGATGATGAACCAAGTGAATATGGACTCACTTCAGGCAACAGTGCAACATTTGCAGGATTATCAAAGCAGAATGTGGAACTCGACCAACGCTTTTGCAGCTTCCGATTGGATAGCAGGTCGCATGGAAGCTCTCGGACTTGAAGTTGAACAGCAGCCTTTCTATGCTAACACATGGTATGGAAGTGGTCAAGCTGCACCTAATGTCATTGGTATTCAGCGTGGTACGGTTTATCCTAACACTTATGTCGTCTGTGGAAGCCATTTCGATTCGTTCTCATACAGCGGAAACTGCCCGGGTGCTGACGACAACGCAACAGGTGTGGCAAGCGTGCTTGAAAGCGCCAGAATTATGACACAGTATGAGTTTGAATATTCAATTATTTACTGCGCATATGGTTGCGAGGAGATGGGACTTTACGGCAGCGAGGCTTATGCGTCACGTTGCCAGCAGCAGGGTATGGACATCATCGGATATTTCAACAACGACATGAATGGATATCTCTATGGTGATACAATTCATATCGACTGTATCTATCCTAATTCAGTGGCTCAGATTGGTGATTATTATATGAATGTGGCAGACACTTATTTCCCTGAAATGCAAGTGCGTCACGTCATTTTATTAGGAGGCGACAGCGACCATACATCATTCAACCAGCACGGCTATATGGGAATTTATCCTTTCGAGGATGTTGATCATTACAGCCCATACATTCACACATCAGATGATTTGATTGGAAATAGCGTTAACAGTTTCGCAATGTCGCAGCGTTACTGCCAAATGAATATCGGCTGCTTGTCAGAGATTGCAAATCCTGTTGGTTCGCAAGTTTATTGCAATCCAGTTAATGATTTTGCTGTGGAATATCCTTACGTAGCTGATGATTATTCAACACTCAGATTAAGCTGGACTGAGCCTTCAGAGGGTTCAACAGGAACATTAGTTCGTTTCGACGTTTATCGCGACAATGACATGGTTGCAGAAACCACCGGGTATGAGTTTATTGATGAAATTACAGAGAATGTCGATGTTGATTATTATGTGATGGCGGTTTATAGAGACGGTTGTTGGTCAGCTTCAGAGACCATTACAGTGCATAGTGTTTTGGATGTTCCGGAAATTGATGATTTGAATGAGGAAGTTGTCCGTTATGAGGTGTACGACATGATGGGACGCCTGATGTATAGTGAAAAAACCATATCGAAAAATGTGGAAGAAATCCTTGTAAATGATTTAGAATCAGGGATTTATATGGTGCGGTTTTATACTAAAAACGGAAACGTCGTTAATAAGAAATACTTAAAGAAATAATCATTTCGACCGACCGAAGGGAATAGAAAAATCTCCGCCATTTGATTTTAATTCATTTGGCGGAGATTTATTCATTTTGCTTCATTACATTTCGCTCCAGTCGAAATGACAGGGGAATGATTAGAAGATACTATAACCGTATTTCAATGTGAATGCGAATCCTGTTGTGTTGGAATCGTCGTATTTTACAGTTTTGTTATGATAGATTGTCGGGTTTTCGCTGCTAACTTGTGAGTTAGGATATGTGTAATAATGTTCATGGAGCGTTGTTTCCAAGTTGGCATTGAATAAATCAAATGCGAAACCGAAGCTGTGGCGTTTGATTTCAAAACCGAATCCCATTGAGAAGTAATAGCCTTTAATTCTCATCGCGCTTTTTTCTATTGTCACGAAATCGAAATAGTTTTCGGTCATGTGGTAATTGTGGCCGTCGTAATAATAGTTTGTATAGTCAAAAAACCAATTTGGAATGTAGTACTTGTTTATGTCGAGGCTTTCTGCGCTGATTCCAAAGTTATAACCGACTTTGAAGTCAAAGAAGCAGCTGAAACCTCTGTTGCCGAGATAAATTCTTGGGTTGATGTATACTGGGATTGACATGGCGCCATCATAACCGTTGATACCGACACCTGCACCAAGGAAGAAAATGGGGTTAAACATATAACCGTAGTTTGCCAAAAGGTTGTAGGCGGCACCATAAGAGCCTTCGTGTTTAAGAAAAACGTCATGGTTAAAATACCCCATTCCATAAGTTGTCAAGGTATTGATTGTACAGACGTTTTCGAATGTGCCGACGATGTAGTATCCGGCGTTGACTTCAGGACGAAGCACCCAGCCTTTTACGCGTTCCGACTGTGCTGATGCTGTTAATGCAACGAGCATCAAGGCAAAAATGATAGTAAATTTCTTCATAGCAGTAGATTTTCTGCAAAAATACTACTTTTTTTAAAAGAAACTTAGGCACGCATAATTTTTTTCCATTTAAGGTAACCGAATATGGCAATCACCACGTAAAGTGCGTAAAGGCTTGCTTTGAAAGGTATTTCCTTATAGAAATAAAGTCCGCATGTCACCACGTCGACGGCGATCCAGATGAACCATTGCTCGAGATATTTGTGAGCCAAGGCCCAGATTCCGATGATACTCAAAGCTGTGGTGAAGCTGTCGGCAATAGGCACGGTGCTATTTGTGAAGTTGGTGAGTATCAAATAGATAGTCAACCATACCAATGCGATGATTCCGAGCCACGGCAGTATCAGTTTTTTTGGAAAATGGCGGATTGGGAGTTCTTTTTTCTCGGAAGAGCCGTGTATCCATTTCCAGTAGCCGTAGACGGTCATTGCGAGGTAATAAAACTCCATTCCGCAGTCGGCGTAGAGGCCTTTTTGATAGTAAAGGACTATGCCGAGTGCCTGCATCATGAATCCGACGAGCCACATCCAAACGCTGGCCCGATATTCAAAAAGAATATAAGCGAGTCCGAGGACTGTGGTGACTATATCGAGCCAGTGTTTGGCGAGGAATTCCATATTTTTAGAATTTAAGAGTTAAGTTTCCCATGACTGTGAAGCCTGCCATCGGCATGAAACCGATTTGGTAGTAACGGTTGTCGTTGGTGTGGCCTGCACTCTCGTAGATTGCCGAGTAGACCCAACCGCTTGCTGCATAGCGTTTGTTGAAGATATTGCTGAAATTCAGGTGGAAGACAGCTTCTTTCACGAATCTCTGAGGCTTGTAGGTATATTTGAAAGTGACGTTCGACACTGAGTAAGCTGGCAGCGAACGGTCTTTGTTTTCGGTGTTGTCGAGGTACATTCTCGAGACGAAGTTGGTGTGCCATATTGCCTCGATTCCTTTGTGATGGAAAACGATGAAACCGTTAAGTATCGTTGAAGGTGAGAATGCCAAAGTGGAGTTGTCGTAATGTATTGTCTGCGAGCCGTTTTCCCAGTCTTCGACCACTTCGTCGAAATCTTTGATTTTGTTTTGGCTGAGGGCGGCATTAGCCTCGATGGAGAGCCATCTTGTGGCGTTGACACCGGCATTGAGTTCGATACCCATACGGTATGATTTCTTGATGTTGGTGGTGAGAGCCTCGCCTATGTCGCTGACTTCGCCGGTCTGCACAAACTGGTTGTTGTAGTCCATATAATAAAGGTTGGCGCCAGCCTGCCAGATGTTGGTTCCGTAGTTATAACCCAATTCATAATCAATGAGTTGTTCAGGTTTTGGGAAAGGATAAGAGCCGTTGTCGGTGAAGTTGTTACGTTCCGGCTCACGGTTGCTCATTGCCACTGAGGCGTAGGCGTGATGGGCGTTGAGGTCAAAAGCTATACCGCCTTTAGGGTTGAAGAAGTTATAGTTTTCGTTGACGTCGAGTACCTGGTTGACGAAGTTACCGTTTTCGTCTTGTATAAACTTATCGTTAACACCATTGGTTTTATAGTCGACATGGCGATATTGTGCGTCACCGAACACGTTCCAGTTTTCACCTAATCTGTAGGTAGCTCTGAGGAACACGTTACCGTCGAGTTTTCTTGCATCGGAGTCGTAGTACTGATACTGACCGTTTGCGAGATATTTGTTAGCTATAGCTTCGTCGGCGATATATGTCACATAGCCGAAGTGGTTACCGTCGAAATGCTGCATTGAGAGGCCGCTGATGAGTTCGAGTCGTTCGTTTTTATAACGTGTATACCACACGAATCCGTAGGTGTTTTGTGAGAGGCCTTTTTTACGCACCACGTCAGATTTTTTTGATTTGCCGTCGGCTTTGAACTCGTTGATACCGAATTTGTCGGCCAATTTGTTGTTTTGGCGGAATTCGTCGTAGAATCCGTAGCCGTAGGTATAATACAGCGATGCTGCTGTTGCCCAGTTGTCGTTGATTTCCCAGGCTGTGGAGAGGATGTTATGGTCTTGCCAGAAGTTGTCGGTGGTCTTATTCCAGTAGCTTCCGTCGTTGAGTTTGTAGCGTTCGGTTTTGTAGTTGCCGTTTTCGTCTTTCACGAAAAGTCCGTTTTCGTCGGTGACGAGGTATTCGTAGAGGTTGTTAAACTGTCCGAGGCCGACGTTCCACATATCTTCGTAGGTGTGGATGCCTGTTTTTGTTGAATAGGACCATGTGCCGTCGTCGTAGCAGCCATCCATAAGAGAAAAGTCATTGTTACCTGCGACTACGCCGTTCCAGGCTTGTCCGGTGTTCTCGAAGTTACCGATGTTTTTGTATCGGATGATGAATTTGTTGCTGTTGTACGAGATGCCGCCGTAGTAGCTTCCGCTGCGTCCGCTGGTGCCGTGGATGAAGCCGTCGGTGTTGGTTTCGTTATAGGCTCCGTCAATGACAATATGGTTCCAGAGCAGTCCTGTGGATGCTTTGGCGCCGAAGTTGAGGGTGTTAAACGAGCCGTACGAGCCTGTTATCTCGGCGCTTGGCTTGAACGATGGCATTCCAGTGAGGAGCACGATAGAGCCTCCGAAGGCACCGTCGCCGTTTGTCGACGAGCCCACGCCACGGCGTATCTGGACGTCGCTGAGCAGGGCGCTATATCCGTTCATGTTAGCCCAGAACACGCATTGGTCTTCCGGGGAGTTGAGCGGCACACCGTCGAGGGTTACATTGATACGTGAGTCACCGGCACCACGGATACGCATGTAGCTTGTGCCAGTGCCGACACCGTTCTCGCTCCACGAGATGATGCCTGGTGTCTTAGCGAACAGGAAAGGCAACTCCTTACCTGTGTTGGAGAAGTCGCCGAGCACGTTTTTGTCGAGTTCTGTCATGGCGAATGGAGCGTTTTTCTTAACTCTCACACCGCTCACCACCACTTCCTGGAGCATTTCATAGCTTGTGGTGTCGATAACGATTTCATTCTGCGCATTCACATTTGCCGCAAACAAGAAAGCAGCAATACAAATAAAAATTCTTTTCATTTTTTGAACTTTTTGTTAATTTGTTAATAAATGTGAAGGGGAATAATTGGTAATATCCATCCCTACGCCAGCATTACCCGGATCAGGTTATAGGGTATCATCTCAGCCCTCTAAGGAGCACCCCTTGAATTTCGGGCGCAAAAATACAAAATTTTTCATTTGATGGTCGCCTTCGGCTCAAAATCTTAAAAAAATCATTTAAAAAATCTAAAAACTATTCTTCCTCAAACTATTCTTTCATATTTTGTTTTTCTTTTGTTATAACAATTGTATTTTTTCAATGGTGTTTTCACCGACATTATATTGATACCATTCAGAATACAAATTTTTTTCATTTCCAAAATTAATCAGCATACCGTATGGAAGATGTGTCAATCTCATGTAGTTCCAAAGTTGTTTTCGATGTTGCATATCAATAAATGAAACAGCTTTTAGTTCAATGATTATTTCTTCATTGACAACCAAATCCATTCGATAGTTTTTATCGAGTTTCACATCATCCCAATAAATCGGCAAATAAGCTTGACATTCAACGTAATATCCATCTTTTTCAAGTAAATATTTAATGGCAGCTTCATAAGCTGATTCCGCCAAACCATATTTGTACTTGTTATAAACTTTCATGGCTACTCCCGTTATGTCACGAAAGAATTCATACTTTTTGTTGTAAGATTTGATTAAATCCATAGACATTGATTAAAAGGTTTATAAATGTTGATTTCTATTTTTTGCGACAGCAAAAATAATAAAAAAATGTGATAGAACTTTTTTTTGATTTTTATTTTAGATTTTTTTAAGATTTTGAGCCGTCAGGCGACCAATTAAGTTAAAAGATAACAGATAAGAGTTAAAAGAGAGACTTTAGGATTATCTAGGAAGAACATTATGAAAGATTTTTGATTAGATTTTGAAAGATTTTGAGCCGTCAGGCGACCTAAAATAAAAAAAACACTATATTTGCAAAAATATTAACAGTATGAAAAAGCTGAATTCTACAATTGCATTGATGATTGTTTTTGCCGTTGTGGGCGTTTTTATTGCCTTGAAGGATTACCAAAATGGCAAAAAAGAAACCGATCCTGAAGTCATTACTATGCGCGGATTAGTGAACCGTGTGGTGCCTGAATATTCGAAACATATTGTGCTTCAACGAATTAACGACACTATTGACTGTTTCGAGATTGAAACCATGGGCAAGGACCTCGTGATTCGTGGCAATAACGCCAACAGCATGGCAGTGGGATTGAACCATTACCTTAAATATTATTGCAAAGCTCAGTATTCGTGGTTTGAGACAGAGAAGCTCGAGATTCCTGCGAATATGCCTCAAGTTGATAAAATAGTGCGTCTCAACGCTCGTGTTCCTGACCGTTTCTTCTTGAATTACTGTACCTTTGGCTACACTATGCCATGGTGGAATTGGTCGCAATGGGAGCATTTCATCGACTGGATGGCGCTCAACGGCATCAACCTGCCGCTTGCCATCACCGGACAAGAGTCGGTTTGGTATGAGGTATGGCGTGATTTCGGCTTGACCGACGAGGAGATTCGCGGTTATTTCACTGGTCCGGCACACTTGCCATGGCACCGCATGCAGAATATCGACCGTTGGGGCGGACCACTGCCGATGGTGTGGTTGGAGAATCAAAAAGCGTTGCAGAAACAGATTGTGGCGCGTGAAAGAGAACTCAACATGAAACCTGTTCTGCCAGGTTTTGCCGGTCATGTGCCGCCATGCATCACACGCATCTACCCTGACGCTCCGTTGGCATCGCTCGGCGACTGGGCAGGCTTCGACAGCACCTGCTGGTGCAAGTTCCTCGACCCGCTCGACCCGCTTTACACCGAGATACAGAAGAAATTCATCGCAAAACAGACCGAGTTTTATGGCACCGACCATATCTACGGCATCGATATCTTCAATGAGCTCATCCCGCCGAGCTGGGAGCCTGAATACCTCGCCCGTGTGAGCCGCCAGGTGTACGAGTCTCTCGAGGCTGCCGACCCTGAGGCAAGATGGCTCGAGATGGCATGGCTCTTCTGGAACGAGCGCCAGTACTGGGAAGTCGACAACCGCATCGAGGCTTATATCACCTCAATGCCTATCGACAGACATATCATGCTCGATTATTACTGTGAGCGTCAGCCGGTGTGGGAACGCACCAACGCATACTACGGCGTGCCTTACATCTGGTGCTACCTCGG
This sequence comes from uncultured Bacteroidia bacterium, assembly GCA_902774295.1. Classification (GTDB taxonomy): domain Bacteria; phylum Bacteroidota; class Bacteroidia; order Bacteroidales; family F082; genus Limimorpha. Next base: position 144,248 of record CACYHP010000001.1, on the reverse strand, counting down.
CAACTTCGGCGGAAACTCAATGCTTGCCGGCAATCTCGACACCGTCAACGTACGCATTGAACGTGCCTTTGAGAAGGGCGGCGACAACTTCATAGGCATCGGCTCGACCCTCGAGGGCTTCGACTGTAACCCGTTCATGTATGAATATGTGTTCGAGAAGGCATGGGACAACCCGCTAACTAAGGATGTGAAAGCATGGGTGGAATGCCTCGCCGACCAACGTGCAGGAAAATACGACGAACATATGCGTACCGCATGGCAGCTCCTCGCCGACAGCGTATATAACAAGGTGTCGTCACCGGGACAATGCGTGCGTATCAACCAGCGCCCAACCACTGGAAACATCAAGGAATACAGACAATATTACATTGCACCGACATATAAGTATAAAAACATAGTTCTTTTGGATGTCCTCGATAATATTTTAAAATCAGATTGCGACACAAGGACTCGTCATTTTGATATTGTGAATGTTACAAGACAGCTGCTTGGCAACTATTTTAGCGATTTGTATATCGACTACGTGAACGCTTACAAAGACAATGATTTCGCTAAGATGCAGCAACTTGAAAAGACTATGGTCTCTATCCTCGACGACACCGATGCCATCCTCGCTTCGGAGAGCGCATTTCTCGTCGGGAAATGGATAAAAGACGCGAGAGCCATCGGAAATACTGAGGAAGAGAAGGATTATTTCGAGAGCAACGCACGAAACATCATCACCACTTGGGGCGAGGAAGACGCTTTGTTAAACGAATATGCCAGCCGTGCATGGGCAGGACTCACTTCCACATACTACGCCTATCGTTGGAAAGAGTTCTTTAAGGATATGGATGCTGCATTTGCAAACGGTGAAGAATTTGATGAGCGCGCATATCACGACCGCATCTGCAAATACGAAGGACAATGGTGGCGCGAGCGCCTTGGCACATTCTCAGCAGAACCAACCAACAACGGCGTGGCGCTGGCATTTGAGATAGCGCAAAAATATCGTGAAGAATTAGAGAAGAGATACAGATAATATCTTAAAATCTGTAGAACAACTTTCCGACAAAAGACCAGTTATACAAAATACCGTGAACTTTCACATCGGAGATGATGTCTTCTGTAAAGCCTTCGTAATGTAGGTTGGGGGCAGAAAACTTATTCTTGTTCATCGCACCCTGGCTGCTGAAATAGAAGATATTAAGATTAAACTGAGAGGTGAAATAAAAACGGCCCCATGTCAAGCTGAGCGCCGTACTTCCGATGAGGTTGGCCGACGGATAACACCACACGCTAGATTTTTTCAGTTCAGAAGAAATGATGTTATCTTGTTCATCAATATGTTCTACGTATGCTCTTGTCTGCATGTAGTTGACAAAAGAAATCACAGGCATGGCGGTGATGTTCCACGTAATGTTGCGTATGGTTCTGTCGTCGTTGTTGACAATATTGCGGTTCCAAAGAACTATGTTGGCCGAGTAGCCTCCACCCAATGCAAACTGTATTGTACCATACGATTCAAACAGTCCTCCCATGTCTTCCTTCGTGTCGAGGTCGCTCCACAAGAAACGTCCTGCAAGCATAAAAGAACCTGATGTGTGCTTTTGGACGACATTGATGGTGTTGGTGGCTGTATAACCGAAACGTTTGCTGTTGAACACGTAATAACCGTCTAAAGTGAGGCTGCGCAGTTTTCCCAATCCGTCCGATTGTTCAAGGGTATCAAGGTAGATTATATCACCGGGTTTTCCGACGGTAATATTACTTACAATGTAGTTTGAAAGACCATCATAGCTGATTCGCGCGCCCCATCTGAGGTTTGACAAGCCAAATGATAACGATCTCTTGTATTTTGCGCTTTTCTGGCCTATTTCCACACTGTAACCGAAACTCACACTGCCGTATCCTGCCTCAAAACCCACTTTTTTACATAATCTTTCACCAAGATAACTTGTTGCTTCCGCAGGTATCCTGATGCCGATATCTTCGGTAACGAAATTCAGATTAAAATCAGAATAAGCAAAAAAACCAACCATCTGAGCCTTGCTGACAATAGCAAAACAAAAACGGGCCGGGAGCTGGTAAATACGAGTTGTGTCGATGTTTTCAGGCTTGTCGATAAAAGCTTTGCCTTTTTCTATGTATTTGTCAAGCTTTTGAGCATTACCTAAAAAAAATGAGAAGAATAAAACAGTAAGTAAAAAAGTTTTCTTCATAAAACCTAAATTTTCAAACTGAAATTCTCGGCAAAAATAGTGAAAAGATTATAAAAGTCAAAAAAAACTTTAAACTTTAAACTCAAAACTCTAAACTTTTTGTATCTTTGCATCGAAATAATTCGAATTATGAAAAAATTTGGTCGTACAATTTGGATCGGGGTTCTTGCGGGACTGGCATTTTTAGGTGCTTGCGCCACACACAAAGGCTTGACAAAGTCGGAGAGGGCACAGCTCGTCAAGGAACGCGATTCCATTCAGGAAATCTTGAAGAGACGCGAAGGTGCTTCAGTTTATGGCTCACCGGAGATTATCCAGGCTTTTGGTGCTGAGACACAACGACTCCGTCACCAACTCGATTCTATCAACAACATTTTAGGCGAAAATGAGCCTAAATAAAGACAGACTCGGATTTTATAAAAAAATAATGCTCGAACTGAACCGCGCCGTGCTGAAACAGCGGGTCGATGAGCATGAATTACACCAACTTTTTTGGGAATGCACATTGAGATGCAACCTCAACTGCCGCCATTGTGGCAGCGACTGCCGTATGCTCTCGGAGCAGAACGACATGCCTCTCGACGATTTTCTTAAAGTTTTAGACGAGATAAAACAGCATCAGGACCCATCGAAGGTGATGGTCATCACCACGGGAGGCGAGCCTATGATGCGCCGCGACCTCGCTCAGTGCGGACTCGAGATATCGAAACGCGGCTTCGTGTGGGGCATGGTGACCAACGGCATGCTGCTAACACCCGAAAGACTCGACGAATTTGTTGAAAACGGATTGAAATCCATAGCCGTGAGCTTCGACGGATTTGAGGAAGACCACAACTGGATGCGCGGCAACACTTCGAGTTACAAAAACGTGCTCGTGGCCGTTGAAGCCATGAAACAGCATCCTGAATTGACCTGGGACGTTATCACTTGCGTCAACCAACGAACAATAAAATATCTGCCTGAGTTTAGGGATTATCTTATTTCTTTAGGGATAAAGAGATGGCGTTTGTTCACTGTTTTTCCTTTCGGGCGCGCTGCTGGCGAGGCTGATTTGCAGCTTTCCAATGCTCAGTTTGTCGAGATGCTCGAGTTCATCAAGCAGACTCGTCTCGAAGGCAAGATCCGTGCCGACTACGGCTGCGACGGCTTCCTCGGCAGGTTCGAAGGCGAGGTGCGAAACCATTATTACTCATGCAGCGCAGGAATCAATATCGCTTCTATCCTTGCTGACGGCTCCATCTCAGGCTGCCTCAGCATCCGCAACGACTACCATCAGGGAAACATATACCAAGACAGCTTCTGGTACGTCTGGCAAAACCGATTTGAACAGTATCGTGACCGCAAATGGATGAAAACAGGCGACTGCGCCGACTGCAAGATGTGGCGCTATTGTCTCGGCAACGGCATGCATCTCAGGGATGGCGACGGGAAGCTACAGGTTTGTCAATACAGGAAAATCCATTTTTAGACAGGATTTACAAGATAGTGTTTTACTTGTTATATTATACAGAAATGGGTTGCCAATTGGCAACCCATTTAATTTGGATTTTAAATCCTGTTAATCTTGTATATCCTGTCTAAAATATAATTCCTGTCGGTTACTTCGTATCGAAGCCTCCTAACGAGGAGTACAGGTTGATCAGCGCCTGGATCAAATCGTATTGGTTCTCCACCTGAGAGAGCTCTGCCGAGAGCAACGACTCTTGGGCGGTCAACACCTCGAGATAGGTGGTTGTACCGTTGTTCATCAAGTCGATGGTGGCATTGTATGCCTCATGCAATGCGTTGACTTGGAGGTCGATATGTCCTGACTTCTTCTTGGCTGTCTCGCAGTCATGGATGTAAGTGTATACCTCGCTGCCGGCACTGTAGAGGGCGTAGACGAATTCTATCTGAGCCTTCTCCTGATCTTTCTTTGCATTTCTCAGCTGTGCCGTGAGGCTGCCACCTTGGAAGATAGGCTGCGTGAGCGAGCCGACTGCCTGTGCGATAATGTCGAGAGCGTCGGCAGAACCGCCATAGCCTAACAAACCTTCTATACTGATGTTAGGATAGAAGTCTTGACGTGCCTGCTGGGTGGTGTAGTAAGCCAACTCCATGTTGCGCTCAGCCATGCGGACATCAGGACGTGCGTCGAGTAATCTGACTGGCAATCCGATATGAATATTTTCAGGCATCTCAAACTCCTCGAAAGTGGCGCGTTCGATGTGATGCGGCGGCTCGTTGAGCAGTAAGCAGAGCGAGGCCTCAGTATAAGTGATGCTGTTGCGCAAACCGATTATTTTGGTACGAACCTCTTCCAACGAAGCTTCCATCTGATACACAGCAGGGCTCTTGTAGATACCGGCTTGGTACAATGCATCGGTGGAGTTGTATGATTCAACATACAGCCGTTCCGCTTCTTCGGCGTATTCAAGCTGTTTGTCAAGCATCACCAATAAATAATACATGTTGGCTACGTTGGCAGCCAAGCTCACCTGCACTGCCTGACGGTAGTCTTCATAATACGCGACTCTGGCTTTTGCCGAGCGGATCTTACTTCTTGTCTGACCAAATATACCCAACTGCCAACTTGCCGTCACCGGAATCTGTATGTAGTTGGTGCTGATTTTGTTCTGATAGTTGTAAGTCACCGACGGAGCGAATGCAAACGTAGGAGCGTAGCCCCATTTTGCTCTTCTCACGTCATTCTGAGCCTGCTCGATGGTGAGTTGCGTGGTGCGCATATCGGTGTTGTTTACCAAAGCGGTGTCAATAAGCTGTTGGAGCAACGGATCGGTGAAGATGTCGCGCCAGTTGATGTCGCCTATCGAGGTGCTGTCTTGCGGGTCAACGACGTCGCCCATCGCATTTTCATCAGCGGTATAGTCCGCATCATATTTCTTATAGAGGGAGCAGCTTGGCAACAGCAGCATCCCGACTAATAAAACAATTATATACCTTTTCATAGATACACCTTTCTTATTTAAATCACTCTTCTTCATCATTATTATCCGGGGTAACTCGTTCATGAACCTTCTGGAACACCATGTACAATGCCGGTGTGACGAACAGAATTGCGATGATACCGATAGTCATACCGCCCACAACGGCGATTGACAGCGACTTGTTACCCACAGCACCTGCGCCACCTTCGACGATAAGCGGAATCATACCGATAATCATGGTCAAAACGGTCATCAGGATTGGACGCAGACGGTCTCTACATGCACCGACAGCGGCATCGTAGATAGACAAGCCTTCCTTACGTTTCTGAACGGCGAACTCTGTGATGAGGATGGCGGTCTTCGCCACCAAACCCATCAACATGATGACACCCGTTTGCACATACACGTTGACGCCGACACTCATCAATGACTCAAGCGGACGGACAGCGAGATATGCGCCGAAGATACCGAACGGGATTGACAGCAACACTGCGAATGGGATGAACACTGAGTTATACAGACATGCGAGGATGAGGTAAACAATCAACACTGCGATTGCATAGATGATGACAGTGTCGTTCGACTCGGCTGTTTCAGCTTCCTCACGTGCCATACCACCATACTCATAGCCATATCCGTCAGGGAAAACCTCTGCCATCAACTCGTCGACAGCAGCACGCACGTGAGCTGACGTATATCCCGAGGCTGGCATGACGTTCATATTATAACCTGTGAAAAGGTTAAATCTGCGTTCCTGTGAAGAACCCAAAGTAGGAGTCAGTGTCACAAACTCAGAAACAGGCGTCATCTCACCGTCAATCTGTACGAATATGCTGTTGAGAGTGCTCTCCTCCATACGATATTCGTCGCCGGCCTCCACAAGTATCTGATAGACCTTACCATACTGGATGTAGTTGCCGATATAAGTACCTGCAAGGTTGGTACCGATAGTCTCGATAACAGTCTTAGGTGAGATACCTTTACGTTTGCAAGCAGCCACATCGACTGTGAGATTGTATTTAGGATAGTCAGCTGAATATGCAGCTATAGCTGTTTGAATCTCTGGACGTTCTCTTAACTTCTCGGTAAACTGTGATGACAAAGCATAGAATGTGGTGTCGTCGCCTGTTCCAGAGCGATCCTGGAGGTTAAGCTCCATCATGGAACCTGTACCGTAGCCAGGAATCTGAGGCATCTGATAAGGTGTGATATCAGCTTCAGGCATGTTCACCATAGCCCACATGTAGATTTGCTTCTGCACGTCAGCGATGCTGTAAAATTCACGCTCATCCCAGTTTTTCAGACGTACCAATATTGTTGCATAGTTGGTTCCAGCACCACCATTCATCATTGAGTAACCTGTCATAGAACCCACCAACTCGACATCGTCAAGCTTGCTGATATAATTCTCAAGTTTTTCAGCAGCATCCTGTGTCTCGTTAAGATAAGTTCCTGATGCCAATGTGACGTCAACCATGAGGAAGCCCTGGTCTTCCTGTGGAACGAGGTCCTGCTGAGCTGTCTTCATGAGCCATACCATACCACAGCCGAAAGCAATCAACAGAATCCAAGAGAAAATAGGACGTTTGATGAATTTGCTGACACCTTTGATGTATTTGTTTAACAAAGCACCGTAAGCGGCTTCATAGCCCTTTCTGACGTAATAGTTGATACCTTTTCTCTCTTTGCCGTCTTCGCTCTTAGGCTTAAACAAGATAGCGCAGAGGGCAGGACAGATAGTCAAAGCTGAAAGGCAGGAAATACCCACCGAACCAGCCATGATAGTACCGAACTGCTTGAAGAATGTGCCTGAAGTTCCTGACATGAAAGTCACAGGGATAAACACAGCCATAAACACACTCGTTGTTGAGATAACAGCTGCTGTCACTTCGTTAAGAGCCACTGTGGTAGCGGTTGCTGCTGACTTGTATTTTCCTGTTTCCAACTTAGCCATAACCTCTTCAACAACCACGATGGCGTCGTCCACGACAGTACCGATAGCGAGCACCAACGCGAATAGCGTCAGCAAGTTAAGTGAGAATCCCATTGCCTTCACGATGGCGAAAGTACCAATCAAAGAAACGATGATTGAGACTGATGGGACCAATGTCGCCTTGAAATCCTGTAAGAACAGATAAACGATGAGGATAACAAGGATGATAGCGACGATGAGGGTCTCCACGACGCTGTGCATTGAAGCGAAGAGGAAGTCGTCGGATGTCTCCATAAGCTTGAACTCCAAGCCTGCAGGTAATGTCTTCGAGATTTCAGCAATAACCTTGTTGATTTCAGCGTTGACTGCTGTGGCGTTGGCGCCAGGCGACTGGTTGACGATAAACATAGCTCCCGGATGTCCTTCGACGTTTGAACGGTAGTCGTAAGCTTTTCTACCAAGTTCTATGTTGGCAACGTCTTTCAAACGCACTATGTTACCGTCGTTGGTGCCGCGCACGATGATATCCTCAAACTGACTCATATCATCGAGCAGTCCGTGGTATTCGATATCGATCTTGTTGACCGTGCTCTCGATTCTACCGACTGGCGACACAAGGTTCTGTTCGTTTATGGCGTTGATGATTTCAGCCGGTGTGATGCCATACATTCCCATAACATCCGGTTTTATCCAGATACGCACACCGTATTTATCACCGATAAGCTGTGTACGTCCCACGCCAGTGACTCGGCTAACCTGAGGTATCACATTGATATCCAAGAAGTTGATGATAAACTTCTCATCAAACTTATCATCGGTGCTCTCCAAGCTTCGAATCTGAAGGATGGAGTTAACACTCTTTGTAACGGTGACACCTTGCGTGGTCACTTCTGATGGCAATAGACCCAAGGCCTGGTTCACACGGTTCTGCGTGTTAACAGTCGCCATGTCAGGGTCGGTGCCTTGTTTGAAGTAGACGTCGATTTCAGCGGTACCGTTTGAACGTGCTGTTGAAGTGATGTACATCATGTCTTCCACACCGTTCACCTGCTCTTCGATAGGCATGATGACTGATTTCATAACAGATCCGGCATCAGCACCGCTATAAGTGGCCTGGATGATGACCTCAGGTGGCGCGATATCAGGATATTGCTCGATTGGCAGAGTGAAGATACTCACCGTACCGACAAGACAGATAAGCACGGCGATGGCAAGAGCAGCCACCCAGTGCTTAACAAAATATTTCTGTTTGATAGCCATTTTTATCTTACTTTAGTACCGTTAGACAATTTGCGAACACCGTTGGTGACGACTTCATCGCCGGCATTCAGACCTTCAGTGATGTAATATTCTTTACCGTCGTTTGATGGTATAACTTTGCATATCATGCCTTCAACTGTTCCGTCGTCTTTGATGCGATAGAACATCATCTGATCCTGCAGACGCACTGCTGCTGTCTGAGGCACGCACAAAACGCTGTCCATCGTAATAGGGATGATGATGTTAGCTGACATGCCTGAGCGAAGAATGCCGTTAGGGTTCTCAAACTCAGCTGTGCAAAGCACTGTTCCTGTTGTAGGATTTACAATAGCTTCAATCTTTGTCACAACACCTGTTCCTTTGTATGTGGAGCCGTCTTTGAGTTTCAGTTGCAGACGAGGCATTGCGTCACCGATGAACTTGCCGTTAGGTCCTTCCATACCTTTAGAACCGATGCGTAATTTGAATCTTTTGATCATATCCAGCAACTGTGTCTCTGTAAATGAGAAGTCAGCATCAACGAGGCTGTTGTCACTGACGGTGCAGAGATAATTTGTACGTGTTGCCATGTCGCCTTCGTCATAGCCGTTAGCGTCGACATAACCTGTGACAGGAGCTGTGACGTTGCAATAACCGAGGTTGGTTCTTGCTATGTTGAGCTGGGCTTCAGCCTGAAGCACCGATGCCTTGGCTGAGTTGTAATCGTTCAAACTGGTCTTCAGCACATAGTCGCTGATGATATTCTTGTTATAAAGTTCCTGATTCGACTCATACTGGAGTTTTGTGGTTTCCATACGGGCTATGGCCACACTCAAGTTAGCTTCAGCAGCTTGTACGCTGAGCTGGTATTCGGTCGGATCGATGATATACACAGTCTGGTCTTTATTAACCTTGGTACCTGTGGTGAATTTCTTCTCCGTGATGATGCCTTCCACCTGCGGATAGACCTTGATCTCGGTAGTTCCTGAAGTTGTGGCAGGGAACGACATGTTGTAAATTTTCGACTCAGGTTTCAACACCTTGGTCTCATATTTCACCTGTGGAGCCTGTGTTGGTTGCTTTTTTCCTTTGCAGGAAACTAATATGCAGCATGCCATCAGCAAAACTGAACATATCAGAAAGTAATGATTTTTCATATATTAAATTTTTCAGTTATTATTTTCAATAATAAATTTACTCAAATCGCAAAAATACAAAATTTTTGAAATGACATAAAGATTTTATCATTTTCTGACGATGACGCTTCCGCTGCCTTGATATGTGGCGAGGATGAGCACTTCGGCGATCTGCACGTGTTCAGGGGCGTTGGCTGCATATACTGCCACGTCGGCGATGTCGTCGCCTGTGAGCGGGTCGATGCCTTTATAGACCTTGGCTGCGCGTTCGGTGTCGCCATGGAAGCGCACGTTGCTGAAGTTTGTCTCCACCAGTCCCGGCTTGAGGTTGGTGACACGAATGTTGCTGTCGGCTACGTCGAGACGCAGACCGTCGCTGAGCGTCTTCACTGCTGATTTTGTGGCGCAATAGACGTTGCCGTTGGCGTATGCTGCGTCGCCTGCCACCGAGCCCACGTTGATGATATGACCGCGGTTGCGCTCCATCATGCCTGGGACGACCAATCTTGTCATGGTCAACAAACCTTTGATGTTGGTGTCGATCATAGTCTCCCAATCTTCGAAATCGCCTTGATATTCAGGCTCAAGACCGAGTGCCAGACCTGCGTTGTTCACCAAGACATCGATGTTTTTCCACTCGTTTGGCAGGTTTTGGATGCATTCTGTGGCTTTTGCACGGTCACGGACGTCAAAAATCAATGTAAGCACCTGTGTGCCTTTAGCTGTAAGCTCTTTGCGGATGTCTTCAAGGAGTTTTTCGTTACGACCGGTGAGGATGAGTTTGTCGCCATTGGCGGCGAATTTATGCGCGCATGCGAGGCCGATACCGCTCGTTGCGCCTGTTATCAGAACTATCTTGTTCATAGTCAATGATTTATATTTTATTGTTTAAAGATGCAAAAATACAAAAAAGTGAAATGAAAAAACAAAATATTTATTATCTTTGCAAAAAATTAAAATTATGGCCAAAGTTAAAACGGTATTTTTTTGTAAGGAATGTGGCAATGAGTCGCCGAAATGGATAGGTCATTGCCCTGGATGCGGAGCGTGGAACAGTTACGTGGAAGAGACGGTGGTTACGGGAAAAGACAGTAAATCCGTTTCAAAAGATGTTGATTTTCAAAGCTTTAAAAGCAAGCCGACACCTATTCGTGAGGTCACAAGCGCACAAGAGGAGCGTTTCGATTTGGGCTATGAGGAGCTGAACCGTGTCCTCGGGGGCGGGCTCGTCCCCGGTTCATTGGTGCTTCTCGGGGGCGAACCAGGCATCGGAAAGTCGACACTGCTGCTACAGATGGCTCTGCGCATTAATAAAAAGGTACTTTATGTGTCGGGCGAGGAGAGCCAGCAACAGATAAAAATGCGTGCCGACAGAATAGGTATAAAAAACGATAACTGCCTGATTCTCAATGAGACAGACACACAAAATATCTTGAAGCATTTTAAGGATGTGCAGCCCGACATCATGATTATCGACTCCATCCAGACGCTCGAGTCGCCATCGGTGGAGGCAACTGCGGGAAGCATCAGTCAGATTCGTGAGACGGCGGCGGAGATGAACAAGATAGCCAAGACATTCCATGTGCCGGTGTTTTTGATAGGTCATATCACCAAGGACGGCACCATCGCAGGACCGAAGATTTTGGAGCATATCGTCGACACGGTGTTGCAGTTCGAGGGCGACCGCCACTATGGTTTCCGCATTCTGAGGACGGTGAAAAACAGGTTCGGCTCGTCGTCGGAACTCGGTATCTTTGAGATGAATGCCGAAGGCCTGCGCGAGGTCAAAAACCCCAGTGAGATCTTGCTTTCACAGCGGGAGACGGCTGTCAGCGGCATCGCCATCGCTGCCATGGTCGAGGGTTTGCGCCCTATGCTTGTGGAGACACAGGCTCTGGTGAGCTCGGCAGCCTACGGCACGCCACAACGCTCCAGCACCGGCTTCGACATCCGTCGTTTGAACATGCTTCTTGCAGTGCTCGAAAAACGTGCAGGATTCCGTCTCGGTGCAAAAGACGTGTTCCTGAACATCGCCGGCGGCCTCCGTGTCGATGACCCCGCCATGGATCTCGCTGTTGTGGCAGCAGTCTTGTCATCGAGCGAAGATGTCGCTATCGACGGCAGATGCGCTTTTGCAGCTGAGGTCGGACTCTCGGGCGAGGTGCGCGCCGTCAATAGGGTGGATGCCCGCATCGCCGAAGCCGACAAACTCGGTTTCGACAAGATTTTCGTCTCAAAATACAGCGTAAAAGGCCTCGACCTGAAGAAATATAAGGTAAAAGTGGTGCCTATTGCAACGATTGGGCAATTGTTTAAAGAATTATTTTAAAAAGCCATTAGCTGTTAGCCATTAGCCATTAGAAGTAGACGCCCTAGCTAATGGCTAACAGCTAATGGCTAATGGCTAAAATTATCCAAATATTATAGCTCTGTTGTCTTCAATGTGTCCTGCCGGATAATCCCAAATCACAGGATACCCGTATTCTTTCACTTTTTCAAAAATGATTTCCTTGGCGGTCATGCCGAACGGAATGGCGTTGTCGTGCATGTCGGTGAACGCCCCGACTAACAATGCCTTCAGATTGGCTAGTTTACCCGCACGTTTCAACCCCATCATCATGCGGTCGATGTGATAGAGATACTCGTCCAAATCCTCAATAAACAATATCTTTCCATCCGTTTCCGGAAACAGATCCGAACCCAACATCGAATATAAAACCGAGAGATTTCCGCCAACCACCATGTCATTTCGACTGAAGCGTAGCGGAATGGAGAAATCCTTTTTTCCCGTAATCATTTGACTGTTTACGTTATTAGAGGATTTATTCACCAGAGGTGAATGCTCTCGCTTCGCTCGAAATGACGGGTTGGTTAATGCTTCGTATAAACTATCAAGTGCTTCCTTCGTATTCTTCTCGAAGTTTATTGCCATGGTCCCGTGAATGCTCTGATAGCCAAGCTGTTGCATCTTCGCATGCAGCACTGTCACGTCGCTGTAGCCGACGATCCATTTCGGATGTTTCGCAAACTTTGTGAAGTCGAGTTTATCGACAATACGTATGGTCCCGTAGCCGCCCCGAGCGCATAAAATAGCGTCTATGTCATCTCTGTCGAGATAATCTTGCAGTACGCCCGCCCTGAAGTCATCACCACCTGCAAGTTGGTGATACTCAGCGAATAAGCGGTCGTCATAAACGGCGACGAAGCCTTTTTCTTCAATCCATTTCACGGCAAAAGCAACCTCCTCGCGCGAAATCTTCCTTGCCGGCGCGACGAGAGCAATCTTGGAACCTCTTGTCAAAAAATCAGGTGTTATCATGATGCAAAGGTAGCAATTTTCAAGAAAAATATAATATCTCAAAAAAAATTTTGTTATTTGAATAAAATATTTAATTTTGCAAACAATTTGACAATAATAACTGTTTAAACTTGTTAACAATGAAAATATTTAAAGGTTTCTTATTGATTATCATCGCCTTAGGCTTTGTAAAAATCGCTGATGCCCAGGATGTTATTGTGAAAAAAGACGGTACAACTATTGAAAGTAAGGTGACAAAAATCACGTCGATGGAGGTGGAATACAAAAAATGGTCGAATATTGACGGTCCGGTATATACTATTGACAAAGAAGAAGTCGCCCAAATCAAATATCAGAATGGTGACATTGAGGACTATACTATCGTCGCGACGTCGAAAAATTTCATGAAAAGGGTGGGCCGCACCCTCGTCTTGGACGGACACACCTTGTCTGATGAGGAAGTCCTCGCTCTCGTTGGCGAAGAAAACTACAAGACATATCTCAGCGCAAGAAAACAGATTAGCAATGGCGATTGGAACGCCTTTTTGTTTGGCGGAGCGTTTATCGGGGCGGTATATTTCTTCTTTGAAGGAATGACAGTCAATGATGAATTCCATGTGCTTATCGGTGCCGGTTTGGGGATTTTGGCGGATGTCGGTTTGATAGCTTTAATTATTAACAAATCGGCTGGAAAAGGCAGGATGAGCTGGGTTGCCGACGAATACAACAGACAGCACGGAACCTATAAATTAAGCCTTGCGCCGTCAGTCATTAAGACCAAAACGCCACAATTCAATGACAATTATGGTGTTGGACTAACATTGAGTTTGAAGTTTTAAACTAAAATTCTTAAAAATTTTAACGCCACTTTCCCAAGTTTTTTGTACTTTTGCAGATTAATTATAAAGAATAATAATTAAAACTGCATATTATGTCAAAAAATGAAAAATTTGTCGAAGAAGGCTTAACTTACGACGACGTTTTATTGATTCCGGCATATAGCGACCTTATCCCTCGCGACGCCGATTTGAGAACAAATTTCTCACGCCGCATCAGGCTTAATATTCCTATTGTTACAGCGGGTATGGACACCGTCACCGAGGCTCCGATGGCTATCGCTATCGCTCAGGAAGGCGGCATCGGCGTTCTGCACAAAAATATGACCATCGAGCAGCAGGCAGCTGAAGTCACCAAGGTGAAACGCGCTGAAAACGGTATGATTATCAACCCGATAACCATCAAAGAAGGCTCTCTCGTACGCGACGCCCTCAAAATCATGAACGAGTATCACATCGGTGGTATCCCGGTAGTCAACGACGACAACGTCCTCGTGGGTATCGTCACCAACCGTGACCTCCGTTTCGAGCGCAAGACCGACCGTCCTATCTCAGAAGTGATGACAAAAGACAACCTCATCACAACAACAGAATTCACCGATTTCGCTACAGCTGAGGACATCCTTCAGGAGCATAAGATCGAAAAGCTGCCTGTCGTCGACAAGCATAACCACCTCATCGGACTTATCACTTACAAAGATATCATCAAGATCAAGGCTCGTCCAAACGCTTCTAAAGACGAGCACGGCCGTTTGAGAGTCGCTGCTGCTGTCGGTATCACCTGGAACACCATGGAACGCGCTCAGGCTCTCGTCGACGCTGGCGTAGACGCCATCGTCGTCGACACAGCACACGGTCACTCAAAGAACGTGTTCAACGTCACCAAAGAACTGCGTAAGGCATTCCCTAACATCGACCTCGTCATCGGTAACATCGCCACAGCAGAGGCTGCTAAAGACCTCGCCAAACTCGATGTCGACGCTATCAAAGTCGGTATCGGACCTGGCTCAATCTGCACGACACGTATCATCGCTGGCATCGGCGTCCCGCAGCTCACAGCCGTCTACAACGTCTCTGAGGCTCTCAAAGGCACCGGCATCCCTGTCATCGCTGACGGCGGCATCCGTTACACCGGCGACATCGTGAAGGCTATCGCAGCAGGTGCTTCAACAATCATGGCAGGCTCACTGTTCGCAGGCGTCAACGAGTCACCAGGCGACACCATCATCTTCGAAGGCCGTAAATACAAGACATACCGTGGCATGGGCTCACTCGAGGCTATGCAGCATGGCTCGAAAGACCGTTACTTCCAGGATATGGAAGACGACATCAAGAAACTCGTCCCTGAAGGCATCGTCGGCCGCGTGCCGTACAAAGGAAGCCTCTCAGAAGTGGTCTATCAGATGGTAGGCGGTCTCCGCGCAGGCATGGGCTACACCGGCTCACACACCATCGAAGAACTCCACAACGCACGCTTCATCAAGATCACCGCATCAGGTATGAACGAGAGCCATCCGCATGACATCACAATCACGCAGGAATCACCGAATTATAGCCGTAAGGCATAATAAAAGTTAGAAGTTTGGAGTTAGTAGTTAGAAGTTAATATTAATAAAATGAAAAAATTATTAGTTCTTTTAGCAATAATGACCCCAGCCCTCCTCTTTGCACAGGGTTGGAAATCAAAGACTTTGATAACTCTCGGCGACAAAAAAATCTCCGCAGGGGAGTTTATGGATGTCTATGAGAAAAACAACGTGAAAAGCGAAGTCATCGACAAGAAAAGCGTCGATGAATATCTTGACATGTTTATCAATTTCGAATTGAAAGTCACTGAGGCTGAGAGCCTTAAGATGGATACGCTTCCGAAGTTCATCAAGGAATATGAAGGCTATCGCAAACAGCTTGCAAAGCCTTATTTCTCAAACGATGCCGCTACAGAGAAGCTCGTTGAGGAGGCTTACGAAAGAATGCAGTGGGATGTCAACGCATCGCATATCCTTGTGAGATGTGACATTCACACCAACGCCACTCCTGCCGACACTCTCAAGGCTTACAACAAAGCTATGGAGATTCGCAAACGCATCCTCAAGGGTGAGGACTTTGGCGATGTGGCATTCGAGATGTCAGACGACCCTTCAGCACGCGACACCACGGTGAATGGCCGTTTTTACAAAGGCAACCGCGGAAACCTCGGATATTTCACTGTTTTCGATATGGTTTATCCGTTTGAAAGTGGCGCATACAACGCCAAGGTTGGCGAGCTTACAATGCCAGTGCGCTCCGACTTCGGATATCATATCATCAAAGTCAACTCAAAAACCCCAGCTTGCGGCATGATAAAAGCTGCTCATATCTTCCTCGTCGTAGATGAAAAAGATCCGGAAAAGACAGATTCCGTTATCAGAGCTAAGGCTTATAACATCTACAATGAGATTGACAAAGACGGCAAAAACTGGGATCTTATGGTGAAAAAGTATTCAGATGACAAAGGCAGCGCCCAGCATGGCGGAATGCTCACCCCTTTCAAAGTGAGCCAGATTGTCCCTGAGTTTATCACCGTCGTCAAAGAACTCAATGTCGACGAGTTCTCAGAACCAGTAAAGACAAGCTACGGTTATCATATCATCAGACTTCTTGGAAAATCAGGCGTTAAGAGCTTTGAAGACGAGAAAGAAAGCATCACAAAACGCGTTGAAAAAGACGTGCGCGCCAAAGTTAGCGACGAAGAAGTGCTGAGACGTCTCAAGAAAGAAAACAAATTCAAAGAGAACACTAAGGTGAAAGACGCTTTCATAGCCACTATCGACAGCACCTTGAAAGAAGGCAATTATGTCGTGGCTGAAGGTGTTGACACAAACAAAACCCTCTTCAAACTGATGAAGCAGGAATACAAGATTTCCGATTTCATCGAATATATCAAGAAACACGAGTCAAAACAACCGTTCATGTCTGAGATGGCTTATGCCTACCAGCTTTATGATGAGTTTGTGAAAGAATCAGTGTTTGCTTATGAAGACGCTCATCTCGAAGAGAAATATCCGGAATTCAAGATGCTCGTTCAGGAATATCACGACGGCATCCTTCTCTTCGATTTGATGGATAAGATCGTTTGGAAAAAAGCTGAAATCGACACCGCCGGCATAAAAACGTTCTATGAGGAAAACAAGAACAACTATATGTGGGGCGATCGTGTGAAAACCATCATCGTCACTGTCAATAACGCCGAAAGTCTTGCAAGAGCTGAAGAAATCACCCGTCAGGATTTGAGCTACGACAGCATCAGAGCTATTGTGAGAGCCGAGAGTTTGAAGGGTGTCACAGTGAAATCACCTTATTTCCAGAAAGGCGATAATGTCGACATCGACGAGACAGAATGGGTGGTCGGAACAGTGCGCGTGGTGCCGTCAACAGTTGACAATACCACTAAAATCATCAAGATTTTGGAAGTACGCCAACCTGAACCTAAGACCTACAGAGAGGCAAGAGGCGTGATAATCTCAGCATACCAGACCAAACTCGAAGAAGATTGGCTTAACGAACTGAGAGCAAAATATCCGGTGACTGTCGACGAGAAAGTCTTGGAAAAGGTCAAGAAATGTTATGAAAATTAGCATTGCAACCGGATTGATGCTGGTTTTGGCATTGTTTTCATGCCAAAACTCAAAAAATGGCAAAGACGATAAACCCGTTGCAGCCATTTACGATAAGGTTTTGTATCAATCCGATCTGCAAGGCATTATGTATGATGGAATTAGCACTAACGACAGCCTCGTCAGGACAAAGGTGTTCATCGACAACTGGATTCGTCGCCAACTGCTCATTCATCAGGCTGAAAATAATCTCGACAAATCAGAACTCGACTGTGTGAAAGAGATTGAAGATTATCGTAACTCATTGATAATCTATAAGTACGAATCAATGTTGATCG
Organism: uncultured Bacteroidia bacterium; assembly: GCA_902774295.1. Lineage (GTDB taxonomy): Bacteria > Bacteroidota > Bacteroidia > Bacteroidales > F082 > Limimorpha. The sequence continues at coordinate 126,747 of CACYHP010000001.1, read as the reverse complement.
CTCAAAATCTCGACACTGTCGTTTCTGATGAAGAGATTGAAAAATATCTCAAAGACAATGCACTCATTGATATGAATAAAGATGCTGTTAGATCTATCATATTGAATATCAGGAAGAAAGAGCTTATCGAAAAGATGAATAACAGCCTTTATAACAAAGCGGTTAAAGAACGTGTTTTTGTAATCTATTAATATTTTGATATGAAGCTAAGAAGGTTTTTCGCTGTATTTGCCATCGTAACTATTTGTTCATCAACGATATATGCCCAGCAGGTGCAGGTTATCGACAAGATTGTGGCGGTTGTGGGCAATAATATCATCATGCAGTCGGATATTGAGGAGCAGTATATGCAATACAGGATGCAGGGTGGTATCAAAGGAAGCGCTTCTTCAATACGTTGCGAGATTCTCGAAGACATGCTTTTCCGCAAGCTGATGCTCAACCAGGCAGAACTTGACAGTATCACAGTGTCTGACGAACAAATCGACAGCGAAGTTGACAGATATATCCGTTATTACCTCAGTCAGTTTGGCTCGCAGGAGAAGCTTGAGAAATATTACGACAAGCCGATGAAGGACATCAAAAACGACCTTCGTGACATGTTGAAAGAGAAGCAGTTGATGGAAGAGGTGCAGCGTAAGATTGTGGAAGGTGTCAATGCCACTCCGAGCGATGTGCGCGATTTCTACTACAATATCCCAAAGGACTCCATTCCGATGGTCAGCGCGCAATACGAGATTGCTGAGCTGGTGAAGAAACCGCCAATCACCCTCGACGAGAAACTGGCAGTGAAAGAACGTCTTTACGGACTGCGTTCCCGTATCTTGAAAGGCGAGCGTTTCTCCACTATGGCGTTGCTTTATTCCGAAGACCCGGGTTCTGCCAAGAAAGGCGGTGAGCTCGGTTTCAAAGGAAGAGGCGAGCTGGTGCCCGAATTTGAGGCTGCGGCATTCGCTTTGAAAGACGGAGAGATATCGGAAGTGGTTGAAACCGAATACGGTTACCATATCATCCAACTTATCGAACGTCGCGGCGACTATATCAACGTGCGCCATATCCTTCTTACAGTGAAAGTGTCGCCAGAAGCGCTGCAAACAGCTTATAATGAACTGGAATACATCGCTGACCTTATAAGAAAAGACAGCATTACATTCGATGAGGCGGTTAAAGTGCACAGCGATGAAGACGACAAGACCAATGGCGGCTACCTCATCAACCCTGTCACAGGAGGCACTTTGTTCGCCGCTGAAGACCTCGACCAGCAGGTGTCAGTAGTGATAAACCGTCTGCAGGTAGGCGAGGTCAGCGACCCTGTGCCAATGAAGACGAAAAACGACAAAGACGCATACAGACTGCTGATGATCAAGAAGAAAACCACGCCACATAAGGCAAATCTGAAAGAAGACTACGCCTTGATACAACAATGGACTATGCAGAAACTGCGCCAAGACGCAATAAACAAATGGATTGACGCGAAGTCGAGCAAAGCATACGTGAAGATCAGCGACGACTATAAAGACTGCGATTTTAATTTTGACTGGAATTTAAGATAAAATGTATAACAATGACGTTGAAGGCGCTAAAGCCCTTGTAAATAAATACGAATCACTGAAAAAAGAGATAGGCAAGGTCATCATCGGACAAAACGAGGTGATTCATGATACCATTTTGTCGATTTTCTGCCAGGGTCACGTGCTCTTGGTGGGTGTTCCCGGACTTGCAAAGACGTTGTTGATCAACACTATAGGACAGGCTTTAGGCTTGAGTTTCAACCGTATTCAGTTCACTCCCGACCTGATGCCTTCAGATATCATCGGAACGGAGATTTTAGACGAGTCACGTCAGTTTAAGTTCGTGAAAGGACCAGTGTTTGCTAACATTATCCTCGCTGATGAGATAAACCGTACACCTCCTAAGACTCAGGCAGCTTTGCTGGAAGCGATGCAGGAGAAAAACGTCACCGTTTCGGGCAAGACATACAAGCTGAGCGAGCCTTTCTTTGTGCTTGCCACGCAGAATCCTATCGAACAGGAAGGCACCTATCCGCTTCCTGAGGCGCAGCTCGACCGTTTCATGTTCAACCTTATGCTCGATTATCCTTCTTACGAAGAGGAAATCGCTGTCGTGAAAAACACCACTGCCGCTATTAATAATAAGGTGGAAGCTGTGATGAATGCCGAGGAGATTCTTTATTTCCAGCAGTTGGTGCGTCGCGTGCCAGTGCCTGACAACGTTTATGAATATGCAGTAAACCTTGTCTCAAAGACACGTCCAGGCACGGAGCGTGGTAGCGAGTTGGCAAACAAATACCTGAGCTGGGGTGCGGGCCCGCGTGCGTCGCAGTATCTCATCATCGGCGCCAAAGCCAACGCCCTGATGAGCGGCAAGTTCTCACCCGACATCGAAGACGTGAAAAAAGTAGCGGTGCCAGTACTCCGACACCGCCTAGTTCGCAACTACACCGCACAAGCTGAAGGAATCGGGATAGAAAAAATAATAGAGGATTTACTTTAAAACATATAGCCTAATCCAATATTAAAACTATGATATTCTTGTTTGTTAGGTAGTATTAATTCAAAAGCGGAATCTAAATCAACTTTTGTATTGGTTTTATAATAATTGAAATTATATGATGCAAACACCATCCATCTGCTGATCTCATACCCCAATCTTACTCCTGGACTAAGCATCAAAAAAGTATCATATTTTGTTTTATAAAAATCATAATCTTCAGATAATTTATATCTTGCAAATCCAACACCAGCAGCGATATATGGAGTGATATTGAATGCAGAGATATTAAATTTATAACCCAAAGACAACATCAATGAATGATTTCCTTCTGTGCAAGGTATATTATCATTGCCGTTTAATTCATAAATATAATGATTGATATTTTTGAAATAGTAGCCAGCACCAACCATAAATCCATCATCAAGAAAACGGTTATAGACCACGTCTATCGTTGGACTCAAGTCTTTTATCGGGTATGATTTATCTTGTGTTATTGTACAAGAACCAAAACCTAAAAAAACTGCGTTATTACGTTTTTCTTGTTGGGCGTTAGATGCTAATGAAAGCAACAATGCGACTATCAATAAACAACGTTTCATCATAAACTGAATATAATTTAGTTTATAACGATGTGAGATAATTAAAATTTTGTCTCTTACCGAAAAAATCCGAAGGCCTGATTTTTTGCTTGGTTTTAAAGATTACTCTTTGATAATCTTTTCTGAAAATTCTCTGCCATCCGCCATTTTGATTTTCAAGATATAAACTCCGGCGTTGAGGTTTTCAACGTTGATGGTTGTTTGCTGAGACGCGCCATGGCACGTCTTTACAAGGCGTCCGTCGAGGGTGTACAATTCAACTGATTGACAGTTGACATCGGGTGATAATTCGATGTAAACGATGTCTTTTGCAGGGTTAGGATAGCAGAAATACGGTTTCGCAATGGATTCGACATTCTCGCCAATTGCATCGTAACCGTTTTCGTCGACTTTGAGGATGTAGGAGTAATAGGCGTAATATCCCGGAGCTTCCGCATGATATCCGGCCAAAATACATCCGCCGTCTTCTGTGGCAAGTATGGTATTTACATTGTAAAAATCATCATTTACCCCATACCATCTGCGCCAAATGAGATTAAGATTCATGTCAAACTTGCTAACGACTATTTCGGACGGTTCCGGCCTGACATAGCCTTGGGTCTGAGATTTTAACCCATTCACTCCACAATGGTATATGGCATCGTTTGTGACGCTCAAGGCCTGAACATTAGCAATAACACGGTTGAGAGGTCCTGTATTTCTAATACAATCCCATGTATCAGCCACAAGCGCCTGCATACTATCGTTTATCTTTGCCACATAATGGTTCCATCCCAATATCCCGCCATAATGTTTCAGAAAGAAACCCGGACTAGTTAAAAGAAAAGTCTCTTCATCATATGTTGTCATGTATCCTCCCATATAAGCATATTGAAAGGTGGTATCAGGATGCTGCTGCTGAGGATCATTCTGAACTGTTTTAATTGTCGTATTTAGAAGTCTGGCGATACGTGTGGCATTAAAAGCTGAATCGATCTTATAATAGTATTCACCATCATTTTGCAGCCGTATCATGCCATAGTTTTTCTCAGCCTTATTTCGTTCGAACAAAGCCATCAGCTGATCAGGTTCGCCATCGTGTGAATAATCCTCTTCCATTTTAACGATATCACCATTAGGGGTCATCCTGAGGTATAGATAGCCGTAGCCGTTTGTCATCTGGCAATGGGCAGCCATAAAAAAATTCCCGCTGTCTTCCTGGACAAACCTCGGCATTTCTCTGTTTTTTGACAAAAAATTGATAACATTTTCTCCGAGACTGCATGTTTGGTGGCTCTTTATCTCTAGACCGGCGTCAAGGTGCAAAACGGCAATTTCATTCCTGACGCATGATTGCGAGGTGTTCCCGTTACTTAAAACGGCTATCGCTATATACTCATCATCTTGCCCATTATCCTTAAACAAACCGCAATACTTTATGTTTTTCCCGTCTATCTGGAAGGCGAGGCTGTTGGTGACCTCACCTTCCGGAGACAGCTTTAAAAGCATATCGTTCTGGTAAATAAATTTTGTCCGGCAGCTGACAATAAAGCCATGGTCCAATGTCTCTAATACCAGTGCGGCATCTCTGATAATGTTATCATCATGCTTTATTTTCGTCTCAAAATAGTTTTGTGCTTCCCCGGCGAAAGCGAGAAAAACAATTGCCAGTAACGATAATAGCTTTTTCATAGGAATATTATTTTTTGCAAAGATAATAAATATTTTCTAACCATCCGTCAAATTCGGTTATCATTCCGAGTGGCGGCGGCATTAACACCCTTAATGGCATTAATGGCTTTAATGGCATTAAGGCTGCCGCCATCATTTTATTATTCTTTCACGATTCTCTCCGCAAACTCCTTGCCATCCGCCATTCTGATTTTCAAGATATAAACCCCGGCGTTGAGGTTTTCAACGTTGATGGTCGTTTGCAGAGACGTTTCAGGAAACGTCTCTACCAGGCGCCCGTCGAGGGTGTATATTTCAACCGATTGGCTATTGACATCCGGTGAGAATTCGATGTAGATGATGTCGTTAGCAGGGTTCGGGTAGCAGAAATACGGCTTTGCCAGGCTTTCTGCATTTTCGCCAATTGCATCGTAACCGTTTTCGTCGACTTTGAGAATATAGATATTGGGGCTATTCCAAGTCTCAATAGAAGCATTGACACCCACGACAATACAACCCCCGTCTTCTGTTGCCTTAATGGATTGAATATCATAACTTTCACCAGACGAATCATAATACCTTCGCCATAATAGATTCAAGCTCGTGTCAAACTTGCTGATAACTATTGTTGTCTCGTCTTTAAGTGATTTTATATTATGGTCATGTTTGAGTCCATTAATACCGCAATGATATATATATCCGTCTTTAACACTTATTGCCTTAGTTTGGGCACTATTCGACTTGATATGATCGACATCCCAAAACTTAACGTCTTTAACATCAAGACTGTCATTTAATATCGCGATGAAATTCATTTCATGTATTTGACTTCCAGTAAAATATGCACCTTGGTTCGTTACAAGAAACAAAGTGTCATTGTAATATTCGGCCGAGCCGTGGTTGTTTCCGGCATAAATATAAGTTGAATCGGGGAATTGCGAATTCTCTGGAACTGTACGCAAATACAAACTTGTAATAAACTTGTTCTTAGTGAAATTAAATACCGAATCAAGGCAATAGTAATATTCTCCTGCATCATAACTGTTCTCAGGATCATCGTGTATTATAACACCATAACTCTTTTCGGTTTTGTTTCTCACGAAAAATTCGAGAAGCCAATTCCCGTTATGATGAAGTGTATAGTCTTCATGAATTTCTACGGGTTTACCATAAGGTGTCAGTTGTGCAAACAGGTATCCATACGACGTGTCGCTTCTTTTGAAATGGGCTGCCATTGCCAATGTGCCGTCATCATTTAATATAAACAGTGGAAAATCTGTATATTGAAAGCAGGCAAGTTGAGTGTATTCATCACCAAGAAACCATGTATCCTGCCCTAATATGTTTAGATTTTCGTCTATTCGTAGAAATACAATTGTATTCTGAACGTAAATATTGAAATTATCATCGGTAAGAACCGCTATTGCGAGATACTCGTTCTCATGTTCAGGATGTTTGAACACGCCACAATATTTCAGATTCTTCCCATCTATCTGCATGACAAGGCTCTTTGTTATTTCACCGTTCTTGTCAATACTTAACAGAAAATCATTTTGATGATGATATAATATAGTTGTAGCAGCCACAATGAATCCATTATTATGGGTTTCAACCACAAACTTTCCATGTCGAATTACCCCGTCTTCGGATGGTATAATTTTCTCAAAATAGTTTTGTGCCATGCCGGATATGGCGATAATCAAGCTCATTAAGAGGAATAATAGCTTTTTCATATGAATATTATTTTTTTGCAAAGATAATAAAAAATTGCAATCCAGATCTGGATTGCAATTTTTTATCAATTAATAATCATTTCCGACATGTGTGTACACTACATCTGCTAAGTTATAATCCAATAAGCAATATGGGAGAAATTCTTCGATAGATATACTTATTACTGTTTTATGTAATGTTTCCTCATCATGACGCAATCTGTTAATAATGTTGTTTTTGTAATAAGATAATTCTTCTGGCGACAAACAAACTGGTGTCCAATACTCTTCTCTATAATATAATCCATATGGACCATACGGATTGTTTTCATCTTCCCAATAACAGGAAATAGTCCATCGATTTACTGTGTTATAAAACACTATTCTATATCCAGGTAATTCTGGCAATGGAAGAAATATATCATTAATGACTTTATTCATAATCATGGTTGCATCATATCCTACATATAGATTTGTGTCACACCGTCCTAAACCTTCGAAATCATACCATGAATCGGTATTATTGAAATTTTCAGGCATTGTTATATTTAAATCTCTATATAACCAAGCATCAGTTACAACTCTTGCGCCATCACCATCTTTGCTGTTTCCGTCGATTCTGCTGTAGATACAATAAACGGTTTTGTCATCGCCTTCAAGAGAGGCAAGCTTATCCTTGATTTGTGACCTGTTTGACTCGTAAATGGCATTGATATCCGATAAATAGACATTACCATCGGTTACAGGTACAACCGATTCGATAGTAAGACGTTCCATATCGACAGAATATCTGCTTGCGTCACACATCTTGAAGTTCTCATAATTACTGAGGTTTCTAATAGCTTCTTCAAGCTGCATGGTTTCGCCGTCTTTTTGAGCTGCCTTCATCTTTTCACCGAAAAGAATCATTTCCTTGTCCATGTCTGTAAGCTCTGCGACATTCAACTCAGGAATGTTGTTTACGACTTCATTTTTCTTGTTGCAGGCTTCGAAAGTGATTACTCCTGCTGCTGCGATAAGCAGCGTTGCCACTGCGGCAACTAATTTCGTGTGTTTTTTCATGATTGTAGATATTTAGTTAATAAATAGTAAAATTACTCTGTCACTTCAAACTCCCCATAATACTCATCGCCATTCGGTAAAGTGAATGTTACGATATAACTTCCGCTGTATGGGATGTAGATGATTACTCCAGACGGAGTATAAATAGAGGTGGTTTCGACCTCGTTGCCAGATGCATACGATACTTCAATGGAAACCTGTCCCAAGTTCTCCGTGAAAACAATTGTCAGAGTGTGACCGTCAATGGAAGCTAGTATGGAACTACTTCGATCATTACCTGTATTACTGATTTTATTAATGACAACAGGGTTTACACCATCCTTTTCTGCTGAGAGCTCACTATTCGCAAAAACAAATGTTACCGGTAAGATGATTCCGAGCAACAACATAAAGCGTTTAATTTTGTTCATAATAGTTCTTTTTTTTGTGAACAAAATTACAGTCACAATAAAAACCAAACAAGAAAAGGATGGTGGTAATTGGTGGTAAACAGAAATAAACTATTGAAAATCAGATACTTTTACAAGCTTGCGAGATTATACAAAGACTCTGTAATGTTGTTATTAGATTTCAATATTGTTCTTATTTTGCGATTTCTACGACATACGTTTGAATACTCTTTCTGCATCAGGGCAGATACGTCGGCATCTTTCAACCCGAGAAGGTATAGACAGCAATAGTCGATGTCGTCGTTTGTAAGCTCGGGAAACTTATCTTTGAGTCTTATTGTGAAATTATCATAATGAAGATTCACCGCTGCACGAAGCTCTATAAGCTGCTCGTTGCCTAAGGCATAATCTTTATAATTTATGTAATCTATCTTCGACTTGAATTGCTGCTCTTTTACTATATCCAAGATTGTTTGACATATTTGCTCGTCGGTAAACTGTTTAACCTCAACTTTCATCTTGATTTCAGAAAGCGAATTCTCTGTCCTTTCTAAAGCTTCCTTATGTTGGGCAATGTGTTTTTTACCCAATTTTCGCATTACTATAAATACAGTTACAACTAATAATAAAGCAATTGGTATGGTTGTTAAAACCGTACGCTTCTTGGCGATATGTTTTTCGCGCTGAAACTTTTTGTTTTCTTGGTGTTTTAAGTGTTGCTGGTACAACTCGTTAACATTTGACGTTTTGGCTTTTTGATTATACTCTTTCATCGTATTGTCGGCCAAAACTTTTGATAACCGATTTGATGTGATAGTGTCGCCTTGGTTTCGATATATTTCCCGCAAATATTCGGCTGCCTGCATTTTCGACAAAAAATCATCATTGTCATTATATACCTTTTCGAGATATAACAGAGCCGAATCATATCGTTTTTCTTCATAATAAATGCATCCGATAGTAAGATAACGTGTTAGTTTTTCATCATAATTATCAGCTTTATTGGCCATTAATTTCAAACTATCCAATGCGATATCAGGATCTTCCCCCGAATAATAATCAAGTAGTTTTAAAGCTGAGACAATGTCTCTATATCGTGAATTATCATTATTTGGCAACGATTGCAATGCCTGTTTGTAATAATATGATGCACTGTCATTGATATCAATTTCATGGAACTGCTTTCCAATTATAAAGAAGCAGTTTGCAAGACCGTATTTTGATGTAGGTTCAATGCGGCAGTAATACAGTGTTTTTTTACCGCAATCAATTGCCGGTGCCACCATAAATTGAGCAGAAAACAAATCACTAAGTCTTCCATATGTTAACGCCATAAACTTAGCCTTGTAACCGACCAGCTGTTTCTCATCAAAATGGTCTTCCATTATTTCTAAGGTATGCAAATATTCCTTGCACGCCTCAACAACGCTGTCGTTTTCATAAAAACCCACACCGTTCATGTAATGCGAACGGGCGGAAAGCATTGTAATATCATCATCGTTTGGATAATGAATTGCAAGGCTGTCGAAATAGTGCATCGCATCCTGTAGAGACGTTTCAGGAAACGTCTCATTCGGCGAGGAGTAACGATTGGTAGTTGTCGTTAAATTTGTAGGAGATTTCTCCGCTCCCTTCAGTCGGTCGAAATGACATTAACATTATTAGCGCAGAGTCGGCGTCGTGCTGCATCAGGCTGTCGATGCGCAAAAGGGTGTCGGAAATGGCAAAAGGCAACGGCTCGACAACAGGCTCCGGCTCCGGTTTGTTGCAAGAAACAACCAGAGTCAATAACAAAGACATTATGCCCCAACATCTTTTCACATTGCAAAAATAATAAAAAAAGTTAACAATTGGTCCCACCAATTGCTAACTTTTAAGCTATTAAGCTAATAGCTAATGGCTAACAGCTAATGGCTAATAAACCTTCAGCTTATCTCCCGTCTGGTCGATAATAGCCTTGTAGAACTCATCGCTGTATCTCGGCTGTTCCACTTTTGGAGCGTAGTATTTATAACCCTCAGGAATTGCACGGGCAGTCTTCACGTTGCCGTCCATGTATTTCATAAAGAGATACTGATAGAACACCTTCCAGTCGGCGCAAAGCTTGGTTGCCTCGGTATTTGAATACTTGGTGAGGAACTTCACTGCCTCTTCAGGGTCTTTAGCATAGATCTCAGCAGCCTTGGTGTTGATGTTCTGAACCGATTTCACCCAGCCCTGCTCGTATTCTGCCTGTTTTGCCTCTATTTCAGGATGTATGTAGTCGTATTTGGTATAAGCCCAGTTAGAAACCTGGCTGAAGATCCAGAATCCTGCCGTCTCCGACCATTCCATCATCGAGCCGTTGCCCACACGATAGCAAAGCGGAATCTCTGTCATACATGTGTACATCGGGCAATACACGGTGCTTGCTGCGTCATCGACGCCCCACCAGATGATACCGCCAATCTCAGGGATGCTGTTGGCATTGCTCTGTGATACGAACGAGAAGCCTGTCTGCTGTGTTGCAGTGGTTCTCTCGTGCTGGTATGCCACGCCGTCGACTTCAAAACCCATTGGACGCCAACGATATGGGCAATGGAACGGGCCAGCGCCGAGGTCGAGAGACATGTCGAGTTCGGTGCCCTCGAGATGGTCGCGCATGAAGCTCATCATGTCGAGTACCGACACATTCTTGTTAGGCTTCACCCAAAGAGGCATCTTGTTGCTCGGGAAGTTCTCCACTGTCTGTGGCTCGCCTTTCACGTATGGCTTGGCACGCTTGATATCACGGCCTGTAGCATAGTCAAAATAAGCATCCATGCCGTCAGTCACCTTGTTGAACATGGCCCACACACGCATCTCGCAGCCACGGGCGGCACCGAAGTCAACAGGAGCGTAAACGTCTGAGAATGAGAAGTCTTCGTCTTTGCCTACATAAAGTTTGTTTTTCTTTGCGAACGAAATCACATCTTCTGAATAGATGCAGTCGATGTTCATATCGGTCATAAACTTCTTGAAGTCCTTTGATGTGCAAGATGTCTTGTTTTTCTTTGCAAGAGGGAAGGTGGTGATACGAGCTTGGTTGGCGTGACCGCATACATATCCGTCAGGGATGCGGCGTGCCACCCACACCATGCCTTTCTCGAACTTGCCCTTGCCAATCATTTCCATGATCCAGACCTCTTCGGTGTCGGCGATAGAGAATGACTCGCCTTCGCTGATATAGCCATATTTTGCTGTGAGTTCAGCTATGTTACGGATGGCCTCACGGGCTGTCTTGCAACGCTGCAATGAGATGTAAATCAAGGTGCCGTAGTCCATCAGGCCTTCGCCTTCCCAGAGGCATTCCAGACCGCCGTAAGTGGTCTCGCCGATGGCAAGCTGGTACTCATTCATGTTGCCTACAACATTGTACGTGTGGCTCACTTCCGGAATCTGGCCGAGATAACGGCCGCTGTCCCAGTCATAAAGGTCACGCATGGCGCCCTCCGGATAGTCGGCTGCCGGATAATGATACAACTCACCGTAAAGCACATGAGAATCAGCGGCATACGAAATCATTGTAGAACCGTCGACCGATGCTCCCTTAGTAACGAGGAAGTTGGTGCATGCACTTGCCTTCGACATTCCGAGAAGGCAAATAATTGCTAATAATGTCAAGAATTTTTTCATGGTTATTTATTTAAAATGTTAATAATTTGCTGTTCGTCAATACCGATCTGACGTTTTAAGGCTTCAAAATTATCAAATTTTTTGTCATCTCTGACAAAATCCACAAATCTTATTTTTATTTCTTTGTCATAAAGAGTCCCGTCGAAGCTAATGATATGTGTTTCAATGCTTTGCGGACGGTTGTCTTCCATTGTCGGGCGCTTCCCGATATATGTCATCGCTGGATATGACCTGCCGCCGATTTCTGCAAAAGTGGCATAAACACCTTGTTTTTCAATGAGTTGGAACTCTTCCGCCACCTCGATGTTAGCAGTAGGATAGCCCATTTTATGTCCAACTTGTTGACCGTGAACGACTTTGCCAATGTATGAATACTCATATCCGAGCAGCATGTTGGCGTGTTTTATATCGCCATTTTCCAAAAAATGACGAATTTTTGTCGAGCTAACAGCCACATTATCAACATCTTGCTCCTGAATCTTCTCCACTTTGAAATGATATTGGCTGCCGAGTTCATAAAGCATGCCGAAATCACCGGTGCGGCCTTTCCCGAAATGATGGTCGTAGCCGATAATAAGCACTGCGGGTTGGATATTTTTTACGAGGTAATCCTTGATGAAATCCTCAGACGGGATAGCTGCAAACTCTTTTGTAAATTTTATAATGATAAGATTATCAATACCTAACGCTTCAAGATGAGCTATTTTTTCCTCTTGTGTTGAGATGAAACGTATGCCCGAATCATGGCTCAGCACCTGTCGCGGATGCGGGTAAAACGTCACCACCACGCTCTCGCCACCAATCTCCTTGGCCCGGTTCACCATGTTTCTCAGTATCTCCTGATGTCCACGATGCACCCCGTCGAACGTCCCGATGGTGACTACCGCATGCGGTACTTGCTCAAAATCATTTATGTCGTAATAAATTTTCATTTTATCCAGTACGGACAAGGCATGCCTTGTCCCTACAACACATTTTTAATTAAATAATCCGCAATCTCAACCGCATTCGTTGCCGCTCCTTTTCTTATATTATCCGTCACCACCCAGAAATTGAATCCATTTTCGATGCTGTTGTCTCTTCTCATTCTGCCAACGAAGACCTCGTCCTTATCGTATGCCATCAAAGGTGTCGGATAAAGATTTTCACTTGGATTGTCGGCAACGATAACGCCAGGAGTATTCTCTAAAATATTTCTAATCTCTTGAATATCATAAGGTTGTGAAAACTCAACATTCACTGACTCAGAATGACCGCCGTATGCCGGAACGCGTGCCACTGTTGCTGAGACAGCGATTTTTGAATGTAAAATCTTATTCGTTTCAAAAATGAGTTTTTCCTCTTCGGTGGTGTTGCCGTCTTCTAAGAAATTGCCTCCGTGAGGGATGATATTCTCGTGGATTTGATGAGGATATGCCGGGTTTTCCGCCTTCTCTCCACGTTGCTCGCAATGCAGCTGGTTCAAGCCTTTGATGCCACTGCCGCTCACCGACTGATATGTCGAAACCACAATACGTTTTATGCCATAACGACGATGCATCGGAGCCAGTGCCATCACTAAACCTATTGTCGAGCAGTTTGGATTCGCAATGATATGAGTATCAGCGGTTATGTCGCCCGCGTTGATTTCCGGAACCACCAAAGGGATGTCTGCTTTTTTACGCCAAGCGGAGCTGTTATCGACAACGTAAGTGCCTTTTTCGGCAAATAATGGAGCGTATTTCAGAGAAGCATCGGCTCCTGCTGAGAAAATCGCTATGTCTGGACGTTTTTCAATCGCCTCTTCAACAGAAATCAAAGTGTATTCCTTACCTTTAAAAAGCGTTTTTTTACCTATGGAACGCTCTGATGCTGCTACGATTAGCTCATCAATCGGCAGATTTCTCTCCGCCAACACCTGAAGCATCTTCTGCCCGACGAGTCCTGTTGCTCCGATAACCGCTATTTTCATTTTTTACCTCCCGAAATGTTAAAAATTTTTAACAATTATATCGTTTTTTGTTAACTTTTATTAAGATTTGTCCCATTTTTACGAAAGTTAAGTTAAAAATTGTTAAAACCGATTTTCGTAAAAACTTTTTGCTATACTTTTGCGCAAAAGTACACAAAAAAACTCTAACATTTGTAGTTATGGATGCAAAAATGTTTAAGATTCTGGTACACCTAATATTATTAGTGCCATTTTCGGGTCTCGCGCAAGTCACCGATGACTTCTCGGATGGTGATTTTACTGCCAATCCTAAGTGGGTTGGAACGGAATCGCTGTTTATGGTCAACAGTAACAAGCAGTTGCAGCTGAACGCTGAGGAATCTGGCGAGGCATGGCTGTTTTGCGAAGAAGAAGTGTCGAACGGAGTAGAAGATGGACAATATGAATGGCGTTTCTGGTTACGGGAAGCATTTTCGCCCTCAAGCAACAATTTTAGCGATGTGTATCTTTGTGATAAATATTTTCTTAGACTTGGAGAGGCGGGGAGTAACGATGTCGTTGATTTACAACGTGTTGATGGTGACGCAAACGTCAGTGTTTGCCGCGGCACCGACACATTCATCGCATCGTCGTTCTCCGCTTTCTTTAAAGTGACACGCGATTCCGAAGGTAATTGGAAAGTCTTTGTCGATAAAATCGGTAATGGTGACTATCTTATTGAAGCTCAAGGTGTTGATAACACTTATGAGCCTGTCGGAAACTTCGGAATAAAGATGAAATACAGCGCCAGCAACTCGAAAAAAGTCTATCTCGACGATGTGTATGCCGGTCCACTGATTGTTGATTACGAAGCCCCATGTCTCGATGATGTTATAGTATTGAAATATAATAAATTAGAATTGAGTTTTAATGAACCGGTTGACGCTGTTTATGCCCTTGTCGCTGAAAATTATCACCTCGATAATCAGGTTGGAATGCCAATGTATGCCGAATACAACGGAAACAACCACTCATCGTTGATTCTCTCATTCTCAGAAACGATACAGGAAGGCATTCATTACACATTGACAATCAATAAGATACAAGACATGTCCGGTAATTTGTCGGAAGACATCAGCTTTACTTTTGTTCATTATAATCTTCATGAAAATGACGTGGTGATAAACGAAATCATGGCAGATCCGGAGCCGATAGTAGGTTTGCCACCTTATGAATATGTGGAGTTGTATAACACTACCGACCATGCGATAAATATCAAAGATTGGACTTTTGTCATCGGGACAAGCGAAAAGATAATAACTCAAGATATAACGATAAATGCAAAAGGTTTCATAATATTATGTAAGGAGGAATCAGTTCCTTTTTTATCGGAATATGGTGATTGTGTGGGTTTTACATCATTCTCGATACCTAATTCTGGTTCTTTGTTTTCTTTATATGAGTTTCATAAATTATTGGTTTTTGGTTTAGAGTTTGACAAATCGTGGTATCGAGACAGTGAAAAAGCCGATGGCGGATGGTCATTGGAGCAAATCGACCCACACTCACCATGTTTGGAAGCTGTCAACTGGCGCGCAAGCTGCGACATTAAAGGTGGCACGCCAGGCGCTGAGAACTCTGTCGATGATGAAATCATCATAGCACCCGACATCGATTATGTCAATGTGCTGTCATCAAATAGCATAGAGGTCGTTTTTAACCAAAAAATGGATACGCTTTCCTTAGCAAATACTGAGAATTATACGATTATTGAATTTAATGCACATCCATATCGTGTTCAACCGTCCAAAGACAGAAAAAGCGTGACTTTGTTCTTTGAAGAGGATATTATTATCCAAGGATTTCATAAAATTTTGGTTTTTGGTTCAAATTGTTCCGGAGTGCCGGTCTCGGATGGTTGTAGTTACGCTTTTGGCTTTCCGGAAGAGGCGGTAGGTGGAGATGTGGTCATAAATGAAATACTTTTTGACCCCATCAGCCCCGCCGCTGATTATGTGGAGATTTACAATAAGTCTGATAAAACATTTAATATCAACAGGTTACAGCTTGGAGTGGTGAAGTCATCTTTTCCGAATCCTCCGGATACAACCTTAAAAACGATATGTTCTGAAGGTCGTCAGTTGATGCCCCGCTCTTATCTGTTGCTCACCACTACGCCCGATGTCATCGGCCATCAATACGAGTGCCCGACCGATGATTTCATCACGATGAAGAGTTTTCCCTCTTATCCCAACGGCGGGGCGATGGTGCTCCTCTGTTTTGACGACGAAATCATCGATTGCATGAGCTATTCCGAAGATTTGCATTATCCTTTGCTGTCAGAGACAAAAGGTGTCGCCCTTGAAAGAGTTAGTCCCGACATAAGTTCTTGGGATTCAGAGAATTGGCACTCGGCAGCGGCTCCTTTATACGGCACCCCCGGCTACCAAAACTCCGTTTTTATCGAGAACTCATCAGAAGATGCCGAAATAGAGATTTCTCCGCCGGTGTTTTCTCCCGATGGCGATGGTTTTGATGATGTAACAACAATAAACCTCTCATGCTTTCAGAACGGTTTTACCGCTAAAATCATCATTTTTGACTCACAGGGAATGTTTGTAAAAGATCTTGTAAAATGTCAAAATATAGCTTCACAAAGTCGTTTTATATGGAATGGCTTGGATGAAAGCGGAAAGAAAGTCCCGTCGGGAATTTATGTCGTTTTTACGGAAGTGTTTGATACACAAGGAAATATAAAAAGATTTAAGAAGGCAGTCGTTGTCGCTGAAAAATAAAAAAGAAGAAAAAAGCAAGGAGAATAAAAAATATTTGTACTTTTGTCATTTTAGAAAAGTACAGATTTATGGTGTTTTTTCACGGCGCATTGATGGGCCTGACCCTCGCGACAATTTTCGGTTTCGGTCCTGCCTTCTTTTTGTTGATCCAAACGAGCATCAGCAAAGGTTTTAAGACAGCCTTGCTGTTCGATTTGGGTGTGTTGTTGAGCGACATCATGGTTGTTGTGCTTATGATGCTTACCTCAATCCAGCTTTCCCTTGACGACAGTGCCAACATGGTGGTCGCGGGCATCACTGCAGGAGTGATAATCATAGGGTTCGGAATCTTCACTTATTACAGCAAACCTGAGAAAATAGTGGCTCGATCCGAGAAAAAAAGCGCCGAGCTTGAGGAGATGGAGAAGAAATTCGAGAAAATCGACGAAAAACTTGACAAAATCGACGAGAAACTTGATATCAAACACGAAGGTCCGAGATGGTATGTATACCTGTCTAAAGGATTCATTATGAACATATTCAACCCATTTATCTGGGTCTTTTGGATGACGACAGTTGCCACAGTGTCAGGCTCGGAGATTTATCACGGCAACGAGAGTCTTGTGGCGCTATTTTTCATTGGAACCTTTGCAACAGTGTTCAGCATAGACATCTTGAAAATCGTCGGAGCATATTCCTTAAAACGTTTCTTTACCGAAAAACGCATGAAAATACTCAATCAAGGTACGGGAATCGTCCTCGCTCTTTGCGGTTTGATGCTGATAATCAGAGTTATTTTCTTCAGATAAAATCCCGTCATTTCGACTGAACATCGAACGAAGTGAGATGGTAATGGAGAAATCCTTTTTGAGGATTATCATTATGTTTTTACGAGTATTAATGTTTTCATTCATGGAGGATTTCTCGACTCCATTTCATTTCGCTCGAAATGACGTTTAGAATTTTATATCCTTTACGTTAAGTTGCAGCGTAGTCTTTCCTTGCCAGAAGTTTTCCTCAATGTAATAGCACATTGTGAACGGCTCTTTTTCGTGGATGCGTTCGTATAAATCGCCTTTTTGGAATGCGATGCCCGAGAACACAAAATCAGTGTTTCCTTGCTGCATCACGCTGAGTTTCAGGTGTTTACGGTTGCCGACGGCACGTGAGAAACCTGCATCGACCACGTTCTTTGTGAGGAAAACAGGCGAGAGGTTACCCGGTCCGAATGGCGCAAACTGCTTGAGGATGCGCACAAACTTCGGAGTGATATTTGTGAAGTCCATCTCGATGTCGACGTTGAGCTCCGGTGTCAAATCGTCTTCTTCAATATGTTCGGAGACATATTTCTCAAAACGTTCTGCAAACTCCTGTAAATGCTCAGGTTTCAGCGATAATCCCGCTGCGTATTTATGTCCACCGAAGTGTTCGAGGATATCTGAACACGAGTCGATGGCGTCGTAAATGTCGAAATTCTTTATCGAACGAGCCGAACCGGTGATGAGGTTGCCTGAGCGAGTCAGCACTATCGTCGGGCGGTAATATGAATCGGTAAGACGTGACGCGACGATACCAATAACGCCTTTATGCCAGTTTTCGTTGAATATCACGGTGCTCTTGGCGTTACGCATCTTATCGTCAGCGTCGATCATTGTAAGAGCCTCTTCTGTGATAGCGTTGTCTAATTCACGACGTTGCACGTTGAGGTCGTTGATGCCTGCGGCGAGACGTTCTGCATGGTCATATTTCGTGGCGAGAAGAAGTCGCACCGAGTCGCTGGCTTTCTCCAGACGGCCTGCTGCGTTGATACGGGGACCGATGAGAAACACCAAGTCGCTTATTGTCAGCTCTCTCTCGAGGGCAAGCTGCTGCTCTTCTTCATTCTTAGGAGCTTCTTTGCGGCGTCCGATGTTGGCGAGCCTCAAGACCGCTTCTATACCCGGACGAGGGTTCTTGTTGAGCTGCTTCAGTCCGAAATAAGCCAAAACACGGTTCTCTCCCGTGATAGGGACAATGTCGGCTGCAATGCTAACTGCAACATAGTCAAGCAGTTCGTAAACTTCTTCAATAGGTCTGCCAAGACGCATCGAAAGCGCTGTGATGAGCTTAAAGCCCACACCGCAACCCGAGAGCTCCTTGTAAGGATACTCGCAGTCAGGACGTTTGGAGTCGAGGACGGCAGCGGCATTAGGAAGTATCTCATCCGGACGGTGATGGTCGCAGATGATGAAGTCAACACCGCGTTGGTTGGCATATTCAATCTTCTCAACAGCCTTGATACCGCAGTCAAGAACGATGACAAGCCCGAAGCCGTTGTCAGCAGCGTAATCAATACCTTTATATGAAATCCCATAACCCTCTTCGTAACGGTCAGGAATGTAAAACTCGATTTTCTTTTTGTTGACGAAATTCTTTAAATACGTGTAAATCAAGGCGACAGCAGTAGTTCCGTCAACGTCATAGTCACCGTAAATGAGGATTTTTTCACCGTCGTTCATGGCTTTCTGAAGTCGGTCGACAGCCTTGTCCATGTCCTTCATCAAAAATGGATCATGAAGATGTTCAAGCGACGGTCTGAAGAAACTTTTTGCCTCTTCGAAGTTAGTGATACCACGCTGTACTAACAATGTAGCTAATTTCTCGTCGATGCCTAACGACTCCGACAAGGACTTAACTAGTTGTTTATCTACACTTTGTGCTATAATCCAGCGCGTTTCCACCTTAAAATAAAAATTAACTCGCAAAATTACGGAAAAAATTTCAGATTTACAAATATTTTTTATAAAAATTTTTTATTAAATTTGCGGTTTGAAACATTACCTCGTTATGACAAACAAAAAAATCAAAAGTGCTTTAATATCAGTATTTTACAAAACTGATCTCGATAAAATTGTCGCTCTGTTGAAAAAGAATGGCGTTCAGATTTATGCAACAGGCGGTACCCTCGATTTTATTAAAAAACTTGACGATACAGTGCGTTCGGTGGAATCGCTTACGGGTTATCCTTCAATCCTTGGCGGACGCGTGAAGACCCTGCATCCTAAAGTGTTTGGCGGTATCCTCGGTCGTCTTAATAACGACACCGACCTCGCCGAGATGAAACAATACGAGATCCCTGCCCTCGACCTCGTCATCGTCGACCTCTATCCTTTCGAAGAGACGGTAAGAAATACCACCGACGAAGCAGAGATTATTGAAAAGATTGACATCGGAGGTATCTCGCTCATCCGCGCCGGTGCGAAAAACTTCAACGACTGCCTCATCGTGCCTTCATCAAATTACTATAAAGAATTTATGGAGATGTACGAAAAACAAGACGGCTGCACATCTTTGGACGACAGAAAACGCTTTGCAAAATACGCTTTCGCAACAAGCTCACATTACGATACAGCCATCCATAACTGGTTTGCCGGTGAGACCGTCACTCCGCTGAGATATGGCGAAAACCCTCACCAACAGGCTGTTTTCAATGGTAATCTTGATGAAGTTTTTGAAAAACTGCACGGCAAAGACCTGTCATACAACAACTTACTTGACCTTGACGCAGGTTTGAACCTCATCCGTGAGTTCAACGAGCCTACATTCGCCATTTTGAAGCATAACAACCCTTGCGGAATAGCTTCAAGACCTTCAATATCAGAGGCTTACGACGCAGCATTGGCTGGCGACCCGGTGTCGGCATTCGGTGGCGTGTTCGTCAGCAACCGCCCAATCGATGTTAAGACAGCCGAGGAGATGAACAAGATGTTTTTCGAGGTGTGTGTCGCTCCAAGCTATGACGACGGCGTGCTCGACATCCTCTTCTCAAAGAAAAACCGCATCGTGCTCAAGCTGAAGTCAAACGCTTTCCCGACAAAGGTATATAAATCGGCACTGAACGGCATCCTGGAACAGGACCGCGACCTTCATATCGAGACAAAAGACGATTTCAAGCCTGTTACAGATAAACTTATTGATAATCAAGATGTTGATGATTTGATTTTTGCCAATAAGATAGTGAAACACAGCCGTTCAAACGCCATCGTCTTGGCAAAAAACAAACAACTCTATGCTTCAGGCATCGGTCAGACATCGCGTGTCGACTCGCTCCGTCAGGCAATAGCAAAGGCAAAGAGCTTCAACTTCGACCTCAACGGCGCAGTGTTGGCATCCGACGCTTTCTTCCCGTTCTCAGACTGTGTGGAGATTGCAAGCGAAGCCGGCATTAAGTCTATAATTCAACCTGGCGGCTCAGTGCGTGACCAAGAGTCAATAGACGCTTGCAACAAACTCGGAATTGCTATGGTTTTCACAGGATACAGACATTTTAAACATTAAAAAACGAATACTATGGGATTGTTTTCATTATTTGATAAGGAACTGGCAATCGACCTCGGTACTGCTAACACCATCATCATGTATAACGACAAAGTGGTGGTTGACGAGCCTTCAATTGTCGCAATAAAACGTGACACCCAACAAATCATGGCAGTGGGTAAACGCGCTATGATGATGCATGGAAAAACTCACGACAATATCAAAACTATCAGACCTTTGCGTGATGGTGTCATCGCCGACTTCCAGGCAGCAGAGTTCATGCTGAGGGAAATGATAAAGATGATAAATTTCCATAATTCGTTGTTCCCACCAGCGCTGAAAATGGTCATCTGCATCCCTTCAGGTATCACCGAAGTGGAGGAAAGAGCCGTTAAAGACAGTGCTGAACAGGCTGGAGCCAAAGAGGTCAGACTGATTCACGAGCCTATGGCAGCCGCTATCGGTATCGGCATCGACGTGCTTGAACCAATGGGTAACATGATCGTCGATATTGGAGGCGGTACCTCGGAAATCGCCGTCATCGCTCTCGGCGGTATCGTCACAAACAAGTCAATCCGTATCGCAGGCGACGACTTCACCGACGAAATCGTGGAATATATGCGTAAAGAACATAACCTTAACGTTGGTGAACGCACTGCAGAACTTATCAAAATCGAAGTCGGCTCAGCTATCCAGGACCTCGACAACCCACCAGAGGATTACGCTGTTCACGGCCGCGACATGCTTACAGGTATCCCGAAAGAAATCAGCGTGAACTATAAGGAAATCGCACATTGCCTCGACAAGAGCGTGTCGAAAATCGAGACAGCGGTGCTCAACACTCTTGAGACAACACCTCCTGAGCTTTCTGCTGATATCTATCGTACAGGTATCTACCTCACTGGCGGCGGCGCTTTGTTGAGAGGTCTCGACAAACGTTTGCACGACAGAACTCAGCTGCCAATCCATGTGGCCGACGACCCATTGCGCGCAGTGGCTCGCGGTACCGGCATCGCACTCAAGAACTTCGACGGCTTCCCATTCCTGATAAAGTAATCGGGAAATGTATAACTTATTCATTTTCATAAAGAAATATCATGCAGTAATACTTTTTATTCTGCTTGAAGTGCTGTGCATTATCATGATAGTGCAAAGCCTTCCTTATCAGAATAGAAAGATGGTAAACCTGTCGAATAATATCGCCGGAGGAATAAGCAAAACAACCTCCAACTGGTATGATTATCTGAATCTTAAAAGTGAAAATGAAGCTCTCGTACAACAAAACGCATTGTTACTGAGTAGGTTAGCATGCGATGACGCAGAAGCCGACACCGCCTATTACGACGATATTTTTACTTATATCCCGGCTCATGTCATCAACAACAGCATTTATGAGGCAAATAACTTTATCCTCATCGATAAAGGAAAAGAGGATGGCATCGAACCTGAAATGGGTGTGATTTGTAATGACGGCGTTGTAGGCAAGGTTCTCAATGTGAGCAACCACTACGCCTCCGTCATGAGCCTGCTGAACTCATATTCGGTGATAAGCTGCAGATTCGCTGATAATCAATATGTTGCGAATGTGATTTGGGATAACGGAAACTATCGTTTCGGTATTGTGAAAGATATCCCGTCACACCTTATTATTAATATAGGCGACACTTTGGTGACCAGCGGATTCTCCAACTCTTTCCCCGCTGATGTGATGGTTGGCACTATTGAGGAAAATATGAGTAATTCTAACGATATGTTTGGCACTGCAAAGCTGAAGTTTTCCACTAATTTCAGCACCTTGCGCCATGTCTATGTCGTGAAAAACAATTATAGGGCAGAAATTGATTCGTTATGTATAACACGTTGATACGCAATATAATACGGTTTATTGCCCTGGTTATCATGCAGGTGTTGGTTTTCGATAACATCGGTTTCGGAAACTTTATACACCCGACTGTTTACGTACTCTTCGTGCTGCTTCTGCCTTTTGAATTCTCCAAAGCACGCCTGCTTATCGACGGTTTCCTCATCGGAATGGCAGTCGATATTTTCAGCGGAACACCGGGCCTCAATGCGGCAGCAACAGTGTTTTTGGCATTCCTCAGACCTTATATCATCGGATTAACAACACGACAAAGCGATTTGGAAGGTAAAAACTTTCCTACCGTTACCGAAATGGGACTGCAATGGTTTGTCGTCTACGCAATACTGCTGCTTCTGTTCCATAACCTGGTTTATTTCTGGCTGGAAGCATTCAGTATCAAGCTGTTAGGACTTATTTTATTAGAGACGTTGCTCAGCTCAATCGTCTCGTTGCTAATATTACTATTAATAATCTATCTTTTTAAACCGATAAAAAAATAAATATGATGAAAAAACTGTTTATTGCAATTATGGTCATGATGGTTGTTACATCATGTAACTCATTCAAAATCAATGTGAATCTTGAAAATTCTAACGGAAAAACCGTTTATCTTCAGAGATATGACGGCGAAAAAATGAATAATATGGACTCGGTTGTCGCAAAAGATAACCAGGCAGTATTTAAAGTTAAGAAAAGTGAAAATACAGACGCTTTTTGTCTCATGGTTAATGGTTGGAGACGTCCTTTGACGTTCTTCGCTGATAATCAGGATGTTACGATAAAAGGCGACTATCAGAATTATAACGGAATCGATGTTTTGGCTTCAGAAAGTCAGGAAAAACTCAACATTTTCATGAAAGAAGCTAATAGTATTGAAGACGAGCAGGAAATCTACTATTGTGTTCTTGATTTTGTGAAGCAAAACATTGATAATCCGTTGGGAGCCTATGCTTTGTATCGTTTCAAATGGGCTTTCGAATTGGGAGAACTTGAAAAATTATACAATTTGATGCCTGAAAACATGCAAAGCGGCTATAAAATTGAACTTGCCAAATATATTGAAAATGTCAAAAAGACCAGCCCTGGCAAGACTTACATCAATTTTACACAAACTGATGTGAATGGCAACGCTTTCACAATGTCAGATGTTGTTGGCAAGTCGAAAGTCATAATCCTCGACTTCTGGGCATCATGGTGCCCTGATTGCCGTAAAGCCAATCCGGAGCTTGTAGCACTGTATAACAGATTAAAAGACAAAGGCTTAGATATCGTCAGTGTGTCACTCGACACAGATGCAGAAAAGTGGAAAAAAGCTATCGCCGACGATAAACTTACATGGAAAAACCACGTTTCAGACCTCAAAGGATGGGGCAACGAAGTCGCCGGTTTGTATACAATCGCGTTCATCCCACAGACTATTATCATCGATGCAAATGGCGTGATTCTCGAGAAAAACTTGCCATTTGAGAAAATGGAGGATCTCATAAGCTCAACATTGAGATAAAATTTGCTGTTTGTGCAGCAAAACAAGACGTTATACGTTATATAATTGTCATTTCAAGAGAAATTTTTCATTTTTTTCTTGCATGTAAAAAATTTTTACTATTTTTGCAGTGTCTTAGATACGTAGTACACTATGATAAAACTTGAAAATATAAACAAGACTTATTTCGGAGCGCAGCCGTTGCATGTGCTGAAGGGCATCAACCTCGATGTGACGGAAGGCGAGCTGGTGTCGATCATGGGAGCTTCGGGTTCAGGCAAGTCCACCTTATTAAATATATTAGGAATCCTCGACAACTATGACGAGGGTGACTATTATCTTGCAGGGAAACTGGTGAAGAACCTTTCGGAGAATCAGGCTGCCGAGTTCCGTAACAAACTTATCGGCTTCATTTTCCAGTCGTTTAACTTGATTCCGTTCAAGACGGCGCTTGAAAATGTGGCACTGCCTCTGTTTTATCAGGGTGTGAATCGTAAAAAGCGCAACACAATGGCGATGGAATACCTTGAGCGTTTCGGCTTGAAAGACTGGGCGGAGCATTACCCAAATGAACTGTCTGGAGGACAGAAACAACGTGTGTCAATAGCCCGCGCCCTTGTCACCTCACCGAAAATCATCCTCGCTGATGAGCCTACTGGCGCCTTGGATAGTAAGACATCCGCAGAAGTGATGCAAATATTGCGCGAGGTGAACGCCACAGGAATCACCATGGTGATAGTTACTCACGAACGCGGAATCGCCAACCTCACAAGGAAAATCGTGCACCTGAAAGACGGCATCATAGAGTCGATCGAAGAAAACGACCCGGATAAAATGGATTTCACAAAAGAGATAAAGTAATGTTTAACAAAGATTTTTGGTCGGAGATATTCATGGCTCTCAGACGTAACAAACTGAGAACCATACTCACAGGATTCGCAATCTCGTGGGGTATCTTCATGCTTATTGTCCTGCTTTCAGCCGGCAACGGACTGAAAAACGGCGTCACAGGCAACTTTGCCGACCGAATCAAAAACACCTATACTATCTGGTCGAGCTCAACCGAGCTTCCTTATAAAGGACATAAAGCCGGACGCTTTATCGTATTGAATAACAAAGATATACAGTTCCTTGAATCGTTATACGAAGTCGAAGAGGTGTCGCCAGTACTGTCGAAAGGCGGCACCCTCATCTTCGGCGAGAAATCAAGAAGCGTCAGCTTGGAAGGCGTGAAACCGATTTATAAAAACATCCAAGGAATAAAGATCGTAGAAGGTCGTTTCATCAATGAAAACGACATGAAAAACAAACTGAAAGTCGTAGTTATCGACAAAACCACCAACGAAGAGCTTTTGCGTACCACAGGAGAGCCTTCAATGATTGGTAAGATAGTGTATATCAATAATTTAGGCTTTAAGGTGGTGGGCGTTTCAAAAGGAATGGCTTTTGGCGAGATGGGCCAGTGCTACGCTCCATACTCAACTCTGCAGGCAATTTACAATGTGAATGAATATTATCAACTTACTTTTACCACTAAAGGCCTGAATACAAAGGAAGACAACGAAACTTTTAAGACCGAATTGAAGCGAAAAATCGCCGCCATCCACGACTTCTCACCTGATGACAATCGTGGTGTGTGGATTGACAGTGAGATGATTAACTCATTGGAAACCCTGAGGATATTCAATACAATCAACATCTTCATCTGGGTCATCGGCATTGCGATGTTGATTTCCGGAGTGGTTGGCGTGAGCAATATCATGAGAATCACCGTCAAAGAACGCACCAACGAGATAGGAATCCGCAAGGCATTGGGCGCAAAACCTCGTTCAATACTTCTCTCGATAGTGATGGAATCATTAGTAATTACTACTATTTTTGGATATATCGGAATGATTAGTGGAGTAGGAGTGATGGAGATAGTGAATATGATTATGGAATCGAGCGGAGCTGGCACCAATGCAGAGATGGAAATGTCGGTGTTTGTCAACCCGACAGTGGATATAAACATAGTTTTGATGGCAACTTTAGTGCTGATAGTCAGCGGTGTAGCAGCAGGATTTGCACCGGCTTGGAATTCAGTGAAGGTTAAACCAATAGAAGCAATGAATTATAGATAATGTTCGACATAGATAATATAAACGAGATTTGGCAGACAATTGCCCGCAACAAAACACGCAGTTTGTTGACAGCATTCGGTGTGTTCTGGGGCATCTTCATCCTGGTGATTTTGCTGGCGTGCGGCAACGGTTTCGATAACGGTCTCCGCAGTCAAATCGAGGGTTTTGCCACCAACTCCACCTTCCTGATCACAACTCCTACAACAGAAGCCTACAAAGGCTATCAGAAAGGCCGCAACTGGGATGTGAATATGTCTGATATTGAGGCGATTGAGAAGAAAATCAAGGGAGTTGACAAAGTGTCACCTATATTTAGTCAATGGACATATAATGGCGAAAACAACGTTTTCTATGGCACAAAAGGCGGTAATTTCAGCTTGAAAGGCGTTATTCCAAATTATAATGAAATAGACCGATGCAAGGTGTTATATGGACGTTTCATTAATGAGACGGATATTGTCGAGGCAAGAAAAGTGTGCGTTTTGGGAAAGAAAGCATACGAAGATATCATTGGCACCGACAAGAATCCTTTAGGCTTGATGATAAAAGCGAACGGTATTTATTATCATGTTGTCGGTGTGATAGAGGCATATAACAATAAAGTGAGCATTTCAGGTTCGATTAACGAAACCATCATACTGCCTCTTACGACAATGCAAATAGCTTATAATACTGGCGATAAATTCGATTTCTTCATGTTTACCACCGCCAGAGGCTATAATACAAAGGATTTGCAGACGGAGGTTAAGAATTTGCTTCGCGAACGTCACGACATATCTCCAACCGATGAAGGTGCTTTCGTGTGTTTCGATTTTGAAGAGATGTTCACCATGTTTGAATATTTGTTCCTTGGAATAAAGATATTGATTTGGATTGTCGGCATTGGCACCCTGCTTTCTGGTGTTGTCGGCGTGAGCAACATCATGCTTGTGACTATCAAGGAGAGGACACGTGAAATCGGCGTGCGACGTGCTCTTGGCGCGAAACCGTCAATCATAATCCGTCAGGTGATGGCAGAAAGTCTGCTGCTGACGATTTTGGCAGGCATCGTCGGACTCGTGTTAGGTGTGGCGATAATGGCGGTAGTGTCTGGATTTGTTGGGAATACGCCATCAGATGATGTGATGTTCCTCGACCCGCAGATCGGATTCGGCGCCGCAATAGCAGCTTCGATAATCGTTATGCTGTCAGGACTGCTGGCCGGAGTCTTACCTGCAATACGAGCGATTCAAATCAAAGCAATTGACGCTATCCGAGAGGAATAGAGATGCGATCAATCGCGTTTAAATATATGCCCTTTGGGCAAAAATCAAACAAAATATTCTACGAAGAAAATTTTGAGAAATTTTAAAAAGATAATAAGTTAAAAATTAAACATATGAAAAAAGTATTTAAAATCTTGTTTTTCATTGCGTTAATCGCAGCAGTAGTGTGGACTTTCGTGTATCTCTTCAAGAAATCACAGCCACAGGAAAAAGAATATGACACAGTGGAAGCCTCCATTGGTACTATCCAGAAAAAGACTGTCATCACCGGACAAATCAACCCGCGCGATGAAGTGTCAATAAAACCACAGGTCTCCGGAATCATCAGCAAAATCTATAAAGAAGCAGGTCAGATGGTGAAAAAGGACGAAGTGATTGCAACAGTGAAAATCATCCCGGATGTGGCAAATCTCACCGCTGCCGAGTCACAAGTGAAACTTGTAAAACTCAATCTCGACAATGTGGAAAAGACGTTTAACCGTCAGAAAGCATTGAAAGACAAGGGTTTGATAGCTACTGAGGAGTTTGAGAAGTCGCAACTCGAATACGAGCAGGCTAAAGAAAACTATAACAACGCTCTCGACCAGCTCAACATCGTGAAGGAAGGTATCTCGAAGAATGCTTCCGAATACACCAATACCTCAATAAAATCAACCATCGACGGTATGATTCTTGATGTGCCGGTGAAAGTAGGAAACAGTGTCATCAACTCCAACACCTTCAATGATGGAACCACCATCGCAACCGTCGCCGACATGCACGACATGATTTTCGTCGGCAAGATGGACGAGACAGAGGTCGGTCGCATCAACGAAGGCATGCCAATGGTCATCACCATAGGCGCTATGAACGACAAGACCTTCGATGCAGTGCTCGAATATATAGCACCTAAAGGCACTTCGGAGAACGGCGCTGTGTTTTTCCAGATGAAAGCCCGACTGATTATCCCTGATGATGTGTATCTGCGCGCAGGCTACAGCGCCAACGGCGAGATCATCATCGAACAGGCTGTCGACGCTGTGACAGTGCCAGAAAGCTGCATAGTATATAGCAACGATAGCACCTTTGTTTATAAAGATGATGTGAAAACCCCTGTTAAAACTGGCCTCTCCGACGGCGTGAACATCGTTGTCACCGAAGGACTTTCCGCTGGCGATAAAATCAGAGGTAATGAAATATATAATTAGTAATCAAAAACGTCATTTCGAGTGAAGCGAAGCGGAATCGAGAAATTTCGTGTAATTAAGCAGTTACCTAGTTTGAAGGAGAATTCTCCACTCCCTTTGGTCGGTCGAAATGACGATAAAAAATCAAATACTATGAAAAAATTATTTCTAATTATTGCAATAATAACAACCGCCTTTTCGACCAGGGCTCAGAAAGTCTGGACCTTCGACGAGTGCGTGGAATATGCCATGGAGCATAACGTTGAGATATTGCAAAGCCTTGTACATCAGAACAACGCCGAATATCAATATAAGATGACAAAGAAGGCATGGCTCCCGACAGTCTCCGCCGACGCCTCACAGAGCTTCGGATTCGGACAGTCACCGTCCGCCTACGGTGTTTACGTGTCGGACAACTCATCTTCGACATCGTTTGGAATATCAGCAGGAATGCCTCTTTTCAACGGATTGAGTCTTTACAACCAGACAAAAGCAAACGCCTTATCTCTCGACGCTTCGAAAAAAGATGTTGAAGCAGTGAAATATGATCTGAAGCTGCTCATCATGTCGTATTATATGCAAGTCGTTTATAATAAGGAACTTAAGTCGATTGCAGAGAAACAACTCGCACTCACCGAGGAGCAACATGCCAAAACTCAGCAACTATATGAATTAGGCAAGGTGGCGGAATCAAATGTATATGAAAGTGCGGCTCAGGTAGCGACAGCAAAGTCGACATTGGTGCAAGCAGATAATGCATTGATGCTCAGTATATTAGATATAGTGCAAGCCCTTGAGTTGGAGACAGTTGACGGTTTCGACGTGGAGACGCCTGACTCTTTGGTTTATATCGATAAACATGCATTGCCTTCACAAGAGTCAACATATAATTTTGCATTGGAGCACCAGCCTAAAATGGAGGCGGCCTACATGCGTCTCGAGAAGACTTATTACGACGTAAAAGCCACAAAATCAGCGTGGTACCCGTCGCTCAGCCTCTACGCCGGCTACTCGACAGGTTATTATAACTACTTCTCCTCACAACGCGAAACATTGCCTTTCTGGGATCAGTTTAGCAACAACGGCAGAACCAGTTTCGGAATAAGACTAAACGTCCCTATCTTCAATGCGATGCAGACAAAATATAGAGTCGAGATGTCGAAACTCTCCATTGATGATCAAGAACTTGCGATAAGCAAAGCAAAGAAGGAACTGAGAAAGACCATACAGCAGGAATTCTATAATGCAGTGGCCGCAGAACAGAAATACAAGGCTGCAGACGAGACTTATCATGCAGCTCAGCTGGCTTACCAGTTCTCAAGCGAGAGCTACGACGCCGGAAAAGCCACGCTTTTAGAGCTCAACGAGAGCAAAAACCGCCTCTTCAAGTCGGAAAGTGAGATGCTTCAAGCAAAATATGAATATATGTATAGATTGAAAGTATTGGAATTTTATAATCAATAATATATGAATACCGCATGATATAGTTAAATAGTAAAAATTTTTGTAAAAGTATGCAGCAAAAAGCATATTTTTGCGTTCGATAAGAAAAAAGTTAACAAGATGAAAAAACATTTACTTATTGCAGCTTTTATGCTGTTCGCAACAGCAAGCGTTTTCGCACAAGAGAAAACCACTGTAATTATCAAGGAAAGTAATAACGATGACTCTAAGGTTACTATCGTAGAGAAAATCTTCCATAACCCAAGAATGGTCGACCCGTTGCCGAGCATTTACTATTCATATGAGAATATGTTCACAGGCACCTTCGGTCCTGAGGCAAATATACCGCTCCGCTCATCATCATTTGAATGGGGTCTTTATGGAACAACACACATTGTGACATCAAGAAACGGCGTCTTCGGAATCGCGACAG
Source organism: uncultured Bacteroidia bacterium (assembly GCA_902774295.1). GTDB lineage: Bacteria > Bacteroidota > Bacteroidia > Bacteroidales > F082 > Limimorpha. The sequence goes on along the minus strand of CACYHP010000001.1, from coordinate 96,417 downwards.
GTCTCGGTATCAGCAATGCCTATAACTATTTGACACATAATATGGTGTTGAACCAGGATGCAAACCGCGTGGCTTATCTTGAACCTTTGATCACATATTCTTCAACAGAAGGTCACGGTCCGGCCAACAACTACGCACATAGAAGTTTCATCCGTTATTGGAGTTTGCGTCTCCCTGTGATGTTAGAGCTTCAGTGTAAAGTCAACAATACCCCTCTGGCAATCGCAGCCGGTGCTGAGCTCGAGTGGCGTTTCGGCATGCGTTCGTTCGCAAGATACGGCGGTGCAAAACATACCATCACCGACGACCTCAACAGCAACCCTGTCGGATTCAACGTGTTGTTCTCACTTATCTTTGACGACACCGTTATCTTCTTCAGATCAGGTCTGACCGACATGTTCAGTGTCAAGGATTGTGGCGATATCTATCAGATGTCACTCGGTTTCGGATTTAATTTTGACTAAAAAATAATAGCGTGATAAAAAAATGTTTATTTTTGCCACATGGTAGAAAATGAACATTTTGAAAATCAGAAGCACGAATGGGAATCTGCATTGCAGGTAACTGGCAGCGACCAGCCTGCAGTGCAGGTTAACCCTAAGGCACTGGAGCGTCTGATGGCTGGCCGTCAGAAGCTTCTCCCTTTGAAAGACTACGTCGACGGCATCCTCGCCGGCGATATAACCATATTGAGCAAGGCAATCACCTTGGTGGAGAGTTCTTTGCCTGCTCATCAGAAACTCGCACAAGAAATCATTGCTGAGTGCATTCCGTATAGCGGTAAGGCGCTTCGTTTAGGTATTACTGGCGTTCCCGGTGCCGGAAAGAGCACTTTCATCGAGGCTCTCGGCATGGAACTTTGCCGTCAGAACAAACGCATCGCGGTGCTCGCCATCGACCCGAGCTCACAACGCTCGAAAGGCTCAATTTTGGGTGACAAGACACGTATGGAAGAGCTCTCACAGCAACGTAACGCATACATCAGACCGTCAGCATCTGCTGGCACTTTAGGCGGTGTGGCTCGCAAGACACGTGAGGCCATCATCCTTTGTGAGGCCGCCGGATTCGACACTATCTTGGTGGAGACCGTGGGAGTGGGACAGAGCGAGACTGCTGTTTATTCCATGGTCGATTACTTCCTCCTGGTGCTTATCGGAGGCGCCGGCGATGAGCTGCAAGGCATCAAACGTGGCATCATGGAGATGGCAGACGGTATCGTCGTCAACAAAGCCGATGGCGACAACGTGGCACGCGCCGAGAGAGCCGCTGCCGAGATACGCAACGCCGTACATCTGTTCCCGCCATCAGAGTCAGGACAGCCGGTGAATGTGACAACATGCTCCGCCATGACACATTTCAACGTGCCCGAGGTCTGGAATATGGTGCTCACACACGTCGAAAATATCAGAAAATCAGGTTTTCTTGATGAAAAACGCGCTCGTCAGGACGTCCAGATGATGCTCGATACCATCGAGACCACTCTGAAAACCAACTTTTACGAGAACTCCTTGGTGAAAGACATGCTCAAACTCGTTGAAAACGATGTCGAAAACAAGAGAATGAGCGCCTATGAGGGAGCAAGGAGACTGCTGGAACTATATCAACACTAAGCCTTAAAAACTTTAAGAGGCTGCATTAACGGCATTAATGCAGCCTCTTTTTATACCCTTAAAAGTCGAATTGTTGAAAAAATGTTGAAAAAATTGTTCTCCGTAACTCTTTTTACCTTATCTTTGCCAGTCCAAATCACATTGTAAAATTAATTTTAGAAAATATAACATTTTGCAATTTTAATCATGGACGCAAGAATTCAAATGAATCCAAATTTGCTGGTTAGCTATCTGAAGAAACCGGCAGCAGAGTTTACAAAACTGGACATCATCCGCTATTGCGAGGAAAACAATGTGGAATTTATCAACTTCCATTACTGCGGATGGGACGGCAGACTCAAAACCCTCAACTTCGTCATTCACAGCCTCGAGCATCTCGACAGCATCCTCTCAGCAGGAGAACGCGTCGACGGTTCAAGCCTCTTCCCATTCATAGAGGCAGGAAAATCTGACCTTTACGTCATGCCGAAGTTCAGAACAGCCTTCCGTAACCCGTTTACAGAAATTCCTACGGTTGATATCCTTTGCTCTTTTTACAACCGTGACGGAGAACCGTTCGAGAGCTCACCGGAGTATATCCTCCACAAAGCTCACACTGTCTTCCAGAAGACCACAGGTCTTAAGATGGAAACCATGGGCGAACTCGAATACTACATCATTGCTGACGACGAGGAAGTGTACGAGGTGCCTGACCAGCGTGGTTATCACGAGAGCGCTCCGTTCAACAAATTCACCGACTACCGCGTCGAAGCCATGCGCCTCATAGCTCAAGCCGGCGGACTCATCAAATACGGCCACTCGGAGGTGGGTAACTTCACCAAAGACGGCAAGATTTACGAACAAAACGAAATAGAATTTCTGCCTACAAATATCGAAGACGCAGCCGACCAACTCATTGTGGCCAAATGGATTATGCGTCAGTTGGCATACCAATATGGCGTCACCATCACCTTCGCTCCGAAGATCACCGTGGGCAAGGCAGGAAGCGGCTTGCACGTACACTGCAAATTCACCAAAAACGGCAAGTCTGTCATGGTGAAAAACGGCGAACTTACCGACTATGCAAAGAAAGCCATAGCAGGTTATATGATGGCAGGTACCTCTTTGCCAGCATTCGGCAATCCTAACCCATTGTCATTCTTGAGATTAGTGCCACATCAGGAGGCTCCTACCTCGCTCTGCTGGTCGTTCTCAAACCGCAGCGCCCTGGTGCGCGTCCCTCTCGGATGGATCAACAATGGCAAAGACATGCTTGCCGACGCCAACCCATGCGAGAAACCTTCAAACCGCGACTTCAGCGACAAGCAGACCTTCGAATGGCGCGCTTCAGACGGTTGCGCCGACCTCTATCTGCTTATGGCAGCATTGTGCGCAGCAGCACGCTACGGCATGGAACACCCCGACGCTCTTAAGATTGCTGAGAAAACCTACGTGGGCCTCGGCGTCAACATCCATGACGACAAAAACAAAGCCGTCGCCGAAGCACTCGAGCAACTCCCTGACTCATGTGTGAAAGCAGCCGAAGAGCTCGAAAAAGACCGCGCTATTTACACCGCAAAAGGCGTATTTTCTGACAATATCATCGACTATCTCATCAAATATCTGAGAAATTTCAACGATGCAAATCTTCGCGCTGAACTAGGAAATGATGAAGAAAAAATCATGAAACTCGTGAAAGCCAACATCCATGTCGGATAAATAAAATTGCAGGTCTGTTGATAAAAAAATGAAAAAAATGCGCACGCGTATTAAAAAAGTGCGTATATTTGCGAGTTAAAATAGTGAAAAATTAGGTTTGAAATTAGAACTTAAAAATAGACAATTAACAAATTTTATTAACAAAATCATTAAATTATGAGTAAAAAACTTATTCTCTTTTTGATGGTGCTCTTATTCGGAAGCACAAGCTTCTTGAGAGCAGATGAGGTAACAATTGGTGATCCTACATCAACGGTAACCAATAGTTACTTACCAGGGTATTCGTTGTACAATTACGCATTGTCACAACAAATCTACACTGCCGACGAAATCGGCATGAGTGGTACCATCAACGATGTCACTTTGTGGCTGAAAAACAGCTCAAGCTACGCTCGTAACTACAACATCTACATGAAGGAAGTGAGCGAAGCTACATTTGCTGACGGTACAGCATGGGTGAGCATGACAGCCAGCGACCTGGTCGCTACTGGTACTTTGGCAAATGGTATCTCAGACCCTGTCGCAACAACATTCACACTCAGTGCACCATTCAGCTACAGTGGAACTGGCAACCTGGTTATTTGCTTCCAGGATGTCACCGGTTCATGGAGCAGCGGTGCAGCTAGCGTTGTTATGACTGGCAACGGCTATCAAGCTATGTATGTTTATCGTGACGCTTCTTTGTATGACCCAACCACTCCAGGTGTGGCAGGTACTCGCCTTGAAAGCAAGAGCGTTGTGAGACTGACTATCGAAGGTTCATTACCTCCAGTCCCTCCAACAGGTGAACTCACAATCACTCCTGACGTATTCGAACTTGGCGACAGACCAGTCAACGGCTGGATGGAACCATTCGCAGTGAAAATCAACAACGGCGGAGATCCTGTGACTGTCACAGCATCTATGAGCAACACAGCCGGTGTTAACGCTTTCTCAATGAGCGAGGAAATCAATGACTACGTCCTCGAAACAGGCGACGAACTCGGTTTCACTGTCAACATCAACAACGCTGCTCCTGCAGGTGAATACGCTGAAGAATTCACATTGTTCTCAGTCAATAACAGAGACATCACAACAGTCCCTGTAACTGCAACATTCTACACAGCAGGTGAAGCTGATATCGTTGAAACAGCTAAGAACTTGACATTATCTTACACAAGCGGTGTCGCTAACTTCTCAGAAACACCAGCCAACCTCCACGCTAACTATTTTGGTTACAACCAGAATACAGCATTGGACGCTGTTTATGAATTCTCACTCGTAAAAGACGCTAAGGTTTCTGTGACAGGTGGTGTTTTCATCGGTATCTACAACAAGGTCCTCGATTTCCACCCAACAGCATCTATCATGCCTGTTGCTATGACTTATGATGGCACTTTGACAGACGAAATCCTCCTCGCAGGTGACTACTACATGATCGTTGCAGGTCACAGCATCTCAACAATCGAAGGTACAGTCGAACAGCTTCCTGCTCCAACAGAGGTCATCGCTTTGTCACCAGCTGACGGCGCAACAGAAGTTGAAGCTCCTGTGACACTCACATGGGAAGGCGGCAATAATGCTGCACAGTATCAGGTTCTCTTTGGAACATCTCCAGTTAACATGGACGTTGTTTTGGATTGGACAGTGATCGACGAAAACTACGGTTCATACACCGTTGCTAACGTTCAGTCAAATACTCAGTATTTCTGGCAGATCAAAGCTAAGAACTCAAACGGCACAGTCGAGACAGAAAGACAAGGTTTCACAACAACTTTGACAGTTCCTTACAATGTTACAGCTTCAGAAGAGGAAATCTTCACAGACGGCACAACATTAATTAAATGGAAACACAGCACAGGCACAATCAGTGACCTCCCAGAGACACAGATTGGTTCAGGTACAGCAACAAGCAACTACTTCCCAACATACAACCTCTATAACTACTCAATGACAGAGCAGATTTACACAGGTGAAGAAATTGGTGAAGCTGGTATCATCAACAGCATTTCATTCTATTCTGCTGGTGCAATCACACGTAACCTCAAGATTTACTTGGCCAACACAGACAAGACCAGCTTCACAAGCGGTACTGACTGGGTTGCAATGACAGACGACAACCTCGTTTACGAAGGCAACGTTGATATGGTTACTAACACATGGGTGACAATCCAACTCAGTGAACCATTCGAGTTTGACGGTTCTAACCTCCTCCTCGCTGTGACAGACCACACTGGCACATGGACATCTTCAATTTATTATAATGTATTTGATGCAACAGCTCAGGCTATCAACATCTATCAGGATTCAGCTCCTTACAACGCATTGGCACCAGCCGGCGAAGGTACAGTGAGAAACGTTAAGAACCAGATCATCCTTAATAAAGAAGGTAGAGGTGGTGAACCTACTCGCTCATTCATCGGTTACAATGTGTACTACGGTGATGTGAAAGCTAACACAGAACTTATCACTGAGAAACAGTACTTACTCGGTAACCTCCCATACAATGTTGAACCAGGTCATAACGTAAGCGTTACAGCTGTTTATGATGAAGGCGAATCAACATTGTCAACACCAGTCGTTGTTAAGGTTTCTGGCTACGGCACATTCACAGGTCAAGTTACAGAACTCATCAGCGGCGACCCAGTTGCTGGCGTCAACGTTAAATTCAACGGTAAAGACGAATTCAACAACACAGTGTCATTCGAAGGCACAACCAACTTGAACGGTGTCTATACTATTAATAATGTAAAGGCTGGTAACTACATTGGTACAGCTACACTCGAAGGTATGGAACCTCGCGTTTCAGATCCAGTCGAGCTCGCATACAATACTACAGAAACAGTTGACTTCGTTATCCACGAAGAATACAAACCAGTTTTGAGCGTTTACGCAACAGAAGTTGACACAACAATGTCAAAGGTACAGTGGTCACTCACAACAAATATCTCTGGTGGTGGCACAGGCGGCGAAGCAACAACATTCACAGAAGGCTTCGAGAGCGGTATCCCAGCAGATTGGACAACAATCGACGCTGATGGTGATGGTTACAATTGGATGCAGTCATCAGTCATGATGGCAGGATATTCAATTACTCCTCATTCAGGTGACGACATGGTTTCATCAGCAAGTTATTCTGGCGTTGCTTTGTTCCCAGATAACTACCTCGTGACACCACAGGTGAACATTGCTAACGGTTCAACATTCTCATTCTGGGCATGCGCACAGGATGCAAGTTATCCAGCAGAACACTTTGGCGTTGCTATTTCAGACGATGGAACAACATTCACAATGGTTCAAGAATGGACAATGACAGCTAAAGGTGATGGTGCAAAGGGTCCTCGTGGCACAAATGCAACAGGTAACTACTATCAGTACTCAGTTGACCTCAGCGCATACGCAGGCCAGAAGTACATCGCTATCCGTCACTTCAACTGCACAGACATGTTCTACCTCAACGTTGATGACGCTGAACTCTCAAACGGCAGCAAAGGCCGCTCAGTCCAGGAATATGCAATCTATAGAAAAGCTATCTTGAAAGAAACTGAAGTTACACCAGCTGACTCAGTGTTCTTCGGCACAACAACCGATACACTCTATGCTGACTTCGACTGGAACAACCGTGAACCAGGTCTCTATCAGTATGGCGTTTCAGCTCACTATCCAATGCCTAGCACAAAGGGTAACCGCGATGGTGAACTCACAGTTTATGAAGGTTCAGTCGAGAACTCAACTGTGCCAATGTATGTATCATACTTCGATGATTATACAAAATCACAGTTTGTAATGCCAGCAGCTGCTCTCGCAGATATGGCTGGCTCAGACATTTCAGCTATCAAATTCTACACAAGAGCTAACTACAACCTTCCTTACACGACAGTATCTACAATAGATCTCTATATGACAGAGGTTAACTACACAACAATTTCAAGCTTTATCGACAAAGCTGACGCTCAGATTGTATTCAACGGTACGGCTTACTTTGCAGAGGGTGAAAGCGGTCTTGGTGAAGTTCTCATCACATTCGAAACACCTTATCATTATAATGGCGGTAACCTCCTCTTCGGTTGCGAAAACTTGACAGACGCCGGTTACAAGTTCATGTACTTCCAAGGTCAGGAAGTCGCTGGCGCTTCAGTTTCAGGTTATAACTCAACAGCTGGTGGAACTATCTCACCATCACAGCGCAACTTCTTACCACAGACCACATTCTTCTATGGAGGTGGTGGTGGCGGCGGCAACGACGATCCTGTGACACCTATCACATGGTCAAATATCCTTCCAAAGAATATGGAAACAGCCGTTACAGTTAACGCTGTCGTGGCAGGCGGTACACCAGAAGGCGCTACAGTCATCATGACCAACACATTCGAGAACCTCGCTTACACAGCAACATTCGATGCAGAAGGTACAGTCGTATTCCCTGAATTCCGTAAAGGTAACTACGTTGTGACAGTTGACCTCCCAGGTTACACATCAAGCATGATTGACGAAGAAGTCAGCATCTGGGAAGCAACAGAACTCACAGCTTATTTGCAAGAAATCTTCAAGCCAGTTGAAGTTATCAATGTGTCATGCACAGGTTATGCAATGTGGACTCCAATCGTTCCTGTTGACAGATACGCAGAGAAATACTTCGTCACATTGGACGGTGTTTACTACGCTGAAACAACAAACAGCTACATGCAGCTTGATGAAGCATCACTCGTAATCGATGAAACTTACACACTCGGTGTGGCAGTTGTTTACTCAACAGGTATGAGTGAATACGTAACAAAAGAATTCACATACCTCGGCTGCGAAGGCGTTGCTCAGCAGGTTACAGAACTTGAAGCTACAAATGAAGACATGAATGTCACACTTTCATGGAACGGCGGACAGCCAACACCTCCAACACCTCCAACAGGTGATGTCATCGTTAAGTTGACAGTTGGTGACGTTTGGGGTGACGGTACAGGCTACCAGATGTTGCTCGACGACACACACTCACTCTATGGCACAACAATCCCTACATCAGGCGCATTGAGCATGAACTGTTCAGGCAATGAGGGTATCTACAGCCAGTTCAGCCACAAGATCCCAACCAACGCTGACGGTAACTGCACAACAAACAATGTTGTTATCAACAACACAGTTGAGATTACAATCCCTGCAGGTACATACGATTGGTGCATCACCAACCCAACTCCAGGCGATCGTATTTGGATTGCAGCAGCTAACGGTAATGTTGGCGGTCGCTACGATGACTACGTATTCGAAGGTGGTCACACATACGAATTCACAGTGTCAAGATATGGCAACAACGACGGTGTTGACGTAACAATCACTGGTGGCAAGGCCATGTATCAGCCTAACATGAGCGTTATGAGCCTCGATGTCAGAACAACAGGCGAGACACTCTCAGGCGATATCGCAAATGCAGGCAAAGGCTTCGGCCCATCAGCAACTAACATGACACGTGACTGGAACTACTATGACACTGGTAACAACGATGACGCTATCGGTTTGACATCAGGTGGTGGCTTCTACTGGGGTATCATGTTCCCAGCTAACACATATGAAGGCACAGTGGTTTCAAAGATCGCTTACTTCGACTATACAGCTCACACAGGTAGCTTCATGATCTACAATGGTGGTGATGCAGCTCCTGGTACATTGCTCTACACTCAGGCTTACAGCGTGAGCGGTACATCACAGTACATCGAGATCGAACTTGATGAGGCTGTCACAATTGACAACGCTCAGAACCTCTGGTTAGTGATGCATAACAACAATGGTCAGTATGTCGCATCTATCGATGAATCGGCAGGTGGCGCAGCTAACGCATCATGCATCTCAACAGATGGTTCAACATGGTACAACACTATCTCAGCAGCATCAAGCGGTCAGATCGTTGGTAACTGGAACCTCCGTATCTACACAGAAGAAGGTGGCCCAGCACCAGTACCAGGAAGCATCGTTCCTAACAAGTACAACATCGAACTCGATGGCGAACTCGTTGGCGCAACAGCAAACCTGACATTCACACTCGAAGCTCCTGACACAGACGTCCACACATACACTGTGTACTATGTCGATGCTAACTACGGTATCTCATGCCCAATGTCAATCGATTATCAGGTTGAACTCGGTGTGATCGAGAACGAAGTTGTGAATTCAATCTATCCTAACCCAACAAGCGGCGACCTCTACATCAACGCTATGAACATGACACGCATCAGCATTGTCAACACAATGGGTCAGGTTGTCTACGAACAGAATGTTAGCGGCAACGAGGCTGTGGTCGACATGGCTAAGTTCGAAGCTGGCGTTTACATGGTCAATATCTTTACTGAAAACGGTTCAAGCGTCAAACGCGTGACAGTTGTCAAGTAATAGACACCTATTAATAATAAGGAACGTCACCCTAAAAAGTGACGCTCCTTATTGGAGTTAAAATGAAAAATTGAGAAATTAACATAATTATTAACTAAATTTTTCTATTATGAAAAAAGTTTTTCTATTATTAACGATGTTCTTGTTCGCTTTCACAGGCGTGACGAGAGCTAACGTCCAGCAAAATCGCGCCGACCAGGTAATCGAACAAGGTTTCGAGGATGGCTTGGGCGACTGGACAATGAACCATTGCCATTCCTCATCAGGTCCAACAAGCTCATACGGGGGAAATACTGGTAATTATGCTTTCAGATTCTATTACACAGCAAATTATCCTCAGTACCTCATTTCACCTGAGTTGGATGACAACGATGGTGTTAATTTCACTTTCTATGCCGCAAGGTATAGTAGCAACTATCCTGAAACATTCAAAGTCGGTTATTCATCAACCACGAATGACCCAACAGAATTCACATGGGGTAGCGAAGTGACTTGCACAACTATGTACGGAGCTGGAGCATATCAAGAATACAGCTATGACTTTCCAGCCGGCACAAAGTATGTTTCTATCGCTTGCACATCAAACGACCAGTTCTATCTGTTCATTGATGACATCACTTTGACAGCAGCACTTCCTAGCGGTGGTGGAGCTCTCACAACAACTCCAGACGTTCTCGACCTCGGTTATCGTCCGAATGGCGCTTGGATGGCTCCGTACGTGTTCACAATCAATGGCTCAGGTACAACAGTCAATGCATTGGATTTCAGCGGCAATTACTTCACATACAATGCTGAATTGCCTGCAACACTCACTGCAGCACATCCACTTGAGGTTGAATTGACAACAGGTGAAGCTGAAGAAGGCGCAGTCAACAGCACAATGACAGTTCTTTTCAGCGGCAACAGAGACGCACAGCAGTTCAATGTTACAGCAAATGCTTACAACCCAGTTAATGGTGATGTTTATGAGAAAGCTACAGTTGTCTCATCATTCCCATACGCTGGCAATGCTCCTGCAGGTATCTACAAGAACTACGAGCTTCCTGAAGCTACAGAAGGTGCTGACGCTGTTTACAAAATGACTTTTGCTAACGACGTGATGCTCACAGCCGGTACAACAGGTGCTGACGGTGTTGCAGCTCTCTACACAGAGGACTTCAACGGCGAAGGTGGCCCAATGGAAGACAACAACTATGAGTACAATGGCCCAACAATCAACCCAGGCCCAGTGAGCATGTGGTTCAGCTACAGCTACACAGGCAGCAACACATTCTTCGGCTCATCAGCAGGTGGTGGCATGATCTTCGGTTACAGAATCACTCCTGAAATGCTTCAGGAACTCGGTCTTGGCAACTGCGCCATCACAACAGTTGAAGCAGCAGCCCGTGAAGGTTCATACTATGACTTTATGATTTTGAAGGGCGGTGACACACCAGACCTCAACAACATAGTTTATTATCAGGAATTCAATAACTATGAGCCATTCTATTTCTTCGATCTTAACCTCAATGAACCACAGTTCTTAGGTGATGACGAGAATATCTGGGTTATGTTCTATTCAGACAGCCCATATGCAGCATACTGCGGTAAACAACCAGTTGATGCAACAAATAGTAAGATTTGGTACACAACAGACTTAACATCATGGTACAGCAGCACAACTTACACTCCTGTTATTTACACTCGTTTCCTCGAGTTGCCTACAGGTCGTGAAGTTACAGTTAACCTCGCTGACATGACTATCAGAGAGAGCAAGCCGGCAGCAGGTCAGATTGCAGAAGCTGAAGGTTTGGCAATGGGTACTCCAAAAGCACAGCTCAAACAGAACAACAATCGTGATGTTGTTGAGAACGACAACATTGAAGACATGTATGTCCCAGCTGGTACATACTACTTAGTTGCAGCTTCAACCGACACTGAATTCCCAGTTGCAATTGAAACAGCTGAAGTTCCAGCTCCTGAGCAGGCATACATCATTTCTCCATACGATGGAATGACAAACATTACCACTCCATATCTCGCTGAGTGGGTCCTCGGTAACTACACAGAAGAGATGCAGGTTTTGGTTGGTACACAGTATCCTCCACAAACAGCATTGATCGACTGGACAGACTATCTCGTTGAGTCAGCATTCATTTTGGACCTCGAGCCTAACCAGAGCTACTTCATGCAGGTTAACGAGCGTAACGCTGCAGGTACAACAATGGGTGAAATCATTGCTTTCACAACACCTATCAGCGCTGTTGATGAAGTGGTTGTCACTAACCCAGAACTTTACCCAGGCGATGCAGCAATGCTCACATGGACAGCCCCAGAACGTTCATTCAAGGGTTACAACATCTATCAGGATGGTGTGAAGATCAACGAATCACTCGTTACAACTACAGAATATGCAGTTGAAGATCTTCCATACAACATGGATGGTTATTTATTCCAGGTTTCAGCAGTGTATGACGCTGGTGAATCACTTTTGTCAGCACCTGATACAGCTTATATGACAGGCTTTGGTTCAGTCAATGGCTATGTCTATGACACAGACACATTACATCCAATTGCAAATGCTACAATGGTTGTAGTAGGTATTGATGAATACGGTGCAGTTCAGCAGTATGAATTCTTAACAGACGAGACTGGTTTCTATGAAGGCGAAGTCCTCGCTGGTCTCTATGCTGTCGGTATTCTCACAGAAGGTTATGAGCCTGCAGCAACTGTGATCTATGTTGCATACGATCAGTTGACAGGAGTTGAAGACATCATCACACACGAATTCTACTATCCTCTCGGTCAGATTACAGCAACAGAAGAAGAATCTGATGTTTTGGTAGAGTGGTCATGGGATCCAGCAGAGATGATTGTTGACTTCGAAACAGGCGACTTCTCACAGGCAGAATTCACATTGCCAGCACAGTATCCATGGGCTATCACAACAACTAACCCATACGAAGGCACATACTGCATGAAGTCAACCTGCGAAGGTGTTGCAAGCGGTGTTTCTTCAATTGAGGCAACCGTTGACGTTCCATTTGCAGAGGCAAAGATGGGCTTCTATGTAAGAGTTTCTTCAGAAACTAACTACGACAAGTTCCACTTCTACATTGACGGTGTAGAAAAAGGTTCAGCTCTTAGCGGTGAATTGCCATATGCTTACAAAGAGTTCTCAGTAACAGGTGGTACACACACTTACAAGTGGGAATATGCTAAGGACGGTTCAGTGAACGCTAACGATGACTGCATCTATGTTGATAACATCACAATGTTCAGAAAGGTTGAACCAACTCCTCCTCCAGCGCCAGGCGATGTGACAGTTATCCTCACAGCTCCAGATGTATGGGGTGACGGTTCAGGTTACCAGATGTTGCTCGATGAGACACACTCACTCTATGGCACAATAATTCCTGAGACAGGTGCATTGAGCATGAACTGCTCAGGCAATGAAGGCATCTACGATCAGTTCAGCCACAAGATCCCTACAAATGCCGATGGCAACTGCTCAACACAGAACATGGTTAACAACGCAAGCGTTACAATTACAATCCCATCTGGTATCTATGATTGGTGCATCACCAACCCAACACCAAGCGATCGTATCTGGATTGCAGCATCTAACGGTAATGTTGGTGGTCGTCAGGACGATTACGTGTTCGAAGCAGGTAACACATATGAATTTGTAGTGTCAAGATATGGCAACAACGATGGCGTTGACGTAACAATCACTGGTGGTGCTAAGAACACAGCTAATGCATCAGAAAGTGACAATGCTTATGCAAACATTGATTGCAAAGTTGCAGATCCAGCCATGTTAGCTAATAGAGTTGAAGCTCCTATTAGGAAGATTGACATGAGATCAGAATTGAACAGCCGTTCAATTGACCTGAATGGTGGCAACCGCGAATTCGTAAGCTACAACCTCTATCGTCGTAACAACATCGACGAAGAATCAGTTGAGAATCCAACACTCCTCGCTCAAGGTATCGCAGGTGATGTTTATGAATATCTTGATACAGAATGGCCAGCATTACCATATGGTGAATGGCAGTGGGGTATCGCAGCCACATACGAAGGCTACGCTCCAGTTCCAAACCGTGAAACAGCTACATTCGGCTTCGAAGATGGCAGCTTAGATGGTTGGACATGTATTAAAGTCAACGCAGACGGTGGCGAGTGGCTGAATAGCGACGACAACCCTGGTGGTTATGACTACACAGATGCGGCACATACTGGTACAGGCTTTGCAATGTGCTACTCATTTATTGACTATGACGGCGCATACGATACAGATGCATATCTCGTATCACCTCAGAAGTACAGCATTGATGCAAACTCATCAATTGCATTCTGGGCAGACAATGGTAACGACAGTTATCCAGAGAATTTCTCAGTTTGCGTTTCTACAGCAGCTAACCCAACAGCAGCAGACTTCACACAGATTTGGAGTGGTGGTGCTAAGGGTACTGGCAGCAATGGCGCAACGGTACGTCGTGCAGAAAACCGTTATCAGAACTGGCGTTCACACGAGATCAGCTTGGCAGATTATGCAGGTCAGGAGATCTGGATTGCATTCCACGATGTCAACTATGATGCATACGAAATCTGGATTGACGATGTTACAATTACTCATGCAGGTTCAGCACCAGTTCCTCCAACACCAGGTCCAACAGGCGACGGTATCTCAGAAATCCTTTGGTCAAATGTTATTGACAAGGATATGATTGCAACATTGACAGTTAATGTTGCTTTGAACAACGGTCAGTCACCAGCTGGTGCTGTTGTTGAGCTCGAAGCAGCTGACAGAGAGTATGAGTTCACAATTGATGAGACTGGTACAATTACAGAGGAAATCCGCAAGGGTGAATACCTTGTTGAGATTGAGCTTGATGGTTACACAGATATCATCGATCTTTTGGTTGCTGACGAAGACGAAATTTCATTAACATACGTCCTCCAAGAGGTTATTACTCCAGTTGATGGTTTGTATGTATCACCTACAGGTTGGGCAATGTGGGACGGCGGATCAGTTGGTCCAACTCCAGGTCCTACAGGTGATGATTCATTCGAAGAAAGCTTCGAAGGTGGTTTGAATGGTTGGAATGTTCTCACAGTCAACACAGACGGTGGTGAATGGTTACACAGCAGCCAGAACCTCGGTGGTCATGACTACACAGGACTTGCACACACAGGTACAGGCTTCGCAATGTGCTACTCATTCGTTGACTATGTTGGTGCATTCAACACAGACAGCTACATGTATACTCCTCAGAAGTATGACATCGTTAACGGTTCAACATTGACATTCTTTGCAGATAACGCTAACGACACTTATCCAGAGAACTTCTCAGTGGTCATTGCAACAGTTGATAACCCAACAGCAGCCGACTTCACACAGATTTGGAACGGTGGTGCTAAGGGTACAGGCAGCGACGGTGCAATCGTACGTCACAACGACACACGTTATGAAAACTGGCGTCAGCACACAATCGACTTGAGTGCATACGCAGGTCAGTCAGTTTACATCGGATTCCACGATGTCAACTACGACATGTATGAGATCTGGATTGACGACGTTACATTGTCAACAGGTGCAAAAGCTGATCGCGCTGCATTGAGCTACAAGCTTATGCTTGACGGTGAATACGTTGGTGAGACATATTACCCATTTGCACAGTTGCCAGTTGAAGGCATGACAGAAGGTTCACAGCACGTTGCTGCAGTTGCTCCACTCTATGCATCAGGTATGGGTGAGTGGTCAGAATACACATTCACATACAATCCATGCGACAACTTTGATGGTACGACATCATTCAACACATCAGTCAATAATGCTGACGTAACACTTACATGGACATTGCCTAATGGTCCAACACCTCCTCCAACACCAGGTGAAGGTCAGTGGTACTACTATGACAATGGTAGCAACGACAACAACATTGGTGCTGGCGGTCCATTCTACTGGGCAATTATGTTCCCAGCTGGTTCATACACTGGCGACTATGTAACAAAGGTTGCTACATACGATGCAGGTAACGCAGGTTATGCATTCACAGGTACAGCTACTATCTACCAGGGTGGCACAACAGCTCCTGGCACAGCAGTCGGTACAGTGAACGTTGCTACAACAGGTGCTACACCAGGCTTCGTTGAATACGAATTTGCAGAGCCAGTTAACATTGACGATTCACAGAACCTCTGGGTTGTGTTCTACAATGCAACATGCACATCATACTGCGCAGCAGCTTACATGGAGTCAGGCGCTGGTGATGTTAACGCACGTTGGGTCTCTCTCGACGGTTCAAGCTGGATGGATCTTGCAAATGCCGGTGTTTCTGGTTATGGTTGGATGCTCCGCGTTTACGTAGCAGAAGGTGCTAAGGGTGAAGTCCACGAGATTTCAGTTCCTACACAGTCATGCAACAACGCTGGTGTTCTCTCAGCAATGCCAGTACGTAACAACCGCAACATGTGGGATCTCGTAGCATCATTTACAGGTTCAAGTGCAGGTCAGCAGGCTGTTGCAACAGATGGCAACTACATCTACACAGCAAGCTGGCAGTCAGCACCAACTGGTGGTTACACATTCTACCAGTACAATTTGGATGGTACATTTGTTGAAGGCTTCGACATTGCAGGTGCAACAGGTATCCGTGACCTCACAACAGACGGTCAGTACTTCTATGGTTCATCAGGCGGAGCACAGATCTTCTGCATGGACTTCACAACACGTACATTGGTCAGCACAATCAACTGTTCAGGTTTGACATCACGTCACTTGACATACGATCCAGTACGCGATGGTTTCTGGGCAGGTAACTGGACAACATTGGCTCTGTACAGCCGTACAGGTGCTTTGATCCAGAACGGTCCAGCTCCAACAAGTGCATACGGTTCATCATACTATGTGGATGCTGACGGTGTTGAACACCTCTATCTGTTCTGCCAGATTTCTCCAGACGGATCAGGTGAGACAACAAATAGAGTTGAGGTGATTGACTACAACATCACAACCAACACATTGGTTTCAGATCCAGTACATGTCTGCAATGACATGCCTGGTTATGACGCAGAGGATGGTATTGCTGGAGGTTGCTTCATCGGTACATACAACAACAAGACTTGCTTCTTCGCTAATGTTCAGCAGTCACCTAATATTGTAGCTATCTATGATCTCGAAGCAGGTCCAGTTCCTCCAACACCTCCAACAGAGGGTATCCTTGGTGTCATTCTCTATCGTAACGATGAGTTTGTCGGCATATTCGATGCTAACACAACAACATTCGTAGATGAAGGATTAGAGTCAGGTCACTATAACTACACCATTAGAGTTATCTACGGCGGTGAATATGACGTTACATACTATGCAATGTCATGCGGTGACGAGGCTGAAGCTGTTATTAACATTGGTGTTACAGAGAACGATGAGGTTATCAACTCAATCTATCCTAACCCAACAAGCGGTGATCTCTACATCAATGCTACAGCAATGAAGCACGTGACAGTGTTCAACGCTATGGGTCAGATGGTTCTTGATCAAGAAGTCAGCGGCGACAGCATGGTCCTCAATATGGGTCAGCTCGAGTCAGGTGTCTACATGGTCAAGGTTACAACCGAGACAGGTAGCAACGTTAAGAGAATCAACGTTGTCAAATAAGACTTTAGTCGTTAGACTTTAGACATTAGTAGAGACGTCGTATGGCGTCTCTACTTTTTTATTGATAATCAATAAGATACGAATATTTGGGATTTTTGCAAGATAAATAATTGATAATCAATGGATTGAGATGAATTGTTAAAATTTTTTAACATTTCAGGAGGGGTGAAGTTCTGATAAAAGCTTGTGTAATATATTGATAATTAATATTTTAGGTGGTATATTGAAAGATTAGTCGTTTTTCGTACGACTAATTTTTTTTGTTGGTTGTAAATTTGCGATACAAATTAATCATTAATAACTAAACAAGGTTTTATTATGGGAACATTAAGAAATTCGGTTCATTTGATTGGACGTCCGGGTGCGGATCCGGAGATTAAGAAATTTGGTGAGAGGAAGTCGGCAAGATTTACGTTGGCGACTAACGAGAAGCATTACAATGACAAGAACGAGCTTGTTACGGAGACTGAGTGGCACAACATTGTGGCGTGGGGCAGGACGGCTGAGACGGTGGAGAAAATCGTCAAGAAGGGCCGTTTAATGGCATTAGAGGGCAAATTGCAGACGAGGCAGTATGAGGACAGGGACAAGAACAAACGTTATTTCACGGAGGTTTTAATGGACGAATTCATGCTTATCGACAGGATGAGCAATGAAGAGGAGCAGAAAAACGAGGCGGAATAATATTCATGGGAGGGGCCTGCCGCTATGGGACACTCGTTCCATTTCATTTGGATATATTTTGTTTTACGATCGATGCTCATAAATTTTGATTCATCCACGGTTATGGTTATAATCTCGTACAGGTCGGAGGGGTTCCTCCATGAATAAATATTCGACGGTGTTGAAAAAAAGACTATCTTTGTTGTTTGAAACAAACACTGAAAACGATGAAGATAGTCTTTTTGGAGCCGTTAGGACTGACGGTTGAAGCCATTGATAAGGCTTGTGACAATTTGAAGAAACAAGGGCATGAGGTTGTGATATATCCAGACCGCAAGCCTGAAATGAACATTGAGCGTGCTGCGGGGGCTGATGTTGTGGTGGAGAGCAACATGCCGTTGCGCAAGGACTTTTTGAATGCGTGTCCGAACCTGAAGATGCTCTCGATAGCGTTTACCGGTCTCGACCATATCGATATGGACGAGTGCAAGCGTAGAGGCATCACTGTGATGAACGCTGCAGGCTATTCAACCGAGGCTGTGGCGGAAGAGACGATATGCATGATGATAGGGCTGTATCGTCATGTTATCGAGAATGACAGGATCACACGCAGCTGCAAGGGACCATCGATGGCGCCAGGAAGAGAGATTGCAGGGAAGACCGTAGGCATTATAGGAATGGGGGCCATTGGACAGAGGACTGCTGCACTGGCACAAGCATTCGGGTGCAAGGTGATAGCATGGAACCGCACACCGAAACAAGTACAGGGAGTGACATTTGTTGACAAGGAGACCCTGCTGAAAGAATCAGACATCGTTGCTTTGCATATCGCATTGAACAACGAGACTCGTAACTTCTTGACTGCCCAAGATTTCAAGATAATGAAGTCTTCGGCTATTATTGTCAATGCCGCAAGGGGTCCGGTGGTGAACACCAACGACCTTGCCGAGGCGTTGAAAAACGGCATTATCGCCGGCGCCGCATTGGATGTTTATGACGGTGAGCCGCCACTGAGTAACGATAACCCGATTTTGACGGCACCGAACACCTTATTATTACCTCATATTGGATTTTCAACCGAGGAAGCGTTTAAAGAACGATTAAAAATAGTAGTTAATAATATTATGAAGTTAGAAGTGTGAAGTTAAAACTCCTAATTACTAACTTCTAACTACTAACTATTTTGTGATAACGATTCCGAGATCGTGGTTGATCTTTAGGCGGATGTCGTCGAGTTTTTTCTTCTTTTGAAGGAGGATGAGCTGGTCATCGGGGTCGGTGCAGGATTGGAGTTCCTTGACGACGGCTGCACGACGGTCTTCGATAACCATGTCTTTGAAACGGAGGATGGAAGAGAGGACGGTCTTTTTTAGGACGTCGTCTTCGGTTTTGACAACTATACGATGACGTTGCCAGTCATCGAGTTTATATTGTGTGCTCAGGAGGTCTGCAGCGAGCACTGCCACATCTTGATCTTCGCTTGAAGTGAAGTCGTGCGCTGTCGGGAGAATGCCGGTGTCGAGACCACGGTCAAAGGCATCGAAAATCTTTTTGTGGGTCTCGTCTCTGAACAATAAGCCGTCATTTTTCAGGTCGTCGACGATAGCCGAGGCTATGGTGGTGATATATGTGTTGATGACTTTACCGTCTTTGTCTTTTTCTTCAAGTTCAATGTTTTCGCTGCCATGAGAGAGAAGCAGTTTCACAAGCTCCTGCTCCTGGAAGAAGCCTATAGGAGTGGACGATTCCGGCTCGACCTGTTGCTGGGGCTGGTAAGTCTGATATTCTTGATAGGTCAGCTGGGAGTCTTGTTTTGGGTCGAGGCCGAGCTGTTTGCGATATTTGGCACGAAGAATCTTGTTGACCTCGTTGGTGAGTGTTTGTTCAGGCATCTCAAGGGTGCGGCTGCATTCCTTGATATAAGTGGCGCGATAAATCTGGTCGGGGATGACGGCTATGGTCTCGACGATGTCTTTAATGACAGAAGCGCGTTTGATAGGGTCGTTCTGGGCGTCCTTTAAAAGGAGATTTGTCTTGAATCCGATGAAGTCTTTTGCGTTGTCGGCCAAGTATTTAGTGACAACCTCAATAGGGTTGTTTTGCACGAAGCTGTCGGGGTCGTCTTCAGGAGGCAGCACCACGATGCGTACGTTCATGCCTTCTTCGAGAATCATGTTGGTGCCACGGAGTGCGGCGTGGATGCCGGCAGCGTCGCCGTCGTAGAGCATGGTGATGTTCTTCGTGTAACGGCTTATCATGCGTATTTGCTCGGTCGTCAGGGAGGTGCCGGAGCTTGCCACCACGTTTTCGATGCCAGCCTGATGCATGGAGAGCACGTCGGCATAGCCTTCGACGAGGATGCAGTTGTCTAATCTTGAAATCTCATTTCTGGCAAAGAAGATGCCGTAGAGCGTCTGACTTTTATTGTAAATCTCCGATTCAGGCGAGTTGACGTATTTAGCCTTTGTCTTTTCTTTCGTTAAGATACGTCCGCCGAAGCCGATGACTTTTCCAGTGAGGTTATGAATCGGGAAGATGACGCGACCCTGATAACGGTCGTAGGTGCGGTTTTCGTAGCTTCCAGTGAGACCGACTTTTATCAGAAGGTCTTTGTCATAGCCATGCTGCATCGCGTATTCCGTGAATGCTGAGCCGCTGTTGGGGCAATATCCGAGTTGGAAGCGGTTGATGATGGCATCGCGGAAGCCGCGTTCGTGGAAATAGGCGAGACCTACCGACTGTCCTTCGTCGGACGTCATCATGATGTTGGAGAAGTATTCCTGCGCGAAGCTGTTGATGTTGAACATGCGTTCGCGTTCGTTCTGAGCCGCCAGTTCTTCAGGAGACTGTTCGCGTTCTTCAATCTTGATGCCGTATTTCTTAGCGAGATAGCGAAGGGCTTCGGGGTAGGAATAATGTTCATGTTCCATGATGAAGCGCACTGCGTCGCCTGCCTTGCCGCAGCCGAAGCATTTGAAGATGTTTCGGGCCGGGTTGACGTTGAACGATGGTGTCTTCTCCTTGTGGAAAGGGCATATTCCGATGAGGTTGGAGCCGCGTTTGCGGAGCGTCACAAACTCACCCACCACGTCTTCGATGCGTGCTGTCTCGATGATTTGATTTATGGTCTCACGTGGTATCATATTGCCCAGATTAGAAGTCCGCTGATGATTATTATTCCGGAAACGACAAGGTCGATGAGGCAGAAGCCCATGATATCCTTGGCGTTAAGCTTCGCTATTGCGAGAGCAGGCAGTGCCCAGAAGGGCTGGATGAGGTTAGTCCAAGCATCGCCCCATGCTATCGCCATTCCTGTGAGGCCGTGGTCGACGTTCAGTGCCTCGCCGGCAGCGAACATGATAGGAGCTTGGATAGCCCAGTGACCGCCGCCTGATGGCACGAACATGTTAAGAATAGCCGCACAAAGGAAGGTATATATCGGATAAGTCGTTGACGTTGAGATATTTACAAATGCTTCGCTGACCACAGTGCCGAGGCATATTCCTGACTCACCCACGCCTGTGATGATGCCCATGATACCTGCGTAAAATGGGAACTGAAGCAATATTCCTGCTGCGCCGCCCACTGATTTCGCGAAAGCGCGGACGTAAGCGATAGGTGTTTTATGAAGCACTATGCCGAGGAAGAGGAACAGCAGAATCACCGAGCCGAGGTCGAAGGCTTTGTGCTTGAAAAACAGGCTGATTATCAGGAAAGACAGGCCTAATAAAGCTAATAAGGCGGATAAAAGGCGGCTGTTTTCCAGTTTCATGGCTGGTGTTTTTTGAGATGTATTTTCATGCGTCTCTACAGTGTCTTCTTGCAACAAGGCAGGGTCGATGGCGACGATGCCAGTCTTCGGGTGCATCAATGAATTGATGACGACGAGGGCGAGGGTGACGATGACCACCATGATGATGTTATGCCAGTCGAGGATGGTGTTTCCGATAGGAATCACTGAGGTTATAACGCCATTAGTATCTTTTACGAGTTCGTTGACATCGGATGCCATCTTGAGCGGGATGGAGCCCGAGATGCCGGCGTGCCACACCACAAAGCCGCTGTAGGCTGAGGCGATGAGTAGTCGGTAGTCGACATTTTTGAGTTTTTTAGCTATCTCTTTGGCGAAGATGGCGCCTACGATGAGTCCGAAACCCCAGTTGAGCCAGCATGCCATAGCAGAGATGCCTGTGACGAGAGCTATGGCGCCTGCCGGTGTTTTCGGCATTGACGCGAGCCTGCTGATGCCTTTTTTGATGAGAGGAGCTGCAGCGAGGGTGGCACCGGTGACGAGCACAAGAGCCATCTGCATCGAGAATCCGAGGAGGTTCCACACTCCGCCGCCCCAGTTTGTCACCACTTCAACTATGCTTTGGTGGCATACCGGCATGGCGACTAAAATTGCCACAAACGTAAGAATAATTGCAAAAATGAACGGCTCAGGCAGGTATTTCTGCATGAAACCGACACATCCATCAATTATTTTACGAAATATTTTCATTCTATAGCAATTTTAATAGTGTTTGTCAAGCCATCAGCGTTTGTTACCTTCAGGAAATAAAAGCCTTTTGGAAGATTTTCGACATTGATGACATGCTCGCTGAGACAGTCGTTCACGAAGATATTCTCTGAAAAGACCACTTGTCCTAAAGTATTGAATAACAATATATTAGCTCTACCTGAATTATTTTGGTAAAATCTTAAATTAATTTCTGATGAAGCAGGATTAGGGAAGACATCGTAGCTTAACTCGTTGGAATTCAGCTCGTTGACGTCTTCATTAAGGCTCACGACGAGATCCATAGTGACGGGGATATGGTCGGAGTTATGGAAGAGAGCGTTGGCTACTTCTTGTGAAACAGCTTGGTTTGTCGGGTTGTTGATGCTTTTGTTGAAGCGGTTGCCATCGTTACCGAGGGCGTTGTAGCTACCACCGACATAGCGTATGTTTTCTCTGCCTCCGTAGATGTTTTCCGACATCAGGATGAAGTCGAAGCGGTCGTCCATGCCACCTGATGAATGGCAGTTGCTGTCGTTGTCCTTATGTGTCGCTTGGGTGTGATAATCTTTATAATTGTAGTTTGTATTCCAGTTTCCGACGCCGTAAGGGTAGAGTGGGTCGATGAAATAGGAGTGCGGGTAGGCTGTCTCGTTCGTAAGTGCTTGATAGGCAGGCTCTGACGAGGAATATAGGTTAAAATCTCCCATGATGAGGACATTACGTTCGCGGTAATTATTCTCAAGATATCTCATGGTGTTTTCAATCATCATTTTGCGTTTGCTTTCGTTGTCGGAGCCAGTGCCGGCTTTAAGATGTGCTATGACGCATGTCAAGGTGACGCGGTCGGATTCGTCGTTTTTGAATTTGAAATCATAAACATCGACATCGCGGGTGTAAGTTTGCGCGACATGATGTCCGACGAGTGTAAGTTTTGTGGAGTTGTAGAAGATGCAGTTGATGAGTGATGATGAGTTGTTGGTGTTTGAGCCAGGGCTTGTCATCCAGTAATTCAAGCCATTGATGTTCAACACGTTGTTGACGAAATCATTTGGCAAGGAGCTGCTTCTACCAATCTCGCAGACGGTGAAGATATCAGGGTAATAGGCTGTCAGGATGGTGCGGATGTAGCCGTTTTTATCGCTGATATTGTTGTTTGTTGTGTTGCAATAGCCGGTGTTATTGCCGTAGTTTAAAAGGTTATATTGCATCACTTTCAGCGTCTCGGGCTGACCGAGCAACGCTGAAAATGACGCTATTATCAATAATATGGTAATTGATAGTTTTTTCATGATTATTCAATACGTTTGAGCATTGAGATCTCTGCGCTGGTGAGGAAGCGCCAGTGGCCGCGAGGCAGGTTTTGTTTTGTGAGTCCTGCGAGCATCACGCGGTCGAGCTTAACCACTTCATAGCCAAGGCTTTCGAAGATACGACGTACGATATGGTTACGTCCTGAGTGTATTTCCACGCCGATTTCGCGCATGGTAGGGTCGTCGGTGACGTAGTCGATTTTGTCGACCTCGATAGGGCCGTCTTCGAGGGTGAGGCCTTTTTCTATTTTCTCGAAGTCGCTTTCTGTCAGAGGCTTGTTGAGTGTGACGTGGTACAGCTTCTTCACGTTATGGCTTGGATGTGTGAGTGTTTTTGCGAGTTCGCCGTCGTTGGTGAGGAGCAGCAGACCTATGGTGTTACGGTCGAGTCTGCCCACCGGGTAGATACGTTCCTGGCAAGCGCCTTCGACGAGGTCCATGACGGTATGGCGTTCGTATGGGTCGTCGCTTGTGGTGATGACGCCTTTAGGCTTGTTTAACAAGACATAACGAAGTTTCTCACGGTTGAGGGTCTGTCCGCCGTACACCACTTTGTCGGTGGTTTTGACTTTGGTGCCGAGTTCGGTGACCACTTCGCCGTTCACTGTCACAGCGCCAGCGAGGATGAGGTCGTCGGCTTCGCGGCGTGAGCAGATGCCTGAGTCGGCGAGGTATTTGTTGAGGCGGATTTCGCCTGTTGCCTGTGGACGGTCGAATTCCGGGTCTTTCTCGCGACGGTATCCGCGACGGCCACCGTGTGTTGGACGTTCTTCGTCACGGTCAAAGCGTTTGCCGTAAGGCTTTTTGTCACCGTAAGGCTTTCTTGAGCCGCGTTCTTCACGTTCTTCTTTGTTGAAAGATCTTCTGCCGTAAGGCTTCTTATCGTTTCTTTCTTCATCATCAAATCTCTTACCGTAAGGTTTACGGTTATCATGACCGAATGATTTTTTCTCGCCTCTCTCGTCATCACGACGACCGAAGCTACGTTTTTCGCCGAAAGGTCTTCTTTCATGGCGTTCTTCATCGCCCTCACGGCGAGCTTTTTCTTTTTCAAACTGCGCTAATCTCTCGTCACTGAATCTTCTGACTTCAGCAGTTTTTCTTCTGGCAACGTGCTGACGTTTGCCGTTTCTTTCTTCGTTATTCATTGTTAAAAAATAATTATAATAAAATTTGGGCTGCAAAATTACAAAATTTTAAGGCACAAAGTATTAAAAAATTAACAAGTTATCAACAATTGAGATTCCTCGCCTTTCAGGCTCGGAATGACAAATCAATAAACTGGTTAATCTAGCGCGGCTTGAAAGTTCATACAAACGACTTAATTTCATTATGCCGCGCCACATCATTGGACTAATAAAAATGTTGTCATTCCGAATTTTTTTATATCTTTGCGCCATTAATTTTAATTAAAGTTAAAAAAATGAAAAAATTATCATTCTTACTGATTTTATTTGTGACTGCATTTTTTGCGCAGGCACAGATTGCTTCCAATATTTATTGGGTACAGTTTACAGACAAGGCCAATTCACCTTATTCCATTGACAATCCTGAGGAGTTTTTGAGCCAGAGGGCTTTAGAGCGTCGTGCGAGACTCAATATCGAAATCGACGAGTACGACATCCCTGTTAACCCTCAGTATTTGCAGGCTGTTGCTGATTGCGGCGCACAGCTTCTTAATCCTTCAAAATGGTTGAACGGAGTGTCGGTTTACACTACAAGTCAGAGTGTCGTTGACGCCATCAACGCTTTGGAGTTTGTTGATGTAGTGAGAAACTGCCCGGATTTTCCTGAAGCACAGCGCGACAAGGAGATTTGGCTTGCCAACGAGATGAAGGAATCGAGCAAACCTGTTATTTACAGAGATTTTTACGGTGGTGCTCATAACCAGGTATTTCAGTTGAAAGTCAATGAGTTGCATGACATGGGATATCACGGCGAAGGTGTTGTCATAGCTGTTTTGGACGGTGGTTTTGTTGGCACAGAAGAGGCAACATGTTTCGACAACATGCGTGAGGAAGGCCGTTTGCTTGGCGTCCGTGACTTTGTTTACGGTTCGACATCGGTGTATTCGCAGAGCACTCATGGAACTTCATGCTTGAGCACTATTGCTGCTTATGACCCGAATGAGATGGTTGGAACTGCATACAAAGCTTCATTCTATCTGTTCCATACTGAAGACGGCAACGGAGAGAATATCGTTGAGGAATACAACTGGGTGTCAGGTGCGGAACTCGCTGACAGTCTTGGTGTTGACATTTGCTCAACCTCATTGGGTTACATCGATTTCGACATGCCTCAATGGGATCATCATTTCCCGGATTATGACGGACACACTGCTCCAATGACTATTGGTGCTGAGATTGCTGCAAGCCGTGGCATGATCTGCACGAATTCAGCCGGTAATGAAGGCAGTGGCACATGCACATTGGGAATCCCAGCAGATGCTGAGCATATCATCACTGTGGGTGCTGTCAACAGTGCCGGTCAAAGAGCTTCTTTCAGCTCTGTCGGTCCTACTTACGACGGCCGTATCAAGCCGGATGTGATGGCAATGGGTGAAGGCACATACGTCGCATCAGGATATGGAAGCTGGTGGCCATACTACAATGGCGACGGCACATCGTTCTCGAATCCGGTGTTGGCAGGTGCTGTGGCATGTCTGCGTCAAGCAAGACCAAATGCATCAGTGCAGGAGATTTGCGACGCTGTGCGTGCAGCAGGTAACAATGCCAACAATCCTGACAATTATAACGGCTACGGCATCCCGAATTTCGTTGATGCACTCGGAATGGTCAGCGTTGGTGAGGTCGCTCTCGGTGAGAACGAGGTGTTGAGCGTGTTCCCGAACCCGAGTAAGGGCAATGTTAAAGTGACATTTAAAGATGGTGTTGATAATGCTGATATGACAGTGTATGACAATATGGGTCGAGTAATTATTAATACAATGAATGTCAATGAGATAGAATCTGTTCTCAACAACTTGAGCTCTGGAGTTTATACAGTTCAGGTTAATTCAGAAAAAGGAAATCAGGTGTTGAAGGTCGTTTTGACAAAGTAAAAGTTTCGCCTAAATAAATTATAGAGACGTCATGGATTTATGGCGTCTCTTTTTTTAAAAAATAATTTTTTCACATTTTGTTTGTTTTTGCCAAATTATTTATATCTTTGTAGACGAAAAATTTTTTAAAATGGATTTAACTACATCATATCTGGGATTAAAGCTTAAAAATCCTATTGTTGTCGGAAGTTCCACTTTTACGGGAACAGTTGACGGTATTGT
This sequence comes from uncultured Bacteroidia bacterium, assembly GCA_902774295.1. Taxonomy (GTDB): domain Bacteria; phylum Bacteroidota; class Bacteroidia; order Bacteroidales; family F082; genus Limimorpha. The sequence continues at coordinate 69,356 of CACYHP010000001.1, read as the reverse complement.
GAATTGCGCAAAGGCAGGTGCTGGCGCAGTGGTTTTGAAATCGCTCTTCGAGGAGCAGATTCTTTCAGATATTAAAAAGGAAGAAGGTTACACAGATATTTATAACTCAAGTCCGGAGGCAGACCTTTATATGAAGACATTCCTTCGCGGAAATGAGATTGCGATTTATGAAAACCTCATCCGCGAGGCTAAGAAAACTGTCGATATCCCGATTATCGCGAGCATCAACTGCGCCGATAAAGGTGAGTGGATGAGCTTCGCAAAAGAGCTTCAGGACGCCGGTGCCGACGCTCTCGAGCTGAACATCGCAGTGTCGCCATTCGACAAAGATATCCCATCGAAAAACATCGAGGATGAAGTGGTTAACATCTTCAACGAGGTGAAGAAGACCGTGACAATACCTGTTTCGGTGAAACTCGGCAACCATTTCACAAATATCGGCAACCTCGCTTTCCGTCTTAGCATGGCAGGCGCGGCAGGTCTGGTGCTTTTCAACCGTTTCTACAACCCGACAATCGACATCGAGCAAATGAAAGTCGTTCCGGGTTCAGCATTGTCAGTTGAGGAAGAGAACAGCGACACCTTGAGATGGATATCGTTGCTCACAGCTCAGGAGATCCCTTGTGACCTCTCTGCTTCGACAGGCGTTCATTCAGCTGAAGACGTTGTGCGTCAGATACTTGCAGGCGCTGAGTCAGTGCAGGTGTGCAGCGTTTTGTATCGCAAAGGCGTGAAATACATCTCAGAAATGGTGGAGGGCGTCGAGAAATGGATGGCAAAGCATAACTTCAAGAGCATCTGCGACTTCAAAGGCAAATGCAGCGCCTCAGCCGACGTGAAAGTCTTCGAAAGACTTCAGTATTTGAGAAGAAATAACGATTTAAATTAACATAAAACATAAAAAACTATGGCAAAATACGTATGTGACGTCTGCGGTTATGTTTATGACCCGGCAGTTGGCGATCCGGACAACGGCATCGCTCCAGGAACACCATTCGACAAATTACCGGAAAGCTGGTCATGCCCACTTTGCGGTGTTGGAAAAGAACATTTCGGAATGGAATAATCGTAATCATGGACACGAAATCGTTATCAAAGATTGGATACGGTCTTTATGTCCTGACGACGAACTACGACAACATCGACAACGGCTGCATCATCAACACGGTGGAGCAGGTGACAAGCGATCCGCTGCGTTTGTCGATAGTCGTTAACAAAAACAACTACACGCACGACCTCATTCTTGACTCGTGCGTGTTTAATGTCAATGTGTTGACGACGGAGACACCGTTTAAGGTGTTCGAACACTTCGGTTTTCAGTCGGGAAGGAACGTAAACAAATTCGCGGACTGCGAGCAGGAGCTGCGCGCCGTGAACCACGTGCTGTATCTGCCTAAATTTATCAACGCTTACTTTGCCTGCAGGGTAGTGAAGACGATAGACCTCGGCACGCATACGATGTTTATCGCCGACGTGCTCGACGCAGTGCAGGTAAACGACAAAGACTCAGTGACTTACGATTATTATCAGAAAAATATCAAACCTAAGAAAAAGGTGACGAAAGGCTGCTGGGTGTGCAAGGTGTGCGGCTGGGTTTATGAAGGCAATCCGTTGCCGGATGACATCATTTGTCCGATTTGCAAACACGGGAAAGAAGATTTTGAGTATCAAGAGCCGACATGAGGAGAATCTGGTAGGGATAACGCATGCGTTATCCGTACGGGATACAATGATAAAATTGAATCAAAATTATTTAATATGAATATAAAATTAGCAGAAAATATTTATTACGTCGGGGTTAATGACCGCAAGACGGAGATGTTTGAGAACCACATGGAGCTGCCGAATGGCGTGTCATATAACTCGTATCTTATTGTAGATGATAAGGTTGCGTTGATTGACCCGGTGGAGCCTGAGTTTATGGCGCAGTATATTTTCCAGGTCAAGCGTATCTTGGGCGACCGTAAAGTCGATTATCTCATCGTGAACCACGACGAGCCAGACCATAGCGGCTCGGTGGGCGCTGTTTTGAGAGAGTGGCCTGAGGTGACAGTGGTCGGAAACGCCAAGACATTCGCACCTTTGGAGAACTTCTACGGTGAGGTTGCAAACAAGAAAATCGTGGCGGAAGGCGAGACATTAAGCCTTGGCAGTCATACACTTCAGTTCTTCATGGCTCCGATGTGCCACTGGCCGGAGTCGATGGTGACATACGAGCAGACCTCGAAAATCATCTTCACCAACGACGCTTTCGGAGGCTTCGGTGCCTTGAACGGCGGCATCTTCGACGACGAGGTGAACCTTGATTTTTATGAAGACGACATGCGCCGTTACTATGCCAACATCGTCGGAAAGGTGGCGATGATGGCTCTGAAGACCATTCAGAAGGCGCTGACCTTGGACATCAAGATGATTGCACCATCGCATGGCTTGATTTGGAGAAGCAACCTGCAGTGGGTCATCGACAGATACACCGCTTGGAGCCAGCATCAGAGCAAAGAAGGCGTGGTCATCGTCTACGGCTCGATGTACGGAAACACAGGCAGGATGGCTGATATCGTGGCAAGAGGCGTGGCAGATGCCGGAGTGAAAGAGATTAAGGTTTACGACGTGTCGAAGACCGAGACCTCGTTCATTTTCAGCGACATCTGGAAATACAAAGGCGTGGTTTTGGGCGCCTGTTCACATTACGGAAGCATCTTCCCAAACATGGTGGGTTTGCTGCATGAAATCAGCGAATACAAGCCTCAAAACAAGGTGTTCGGTCTTTTTGGCGGTGCCTCGTGGAGCGGCGGTGGTCTCAAAACGTTAAAAGAAAACGCTGAAGCTTGCAAATGGAACATCGTGAGCGAGCCGGTGGAGGTGAAGGGAGCGCCGATAAGAGAAGAGGATATCGAGAAGCTGTATAATTTAGGCCTTGAAATAGGAAAATCCCTGTAGGGACAAGGCATGCCTTGTCCGTACGGGATGTTAAATAATTAAAAATGTACGGGATGTTAAATAATTAAAAATTGAAGATTATGATTGAATTACCGAAATTACCGTATGAGATGAATGCGCTCGAGCCGCATATCTCACAGAAGACATTAGAGTTTCACTATGGCAAGCATCACAACGGCTATGTGAACAATTTGAACAAGCTCATCGCGGGCACTCCGTTTGAGGGCAAGAGCCTTGAGGAGATTGTGAAGACCTCGCAGGGCGGCATGTTTAACAACGCAGCACAGGTGTGGAACCACACTTTCTACTGGAACTGCATGACGCCAAACCCGAAGAAGACTGCTCCGACAGGCAAGCTCATGGACGCCATAGTGCGCGACTTTGGCAGCTTTGATGCGTTTAAAGAGAAGTTCGTAAACGCTTGCGTGACATTGTTCGGCTCAGGCTGGGCATGGCTCGTCGCTGACAAAGACGGAAAATTATCTATTGTGCAGACTTCCAACGCACAGACACCTCTCACAGAAGGCCTGAAGCCACTGTTGGTGTGCGACGTCTGGGAGCACGCATATTATTTGGATTACCAAAATCTCAGAGCTAACTACGTTAACGAGTTCTGGGCAATAATTAATTGGGAATCTATTGAAAAAAGCTATTAGCTATTAGCTGTTAGCCATTAGCCATTAGTTTTGAAATACCAATTCTAATGGCTAATTATTATCTGCTTTCGACAGTTTCAAGCTCTTTATAATAAACCTGCGGGATTTCATCTTTATAGTCTTTGCTATAGAAATCAGCAGGTTTTAATAATTTCCCGAAGACGAAATCCTGGATCAAAACGAACTCGTTGCCTTCGCTGAGGAGCGCGTATTTGTGGTCAGGGTCGTTGATCATATCGTGGAAATTGTCGATATCTTCAGCGCTATAATCATAGATGTCGGCATTGGTGCGCATGCGGAATGTGGTGACGCTGCGGCTGATGCCGTCTTTCGTTGTGAGTGTCAGTCTTTGCTGGAAAGGCGAGTTGATGATGGAGTCGCGGCGGGCGGGCTCGATATCATATAGGAAAGCCTCGAAGCGCACGTCGCTGAACGATGTGAGCAGGTTCAGAACCTTGTTGTCGCTGAATTCGACAGGCTCGCCGTTGAGACGGTTCATGGTGTATTGATAGCGTTCGTTTTCATTGATAATGAAGCCGTTATCAGGGTCGTCGTTGATCTCGAGCTTCACAGCTTGGATGTCGTTGAGTCTCGAATTGAAGATGATATGGCTGCGCCAGTCGGTAGGATTTGCCGAGAATCTTGAGCTGATAGAGCCATTGAGCATTGGCAGATGTGCGACGTAGACCTTGTCGCCGCCTTCTTTGAGGACGTATGTGCCTATATTGTCTTGTGTGACGCCGCCCACGTAAAACACCTTGCTACGTTTCTCATGATAGAACAGTTTCACCTTGTTGAACAGGTTGATGCGCGGGAGCATCTGGTAGACCTCGACTTTGGTGTTTGTCGTAGCCATCTGTGAGATAGTGTTGTCGGTTTTCCTTACAGACACTGGCATTTTGATTCTCATACGAGTGAGGGTGTAGAGCATCTCATTGACCAGGCTTTGGTTGGCGCGATATTCGTTGTTGACAGTCCATGCCTTTCCGTCGCGTTGCAAAACGACCTGATTGCCGCTTTTGTCAGCAAAGAAGAGCTTTGTGACAGAGGCGGTGTCGTAGACGGTGAAATCAGCTGCCTCGCCGCGTAATGAGCTCAGATAGCGGTTGTTACCGATGAGGATACCGGCGATGACGACTAAAATCGCGACTATAACTATTGAAATGATGTTTTTTCTTTTCATATTTGCTAATTTCTATTGTCATTTCGACCGACCGAAGGGAGTGGAGAAATCTCTGCCAATCAGATATTTCGAATCATTTATTGCAGGAGATTTCTCCGCTTCGTTTCACTTCGGTCGAAATGACGGTTTGTTTATTTATTGTATTTCTTTTTTCTTAAAACTGCTAAAACAATTCCTATCATTATCATGATGACGCTTGGCAGAACCACATTGATGATTTGCCACAGCATCGGGTTGCCGTTGACCTTGTTCATGTCGAGGAGTCGAATCTTCAGCTCGCGTGAGCGGATGTTGATAAGTCCTTCACCCTCAAGGAGATATGTCATGGCATTCTCGATAAACTGTTTGTTGCCGTATGTGTTATTCGTGTATTGGTCGTAGCCTAAAGGCAATGGCGAGCCGACACGTTTGTTGTTTTTCTTTGCATAGTCGAGCTGAGCGAGCTGGTTGCGGATGATGTCACCGTCGGCGATGACAATCATCGAGGTCGGGACGCTTTCCTCTTTAAATCCGATTTCTTTGGCTTCTGTGATCGATGCCGGCATGCGGTTTTCGTATAACGAGGTGAATCTTCCGTTAAGGAGATAGGCCGTTGTCATGCCTTTTTGTGGGAACATACTCGCGTTCGGGCGTTCGTTCAGGATTTCCAGAGAGATATATACCGGTGCGCTTGAAGCCTTGGTGTAATCTGATGTCTTCAGAAGAGGGATTTTTTGAATCTCTGGAGCGGATGTTGTCGTTTCCAAAGAGCTTACGAAATCAGCTTTCACTGCCTCGAGGTTTCTCACGATAGGATGTTCAGATGCCTGTCCGAGCAACGGGAAATAATACCAAGGCAGAAGCGTGCTCTGCAGGTTGTTGCCTTGTCCGGTGACCAGTCCGATTTGTGCGCAAGGATAGGCGAGGAGCAGGTTCTTGTTGAGTTTGATGCCGTATTTGAACAGCTGGTCGTCGAGGTTGAGATTCATGGCGAGACCCATCGTCGACTCGGCGTTTTGCAGGCTGTCCATAGAAGCATTGACTGCATCGATGAGCCACATCACCTTGCCGCCATACATGATATACTGGTCGAGGATAAATTTGTCTTTTTCAGAGAACGGCTCGGTAGGTCTTGCCAAAATGATGGCGTCGTAAGCCGGCTTGATGACGATGTTGCTGTCGGAATCCAAGTCTCTCTTCATCAATGAGTTAAGCTGTTCGTTGAGCGTGGCTCGCTTGATGATATATTTCTTTGAAAGAGTGTTTGCGATGTCGTAGACCTCGAGGTCGGCAAGCTCACCATGACCATCAACGAAGGCGATGGTAGGTTTCATCGTCGTGGAGATCTCTTTTATCGCGCTAATGAGCTTATATTCAAGGTCTTGAGCCGAGTTGTTGAGTACTGTCTCCTGACTTTGTCCCGATTGTCCGGAAAGGAGGTCGATGGCTTTCTCGTTTTCGCGGTAACTCATAATAATTCCAGGCCAAATCAGGATTTGCTGGATGCCTGTGTTGGTCTGCACCGTCTCGGTATAATAATTCAGACCGTTTTGCCAAAGGATTTTATATGTCTCTTGACGTTCGGCTGCGTCGCTGCTTTCCGAAGGGTTAATAAATTCATAATCAATGAATTTGGAATAGGCGCGGAACTCGTCGAGCATCTCTTTTGTTTCTTTGCGGAGCTTTTTGAAGCCTGCCGGGAACTCACCTTCGAGGTAGACTCGGAAATAGACGTAGTCGTCGAGATTTCTCAAGATATCTTTCGAGGTGTCGGATAGGGTGTAGCGTTTCTCGGATGTGAGGTCGAAACGGGTATAGACGAATGAGCCTATGATATTTACTAACACTATGATTACCAATGTGATAATCAGTGATAGAATCTCGTTTCTCTTGATATTTTTTCTCTTGTTTTCCATACACCCTCCTACCATTTTCTGCTTGACAAAGTGAGTTTTGTCAGGCTTAAGAACAACACTATAACGCTAAGAAAATATATCAAATCACGGGTGTCGATGACGCCGCGGCTCATCGAGCTGTAGTGCGCCGCCATGCCCAATTGTTGTATAAACAAATCTATTTTCCCGAAGAGGGAGAGCGAGTAGATGAATTCAAATCCGATGTATAGGAATCCGCAGAGGAACACCGAGAGGATGAACGCAAGTATCTGATTATTAGTCACAGAGCTGCAGAAGACGCCTATTGAGACGAATGCGGCGCTGAGGAAAAACAGTCCGATGTATGAGCCCCAGATGCCGCCGTGGTCAACGTTGCCGACAGGCATTGCGAGGTGTGAGACGGAGATGTAATAGATGAGTGTGGGGATGAGTGCGAGTAATACTAGGGCTACTCCGGCGAGGTATTTGGCGCCCACTATCTGCCAGTCGGAGAGAGGCTTGGTAAGCAGCATCTCGATGGTGCCGGTGCGTCGTTCTTCGGCGAAGAAACGCATGGTGACGGCAGGCACGAGGAAGAGAAACACCCACGGAGCGATGATGAAGAGGCTGTCGAGGCTTGCGTAGCCATACGACATGATGTTAAAATCGCTGTGAAACACCCACAGGAAGAGTCCGGTGATGAGGAGGAACACCACCACCACCATTATCCCGATGAGGGAGCTTAGGAAGTTGTTTATCTCTTTCTTAAAAAGCGCGTACATAGTCAGAAATTATGATTATTCACCTTCGTAAGTCACGGCGCTGTCGAGGCGGTAACCTTTGATACGCTGGCGTCCTTTGAGGTCGACGAGTTCCACGAGGACACATACGCCTGCCACCACGCCGCCGAGTTTTTCCACCAGCTTGATGATGCATTCGACGGAGCCGCCTGATGCCAGGAGGTCGTCGACGATGAGGACACGTGTGCCCGGTTTTATGCTGTTGGCAAGGATCTCCATCTCGGCGTCGCCATATTCAAGATGATATTTTTGCGATATGGTCTGGCCTGGCAGCTTGCCTTTCTTACGAACGAGCACCAAAGGCTTATGCATGTTGTAAGCCATCGGCGCCGCGAAGATGAAGCCACGCGACTCGGCACCGGCGATGATGTCGAAGTCGAGGTCTTTCTCCATGTCGCACATAGTGCTGATGGCGAGCCTCAAGCCTTCGGCGTCGCCTACCAGCGTGGTGATATCGCGAAACTGTATCCCTTTTATAGGGAAATCTGGCACAGTGCGAATATAATCTTTGATGGTTTTCATACGCAAAAATTTAGCAAGCAAAAATACTAAAAAATTTAATGTGAAATAAGATAGTTTTTTTTATAAATTTGCGAGGAGAATAATTGTTTGGCGAATTATGGTTAAAAAACGACTGTTTTTCTTGATGATTTGCCTGTTTTCGGTGGCGGTACTGAGCGCTCAGGAGTCTCGGAAGCACGCTCTCTCCGCTGATGTGGCGGCACAGGGGCTCGTTGGGTATAACAACACCTACAGATGGTATGAAGGCGTTGATTTGAAAGGAGTTCTGCATGTCGACAACAACGATTTTTACCTTAATTTGGAGGCACTTACGCCGGATGTGTATTCGGTGGGTTTGAGTGTGAGGCCCAATATCGAGTTGTGCCGCAACGGCTTCGGGTACATCGACGTGTCGTTGCATTCGAGGTTTTTCGTAAGTTATAAAGTTTACGAATATGTTTATTCGGCGAGCATGGGCTTCAAGATGCGTCATTTCGACGTGCAGCTGGGCTTGTTCACGAAGGTTATCGACGGTTTCAACCGTGACTGGGATGCGGTGGAGTTCACGCTCACGGAGGCGTTTAACTTTTTGTATAAGTTGAGAATCAGCGTTATGGGTTTCGACAACCCGTGGGATATCTATCTGGCAGGTGCCAATTTCAATGAGTTTGAATACGAGAGGATGTGGTCGCCGTTGTTCAGCCTCGGCGGGAGATGGGATTTTAAAGAACGGTGGAGCGCGGTGGCGGAAGGCACGATGAAGCCGGCAGGGATGTTTCATGGGGCGGTGAAGTTCTATGAGGCGGTGCTGAGAATAGGGATAACTTATAGATTATGAGAAAACGTAAAAATACAATGAGATTCCTCGCTGCGCTCGGAATGACAGCGGTTTTCGGACTAGTAGTGGCGTTGACATCATGTTCAAAACGTGATTTGCTTGGTATTTTCGCGACATTTGACGAGTCGCCAAACGAGCGGTTTGCACAGTCGATGACGTATAACAACCAGCATGGCTACGACGTGATTACAGGGATGCCTAACACCTATCTTGTGTATGCGATGAGCGACGTGCATGTGGACGGCTCGACACATAATCTTGACGAGTATGTGGCTGATTATCTGGCAGATACGACAGCGGCACCATTCACGTTGTGTCTCGGCGATTTGATTAACGGAAAGAACGGTTTCGGCAAGTTTTGCGAGCATGTGAAGCCTGTTACCGACACTGGGCGTAAGATTTATTATACCGTGGGCAACCATGACCTGTATTTCGGACAATGGGACGAGTTTTATACGCGATTCGGCGCATCGACATATTGGTTTGAGGTTCAGACAGTTGGGGGCTTTAAAGATCTGTTTATCGCCCTTGAGTCGGGGAGCGGCACCTTAGGGGTGGATCAGAGAGATTGGCTTGAAAATCTGCTGGAAAGCAAACATAATCAAGGATATAGGAATATCATAGTGTTTACACATACACATTTCTTCAGGACGAACAACGTGAACGGGACAACCAGCAGTTTCAGCATGGAGGAGACCTACGATCTGGCGGATTTGTTTGACAGATATAATGTAAATGTTGTGTTGCAAGGGCATTCTCACCATAAAGACTGCAGGATATTTAAAGATGTGGGATATTTGAGATTAGGCGCGTTGAAAGATTCTGCTCTTGATGCATATTACACGATTTTAAATGTGGGAAATTATATAAATTATGAATTTGTAAAAGTTAATTAGTTATGAAATCAAATGGCAATTACGATTGGAAGTTTTCGACCGTCGGCGGTGTCACGAGAGTGAACATCGAGTCGGGACAGGACATCCTGCATTTGGATGAGCTTGACAGAAAACTCTGGACGGCATTGAGCTGCCCGCTGAAAGGATTGGAAATTGATGAAAAGACCATGACGATGCTCGACACCAACGGTGACGGCAAGATCCACATCGAGGAGATCGTGGCAGCATCGAAGTGGCTCACAAAGGTCATCAACGACCCGGAATTACTATTGAAACGCGAAGCTTTCATCCCGTTCTCTGCGTTTAACACCAACGACGAAGAAGGCGCGCATCTGCTTGAGACCTCGAAGCAAATCCTTGAGAATCTTGGACTTGAAAAGAACGAGATCTCGGTAGCCGACGTCTCCGACAGCATCGCAATCTTCGCCAAGACACGTTTCAACGGCGACGGCATCATCACTGAGAACTCAGCTGACGACGAGGCTGTGAAGGCATTGATCAAGACCGTTATCGACTGCATGGGCAGCGTCACCGACAGAAGCGGCGACCCAGGCATCGACACCGACAAGATAGAGGCTTTCTACACCGCTTTGGCAGACTTCAAGGCATGGAAAGAGGCTGGCGACGCTGACAAAGACAACATTTTCCCATACGGCGACGACACAGCGGCGGCATTGGCAGCATGCATGGCAGTGAAAGACAAGATCGACGACTTCTTCATGCGCTGCAAACTCGCTTCGTTCAACACCGACAGCGCAGCAGTTTTGGACGTTTCGTCAGCAAAGATCGGTGAAATCAGCGGTAACAACCTCGCTGCAAGCACTGACGAGATCGCCACATATCCGTTGGCACGCGTCAACGCTGAGCATAAACTGCCATTGGGTAAGGAAGTCAACCCGGCATGGGCTGGCGCTATGGCTGCGTTAAAGGCTCTTGTAATCGACAAAGAATTCAAAAAAGCAGAATACCTCACCGAGGAACAATGGGCCGGCATAATGGCTAAATTCAACGCATACAACGCTTGGATGGGTGCCAAGGCAGGTGCCGCCGTCGAAGGTCTGGGCTACGACACAGCAAAGACCATACTCGAAGAGAACAAGAAAGACGCCTTGCTCGACCTCATCGCACAGGATAAGGCTCTTGAAGCCAAGTCGAACGCCATCGACCAGGTCGATAAGCTGCTGCATCTCTACAGAGACTTCTACACCTTGCTGACCAACTTCGTGACATTCAGCGATTTCTATTCACCTGAGAAGAGAGCTATCTTCCAAGCCGGAACGCTGTATATCGACGAGCGCGCCTGCGACCTCTGCGTCAAGGTGAACGACATGGGCGCACAAGGCACTATGGCTCCGTTGAGCAATATGTACATTTTGTATTGCGACTGCACCTGCAAGAGCAAGCCGGGTAGCATGACAATCGCAGCTGTGGTTACTGACGGCGACGTCGGTGCTATCATGGTTGGCAAACACGCTGTGTTCTATGATAGAGACGGTCTCGGCTGGAACGCCACAGTGACCAAGATCATAGAGAACCCTATCAGCATCCGTCAGGCATTCTGGTCGCCTTACCGCAAGATGGCAAGGTCGGTTGAAGACATGATCAACAAACGTGCCGCTGAGAAAGACGCCAAGGTGATGGCTGATGCCAACTCGAAGATTGACAACGCTAACCTTCCTGCCGACGGTCAGAAAGCAGAGGTGAAGCCACCGTTCGACATCGCCAAGTTCGCTGGTATCTTCGCTGCTATAGGCTTAGCTTTAGGCTTGGTGGCATCTGCTATCGGCGGATTATTCGCATGGCTCGGACTTCACTGGTATCACTGGGTGATAATGTTCGCAGCAATCATCTTAATAATCTCAGGTCCTGCTATGATTATGGCATGGCTGAAGTTACGCAAACGTAACCTCGCGCCTGTTTTGAATGCCAACGGCTGGGCATTGAACCAGAGAATCCTTGTGAACACCAAGTTTGGTGCCACATTGACAGGCATTGCCAAGTATCCGATTGTTAAGACGAAAGACCCGTTCACAACAAGAGCTCCATGGTGGAAGAGGATGCTGAGATGGTTATTCCTCATCATCTGCCTCTGTGTGGCGGTTTATTTCATCTTGCCGAAGGACATGAGGCCATTCAAGAGCTGCTGCCAGAAAGCTGAGGTGGAAGAGGTGGTTGAGGCTCCGGCTGAGACACCGGCGGAATAGTTTAATAGCTTAATAGATTAAAAGAAAAATGCCGTGGAGTTATCCGCGGCATTTTTAATTATTTATTTAAGAAGGTGTTAAACTTAGGAAAAATTATTATATTTGCATCATAAAAGATTTTTAAAATGGCAAAAGTAAAGGAAATACAGGAAGAACCATTGGAAAAGCAACTTTGGAAGGCTGCCGACAAATTACGTAAGAATATTGATGCTGCTAAATATAAAGATGTTGTGCTGGGACTCATCTTTTTGAGATACATATCCATCTCATTTGAAAGTTTGTATAATGAGTTGGTGAAGCAGCAAGCTGATGGAGCCGATCCTGAAGACCGTGAGGAATATATGGCAGAAAACGTGTTCTATGTGCCAGCCAATGCCCGTTGGTCGTATCTGGTTTCGGTTGCTAAGAATCCACTTATTGGAAAGTACATTGATGATGCAATGGATGCTATTGAGCATGAAAACAAAACACTGAAAGGCATTTTACCAAAGGTATTTTCCAGATCGGAACTTGACCCGACGAGTTTGGGTGAATTGATTGACCTGATAGGAAACTCCACTTTGCAAAATACCAGCACCAAAAGCGCAGATTTGTTAGGCCATGTGTTCGAGTATTTTCTTGGTGAGTTCGCCTTGGCGGAAGGCAAGAAGGGAGGACAATTCTACACGCCGCGCAGTGTCGTGGAATTATTGGTTAATATGTTGGAGCCATATAAAGGTCGTGTGCTCGATCCTTGTTGCGGTTCAGGCGGTATGTTTGTGCAGAGCGAGAAGTTTGTGAAAGAACATCAGGGACGGATTGAAAACATCTCCATCTATGGACAGGAAAGCAACCAGACCACATGGCGGCTTTGTAAGATGAACCTTGCCATTCGTGGTATTGATGCTTCTCAGGTAAAATGGAACACTGAAGGTTCTTTCCTCAACGATGCGCACCGTGATGTAAAGGCTGATTTTGTGATAGCAAATCCGCCGTTTAACGACAGCGACTGGAGTGGCGACCAACTCCGCAACGATGCACGTTGGCAGTATGGAGTGCCGCCTGCAGGCAATGCCAACTTCGCTTGGATTCAACATTTCATATACCATTTAGCGCCATCTGGACAGGCAGGTTTCGTGTTGGCCAAAGGTTCGTTGACATCCAAAACAGGCGGCGAGGGAGACATCCGCAAGGCGTTGATTGACAAAGGAATGATTGCCTGCATAGTTAATTTGCCTGCCAAACTGTTTTTGAACACGCAAATTCCCGCTTGCCTGTGGTTTGTGACACGTAACCGCACAAAACGAGCCGGAGAAATCCTTTTCATTGATGCGCGCAACAAAGGCCATCTCATCAACCGCCGCACACGAGAGCTTTCGGAGGAGGACATTCAAGAGATTGCCAATACTTATCATTTATGGCGAGATGAATCCGCTGACTATCAGGATATTGCCGGTTTTTGTGCTTCCGTACCAGTTAGCCGCGTAGCGGAACTCGACTATGTGCTTACGCCTGGCCGTTATGTGGGCTTGCCGGAAGAGGAAGACGACTTCAACTTTGCTGAGCGTTTCACCGCATTGAAAACTGAATTTGAGGAACAACTGAAAGAGGAAGAGAGATTAAACAAATTGATTTTGGAGAATTTGGGAAAAATTAATATTAATGGATGAATATTATGGAAAAGAATGGAATCATAATTTATAATACTGACGATGGCAAAGTCAGTGTTACATTATACGCTAAAGATGGTTCTGTTTGGATGAACCAAAAACAATTGGCTGAACTTTTTGACACCTCTGTGCCAAATATCAATATTCATATAGCTAATATATTGAAAGAAAAGGAGTTAAGTGTTGATTCAGTTATTAAGGATTACTTAATAACTGCCGCAGATGGCAAAAAATACAGCACCAAGTTTTATTCGTTAGAAATGATTCTTGCCATTGGATTTCGTGTACGTAGCCAGCGTGGCACGCAATTTCGTATTTGGGCTAACAAGAATCTTAAGGAATTTATTGTAAAAGGCTATGTGATTGACGATGAGCGGTTGAAAAATCCCGATGGGCGTCCCGATTATTTTGACGAGCTTCTCGAACGCATACGCGATATTCGCGCAAGTGAAAAAAGATTTTATCAGAAAATTCGCGACCTTATGATGCTAAGCAGCGATTATGATAAAACCGATAAGGCGACACAAATGTTTTTTGCTGAGACGCAGAACAAATTGTTATATGCCGTAACCAACAAGACTGCTGCCGAAATCATAGTGAGCCGTGCTGATGCCTCCTTGCCTAATATGGCGCTCACATCGTGGAAAGGCAATGTGGTGCGCAAGCAGGATATTTATATTGCCAAGAATTATCTTACTTCAGATGAAATTGATACGTTAAACCGTCTTACAGTGCTGTTTCTCGACTCAGCCGAACTGCGTGTGAAGGAAAGACAGGATTTGACACTTAATTATTGGCGAGGAAATGTTGATTCGCTTTTGGGATTCCAAAATAAAGCTGTACTGAAGGGAGCTGGTAAAGTTTCTACAAAGCAGATGGAAGATAAAGTGGAAGCTGTTTATGCTGAGTTTGACCAACGGCGCAAGGCTTTTGCGGCACAAGAAGCCGATGCAGAGGAAGCCGAAGAACTGAAGCAACTGGAAGACGAGATAAAAAACAGAAAAAAAGATTGATTATGAGCGACTGGAAAGAATACATAATAATCATAATATCCGTTGCGACTCTAATTGTTGCAATTGCCACATATGTAATAGCAAGACGCTCCTATAAAAATGCCAAGGAAGGCGAAAAACGAAACATTATGACTCAAATATCAAGCAAAGAAGCTCAAGCGGAAGCTATTAATATTGCTTTAAGGAGAGGAATGTATGATAATGGCATGGTTAGAACTATGATGACACAAAAATCCATGCTTGAAGCCGAGATCAAACAATTAAAACAACAATTGAAAGCCTATGACCGAGTGGAAAGAATATAAGTTGGGAGAAATTGCAAGTTTTAGAACGGGCAAACTAAATTCTAATGCCGCTGTAGAGAATGGTAAGTATCCATTTTTTACTTGTTCGCCAATAACACTTTCAATTGATGAATATGCATTTGACCAAAAGGCAATATTATTAGCTGGCAATAATGCTGAAGGAAATTTTTGTATTAAGTATTATGAAGGGAAGTTCAATGCATATCAAAGAACTTATATTATTGAATCTAATGAGAGCAAATGCAATTTAAAGTTTCTATACTATTCATTAATTCTATGTTTGCAGGAGTTTAAGAATATCTCACAAGGTACGTCGACAAGGTTCTTGACCGCAGTTATTCTTAATAATTTCAAGTTAATGCTTCCTTCATTAGATACACAACTCTGCATATCCGCCATCCTCTCTTCCCTTGACGACAAGATAGACCTTCTGCACCGCGAGAACGCCACCCTCGAAGCTATGGCAGAAACGCTGTTCAGGCAGTGGTTTGTAGTGGAGGCTAAGGAGGAGTGGGAGGAAGGAAAGTTGGGGGATTATGTTGAGTTAGTTAATGGCGTTTCATATAAAGGTGATGAATTACAACCGTCTAATGTGGCAATGGTGACGTTAAAGAGTTTTGATAGGAATGGCGGATTTAGAATGGATGGTTACAAAGAATTTACGGGGAAATTTAAAAAAGAGCAAGTTCTTTATGATGGAGATTTAGTTGTTGCACACACAGACATCACTCAAGAAGCCGATGTAATTGGTAACCCAGTTATCGTGATTGGCAAGAATCAATATGAAACAATTACCTTTTCGATGGATGTTGTTAAAGTGGTCAGTAAAAGCGAGTTTTTCTCAAATAGTTTTTTATATTATTTGATGAAGACACAAGCATTTAAAGAACATTGTCTAGGTTATGCAAATGGTTCGACTGTATTGCATTTGAGCAAGAAAGCTATTCCTGAGTTTGAGTTTCATATTCCACCTAAAATAATAGCTCAAAGTTTTCAAAAGCAAGTTGAATCAATAAACAAGAAAATACTAAATAACAATAATGAAATCCAAACCCTCATTCAGACTCGCGACGGGTTGCTGCCGAGGCTGATGAGTGGAGAAATAAATGTCTAAAAAAGGGAATAATTATACAATTGTGTTTAATGAATATCAATAAATAATAATGTCAGAGTTCTCATACGAATGTCCAAATAACGAAGATTTTTATTCTGGAATTAAAGCGGTTGTGAAGTCACAGTATTCACATGATATTGATTTATGTGAATTAGTTGCATCTGGTTATTGCGATTTTTATAGTACGACAAGTTATTCACAAAAAAGATGGAATGCTTTTTATGCGGAAGTACATTTTTTCATTCCTATATCAGTCTATTCAAAGCATAACTCAATAAAGTTTGAATCGATGAAATATACTTTGTTGGAAATTTGCAAACAACTTATGCCGCCAGATACAGGTTATGATATTATGAAAGTGACAATTTCACCAATTTTATCATCTGAGACAAAAAAAGATGCTTTGGCAGAAATTAGAAAAGTGGTTGAAGAGGGTACATATTTAAACATTAATAGTGACTTGATTGATAAAGGGAAAAAGATGGCTGATGCATACATAACTCTGTATGCTCTTGAAAACTATATTCGTCAATATATTGATAGAAAAATGACAGAAAAAGTAGGAACTAATTACATGGATGTGATTTCTGTTCCTAAAAAGATAAAAAATGGCATAGAAACAAGGAAAACACAGGAACAAGGGAATAAATGGTTGCCGTTGCGTGGTGACAACGATTTGTATTATATTGATTTTATTGAATTGTCTGATTTTATTATAGCAAATTGGGATTACTTTAAAGATGACATAAAAGACCAAAATTGGATAAAGGTAAAAATGGAAGAGATGTATAGTATTCGCTGCCTAATAGCACATAATAGTTATATTTCTGATGAAAACTTTCAGTTATTAGAATTAACCACTAAACAAATTATAAAACAGCTTAATTCTTGATATATGCCCCCACTCCATGAATCCGATATAGAGCAAATGCTCATAGAACTGCTGAAAGCTAAAGGCTATCAATACCTTTATGGTCCTGACATTGCTCCTGATGGCGACAATCCGATGCGTCTCAGTTTTGAGGATGTTGTGTTGTTTGATAAGTTGGAAAAGGCAGTAAAAAGACTTAATCCGTCGTTGCCGTGGCTGGTGCAGGATGAGGTGGTGAAGACAACGATGCGTATAAGTTCGCCGGATATCTTGGCAAACAACGAGACGTTTCACCGTATGCTTACCGAGGGCATTCCGGTTGTAATTACCAAAGACGGCGTGGAGCGTGGCGAGAGGGCTTGGCTCATCGACTTCAACGACCCGTGGAACAACGAGTTTACGGTGGTCAACCAGTTCACAATAATTGAAAACAGCCATAACCGTCGTCCGGATGTGGTCCTGTTTGTGAACGGCTTGCCTTTGGTGGTGTTTGAGTTGAAAAACGCCGCCGATGAAAACGCCACTTTGCAAAGCGCTTTCCGTCAGATTGAGACATATAAACAGCAGATACCTTCGATATTTACATACAATGCATTGCTTGTAATATCAGATGGTTTGGAGGCGCGTGCAGGCTCACTTTCGGCCGGATACAGCCGTTTCACAGCATGGAAAAGCGACGATGGAGAGAACATCGCCTCGCATCTTGTGAGTGAATTGGAAGTTCTTGTCAACGGAATGTTGCGTAAGAATACCTTGCTCGACCTTGTCAATTCATTTACTGTTTTTGAGAAACAGAAACATGAAGATCTCAAAACCGGACTCACCACGATAAAAACGGTGAAAAAGATTGCCGCTTACCATCAGTATTATGCCGTCAACAAGGCCGTAGAATCGACTTTGAGGGCAACAGGCATCAATGGTTGCTGGATGGTACACGAATCGCCGGCTAATTATGGATTGAAAACTGTTTCAGAACAACTTCAAGGCGACCATCGCGCAGGTGTTGTATGGCATACGCAAGGTAGCGGCAAGTCACTGACCATGGTTTTCTATACCGGAAAAATAGTTCAGAGGCTTTATAATCCGACAATAGTTATCATTACAGATAGAAATGACCTTGACAATCAATTATTTGAAACTTTTGTCGGGTCGAAGCAGCTGTTGAGGCAGACACCTGTTCAGGCGGAGAGTCGCGAGCATTTGAGGAGTTTGCTTAAAGTGCAGTCGGGAGGTGTGATTTTCACAACGATTCAGAAATTCCAACCCGAGGAAGGCAACACTTTCGAGACGTTGACCGAGCGTAGTAATGTTATCGTTATTGCTGACGAGGCGCACCGCACACAATATGGTTTCAAAGCCAAGACTGTTGATGTGAAGAATGAAGCCGATGAGGTTATCGGTTCTGAGATAAAATACGGCTTTGCCAAATATCTGCGTGATGCTTTGCCCAATGCCACATATCTCGGTTTTACAGGCACTCCGATTGAATTGACGGATAAAAACACTCCGGCAGTTTTTGGAAATTATATCGATGTTTACGATATTGCGCAAGCTGTTGAAGACGGTGCCACGGTGCGTATCTTCTATGAAAGCCGTCTCGCTAAGGTCGAATTAAGCGAAGAAGGTCGTCAGTTGGTGCAAGACCTTGATAAAGAACTGGAAACCGACAACATGAACGATGTCCAAAAAGCCAAGGCGAAATGGACACAACTTGAGGCTCTTATCGGCAGTCCTAACAGATTGAAAAACATAGCGAAAGACATTGTCGGTCATTTTGAGGAACGCCAGAAGGTGTTTGAAGGAAAGGCGATGATTGTGGCGATGAGCCGTCGTATTGCCGCCGATTTGTATGAAGAAATCGTCAAATTGCGTCCCGAATGGCATTCTGATGACCTATCAAAAGGTGCTATAAAGGTCGTGATGACATCGTCGGCATCGGATGGGGCAAAAATAGCAAAACATCACACTACCAAAGAACAACGTCGTGCTTTGGCTGACAGGATGAAAGACCCGAACGATGAGCTGAAACTCGTTATTGTTCGTGACATGTGGCTGACAGGTTTCGATGTTCCTTGCCTGCACACTTTGTACATCGACAAGCCGATGCAGGGTCATAACCTGATGCAGGCTATCGCACGTGTGAACCGTGTCTATAAAGACAAACCAGGCGGCTTAGTCGTTGATTATCTTGGAATTGCGGCAGATTTAAAGAAAGCTTTGTCGTTCTATTCCGATTCTGGAGGTAGAGGCGAACCGACCCAACAGCAGGAACAGGCCGTGGCTTTGATGCAGGAAAAACTGGAGATTGTACAGCAGATGTTCTTCGGTTTCGACTATAAACAATATTTCACCGCGGACACTTCCGGAAAACTCTCTTGGATTTTGAAAGCAGAGGATTTCATCTTGGGTTTGGATGATGGCAAGAAACGTTTTGTTAATGAGGTGACAGCTTTGGGTAAAGCGTTTGCATTGGCGATTCCGCAGGATGCCGCTATGGATGTGAAAGACGAAGTGGCATTTTTCCAAGCCGTGAAAGCACGTCTATGCAAGTTCGACCAGACAGGTTCTGGTCATACTGATGAAGAAATCGAGACCACGATTCGTCAAGTTATTGACAAAGCTTTGGTTTCTGAAAAAGTTATTGATTTGTTTGATGCTGCAGGCATTAAAAAGCCGGATATCTCCATTCTTTCAGAGGAATTTTTGATGGAGCTTAAAGATATGGAACACAAGAACATAGCTTTGGAAGTTCTCAAGAAATTATTGGAAGATGAGATAAAAGTCAGGGCTAAATTCAATGTGGTTGAAGGAAGGACATTGATGGAGATGTTGGACGGGACCATCACTCGTTATCACAACAAAATCATCACCGCGGCTGAAGTCATCGATGAACTTATCAAATTGAGCAAAACTATCGTTGAAAAGGACAAAGATGCCGAAAATATAGGGTTGACAACATACGAGTATGCGTTTTATTCAGCTGTTGCCGACAACGAAAGTGCTAAAGAACTGATGGGTAAGGATAAGCTTCGTGAATTGGCTGTTGTGTTAACTGAAACTATCCGTAAAAACTCCACTATCGACTGGACAATCAAAGAAAATGTCCGGGCAAAAATGAAGGTGGCGGTGAAAAGGCTTCTGCGCAAATACGGTTATCCGCCAGATATGCAGCAGCTTGCCACTGAAACGGTGCTGAAACAAGCCGAACGTATTGCTGAGGAAATTATAAATGAAGAAAACAACAAATAATATGTCAAAAAATATCTATCTCGCCGGTGGCTGCTTCTGGGGCACCGAGCATTATTTCAAAATGATAAAAGGAGTGGTCGAAACAAAAGTCGGCTATGCAAACAGTATCAAGGAAAACCCGACGTATAAAGAGGTTTGCAGCGGTGAAACCAAGGCCGCCGAGACCGTCATGGTGGAATACGACCCGAGCAAAATCAGCCTCGAGTTTCTGCTCGACATGTATTTCCATGCCATCGACCCGACGAGCATCAACCAGCAAGGTCATGATGTCGGGTTGCAGTACCGCACCGGCATTTATTACACCGATGTCACTGATTTAGAAACGATTAACAAGGTGATGGCTGAACAGCAAGCCAAAATCGAGGGCAAAATTGCCGTCGAGGTGATGCCGTTGCAGAATTTCTATACAGCAGAAGACTATCATCAAGATTATTTGGAAAAGAACCCTGACGGTTATTGTCATTTGCCGTTGGAATTGTTTGAGTTTGCTAAAAAATCTATTTCATTTTAAATTCCAAAACTCCACCTCCCATAATCTGCTGGTTGGTGATTTTATAGTCTGTTATCGGCTTGCCGTTGAGTTTCACGCTTTTCACATGAATCTTCTCTGGTGTCTTGTTCGGTGCTGAAATCACGAAATCGTTGCCGTTTTCGAGGTGTAATGTCGCTTTGGTGAACAAAGGCGTGCCGATGACGTATTCCGCTGAGCCGGCGTGGAACGGATAGAAGCCGAGGCTCGAGAAGATGTACCATGCCGACATCTGTCCGCAGTCGTCGTTGCCCGCATAGCCGCATGGTGTGGCACGATAGAACTCAGAGCGG
This sequence comes from uncultured Bacteroidia bacterium, assembly GCA_902774295.1. Classification (GTDB taxonomy): domain Bacteria; phylum Bacteroidota; class Bacteroidia; order Bacteroidales; family F082; genus Limimorpha. The sequence continues at coordinate 48,462 of CACYHP010000001.1, read as the reverse complement.
ACCTGCTCGACCAGTTCCTGAGTGCGTTCAGGTTTTCCTGCGAAATTATAGAGATAAACGGTGTGATGACTCGGCTCGTTGCCATGCGCATACTGCCCAATGAAGCCGCTGGCGTTGCCGTTGACCTCGCCTGAAGTGGCGGTCAGACTGAAGTTCTCGTCAAGTTTCTTTAAAAAGGCTTTTTTGCTGCCGAAAAGGTTGATTAAACCTTGAGGATCTTGAGGCACGAACCACATGTATTGCCATGCGTTGCCTTCCACAAAGCACGGCTGCTCGTAGCTGAGCGGGTCGAAACCCTCGAGCCAGTTGCCGTTTTCGTCTTTCGGACGGAAGAAACCGGTCTCAGGGTCGAAGAGGTTCTTATAAAACATGCTGCGGCGGTAGAAACGCTCGTAGTCATCGGTTTTGCCCAGTTTCTTTGCCACCAAAGCCACACAGGCATCGTCGAAAGCCTGCTCCATGGTGATGCTGACGCTCTCATTCTGAAGAGTCTGCGGCAAGTAGCCATATTGTTCCCAAATCTCGAAAGGCGAGTTGTAATGGCTGCGTGTGCTGCTCTCAACCATCGCCTGATAAGTTTCTTCCACGTCGATGCCCGGAATCTCTGCCAAAATGGCATCAGCCAAAACTGGGATGGCGTGGTTGCCGATCATGCAGTAGTTGTCCTGACCCCAAAGGTCCCAAATCGGGAGGTAGCCGTAGGTTTGGTGATGAAGAACCATGTCGCGGACGAACTGTGCGGCGATATCAGGTGCAATCAAAGTGTAGAGCGGATGCGCGGCACGGAAAGTGTCCCACAGACTGAAGGTGCTGTGATAGGTCTGTCCCTCAGGCATCTGCTTGATCTCGAAGTTGGTGTCCATATAACGGCCGTCGACGTCGCTCATCGTGTTTGGCTGCATCAAGACATGGTAAAGCCCAGTGTAGAATATGGTTTTCTGCTCGTCGGTGCCCTCGATGTCGATGCGGCTGAGCTCTTTTTGCCAGACATCGTGAGCATTTTGAACATATTCGTTGAAATTCCAGCTTTGAGCCTCGGCGAGCATGTTTTTGCGTGCACCGTCATTGTCGACAGGGGAGATGGCGACTTTCACGATAAGTTCCTGATTGTCAGTATCATCAAAGCTTAAAGCTGCACGCAATGTTCGGCCGTTCACCACGTCGCTGTTGCCGACGTTGAGACTGCCATTCATTAAAATGTGCTTGCTGATTGGCTTCGAGAACTCGGCTCTGAAATAGATTTTACGCAGCTTCGCCCATCCGCAGACCACGCGATAGCCTTCGACGGTATGGTCGTCGACGATGCGAATCTGAGCTTGAATGATGTCATAGTAACGACGTCCAGAGTAATATGCGTCGCCACGATAGGTGCCGCGGTCGAGGTCTAAAACCACGTTTTGTGGCTTGCCTTTCGGGAAGGTATACTTCGTGATTCCTGTTCTGACAGTTGCCGAAACCTCAACATTCACGCCGCTTTCCTGCAAAAACACCTGATAATATCCCGGTCTTGCCGCCTCATTTTCATGGCTGTAATGCTGACCGAAAATGGCATTTTTCAATTGCTCTGGCGTCACTTCTTCAGAAACCGGCATCAGGCTCACGTCGATGAGATCGGTGCAGCCTGTTCCGCTGAGATGCGTATGCGTGAAGCCGTAAATCACATCTTTGTTGTAATCGTAGCCCGAGCAAGGGTCCCAGGTGACCATCTGCTCCGTCTCAGGACTCAGCTGCACCATGCCCTGTGGCATCGTCGCGCCGGGGAAGGTACTTCCGCTCAAAGCGCCCGTCTCGTCGGTCTGAGTGCCGATGAATGGGTTCACATATTTAGTGTAATCGTTGGCATTTTGCGCCAGCATAATAAATGGCAGCAGCATAGCCGCCAGAAGTGTCATGTATTTTTTCATTTTCCCTCTTTTTTAATGTCAGGCATCAGTCGTTGCACGATTTTTTTATCATAGAAGAAACGGCCTGCGATGACGCGGATGACCGTATAGGCTGGTATTGCGGCGAGCATTCCCAAGATGCCTCCGATATGTCCTGCCATCAGCATCACGATGAAAATCTCAAGCGGTGTCGCCTGGATGCTGGTAGAGTAGATGATTGGCTGCAGCACGAAGTTGTCGACGAGCTGCACCGTCAGCATTATCGCGATGATAATCAATGCGAAAATCCAGATATTGACGTCCAAGCCGACGCCTGCGCCGTAGTGGAGCACCATGCCGAGCAACGCGCCGAGGATCTCACCAATGATAGGTCCCACATAAGGAAGGATATTGAGGATTCCGGCGATGAACGCGATGCCGAGAGCATAGCTGACGCTGATGCGGGCAATGAGCCACAGACCCAGGAAATTGAGTAAGGCGACGCCAAGCATCTCAAGGAGAAGTCCCACAAAATAACGTGAAAGCAGATGCTCGATATCTACAATCGCCTCAGTTACTGAAGCTTCGATGCGGTCAGGAACCAGGGCAGCGACAATATTGGAGAAAAGATTTTCATTTTTTACGAAGAAGAAAGAGATGAACACCACGGCAAACAGTCCGATGGCGAGGTCAATCACGATAGAGCCTACCGAGCCGATGAGACCGGTGATGTCGAAGTCTGACAGCAGACCTTTCAGATAGTTGAGCAGCATTCCTATGGCATCGAAATCCTTGCCCAGACTTGGGAAAATACCGATAATCCATTTGTTGATAGTATCGCTAAAGTTAGCGTCGGAGCTGTTGATATTGCTGAATAGTGAGGCGTCGTTGATGATTCTTGTTATTACAGGGATCACCAGGAGTATCACCATCAGCAGCAGTGCTATGACAAGGATGATTGACAGTATTGACAGCAGCCAGTCGGGTGCGCTTTTCCCTTTGATGCGGATTTTTCCCATGAGGCGTGCCACCGGGCGGCTGATGAGCGACACCACAAACGCCAAAACGATATAAATCAGCACGGTGCTGAAGTACCAGCACACCGAGCACACAACAGCTATTATACCCACAATAATCAGGTATTTCGCCAGTTTTTCAACGTTGCTGAGATTTTCCATATAGAGTTATTTTTGGCAAAAATACAAAAATCCGTGTAAATCCGTTTAATCCGTGTTCAATTTATTTCATCTCTCTAATCGAAATCGCGAAGCCTCCGCACGGTGCCATCTTCATCTTCAGCACGCTCTTTGATGTGACAATTTTCTTTGTTATTGTGTACGCCTGAGGATTGTAACCGTCGCCAGGCAGACCGCTCGCGTCTTTCGCATCAGAATAGATGATTGCCTCATATTTCACGCCTGGTTTCAGGAAATCCAGTTTCACCTTGAATTCACGGGCGTTTTCGTCGGTGATGCCGCCGATGTACCAAACATCTAATGGAACCAGATTTTCCAGATTATCTGGGATATCCGGATTATCCAGGTTATAAACAAACCTTGTGGCGCTGTTAATCACGCCTTTCTTGCCATCTTCCAATGTCCCCACGCCTTCGGCGGCCTTGTTTAAGGTCGAAATCTTCGGATGACGTGCCGTCACGATGTATGCGCCGGGTTCGGCATAGAGATAAATGGATTTGTCCCAGTCGACAGCCACGTCTTTGATGAATTGGAACGCATCCATAAACTGTGCGTAATGCTCCGGGAAGTCGGCAGCCATTTGCAGAGGCGAGTAGAAAGTGACATAAAGTCCCAGCTGGTTGCAGATGGTGTGCTGCATCAGATTGCCTTTGTCCCACTCCACGATCTTGCCCATGTCGGTCTCGAAGATGCCCGGAGTGTAGTCCATAGGACCGCCTTGCAGTCTCGTGAACGGCAGAATCGTCGTATGTCCGGGCTTGATGCGGCCTCTGAACTCGGTGCCCATCGCGCTCTCGTTGCCAATCATGTTGGGCCAGGTGCGGCATAAGCCTGTCGGACGCACCGCCTCATGCGAGTTGACCATGATATGGTGTTTCGCTGCCTCCACGATGGCATAATGATAGTGGTTGTTTATCGGCTGACTGTAGTGTCCCTCGCCAAACGGGATGATAGTGCCAACATAGCCGCCTTTCACAGCGTCGTAACCGTACTCGTTCATCAAGGTATATGCTTTCTCCATCCAACGTTCGTAATTAACAGTGGATGCCGAGCTTTCGTGATGCATGATGAGCCTGATACCCTTCTCGTGAGCGTATTTGTTCAATGCCGGCAGGTCGAAATCAGGATAAGGAGTGATAAAGTCGAACACAAAGTCTTTCTGTTTGGCATACCAATCTTCCCAGCCGATGTTCCAGCCTTCGATTAGCAATGCGTCGAAGCCGTTTTCCGCTGCGAAATCGATATATCGGCGCACGTTTTCGTTGTTAGCACCGTGTCTGCCGTTAGGTGTAGCGTGCTCATAGTCAGTCTGTCCGAGCTTCACCGAAGGGAAGTCGTTGGTGTAGGCCCAGGTGCTCTTTCCTGAAATCATCTCCCACCAAACGCCCATATATTTCACAGGATGAATCCAACTGACATCGTCGAGAACGCAAGGGTCGTTGAGGTTCAGAATCAGCCTCGAAGCCAAGACATCGGTGGCTGTCTCGCAAACCATGACGGTTCTCCAAGGTGTCACGCAAGGTGTCTGGATTCTGCCTTTGTAGCCAGTCGCATCAGGACTTAAGAAGGCTCTGAAAACCATCGTAGAATCATTCAAATCGAGGTGCATGGTCGGGAAATCCAAGGTCGCTGCCTCGTGGATGTTAAGATACAATCCGTCGTCGGTCTTCATCTGAAGTGCGGTCTGCACGCCCGTTTTCGAAAACGCTGTCCAAGGCCAGCCGCCGTTTTTATGACCTGCATCCCATAATTCACGAATCTCCGAAAGTCTCGACTCGGTGTAGTTATATTCTTGTGTGTCGAGGTCGCCCGGAATCCACCATGCGGTGTGGTCGCCTGTCATCGCGAACTCGGTGAGTTCTTCCTTGATCCAGAAATATGCGAGGGCGTTGTCCATCGGGAACTCGTAACGGAAGCCGAGTCCGTCGTCGTAGAGTCTGAATCTTATCAGCATGACGGTGGCTTTCGTCTCGGTCGAGTGGTCCATGCTTTCCACAGAGCCGACGGGCTGTTCGAGTGTCACCAGCATCTCGTTGTAATGGTTGCGGATCTGCGCCTCTTCGCCCCAGACGGGCTCCCAAGTCTCGTCGAAAGTGTCGAATTTCACGTCTTTCAGCACAAAAGCATGTGCCAGGTCGTCGCGCCATTCGAGGGTGAAGCCCATCTTCGAAGGCAAAACGACGGGTTTCCCTTCACGGTTTAAGGCATAATATGGTACGCCGTCTTTGACTTCAAACTGGAGCTCCAGTTTGAAGTCAGGGCTTGTGAATGTTTCTTGTCCGTAAGCGGTCTGCCAACCAAAGGTAAACAGGATGACTATTGCAAAAACAGTTAATCTTAAATGTTTCATAGCATGAGTTATTTATCATGCAAATATAAAACATTTTTGAATAATATCATTCTTCAATCCAAACGTTGCTGAGTTTTTCAAACAAATCCGGCAGATATGCGTAACCGTTGTTACCTCTTCCGATTCTCACTATTATCAGGTTTTTATACGGGTTGACGTATAATACTTGACCGTATAAGCCTAACGCGAAATAGCCCGGATACTTCGATTTGTAGAAACCATTATAGCTCAGGTTGTACCAGTTGAAATGATAGCCGTTGTTTCTGAGGTCATATTTGGTTGATTTGATGATCCATTCCTCGCTCACAATGCGTTGGCCTTCCCACATTCCTTTGTTGAGATAGAGACGGCCAATCTTGGCAAGGTCGGTGATTGTGAGTGTGATGCCTCCGAAGGCATGTGCCACATCGTGTCTGCGGCTGTCGATATTGACATATGCCACCGACTCCATCTGCAACGGCTGCCAGACCTTCTCACTGAGATAATCGGCATAACGTTTACCGGATGCGCGCTCGATGACAACGCCTAAAATTGCTGATGTCATGCTGTCGTAGTGCTCCTCTGTGCCTGGCTCACGGCGAAACTTCATGTTACGGATCTGCTTCATCAGGTTATGTCCGTAGTTAAGCTTTGCCATAGCGTTAAGATTCTTCATATCCTTTACGGAGAAGTTGTAGTCTTCTTCAAAATCCAGACCGCTACGCATGTCGAGCAGATGACGTATGGTGAGACGTTCCCATCGCGGGTCTCTTCCTTTCAGCTCAGGCAGATATTTTGTGACAGGGTCGTCGATGCTTTCGATATAGCCGTCGTCTACGGCGATGCCGCACAGCAGCGATGTGATGGATTTTGACACCGAGAAGATGGTTGCCATACGTTCGGCGGAGAAATCGCCCCAGTATCTTTCATAAACTATGCTGTCATTATGGATGATGAGTACACCTTGTGTCTTGCTTTTAGCGTCCATCGCCTCTGTAAATGTCATATTTACGCAATTAGGCGGATAGTTGTAAAAATGCAGAGTGTCGACCCAGTCGGCCTGCTTCTTGGCGACAGGAAAGGTGAATGATTGTCCGCCTTTGGCTATAGTGTCGTATTCGCAGGTCTCGAAACTGAAGATATTGGGGCCGTTCATGCCTTCTTTCATATAGCCTCTAAGCATAGCGCATGAGGTCAAAAGCGCAGTGCAAATGACTATTAAGGTTTTTATGATAATGGATCTCATTTCAACAACTCAGCCAATTTCGCTTCAAGTTCTTCGCCTCTTAAGCCTTTTGCAACCATCACGCCATTCTGGTCGTAGATGAAGTTGGCCGGGATGTAAACTATAGCGTAATCATTAGCCACATCACCTTCAACGTCGCGCACCTGGATGTATGGAAGAGCGTCTTCTTCAACGGCTTGGAGCCACGCAGCCTCGTTTCTGTCGACACTGATGCCGATGATTTCGAAACCTTTATCATGATATTTCTCGTAAGCCGCTTTCACGACAGGATTTTCATGACGGCATGGTCCGCACCACGATGCCCAGAAGTCTATCATCGTCACCTTATTGTTTTTGATAGTCTCAGCGAGGTTGACGTCCTTGCCGTCGATGGTCTGCAAAGTGAAGTCCATGAAAGGCTGACCGAGCTCCACGCGCATGTTGCTTTCGATAAATTTCTTGATATTATCACGATAAACAGACTCGCCAGTGAGGATTTCTTCAAATTCTATCACCTGTGCAAGCTCTATATCTGTCTTCAAGTCATCGAGGATGTAATGAGCAAGGAAGCTGTCAGGGTGGTTTTTGATATAGTCGAACTGATAATTGTGATATTCGTCCCAAATGGCAAGCATTTGAGCGTTGACTTCCTCATATTTCAAGCTGTCGTCGTTATCGTATGCTTCAGTTGCTGCAGCTTCGAGAGGGATAAATGCAGTCATAAAATCTGCCAGGCCTTTTTGATATTCGTTGTATGCGTTCATGACATCGCCACCAGTCGCTTCGATATGGAAGAAATCATCCAAATCGCCCTTCACGGTAACGTTTTTGTTGTCAGGGAACAGGATCTTTTGGTCACGTTTTTCTTTGAATGCCAGAATATACAAGGCTTGCGGATCGTCGTTTTCAACAGTAAAAACGGCTTTGTTGTCAGTAAAGACAGCCGTGTCCATGATAATCGGCTTTTTGCCGTCAAAACTTTTCACGAGCACAACGGTCTGACCGTCGGAATTGTCAAGGTTCAGATTAATCTTAAATTGGTCTGATTTGTTGCATCCGCTTATAATAAGCAATGCCGCCACAATAGAAAATAAGAGTTTTCTCATAGTGTGTTAATTTTTAAAATTTTAAATGGTATAATTCGAACGGCAAAATTAAAAAAAAATTATTTAGGAAAAAGGAAAAAAATAAAATATTTTGTCTCCAAAAATATCAAATTTTGTATGTTTGTGCATTGAAAAACAATTGCAAATGGAAGAGACAAGAATCAACATAAACGACTATGAGCCGTCTGATGCCGGTGCTCTTGGTGAGAGCTACATCAGCAAGAACAATCCCAATATATTGCTCAAACTCTATTCACGCGAGCGTGAGCAGATGGGTTATGACGAGTATGAGAGAGCCTGCAAGGTGTATAGCATAGGAGTGTCATGCCCTGCGCCGGGTGAGTTGGTGCGCCACTACGTGAGCTAAAAGATACCGAGGCTTACCGCGAATTCGAATCGTTGATAAACCAAGTGTTTACAAAATGATAATAAAAAAGGATGCCGTTTTTTTACGACATCCTTTTCTAAAGTCTAAGGTCTAAAGACTAAGGTCTTACTTCACTTCTTCGAAGTCGACATCTGTCACATCAGGATCTGAACCGCCTTGGTTGTTTCCTGGGTTCTGTGGACCCTGCTGGCCGCCGAATGGGCCTTGTGGACCGCCCTGAGGACCTCCGGCGTTCTTGTACATCTCTTCTGATGCCTTCTGCCAGATGCCGTTCATCTCTGCCATGGCAGCGTCGATGCCGGCGATGTCTTGTGCCTTGTGAGCTGTCTTCAGCTTCTCGAGTGCGCTCTCGATCTCGCCCTTCTTGTCGGCTGGCAGCTTGTCACCGTATTCCTTCAGCTGTTTCTCAGTGTTGAAGATCATGGCGTCGGCAGCGTTGATCTTGTCGATGCGCTCGCGTTCCTTCTTATCGGCGTCGGCGTTAGCCTCAGCTTCTGCCTTCATCCTCTTGATTTCGTCGTCGCTCAAGCCTGACGATGCCTCGATACGGATGCTCTGGGTCTTGCCAGTGGCTTTATCCTTTGCGCTCACGTTCAAGATACCGTTGGCGTCGATGTCGAATGTGACTTCGATCTGCGGGACACCTCTTGGCGCTGGCGGGATGTTGTCGAGGTTGAATCTGCCGATGGTCTTGTTCTGGTTGGCCATCGGACGCTCGCCCTGCAACACGTGGATCTCCACTGATGGCTGGTTGTCGACAGCTGTCGAGAACACCTCTGATTTCTTGAATGGGATAGTGGTGTTGCTTTCGATGAGCTTTGTCATAACACCGCCCAATGTCTCGATACCGAGTGACAATGGTGTGACATCAAGCAACAGCACGTCTTTCACTTCACCTGTCAAAACGCCGCCCTGGATTGAAGCTCCGATAGCTACCACCTCGTCTGGGTTCACGCCCTTTGAAGGTTCTTTCTTGAAGAAGTCGCGGACGATGTTCTGGATGGCCGGGATACGTGTTGAACCACCAACCAAGATGACGTCGTCGATGTCGCTCACGCTCATGCCAGCGTCTGCCAAAGCCTTGCGGCATGGCTCGATAGTTGCCTGGATGAGGTCGTCGCACAACTGCTCGAACTTAGATCTTGAGAGCTTGCGCACCAAGTGTTTAGGTCCGGCCTGTGTTGCCGTGATATATGGCAGGTTGATCTCTGTCTCTGTCGAGGCTGACAACTCGATCTTTGCCTTCTCAGCAGCTTCTTTCAATCTCTGGAGTGACATAGGGTCCTTGCGGAGGTCGATGTTCTCGTCGTGCATGAACTCTTCTGCCAACCAGTTGATGATTCTCTCGTCGAAGTCGTCGCCGCCGAGGTGTGTGTTACCGTTTGTCGATTTCACTTCAAACACGCCGTCGCCGAGTTCGAGGATTGAGATATCGAATGTACCGCCGCCGAGGTCATACACTGCAACCTTCACGTCGCTCTTCTTCTTGTCCAAGCCGTATGCCAAAGCTGCAGCTGTAGGCTCGTTGATGATACGACGCACGTTCAAACCTGCGATTTCGCCGGCTTCCTTGGTAGCCTGACGCTGTGAGTCGCTGAAGTATGCAGGCACCGTGATAACGGCTTCGGTGACAGGCTGTCCGAGGTAATCCTCAGCGGTCTTCTTCATCTTCTGAAGCACCATTGCTGAGATCTCCTGTGGTGTGTAGAGCTTGCCGTCGATGTCGATACGTGGTGTGTTGTTGCCGCCCTTTACTACTTTATAAGGTACACGGCTGATCTCGCTCTGCATCTTGTCGTAGGTCTCACCCATGAAACGTTTGATAGAATAAACGGTTCTCAATGGGTTTGTGATGGCCTGACGTTTTGCAGGCTCGCCAACCTTACGCTCGCCGTTGTCGGTGAATGCCACGATTGACGGTGTGGTGCGGTGTCCTTCACTGTTTTGAATAACTACCGGCTCATTGCCTTCCATAACTGAAACGCATGAGTTTGTTGTTCCTAAATCGATACCAATGATTTTTGACATAATTTTGTTCTCCTATATTTTTATTCTACTTTTTTGTCATTTTGCGACAAAAGCGGAACAAAAATTATGCCAAAACTAAGAAATATGACAAAATGTCACTTTTTATCTGTTCGGGTCGTTGATAAAACCGAATCGTTCGTTATCTTCACAGATTTTTATTCTGGAGTTTTCCATTATAGTGACGAACTTGTTCTTTGCCACTCTTGCCGACATGATACCATTGCCGTTTGTCACATTGGTGTAATTCGGCACATCTTGGATTGCACTGTTTGAGTTGGCAATAAGATGGTAGTTATATAAGTCTTCTCCTATAGCGAAGATTACGAACTCGAATTTTTCAAACCAGCGCTGCACGCCGTATGGACTGTTATTGTTAAGATAAGCATCTTGTGAAATGATGTCGAACAGTGCGTTAGGAGTGTAGTTGATGGCATAATACATGTCGTTGTTTGCTGTTGTGAACAAGCCGGATTCGGTACCTTCTCCCAATGCCCATTTTATTGAGCGTTTGACAGTGTCAGTGGCACCTGGCATCAACTCTGAATAATGGAAGTATCCATACACCTCAAAGTATGAGGCTGTGCTGTGATACATGGTGCTGGCGTCTCTAACTCTCCATTCCACACTTGCCGACTGGCCTGTAAATCCTACCGTATTAACGACAGGTTTTTTAAAGGCGAAAGTGTTGATAGTCTTGGTGGTAGCAGAGATAGTTACGTTATCAGCTTTTCTTAAGATAGTAAGAGTATATTCATTACCTTCGATCAACTTCTTGGTTGTATAATAATAAGTTTGCCAGCAATTGTTGTAGAAAGTGGCGTTTGGATCGTATGGAATCCATTTTGAGACGGTGTCGAGCGTGATTGTCTGTGTGACAGGATTACCTTCAAAAACGCCGGAAAACTTCACCTCAAGCTCATCGTATGTATAGTTGTTGGCATCGTAATTTTGAGCCAAATCGTTGACGTTGCCGACGAAACTGTGAGTAATCTTGAAGAAGTTAGTGTCAGCGCCTGTGTCAAGCATGGCATAAACAATAGTGGTGTCACCTTCATCGCTGTAAAGGTTGACTTTATTGCTGCAAGAACTGAAAACCAAAGCAGCTATAGCGAAAATTGTCCAAATAATCTTTTTCATTTCTAAAAATTTAATTACCACCACTACCGTCATTTCGACCGAAGCGGAGAAATCTCATTCAAACTTGCAAAAATACATTTTTTTTAATTATCGGCGAAAAATATTTTTACAAATTCGGATCGTATATAAACCCGTAAGGATAGTCTTCGGATATTCTTATTCTGCAAATCTGCTCAATAACATGGAAAGTGCTTACTGTGGTGCGCGACGACAAAAGCCCTACGCCATTTTCTATATTTGAGTAATTTGGCACTTCGGGAATGACACTCGTGGCGTTGTTAATGATATGATAATCATACAGTTCTTCTCCGTAGACGAAGAGTTTGAACTCAAACGGTTCAAGCCAACGCTGGACGCCGTACGGACTGTTGTTGTTCAGATAATCGTCTTTTTCCAATAAATAGAAAAACGTGGATGGCGTGTAGTATGTTGAATAATAATGGAATGTCGTGTTTTGCCATGAGTCAGCCTCTCCGGAACCGAGCGTCCATTGCATATAACGTTCAACGGTGTCAGTGGCGCCAGGCATCAACTCTTTGTAATGGAAATAGCCGATGACAGTGAAAGAGCCGGCATTGATATTCGGAGCATCCGGATGATGTGTGCCCGTCCATTGAACCTGGTTTACGACATTTGACCTGAAATTGATATATTTTCCTATTGGCCTGATAAAACTGATATCGCAGATAGTTCGGGCTTTGGATGTGACAACGACACTGTCGGCTTTTCTCAAAATGATGAGCGTATATTCCTGATTGTTAAGGAGTTTCTTCGTTGTGAAATAATACTTCTTCAGCAGTCCGTCAGTCATCAGCGAGATGGTGTCAAGCATGATGGTGTCGGGTTGAGGCTCGTCTTTGAAAAGCCCTGCAAACCTGACATCTAAATCATCAAAGTTGTACTCATATTCATTTTCCAATGACGATTTCGAGATGCGGAAATAGTTGGTGTCGGCATTGACCTCAAGCACAGTATAGACTATGGTCGTGTCGCCATCGTAGCAATACAAGTCGAATTTCGTTGTACATCCGACGAGAATAATCATCGTCAGGACTATGATTGAGAAAAACTTTTTCATATTAGGTTAATATGTGCGCAAAGATAAACTTTTTTTATCTATTTTTGCAAAAAATTTTAAAAAATGTATTTGTCACATAATGCTTCTTTGGTCACGACGCACGTGCTTCAGGAGATGAAGAATAAAGGCGAGAAGATCGCGATGCTTACCGCATACGACTATACGATGGCGAAGATTCTCGACCAGGCGAATATTGATGTAGTCCTCGTTGGCGATAGTGCTTCCAACGTTATGGAAGGCCATCCTACCACATTGCCAATCACCCTTGACGAGATGATAATCTACGGTGCTTCGGTGGTGCGTGCTGTATCGCATGCCATGGTGGTGGTCGACATGCCTTTCGGAACGTATCAGGGCAACTCGAAGATAGCTCTCGAGTCGGCAATCCGCATCATGAAAGAGACAGGTGCCAACGCAGTGAAGATGGAAGGCGGTCGCGAGATCCTCGAATCTGTTGAGCGTATCCTCTGCGCAGGTATCCCGGTGATGGGGCACCTCGGACTTACTCCACAGAGTATCAACAAGTTCGGAACGTATGTGGTGCGTGCCAAAGATGAATATGAGGCAAACAAACTGCGCGAAGACGCTCTTCTGCTTCAGGAAAAAGGCGTTTTCAGCCTCGTGCTTGAGAAGATTCCGGCAGCCTTGGCAGCAGAAGTGTCACAGTCGCTGCGTATCCCGACCATCGGCATCGGCGCCGGCAATGGCTGTGATGGACAAGTGCTCGTTTTGCAGGACATGCTCGGCTTGAGCAACGAATTCTCACCACGTTTCCTTCGTCGCTACAACAACCTCTACACCACAATCACAGACAGCGTTCAGGCTTACATCAAAGATGTGAAAGAGGTGACATTCCCGAATGAAAGTGAGCAGTATTAACGACCGCATATTATACGAAGATAATCACCTGATTATCGTCAACAAATTGCCATCCGAGATCGTCCAAGGTGACAAAACCGGCGATGTGTGCCTCCTCGATGACGTGAAAGCGTACATCAAAGAGACGAAAAACAAACCTGGCGAGGTGTTCGCAGGCTTGGTACATCGTCTCGACCGCCCTGTCAGCGGAGCTGTCATTTTTGCCAGAACAAGCAAGGCGCTCAGCCGCATGACGACGATGGTGAAAGACCGCAACTTCCACAAGACATATCTCGCCATAGTGAAGAACCGTCCGCCGAAAGACGCCGACGAGCTCAACGACTACATGGTGAAAAACGAGGCTCAGAACAAGTCATACATAGTGAAAGAGGGGACAAGCGGAGCAAAACTCGCGACATTAAGATATCGCGTGGTCGGCAAATCTGACAACTATTATCTCCTTGAAGTTGAATTGATTACAGGCAGGCATCATCAGATTCGGTGCCAGCTGGCTCACATTGGCTGCCCCATCAAAGGTGACCTCAAATACGGCTACCCGCGCTCCAACCCGGATGCTTCGATATGCTTGCACTCGCACAAAATCACCTTCGAGCACCCTACATTGAAAACTCAGATGACGGTCACTGCCCCGATGCCACAAGGCATGCCATGGGACGCTTTCGTCATTTCGACCGAAGCGTAATGAAATGGAGCGTAGTGGAGAAATCTCCTTTTAACGAAATCATCATGAAGTTCCCGTTAATAAAGGATTTCTCGACTACACTCCGTTCCGCTCGAAATGACGATATTACATTAAAAAATTATCAAAACTTCCCGAGGCTTGCTCAAAAATTCGATTTCCTCTTCTGTCAATTCAAACAGATTGTCGCGCACAATCAGAAACTGCATCCCCGGCTTGAAAACCAGTTTCCATGGAAAGTCCTCAAGCAGATTTCCTTCGCAGTTGAGCTCAATAAGTGAAGGCATTTCCGACATATCAGGCATCGAAATCAGCTTGTTATAGCCGACTCCAAAGCGCTCCAAAGAGTCCATTTCGACAATAAAATCAGGCAAGTTCACAATTTTATTATGATGGATGTAGAAATATGTCAGTTTTTTCAGATTTCTCAAAGTGTCAGGAATGGTCTCAATCTCATTATAAGATAAATAAAGGTATCTTAAATCTTCTAAATTGCCAATAAATTCAGGGATTTCATGAATATGATTCTTGTAGAAGTCCAGATGCTCTAAACTATCCAAAGCTTCTATTTCTTCAGGAACACTCTCAAACTCATTTTCATAAAAAATCAGATGTTTAATCTGCTTCAAATCCTTAAAAGATTCCGGCAAATCCTTCAATTTGTTTTTGCCGACATTCAGATTCTTACATGTCAAAATCCCAATGTTTTCAGGCAATTTCTTGATATTATTGCTTCCAATCGACAGCTTTTTGACCTTCGCCGCGTGCTTGACGTCCGATTCGGTTAGTTTTAATTGGTTATGATTCAAGTCAAGACTACGCAGACTGTCGAGTTGCGCGATGAAACGAGGAATATGTTTGATTCTATTGTGCTCTAAATCAAGGTGTTCGAGGTTTTTGCAATTTTTGATGCTCCGCGGAATGCGCTTGAAATTATTGTCAAAAAGTTTTATCGATTCAATCTTGTTGCCTCTAGGAAATTTGATTCTTCTCAAACCACACTGCTCTATGATGACGTTGCGCAAGCTATCTGATGCCAGCAGCTTTTTATCGATTTTCTTGATGTTTACGTTGGTTATCATAAGTGTGCCGTCTACAATTTCTGTAGAAAACGGCACACTTGTCGAGCGTTTAGTGCCGCAGGAAAACAGCAGCATCAAAATCAGAAATAGGTATAGTATTTTGATGTAGAGTCTCATGGTGGTTGCGTCATTTCGACCGACCGAAGGGAGTGGAGAAATCCTCTTTGAGAATATGCTTTCGTTCGTGGAGGATTTATTCACCAGAGGTGAATGCTTTCGCAAGCTCAGGTCTCGATTCCGCTTCGCTTCACTCGAAATGACTAGTTGCGTGTTTATTTTTTCACAAAAGTAATCTCCTCGATGCCGCAATCGTTCTTGAAGTCATAGAAATTGACAACGATGCTCTTCTCTTTTACCACGAAACCGTACGGTGGCTGGGCCTCTCCGAGGTCGCTGCCGTCAGGATTCTTCGGCTGGATAGAGCCTGTCGACTTGCCGTCGAAGGTGTACTTGAAGTCGAGAGCCACATCTTTGAATACCACATTCTTTTTGCCATTATCTTCGGATACGAGTTTCATCACAAACAAACCATCGTAGTTGTCGTAAAAACTCATTGTCATGAACATGTCGTATGTCACTCCGTCCATGACACCTATGCCTCTGCCTTCCCAGTTTGTTCCCGAAAGGGCAGTTAAGGTGTTCTCGTCGTTAAGCATGAAAGCAATTGGCAGTGTGTATTGCACCCTGACAGGCTTGCCGCCATGCATGCCAGGTGTAAACTTAGGCAGGGTTTTCACCACTCTAACCGCTTCATTGTCAATCTCTTCGCATACACCACGCATGACGCTTACATTGGAGATACTGCCGTCTTTTTCAACGACGAAGCCGACAAAGACTCTGCCTTCCTGTTTGTTTTTCTTCGCCGATTCCGGATATTTGAGGTTGTTTTGCACATACTTCACCAAAGCGTTGTGCCCGCCAGGATATTCCGGCATCACCTCAATGGGGCCTTTTAGGACTTCATCTTCATCACCTGATACATCTGTGTCATCTAATATCATACTGACAAGGTATTTAAGGTCAAATGGCTTGTCGTCGACAGTGACAGTGTAGCTTTTGCGCTCGTCATGGTTGTTTTTGGCAACAACTTTGTGATCGCCAAGCTTGAAAGTCTTTTCCTTCTTGACACTATTGATGTCGAGAGTGTAGTCTTTCCCGTCAAGGTTGATTTCCATAGGGTCGGCAAACGTGACGTAGGACTCTTCACCTATTTTAATTGTGGTCCTGCTTTCGTTTGCCACGTTGTTTTGACCAATTGATTTGCAGTTCGCGAACAATAACAGGGCGAACAATGGGAGGGTAAGTAATGCCTTGATTACCACGCCCTTTGCTTTTTTGCTTTGAGTAATCATTTTGATTCTTTTTTTGGTTAATAAAAAACTGAAGTTATTGCTCATGTTGCTGAAATCGACGGCCGTGCACTGCTGCAAAATCAACATCATGTAGTTCTGTTTGTCGATACCTGTGGCGACGACATCTCTGTCCGCCATATATTCGTGGAGACTCTGTAACTCTCTCTTATACAAGTAGATAAACGGGTTAAACCATTGGATGATCATCATCAGCTCCACAAAAAGGATGTCGGCTGAATGGTGGTGGGCGATGTGGCTCATCTCGTGCCGCACAATCTCCGCATTCACGTTCTCGTTAGGGAAGAAGGCGTAGTTGAAAAACGAGTACGAGCCATGTTCCTTCCCTGTGAAGACGGCAGTATATCCTGGCATTTTCTTCTTAGGAGATTTTATTATGATGACGATAATCTTTCCTAATTTGAAAAGGAACACCAGCGCCGCGCCTATAGCACCTATAAGCCATATCTTCCAAAAAAGTCCTGCAAAGTTGAACGTTCTCTGGTTTGTCGCCACCACTGGTGCGGCTTTAGATTCATCAATCTCCTCAACCTGAGTGTTGATTCTTATGCCTTCTGCTGTAATAATCACCTCGTCGAGCATGATGCCTTGGAACATGTTCTGACGGTAACTCACAATCTGCGGGGTGCTTCGGCCAATATACAGGCCAACTGTCGGCAATAAGAGCGAAAAGCCGAGCGCGATAATGAGAAAGGCACGGTTGAAAGTCAACCGGTTACTGTTGATAAACAGCACTCTGTACGCTATCCAGAGGACAGCCACCGCTATTGCTGTTGAAATGATACTTGTTGCCATAACAATTTGTTTTAATGTGTCACTTCGTGAAATATGCTGCTTCGCAGAATTTGCCGCTTCGCGGAATGTGGAGGCTTCGCCTCATTGGCCCGATGCCACACATTGCAACCGTAGGGAGCACACATTCAGCCGAAGGCTGCACATTTGCCGAAGGCACACATTTTTATTAATCAATTTTTTCAATCATCTTTTTAAGTTCTTCAATCTGCTCCATTGAGAAGTTCTCTTTCTTCGCGAAGGCTGAAACCAAATCCAAATAGGAGTTGTTGAAATAGTTCTCAACCAATCCCTTCAATGAGCTTTCCGAATAGTCCTCTTTACTTATCAATGGGTAGTAGCGGTTTGCCTTGCAGAACGTCTCGTGTGCCACAAACCCTTTCTTTTCCAGAATTCTGACCACTGTCAAAACAGTGTTGTATGCCGGTTTCGGCTCCGGATACGCCGCCATTATCTCGTTGGCAAAACCACTGCCAATCTTCCAAATCACCTGCATTACCTGCTCTTCAGCTTTAGTTAACTCTTTCATAACACATCTTTTTTATGTAATTAACGCTGCAAATATACAACTTATTTTGTAATGTTGTAACTAAAAATTTAGTTTATTTTTGCAAAATAATATAATTGATTGAAAATCAATTATTTAAAAAATAAAAAACTTCTAACTTCTAACTAAAAAAAACCCCACCTTTACACGAAAGGCGGGGAAAAACAATATAAAGATTATGAAAAAAATTTTCTTTGTTTAATTATTTCTTTGCTCCTTCCATGACGAGTTTTCCTTTGTAATAAAGGTCGCCGTCAACGTAGTATGCTCTGTGGTAAACGTGAATTGTGCCTGTTACTGGGCATGTTGCCAATGTTGGAACCTCAGCTTTGTAGTGAGTTCTTCTCTTCGCGCCTCTTGTATGAGACTGTCTTCGTTTAGGATGTGCCATTTTACACTATTTTTTAATTATTACTTATCTATTTTATCTTTCAAATCTTTCATCATTTGTTTCCAAGGATTCTCTTCGTCATCCTCGTTTTCCGCCTCCGACTGAGAGAAATTGTGCAGTTTTGCCAGGACTTCCTGGTTGCACAAGCTCTCATCGTCGTGCGTTCTGTGAATCGGGAGCGACAAGATGATATATTCATAAATCAAATCACTCAGGTCGAACTCACTGTCGTTTTTCGTGATGATAATCACATCTTCATCGTCGTCGTCTTTTTCGGCACCGTATTTCAGGTAAATTTCTGCCGAATCCGCTATTGCCTGTTCATAATCATCACCGCATCTGTCGCATTGAAGAACCACTTTCCCTTCAAAATTCATCGACAAAACGAACATTGTCTCCATTTTTTCGATGCCTAAATGAAGGTTCACAATTCCTTTTTTCACCTCCGAATAGTCTCTCTCTTCGAAGAAGCTGTCGTTTATAACATATTGATAATCAGTATGTCCGAACGGCAAGCCCGCTAATGGAATCGTGAATTTGTTCAACTCGTTCTTCATTTTATCCAATTCGGGGTGCAAAAATACACTTTTTTTTATTACGAATTACAAAAAATTATTAATTTTCAAATATGTCACTCCCTTCGGTCGTGAAATATGCTGCTTAGCAGTATGTGTGTTGCTTCGCAAAATGTGTTGCCTTGGCAACCATATTCAGCCGAAGGTTGCACATTGCCCTAAGGGCATCATATCACGCGTTAGCGTGCCATATTAAGAATCTCGTCAAGAGATTCGTAAAGCGGATAGAACGCCTCATCTCCGAATATATTTCTCGCTATATATGCCTTAAACAGTTGTTCCGTCATGCGTTTCGCCACTTCTTTCTGCTCGTCAGTGCCGGTAATCTTCTTTTTCTTCGCCTCTTTCAGGATCTCGTTCCACATTGCGTCGGTGAACTTGAAGTTCTTGTCGAAATTCTTCTCGTCGCCATATTTCATTATCTCATCGCGATGAGCGTCGGAATAGTCGAATGCATACTGGAAAACTATGCTCGCATTGACGATTTTATTGAAGAAATACTCTGTCGAGTCATTTTTCAGTGGCACGTAGACATCTGGCATGATGCCACCGCCACCATAGACAGTCTTCCCGCCAGGGGTGATGTATTTCAGCGAGTCGGCGAAGTGTATGCTGTCGGCATTGAACATCTCGCCCGATTCATATCTGTCGTAAGCTTCGAGGATGTATTTCTCTTTGTCGCCGTCATACGGTTTTTGGATGCAGCGTCCTGTAGGCGTGTAATATCTTGCCACAGTGAGTCGCAGTCCTGCACCGTCGCCGAGGTCGAACTGTTCCTGCACCAAGCCCTTGCCAAACGAACGGCGTCCGACTATGGTTCCGCGGTCGTTGTCTTGAAGCGCGCCGGCGACTATTTCACTTGCCGACGCAGAGCCTTCATCGATGAGTATGGTCACAGGGGTGTCCTCGAGCATACCGCGCCGGCGCGCGAAGATATACTGCCTGTCGCGGTGCTCGCCCTGAGTGTATACTATCAGACTGCCCTTGGGCAGGAACTCATCGGCGATGTCGACGGCTTCTACAAGATAACCGCCAGAATTGCCTCTGAGGTCGAAAATGAGCTTCTGCATGCCCTGAGCCTGCAGCTTCTTCACGGCTTTCACAAACTCCTTGTGCGTGGTCGCGATAAACTTCTCCAGCTTGATATAACCTGTGGTATCGTCAAGCATATATGCCACATCGACGCTGTATGTCGGGATGACGTCGCGGGTGATGGTGAAATCAAGCAACTCCGGCACTCCACGGCGGAACATCTTTACATTTACTTTAGTGCCGCGTGGTCCCTTGAGAAGCTTCATCACCTTATTATTATTAATGCCCACGCCTGCGATGAGGCTGTCGCCAACATACACTATCCTGTCGCCAGCTCTTATGCCGACCTTCTCCGAAGGCCCGCCTTTGATGGTGTTGATAATAGTGACGGTGTCTTTTTCTATCCTGAACGTCACGCCGATGCCCTCAAAGCTGCCTTGAAGGTCCTCGTTGACTTCCTCCAGGATCTCAGGCTCGAAATACTCGCTGTGAGGATCCATCTTGTCGATGACACTCGTCACCGCGTCAACCTGAAGCTTGTCGATGTTGACGGTGTCAACGTATTCATTTTCAATGAGATAAAACACCTTATCGACGAGGTTCATGTTGCCACCCTTATTAATAAAGGAGTTGGAGGCGTCGTTAGACCTCGCGATAACTATACCCAGCAGCACGCCAAAAGCTACTGCTAAAGCAAGCCAAATCGGTGTTAAATGTTTCTGTCTCATTATATTGCTGCGCTCGACAACTCAATGGTGCCGTTCATTCTCTTGAACAATCCTTGCAGCACTGTACCAGGACCGACTTCAATCACCTGGTTGACGCCAGCGGCTATCATGTTTTCCATGGTCTGTGTCCAGCAAACAGGTGCTGTGAGCTGTTTGATGAGGTTAGACTTGATAATCTCAGGGTCGTTCACTGCCTGACCTGTAACATTCTGATACACAGGGCAGATGCCGCGCACGAACTTTGTCTTCTGGATAGCCTCGGCGAGTTCTTCGCGTGCCGGCTCCATCAGTGGGCTGTGGAATGCACCGCCGACTTTCAGAGGAAGAGCGCGTTTTGCTCCTGCCTCTTTCATCTTCTCGCATGCAATCTCAATGCCTTTCATGCTGCCTGAAATAACTACCTGACCTGGGCTGTTGAAGTTAGCCGGCACCACCACCTCGCTGATGGAATTACAGATAGTTCTGATCTTGTCATCTTCAAGGTTGATGATGGCTGCCATAGTGCCTGGGTTGGCATCGCAAGCCTTCTGCATTGCCATGGCGCGCTGTGACACAAGCTTCAGACCGTCTTCAAAAGTCAAAGTCTGGTTTGCAACCAATGCCGAGAACTCTCCCAAAGAGTGGCCTGCTACCATGTCAGGCTTGAAATCGTCAAGCATGGCTGCCAAAATCACTGAATGGAGGAAGATGGCCGGCTGTGTGACCTTGGTCTGACGCAAATCTTCGTCAGTACCCTCAAACATTATGTCGGTAATGTTAAATTTCAAAATTTCATTAGCCTTGGTAAACATCTCCTTGGCCTTTGGGAATTTGTCGTAAAGATCCTTACCCATTCCCACAAATTGTGCTCCCTGTCCGGGAAAAACGTATGCTTTCATAGTTATTTTTTAATTTCTTTTTCCAAAAAATCTCAATAAATAAAGGAATAAATTGATAAAATCAAGATAGAGGCTGAGTGCCGCAAAAATCGAAATCTTGGTCATAGTGTCGTTGTTCTCAATGCCAGTCATTCCGATTTGTTTGATTTTCTGCACGTCGTAAGCTGTTAATCCTGTGAAGATTACGACTCCGGCTATACTGATGATGTAGTCAAGGCTCTCGCTGTGCATGAACATATTGACCAGTGTGGCGAGGATGATACCAAGCAACGCCATAATCAGTATTGAGCCGAGCTTGGTGAGGTCGGTTTTTGTGGTATAACCCACAACAGCCATGATACCGAACATTCCAGCTGTGATGATGAACGTCTTGAATATTGACGCTGAGGTGTAGGCTAAGAATATGAAACTCAAGCTCATACCCATCAAAACGGAATAAACGATGAAGAGAATCACCATGGTGGAGGCTTTCATTTTTGCCACGCCCATCGACATGACCAGCACCATGATGAAAGGTGCCAGCATCACTATCCAACCGAGCAGGTTCATTGAAGTGCTGCCGTCGGCTCTTACAGAGAACATTGTCATGATAAGACTAGGGTCGGTGCCGAAGAGATATGCTGTCAATGCTGTTATTCCGAGTGCTCCGAACATCCACATGAAGACATTCGACACAAATGAGTTCGACAATACTCTTGTCGAGTTCTGATATTCAAAATTGTTTTCCATATTAGTGTAAATCTGTTCCTATTAAATTTAAAAACTCTGCTCGTGTTTCGCCGCGTTCAAAGGCTCCCACGAAATCTGATGTCGTTGTCACGGAATTGAGTTTCTGCACACCTCTCATGCACATGCACAGATGTCGTGCCTCGATGACGACGGCGACTCCCAACGGATGCAAAGCCTCGTTGATAGCTTCTTTAATCTGTGTTGTGAGGCGTTCCTGTACCTGAAGACGACGTGCGTAGACCTCGACCACTCTCGCAATCTTGCTCAAGCCGGTGATATAGCCGTTCGGGATATATGCCACATGAGCCTTTCCAATAAACGGAATCATGTGATGTTCGCACATCGAAAACAGCTCTATATCCTTGACCACCACCATCTGACGGTAGTCTTCCTTGAATCGTGCTGAGAGCAGAATCTCCATCGGGTCCATGTTATAGCCCTGGGTCAGAAACTGCATCGATTTCGCCACGCGGAATGGGGTCTTAAGCAGCCCTTCACGGTCAGGATTCTCTCCTAAAAGCTGTAAAATCGCCCTGTAGTGCTCCATCAGCTTCTGTGTGCGCTCAGGGTTGTAATGCTCAATCTTCTCGTAACCAATCAGTTCGTTATTGTTGTCCATCAATTTTCTTATCTTTTTTTGTAAGTTTGTATGTCTCGAAGACACTGTAAATCAAATAATAAGCGAGAAAAGTTATGGCAAAGCGCTTGCCGTCTTCCCTGAAGTTGAAGGCGTATAAGAAAATGATACTCAGGTAAACCATCATCTTCACAACAGTCGATGCCATGTAGAAATTGGCAAACCTGCGCATGTCTTTCTGCTTCGCTTTCCCGCTTAAATAAAACATCACAATACTGACGATGAAGAAGAAACCAACGATGGCTGGCCACCATATTGTCAGTATGTTGCGCGCAAAGACTGATGCCACGATGATGACAAGCGTCAGTATGCACAATTGTTTTATGAATTTGTTCATTTCGCCGGAGTTTCAGTAACTTTTTGCGACATGTCGCACTTACCTGTGAAGATTGAACCCACTTCGATGAACAGTTGCTTTGTGTAAAGCTCGGCTTCCATGCGTGATGTCGATTTGAGAGAGGTCAGTTCTTCAACTCTTACTATGCCTTTGACGTGTCCCGAGATATCGGCGCTGTTGCAAATTATCTCACCTTCCACAACACCTTGTTGTCCGATGACAACCTTGCCGGTTGATTTCATTGTTCCGATAATTGTGCCGTCAACACGGATGTCGCCGGTAGCACTGATTTCGCCTTTAATTGTAGTACCGTTACCAATGAGGTTGTTTCTTACAGGTACTTCCTGATTGTTTGAACTCATATTCTTATTTGTTGTATTGATGCCAGAAATCCAGATATTCGTCAACGTTTTTCTCTTGATAGAATATTGGATAATTCGACACCGAGATGATTAATACTTTATAATTTTCCTCGTCAATTCCTCCAAAGACATAGTCGTTGAGGAACAAAGCCGTCTGATAATCAAGGGCTTTGTCGACATTTTCAAACTTTTCAACTGTCAGCATGGCATCATCTTTGTTAAGCATGAGATTCTTGATTTTCAGCTGATCCATGCGGAAATTGTTCTTGTTGAAGTCGCTGAGACGCACTTTCAACGGGTTGACACGCACTTTCTTGTTGCAAATCACAAGCACGAAATACTCGTCGTTTGGACGGAAGGTGTAAGGTGATTCTTTTTCAACGATCTTGTCGTCTTTCGGACGAGCGCTCTCGATGTTCAAACCGAGGTCGTACATGTCGTTAGCCTTCAGCAGCACATCCAGAGCAAATGGCTTGATGCTGCTTTCAGGATATGTCTGGATGAGTCGCAGCAATGAATAAGCCATGGAATCAACCACTTCGACATATCCCAACGAGATGGCGTTCAAAAATTCAAAACGCGGCATGTAAAGGGTGTCGCCGTCAAATTGCTGGCGTGCCTTCTTTACGTTCATCATAACACGCTGATACTGACCGTTTTGATAAGCCTCGAAGGTCTTGGCGTAAAGCTGTTCCGCCTCGGCGCCTCTCTCATTGGCTTTGATGAAGTATTCAGGGTCAAGGATGATTTTAGCCTGATTTGAGTCAGGATATTTCGTCAAGACGAGGTTCTTATACTTCTCGGCATCGGCGGTTTCCTTACGGCTGCTGTGCATCTTGTAAAGATAATACCATGCCGACACCTCGTTTGAGTTGTCAGGATAACGCTCGGTGAGCTCGGAGTATGCTTCGATGGAGCGCGGGTAGTCACTCAGATCGTTGTAATAGATGAATCCGATATTGTTGAGAGCCTCCGCAATCTGTTGGTTTGCCTGGTCTTTCGCACCTTGTGTGAAAGGAATCTGCTTCAGGTAATAGCCGCGGTCAAGCGGGGTGTATTGCGTGGTGTCTTTGCTTATCTCGAGAGCCTTGAGATAACTCTCACGTTCTTCTTCGCTCATCAAAGCAAGCTCTTCTTCCGAAAGCTCTTCCTGCGGCATCTCCTGAGCGAAACTCTGTTTGTTTGAGATAAACCAGTAGTCTTCAAGCATACGGTTGCCCCATTTTACCTTGAAGTCGTTCATGCCACGATTTCTTGTGGTGGTATTGTAGAAATACCAGTTGCCGTCGTTGCCTGTCGGCACTGTCGATTCCGTCTTGTCGTTACCTCCGTTCAAGGCTATCTGTTGCTGAATCTCACGCTGTTCCTCAAGACGTTTTTGCTCCTCTTTATAATCTTCAATCACCTGGTCGATTATCGCATTACGATGGATGGAGTCCATGTCAGCAAGACGCAGCAAACTGTCTTGTGTGTAATACACTGTGAGGTTGCTTACGAGGTCGGTGAGCATGACGGAGAGGTTGAGCAAGCTGTCGTAGCCCGGATAGGTGCGGTCCATCGTCATAACAGCAGTGTCAAAATAAGCCTGACTGAGGATATAGTCGTTGTTGCCAAACAAAATGTTGGCGCAGTCGAGCGACGATTTTATCTTCTGCATGTTGTTTGTGGTGCTTGTCGCCACTGATCTTCTCAAGTATTTCACGCCATCATCGACATTTTGGTTCTCGAGTGCCACACCGGCCATAGCGTAATAAATGCGGTCCTTGAAGTCGGTGTTCTTGCTGTCCTTGAGCATGTTGTTCAACATCTTCATGATGGTGGTGGTGTCGGCGTCGTAGCATCTCGCAAGATTCATCTTCGCCTCGAAAGTCATCTCATACGAAGGGTGTTTTCTGATGACGTTTTTGAACTGCTCTGTAGCACGTGGCTTGTCGTTCTGGTTTTGATAAATCTGACCGAGAATAAACATCGCACGAGTCTTGTTGTACTTGCCTTTTGCGGTGAGAAGGGCGCTGCGCAGATACTTCACGGCGTCGTTTTCCTTGCCCATCGCGATGTAATAATCGGCATAAACAAGGTCGATGTTGGTACGTACGTATTTCGGAATCTTTTCGTCTTCGTTGTCGCTTGCCACGAGTATCGCTTGCAGCATCGACTCGGCTTTTTCATACTGTTTTGTAGCGATGTAAGTCTTTGCTAACCAAAGTGTTGCAGTGAATCTGTCGGGACTTTTACGAAACTGTGTCGCTGCGTATTCAAAGGTGCGTCGGGCAGGGACGTAGTCCTGTTTGTAGAAATGAGCCTTACCCATGTCGATGAAGGCGTCGTCAATCCAGCGGACACGTTCCTCGTTGTTGAAACGCATGGAGTGTTTCTGGATGCAGATGGCGTCCTTCTCAATGGTGCGGTCCATCGGCTGGTTCAGCGCCAAAGCATTTTCTTTCGTGCCATAATTGAACACAGGCAGCGTTTTGGTGTAGTCGTCTTTCACGTTGTCGCGGAGCGTTTTTTCACCCTCTTTCATACTCTGATTGCCGTTCCACCACACGTTATAATGGCTGGTCATGTTATGCCAGACACGCCGGTTCCACTTGTTTTTCTTTGTGGAACACGACGCTAACACCATGATAGCCAATAAAATAGCTAAGACGCTGAATATTTTATATGATCTCTCTCTCATCTCTTTCTTTGCCTAATATCCGAAACTGCAAAAATAACAAATTCGTTTGTATAACGGGTTATTTTTAAAAAAATTATAAACAGGTATAATATTTTGACGAATTTTTTGTAATTTTACAAGCTGAATAAAAGGCTATTTTTGAATGGAAAATTTTATTGTATCGGCACGAAAATACAGGCCTTCGACCTTTGAGAGCGTCGTGGGGCAGCATGCCATCACCTCGACTTTGCAGAATGCTATACGCAACAACACTCTTGCGCAGGCGTTTCTGTTCTGCGGACCTCGTGGCGTGGGCAAGACCACATGTGCCCGTATCATGGCGAAGACCATCAACTGCCTGCATCCTACTGACGACATGGAGGCGTGCAACGAATGCGAGTCATGCGTGAGCTTTAACAACAACGCGTCGTTCAACATCTTCGAACTCGACGCAGCGTCAAACAGCGGTGTCGACGACATCCGCGCCCTCATCGATCAGGTTCGTATTCCCCCGCAAATCGGAAAGTACAAGGTCTACATCATAGATGAGGTTCACATGCTGTCGGGCGCGGCGTTCAACGCATTCCTCAAGACCCTCGAAGAACCGCCGGCGTATGCAAAGTTCATCCTCGCCACAACAGAGAAACATAAAATCCTCCCGACAATCTTGTCGAGATGCCAAATATTTGATTTTAAACGTATTACGGTCGAGGATATCACCAAACATCTGCAGAATATCGCCGCAAAAGAAGGCGTGACGGCAGAAGAGGAGGCCCTCAACATCATCGCTCAGAAAGCCGACGGCGCCCTCCGTGACGCTCTCTCGATTTTCGACCAGATGGTGAGCTTCTCGGGCAACAACATCACATATAAAGATGTCATTGCCAACCTCAACGTCCTCGATTATGAATATTACTTCGGCATGGTCGAGAACATCCTCGCCAACGATATCAATTCCATACTCCTGCTGCTTAATGAAGTGATTAACAAGGGTTTCGACCCGCAAAACTTCATCCAGGGCATGGCAAACCATCTGCGCAACCTGCTTCTTGGCAAAGACCAGCGTGTTGTCGACTTGATGGAGGTCAGCAGCCAGCTGAAAGCACGCTACACCAAACAAGCAGAACGCTGCAGCACCGAGTTTCTGCTGAAATCACTTGATATCGCCAATGAATGCGACATCAACTTTAGAAGTGCGAATAACAAGAGGTTACATCTGGAGGTGGCATTGATGAAAATGGTTTCTAAAGTTGAGAGTGAAAAGCCTAAAGTTGAGAATAAGGTTGTAAATAATCCTGTTAGTCCTGTCAATCCTGTCAAAAATGATAATGTAAATCAGGTTAAACAAGACGTGTCACCTGTGCAACCTCAGCCTCAGCCTCAGCCGGTCCAGCGAGTGAAACGAGCTGGAACGATTTCCATTTTGGACGAAGGACCGAAGAAAAAAGAAGACGACGCTCCTGTCGAGGTGAGAAACAACCCTTTTACGCAGGAGATGCTGGTCGGAGCGTGGACGAAATTCGTTGAGAAAAATAAAAACACCTCTCCTAATTTCGTGGCCGGCATCGGAAAGTATCAACCAACGCTGAAAGATAATAACGAGATTCATTTTGAAGTCGATAACATATTGGTTATCAAAGATGTAAACAATATGGGCAAGCTCCGTGAACATCTGTCGAAGTCGTTAGACAACAACCAGTTCACGCTCGTGCATCATGTGGTGGAGACGCCGAAAGACGACATCGCCTACACCGACCGCAGCCGTTTCGAAAAGATGGCAGAGATGAATCCTAATGTTTTAACGTTAAAAAAAGGTCTCGGACTTAATATCGATATATGAGTTTTAAGAAATGGTTCGGTCGTAACTACCTCAAAATGAGGGGTTTTTCCTTCGTAGGTCAGTTTCCGGAAGGAGTGAAGAAAAGCATTGTCATCGAGGCACCGCACACCTGCATCGAAGATTTCGTGATAGGCCGCTGTTTCTTCTGGATGGAAGGTCGTCAGGTGAAGTTCCTGGTGAAGAAAGAATTTTTCAAAAACCCTATATTACGCTGGGGTTTGAACAAAATGGGCGGCATCCCTGTCGACCGCAGCAGAGGCAACAATATGGTGGTTAAGACAGCCGCCATTTTCAGGCAATACGACGAGCTGAATATTGTTATCACACCCGAAGGCACCCGCAAACGCGTCGAGAAGTGGAAACGTGGATTCTATTATATCGCTGAACTGGCGCAAGTGCCTGTGGTTCTTGGATTTATAGATTTTAAGACGAGACGCTGCGGCTACGGACCGTACTTCGTCCCATCGGGCGATTTCGACAAAGACTGGCCAACGATTGAGGATTTTTATCGCGGGATGCAAGGAAAGACACCGGGAAGATTCAATTTGGAATGATTTTAGAAAATGAAAGACTGGTATAAAAATTTTAAAAGCAAATTCAAGATAGTCATCGTACATCCTGAGACGTACGAAGAGAAAGGTCGTTTTAACATGAGTAAGATGAAATTCACCAATATGGTGGTCATCTACTCGTTGCTACTCATAGCGATAACGACATGCATAATATTTTTTACCTCCGTTCGCGAGCTGATTCCGGGTTACACCGACGTCACCCTTGACCGACGCCTTTACAACATGGAACGCCGCGCTGATTCATTGGAAGAGGTGTTTAATCACCAAGATCAGTATATCGAGAATCTGAAACGCATCATCAATGGCGAGGAAGTTGATGTTGACATCAAAAGGACAGTCTATCCGAACCAGCCACAAATGAATATAACTAAGATACCGACATTCTTTGTACCTGTTAACGGATTGGTTACCAATCACTTCAACAGCAACAACAAGCATTTTGGAGTCGATGTGGTGGCAAATGCCGACGCTGTCATCAAAGCAACGGCTGACGGTACGGTGGTGTTCTCCGATTGGAGCGTTGAAGGAGGTTATGTCGTTGGTATTCAACATGATAGTAATATCATCTCCATTTATAAACACAACGCCTCGGTGCTCTGCCATGAAGGCGATGTGGTGAAGGCCGGCGATGCCATAGCCATTGTCGGCGACAGCGGCACGACATCAACAGGACCGCATCTTCATTTCGAGTTGTGGGTCAACGGAAGAGCCGTGGATCCGGAAGATTACATTTCTTTTGAAGGAAAATGAAAAATTCTTAAAAGAATTCCATTAATTTTCGTATTTTTGCACTTTTGAATTTTTAATATTGAAAAATGGTAGTATTTATTAAGATAATTCAGCTGATTTTAGCTCTTTCAATCCTCGTAATAATCCACGAATTCGGACATTTCATCGCATCAAGAATCTTTGGGGTGAGGGTTGAGAAATTCTATATGTTTTTCGACTGGAAATTCTCTATTTTCAGATGTAAAAAAGTCAACGGAGCGTGGAAATTCAAGTTTTTCTGCAAGAATGAGCCTGAAAAATACATCACTCACGAGAGAATAGACCCTGTCACGAAGAAAAAAGAATACGAATACGAGCCAATTGACTTAAACACATTGCCTGAAGACGACTGGCGCAGGGCAGAGGACTCGACAGAGTTCGGTCTCGGTTGGGTGCCGCTCGGCGGTTATTGCAAGATTGCCGGAATGATTGACGAGTCGATGGATCAGGCGCAAATGTCACAGGAGCCGCAGCCGTGGGAGTTCCGTACCAAACCGGCTTGGCAGCGTCTCATCATCATGATCGGCGGCGTGTGCATGAATGTCATCCTGGCTTTCGTTATCTACATCGGACTCATCGCAAGCTACGGCGAACAGTATATCTCGACAGAGGAAGTCAACAAATACGGTATCGCTGTGGATAGCCTCGGATACAACCTCGGGCTTCGCGACGGTGACAAAATCATCACCGTGGGCGGCGAATATATCGAAGACTTCAGCCAGATTCCTATGGCTTTGATTCTTGAAGACACAAAATATATCGACGTTGAGCGTGATGGTCAGGAGATGAGGGTGGAGCTGCCTGAAGACGCTGTCAGTCAGTTGATTAAGGCTCGCTCGATGTTCATCAGCACAAGGATGCCGTTCGTGGTGGGCGGATTCTCAAACGGCTCGTATGCCGAGAAAGCAGGAATGCTGCCTAACGACCAAATCATCGCGATAAACGAGGTGGAAACGCCTTATTTCCAAGACTTTAAGAAAAATATCGTCAATTATAGAGACCAAGATGTCGACATGATGATAGTGCGTGAGGGCGACACCATGGTGATGCCGGTGCATGTGGGCGGCGATGCCACGATAGGAGTGTATGCTGCACAGATGCTTGAGATCTCGACAAAAGAATATAGCTTCTGGCAGTCGATACCGCGCGGCTTCAAGAAAACAGGCAAAGAGCTGAGCGACTACTGGAAACAGCTGAAACTCATCTTCAACCCGAGCACCGGAGCTTACGAGAGCCTCGGAGGCTTCATCGCCATCGGAAGCATCTTCCCTGACTCATTCATCTGGGAACAGTTCTGGCGTATGACAGCATTCCTCAGCATCATCCTCGCAGTGATGAACATCCTCCCGATACCGGGTCTCGACGGCGGTCACGTGCTGTTCCTCATCTGGGAAGTGGTGACAGGCCGTAAGCCGAGCGACAAATTCCTCGAAAGAGCTACAACGATAGGATTTATCTTCCTGCTCATCCTCATCATCTATGCGAATGGCAACGATATCATCAGGCTCTTCAGGTGATTAATATTAATAAGGTGTTGAAAAAGTGTTGAAAACTTTGGAGTTTAGACAATAAATTGATAAACAAGGCGTTATAAAATTCAATGCGTAAGATAAAATACATATTGTTATTGGTGATTAACATGTTGGCAATCAATGTGTTGAAGGCTCAGCAGATGCCGATTTTCACCAATTACAGTGATTCTTACGCGATAATAAATCCTGGTTATTACGGTTTGAGCGAAGGCGTGAATGCGATGGGAATTTACCGTAACCAGTGGGCTGGGTTCAAAGATGACATGACGGGTGATGTTGTTTCGCCGGTGACGTTTTTTGCATCTGCAGACCTGCCAATCAAGGTGTTAAGAGGCGGTTTGGGACTTTCTTTGATGAAAGACCAGCTCGGTTTTGAGAACAATGTGGCGGTAAACCTCGGTTATTCATATCATTTTGACCTTGGTGCCGGTACATTGGGAGTGGGTTTGGCTTTCAGTTTCGACAACCGTAAAGTCGATTTCGGAAAGGCTAAGCCGTTGAATGACAACGACCCTGTCATCCCGACGAAGGAACAGAGCGACATGCTTATTGATTTTAACTTTGGCTTGTTCTACATGGTTCCTGAGACGTTTTACGTGGCGTTGTCAACCACAAATCTGATGGAGGCGAAGGGCAAGGCGCTTGAAGGCAAATCCTCGACAAGTGCAAGTTTTGTTGGTGATAGGACGTTTTATCTGGCAGCCGGATACGAGTATCAGTTCTTTAATCCTAAGTTCATGCTGAACCCGTCCATGCTGATTTTAAGCGACATAGCATCGACACAGTTTAACCTCAGTGCACGTCTTTGGTACAATAATAAGATGTGCTTTGGCGTTAACTACAGGTATCAGGAGTCAATAGACATTTTGGTTGGCTTCACTATCAAAGGAATACAGATCAATTATGCATACGATATCAACACTATGGGTTTGAAACTACCGGGTTCGCATGAGGTCTCCATCAGTTACAACTTTAAGTTGGACTTGGAGAAACAGCCTCGTATATATCGGAGTATCAGATACTTATAAAAATTGTTGATAAAAAAATGTCAAAGTTGAAATGTTTTTGTCGGAAATAATGAAAAATAATATACTTTTGGACACTTTTTTAAAAAGGAATAAAATGAAGAAGTTTGTGTTAATGAGCCTAATCGCATTGATGTTTGTTGGTTGCAGCACCAGCGGCGATCAAGGTGAATTGGTAGGCGTAAGAAAGAAATCAAAACCGTTTTATCAACCGGATCCTTACGGCATGGTGTTTGTCCCGATGGGAAGCTATACCATGGGTGCAGGTGGTCAGGACATCGCAGGCAGCAACTTGTCGCAGCCTATGACTATGTCTGTTTCAGCATTTTACATGGATGAGACAGAAATCACCAATAACGAGTACCGTGAGTTTGTGAACTACGTTCGCGACTCTTTGGCTCGTACATATCTTGGTGAAGTTGATCCTGACAAATATCTCATCACTCAGAACAGAAAGACTGGTGAGGTTTATGATCCGCCATATCTCAATTGGGAAGAAAAGATTGATTGGCGCAGCGACAACCAGGAGTACAGAGACGCTCTCGAGCAGCTCTATATCCCTGAGAATGAGCGCTATTACGGCAAGAAAGAGGTTGATGCGAGAAAGCTCGTTTATCATTACAGCTATATCGACCTCAGAGCAGCTGCCAAGAAGGAATTCAGAGAGGGTGCTGACTATCGTCAGGGCGCTTTCGCAAACCGTCCGCAGGGCTCATCAGACCGTTCGGTGTTCGTGCGCAATGAGGATATCAATATCTATCCTGACACATTGGCATGGATTTATGATTATTCATACGCTTTCAACGACCCGTTGACAGAGAAGTATTTTTGGCATCCGGCATACGACCACTATCCTGTTGTCGGTGTGAACTGGAACCAGGCTAACGCTTTCTGTGTGTGGCGTACCGAGAAGCTCAACAAATACTTGGCAAAGCACAAAGGTCAGACAGGCTTGTCAGAGTTCCGTCTTCCTACCGAGGCTGAGTGGGAGTGGGCAGCACGCGGTGGCCATCAGCTCAACCCATATCCATGGGGCGGCCCTTACACACGTAACGAGAGAGGCTGCTTGAAAGCCAACTTCAAGCCTATGCGCGGCAACTACATCGCCGACGGCGGTCTCACCACAGTCATCGTGGCTCATTATCCGGCTAACGACTGGGGCTTGTACGACATGGCAGGCAACGTGGCAGAATGGACATCAAGCGCATTCGACCCGTCAGCATATAACGTGATGTGGGATATGAACCCTCAGTTTACATACAATGCCAGCGAAAACGACGACCCGATCATGAAGAGAAAAGTCGTTCGCGGCGGCTCATGGAAAGACGTGGCATACTATCTGCAGGTGACCACACGCGCCTATGAGTATCAGGACACAGCGAAGTGCTACATCGGATTCCGCTGCATCCAGCCATTCCTTGGCAGACAGAAAGGTGACAACCCAAGCAAGTCATCAAGGGTTTATAATTAAAAAAAGAAATAAAAATTAAAAAATAAAAGGTAAAATGACATTTAAAGAGTTTTCAGAAAGCAAGAAGTACAAAAACTTCATGGCTAAAGTTTATGGTATTGGTGCTTCCATCGTTTTGGTCGGCGCATTGTTTAAACTTACCCACATGTCGTTGTTCGGCTGGTCGGGTGCAGCTAACACAATGTTGACACTCGGTCTGTTGACAGAAGCTATCATTTTCTTCTTCTCAGCATTCGAACCTGCTCACCTCGAGCCAGATTGGAGCTTGGTTTATCCTGAATTATGGGACATCTATCATGGTGACGGTCCGGCACCACAGGCTAAGAAACCAGCTGCAGGCGCTAAGAGAAATGAAGGTGGCAACGCCAACAATGATGTCATCACTGACAAGCTTAACGAGATGTTTGAGAAAGCTAACATCAACTCAGCCACAATGGAAAGACTCAGCATGGGTCTTACCAAACTCGGTGAGAACGCATCAAAGATCGCTGACGTTAGCGAGGCTGTAGCAGCAACAAGCAACTACACCAAGGCTATGAACAAGGCTTCAGAAACTGCTATGGAACTCGACGCTCAGATGTCGAAGACAGCCACCAACGCCGCCATGTTCTCTGACACAAGTAGAAAGATGAACGACACAATGGCTCTCTACATCGAGAAAGTCAACGCATCTGCAACATCAACAGAAAATCTGAATCATCAACTCAACGACCTGTCAAAACGCATGACAGCAATGAATACCGTTTACGGTAACATGCTCAATGCAATGAATATTAAGGCCTAAGATTTACGAGAAATGGCAGCAGCAAAAGAAACACCAAGGCAGAAGATGATCGGTATGATGTACCTGGTCCTCACAGCCTTATTGGCATTGAATGTCTCGGCTGACATTCTCGATGCTTTCGCCATCGTGAACGACGGTCTGGAGAAGACAAATGCCAGCGTTGAGAGTAAGATCGAAGACTATTACAACATCTTTGAACAACAATATAGCAGACAACCTGAGAAGGCTCAGATTTATTGGGATAAAGCTAATGAGATCCGCGTGAAAACCGACGAAATCATTAACTATATCGAGAAAGAAATCAAAGTACCGTTGGTCATCGAGACAGAAAATATTACTGAACAGGAACTTCTTGCAAGCAAAGACAGTAAGAAGTCGCTGATCAGAAACGTTGATAAGATTAACCCTGAAAACCGCCGCGTTTTCTACGAATTCGACCTTAACAACATCGGTGCTAAGGACAAATACGACGCAGCGACAAACTTCATGATTAACCAGGGTAATGCTACTATTCTTAAAGAAAAGATTCAGCAGTATCGTACATTCGTTGTGAGTACTGTGGAAGACGCTGGCATCGCCAACTATAACAAGTATGTCGGACTTCTCACAGATTATGACCTCAATGGTGATAAGATTATCTACACCGACAACGACGGACAGGAACTGAGCTGGGAAAACAAGAATTTCGAGCATATCATCCTCACAGCTGAAATAGCTATCCTCAACAAGATTGTGGGTGAGATTCAGACTACTGAATACGACGCTATCACAGCTTTGTTCAAACAAATCGGCTCATCCGACTTCAAGTTTGAATCAGTCAAGGCACGTGTTATCCAGAAGAGCGACTTCATCATCAAGGGTCAGAACTACGAGGCTGAGATTTTCATCGCAGCAGCTGATACTTCAAAGGCTTTCGACGTGAAGTATTTCATGGGTACTGACGACTATAACAAGGCAAAAGGCGAACCTGTGAAGTTGAACAGTAAGGAAGGTAAGGTCATACTAAGCTTCCCGGCAACTACAGTAGGCGTTCAGAAGTATGCAGGTCGTATCGAGATTCCTCGCCCGGATGGCACAATGGCATTCTACGACTTCAACGAGTCGTTCCAGGTGGCTCCGCCTTCAGTGACAGTGGCTCCTATCAACATGATGGTCATGTACGAAGAGCTCCAGAATCCTATCTCAGTGTCAGCTCCAGGTTTCACAAGCGACGATATCACCATCAACGTTGAAGGTGGCAAATACACCAAAGGCGCTACCAACGGCGAGTATTTCGTCGAGGTGAACAAAGGTGCCAAACTGGTGAAAGTTCACGTTTCAGCAAAAGACGACAACGGCAAGATGGTTGACATGGGCTACCAGGAATTCCGCGTGAAGATGGTCCCTGACCCGGTCGTGAAAATCGGTGACATCACTGGCGGTAAAGTCGATAAGGAGGTGCTTCTCAGCATCGGCAGAGTGATGGCTGTGATGAAAGACTTTGATTTTAAAGACTTCAACTACACTGTTGATTCTTACACAGTTTCAACATATAGAGGAACATTCATTGATAAACAAAATAAAGGACCTAAGTTCTCCGACGAAGTGATTGCTCTTATCAGCAACGCACAGGCCGGACAGAGAATCCAGTTCCAGGACATCTGCGTGAAGAGTCCTAAGGGCGAGATTAGAAACGTGGGTTCAATTAACATTCAAATAAAATAATATGAAAAAGTTAGTTTCAATAATTGTAGCAACAGTTGCATGCCTGTTCTTAGGTGCTCCAGAGGCATCGGCACAAATCACCAGCGACACATATAACGACGGTTTGTATGTTGAAAACGCCACTGGCATTAAGAAAATCATCCCTAATCCGGAGATTCGTGAGGCTGACATTTTATGGAAGAAAAGAGTCTGGCGTGAAATCGATTTCCGTCAGAAGATGAACCTCCCATTCTACTATCCAAGAGATAATCACCAGAACTGGAGAAGATTCATCGACGTCATCATGGACGCTTTGAAGGAAGGCAGATGCCAGGCCTACGAAGTGACAGTGACAGGCGAGCTTAATAACCCGTTGCCATATTCAAAACTCATGACAGGTCTGAATTCTGAGAAACATCAGGCAATTTACGACGACTACGGCAACAAGGTCGGCGACACCGTCATCTCAATCTCTTTCAAGCCTGAATCGGTGACACGCCTTCGCGTGATGGAAGACTGGTATTTCGACTCACACAGAAGCCAGATGATGGTGAGAATAGAAGCCATCTGCCCTGTGACAATGCGCGACATCAACGACTCAGTGCAGATGCCTAACGAGCTGTTCTGGATTCCGTTTGATGAGGCTACACGCACAGTGTTGTCAGAAGCTCCTGTATATAACAGAAGCAACTCAGCAGCACGTTTGTCATACGACGACCTCTTCATGAAACGTCAGTTCGACAGCTATATCTACAAAGAAGAAAACGTTTACGACCGCAGCATTCAGGACTATGCCACTGGCATCGACGCTCTTAAGGAATCGGAGAGAATCAAACAGGATATCATCGATTTTGAGCAGAATATGTGGGAGTATTAGTTTATAGTTTATTGTTTATAGTTTATTGTAGAGATGGATTTTTATCCGTCTCTACAATTTTTTTCTTGTTTAATCCAAAAACACTTCGTATCTTTGTAGATTGTTTAAACATAAAAAATTATGACTGATATTAAGGTTGAATTAAGCCATATCAAAGGCTTTGTCTCTGAAAATCAATTAGATACATACAAAAAGAAAGTTGCTGCGACTTTCAACACAATCTTTTCGCGCACTGGAGCGGGTAATGATTTCCTTGGCTGGGTGAATTTACCTATGTCGATAAAAGCCGATTTCATTAAGGATATCAAGGCTAAAGCCGATGAGTTGCGCAAGAAATCGGAGGTGTTTGTCGTCGTCGGCATCGGTGGCTCATACCTCGGAGCACGCGCTGTCATAGAGGCACTGTCGAACCATTTCGCACAGCTCGTCGACACCGGCAGCCCGAAAATCATATATGCAGGCCATAACATGAGCGAGGATTACATGCACGACCTCATCAAGCTTCTTGACGAGAAAGACTACTCGATGACAGTCATCTCGAAGTCAGGAACGACGACGGAGCCTGCTGTGGCATTCAGAATTTTGAAGAATCATATCGAAAAGAAATACGGCAAGGAAGAGGCTCGCACCCGTATCGTCGCCATCACCGACAAGGCTAAAGGCGCGTTGAAGGTGCTGTCCGACAGCGAAGGCTACAAAACATACGTGGTGCCGGACGATGTCGGAGGACGTTACTCGGTTTTGACACCTGTCGGCTTGCTGCCTATCGCAGTGGCTGGCGTCGACATCGAGAAGCTGGTGATGGGCGCTCAGCTGATGGAGAAATATTGCCTTGACAATCAGAATGAGAATAATGAAGCTGCAAAATACGCTGTGGCACGTCAGGCGTTGTATCATGCCGGCAAGACCAACGAGATTTTGGTGAACTACGAGCCGCGTCTGTGCTACTTCAGCGAGTGGTGGAAGCAGCTTTATGGCGAGAGCGAGGGCAAGGACGGCAAGGGAATCTTCCCGGCGAGCGTCACCTTCACGACAGATTTGCATTCTATGGGACAGTACATCCAGGAAGGCCTGCGCAACCTTATGGAAACCGTCATCAGCGTTGAGAATCCTGCCAACGAAGTGCGTATCCCACAAGACGACGCCAACCTCGACCAGATGAACTACATCGCGGGAAGAAGACTCAACGAGGTCAATCAGACGGCAGAGAAAGCCACTATTCTGGCTCACGTCGACGGCGGAGTGCCGAATATCCGCATCGTGGTGCCGAGAATCGATGCCAACGTGCTCGGACAGCTCATCTATTTCTTCGAGATGGGATGCGCGCTGAGCGGCTACATGCTTGAAGTCAACCCGTTCAACCAGCCAGGCGTCGAGGCATACAAGAAAAATATGTTCGCACTCCTCGGCAAACCGGGATATGAAGAATTGAGAGAGAAATTATTAAAACGATAAAAACAGTCATTTTGACTGAAGCAAAGCGGAATGGAGAAATCTCCGATGAACTACAATGACATTGAAATAATGGCCCCTGTGGGCTCGTATGAAGCCCTTTCAGCAGCTATCCAGGCTGGTGCTGGAAGTGTGTATTTTGGCATCGGCAAGCTCAATATGCGCTCGAAATCGACGAAAAACTTCACGCTTGATGACTTGCACACCATATCTGAGACCTGCCACGCTCATGGCGTGAAAAGCTATGTGACAGTGAACACTGTGGTTTTCGATGAGGAAATGGACGAGATGCATGCTCTTTTGGATGCCATCAAAGCCAACAATATCTCCGCTATCATCGCCTCCGACCAGAGCGTGATACAATATGCACGCAAGATAGGGGTGGAGGTGCACATGTCGACACAGTGCAACATCACCAACATTGAGGCTGTGAAGTATTATTCACAGTTCGCCGACGTGATGGTGACGGCGCGAGAGCTCAACATCAATCAGGTGAAGCATATCACCGAAGAGATTGAGAGACTGCATATCACGGGACCGAAAGGTGATTTGGTGCGCATCGAGGTGTTTTGCCACGGTGCCTTGTGCATGGCGGTGTCGGGCAAGTGTTATCTGAGCTTGGATAACTTCGGGACGAGCGCCAACCGCGGTGCCTGCGTGCAGCCTTGCCGTCGTGGATACGAAGTCACAGACCGTGACAAAGAAATCACGTTAGCCATTGAAAATGAATATATTATGTCGCCGAAAGACCTCTGCACATTGCCATTCCTTGACAAGGTGTTGGCGGCAGGAGTGAAGGTCTTGAAAATCGAAGGCCGAGGCCGTTCGCCGGAGTATACCAAGCTGACGGTGGGCGTCTATCGTGAGGCTGTAGATGCAATAAATGCCGGCACTTTCACACAGGAAAAGATTGAGAAATGGACCGACCGTCTGCGGAGCGTATATAACCGCGACTTCTGGGATGGCTACTATCTCGGCAGAAAGATGGGCGAGTGGACCAAGAAATACGGCTCGCAAGCCACCAAGACCAAGCTTTTCGTCGGCACGATCACCAATTTCTTCGCGAAGATCAACGTGGCTGAAATCAGGATGGAGACGCACGACCTTAACGTCGGCGACGAAATCATGATAATAGGTCCGACCACAGGCGTTTATGAAGATACTATAAAAGAGATACGAGTTGATTTATTGCCTGTAAATCAGACAGTTAAGGGCGAGCTTTGTTCGATTCCGGCACACGACATAGTGCGCCGTGGCGACAAGGTTTATAAGATTATTGAAGCGACAGAAGACGATGCAACACTTTAATTTACATACACATAGCACTTTTTCCGACGGCAAGTCGCTGATGGAGGAGACCGTGGCGGAAGCCATCAATCAGGGCATGCACACCTTGGGCTTCTCAGACCATAGCAGCGTGCCGTTCGAGAGCCGCGTCTCCATCCCGATGGATAAAAACGACGAGTATGTTGGTCATCTTAAGGAATTGAAAATCAAATACAAAGACCAGATTGACATCCTCGCTTCGATGGAGATGGAGTTTATCCCGGGCATTGTCGTCGATTTTGATAAGATAAAAGCACAATACAAGCTTGATTATCTCATCGGATCGGTGCATCTTGTTGGCAAAAGCCCTGATACTCTTTGGTTTATCGACGGGAAGAGCATCGAGCCATACGACGAAGGACTGAAAAAATACTTCGGAGGCGACATCAAAAAAGGTGTCAGAGCTTATTTTGATCAGGAAAACGAGATGATAGAGACCGAGAAATTCGACATCATCGGGCATTTTGACAAGGTTAAGATGAACGCGCGCGGACGTTATTTCCAGGAAGAGGAGAAATGGTATCGCGACATGGTTTTGGAGACCCTCGACCTCATCAAACAGCATGATTTGATAGTGGAAATCAACACTCGAGGCTTGTACAAGCAGCGTTACAACGGTTTTTACCCGTCGGAGTGGCTGCTGCCTCGCATGAAAGAGTTCAACATCCCGGTAGTCATCAGTTCCGATGCACATCAGTACTGGGAACTGACATATTTCTTCAAGGAGGCGGAAGAGGCGTTGAAAGCTGTGGGATATAAAGAGACAATGTGCTTCCGAAATGGATCATGGCATGCGGAGGAATTGATATGAACGCAATAATCTTAGCTTTAGCGATTCTGCCGGTCATCATTTTGGCCTGGTATATCTACAAAAAAGACAAATACGAGAAGGAGCCTTTTAGGATGCT
Organism: uncultured Bacteroidia bacterium; assembly: GCA_902774295.1. Lineage (GTDB taxonomy): Bacteria > Bacteroidota > Bacteroidia > Bacteroidales > F082 > Limimorpha. Next base: position 8,198 of record CACYHP010000001.1, on the reverse strand, counting down.
GCTGCTCGCGTTTTTCCTCGGAATACTGGCTATTCCATTGGATATATTTGTCGTAGCCGTCATCAATGCTATAATCCCAGGCAAAACGGTGTTTTACAGCGCTTTTTTTGAGGCCGGAATACCTGAGGAGTTCTGCAAATGGGTGCTTTTCATGCTCGTGATTTGGCGTAACAAGAATTTCAACGAGCCTTTCGACGGCATCGTCTATGCCTGTTTCATTGGTCTGGGCTTCGCTGGCGTTGAAAATATCATGTATGTCTTTGGTAATGAGACGGTTGGAGGTGCTCTGTCAACAGGAGTGGTGCGGGCATTGCTGTCGGTGCCGGGTCATTTCCTCTTTGCCGTCATCATGGGATATTTCCTCGGGATGGCGAAATTTAGACCTGAAAAATGTGGTAAATATTTGATACTCAGCTATTTATGCCCGATGCTGGCACATGGTCTCTTCGACTATCTGTTGATGCTGTCGTCAGCTTTTTCTGAGAATAACTTGGAATGGATGGGTACGCTTTTGTTTATCCTTTTCATCTATCTTGACGTAAAAATGTGGAAAATCGGAGTTAGAAATATTGCTAAAATGCAAGAAAATTCAAGGATTGAGCATAACAACAAAATATTTAGAGATATATTTAAATCTTAATAAAATGAAACGAGTATTTTTAGCTATTACATTGATTATTAGCGTTTTATGCGCTAAAGCAGATGAAGGAATGTGGCTGCCTTACAACCTCAGCGGCCAGAGCCTTCAAGAGATGCAGCAGCTTGGATGCAAGCTCACTGCCGAACAGATTTTCAACCTCAACCAGCCGAGTCTGAAGGATGCCATCGTGCAATTTGGCGGCGGCTGCACCGGCGAACTCATCTCTCCGGAAGGCCTTTTGCTTACTAACCATCACTGCGGATTGAGCTATGTGCAGAAACACGCAACAGTGGAGCACGACTACCTCACCGACGGTTTCTGGGCTTACAGCAAGGCTGAAGAGCTGCCGAATCCAGGCCTGACAGTGTCGTTCCTGGCGAATGTAGAAGACGTGACAGAGTTGGTTCTCGAAGGCGTAACCGATGAAGAGACACGCAGCGAGGTAATAGACAATAACATCGAAAAGATTATCAAAGAACGTCAGGGCGAACGCGATGTCACCATCGAAATAGTGCCATTCTATTCAGGAAACCAATACATTCTTTTTGAATATGACGTGTATCGCGATGTGCGTCTCGTGTGCTGCCCACCATGGGGCATCGGCAAATACGGCGCCGACACCGACAACTGGACATGGCCACGCCACAAAGGCGACTTCAACATCTTCAGGGTGTATACCGACCGCGACGGAAAGCCAGCAAAATATAGCGAAAGCAACATCCCAATGCAGTCGAAACACTATCTGCCAATCAATATCAAAGGTGTGAAACAGGGTGACTATGCCATGATTATGGGTTATCCGGGCTCAACCGACAGATACTCAACATCTTACACAGTGAAGAACCTCATTGAGTCAGACTGCCCGGCTATCATCAACTGCCGCACCACCAAGCTCAACGAGTACCGCAAGCACATGGATGCCGACCAGGAAGTGTTTATCAAATACGCTTCAAAACAGGCTGGCGTGTCAAATTATTGGAAATATGCCATCGGTCAGCAGAAACAGTTGGTGCGTAACCATGTGTACGACAGACGTTTAGAGCAGGAAAAAGACTTCCGCGAGTGGGTGTTTGAAGACCCGTCACGCCAGATGGTCTATGGCGATATTTTTGATCAAATCCAAGAGAAATGGGCTATCTTAGACGATATCGTGATGCCTATGACATATCTGCGCGAAGCAGGATGGAACGGCGGCGAGGCTGTTTCTTTCTCACGTAGATTCATCAGAATCAATAATATGCTCAACGAGAAAGCCTCAAAAGAAGATATCGCTAAGGTGGCAGAAGGTTTGAAAGCACAGACAGCCACGTTCTTCAAAGACTACGACAAGGCTCTCGATATGGATGTTACCATCGCTTTGCTTAACCTTTTCTACAAAGATATCGACAGATATGTCCCCTTGATGATTGCTGAGATTGGTGCCAAGAATAATGGCGACTTTACCGAATGGGTCACAAAAGCATTCGAAAAATCAATCTTCGTTGACCAGGCAAAACTCGAGAAATGGCTTGAAAAACCTAAGAAACTCGACAAAGATCCTATTTTTGCCTTGACGATGGATATCATCAGCACTTATGCCAATGTGGTTTATCCTTTGTATGAAGAGGCAGGGATTATCGGTAATGCCGGCGAGCGTCTTTATATGAAAGGCCTCATGGAGATGCAGACTGAGCGTAATTTCTACCCGGATGCCAACTTCACAATGCGTCTTACTTACGGCACAGTGGAGCCTTACAAAGGCGCTGACGCTGTCAATTATAACTATTACACCACAATGGACGGCGTGATGGCTAAATACATCCCTGGCAACTGGGAGTTCGACATCCCACAGGATGTGCGCGATCTCTACGAAGCCCGCGATTACGGCCGTTATGCTGACGAAAACGGACAGCTTATCGTGAACTTCATCACCACCAACGACATCACCGGCGGTAACTCAGGAAGCCCTGTCATCAATGGTGAAGGCGAGCTTATCGGCCTTGCTTTCGACGGCAACTGGGAAGCCATGAGCGGCGACATCATGTTCGAACAAAAGGTGCAACGCACCATCTGCATGGATGCACGTTATTTATTATGGTGTCTTGAAAAAGTAGGTGGCGTCAAGAATATAATTGACGAATTAACTATTATTGAATAACAAAATTGGTTCTCATTTTGAGAACCAATTTTTAAATTCACTTACTTTTGCTTTGCTTATTATTATCTGCTCAGGTATCTTGACTGATAGATTGAGCGATAATTTATTACCAAACCATATCGTCAAATCTTTAACAGCTTTGCGCGAAACGATAAACTGTCGGTTTGCACGGAAAAAGTCGTCGGGATTGAGCTGCAGCATGATGTCGTCCAGAGTCTGGCTCATGTAATAGGTGTGCTCGTCCAAAGTGATGGCTTTCACCGTCTTTGTATCGATGTAGAAATATGCGATGTTGGCGGTTGCTAACGGGATGAGTTTGTCACGCTCAGGCACAAGGAAGCATGATTTGTAGTTCTTTTTCATCCCAATTTGGCGCATAAGAGCATCGATAGCCTCGTTGTTGTTCGATTTTTCACCCACAAGAGCGTTGAATTTGTTCATTGCGCGTGTCAAATCATTGCGGTTGATAGGCTTCAAAAGATAGTCTATGCTGCTGACTTCAAAGGCTTTAAGCGCATATTCATCGTAAGCGGTGGTGAAAATGATAGGGCAGGTGATCTGAACCTGTTCGAAGATAGCGAACGACGAGCCGTCGGCGAGGTGTATATCCATGAAAACCAAGTCAGGCATGGGGTTTTCGTCAAACCATGCCACGCTTTCCTCTATCGACTGCAAAGTAGCAATGACCTCGGTGTCGGGTGCCACTTCGGTTATCAGTTTTTGCAGCGACTGTGCTGCCAAGACCTCGTCTTCGATAATTAAAGCCTTCATAATCAATCATTTTGTACTAATGGAAGTTTCACGCAGAATGTGCTTCCGTTGTCAGTGATTTCAACTGTTTTATTCCATTTCAGACGATAACGCTCCGTCAGGTTCGCCAGCCCTATGCCATTGCTTTCCTCAGGTGTCGCCTTTGCCTGTATCGGGTTTGACACAGAGATGCTGTTGTCGCCCGTAGCCACCGTCACCACAAGAGGCTGCTTTGATGAAATCACATTGTGTTTCACAGAGTTCTCTATCAGTGACTGTAATGATAACGGTAAAACGCTGGAATTGTTATATTTAGCATCAATATTAAATTCAAATTTCAAGTTTTCGCCGTAGCGAATCTGCATCATCTCACAATATGAATGAACGCATTTCAACTCTTCTTCCAAGCTGATAACTTCCTTATTTTGCAGGGTGTAACGAAGCACTGACGACAGCTGTTGAAGGTAATTTTCAGCTTTTTCTGTATCTAAAGTAATGAGCGACTGCAAAGTATTTAAAGAATTGAACAGAAAATGCGGGTCGAGTTGGCTCTTCAGTGCCTCGAAACGTGTCAGGAGGTTTTCTGAACGCAACGCCTCATTTTCAACGGCTATGGTTTTCTGATAATACTGCGACCTAAGTAATTGAACCACAATGAGAACCACGGCCGACATGGTCAAGTCTCTCACCAAACTGTCCTTCATCACGTTATATAAAAACTCAGGTTTAGGATGGATTGGCGCTAATGCCGCTCTGGTGTAAACAAATCCGATACCGAATACCGCCGCGATTAGCAATGAGCCTAACACGATGAGTGTCAATTCGATATATTTGTTTTTATATGAAAAACTTAAAATCCTTCTATTGTAAATGAGTATCAGAAAAACTATTATATAGCTTGTTGTGGTGAAATAAAGGAATCTCCAGATGTTGAAATGATGTGGGTATAAGTTGACTATCTCGCTGGAAAACAGTGTATTTCCAAAGAAAAACGACAACATCATGATGACGTGGAAGCCAAGGCTGATGATGATTGCCACGATGGCAACAGTTTTCATCGGGAGATACTCAGGTGCAGTTTTTTTCTTCATAACTATAAACTTATCGGACACAAAAATATACTTTTATGTCCGATAATTAAATTGTTTTCTAACTGAAATGACATTTTTCGATGTTGAAACGTCTTAACGGTTTTCCATCAGGAAGCGTTCCACTTCGATACCTGCCATGGCGCCGGTGCCTGCTGCCACGATAGCTTGGCGGTAGGTCTTGTCCTGGCAGTCGCCTGCTGCGAAGATTCCTTCCACGCTTGTTGCAGTCGACTTTGGCTTGGTGATGATGTAACCTGTCTCGTCCATTTCAAGTATTCCCTTGAAAACGTCGGTATTTGGCACATGACCGATAGCCTCGAAGAAGCCGTCGATTTTCAGTGTGCGTTCTTCGCCGGTCTTGTTGTTGACCACTTTAGCGCCTTGCAGTGTGCTCATGAATCCGCTGACTTCGCCGAACAGTTCTTTAGTGTTGGTGTTCCAGAGGATCTCGATGTTAGGGGTGTTCATCACGCGGTGCTGCATTGCTTTTGAGGCGCGGAGCACGTCGCGGCGCACTATCATATACACTTTGTTGCAGAGATGAGCGAGATATGTCGCGTCTTCGCAAGCGGTGTCGCCGCCTCCGACCACTGCCACGTCCTTGCCGCGGTAGAAGTAGCCGTCGCATGTGGCGCATGCCGACACGCCGCCGCCTTTGAACTGCTCTTCAGTCTCAAGGCCGAGATAACGTGCCGATGCTCCTGTTGCCACGACGATGACGTCAGCCAGAAGCTCGTCGCCGAAGTCTGACTTGCAGTGGAAAGGACGTTTTGAAGCGTCGACTTCGATAATCGAGCCCATGCGGAACTCTGTGCCGAAGCGTTCGGCCTGACGGCGCAGGTCGTCCATCATCTGGTTGCCCTGTATGCCTTCCGGATAGCCCGGGAAGTTCTCAATCTCTGTTGTCTGTGTCAGCTGTCCGCCAGTGAGCGGTCCTTCATAAATGACAGTTTTTATATCGGCGCGGCCAGTATAGATTGCAGTGGTGTAACCTGCAGGGCCTGAGCCGAGAATAAGACATTGAATGTGTTCCATATTAATATAATAAGGTGTTGTTTTAATTTTTTTGCAAAGATAGTATTTTTTTTGACGTCATTTCGACCGAAGTGGAGAAATCTCAAAAAAATAAACAATGTATGAGGTTTTTATGGACATTTTTAATGCCCTTTTCGAAATACTCTCAGTACCCTGTGGTAAGTCGTATTTCTGCAAATGGCATTAAAAATGTTTAATTACAAATTCTATATTCGAATTGTTCTCAGTACCCTGTGGTAGGTCGTTTTTCTGCAAATGGCATTAAAAATGTTTAATTACAAATTCTATATTCGAATTGTTCTCAGTACCCTGTGGTAGGTCGTTTTTCTGCGAAGGACATTAAAAATGATTAATATAGTGATTGTATTCAAAAAAGTTGTAATTTTGCAGCGCGAAAGCTTTCGGGGCATGGTGCAGTTGGCTAGCATTCTTGCATGGGGTGCAAGCGGTCGCCCGTTCGAGTCGGGCTGCTCCGACGTTTTTTTAAAGCTATAATCAGTATAAAACTAACTTTTAATAGTCTGATTATAGCTTTTTTCATTTTTTTTAGTATCTTTGCATTATGAAGATACGATTTGTTATAATTTGTTTTGTTGTTTTGGCACTTTTTGCTTGTTATAACAAGCATGGTAATTGGCGTCAGGCTAAGGCGTTTCGGACTGTTAGGAAAAAGATGAAAAACAATCCATCAGAGGCGCTGGCATTGCTTGAATCTGATTCAATGCTTGACCTTAAGGCAGAAGATATTGCTTATTATTCTGAATATCAATTACTTAAAGCCGAAGCTTATTATCTGAATGATTGCTGGAAAGATGATGTCGACTTTCAAACATCAGCAAATTATTACGACAGCATATCAAATTTATATCCGAGAAATGATAAACTATCGTATCAAAAAGCGAAATTGTATTATTATTTTGGAATTTATGAATTTGAAAACGGCAATTATCAAGAAGCAGTGTCAAATTATCTTCAAGCTTTGGAATCTTGTGAATCAAAAGCATTGAAAAGACAGATATACAATGAATTAGACAAGTGTTTTGCTTATGTTTTTTATAATAATGAACTAATTGATGAAGAACAAATTAGGAAAAAAACGTTGAATTATTACGTTTTGAGTGCGGTATTTGTTTTTGTGGTGGCATCTCTTTATATATCAATAAGGTATAGAAAACGTAAGGATAATGAAATTGATTTGATTAGGAAAAGTATAGAAAGCCATAAAAACTATATTGAAAAAGCAAGAAGTAAGGGCGGAGGCATATCTTTTGCCGCGCGTTTGAACGATTTTGAAAATTGTGAGATATGCATTTCGTTGAAAGAAAGGCTTTCAAAACGTAATGTGAGCCGCAAAACCATAACCGATTGTTATGACTGTGCTTTGGACAATAGGGAGAATTCGTTTTTGAGCAATAATGCCAACCATTGTTTCCCCGATTTCTCGACTTTGCTCGTTGAAGATTTGGGTGTAAAAGGTGATAATATTACGTACTGTTGTCTTTGTCTGCTCGGTTTTTCAATTATAGAAATAGCTGTTTTGATGAAAATATCGTATCAGGCAGCCCATAAAAGACTGGTTCTTATCAAAGAAACTCTCAAAACCGAAAGTGATATCAGAGAGTTTTTGATGGGATATTTCGGCGATGTCTATTGCTGATGAATCATTTAAACTACTGAAAATCAATTCGTTTAATCATAAGGTTGCTCAAAATTGCCAATTATTTTTGAAAGATTGTGGTTTTTTACTATTATTTTTGTGCCCTGAAGATCTTCAATAAACTTTAGTATTAATTAAAATTGAACAAAATGAAAAAGTTATTTGTAATGCTTGGCGCATTCTTTTTGATGTGCGGCATAGGATTTTCTCAGGAAATCAAATTCAACGAAACCGTTTATGATTTCGGAGAAGTTATTATTAATGGTGACGCTTCATGCGAATTCTATTTTGAAAACACAGGAAGCGATCCTCTTATGTTGACCAATTTACAACCGTCTGTTGGTAGCATTCTTGTCGAAGGTCCAATGGAACCGATACTTCCAGGCCAGACAGGCAAGATCAAAGTTATTTACAAAGACACTCAGAAACCCGGTGCGTTTACCGAAACCGTCACTGTTTTCTCCAATGCTCTTGAAAATAAAGAGGTGAAACTGACCATTATGGGAATAGTTTCTGAGGGGAACGAGTAGTTTTTAATGGCCATGCAAAAGGCGTTCTGGAAATTTTATTTCAAAGATTCGCTATTTTGCATGGTCTTAAAACCACAAAAAATTTCCCCAAAATATCGATTTTTTCATCTTTTATTATCATAGTGGCGTAGAAATTTTGGAAGGAGGGGCAAAAAATCAGGCCTTAGAAGCCGGCTTCCAGACTGATTTTTGTCCCTTCTGGAAAATTTTCCCCTTGCAACCTATTGAAAATCAATCGTCAAAAAATAATTAAAAAAAATTTTCAAAAAAGTGTTGCGCGGAATAAAAAAGTGTGTACTTTTGCATCCGCAATCGACAGAGATGGAGGTTGCAAGTTCTTTGAAAGCAATGAGCCAAT